>CAWGFA010000017.1:0-99232 GCA_963821725.1 uncultured Acidimicrobiia bacterium
CACCGGCGTAATGAACTAACCAGTCTTCCTCCTTCTCAACACCCAGGAGCACGGGAGAAATACCGCGGATGCCATGCGAGAGCTTGTGCTTGATCTGGCTGCGCTGCCCTTCCGGCGTGTGCTGGCCGTTCTTGCGTTTGCGCTGCCCATTTGGATGGATGGCGCTTTGTACCATTAGCTCTTGTATGTAGGAAGCTATCGCTTCCCGCGCCTGAGGACAGGATTCGGTCTGGAGAGTTTGCCCGTCAGATTAGTCGCCGCAGCACCAGGTCGTAACGGAGGGATGACCGCGGCCGGCGCCGGCGCAATCACCGGGATGGGCTCAATCATCGGCATGGGTTTCTTGGTGCGTGAGATGGTAGGCGGCGGCTTTTTGGGCATGGCACACATAATGGCCTTCTTGCGGCTGGAAATAAAGCCTGAGGGTTTGGTAGACTCTTTCTCCATGCCAATAACACTGGAGTCTTTGGCTAAAAAATATTCGTCATCGTATTGTGAGTCGGGCCAAAATCGCCCCCTCTTGCGGATGAAGGCCTGTCCAGCGAGCTCATCGCAGCCGGCTTGCCGGGGGATGACCTCCTGCACAAGAGGACGAGTAGGACAGCTCTTGACGAACGGGAGTGCGGAGGAGACTTGGGCGGTCGCGCATGCCCGTCGCGGGCGACGAGTGGTAGGGGGAGCACGATGTGCTGGGGGCTAAAAGCTTTTTCATCGACGGCGAGATCGCTACGCTTGATGTCAGAGTGTCCTGCCGGTACCGGCTTGTTCGTCGTATCAGGGGAACTGAACCAACACCCCGATGGAGGTTAGGGAAAATCTTGAGTAAAACGACCACAGGAGAACACAGATGATCACCGAACCAAAGATTGAACATCGTAATGAGCAGCCCTATGTGGGGCTCCGGGCCCAGGTTACTATGCAAGAATTAGGAAAACTGCTTCCGCCGCTCTGGGGTGAAGTGTATGGCTGGTTGGCAAACAAGGGCTTAAAGCCGGCTGGTGCGCCTCTGTGGCGCTACCGCGTCATTGATATGGCGGCCAAGTTGGAGATCGACGTAGGCGTTCCGGTTGCGACGCCCGTGACAGGCGATAACCGCATCACTGCAGACACTCTTCCGGCGGGCCGGTATGCGACGATTGTCTACACCGGCCCTTACGAAGGGCTCATGCAGGCGACGGCTGATTTGTTGGCTTGGGCGCAGAATAAAGGCATTGTCTGGGACAAGTGGGCCGCAGGTTCCAGTGGCGAGGGCTGGCGGGCGCGTATCGAGCACTACCTCACCGACCCAAGGGAGGAGCCAAATTCAGCAAAATGGCAAACAGAGTTGGCGTTCAAGCTGGCGGATGATCAAAGGCCGGGTTGAAAACCGAACAATATTGGACCCGAATGCGACACTTTTTCGGCGTATGAGTATCACCAGAAAAGAAGGATTGATCGGGCTGGCTGTCTTACTCGTTCTGTTGCAATCCAACGCGAAGAGCTGCGAAGGATGCAAGGGCGGTAGGCCGTTCATCGGCCGAGCACGGCGCTCGTTCCTCGAAGCAGGTTTCGCAGGCTCTTTTGGCGGCGTCCAGTGACGGGTAATCGCCCAGGTCGCAAAAGTTATTGAAGCTGTGATAGACCTCGTCCCGGCCGTTGTTCCAGACCCAGCCCAGCTCTTTTCGGCGGTACTGGCCTTGGGTTGTCATCGGAAGGGCGCGATGTAATAGCCAATTATTGCCAATGGGTGTTTGGGCCGGAGTTATTAGCCAGCTTTTATGCGATGAACGACCAGGGCGACAGCTACACCGACAGCGTGGCGCAGTGGTTCGATTATCAGGTCAGGGAACGTAGTAATTTTACGAAGATGGCGATCTGCGCCATCGATTCGCTTTTGCAGAACGGGATGGGGTTTTTAAAACCGTACTACGATCCTAATGACGAGGTACTTAGCTTTGACTGTATTCACCCGTTTTTTCGATCCCGCTTTTTATTCGTCCAGAGGCGGATGGCTGTAGAAAGGACCGATGGCTGTAGAAAGGACCATCCGCGCAATGGGCGCCGCGATGCGAGGGTTTAACATACCGCCGGGTTGTAGCCGTGGATGTGCTCACGGTCGCACCACGGGCAATGAACATAAATGCTCTTGCCCACGATGCGGCCGCGCAGCAGGGGTCGATACTTTTGTGGGCAGCCATAACTGTGACAGAGCTCCGCGCTTTCTCGTTTTGCCCGGGAACGCTGCAGGCGTGAAACCTCCTTCCCTCCGGCCCGCGTCCACGCGTAATGCGGATAACTGCTTTTGCCATGAGCGAACAGGCTCCACCGATAAACCTCAGCGTTTTTCCCGCTGGTAAACACAGACTCGACAAAACGTACCAGCTCCGGAGTAGCGACCAGCGGCGTTTCTCTCCCGACAAAGGACAGCTCAAACCGATGCTTCGGTTCGGGGACCTGGCATCCGTAAAATGCTCCCGGTATGTCGAGATCCTGTTCTGTCCCCTTACCCGCAGTCTCGAGGGCAGCCGGTGCTGGTGGATCCACCGGTTGGTGATCCGCCAGGCGAACTGGTCATATGGATTGAGCTGGAAGCAGTAGACCCAATCGCCTTTAACCCACGCGATGACGCCTTGAGACGGCGAAGAGTACATTGATATGCGTGCAAGGCCAATTGAGACGAACAAGGTTGCGTGGACCAGGGCGCGGCGCTGCCTGAGTTGCGCGAAAGAAAGCTTCGGGGTGTTGTCAAAAGCACTCACGATTTTTCTCCCCAGTTTTCACAAATCCTGCCTTCGACCTCAATCGGCACGCCAGGTAGTAACGAGGACATTTCCTTGATCATGATCGCTGCGCCCAGCGCAGCACTTCTTCAGCTACTTCCGGTGCAGCCTCGAGGATCACCTCGTCATGCACACAGCTGATGATGAGGACGCCGGGCGGAAGCTCGGCATAGAGCCGGACCAGGGCCTTTTTGAGGCCGTCGGCCGCTGTGCCTTGCACCGGGAAATTGACCAGCAGCTGGAACTTGTCCCAGTCGTCCGCGGCCGCGGGCGGTGAACGCCGGCGCCCCATCAGCTGTCCGGCCTTCTAGGACGAAGGGTGCACGAGGTCACGCCTTGGTGGTGCCAGCGGGCTAGTCCTTGGTAGTGGTAAAAGAATGGCACCGGAGCTGTTCGGCCTGCGTCAGGGTTAAACGCGACCCCATAATTAGCCGAGCGTAGGTCACCAGACCTTTGGCGCGCTGTCCGAAGATCAGCCGAAATTGACCGCTTTGGCCGTTTGTCGGTCATCTTTGTTGACGGCTTCAAGAGCCTTGGACAAGACAACGCGGCTGCGGTCTGTTTGTGCATGTCTTCCCCGCGTTGGAACGCTTCGAGCATGGTCTTCGTCTCCGCTAAGGAGCGCCGCTACGCGGAATTCTATCTGCGAGTAGTCCAGACGACGAGCACTCGACCGGGTGTAGCGATAAATGCGCCCGCATCCTGCCGTCTCGGTTAATCTGCTGCAGGTTTGGATAGGACGCACTGAACCGGCCACTGACCGCGACCCAACGGATTGTAATGCGGGTGCAATCCTTGACCAGGCGCGATCGCGCCGAAAGCAGGGAACCGCTTGCCGCCGTTGCATCTCGGCTCCGCGATAATCCAGGATACCCGCTGACGGATCGGGCTGGAGATGCAGCCAGCGTCTCCTCCTTCGTGTTTTACCTGCTATACCGGCATTCGACTAAAGCCTCCTTCAGCTGGGTGGGCGTCATTCGACATTAAAATCTGCGCCCCCTAGGCGTTTGATGAGTGCCGCCGTGAAGCCGCGGCTTCCGGTGTCGTCTCATCGCGAATCGCAGCTCGAAGGGATCGCGCAATCTATGCTGAACCCGTTCTCCTGCATGTGCTGGATGATCGGCAGGAGAGCTATTTCCAATGGTAGACTTCCCACAAACCGTGCGCTGGAGCGTGTCGGTCTGTTTCACCATCAGACGGTGCAAATACCGCACGTCAGCGGCCGCGTAGAGCAGTTGGTCAGCCGTCAGGAACATTCCGCCCCAATCGCTCGCGCCGGCCTCTTTAGGTCAAGACGACACCGAGTTCACGTTTCAGGAGTCTCCGAGCTTGTTGGACAGACCGGCCCGTTGGTAATAAGACGAGCGGCGGTCAGGGTATCGTAAATTTGGGCGGGCCAGAGCCCGAACTTGACTTTCAGCCAGGCACAATCAAAGGCCGCGTGTTGCGTGATGAGGAGCCGATCGGCCAGCAGGCCGCCCTAACACCTCGGCCGGATCGGCGTCAGCATGTGATCAAGCAGTTGCGGCTCGCCTCCGGCGAGCACAGCGACAAGAGCCGGATCTCACCTTGGGTGGGTCGAGCGCCTCGTCGCTGGATGGATAATTGACGGAGTACGTCTCCAGATCGAGGGCTAACGGACCTGGGCCGAGCTGTTGGAGTGCAACCTCGAAGGAAACGGGCGCGGTGTCGCTGGAGACGGAATTAAGCAGAGGCATGGTTTCGCTAGAGGTAGTGCGGCTTGGTCAGTAATTTCTGTAATTTGATGACTGCCTCTTCCCGGGTGTCGCTCACCCCCATGTCGACCACAAACACGGTGGATTGCCCTGGAATTATGGAGGTTGGTTTTCTGTTGGAAGCCAAGATTACCAAGGGCCAACACTTGAGCAGCTTGGAATGCATTAGTACCCCGAGACGCGAGCGCGCCTGGTCGGCCCACCATTCCTGTTGCCGGCTGTAATCTGGGAGTTTTGGATGTTTAGCCAAGCGTCGGAACTCGGCTTTATCGATACGAGCAAGATCGAGGTTTTGCATGATAATGGGGATAATGGGGATTGAGTATGCAGAGACTTTTTACGTTTTTAGACGGGAGATAATGGGGATAATGGGGAAAATGGGGCGAGTACGTGCACATCAATTAAAAAGTACCTCTCTCGCTCTCCCTGGAATGGGTTTTTCTACAGATATGTGTACTCGCCCCATTTTCCCCATTATCCCCATTATATAGCGGCGTTCCGCTCCAGGAGCGGGTTGGCGGGTTTTGGTGAATTTTCACAAGTTTGGCCGTCTCCTCGGTTTTCGTAGTCGTTCTTCCAATAAATCCGGAGTTCCTACCGCCAAAACTCTGCTGCCGCACAAATCTTCTCTCTGGGTACGCAGGGAACTTTTACGTTTTTAGGCAGTGTCCTGTTGTTTGGAGGAAATGCATGCAGAAAAATCAGGATAGAGAGCTTTCCTCTGGCCGGTTTTACCCGGACCAAGCCATATGTTTTAGAGTAAGCGTGCACACAGTCTTCAACCTCGTCCCCGGTCCAGCCCGTGGATCTTCTCCAGATCGCGGAGCCGCATTGGTTCATTGGCGTTGCGTAAGAAAAGCTCTGCTAAACGCAGGTTGGTCTTGTGCAACCGATCCGACCGCAAAGCTCCTAGAACCTTGAGCTGTTCCTTGCAGAAAAGCCGGCTGATAGACTGGCCGGCTTTAAAGGTCTCCACGCTGAGAGGATGCGCATCGCACTGTGCGCCGTAGCGGCCCGCGTGTAAGACCAACGCCAGTTTCCAGGTCTGCTCAACCCAACGGGCGGCAAAGGAGCGGATATCTCTAAACTTGCCGTTCACCATCCGGACGATGGAGTTATACTGTTGCCGGCTTAAAACCCGCACCTCTTGCTCAACCACCAAACTACAAGAGGAGTCAGCACATCGAAACTTGCTGTAAAGCTCTCGGATAAGTTTACGCCAGCGTTCGAGGATTTGTGGTGACAGAGGGATTTCGGTCTCCTCGGTTTCTTCTTGCATTTTTAACCGGCAGTACGCGCTGAAACAGCGCGCGAGGAAGCCTCCCAGTACTAAGCGAGTATTTGCAAACGCGGAGCGCGGATATCCTCCTGCACCAACAAAAGCACACTGATGCACGGTTTTTTGAGCGAAATCGATTCCCGAGAGATGCGATGCACCTTGTGTGCATTTACTGTGAAAACCTTTACACAACACTGCGTCATCGGTTGCCTCCCCGTCGTTATAACGCCCAACAGATTGTTCACAGTGAGGCTCCTCTCATCACTACTTACCGACACCTGTTCACGGTTATTAGCCAGCAGCACTCCTAAGGCTTCTCCGGTGAAATCCGCACACCATAGCGACGGTTCCTGCGCCATCCGCTTTTCGAGTTCGACCTGTTGTTTGTGCAGGGTTTTGAGCTTGCTGATAAGCGCCTGTTCTTCAGCAGCGGTAAGCTCTTCCCCTCCCTTTTTGGCTTTTGAATACACCGAGTGAAGCGCAGCAAGGTCGTCTTTTATGAGCCCGAGCGTCGCTTGCATCCCAATTTTCAGCTTCTTCGAACTCTTCCAAAAGCTCGGCATCTAACTCTTCCAAAGGTCCCATGGCAGCATTGTAGGCAAGACTTTTACCCGCTGCCGAATCAGCACCCAGCATGGCGAAAAGGTTCGCATAGGTGGTGCCGCGGTTAGACCGGCAGCGTAAACCCCGCATCAAAGAGGCGCTCACGGCTAACAGAATGCACACCGTTGGCAACAGGGCGGGTATATTGAGAAAGCGCATTACCTCTGTGCAGAGTTCCTGTAACAAAGGCGGCAGAGCTGCCCATGACGGAGTAGATGCGGAATCGACCGGCGACCGGGAGCAGGTCGGACAACCCGGTCGGGTCGTGAAGCGTTATCGGCAGCAGCAATTGTTGGAGTACATCCTGCACGCGCGCGCCGAACACGATCCCGGCACCGCTCGCAATCAGCGAACCGAGAATCACGCGCCTGCCGATCGGTCGCCCCGCCGATTCGTCGACGGTGCCGTCGGTCATCATCACGATTCTTCACCCAAGCGGCCGGCAGGTGCGCGCGCGTGCCCAAGCGCAGTCGCCGTGGGGCGTCGTCCGCTTGCGCCGTCCGCGACGACGCCAGTGCGAGGCTGCGGCACCTCGGGTTCGTACCGCAGCCTCGCAATGCCGAGCGGCGAAGGCGCCGCAGCTAGACGGCGACGATGCCTTCACCGCCGACCGCGTCGGGAACGGTGACGCTGCCGATCGGGCTGAGCGAGCCGTCACCGTCGATGCGGAACTCGTCGACGATGCCGTTGGCGCCGGTCTGCACGTACAGGTAGTGGCCGTGCGCGCTGATCGCGGCGTCGACCGTACCGGGGTCGGTGCTGGTGTTGCCGAGGACGGTCAGTGTGCCGCCGCGGGCCGGATCGAACCTCGGTGAGCGATGCGCTGCCGGCGTTCGACGCGTAGAACTGCCCGTTGGCTCCGACGATCCAGCACGTCGCCGCCTGGCCGGTCGGCACCATGTGGAGCAACGTGATCGTTCCGTCGTGGTGAAGATCGAACGTCGCGACAGCGTTCGTTCCGGCCTCGGTCACCACGAGGTTGCCCGAACCGTCGAACGTGACCGCGAAGGGCACCGTGCCCGGCTCGGCGTTCACGACGGCGCTCGACAGCGTTCCGAAGAACCCGACGCGGAAAACGTCGATGCTGCTGCCGTTGGCCTTCGTCGTGACGATGAGCTGCGAGCCGTCCGGGGAGAACGCGACCTGCCCGGGCGTGTTCACGAACTCCGGAGTCGCGGCCGCGTCGAGGCCGAGCGCGCGGTTCGAGCCGAGCGGGAACAGGTGCTCGCCGAAGATGCCGTAGCCCTGCACCGAACCGCCGGCTCTCGCGTTCAACACGTACACGAGGTTGCCGTGCACCGCGACGCTGACCGGGAACTGGCCGTACGACGGAACGACCTGCCGCAACGTGAGCCGGTCGCCGTTCACCGAGAACACCGACACGGTGTTGCTCCCGGCGTTCACCGCGAACAGCAGTGCGTGTTCGTCGTCGTAGGTCAGCGACGCTTGCGACGCGAGATGGTCGACGATCGAACCCGTGAGCACGCCACCATCGCCGCCGGTCGGGTAGGTCCTCGCCTGGGTCAGGGTGCCGTCGTCGGCCCGGTCGTACGCCACCACGGCGTTGCCCGACGGGTTGTCGGTCTGCACGAACACGACGTGATCGGCACCCCGAGCGAACTGCCGAAGTCATCGGATTGATGCTCGGACTGGTTCCGGTCATGCGACTGATCGGCAGCATGGGCGAACGCCGGTGTCGCGACCGCGATGACTACCGCGACAGCGAGCGCCGATGCCGCGGCAAGACGACGAACGGATTTCATGCACTACCTCCGAGAGAGTTGGTCGATGGTCGACGTTCAGTGCGCCGAGACTCAGGATCCGTTACAACCTTCGTGCCAGCGGTCCGCGCCGCGAAGGTCGTAACGAAATGACGCCGCTCTCGACTGTGTTCCGTGGTGATGTGCCCGTACGATCCGAGCAAGTGGCCGTCCTCGACTTCTCCGACGACGATGTCTTGGTGAAGGCACTCGTCGCGCACGACGCCGGACGCGTTCGCCTTCTTGCTGGATCGATACCACTCGACGCTCGTCCGGCTCTCGCAGCAATACGTACCGAGCCGCGCGGTCGCCGACGAAGTCGTTCAGGAGACGTGGCTCGCCGTGATCGACGGCATCGACCGGTTCGAGCAGCGCTCGAGCCTCAAGACGTGGCTGTTCCGGATCCTCGTGAACATCGCCGCGCACGCACGGCGTGAAGGAGAACCGCTCGATCCCGTTCGCGACAACGGCCATGCTCGACGAGGATCCAGCGGTGGACCCGCGCCGCTTTCGGCGCGGTCTACGCCAGCGCGGGCGCGTGGAAGCGGCCACCGCATCCGTGGTCGGAGCCCGAGCAGCATGCGGTCGACGCCGAGACTCTCGCGACGGTCCGTTCGGCAATCGACCGGCTCCCGCCGGCTCAGCGCGAAGTGATCACGATGCGTGATCTCCTCGGCTGGTCGGCGGCCGAAGTGTGCGACGCGCTCGAGGTCAGCGACTCGAACCAACGCGTGCTGCTCCATCGCGCGAGATCGAAGGTCCGAGCGTCGCTCGAGCAGCACTACGACGAGGACCGCGAACGCATGAGCGCCGCCGCGACCTACGTGTGCCGGCAGTTCGTCGAGGACGTCACCGCGTACCTCGACGGCGCACTCCCGGAAGCCACCGTCGCGCTCATCGAGCATCACCTCGCCGACTGTCCGCACTGCCGCGAGTACCTCAGCGAGATGCGACTCACGGTGATGAAGACCCGCGCGCTCGATGACGACGACGTCGACGCGATGCCCGCCGATGTGCGCGATCGGCTGATGCAGGCATTCCGCGAGCGCGACGAATAACGAAACGCACACGCGCACTCGATCGACTGCGCGTCAACCGAACCCGAACACGCGGAGTCACGGGGCTCGTCACGTCAGTCCGTCCCTGATGACGCCGGCGATCACCCGGAGCATCAGCACAGCGGCGCAGGCGAGGCCGATGTAGCCGAGCATTTCGTTGAGGCTGACCGTGTCGCTCAAGCTCGGCCCGACTTGGACGTTGATGAGCAGGATCGAGCCGATGCCGAGCGAGGCGGCGAGGATTGCGAGGACGACGCGGTTGACGAGTCCGCGCACCAGGCGCTCGTCACTGTGGTGCGAGAAGAGCGCGACCCGGGTCGAGAGCCTGCCGCTGACGGCTTGACCGAGGAGCTCGTCGACGCGTTCGGGTAGGCGCTGGAGGCGCGGAAGTTGCGCGATGGCTTCTTGTTCCAGGGCAGCGCGGATCGACGCCGGCCGCACCTGGCCGAGGACAGCGGTCCCCGCGTGGGCTTGTGCCGCGTCGACGAGCGAGAACGCGGGATCGATCAACTGGAGGGTCCCTTCGAGGGTGACGAGCGTGCGGGAGAGGCTGCCGAACCAGCGGGGGAGTCGTATCCCGTAGCGCCCGACGAGCAACGTGAGGTCCTGGAAGGCGTCGGCCGTGATCCCTCCGCCCGCTCGCATGTGACGCGCCAGCATGTCGTCGAGATCGAGATCGAGCTGACGGACATCGGCCCGGTCGTCCACGGAGGTCATCTCGGTGAGTGCCTGTCGCAGCACGGTGGCGTCGCCCGCTGCTGCCCCGGCGAGCATCTGCAGAACCAGGGTTCGCTGGTTCGGGCCGAGCCTTCCGACCGCACCGAGATCGATCAGGACGATGGTGCCGTCGTCCTCGATCAGGATGTTGCCGGGGTGGGGATCGGCGTGGAACACGCCGGCGTCGAAGATCTGGGCCACGAAGGCGTCGACGAGACGGCGAGCGATCTCACCGGGATCGAGCCCGAGCGACGTGAGCGCGTCGGTGTCGGTGATCGAGCAGCCGACGATTCGCTCCTCGGTGAGCACCCGATGCGTCGAGAGGGTCGGGAACACCGCGGGCACGCGCACACGGTCGGCGTCGGCCAGGGCTACGGCGAGTGTGTCGCGGTTGGAGGCTTCGATACGGAAGTCGAGCTCCTCTCGGACGTTGTCGATGAACTCGGCGGCGAGTTCGGTCGGCCGCAACGACAGGCCGAGCGTTGTACGCCGTTCGATGAGCGCCGCGAGCTGCATCATGGCGGCACTGTCCAAGGCGATCGTCTCGTCGAGGTCCGGTCGCTGGACCTTGACGACAACGCTCGTGTGATCGGGCAGCCGGGCGGCGTAGACCTGGGCGATGGAGGCGCTGGCGATCGGTTGCCAGTCGAACTCCACAAAGGCCGTCTCCACCGGGGTGCCGAGCTCGTTCGTGAGGATGGGGCGGATCGCATCCGCGGGTGCAGGTTCTGCGTGCGCGCGCAGGAGCGCGAGCTCATCGCACCACGCGACCGGAAGCAGGTCGGGCCGGGTGGACGCCACCTGGCCGACCTTCACCAGCATGCCGCCCGCCTGTTCGAGCGTCTGGCGGACACCGGCCGGCAGCGTCGCCGGATCCGGCCGCCGAGTCGTGACGCCGTTCACGCGCGCGAGATGAAGCACCTCGCGGTAGCGACGCACCGGGCGAACGGCGTCACGGGCACCCGTGAACGGATTGCGGAGGTTGAGCAGTCCGGCTTCCTCGCCCGACGCCAGCGACCCCATGGGTGCGAGGAGGTCGAGACCGAGCGCCGCGATCATGGTGAACAGCGTGCCCAGCAGCAGGGCCAGCAGGACCATCTCGAGTCGGTCCCACGCCCATCCGGTGATGACTCCGGCCGAGACCACGCCCAAAGTCCAACCCACGAGCCCGGCAACCGTCAGGGCCAGCCAGCTGCGACGCGCGCCCAGGAGCCGTCCCGCCCAGACGGTGACGGCAAGCGCGGCGGGTGGGCCGAGGACGATCCAAGCGGCGACAACAGGAACGCTCGTGGCCATGATCGACATCTCTCCACCCCCTCGCGGCGAGAGGCGCACCCAAGCGCCGAAGAACAGCATGGACGGAGCGGACGCGCCAGCGATAGCGGACGTCTGCCGAGTCGGTATCTGGGTTGGAGCGAGTCTCAGAGGTGGCGAGTCCCACGAGTCGAGCGCTTCACATCGGCGGACGCGCGTCCTTCTCGGGGCCGGTCACCGGGGGCTCGGGTGCCATCCTGCCGGCGAACCTCAACGGGTTCGATCTCGCTCAGGTTGGCTACGAGCAGTCCGAGTTCTTCCTCACGGGGACGGCCAACGCCTACACGCCGTCCGCACCGTTGACGTCGGATGGCAAGTGGACCGTCACGCCGGGCACGGTCCGCCGAGCGATCCGGCTCCGTACACGACCGTGTGGTCGTCTACCGGCCGATCGACCCGAAGAAGTTCAACGGCACCGTCCTCGTTGAGTGGCTCAACGTGTCGGGGCAGGTCGACGCCGATCCGGACTGGACGCAGACGCACAACGAACTCATCCGCGACGGGTTCGCCTGGGTCGGTGTCTCGGCCCAGGCGGTGGGTCTGAACCAGCTCAAGTGTTCCGCAACAGCACCTCCTTCTCCGCCGTGTCCGGCTCCCGGCGATCCGGGCCGCTACGGAACGCTCTCTCATCCCGGTGACAGCTACTCCTACGACATCTTCTCCCAGGCCGGTCAGGCGATCCGCGACAACTCGGCGAAGATCCTCGGCGGGCTCACACCGAAGACGCTCCTCGCGGCAGGTGAGTCGCAGTCGGCCGCCCGCATGGTGACCTACATCGACGCCGTGCAGCCGCTCGCGCACGTCTACGACGGATTCCTGGTGCACAGCCGTGGCGCCGCGGGTGCCGCGCTGTCGCAGTCGCCACTCACCTCGGTGCCGGCGCCGAACCCGACGCTGATCCGCACCGACCTCGACGTGCCGGTGTTCGTGTTCCAGACCGAGTTCGATGTCGTCCGGTGCCTTCACGGCGCGGCAGCCCGACACCAACGTGTTCCGCCAGTGGGAGGCCGCGGGAACGTCGCACTTCGACACCTACGGCTTGTTGATCGGTCCGAGCGACACCGGTAACGGTCAGGGCGCAGTCGCCAATCTCGCAGCCATGCAGAACCCGACAAACGTCCCGGGCCCCGGCGGCCAGTGCACCCTGCCGATCAACACCGGTGGCGCGCACTGGTTGCTCGACTCGGCGATCTTCTGGCTGAACCAGTGGGTCACGAAGGGCACGCCGCCTCCGCTCGGGCAGCCCCTGCAGATCGCGTCAACGTCGCCGTTTGCCTACGCCAAGGACGCCAACGGCAACACGATCGGCGGCGTGCGCTCGCCGCAGGTCGACGCGCCGATCGCGGTGCTCGCAGGTATCGGCAACACTCCCGCACCTGGACACACCGATCCATCTCGCTGTTCTGTGTCCTCTTCGGCTCGACGGTGCCGTACACGTCAGCGCAGCTGGCCAGCCTGTACAAGAACCACGGCAAGTTCGTGTCGGCCTGGAGCAAAGACATCCAGAAACTCGTGAAGGGCGGGTTCCTGCTCCCGCCCGACGGCGTCGAGTTGCAGAACGCGGCGGGCTCGTCGCGGATCGGCAAGTAGCGCCTGTCACCGTCGTAGCCGTGTCGGCCCGGCGACCGAGGTCGCCGGGCCGACAATGCACCGTTGAACAGACCCCGCGGGTCAGCTCAGCGGGACGCGGATGACTTCACCGCCGCCGATGCAGACCGAACAGGTGGACACGTACGCGGCACCGTTGCGGATGGCGACGCCATAGGGGGAGTCCAGGTCGCCCATGACGGTGTCATGAGTGCTGGTACCGGGGTTGACCTTGACGAGCGCGCCGATGGGAGGGGTGTTCAGCAGACCGGTCGACGAGATCTCGACGGCGTAGAGGGTGCCGTCGCTGGCGAACCCGAGGTCCGTGACGTTGGTCAGTCCCGAGGCGTACACGGTCGGGGCCTGGCCGGGCACGATCCGGAAGATGCTGGCGGCTCCCTGCTGGAACGGGAACCCGGTCAGCTCGCTGATGTACAAGGCGCCATCGGGGCCGCGGGTGACAGCCGTCGGCACGGAATCGGCCGGGATCATGGTGCCCGGCGGGAGTCCGAGGAACGGCGGGGCGAGCATGTCGACCGAGGGCAGGGCCGTGACAGTGGTGAACGCACCCTTGTGGTTGGCGCGCACGACGGCGTTGCCGCCGGAGTCGGCGAGGATGTAGCCGTCACCGTCGCGGGTGAACCCCGTCGGGTCGCTGTTGATGTCGGTGCCGTCAGGGTTGGTCGCCGCCTCGTTGGCGAGAACGTCAGCGAACAGCGACACACCGCCTTGCTTCAACTTGCCGGCCACCAGCGTGCCGAGCAGCGCACCGTCGGCCCCGTACGCATCGCGGAAGGCGACGTCGCCGCCGAGCCCGATGCTGAGCACGAACTTCTGGTTGCCAGTGAAGGCGATGTCGGACGGCCCGAGCGTGTCCGAGCCGGTGATCGACGGGAGGCCGCTCAGGACCCGCTCGTCGGCCCCGTTGTCCCGCACCAGCGTGACCGCCCCGGACATGCCGAGACACAGGGTGCCGAGCTCCGGATTGTCGGCGCAACCGAGGTCGCCGCCGCGACCGGCCTCGACGACATACAGCGAGCCGTCGGGTGAGAAACGCACATGGCGGGGGCTGTCCAAACCGGTTGCCACCACCTGAGGTGTGGACTGGACCGGCGGCTTGGGCTTGGCCAACGCTCCCGGTACGCCGACAGCAGAGGCCAGGGCCGCGACCCCGACTGCTGCGACGGCACGAGCTACAACACGACGTTTGATCAAGATTTCTCCTCGAAACGGAACAATGAACGCGAGAGCAACGTCGCGAAGTAGACCCACCGCCCTCCGCCGACACCGCTCGCTTCGGAGAGTACCAGTCGGTTCGAGCACAGCGGGCCAACCAGGGTTCGCCGCTACAACTCGCTGCGCACGACGCCACCACGCTCGCCGCCGTCGCACGGCCTCATGTCCTTCGACCGAGCCGCGACTCGAACTAGCGGACGACCTCGTCGGCGCGTAGCCCCGCGATCTCGTCGTCGCTCCAGCCCGCTTCCCGCAACACCTCGTCGGTGTGTTCGCCGAGCAGCGGAGCGGACGGGGTCGGATCGGCGGCGGCGTCGTCGAACAACGGCGCGGGTCGGGGTTGGTGCACCCCGCCGAGCACCGAGTGCTCGAAGGCGCGCACCGTGCCGGACGCGACGACCTGCGGATCGTCGGCGACCTCGTGCAGATCCCGCACTGGCGCGACGGGGACGTCTGCCGCTCGCAACCGCGACACCACTTCGTCGGTTGGCATGTCGGCGATGACAGCGCGCACTCGCCGCATGACGTCCGCGCCGCCCTTCATGCGTTCAGCGGTATCGGACATCGCCGCGTTGTCGTCGCCGAGCAGCGCGCTCGTGAGGCCGGACCATTGCGCGGCCGTCAAGGTGACCAACACGACATGACCGTCCGCCGTCGGACTCACCCGGAAGCTTCGACTCGTGGGCGGCAGCACCGTCGATGGCTCGTCGACGGTGTGATCCATCATGCCGTCCGGCCACAAGAACGCGATCGCCACGTCGAGCATCGACACGTCGATACGCGTGCCCTGTCCGGTGCGTTCGCGCTGGAACAACGCGGCGGTGATCGCCTGGGCGAGCGTGTAGGCCGTCGCCTTGTCGATGACACCATGCCGAACCATCGACGGCTCTTTGGTCCCCGCCGTCTGAATGGCAGCGAAGCCGGAGAGCGCTTGCACGACGTGGTCGTACGCAGGCGCGCCGGCGAGCGGTCCCGTCGTTCCGAAGCCGCTGATCGACGCGTAGATCAGTCGCGGGTTCTCCGCGTGCAATGACTGGGCGCTCAACCCGAGGCGGTCGATCACACCGGGCCGGAAGTTCTGGGCGAACACGTCAGCGTCCGCCGTGAGTCGGCGCACGATGTCGCGCCCCGCATCGTTCGTCAGGTCGATCGCGATCGAGCGCTTTCCGCGGTTGTTGTTCGCGAAGTACGCGCTCATGCCGGCGTGGCCCGTACCGACCGTCCGAATGGCGTCACCGGCTGGTGGCTCGACCTTGACGACGTCCGCACCTTGGTCGGCGAGCATCATCGTCGCCAGCGGCCCCGACATGTTGGTCGTCAAGTCGACGATGCGAATCCCCGCGAGCGGTCTCACGGCAATGACTTAAGCACGACGTCGAGCGACACGCTGCGAGCTGAGCCGGAGTGTGCGGGCTCGCATGCCCGAAGGGGCAGGCCGCGAAGGAATACGTGATTTCCCGGACGACCCCGCACCCCTCCGGGTCGCACCATCGGTCTCGCGGACGGTTCGCCGCAGGAGTGCCATCGCCGGCACCAGCGGCGCCGGCGCATCGATCGGGTTCGAAGAGGGAGACGTGGTGATGGGCGACGGAATGTTCCCGGAGTTTCAACTCGCTGATCAGGTCCAGCAGGCCAAGGCGCCGTACATGCTCGGATCGTTCAACGCCGTCGTCGGTGCGGATGTTCAGGCCGTGCCGGTGATCTCCACATTGGACGGCGAGATGCCGGAGCAGACGAGGATCGGCCGGCGTCGGCGCACCGACTCGGTGTTTCGAGTCATCGACGAGACGGCTGTTGGTGCCCTCGGAGCGCTGGTGACCGACACGGTCGCCCCCATGAGCGCGGAGACGTTCGGACTCGAGCTGTTCGATACACCCAACAGAGACGATGCCGATCGCCTGAAGATCGACGCCGTCGACACGCTTCTCACTCTGTTGTCGATGGGTGCGAAGGCCACTCCGGACACGGACGCGACGGGTGGGATCGCGGTGGATGCTGCACTCGCGCGTGGCTTTCGGCGCGGAGCTGCTTGCCCGAACGGCACGTGGTGTCATCTTGGGACGCGACGTTCCAGACATCCCAGAGGACTTGCTACAGCGGTTCGGCGACCTCGAACAGGTCGGGTGCTTCCAGACGATTCAGAACGCCGCGACCGCCTACGCCAACGCCCGCGACGCCGCCACGCCGCGACCGGTCGGCGTCATCCAGAAGCTCGACCCAGTCGACGCGTGCCCGGGGACCAAGCTCTCGATCATCGGCGCCGGGTTCGGCACGAGCGGGATGGTGGCTTTCACCACGGCTTCGGGCGTCGTGCTGGTCGCCGCCACGAAATGGCAGGACGATCTCGTCGAGGTCCTCGTCCCGAGCAATGCCGTTCCCGGCCCGATCGGGCTGTATCCGCCGTCTGACTCGCAAGTGACGGAGTCGCTCGGCGCGGCCGGTGGCGAGCTGCTCGATGTGCTCGGGCACTGCTTCGGACCCGCCGTCCAAGCGCGGCTCGACGGCGCCCGCGACACCCTGTCCGCACCGCCGGTGCTCGTGACGACCGGAGCGTTCTTCGAGGGCGGCGTACCCCTGATCCGCTCCTTCCTCGTCGACGGGCACCCGTCGCTGGTCGGTCGGCCAGGCCAGACGATCACGCTTTCGTGGGAGATCCGAGGTGCGACGTCGGTCACGGTGACCGCGGCCGGAGCGGCACCGGCACCCACCACCGCAGCGACGATCGACGCCTTCGGGAGAGGCTCGCTTCGGATCAAGCTTGCGCGCGGCACCTGGGTCGGCGGCTACACGCTCGAGGCAACGAACAAGTGCGCCACGAGCGATCCGGCGAACGTCTCGGTGTCGGTCAAGGAAACGATCGCCTTCGCGCTCAGCGGCGGGGCCGCCCGTGGCGACTTCCAGCTCGGCGCGCTGCGCTACCTGGCCGACCGCGGCATCAAACCTGACGCGATGACGACCACGTCGGTCGGCTCGGTGAACGGGCTGCAACTCGCCCACGGCGACCGGCCCGGGAAGACCGCGCAGGATGCACTCGAAGACATCTGGTTCACCAAGATGAACACCTGCGGTGACCTCTTCGAGGTGTCTGACGTGACGCGGATGATTCGAGATCGGATCCAAGTCGCGTCTCGGGCATTCAAGGTTCGGTCGTAACCGGCGGCGCCGTGGGCGGCATCGCCGGCCTCGCCCTCCTGGGCCCCGTCGGCTACATCATCGGCTTGCTGGGCGGCGCCATCGGGGCGGCGCAGTTGCGGTCGATGACTTGATCAACGACCTGCAACCGCTTGTCGAGGTGCTCTCCCAGGACGGCGCCCCGGCAGTCGTCGACGGTGTGACGCTGGAGCGCTCTGGTATCTACCGGTTCCGCCCTCTCCGAGACGTGATCAACCAGCAGCTGAAGCCCCACGAGGTCGAGAGCTCCGGGATCGAGTTGCGCATGATGTCGGTGGCCCTCGACAACGGTGCCCTCGTCGCGGTCGACGAGAAGGGTGACATCTGGACGGCGGCGCGAGGTCAGCGGCTGCAGCGCAACGGCGAATCGACCACGCTCGTCCAGGGAGTCATGGCCTCATCCGCCATGCCGGCCATGCTGCCGCACGAGAAGGTCGGCTCCCTGACATGCGTCGATGCGGGAATCAAAGAGGGTGTCCCTGTCTCAGTCGCCGTCGACGACCTCGGCGCGTCCACGGTGTACGCCATCATGTGTTCAGCCGAGGTTGCACCCGTTGCGAACGCGTCGCAGATGTGCGCGCTGTCGGTGTTCGCCCGCGGTATCACCCTGATCCCGTTCGTCGAGATCTCCGACGACGATGTCAGGCCCTACGGCGGATGGCCTCCCGATGTCGACGTCATCGTCATCCAGCCCTCGTTCGACATTCACGATGGCATGGTGATCGAGCCCGGCCTCATCCGCATCGCCTACGACTACGGGTGGATGCGAGCAGCGGACGTGCTCGACCCACCACCCGGCAACGCCAACGCTGCTCGCAACGTGTGCGACCGGATCATCCGTGCCCGCGCGCAGGCCTGGGAATGGGAGCACAAGATCTACGGGAAGCCGTACAAGAGCCCGTGGCGCGACCCGTTCAGCCACATTCTCGACGAGGACTTCCAACAGGAAACACAACCGCCACTCATGTTCGTCGCCGCCAATGAGGTGCGTCGCCTGAAGGTAGAGGTGCGCGACGCCCTTCGCGAGCGCGCCGCGCTCGGCGCAAAGCTCCCGAGCATGTGGCGCGGCTGGTTCGAAGGGTGGGAGCTCCACGGAACGCCGCCCGCCGCTCCGTTGCCTCCCAGTGCGCAGCAGGGCTGGACGCCCCCGGACGCCTCACCGTGGGTCCAGATCACGACGCCAGGAGGCGTGCTTCCCGCAGCCACTGTCCCCGTCGCCCTAGGCAGGTATCGCCCGCCCTCGGATCGGCCGAGGGCCGACCGTCGCGATCGGTTGCGCACGGCCGACAGAACGACTCAGTTTTCCGCGGCGAGCTGAATGAGGTTGCCGCACGTGTCGTCGAACACGGCTGTCGTGACCGGTCCCATGTCGGTCGGCGGCTGGGTGAATCGCACCCCACGGCCGGTAAGGCGCTCGTACTCAGCGGCCACGTCGTCGACGGCGAATGACGTGAACGGAATGCCATCCGCGACGAGCGCATCCTTGAACGGACGCGCCGCCGGGTGCTCGTCGGGTTCGAGCGAGAGCTCGGTGCCGTCGGGGTCCTCTGGCGACACGACCGTGAGCCAGGAGTGCTCACCGAGCGGGATCTCGTTCTTCTTCACGAAGCCGAGAACCTCCGTATAGAAGCGCAGCGCCTTGGCCTGGTCGTCGACCATGACGCTCATCACGTTGATCCTCATCCGTCCTCCTCCAGGTCCGCGATCGACCACCGCTCGACGATCTGGCGCAGCGGTGCGCCCTGAGACAACAGCTCAGGCATCTGCGGTTCCGCACGCCAGTTCGTACCATCGGATGTCGGTCTACCGTGCGGTCGATGCACGAGCACGAACACGGCGAGCAGTGCTTGGGGCCTGCGCAGGCCGCGGAGTGGGACTCGAGGTACAGCGAGACCGACGGGACGATGTGGAGCGGACGACCGAACGGGCGGCTCGTCGCCGAGGTCGCCGACCTCAGCCCCGGCCGGGCACTCGACGTCGGCTGCGGCGAGGGCGCGGACGCCATCTGGCTCGCTCGCCGCGGCTGGACGGTCACCGCGATCGACATCTCCGACGTCGCCGTCGGCCGGGCCCGAGAGGCCAGCGAGCGGATCGGCGCTGCGGTCGAGTGGGTCTGCGGGGATGCCTTGCAGACACCGATACCGGCCGGCTCGTTCGAGCTCGTGTCGATGCAGTACCCGGCGCTGCCCAAGGCCGCCGGCGAGGCGGCTGTGCGTCGCGTTGCTCGACACGGTGCACCCGGGCGGTCTGCTGCTCGCCGTCTACCACGACCTCGACGACGAACACCGCGAGCACATGAAGTCGCGGGGATTCGACCCGGCCGACTACGTCGGTGCCGACGAACTCGATCGGCTGCTGAGCGACGACTTCACGGTCGAGCTGTACGCGGTCGAGCCGCGGATCGACCCGCCGTCCGGCTCCCCGCACGTCGACGACGTCGTTCTGCGCGCCCGGCGTCACTGATCATCCGGCAGTATCTAACGTGTGCGTCATCTCGTGGGTGGCGTCGGCGGCGAGGGAGCAGCCTCGATGGGAGGAACCGATGACAGGCGGCTGTGAGCGAACTCGGCTGACTCGCATCCGCCCCAGCCTCTCGTGGCATGTTGATGGACCGAGGCCACGAGTTGGGACCACATGAAGATCTGGGAGACGGTGAGGTCGATGTCATGAGCGGGTCGGAGCCCCGAGACGGCGACGGCGTGGTCTTCGACCCGGATGCAGTGCACGCGAAGTACCTCGCCGAGCGCGACAAGCGGCTCGTTCCCGGCCGCGCCGCCATCCGTGACCTGAGCGATGACGATCACTTCGCGCGGTACCGCCGTGATCCGTTCACGCCGGTGATCGAGCGGGAGCCCGTCGTCGAGGAGCTCGACGTCGTGATCGTGGGCGGGGGGATCGCCGGCGTCGCGACCGCGGCGCACCTGCGCAAGGCCGGGGTCGAACGGATCCGGATCGTCGACCAGGCGGGCGGCATCGGCGGCACGTGGTACTGGAACCGGTACCCAGGCGTGATGTGCGACGTCGAGTCGTACATCTACCTGCCGATGCTCGACGAGCTCGGCTACGTGCCGAGCCAGCGTTACGCCTTCGGTGAGGAGATCCGCCAGCACCTGCAGGCGATCGCCGAGCGGTTCGACCTCGTCGCCGACGCGCTGTTCCACACCGACGTGAACCGTGCCGCGTGGGATGCCGATGCCTCGCGCTGGCGGGTGCACACCGATCGCGGCGACGAGTTGCGCGCGCGCTGGTACGTGCTGGCGGTCGGCGTGCTCAACCTGATGAAGCTGCCCGCGATCCCGGGCATGGAGGACTTCGCGGGGCACTCGTTCCACACCGCGCGTTGGGACTACGACTACACCGGTGGCGGCCCCGGGCAGCCACTCACGAAGCTGGCCGACCGATCGGTCGCGCTGCTGGGCACCGGCGCGACTGCGATCCAATGCCTCGCGCCCCTGGCGGCGGCCGCGAAGCGGGTGTACGTCTTCCAGCGCACGCCATCGGCGGTCGGCGTGCGCGGCAACCGGCCGACCGATCCGAGTTTCGCCGCCCAGCTCGAACCGGGATGGCAGCGGGCGCGGATGGACAACTTCCAGGCTCGGATGCAGGGCAAGCCCGTGAACGACCTCGTCGACGACGGCTGGACGCGCCACTACGCAGCCGTGCACCATCCGCCGCGGTGGAAGGGCATGACCACCGAGGAGTACGTGCGCGGGGCCGAGACGCTCGACTACGAGATCATGGAGGAGCACCGCCAGCGCGTCGACGCGCTGGTGGCCGCAGCCCGCGGCGGCCGCGATCTTGAAGCCGTACTACCGCTACCTGTGCAAGCGCCCGTGCTTCCACGACGAGTACCTGCAGGCGTACAACGAACCCAACGTCACCTTGATCGACTGCCCGGCCGGCATCGAGCGGGTGTCGGAACGAGGACCGGTCGTCGACGGCCGCCAGTACGACGTCGACTGCATCATCTACGCGACCGGTTTCGAGGCGGAGATGACGCCACTCGCCCGCCGGGCCGGCCACGACGTCATCGGCCGGGACGGCATCACGCTGGCGGAGAAGTGGTCCGATGGCGTCGGCAGCTTGTTCGGGATGATGAGCAGCGGCTTCCCGAACCTGTTCTTCACGCCGGCCCCCGCCCAGCAGGCGGTGGTCACCCCCAACTACACGCAACTCGCGGTACTGGGCGCCGAGTTCATCAGCGCCGTCATCGCGCAGCTCCGTGAGCGCGGGATCGACGGTGTTCGACGTGGATGTCGACGCCGAGCGCGAGTGGACCCAGAAGATCGTCGACTCGTTCGTCGACGCGAGCCGCGTGATGTCAGCGTGCACGCCGTCGCGGCATCAACAACGAAGGGCACCCCGAGGCAATGAACCCGCGCAACGGCAACTACGGCCGTGGGCTCGGCGACTACTTCGCCTACCGCGAACTGCTCGAGAAGTGGCTCGCCGACGAACAGCTCGAGGGCCTCGAGCTCGCGTGAGCGCAGCGAACCCGAACGACGATCGGCAGGTAGTCGTCGTCACGGGCGGTGGCGCCGGCATCGGCGCAGCGATTGCCGAGGAGCTCGGACGGCGCGGCGCGTTCGTCGTCACACTCGACCCCCTCGTCAGTCTCGATGGTGCCGAGCAGCTCCCGGTGCCGGAGGAGACGACCGCGGGACGCATCGTCGCGGCCGGCGGCTCGGCGCGAGCGTCGTCGGCGTCGGTCACCGACGCCGACGCGGTGCGCGCCCTCTTCGCCGAACTCGTGAGCGAGCACGGTCGCCTCGACGGCGTCGTCAACGTCGCCGGGATCAGCCGTCCGACAGGTTTCGCCAAGGGCAACGACGACGACTGGCGCCGCGTGCTCGCCGTGCACCTCGACGGCTACCGCAACGTCCTCGGCGCCGCGCTGCCGATCATGGCGGCAGCCGCCCATGGCCGCATCGTCGGCGTGACGTCGGGTTCGGGTTGGCGCCCGGCCGATGCCGGGGCCTACAGCTGCGCCAAGCGCGCGGTCGCCGCACTCACGTGGCAGCTCGGTCGGCGTCGCGCCGCCAGGTGTTGTGGTCAACGCGATGTCACCGATCGCCGTCACGCGCATGGTCACCGCCGCGCTGAGCCGCGCCGGCGCCGGCCGACGTGCGTCGGGCGCTTCCGGCCCATCCGGTGCGTCGGCGAGCGGCGGGCTGTCGCTGGGGTCGATGCCGCAACCCGACGAGATCGGTCCGTTCGGCGCGCACCTCGTCGACCAGGTGTCGTGGTGCAGCGGCCAGGTGTTCTTCGCCGGTGGCTCGGAGGTGGCGTTGGTCGAGCGGCCCCGGCTGCTCGAGGTCGTGAGCACCGAGCGCCGCGCGTCCCTGCCGTCGGTGCTCGAGGCGGTCACCGCGGGCGCCTTCGCGCTTGCCGAGGCGAGCCAGACGAGCGGCGGTGGCAGCAACCCCCGGTTCACCGCAGCCTTCGATGCCTCCGCCGCTGAGCTGCCGCCTTCCGGCGTTGCGTCGTGCGCCGTGGTCACCGATCGCCCCGATGTGAGGGATGGCATCAGCGCGGCGCTCGACGACAGAGGTGTGACAGTGACGGCGATCGACCCCGGACCAGTCACGGGCTTCGCCGGCGCGGCCGGCGTGCTCGCATCCGCCGCGTCCGAGGTCGATCCGTTCGACGCCGTCGTCGTCGCCCTGTCGGGTACACGATCAGCGCGGCGTGCGGGCGACGGCTGGCAGCGAGATCTTGGCCGAGCACGCGGACATCGTCGAGCAGATCCACACCGATGCCGCCTGGGCGCGCGCGACCGCCGACCTCTCCGAGCGAACAGCTGCTCCGATCCGCTTGATCACACTCACCGACGCGGTGACGACCGGCGGTCGGTCCCGAGCGCAAGCCTCAGCGCAGCTGTCGCGCGCCGCGCGCGGCGCCACCGACGATCGCGTCGCGGCGTTCGCGGTGAGCGTCGAGACCGACGCCGCGGCAGGCGGGCGATCGCTCGGCGAGGTCGTCGCCCACCTGGCGTGCAGCCCGGCCGCGGCCGCGCTGGCCGGCGCTGAGCTCGCGTTCGACGACGGGTGGTTCGGGCTGCGTAGCCACCCGCGCCCGACCGGCAGCATCGCGCTCGGCGCGGCCGAGACCCCCGGCTGGCTCGACGGCGCGCTGCGGGGCATCGTCGAGGTCGGCGGCGGACGCGACGCGATGACGACCAAGCCGACCCGCGTCGTCGATGCCCACGTGCATCTGTGGGACCCCGCCCGTACCGACTGGTACCCGTACCTGTCAGGTCGGCAGCAGCTGAACATGGGTGACGTCTCGGGCATGGCCCGCCGCTTCGACCTGGCCACCTATCGCGCCGAGTCCGCCGGCTGGAACGTCGAGAAGCTGGTGAACGTGGCGGCGGCGACCGGTCGTCACTCGATCGACGAGACCCTCGAGCTCGACCGGCGGGCCGACACCGACGGTCATCCAGACGCGTTGGTCGGTGGGCTGCCGCCGACCGACACCGTGGCCGAGGGTCTTGCGGTGCTCGATCTCCAGATGGCGGCGCCTCGCTTTCGTGGTGTGCGAATGATGGGCGCCAGCGGGGCCGTGCTTCCGCTACCCGAGCTGCTGCGCGCGCGCTGCACGACCGCGGCCTGCTCTTCGAGCTCATGGCGCACCCCGATCAGCTCGCCGACGCAGCCCGTGAGCTGGCGAGGATCGACGACCTCGTCGTCGTCATCGAGCACACGGGCTGGCCGCGCTCGGCCGCCGACGACGAGCGCGCGCGGTGGGAAGCCGGCATGCACGCGCTTGCCGAGTTGGGCGACCGCGTCGTGTGCAAGCTGTCGGGGTTGGCGATGCCGATGGGATCGATGACCGTTGATGCGCTCCGGCCCTGGCTCGAGTACGTCATCGACCTCTTCGGCGTCGATCGCTGCCTGTTCGCGAGCAATTTCCCCGTCGACGCGCTGCACGGCACCTTCGACGAGCTGTACTCGACCTTCGCCACCGTTGCCGCCGCGCTGGACGACGAGTCGCGCGACAAGTTGTTCGCCGCCAACGCGGAGCGCGTCTACCGCTGCTGATCGCGCCCTCGTCGGCGAAGTCGCGCCAGCGTGTAGACCGCAGGCATGCGCAATCGTCAGGTCCTGTTCGTGCATCGACCGGAGGGAAAGCTGGCCGAGTCCGACTTCGAGATGCGCGAGGCGGATGTCCCCGAGCTCGGCTCGGGCCAGGTGTTGTGCCGCACGATCCTGCTGTCGGTCGATCCGGCGAACCGCGCCTGGATGGCGGGAAGGACCTATCGCGATCAACTCGGCGAGAACGAGGTCATGAGTGGGTTCACGCTGTCCGAGGTCGTCGACGCCGGCGACACCACGTTGACCCAAGGCACGATCGTCGCCGGCGACGGGGGCTGGCAGGAGTACGCCGTCCTGCCCGCGGCCACGCTCCGAGCGGTCGACGTACGTGGATCACTCACACTCCACATGAGCGCGCTCGGCATCACCGGTCTCACGGCGTACTTCGGCATGCTCGAGGTCGGCCGGCCCGCCGAGGGCGAGACAGTGGTGGTCTCGGCGGCCGCGGGCGCGACGGGGAGTGTGGCCGGGCAAATCGCCCGCATCCAGGGTGCACGAGTGGTCGGTATCAGTGGCTCCGACGCGAAGAACGAGGTCGTCGTCGACAGGCTCGGGTTCGACGCCGCGGTCAACTATCGGAGCGACACGTTCAGAAAAGAGCTTCGTGCCCAGTGTCCGAGCGGGGTCGACGTGTACTTCGACAATGTCGGCGGTTCCACGCTCGAAACGATGCTGCGTCTGATGAACGTGCACGGTCGCATCGCCTGCTGCGGTGCGGTATCGCAGTACGACACATCTGATCCGGGTCCCGGGCCGTCCGGGGTCCCCGGCCTGCTCGTGACCAAACGGCTTCGTGTCGAGGGCTTCCTCGTCAGTGACTTCTTTGCTGCGTGGTCGGCCGCAGAGGAACGGCTGTCGGGGTGGATCGAATCGGGTGAGCTGACGGTTCTCGAAGACGTGATGGACGGACTCGAGTCCGCGCCCAACGCGTTGGTCGGCCTGCTCGCCGGCGACAACATCGGCAAGCGCATCGTCAGGGTCGCCCCCGATCCCTGATCGATCCGGATCGCCGAGCGACCGGGCCCGGACGCACGGCGTGGTGCGGTGGTGCTCCGGTTGGGCATGATCGACGCGTGGGCGAGGATTCAGGCGCGTACTTCATCTCGAGCACGGACGGGTTGCAGCCGGTGCCGGAGGCTCGGAGTCCGTGGAGCGCGGACATGCTGCACGGGCGATTGCTGGCGGGTCTGGCGGCTCGGGCGGTGGAAGGCGCCGGCGATGACCCCGCTCTCAGGGTTGCGAGATTGACGGTCGACATGTTCCGCTCGCCGCCGATGTCGGCACTGCACGTGGCGACGCACGTGGTCCGCGACGGCCGTCGTGTGCGAGTCGTCGATGTGTCGATTCGCAGCGGCGAGGTCGAAGTGGCGCGTGCCAGCGCGCTGTTGCTCCGCACCGGCCCGCACCCCGATGGCACGACGTGGCGAGCGCCTGACTGGGACGTTCCCCTCCCCGAGCACACTGCCGTCGCCGGAGAACGGAGACGCCGACGGAGGCTGGGACCTCCGGCTGCTGACCCCTGGAGGATTCTGGACGGCGGAACGCAAGCGCTTGTGGGCCCGTGATCGTTGGCGGCTTGTCGCCGGTGAGGAACCGTCGCCCGCAGTCCGCGCCGCACTCGCCGCCGACCTGCCGAATCCCTTGGCCAACTCGAGTGCTGAAGGCCTGCAGTTCATCAATGCAGACCTCACGTTGATCCTCGGTCGCCTTCCGGTCTCGGAATGGATCGGACTCGAAGTCTCCGGTCACCTCGGCCATGACGGTGTCGCAGTGGGCAGCTGCACCTTGTACGACACGTCGGGTGCGATCGGCTGGTCGTCGGTCTGTGCCATCGCCAATACGGCGACGCTCACCGAGTGACCACGCCACCGGTGTTCTCGCCGGTCCGGCTTCAGTTCGGCGGTCAGGTGCGAGCGAAGTCTGCGATGCTCGCCGCGGTGTCGCGAGTGACGTCGGGACACATCATCGGCATGACCTCGGTGCCGTGGATGGTCCCCATCACCTGCCGGCAGCGGGCGTCGACGCCCGTGCGTAGTAGGAGCCGGTAGAAGTTGATGCCCTCGTCGCGGAGTGGATCGCACTCGTTCACGCTGATCATGGTGGGCACGAGCCCGCGCACATCGTCCTCGTCGGCGAAGCCGGGCCATGCCAGCGGGTTGCGATTGTCGACCTCGTCGATCCCGTACCCCATCGCACCGCGGTTGTCGTGCAGATCGAGGAGGATGCCGTTGTTCTCGGTCGACGACGGGTTCTCTTTCAACGGCCACGTTCCGGCGATGTAGGGACACAGGGCGTAGAGGCCCTTGATGAGACCGAGGTCGCCGTCGCGCTTCAACCGAAGACCTGTGGCGAGCGTGAGGTTCCCGCCTCCGCTCTCGCCGGCCACGATGATTCGGGCGGGGTCGATGCCCAGCTCGGCGTGATTGGCGGCCACCCACTTCACGCCCGAGACGCAGTCGTTCAGACCGGCCGGATATGGCGCCACCTCTGGAACCGACGAGGGCACCAACGCGTTCCGGAAGTCGACCATGGCCACGGCGACGCCCTGCGCGGCGATGATGCGCCCCCAGGCGCGGTAGTTGCCGTCGTAGCACGACATGACCTGCATGCCGCCGCCGTGGATGTAGTAGACGCACGGCAACAGTCCTGGTGCGTCCGGACGGATGAATCGAATGTTGATCGCGTTGCCGTCGGGCTCGGACGGCACGGAGTACTCGGTGACGTTGAGGCCCTTCGACGGTGCGATCTCCTCGGTGTCGCACATCGCCATGAAGGCGGTGAGCATCGTGCGTCGCGCGAGTGAATCCTCGCTGTTCGCCTCGTCGAGCAACTCCTCACGGCTCGCGACATCGCCGAGGCTCGGCGGCATGTCGAACGCTCCGAACAGCGCCTTGATGCGCGGATCGATCCTCGGGTCTTCGACGATCCTGTTGTTGGCCACGTTGCCCCCTTCGAGTTGCTCGCCGCGAACGTAGTTGGGGACCGACCGCAGCACAGATGCGTGCCGGCAGCAGCCGTGCTGTCAGTCGATCAGGGAGGGCTCGACGTCGAGCGGTTCATCGAGCACGAGCGATTCGGTGAACTCGGCACGCTTCGGCACGATGGGGTCGACGTGGGGGATGAGGAACGAGAGCAGTGCGCCGCAGGTGACGACGAAGGATGCGAACAGCAACGCGGGCCGAGCGCCCGACGCGACAGCGTTCTCGATTGCGTGGGTGAGCGACGGAGGCGGGACGAAGCCCACACCCGAAGCGTGTAGCTGACCGAGCGCTCGTGACTTCACATCAGTTCCGAGTGTCGAGCCGCGAATCGCGTCGGTTGCGTGACGCAGCATCTGGGTGCTCAGCAGCGTGCCGATCACGGCGATGCCGAGCGCGGCTCCGATTTGGCGCACGGTGGTGTTGGCGCCGCTCGCCGCGCCTGCGTGCTGCTTCTCGATCTCGCTCAGCACGACGTTGGTGAGCTGTGAGCTTGCGAAGCCGAGGCCGACGCTGAAGATCACGAGACCGGGCAGCAGGGTGAGGAATGTGATCGACGGCGAGGCGGCACCAGCGATGAGCAGGAGACCGACGGCCTCCGCCGCGAGGCCCATGCGCACGACGATCGTGGTGTTCACCACGCGTGTCAGCCGTCCGCCGATCTGGGCACCGATCGCGATGGAGACGCCGGAGGGCACGAGCCACAGGCCGGTCTCGACCGCGGACAGATGTTGTGCTCCGTCCTGCAGCAACACGGGCAACACGAAGAGGAAGCCGAGCTGTCCCATCGCGAGGACCGCGGTGGTGACCAACCCGTATCGGAAGCTCAAGAAGCGGAGCTGGCTGAGCTCGAACAGCGGGTCGGATCTGGTGCGCTCCTTGTGTCGTTCGAGCACCACGAAGGCGCCGAGCAACACGGCCGCGAGGACGAGCATCGGAACGACGATCGAAAATGGCCGCGACGCGGGCCAGACGTCGAGTGAGGCAATGGTGAAGTCCTGCAACGGTCTGATCCATCCGTAGATGGCGGCCTCGCTCAACGCGAACACGACGCAGAACGTGCCCGATCCGATCAGCAACGCACCCGGCACGTCGACTCGGGGTCGCCGATCTGTCTTCGGCGGGCGGCGTATGAACAACAGCGCGCCGAGCATGGCCAGAGGGGCGACGATCACGTTGATGCGGAACGCCCACCGCCAGGAGTAGTTCGTGGTGAGGAACCCGCCGAGCACGGGACCGAACGCCACGGCGACACCCGAGGCCGCACCCCAGATCGCGAACGCTTTCGCCCGTTCGTGACCATCGAACGTGGTCGACAGGATCGCGAGCGTCGCCGGCATCATGAGCGACGCGCCGATGCCTTCGATGATGGCCTCGCCGACGATCAACATGTCGACGGACTGCGCCCGCGACGCGAGGAGCGATCCGACACCGAAGAGTGCGGCGCCGATGATGAACATGCGCCGGGCGCCGAACACGTCGCCGAGCCTGCCTCCGATGATGAGGCAGGTCGCGAACGTGAGTGAGTATCCGGTGAGAACCCATTGCAGGGTGGGTAGCTCGGTGTGCAGCTCACGAAGGATCGTCGGAATGGCCACGTTGAGCACCGTGGTGTCGAGCACCACGATCACGAGCGAGATGATGATGATCCCGAGCGTGACCCAACGGCGGGGGTCCAAGTGTTCGCTGGTCACGCGCGGAGCGCTCGAACCGCAAACGCGATGGTGTTCTTCACGAACGCCGGTGTGAGCGGCTCGTCGAGGTGGTACGCCCGGTGGTACAGAGGGCCAGTGACGAGGCTGAGCGCGACGTCGACAGGAGGGACGGTGTCGATCTCGCCTCGCCTCTTGGCTCGTGTGAGGATCGCCTTGAGGTTCGCGAGCCGAGGCGTGAGGAAGTGCTCGCGCAGGTACGCATGCAGATCGGGATCGCGTTCTTTCTCGATGCGCAGCGCCTGCACGGCGCGCTCATTGCGCCGCTCGATCGACTGCGCCACGTGGCGGATGAACGCGCTGAGGTCTGTCTCGAACGAGCCGGTGTCGATGTCGACCGGCAGCGGCAGCAGCGTCGTGATCGCGGCGGTGACGAGTTCGGCCTTGGTGGCGTACCGCCGGTAGAGGGTCGCCGACGAGACCCCCGACCGCTCGATGACAGCGGCCACCGTGAGCCCGGCGTAGCCCTGCTCTGCAAGGACGGCGACCGTGGCATCGAGGATCGCCTCGTCGGCGGCCTCGCTGCGCTGCCGCCCGGGCCGCGTCCCGGCAGTCGTCGTGTTCATCACGATTGTCCCCCGAGCTCGAGCGCCACCTCGGCCTCGGCCAACGTCACCGGTGCCAACCCGTCGATGTTCGCCTCGTCGGCAGTCATCTCCCCCATAGAGAAACAAGTCTATTTCGAAACGCCACTGTTTCGCAACACGACTACCTCGCAAGCATGCCAGCGGGTTGCGCGCACAAATGTCCGTGCGCTGGCAACAATTCACACTCGGGTAACGGGGACGACACGGAGCCGTCTTACGGTCGGCCCTCTGTGACGGGCGAGCTGTTCGACGGCTATGAACACGGGGGGTTCTTCGACGAGGCCTTCGGTGCCGACGGTTCCGTGCGGCCCCACTACAAGGCGCTGATCAAGCGACTCGCCGAGCTCACCCCGACCGAGCTCGCCCTTCGATCCACCCTTCGCGACGAGGCGTTCCGCACCGCCGGCATCACGTTCACGGTGTACGTCAACGAAGAGGAGGCCGCCGAGGGCATCGAGCGCACGTTCCCGATGGACCTCCTTCCCCGCCTCATCCCGAACGACGAGTGGACCCACATCGAGGCTGGGCTCATCCAGCGCGTCACCGCGCTCAACCTGTTCCTCGACGACCTCTATGTCGGCGAGCGAGCGGCGATCAACGACGGCATCGTTCCCAAGTGGCTCGTCACCAGTTCGAGTGGCTTCAGCCGCGAGGCCTTCGGACTTCCGGTTCCCAAGGGCGCACGCTGTCTCGTCGCCGGCATCGACCTCGTGCGCGACGCCGAAGGGACGTACCGTGTGTTGGAGGACAACCTGCGCAGTCCGAGCGGCATCAGTTACGTCCTCGAGAACCGCGCGTCGATGACACGTGTGTTGCCGAACACGTTCCAGGATCACGGCGTGCGCAGCGTGCACCATTACGGCAACTTGCTCCTCGACGCGCTGCGACATGTCGCACCGCCGACTTCGGGCGAGGACCCCACGGTCGTCGTCCTCACGCCTGGCGTTTTCAACAGCGCCTATTTCGAGCACGCGTTCCTGGCGCGACAAATGGGCGTCGAGCTCGTCGAAGGACGGGATCTCATCGTGGAAGACCACGTCGTGTCGATGCGCACCACGCACGGGCTCGAGCGCGTCGACGTCATCTACCGCCGCATCGACGATGAGTTTCTCGACCCGGTCGTGTTCCGAGCCCACTCGTCACTCGGCGTGCCCGGCCTGATGGCCGCGGCACGCGCTGGCAATGTCACGCTCGCGAACGCAGTCGGCAACGGCGTGGCCGACGACAAGGCGGTCTATGCATTCGTCCCGGAGCTCATCCGGTACTACCTGGGTGACGACCCGATTCTGCCGAACGTCGACACCTATCTCTTGTGGGACGAGGACCATCGCGCCGCCGTGCTCGACCGCATCGACGAGCTGGTGATCAAACCGGTGGCCGAGTCCGGCGGTTACGGGATGCTCATGCCCGGGTCATCCGAACGCGAGATCGACACGATGCGCGACAACATCGTCAACTCACCGCGCGACTACATCGCACAAGAGGTCGTTTCGCTGTCGCGGCACCCGACATTGGTCGACGACCACCTCGAAGGCCGCCACGTCGACTTGCGGCCATTTGTCCTGTCGGGCGAGACCGTCGAAGTGATTCCAGGCGGACTCACGCGCGTCGCGCTGCGACGGAACTCGCTCGTCGTGAATTCGAGTCAGGGCGGCGGCTCGAAGGACACGTGGGTCCTGGCGGACTGATGCTCGCCCGCCACGCCGAACATCTCTTCTGGGCCGGCCGCTACATCGAGCGCGCCGAAGACACGGCGCGCATCCTCGACGTCACCTACCACGGGCTACTCGAAGCGGCACCGACCGAAGCGGCGCGCGCCTGGGCGGATGTGCTCGCCGTGTTGCGCCTCACCCCTGACTTCGCCAAGCTCAACAGTGGCGTCGATGCGGTGTCTGTCAGCCAGTTCCTCGTGTGCGACGAGGAGAACCCCGGTTCGATCGTGTCCGCCTTGTCACGCGCCCGGGACAACCTGCGTGCCGTGCGCGAGCTCGTCACCACCGAGCTGTGGGAGAGCGTGAACCGCCTCCATCTCGACCTGCGGGCCCGCAATCTCGGCGCGGAGATCGAGACCGAGCCGTATCAGCTGTACGCCTTCGTGAAGCGCCGCTGCCAAGCCGTAGCAGGCTCGGCGGCGGAGACGATGTCCCGCGACGACGGCTGGCGGTTCCTCCAGGTCGGATGGATGCTCGAGCGGGCGGAGATGACGTGCCGGCTCCTCGATGTGCGCTACAGCGGCGATCAGACCGTCGGGTTCCACCATTGGACCGGGACGTTGAAGTCGGCGTCGGCCTTCGAGGCCTACCGCCGCGTCTACCGAGGATCGATGGACCCGGCCGACGTGCTCGAGTTCCTCCTGCTCTCGCGTCACTTCCCGCGCAGCGTCTTGTTCTGCCTCCGGCGCGCCGAGAACGACCTCGCGACCTTGTCGCGTGTCGACGGGCTGCTCTCGCGCCCCGAACGGCTGCTGGGACGGATCCGCGCCGACCTCGAGTATCGCGACGTCACCGAGATCGTGGCGCACGGCGTCCCCGACTTTCTCGACCGGCTGCAGCGCGGCGTACGTCAAGTCGCCGAAGCTGTCGCCGTCGAGTACTTCCGCAACAGCCAAGAGCTCGACCTCCACGCGCTCGACGCGATCCCGGCGGGGTTCTGACATGCGCTTCGACATCCGCTACCGCACGTTGTTCACGTACGACAACCTCGTGCGCGAGTCGCAGAACGAACTGCGGACCTGTCCGGCCACCGACGAGCATCAGCAACTGATCTCGTATCGCGTCGCGACTGCGCCATCGTCCCGCGTGTTCTCGTTCGCCGACTACTGGGGCACACGTGTCGACGCGTTCGGTGTGCGTACGCCGCATCTTTCGTTGGAGGTCACGGCCGAGGCATCGGTGGAAACGCGTTCGCGTCCGCTCGTCACCGTGTCGCCGCGTCCGGACACGCTGTTCGCGCCGTCGTTCGTCGACGAGCATCTCGGGTACTGCGATCGGTCACCGCACTGCGAATGGAAGGACGGCGTCTTCGCCGCAGCGCAACAAGCGACGTCGCTCGCCGGGCCGAACGTCGTGAGCCAGGTGCTGTCGATCCACCGCTATGTCGGGTCCGCGCTGGAGTACGCGCCGGGTGCGACCGAGGTGGGAATCGCCGTCGAGGACGTGCTGGCTGGCGGCAAGGGCGTGTGCCAGGACTTCGCCCACCTCGCCGTCGCCGCCTGCCGGGCCACCGGTATCCCGGCGCGCTACGTGAGCGGCTACCTGTTCACGACCGACGACGCGACCGGCGCGGACGAAGCCGCCGAAGTCGTGCACGTCCAGACCCATGCATGGTTCGAAGCAGCCATCCCCGGCTTCGGCTGGCTCCCGCTCGACCCGACGAACCAGCAAGAGGTCGGGCTTCGCCACGTGAAGATCGGCCACGGCCGCGACTACGACGACGTCCCTCCGGTCAGAGGCGTGTACGCGGGCCCAGGTGCCCCCGATCTCGAGGTGTCGGTGGAGATCCGCAAGTCGACGGGCGCCCAACCAGGCCGGCCCGAACCGCCGGCAGTCGTACGGCGGCGAAAGTTCGTCCCCGACCCGTTGCCCTTGGGAGACGATGCGCGCCAGCAACAACAAGCGCAGCAGTGATCACGGACTCGTCGGCCGGCGAACGATTCACCCGAACGGTTCCTGGTCGCGGTCCATACCCGACTCGACGAACGGTGGCTCGTCGCTCACTCGTCGGCACGCGACGGGCTTGCCGCGATCGGCACAGACCGTCTCATCCTCTCGACGACCGCGCCCTACGACCACCGTCGCATGTCGGAAGCGGGCCGCTTGCTCCACGGGTAGCGTGTCGTCACGGTGGAGATCTTCAAGGAGTTCACCTTCGAGGCGGCGCATCGCCTTCCGAACGTTCCTCCCGGTCACAAGTGTGCGCGCCTGCACGGCCACTCGTTCACTGTCTCGGTGCACGTCGTCGGACCAGTTGGTGATGACACCGGGTGGGTGTGCGACTTCGCCGACCTCACGTGCGCGATGCAGCCCGTCCTCCATCAGCTCGACCATTACTACCTGAACGACATCGCGGGACTCGAGAACCCGACGAGCGAAGTGCTCGCGCGTTGGATCTGGGATCGTGTGCAACCGACGCTGCCCGAGCTGTCGCAGGTCGTCGTGCGCGAGACCTGCACGTCGGGATGTGTCTATCGGGGTGGACCGTGAGCGCGGTGTTGCCGCACGCACTCGAACGAGCGCGACGACGTCGTCGTGCTGGCGAGCGGAGGTCTCGACAGCGCGATCCTCGTCGCCGAGGTGTTGCGCCAGGGTCGGAGGGTGCATCCGATCTATGTTCGTTTCGGACTCGCGTGGGAGCCGATCGAGGAGGCGTATCTTCGACGCTTCCTCGACACGTTGACGGATCCCGCGCCCGAGCCGCTCACGGTGTTGAACGCTCCGATCGCGTCGGTGTACGGCGCACACTGGAGCGTTTCCGGAGACGCGGTCCCCGACGAGCGCTCCGACCGACGACGCCGTGTATCTCCCGGGACGGAACCTGTTGCTGCTCGCGCAGCCGAGCGTCTGGTGTGCGCTCCGCGGGGTGCACACGATCGCGCTCGGGACGCTCAAGGGAAACCCGTTTCCGGACGGCACCCCTGAGTTCTTCGATGAGTTCGCCGCGCTCGTGCAACGCGGTATGGGGTATGCGCTCGAAGTGGCCAAGCCGTTTGGCGGTGCTGACGAAGGCCGATGTGCTCGAACTGGGCCGCGGCCTCGCCTTGCAGCACACGTTCTCGTGCATCGATCCGCAGGGAGGGCGCCACTGCGGACATTGCAACAAGTGCGCCGAACGGCGCGTTGCCTTCTCGGCGCTGCACATCGACGACGTCACGGAGTACGCGCGAGCCCTGACCGCGTGTTCGGAGGGATCCGGTGTGAGTCGCGTCTATGTAGCGCCCATTTCCTTTGGTCTGGGTGACCTCGCCGTCTCGCTGCCCGCCGATCCAGGCGTTGATCGCGCAGGGCCGGCATCACGGCGACGAGATCTGGCTGGTCGCCCGCTCGGTTGCCCAGGCCCGGCTGGCCGACCGCATCGACGGATTGACCGGTTGGGTGGAGGAGGAGGCGTTCGACCGCGACGGCCACGACGGTCGCTTGGTCGACCTGCGTGATCATCCGCTCCAACGCGACTGGTGGTGGGGGTCGCCCGAGTTCGAGGACGCGTTCGGGACGCTCTCGATCAACGACATTCTCTGCCGCATCTGTGCGGACTTCGGCATCGATGCTGACTTCACGCGTCCGATCCCGCTTGACCGCGTGCCCGCGATCCGAGCTCAGCTCTTCCGTGGTCTTGGTGACCGACAGCGACGGACCGTCGAAGCGCTGGCCAGTCGACCGTTGGAGATCACTCGCGGACGGGCTCCGTTCCAGGGGGCTCGACGTGCGACTCATCACTCGCGACGAAGCTGCGCCCGAGATGCGCGCGCTGGGGATCGCGGAAACCCGCGCGCCCTCGCCGGCGACGCGCTCGACGTGCTCGGCGCCGCGGCAGGGGTCGTCGGGATCGACACCGGGTTGACGCACCTCGCGGTGCAACAAGGCACGCCGACGGTCACGATCTGCCGCGCTCCCGCGGTCTTCTTCCGCCCATGGCCGCATGCGCGCGCCGCCGTGGGTGATCGATGCGACGACGCCTGCATCGCAGTCGAGACGGAACCACGCGTACAACGCCCGCGTCGACTTGCGAGAGTTGCGCTGGCAGCCGCGGACGTGCCCGGCCGAGGCACGTTGCCTCGAGGCCGTCCAACCTGACGATGTCCTCGGCGCATTGGACGACGTGTTGTGAGGCTCGAGCCTGTCGACGCGTACCCGGAGAGTCGCGTCCACAACTCGCAGCCTCACGGGATCGGCCGCGTCGTCGCGCTCGACGGCCTCTACGCATGGAACAACCTTGGTCGCAACGTCGTGTTCGCCGGCGAAGACTTCCGGCCGCGCGCGGTGTTCGACGAGTCCGTGTTCACGGACGACGAGCCGTCTCAGTACGACCTCGACATCCACGCGATCCTCGAGATCCCGAGCGCCGGCATCGTGCTGACGCTGAACCATCTCGGCATGCTGCGCGCGTATTCGGCGAGTGCCGTTCGGCGACCAGGACCGCTGCGCCGCGTCCGGCCCGTTGTGGACGCGGACGTTCGCGCCCGACGTCGAGCGCGCGGTCGTCGTCGGCGATCGTGTCGTCGGATCCCGGCCGCGCGAAGAAGGTGCGCCGGGGCTGCTCGTCACCGAGCACGCTCTCGGCGAAGGACGAGCCCGGGCCGCTGACGCTGCGCGTGCAACTGGAGATGTGCGGGATGGTCACCGCGCTCGCCGCGTTGCGCGACGACGGGGCTGGACGGCGTCGCGCTCGGCGCCGACGGCCAGGTGAGCCGTGGCCCCGGCCACAACGGATGGCATCGGTCCACCCCGCTGGACCGTCGAGGTGGACTTCGATCCGACGGTTCTTCTCTGGGACGGCGCGCTCGTGTGGGCGGCCGGCAGCGAGCGCGTCGGCGAGCGCCATCGACGATTACGACTGGGAGGCGCTCCGCGGCGGTGGCTTCGCCGCGCTCGATCCAACCGATGGCCGCGTCGTCGTGCGCGGTCGCTTCTCAGACGACCTGGCCTGGGGCAACGGCGGCGTCGCAGTCGCCCTCGTCCCCGGCGCGCTGTGCGGCATCGGACGCCGGGGCCAGGTGTACACGTTCGATACGCGCGACGGCACACCGCTCGACGGCAAGCGCTGCCATTGCGGACTCGTCGCTCGGCATCGCGCATGCCGCGGCGCGGGGCGATCAGGTGCTCTACGGCTTCAATCGCGGCGGGTACCAGCTGCACGCGATGCGGGTCGGGACGTCGCATCCGACCCGTACAGCTTGAGGCTCTGATACGGCACGAAGCGCCGGCGACCGGTCTCGCACATCGTCGAACAGCGCCTCCAACGCCTCCTCCAGGAGCGAAAGTTGCTCATGCAAGATGGGCAGGCGCGCGGCGTAGAGCGTCGCGATCGGCGCGTTGCGAGTTCGCGGCGTCTTCGGTGAACGAGATGCGGATCACCAGCACGGACAATCGGTCGAACACCATCGCGGGACTCTCCGTCGTCGGGGGCGCCTCGGGTGACTGCTCGATGCCGGCCGCCAGCGCCGCGTCGATGGCCTCGACCAGCTCGTGTCGCTTCGCGTTGAGCGCGTCGATCTCTCGCTTGGCCGCCGCGACCGCGTGGTCGTTCCCGACGTTGCGGCGCGCGGCGTCCTCACGGTCCCACTGCACGACATTGTTGTGGTGGAGCGCGAGCAGCAGTCCGAGGACTCCGCTACGCGGTCAGGCGCGTGGGCTCGCGGAGCGCGTGCCGGAACTCTGCGACGATGCCGGTGACGGAAGGCACGTTCATCAGATGCGCCGCCATCACACGCGGCCTTGCAGGTGCCGGAGCACCGATCGCGCGGCGAGCGAACCATCGCCCATTGCCGCCGCGAACACGCGGGTACGCGCCCGCCACAACGTCACCCGCCGCGAATACTCCGTCGCGCGACGTCCGCATCTCCCGATCGACGACGATCGCGCCGGCGCCGTCGACGTCGAGCTGGTCTCGAAACAGATCCGTACGCGGCACGCGGCCGATCTTCACGACGAGTCCTCCAACCTCCAATCGCCGGCGCTGCCCGTCGGCGTGCCGGAGAACGGTCACCCCCTCGAGCCGGTCGCCACCGTCGAGGGATTCCAACTCCCATCCGGCGAGATCCTCGATGCGCGCCTCGTTGCGCACCTGCTCGACGATGTCGTCGCGGGCATGAAGGGCTTGCGAGCGATGGACCAACGTAACCGGCGAGCCCTCGCGCGCGAGCGCGAGCGCGTCCAGCGTCGCGCTGTCGCCGCCGCCGATCACGACAACGTCACGCCCGACGAACCGATCGGGCTCGGGCTTCGATCTGATAGGTGACATCACCCCCGAGGGCACCGTCCGCCGCGGCCGGCAGCTGCAGCAACGTGGTGCCGGTCGCGATCACCAATGCCCGCCCTCGGATGCGCGTCGCATCCACTTCGATCCATCGCTCACCGAGGTTGGCGCCCGTAACGGACTGTGACCGGCGGAGGCAATCGCCCAGGATCGCTGCGGATTCCTCCAACGAGTCCGCGCAGTGCGGAACCATCGCGAAACGATCCCGCTGCGACATTGCGGACGGTATGACCGATCTCCACCAACTGGCCCCCCGGACGTGCGTCCGCCTCGAACACGACCGTGTCGAGTTGAATGTCGAAGCACTCGAGCGCGCAACTCAGACCCGCGACACCCGCGCCGACGATGACGACGTCGTGTTCCTCTTCTCCGTGCGTCCCGTCGGCACCCATCGTGACCTCCATTTCCTCAGTGGCGAGTCCGCTCCACTACCCGGTAGGGCCAAACGGCGACACAACTGTCGAGCTCGGCCGCCTGGAAGACGGTGCCTCTTGGAGCGTGATCGCGACTCCGAGAGGCCGCTGCCGAGGCGGACACATCCGTTCTATGGCCGAGCGCGACGCCGAGGGCGCCATTTCCGGGGTCGACCGGAGCCGACCCCCGAGGTCGGCTCAGTCCAACACGATGGTCGTGCACCCGGTCTGGTAGTCGGGCGCGCTTCCCGCGGAAACGGTCCACAACCCGCCGACGGTCGCGCCGTGTAGCCGTCGGCGTCAGCGGGGGTGTACACGTGGAAGGCGCAGTCTGCTGTTCACCGTTGGCTACGAGACAACGGATGAACGACAGTGACGATGGCCGGACGCGAAACGAGGTCGGAATGCGTAAGGCCAGTCCGCGGAAGTCAGTGCTGGACGGCGGCCTTTGTGCGTGAGCGGCCGTTCTTGGCGGCGGGGGCCACGGAGCCCTGCAGTTGCTCGACCGCGGCACACAAGGCGTCGATCTTGTCCTCGAGCCGACGCACGTCCTTGTCGCGCTTCTTGGACCTTCCATCTGAGCGATCCGCGGCGTCGTGCTCGGCCTTGACGGCGAGATAGCACGCCCGCAGCCGTCGCCCGCTGTCGCGCTCTTCGGCGATGTAGCGACCGAGCAGTTCGCCCGTTTGGATGTCGATGGAGTGGTCGGAGAAGAACGTGTCGAAGATGTCCGGCCCGGTCTTCGCAGCGTCCTCGGCGATGCGAACAACACCAAGGGCCTGCATCTTGTCGTAGTCGCTGATCTCGGCGGAGCAGGCGATCGCCATGCGCTCGGCCTGCTTCGGATCGTCCGGCGCCGGGCGGAGGTTGTAGCCGAGCTCGTTGATCCGCTTGGCGAACGTCATCCCGTGCTCACCCTCACGCGCCGCGACCGTCAGCAGCGTGGCTTTCACCCCGTCGTGCGGCGTCACTGCCGCCCAGGCCGTCAAGTACTCGTGTGCCGCGGTCTCGGCCACGGACACCGCGTTCAGCAGCCCCAGGTACGACGGCTTGTCAGACATGTCAGTCCCTCCGCATCGATGCGACGCCCGCAGTCTGGCAGAAGCGTTTGGCGGCTGTCAGACCACTGGTTCGGACTCGACGTGGAAGTAGTCCTGGTACGCGGCCGCACGTTCTCCGCAGCGCGTCGGAGTCGAGTCCCGTGTCGGCGAAGCGATAACGGGTGCCGCCGCCGCCACCGTCGCCCGGGTTCTTGTCGAGGAACCGACGCATCCGCTGCTCGGTCAGATCGTCGAGCTCGCGGCCGAGTGCCAGGTAGATGTCGCGAACTGTGGCGATCGGGTCGGCGACGAACGCGGCGAACTGCACGTCGACGATCCGCTCCGGAGGGATCACGCCCCGGTCGCGGGCGTCGATGCCCCGGTCGAGTCCGAGGAAGATGTCGTCGGCGTAGTCGGCTGCGATCTCGACGATGTCGGGTTCGTCGCTGGCCATGCGTCGCAGGTGCGTGGCCAACGCGCTCGTCGACGCGATGACCTTCAGCGGGTCGCGATGAGTCTGCACGACGAGCGCGTCGGGGTACTCGCCCGCGAGCTCGTCGAGATGCCACAGGTGCGCGGGAGACTTGAGGAGCCATTGCTGAGCGGGGTGCCGGGACTGCAGGTGCTGCAAGAACAGCCGATGCCAGCGGTACACGGGCCCGAGGTCGGCATCGTGGAGCAGCCACCGGTTGTAGGTGCGCAACCGGAACTGGATCGGGAAGATCATGCTGCGGAAGTCGCCGGCGGTGATGCGGACGCACTCTTGCGCGAGCGTCGCGCCCATCGGATGGAAGCTGGTGAACCCGGGGATGAGTGAGTCCGCCATCGCCAGCGTCTCGTCGACCTCGGCGATGCGGGGATCGGTGTCGTAGGTTGCGCGTCTCCGGCGGCGGCAGCGGCCGATCGACCTCCCACGTGAGCGGCGCGCGCAGGCTGCGGATCGAGCGCGAGCAGGTCGTACAGGATCGTCGTGCCGGTGCGCGGCTGACCGACGATGACGATGGGACGCTCGATCCCGACTTCGGCGATCTCTGGATGCTCGCCACGCCAGCCGATGATGCCGAGCCGGATGGCGAGATTGTTCACGAGGTCACCGGACGCGATCTCGACGCCGACACCGTTCAACCGCGCCTCGGACGGGAAGCCTTCGACGAGCAGGTCGAGGCCTTCCTGCCACGTGTCTTCGCCGAAGTCGTCGGCGCCGGCGCGCGCGACGGCCTCGGTGACGAGGCGGTCAGCGATTGAATCGGTCGTCGCTCACGACACCTAATCTCGCAGGCGATGCGGGCGTGGCGCACTCACGAGTACGGGCCACCGCTCGAGGCTCTTCAACTCGACGTGGTCGACACGCCGGAACCCGACGCCGGCGAGGTTCGGGTTCGCGTGCAAGCCATTCCGTTGAACCTCAACGACCTCGAGCGCATCACCGGCGGCAACATGATGGTCGAGCCCGAGCTGCCGTTCGGCCCGGGCATGGAGGTCATGGGTGTGGTCGACGCCTGTGGCGAGGGCACCGAGTCCTGGATGGGACGGCGCGTGGTGGCCACGACGAAGGGCGCCCATGGCGGCTACGCGGAGTACGCCGTGTGTCCGGCGGTCTCGACCTTCGAGATGCCCGACGCCATTCCCCTTCCTGACGCGGCCGCGCTCTACTTCCCGTTCCATCTCGCGTGGTTGGGGTTGTTCGATCGCGCCGACCTGCAGCCCGGCGAGACGGTGCTGATCCACGCCGGCGCCGGTGGTTCCGGCAGCGCCGCCATTCAGCTCGCGGCGTACCGAGGGGCGAAGGTGTTCGCCACGGCCGGTACCGATGCGAAGGTGGCGTTGTGCCGAGACCTCGGCGCGGCCGTTGCGATCAACTACAACACGACTGACTTCGCCGAGGTCGTTCTGGCCGAGACCGACAACCGCGGTGTCGACGTCGTGTTCGACAACGTCGGCGAAGCAGTCTTCGCGGCATCGCTGAAGTGCACGTCATACAACGGCCGCTATCTCATGATGGGGTTTGCGTCGAACAAGCGCGTCGCCGACGAAGCGTTCGTGGTACCGCGTCAGCGTCGCGCTCGCCAACATCAAGCTCTGCGGCGTGTTGCTCGCGTACGCGACCGACGACATGGCTGCGCTGGTGAAGACGGCAATGGGCTGGAACTTCGCGTCCGGTCGGCTCGGCGAACAGATCATGCGGGAGATCGTCGATCTTGTCGCCCACGGCGAAGTGCACGCGGTGGTCGGCGACGTCGTCGGCTTCGACGAGATCCCGGCTGCGATCACGTCCATGGCCGAACGGCGGACCAGTGGTCGCACCATCGTGCTCGTCGACGCCGACCCTGACTGCTTGCGCGGGCGACCCGCCAGAGCCGCACGAGCGGTCGTTCTCGATCACGCGTCAGCGTCTGCTGTCGCCGGATTGCACGGGTATATGCCAGGTGGCAGATGTTCGTGGGTCCGGCTCGCTCCACGATGGTCTCCATGGCGAAGGCGCAAACGCATCCGGGACTGTCAAACTCAGGCGTGGAGCAGCCCGTGGGATCCGACCTCCCGACGGGGACGGTCACGTTCCTGCTCAGCGACGTCGAGGGCTCGACCCGGCTGTGGGAGTCCGAGGCCGAGGAAGCGCCCGTCTCGATCGCTCGCCGACTACGAGTTGCTCGACGCGGCAATTGTCCTGCACGGAGGGTTCCGGCCGGTCGAACAAGGCGAAGGAGACAGCGTGGTCGGCTGCGTGTTCGGTGCGCGTCAGATGCGGTCGCAGCCGCGCTCGACGTGCAGCGGGCGTTCGCCAACGAGCCCTGGCCCGGTGAGTCTCCGCTGAGGATTCGGGTCGCGCTGCACACCGGCGAGGCGCAGTTGCGCGATGCCGGCAACTACTTCGGGCCGACAGTCATCCGATGTGCGAGGTTGCGCGCGACTGCACACGGAGGACAGACGATCGTCTCTGATGCGACTCGCGATCTCGTTGTCGACGCATTGCCCGAGGGAGGCGAACTCCGGGATCTCGGTTCGCATCGCCTCAAGGACCTCGGTCGTGCCGAGCGGGTGTGGCAGTTCGTGCACCCCGATCTTCCCGACGACTTCGCGCCGCTCCGCTCGCTGAGTGTGCTTCCGACGAACCTCCCACTCCAGCTATCGAGCTTCGTGGGTCGCGACACCGAGGTTCTCGAGTTGGCCGACGCGCTCCACGCGCCACCGCCTCGTGACGCTGACGGGCGCCGGCGGGTGTGGCAAGACGCGTCTTGCGCTTCAGACCGCGGCTGAGACGGTGGACCGGTACCCGGATGGGCTGTGGTCGGTCGAGCTTGCGGCCACATCACACGCCGAGGAGGTCGCGCAAGCGGTCGCGCGTGTGCTCGGGCTTCGTGACGAGCACGGCCGTCCGCTCGTCGACACGCTCGCGGAGCAGTTGCGCGATCTCGACGTGCTACTCGTGCTCGACAACTGCGAGCAGGTGCTGGACGGAACGGCCCGATTGGTCGAGCGACTGCTCCACCTCGCGCCCAGGCTGCGAGTGCTCGCCACCAGTCGCGAGCCGCTGGGGGTCGAGGGAGAAGTCACCTGGCGCTCGTCCCGTCGCTCGACAACCACACCGGATGCGCCCTCTTCGCCGACCGCGCGGCTCAGGCGCGGCCGGGCTTCAACCCAGACACCGCCGAGCAAGGCGTCATCGCGGAGATCGTGTCCCGGCTCGACGGGATCCCCCTGGCCATCGAGCTCGCCGCCGCGTGGCCGCATGATGCGCCCGTCGCGCATTTTGGCCGCGCTCGATGACAGGTTCCGGCTCCTCACAGGCGGAAGCCGCACGATGATGCCGCGGCAACAGACGCTGGAGGCGTCCGTCGCCTGGAGCTACGACCTGTTGGACGAAGCAGAGCAGACGCTGGCGCGGCGCTTGTCGATCCTCCACGGTTTCACGTTGGAGACGGCCGAGGCGGTCGGCAGCGACGATGCGATCGACGAATACGCCGTTCTCGAGCTCCTCACGCGGCTGGTCGACAAATCGCTCGTTCATGTTGTGGAGACCGGAGCCGACACGCGGTACCGGATGCTCGAGACGGTCCGGCAGTTCCTCCACGGCCACTTGATCGCCGAGGGCGAAGCAGAGCCCGTTCGCCAGCGGCAGCTCACACATTTCCTCGGCGTCGCCGAACTCCTCGCCCCCGCACTGGCGTTCGCTGATGGGCCGAATCACTTGGCCCGGCTGCAGGCCGACCACGACAACCTCGAAGACGCGCTCGAATGGGCCGCGTCGACCGGGTCGGGCGAATCGATGCTGCGATTGGCAACCGCGCTCACGTTGTTCTGGGAGCTCCGGGGCCACCTCGTCTCCGGAGGGCGGTGGTTCCTGCGAGCCCTGGGCGCCGACGATGCCGAGGTGTCGGTCATCCGGGCACGGGCACTGTGGGGCGCGGCGCATGTGGCGTTCTACGGCGGCGACTACGAGACCGCGCTGCAGCGCGCCGGACAGTCGCTGGCGATGGCTGAGACCGTGGGCGACGACTGGGCCGCGGCTCGGGCGCTCAACACGGTCGGCGTGATGCAGGCCCTCGACTCTCCCGTCGCAGCTCGCGAGAGTCTCGAACGAAGCATCGAGTTCGGCGAGTCGATCGGTGACCGGTGGGCGGTGGCCGACGGCTGGAAGATGCTGACCGTCGCCTGGCAGGTCCAACATGACGCGGTCGGAATCCGGGCACCGCTCGATCAGCTTCGGCGCACCGGTGAGCAGCTCGGCAGCCCCTTCTTCCTTGCCTGGTACGAGGTCATGGTCGGCTACTTCGCCCGCGATCGTGGCGACTATGCCACGGCCCGAACCGCGTTCGAGCGATCACTCGAGTACTGCCGAGCGTTCGGCGAGCCATCCACGGCCGGCTTCGCCGAGGTCTGGCTCGCCGCGCTCGACGCCGACGAAGGCGCTCTGGACGCGGCCTCGCGAAAACCTTTCCGCGTTTCTCGCCCGGGCCGCGGCGTCAGGCGGCGAGCTCGCCATTCTCGAAGGCGCGTTCGCGCTCGGCCAGATCGCGCTCTCGATCGGCGACACCGCCGGAGCCCGCGCCATCGCCGAGCCCTCCATCGCTGCCGGACGCGAGGCCGGGGTGCCCGGCTGGGTCTCGCAGGCACTCATCGTGCTCGCCGCGGCACGCCGAGCCGACGGCGACACCGAAGGCGCGACGGCCGCGCTCGACGAAGCCGCCGAGTTGGTGACGCATCTCGAGAACGTCTCTCTCGACGCACTGATCGCCTACGAACGGGCGCGGGTCGCACGCCGGCGGGGTGACGACGCTGCCGCCGAGGACCTGCTGCACGCGGCGCTGGCCCTGCAGATCCGAGGCGAGCTCCGGCCCGGGGTCGTGCTCACCCTCGAGGCGCTCGCGGCTGTCGTGCTCGATGGGGACAGCCCGGCCGAGGCCGTCCGCTGCCTGGGTGCGGCCGACACACTCCGCCACGACATCGGCCTCGGCCAGCGTCCCATCGACGAAGCCGACCACGCCGCCTGCATGACCCGCTGCCGAGAACAGCTGGGTGACGCCGACTTCGAGTCCAACTGGGCAGCCGCGGCAGCGCTTCCGCTCAGCGAGATCATGGAGTACGTCGCCCGCGCCCGCCGGCGCGCGCAAGCGCCCCTCGAGTGGGTGGGCCAGCCTCACGCCCACCGAGCTCCGGGTGGTGGCGCTGGTCACCAAAGGCCTCACGAACCCCCAGATCGCCGAGCGGATGTTCATCGGCGCGGCACCGCCAAGGTCCACGTCGGCCACATCTTCGAGAAGCTCGGCGTGACGAGCCGCTCGCAACTCGCCTCCGAGGCGACGGCACGCCAGGTGACGGATCCGACGTAGCTCGAGTACGGCAGAGAGACGTGCCGCGCATGTCGCTCCTCAGCACCGTGCGATCTGGCCTGGTCGCCCGCTCCGCTGGCTGACACCTGCGCGTCGCGTGCGACGGTCGGCTGGGAGCGACCCATAGCCGTGGCAGTGTCCGTGCTCGTGAGGAAGCATGGGTTCGGTGCCCGAGCCATCGTTGTCCTCCGCAGCTAGCGGCTACCTGTTCGACAACCGCGCGTCTCAGGCCGGGCAGCGCTTCGACAGCCTCGCCGAGCTGTTCAATCCCGTGACCTTCCGGCATCTCGATGCGCTTGGCATCGCTCCCGGATGGCACTGCTGGGAGGTTGGCGTCGGTGGGCCCTCGATTCCCGAGTGGCTGTCGTCAAGAGTTGGGCCATCGGGTCACGTGCTCGCGACGGACATCGACGTGACCTGGACCCAGCGGCTTGCCGGCGGGAATGTCGAGGTTCTTCACCACGATGTCGCCGTGGACGACGCGCCGCAGGGCGGCTTTGATCTTGTGCACGCCCGACTCGTTCTCATCCATGTTCCCCAGCGAGAATTGGCCCTGGAGCGCATGGCAGGTGCACTCCGTCCTGGAGGATGGCTCCTCATCGAGGACTTCGACCCAGCCATGCAGCCGTTGGCCTGCGTCGACGTCGTGGGACTCGAGCAGCGGCGAGCGAACAAGGTTCGAGCGGGTGTTCGCGCGCGCTCCTCGCTCAACGGGGTGCCGATCTGGAGCTCGGTCGCCGACTGCCGCGGCTGCTGCGCGAGGCGGGCTTGGTGGAGGTAGCGGCGGACGCGTTCATGCCGCTGGCGTTGACGGCGGGATCGGAGCTGGAGAGGGCCAACGTGAACCAGGTGCGGGAGGGGCTCATCGTGGGCGGTCACGTGACCGCCGAGGAGATCGATGCGCACTTGCAAGCAGTCGAGGCCGGGCGACTCGACCTGTCGACGGCGCCGTTGATCTCGGCTTGGGGCCGACGACCGTAACGGGCCACCCTGACCACACAGCCCGGCCGGCCGCGATCGTGCTGGGCGCGCACGCAATCCCGCTGGCGTCGTCGAGCGAGTGCCCGTCGCCTAGGAACAACCAATGCGTCGCGTAGCTCGCTCCAGCTCATGGTGGCGACGCCCGTCGATGTGTCGGCGATGCCGTAGGGAATGACCAGTGTGTCGCCGTGCAGGAGTCCACCGCAGGAGTAGACGACATTGGGGACGTAGCCGTCTTGTTCGTCGGGCTCGGGCGTGAGCAGCGGATCGGACAGTTGACCGATGATCCTGGTGGGGTCGTCGAGGTCGAGGAGGAGCGCGCCGATGCAGTAGGTGCGCATGGGACCGACACCGTGGGTCAGGACCAACCACCCGTCGGGCGTCTCGATCGGTGATCCGCAGTTGCCGAGCTGGATGACCTCCCACGGCTGCTGCGGGATCTGGAGCGTTGCCGCGTGCTCCCAGATGTGCGGATCGTCGGAGAACGCGATGGCATTCGTCTCCCGATCAAAGCGCGACAGTGCAGCGAACCGCCCGTTGATCCGGCGCGGGAACAGGGCGAGGCCCTTGTTGGTCGCGACTCGACCGGCGAGGGAGGCGACGTCGAAGGTCATGAAGTCCTGGGTGCGCACGAGCTGTTGGCGTATGGCGTTGCCGTCATAGGCGGTGTACGTGGCGTAGTAGGTGATGTCGGCGTCGGAGTCGACGAATCGCACGAATCGCGCGTCCTCCATACCGTGGGACTCTGCTGCGATGGCCGGCCACAGAACACGGCGTGACAGTTCGACTTCCTGTGCGAACTCGACCCGGTAGCTGCGTTCTGCGATGGAGCGCAGCCGGTCGACGGTGGCGGTGACGTCGCGTCGCGTGTCGTGCTCGGGACCCGAGCGCGGCGAGCCGATCCTCGAGGTCTCGCTCAGTGAAGGTTTCGGGCAGGTGGTCGAGCACGAACGCCGCGCTCTCGCCGTCCATGTCTGCGGCGCGCAGGTGTCCGTGGAAGGCAGCGCGCTCGAACACGGCGGGATGCACAGCGCCGACGACCGGACACGGCGCGGCGGCGTCGATCGAGACGCGACCGTTCGTGCCGACGGTCCCGGTACGGAAGCCGATCGACGAACGGTGGCCCTCACCGATGCAACGCAGACTGATGATGAATCGCACCGTTCCCGTTGCCGCCGAGGACTGATCGGGGTGCAGCACCATCGACGGGTTGCAAGCCGCCACGGACTCGACGGAGTACTCGTGGGTGAAGGTGGCGCCCAACAACAACCAGCGATCGTCGGATAGCTCTTCTGCCGCATCAAGACGGTTGCCGATGCGAGCGGCGTGCTGACGAAAGGTATCTCGAAGGTTGCGGTGGCGGTGCTCGAATCGCTTCATGATGTCGTCGAGCGTTCGGAACACCGTCTCGTCATCGAGACCGACGATTCGTTGCACCACGGTCGAGGCGCGGCTTTCGTGTCCGCCCGCAAGTTCACGTCCGGGTACGAACAACTGTGTCACCGCCCGAGACGGGTCGGGGTGGATCACTCCGTCGCGCCCAGACCGTGACGGACGGCCCGATCACCGCGACACGACGGCCAGTTGTCGGGCGTGCTGCAGCGTGGATATCAGTGCGAGGGTCGATTCCGTGCCCTCGTTGAGATTGGGGCCGGCCGCGCCAAGACCGTCATAGCAGCCGCCAGTCGCGGGATCGAACATCACGCTGCGTGCGTCATTGTCACCGAGGAACCAGCCGACGACGCGCTCGAGGTGCTCGCCCCACACGGGCGCATGCGTGATCCCGAGGGCCCGAACGCATGCGTCCGCGAGCGCAGCGGCCTCGATCGGTTGTTGATCGAAGCGCGGCGTGACGTCGTCCGGGCCGGCACCGCCGACCGGAACAACCGAGAGGTGACCGCCGTTCGTCTGGCGAGAAAGAAGCCACTCGAGCAATCGCAAGCCGTCGTCGACGCATCTCGGTCCGGTCCAAGGCGGAACCGATTGCCATCAAGGCGTCGGGGAGCACGGCGTTCGCGTAGGTGAGCCGAGGCTCCGGCCATGGCCAGTCAAGGTCGGGCAAGGCGTGGCCGATGACGGCCGCGGCGTCGGCAAGCAGACGGCGAGCGAGGCGGTGCGAGGGCTCGACCGCGACGAGTTCCGCTGCGCCGAGCGCGGCAAACGCCATCGCTCGCGGCCACGGCGAGCGTTGCTCGGCGCTGCGCTCGAACGCGGTGACCGAGGCACTCCACAGCCATTCCTCGTCGCTGCGAGCCGCGGCCGTGCCGAATCCCCACACGGCCCGACCCCAGCAGTCCTCGATCCCGTGGCGGCCTACCCAGCGGCCACGGTCGGTCATGCGGTTGCGGACCTTGCCATCAGCGCTTTGCGCGTCGGCAAGGAAGCGAAAGGCGGTTCGCGCGAGCGACCGGACCGTGCCGTCTGCGTCGGGCTCGCGCATCGCAACGACGAGAAGTCGAGCCATGTCATCGGTGCAGTAGCCGTGACTCGGCCGCGGCTCCGTGTGGTCAGCGTGTTCGAATGTGCCACGTTCGTCGCTCATCGCCGAGATGTGGGCGAAGCTCGGCATCGGCGGGATCGTCATCAGACCGCGACTGATGTCACGACTTCGTCGGCGAGGTGCGCGTAGGAGCGGGCGACGGCCTGCCATCCGAGTTGGGGCGCGAGGCGACCGGCCTCGTTTGTCATGTCCTGCCGCGAGGTCGGGTTCAGTCAATACGCGCCGCAGCGCGAGCGCGAGCGCGGCCGGGTTCTCGTGCGGAACGACGATGCCCGCGCCACTCGAGAGCAGCTCGACGGCGTGCGGGAAGGCGGTGGCGACGACGGGGCGACCGGCGGCGATCGCGTCGACGAGAACGCCGGAGGTCACCTGGTCGCGTGAGTCGTATGGCAGCACCACGACGGCGGCTTGTTGGATCAGACGCGTCAACGACGACACATCTCGGTAGCTGTCATCGAAGGACACGGACGCGGCGACGCCTGTCGCCCACGACCGTTGGATGAGCATGTCGCGGTAACGCTCGCCTTCGAGCGCAGCCACTTTGGGATGCGTTCTCCCAGCGATCATGTAGCGAGGGCGGGGGCGGACATCCTTGAGTTGCGCCATCGCGTCGATGGCCCATTCGATGCCCTTGCCTTCGCCCAGCAGGCCCCACGTCAACACCATGGGCCTGTCCCGAACGGTCCGTTCGCCGTCGTGCGTGGGGATGGCGGCGCCGTGCGCGATGGTCGCGACCTTGCAGTCGTCTACGTCGAAGCCGTCGCAGAGCCGTTGACGCGCGGACTCCGTCATCACGATGACGACAGCCGCGGCGTCGACGACTGCCTCGAGCACCGCACGTTGGTGGGGCGTCGGTTCGACCAGCACGGTGTGCAGCACGACGATCGACGGCACCGTCAGCCCGCGCATGATCTCGAGCACTTCGTCACCGTCGACGCCGCCGTACAGCCCGTACTCGTGCTGGATGATCGCGACGTCGCCAGCACTGAGATCGTCGATCGCGCCGGCCACGGATGCGACGACGTTGTTCTCGAGGTCAGCCACCACCATCGGGCTCGACGAACTCGCGCCGTCGGTCACTCGCACGACGCCTACCCGACCGCCACTCGACACGAGCGCCTCGCTCAACGCGGCAGTGAACGTCGCCAGGCCGCACGCCGTTGGTGGGAACGTGCTCAGGATCCGGTAGGACAGGCCCTCGCAGCGCGCCGCGGCAACGGGACGAGCAATGGGGGTAGGGGACACGCGCGGGCTCCTCGACTCGGCTCAGTCGAGACGGCGAACCTGCACGGGGCGACAGCGAGGGCCTGACGGCCGTCCAGCCCAAGCGAAGCGGCTCTCCCAAGGGGGGTGTCTGTCCAAGCTACCGGACAACGTCGATGAACGGATCGCTACCCTCACGAACCAACAAATCGAGGGAGCATCGTGATGGGCCTACGGGTTGCAGTCCTCGCACCCATCTCGTGGCGCACCCCGCCACAGCACTACGGCCCGTGGGAGCTGTTCGCCTCACTGCTCACCGAAGGGCTCGTGGGCCGCGGCCACGACGTCACGCTGTTCGCCACGGGGGATTCGCAAACGGCCGCCAACCTCCGCAGCGTCATCTCGCAGGGATGGTCCGACGACCCCAGCATCGATCCGAAGGTTGCCGAGTGCCTGCACATCTCCGCCGTGTTCGAGCGGGCCGACGAGTTCGACGTCATTCACAACAGCTTCGACTTCCTGCCCCTGACCTACAGCGGACTCGTGAACACCCCCGTGGTGACGACGATCCACGGATTCTCCTCGGCCAAGATCCTGCCCGTCTACGAGAAGTACAACGCACGGTGCGCGTACGTCGCCATCAGCAACGCCGATCGACACGCCCGGCTCGACTACGCCGCGACCATCCATCACGGCATCGACACCGACGCGTTCGGACTCGACCTGCGATCCGGCGGTTATCTGCTGTTCTTCGGACGAATTCATCCTGACAAGGGAACGGCTCACGCCATCGACGTCGCTTGCCGCGTCGGGTTGCCGCTGCTGATCGCGGGCATCGTGCAAGACCAGCAGTACTTCGATGAAGCAGTCGCACCCCGAGTCGATGATGACCAGGTCCGCTATCTGGGCCCGGTCACCGCTGACCGACGGCCACAGCTCCTCGGGCAGGCACACGCACTGCTCCATCTGGTCGACTTCGACGAACCCTTTGGCTTCAGCGTCGTCGAAGCGATGGCATGCGGGACGCCGGTGATCGCGTTCCGTCGAGGATCGATGCCGGAGCTCATCGACGACGGTGTCACGGGCATGATCGTCGACGACGTCGACGCGGCGGCCGCGGCCGTGTCTCTGGTGGGCCGGCTCGATCGCGCCACCATCCGGGACACAGCGGTCCGCCGGTTTGGTCGGGACCGCATGGTCGACGAGTACGTGACCGTCTATGAACAGACCGTCGCGACCTGGGACAGACGCGGCTTCAACGCCGGGCGGTAGCCCGCTTTCTCCGGCGGGGCATCGGCTTGACCAGCAGGCTCAGCACTTCCCCCACGGTCCGCTCACGCGTGATTGCTTCCCGCAGCGGCAGATGCCCTTGAACCTCGTACCGGTTCCGCCGACCTTCCTTCTCTTTCACCACATAGCCGGCGTCGGTCAGGTCGGTGACGATGCCGTACGCCGTGCGTTCGGTGATCGCGAGCTCGGCCGCGATGTCACGCAGCCGACGCGTCCGGGTCGTGGGCGATGCAGAGCAGGACTCGCCCATGATTCGTGAGAAACCCCCAGTCTCGAGGCATGACAGTAGTAGAACATTTATGGAAACCGATTGCTAGTATTCGTTCGCCAGCGTATGCTTCGCGAGGCAGCTGGAGCAGATTCCCGCCGGGAGTTCTGCCCGGCGCAGAAACGGAGCATCCGATGCTCATCGTCGGAATCGCAGTAGTCGCTGTTCTCGTGTTCGGGTTCTTCTGGCGCCGTAACAAGACCGCCGCCCACTGAGCCCCACCTGCGAGTGCGTGCCGAGTCACCGACTCGCACGCACCCGTCCGAGAAAGAGCGTCATGACGGCCCGCGTCTGATCGCACGACCAGCATGTCGCGAGCGGTCCGGCCGGCTCGAGTGCGGTGATGGCGGATCGTGCCTCGGTGGTACGCTCCGCGTTGACACGGGGGTAGTACCCGTTCCGTGTTGGACTCTGCCGCTAGCGACGGCACCCTCCGGGAGCGTTGCTCCGGACCCTGGTAGCGCCTTTGCGCTTTGCGTACAGCGACCAGGGAGATCGTTCATGACTGTGACCGCACACGCGCGTCCACGCCCGCAGTTCCCGGTCTCGCCGTGTTCCTCGACGCGGGGGACGGCATCGACACCATCGCGCTGCGTGGCCAGGCCGACGTCGACACCGCTCCGGTCCTGGCGGACATGCTCGCCCGGGTCCTCGTGCTGCACGACACCTCGGTCGTCGTCGACCTGAGCGACACCGCAGTCGTAGATGGAGCCGCCGCTCAAGTCCTCGGGAACGCTGCAGAGTTCCTGAGCGATCGCGACCGGCGTTTCACGCTCGGTCGCCGTCGGCGGGGCTCGCGCCCGTGCTCGAGCGATACGGACTGGCGGACACGGTCGAGCGAGCAGAGAGCCCCCAACGTTGAGCGCCGCGGACCTGCGCGCCTGTGTCGCCTGCGGTCGAGAGACCACGTGACCGCTATTTCGCCAACGCCGGGTCGGCCAGGCCCGGCGACGACGCTCGTTCTCTGCCGTTGCCGGTCCCGCTGTGCCGGACGTGCAAACCCATTCGCGCTGGCGACACGGGCTCTACTGCGAACAACACGCCGGTCGATGGGGTCGTGGTGGGCCAGAACGGCAGCGGGAAGCCGACCAATCATTCTGAGCCGTGACCGGTGGCAGGCGACCGGCGACAGCGGATCCTTGCCCGGCTCGTCGGCGACCGGGCTACGGGGCTGGAGACGAAGCAGCTGTGTCGGGTGTGCGCCGAGGTCACGGCTACGACCGGCGCCGGGATCATGTTGATGTCCGGTGACGTGCCACAGGGCTCGGTGTGCACGACCGACGCCGTCAGCGCGGTCATCGAGCAGTTGCAGTATGAGTTGGGGGAGGGGCCGTGCGTCGATGCCTACCGGTTCGACCGTCCGATTCTCGAGCCTTGTCTGGCGCAACCGGCGACGCCCCGTTGGCTCGCCTTCACGGCGCCGGCTCTTCGCGCCGGCGTGCGGGCCGTGTTCGGCTTCCCGCTCCAGGTCGGTGCCGTTCGGCTGGGGGCGCTCAATCTCTACCGCGATCGATCGGGACCCTTGGACGACGAGCAGCACGCCGACGCGTTGGTGATGGCCGATGTCGCCGCCCAGGCCGTCCTGCTGCTGCAAGTGGACGCGCCGCCCGGGAAGGTGGCGTCGGAGTTGGAAGCGGGGGCCGACTTCCATCTCGTCGTGCACCAGGCTGCGGGGATGGTCGCCGCCCAGCTCGACGTGACCGTCGGCCACGCGTTGATGCGGTTACGGGCGTACGCCTTCGGCAACGACCGCCCGCTTGCCGAGGTTTCCCGAGACGTCGTAGCGAGAACGCTGCGATTCGACGTCCGCAGCGGTGAGAAGGACGCAGCGCCGTGAAGCCCTGGCTGCTCCGGGCCTACGATCGCGAATCGGATCACGCTCGCCAGCGCTGAATGGTCGACAGGGCCGAGGCCCGAGGTGAGGAGGGAGCCGATGACCAGGGAGACGCTGCTTGCCAAGACGCTCGTAGAGCTGGCCGACACCCTCGTTGCCGATTTCGACGTGGTGGACCTACTGACTCGGCTCGCCGATCGGTGCGTCGACGTGCTCGACGTCGGAGCTGCCGGTCTGATGCTGGCCGCACCCGACGGTGGCTTGCGGGTGATGGCCTCTTCCAGCGAGACCATGCGCGTCCTCGAGCTGTTCGAGCTCCAGTCCGAGGAGGGTCCCTGTCTCGACTGCTATCGCACCGGCCAGCCGGTCGTGAACCAGGATCTAGAGGCTGCCAACGGGCGCTGGCCTCGCTTCGCAGCCGAGGTGCTCGCCGCGGGTTTCCATTCGGTTCACGCGTTGCCCATGCGCCTGCCGCGGCACGGTCATCGGAGCGCTGAACCTCTTCCACATCGAGCCCGGCGAGATGCGACAAGCCGATCTCGACGCTGCTCAAGCCTTCGCTGACGTCGCCACGATCGCGATCCTGCAGCACCGCGCCACCCTCGAGGCCCAGGTCCTCAATGAGCAGCTCAACCACGCACTCAACAGCCGAGTGGTCATCGAGCAGGCCAAAGGCATGGTCGCCGAACGCGAAGGACTCGACATGGCCCAAGCGTTCGCCTTGCTCCGCCAACACGCGCGCGATCACAACCGACGACTGGTCGACGTCGCCACCGACGTCATCGGCGGCACGCTCGCGGCGGCCGCGCTCGGCCCGCGATCTCGAGAACACCCGTCCTGAGGACCGTCGTCCACCGCGTGAAGGATTGATCACTCGGGTCGGGAAGAAGGCTCCGTCGCTGGTCGCCTCTTCATGAGGACGGCAACGTGCCCATCCTCCAACAGCGTCATGCCGACCCCTTCCCACCCTTCGCCGCCTTCGCGATTGAGCGCCGTGACGGAGTCGGACTGACCTCGCGCGGCGGCCGCTGTCTTGAACGGAGGCAAAGCGACGATGAGGTACTCCCACGCGGTCACAGAGTCCGCCAGTCGACCTTCAACACGTCGCTGACGGGTCGACTGCTGTCCTCGAGAGTGACGACCGGGCCCTGACTGAGTGTCTCGGTCGCCGACTCGTCGGACCAATTGTCGGTGAACCCGTCCGGTCTTGGTGCTGTACCGGCCCAGTACGAGCACGCGTCAACGGTCCGGATCCGCACGCGAGTCGTGCGGACGCGCCCCCATGCCACGGCATCGACTGCGGTGCCGGCCCGGGCTTGCTCGGCGAGGCGATCGCCGCTCGGACCGACATACCAGGCACAGCTGAAGTCGCCGCGCGCTCGGTCGGCCAACAGCCATGCGGTGCCATCGCCGTAGCGCGGCGTGCGATGGCGTCTCATCGCCGTCCGTCCGCTGCTGGCATGAGGCCCCTCGACGCTGTCCCGAACTCGGCGTTTCCCACGATGACCATCGTGGGCCCCTTTCCTGCGACCGAGACCCGACCGCCCAACAGCGGTTCCTGTCGCGGCGCTTCCTGACTCTACATCTGCAGAGAAAAACTAGCAAATGGTTTCCAGAATACGTGTACCACGATCGGGCAACACCGCCGGCTCGAGGGTTGGGCGTTGACGACCGGCGCATACTGCGGAGTAGGTCGGTCGGCTTCCACCGCTCGACTTAGGGCATCCGGGGCCCTGGTGTCGCTCTGGCGAGCGTGAGCCGGGATGGATGCGCCGCAGCTGGTCCCGCTACTTCGGTGGCGGGGCCTTCGTGTCCCGATTGCAGTTGTTCTGGCCAAGGTTGGCGAGGAACTCGAGCACGCCACGACCAGACTCTGCGTGTGCGCCAACAGCCCGCGGTCGATATCGCCGCCATCACCGTCGACCGTGACTCCCACGTCGAGGTGACCTTCGATGACGGCAAGGTGTGCCGGTTCGACCTCGAAGAGTTGCGCCGGGCGTGCCCGTGCGCGGCATGTCGCACGGCCCGCGACGGTGGCGAGGAGGCATCGCTCACTCGTAGCCAACCGACGGGACTTGCGATCGCTGATGCTCATCTCGTCGGCGGCTACGGGTTGGGAGTGACGTGGAGCGACGGCCACTCGACCGGCATCTATCCGTTCGAGTCGTTGCGCCGCTGGTGTGAGGCCGGTCGTTCGACCGCGGGCTTTCCTCCCGACTCTGGGCTTCCCGGCTGATCGTTCAGTCGATACGTCGAGCGCGGCAGTCGTGGAGCTGCGTCCGGACGTGAACAGGACTGCCTTCGATGCATCGATCACCGAAGCCTGTGCCGTCAAAGTCGGCGGAGAGTGCCAATCGGGCCGCCAGGCGGGCAGCACGACCGCCTTTTCGCCGCGCTGTTGTCAGAAGTGTGTGCATAGTGACGTTGCGGCGGGATTTTCCCGCTTCAGAGAGGCAAGCAAACAAATGATCATCTTCCAACGACAGGCCACCTTCGAGGGGCCTCCGGAAGAGGTCGCACCGTGGGCGCTGGAGATCACCGAAGCGGTCAACAAGAGCACCCATTTGAACGTGTCGCTCTGGCAAGGCGTGTTCGGTGGACCTGTGGGCACGCTCGGGTGGAGCACGCGGGTGGACAATCTGACTGCGCTGGAGGCAGCCACCGACTCGCTCGCGGGCGACGCCAGTTACTTGAGCCTGGTAGCCAAGGCGCGCGATTGGACGTCGACACCAGGCGAGGACGTTCTGCTCAGGACGATCCACACTGCTGGCGGTGACTACGTCCGTCCCAGCGTCGGCGGCTACGCGGAGGGGACCATTGCGATCCCGGCCGAGGGCAAGTTGGCCAAGGCCGGCGCATTCGGAGTCGAGATCGCTGACCTGCACTCCGAGCTCACCCACTCGTCGGTGCTGTTCTGCACGTCCGAGTACGGCGCGTTCGGCGAAATGCGATGGCTGGCGATGTACGACTCTGCGACAGCCGTCGATGCTGCCGCTGAGGCGATCGCCAAGGACAAGGACTACGGCGAGAAGCTCGACGACGCTGGGCACTTGTTCGTCGAAGGTCTCGCGCGGCGCACGTTGGCGCGACGGATCGCCTGAGACTGCCCTGTCCTGCGCCGCCGAATACGGCGGCGCAGGATCGGCGGGCGAGGTCGAGATTCAGGCCGACCGAATCGCTGCACCGAAACTCGTAAAGCGGCGTGTTCGCCCGCTGCGATCCACCTACCGAACGGTAGAATGAGAACCAGCATGTCGAATCGGCGTGCGTTCTCAGCAGAAGGCAGAGGCACACGGAATGGCTATTGGCCAGGTCCTGCAGTTTTCAGGTGCCAGCATCGACAAGTACGACGCTGTCAGGAAAGAGCTCGGCTGGACGGGCGACGAGGGTAAACCGAAAGGAATTCTCGCTCACTCGGCAGGTTCGACGGACGATGGGTTTTGTGTCATCGAGTGGTGGGAAGCCGAGAGCGACTGGGACAACTTTTTCGCTGACCGGCTGAGGCCCGCGTTCGAGACGGTTGGTGGTATCCCGCAACCGCAGACGACTCGTTTCGAAGTTCACGCCAGCTACGTCTCGTCCTGAACCCCGTTCCGACGGCCGAAGCTGGTCCGTCTGCGTTCGGGTTGAAGGACCACGGCTGCGTGCGAACAGCGAGCCACCCAGCCGCGAGGTCAGCACCAGGTGGCGCGCAAGAGCACAACACGAAACACGCGCGGCTCAGGCCCCACTGGTGTGAGCACGCCCTCGCCGGACGTCTGGGAGTCGGCCGCTAGCTCTGCTCGGTCCCGGGGAGGCGTGAGTGTTTCGGCACGTTTCGGGACCCAGCAGAGGCCGACCGAGCGAGCGCCAGCGAGCTGGGGCGGCAATGGGGCAGGCGCCGAAGGCGCCACGGGGGCGAAGCCCCCAGCTAGACGCCAAGCGCGTGGGCCGACTTGTCGGGCGGTTCGGGCCGAAGATCGGACTCACTCGTGACGTTCGGCAGCACCGTGCCGTCTGATGTCCGACAGAGTCGATAACTCCGAGCCGACGACCGCGGCAACCTCGAACCCGGCGACCCAGGTGTTGTTGAATCGGGTGTGCACCTCGACGCGATCACCGATCTCCATGTTCGCCATTTCCGACCGGATCAACGCCACGAGCGTCGAAAGACAGCGCGGCCTGGGCGAACAGGGCGGCGTGGCACACATCGCACACCCGCCACTGCACTATCGCGGTCGAGTAGCCGCCCGGGTCGAGGGGTAACCACCGGCGACAGCGGCGGCATTGTCGCGTTGGCGCCGGCTGTCGGGCGTCGCTCATCGAATCCGTGTACACGGCTCGCCTTCCTCTCAACATGAGGAGGCGTCAAGAGCACCGCGAAGACAATCTACGCAGGGGCGACCCTCAGTAAGCGCAGCCTACTCGGTCGTCCCGTGCACGATTCTCGGCACCCGTGACCGGCTTCGGACAGCAAGGTCAACCCGCCGAAGCGCCCGCCGGATCTTCAACCGCGGTGGCGGTATTGCCGCTACGGCGCGGCCGTTGCTGCGTCCGGCTCACTCCGCCGCGTCGCGGTGTTCTATCGCGTCAGCTTCGATCAGGCCTTCCGCACACGCGACATCGAGCAGTCGCCTCGCTGCATGGGACGGGTTGCGCAGGATGAGGGAACCGCCATCGGCTGTCAATCGTCCACGCGCTTGCACCAGAACATGGAGCGACGACGAGTCCATGAATGCGACTTCCGATAGGTCGAGCACAATCGTCTGCGCCGGGCCGAGGTGAGGCTCGATGGCATCTCGCAACCGCTCACAGGTCGCCATGTCGATTTGGCCGCGGACATGAATGACGATCTTGTCGCCTTCCTTGGCCACGTGGGTCGACAAGGTATCTGCCACGTTCTCAACCTCCTTCGCGTACGGTTGAGGACAGTCGGCCGCGGCTGACAGTCTCTCAGGGGCGGGCCGACTTGTAATGAGCCAACTGTTCGACGCGCTCTACGTGTGCCGCGCTCCGTCTGAATCGTGCGCCGATCTCGTCGTAGTCGGCGCCTTCGTTCCGCCAGCGGAGCACACGTCGCTCCAGAGGTCGTAGCCCCTCACCACCCGCAACCGGCTCGGACGCACGACCGGGCAGTGAAGCCATCCCGATGATCCGGTTGATCATCTCCGGGCTCCGACGGAACCGGCGGGCGATCTCGATCGAGCTGACACCATTTTCGACAAGCTGAACCACTCGCCGCTCTAGGGGCCGCAGCGCGTGACTCGAGTTCATGGCCCTACGCTACCCGCACAAGTTTGGCGGCTCCGCCCCGATGCAGAGGCGCTCCAGAGCGGGCATCGGGCATGGACGACGAGACGCACATGCTCGGAGCAGCCGGTTAGCTTGTGGCCGCATCCTTCGCTGTTAGCCAATCGGTGAGCAGTGTGCCGAAGTGGGCCGGGTTGTAGACGTCTTCTTCGCGCGACCACTGCCCGTTTCCGGCGTAGTCGATCATCGACCAGTTCGTCGTCGAGTAGTCACGGCCATCACCCAAGTCGGGCATGTGGGTGCGCGCGCAGAAGATCACCCGGCCGTTCTCATCGTCGAAGAGCGCCCAGTCGTGGGTGTACGTCATCTGATCGTTCGGGTACTGCTTCATGAGCGGCACGATCCATTCGCGGACCGCTGCTTGGCCGTGCATCTCTCCGAAAACGTGCTCGATGTACGTGCAGTCCTTGGTGAACAGGTCCGCGAATGCGTTGTAGTCGGCGGACGCCGCGCACTCGTCGGAGACGCGCGAGAAGTGCTCGTACGCCTCGCGCAGTGTGTCGATCGAGTACTTCGTCATCTTCTGATCTCCTTGTGTCTGCAAGAGCGGCTCGCTCAATCCCACATCACTGGTAGGCACGTCGGATTGCGGAACAGACTGTCTCCCTGGATGTGGGCGTCCAAAGCTTGCGCCTCGTTCTGATCGAGTCGAAGGTCGGGGAGGCGATCGAAGAGCGCGTTGAGTGCGACGAGCGTTTCCAGGCGGGCAAGATGCATCCCGAGACACAGGTGCGGTCCTGTTCCGAACGACATGTGCTGTCGCTCGTCTCGGAAGATGTTGAACGCCTCCGGGTTTTCGTAGGCGTCTGGGTCCCGGTTCGCGGACGCAACCATCGCGGTCACGACGGCTCCCTCCGGGATCGCGACGCCGGACAGTTCGGTCGCCTTGGTCGTGACGCGCGGGGTGAGCAGAATCGGTGACTCGTAGCGCAAGCCTTCCTCGATGGCTTGAGGAATGAGGGACCGATCGGCTCGGACCGCGTCGAGCTGACCGGGGTGTGTGAGTAGCAGGTAGAGCAGGTTGCCGCTGGACCGGTAGGTCGTCTCGATCCCGGCGGGCAGCAACATGCGCAAGAACGAGTAGATCTCTTCGTCGTCCAGGTCTTCTTGCCGTCCAGTTCGGCGGTCACCAGGTCCGTGATCAGATCGTTGCGTGGCGTGACGCGCCGTTCCTCGACGATGTGTTCGAGGTATTCACGGAACTCGTTCGAGCATTGCACCGCGTGGTCCCAATCGAGAAACACGGAGATGATCCCTACCGCCCACCGCTGAAACTGCTCGTAGTCCTGTTCTGGCAGGCCGAGCACGCCGGAGATCACTCTCGCCGGAAACCCGAATGTGTAATCAGTGACGAGGTCCACGTGGCCGCGGTCAACGAACCCGTCGATCAAGTCGTCGACGACTCGCCGAACAAGCGACTCCTCCCACCGGGCGAGCGTCCGCTGCCGGAAGGCCACCGAGACGAGCGCGCGGTGACGCTGATGCTCGGGCGCGTCCATGCCCACGATGATCTTGCGTCCCCACACTTCGCGCATTCCGTCACCGATGACCGCCGACGAGAACGTCGCTCCGTCGCGCGAGCACCGGGTCACGTCGTCGTGGCGATACACGATGTACGACGCCGGTACACCTTCGTAGATCGAATCCTTCCGCAGGACCGGGGAGTATCGGGCGCAAGCGTGCGAACTCGGGGTAGGGGTCGCGCACGCTCCCGGCTCGGCGGCACCGAGAAAGCCCACCGTTGCCTCGCCCGACGTTCCAGATTCGACTGAGGCCACCGGTCCCCGTTCATCCAACGTCAGATGCTCACCCGACCCCAAGAGACGAGCCGCCTTCCCGCGCAGACTGCCCATCAGCCCAGTTGGTGGACCTCGGTCGGGTTCTCGCCCCGCACGAGCTTTTCCAGTCGCGTCCGCAACGTTGTCTCGGTGCGGCCATCGGGATCGAGGATCAGCATGAAGCGATCCGCACGAATGCCGTCCACCACCATCCGGGCGAGCTTCGTTGAGCGGCTGCACTGGCATGCCCTTCTCACGAAGGTCGGCGACTGTCATCGCGGGTGTCGTGCGCGGGCGCTCGCGCTCGAGGGCCTTGGGACGGTTGCGGTCGGACGTCCACAGTCCGGTGTCGAGCAGGCCGCGTCCGGACGGATAGAACACTGCGGCCTTCACGTTCGCGCCGTCGGCGTCGAGTTGCGCGGCGAGGCACTCGGTGATCGTCGTGAGCGCAGACTTGGTCGCGGCGTACACGGATGCCATCGGCATCGGTGCGATCGGCCCGTCGGGGGACGAGGTGTTGATCACGATGCCCTCCTCACCCGAGGCGAGCATCCGCGGCACGAACTCGATGATCCCGTTCACCACGCCGAACACGTTGACGCCGAACGTCCATCGCCAATCGTTCGGTGTCGTCTCCCAGACCTTGGCGGATGGCGGCCCGACGCCCGCGTTGTTGCACAGGATGTTGACCGCGCCGAACGCTGCGTACGCCTCGTCGGCGAGGTGACGTACCGAGTCGAGATCGGTCACGTCGGTGACGACACCGATCGCGGTGTGGCCCGCGTCGGTCAGTTCGGCGACGGTGGCATCGAGCGCGGGAGCCTCGACGTCGGCGAGCACGAGCTTCGTGCCTTCGGCCGCGAACGCTTCGGCCAACGCCTTGCCGATCCCACTCGCGCCGCCCGTGATGACCGCGACCTTGCCGTTGAGCTCCTTCATGCGCCGATATTCTATGCTCATTCGACAAAGGGCTGCCGACACCACGGGGGGATCGATGGAAGCCTGGCTCGGTCAGTACTGCATCAACGTCACCGACCTCGATGCCACGGTGCGGTTCTACGAGACGCTCGGCCTCACGAACACGAGCCGGACCGAGATCCCGAACGCCGACGAGGCGATCATGGAAGATGCAGGGCTCAAGGGCGGCAAGCTGCAGCTCGCGCAGCAGAAGGAGCAGTCGGGCCCGATCGAACACGGCAACGCGTTCTGGAAGCTCTACGTCAACACGAACGACATCGACAAGCAGCACCGCGCCGCGATCGACGCGGGCTACAGGTCGGAGTCGGCACCCGAGCGGATGGACCGCTGGCCGGTCACGATCGCGTTCCTGCGCGACCCCGATGGCTACCTCGTCGAGTTGGTCCAGCGACATCCGTGGGGCGACGGCGACGAAACGACGTACGCGTGGTGCGGTCAGTACTGCGTCTATGTGAGCGACCTGCAGCAGACGATCAAGTTCTACGAGACGCTCGGTCTCACGTGCACGAGCCAGACCGACATCCCGAACCACAAAGAGGCGATCCTCGAGAGCGGCGCAGGGAAGGGCGGCAAGATCCAGCTCGCCAAGAAGCTCGACGATCCGTCACCCATCGACATGGGCGGCGCGATGTGGAAGCTCTATGTCCACACCGATGACTGCGCGGGGCTGCACAAAACCGCGGTGGACGCGGGCTACCGGGAGATGATGGCGCCGATGCGGCTCGAGCGATGGCCGACGACGATCTCGTTCCTACTGGATCCGGACGGCTACCAGATCGAGTTGATGCAACGTCATCCCGACTGAGCAACGTCGGGGTGGACGAGGGGTTGCCACGGCAGATCGCGCTCGACGGCGATCCCGCGCAACACAGTCTCGATGCGCTCGTCGAAGGTCGGTCGCTGCTGCCGGGTGCTCAGCAACCGTCGAACGTGGGTGAGTTGCCGCTTCGGCGTCGCGTCGACGATGCGCCGGTAGCGCGCCGCGACATCTGTCTCGCCGCGCGCCATGGCATGTTCCCGCTTCGATCCCACGACCGTACCGAGCGCGCACGACGTCACGAGTTCGTACGCCGCGCTCGCGTCCGGGACCGTGAACCCTTCGCGGACGAGCACGGCGAGGATCGCCTCGAGGTTGTGCACCACGAGCTCCGGTTGGATCGCACCCTCGAGGTACTGACCGAGCAAGCCCGGTTGCGCGGTGAAGACAGCGCGGTTGTAGTTGGCCCAGTCGAGCAGCCATTGGGCCCAGTGCTGTCCACGATCCACAGGCAGCGGGATGGCGCGGGTCGACTGGTCGGCTGCGATGCGCAGCAGGTCGTCCTTGCCGGACACGTGGTGGTACAGCGCGGCGACCGACACGTCGAGGTGGTCGGCGACGGCCTTGAGCGTGAGGCCTTCGAGGCCGAGCTCGTGGGCGGCCTCGGCGATCATCGCCCGGCTGATCCGTGGCGGCCGACCGGCCTTTCGTGGCGCCGTGGTCGCAGGCGCGGTTGCATCTGCGGCCGTCGAGGTCATCGTCCCAACCGTAGTGAGGCGAGTGGTGGGAAGCCGGGCGTTCTCCTTGCGCGGCCACTGGTCGCGTGGGATTGTCTATCGACCGTTGGAAATCCAGTGCATCTCGACGATAGGCCGCTTCGATGACTGACACCGCCGACGACATCGCGTTGGGGCAACTCGCGGCTCGAGAGGTCAACGCCGACAACGGTGGTCTGCCTGCCGGGCTCCCGATGCCTCGCGATCCGGGACTGCTGACCGATTTCGCGTCGGCGGCAACGCGTCACTCACTTCAACCAGCCGCGCTACCCGTTCCCCGTCCCGAACGGTTGGTTCATCGTGGCCGAGTCGACCGACCTCGCGCCCGGTGAGGTCCGCGCGCTCTACTACTTCGGCAAAGACCTCGTGCTCTACCGCACGCAAGGCGGCGAGCCGCGCGTGCTCGACGCGCACTGCCCTCATCTCGGGGCGCATCTCGCGGTCGGCGGGAGAGTCGAGGACGAGTGCATCCGCTGCCCGTTCCACGGCTGGAAGTTCGACGGCGACGACGGCCACTGCGTCGAGATCCCGTATGGCGACATGAAGGCCATTCCTTCCAAGGCGCACGCGCGCAGCTACCCGACCCTCGAGCGCAACCACATGATCTGGGCGTGGCATCACGCGCACGAGCGGGGCGCCGTTCTACGACGTGCCCGACGTACCCGAGTTCCACGACGACGATTGGACGCCGATCATCGTCCGTGACTTCGAGATCCGCGTTTCCGCGCAGGACATGGCCGAGAACAACGTCGACTTCTCCCACTTCCGCTACGTGCATGGCAGCGACGCGATCCCCGAGGACGAGTTCGTCACCGACGGGACGTACAAGCGGACCACCGGCATGGACGGCGCGTTCGTGCGTGAGGGGTTCGGGCTCGGGCTCGGCGTCTTGCGGGTGAGGGGCTACGTCACGTTCTTGTCGTCGACGACGCCGATCGACGAGAACAACGTGCACGTCCGCTGGGTCTTCACGGCACCGAAGTCGGGCGGCGAGGATGCAGCGCTCTCGGCGGCGGACTCCTTCTGCGCGGGCGTCTCGCAGGACATCCCGATCTGGGAGAACAAGGTCTATCGAGACCCACCCGTCATCACGAAGACCGAGAAGCTGATCCTCGAGCACCGGCGCTGGTCCGAGCAGTTCTACTCGTAACCAACGCCACCAATCGTCCGATCACAGGGGGGAAGTCGACGATGAAGAGGTACGGACGCTGGGTGGCCACGCTCGTGGTGGTGGGCGCACTGTTGCTCGCCGCGTGCACGCCCGACTCGTCCACGAAACAGGGCGCGTCAGGCGGCAGTGGGTCAGCGGCGAGCGGACTCGCGGCCGGGAACGACACGGCATCGTCGACGACCGGCATCACCGACGACGCGATCAACGTGGCCTTCATCGGTGTCGATTTCGAGCGCGCTGGCCGCGACCGGCCTCGTCCCGCAACTGGGTGACCAGCAGAAGCAGGTCCAGGCGTTCGTGGACGACATCAATGCCAACGGTGGGATCAACGGCCGCAGGATCAACCTGCACTTCAAGCTGCTCGACGTGCTGAACGGTGGTGCGGACGCGATCCAGGCGGCGTGCATCGAGGCCACACAGGAGTTCAAGGCAGCAGTCGTGCTCCTGCCGCCGGCAGCCGCTCGCGACATGGCCCGGTGCACGTCGGTGACGAACAAGACCCTCACGATCTACGCGACCGGTATGGACGACGGGCTCTATCACGAGTCACAGGGCCGCCTGTTCACCCCCGCCGGGATGAGCATCGACCGCCAGTTCCGGGGGTGGGCGGACCAGATGAACCAACTCCAGTACCTCGAAGGCAAGACCGTAGGGGTGGTCGACGGCGATCAACCACAGGAGTTCCTCAACGGCGTCAACGACGCCCTGATCCCCGAACTCGACAAGCTGAACCACAAGCCTGCGCAGGTGGTCACCTTGCCGTGCGGCGCCGCTACGACGTCGTGCGACCAGTACGACGCCGCCGCGCAGAAGTTGAAGGATGCCGGCGTCGACACCGTGTTCATGACGCTCGCGAACACGTTCGGCACCGGTTTGGTGCAGGCTGCCGCGAACATCGGCTACCGCCCGAAGTGGTTGCTCGAGGGAAACCAGACCACCGACACGGTCTTGAACTTCTTCACCTCGGTGAAACAGGACCTCGAAGGATCTGTCGGCATGGGCTTCGGTTTCGCGTTGCCGACCGACATCACGCCACAAGCGACGCAGTGCAACAAGATCGTCACCGATCGCAGCGGCGAGGTGTACCAACCGGGATCCGACGCGTTCGGGTTCGCGTCGTACCTCTGTGACGAGTTCCGGGTGTTGCAGCAGGCTGGTGCGAAGGTCGACAAGGCCAAGCTCGACCAGGGCACATGGATCGCCGCAATCGAGGGTCTCGGCACGTTCCCGATCGGCGTCGGGCCTGCGGTCACCCTCTCCTCGACGAAGCACGACGGCGGCGACGCCATGTACCTGTGCGACTACAGCGCTGAAGCCGGTAAGTGCGTTCGGCGCCCGGGTGACCCGGTTCGCATCGATTAGTCGTGACGGTCGACCCGCCCGCCCGCCCAGACGCCACCGTCGCCACCCTGGCCGCGACGGTTCTCGACGAAGAGGCGCGCCGGCAGGGTGAGCAACACGGGAGCGGAACAGGTCGTGCTACCCGACGACCTGCTCCCCGGTGTCGGGTCGGAAGCGATGTCACTGCGCGACGCACTGCGCGCCGGGGGGGCTGCACTCGTCCTGATCCTGGGGCTGGGGCGGGTCGTCGACTCCTTCGACCTCGCCGCCATGAGCGTGCTCGCGCCCGACATCCAGAAGACGCTCGGCGTGAGCGACGCGGTGCTCGGCGCGATCGGCGGTGCATTCGGCGTGCTGTTCCTCGTGGGTTCCATCCCCATCAGCACGCTCGCGGATCGCCATCCGCGCACGTTGATCGCAGGCGTCTCCATGGCGGTGTGGTCGGTGGTCGTGTTCGCGACCGGGCTCGTGCAGAGCGCCTTCTGGCTGTTCCTCGCCCGCCTCGGGGTCGGCGTCAGCCAGAGCTACGCGCTGCCGGTCAACACGCCGTTGCTCGCCGATGGCTACCCGATCGAGGCGCGGACCCGTGTGTTCGCCACGTACAGCGGGCTCGAAGTGGTCGGCCGGACTGCCGGTCCGTTGATCGCGGGCGGCATCGCAGGAGCGATCGCTGGTCCGGAGAGTTGGCGTTGGGCGTTCTGGATCATCGCCTTCACCGGCGTTCCCGTAGCCATCGCCACGGTGCTGTTGAAGGAACCCAGACGGGGCCGCAACGAGATGCGCGCCGTGCTCGGTGCCGAGCTCGACACGGACGAGCGCGAGCTGCCGATCTCGGTCAGCGTGGCCTTCGAACGGCTGCGAAAGGTCCGGAGCTTCTACTTCTTCCTCACCGGCATGGCGGCGCTGGGCTTCGCCCTCTTCAGCATCCCGCTGTTCCTGAACCTCTATCTCGGCGACACGCTCGGACTGTCGGCGTGGCAGCGGGGCATCTTCGGTTCGCTCGTCGCGGTGCCCGGTATCGCAGCACTGGCCATCGCCGCCCCTCGCTCCGACGCATTGTTCCGCCGCAGCCCGCCGTCGTCGCTCGTGTTCACTGGTTCGCTCATCGGTGCCTTCGGCGTGCTCATGGTGGTCGGACTGTTCATGCCGAACGTCTGGCTGCTCGGTGCGTTCTATGCGCTCGGTCAGCGCGCTTGGCGCAGGCCGCCTTCGTCTCGATCGTGGCGGTGGCCAACGCGGTCATTCCGTACCGCCTGCGGTCGCGCGGCACCGCGATGGTCGGCGTCTACGTCACCGTGTTCGGTGGCTTCTTCGGCGCGGTGCTGACGGGGATTCTGTCGGACGCGTTCGGCCGCCGCGGTGCGCTCACACTGGTCGTGCTTCCATCCACACTGATCGGCGGCGCGCTCATCGCGTACGGAGCCCGCTACGTGCCGCGGTGACATCTCGCTGTGCGTCGAGGAGTTGCTCGAGGAGAAGGCCGAGGCTGATCGGGTCAGGCAGTCCGACGCGGTCGTCGCCGCCCTCCAGGTCCGCAACCTCGACTTCTGTTACGGCAGCGTGCAAGTGCTGTTCGACGTCGACCTCGACGTGCACCATGGTGAGACGGTTGCCCTGCTCGGCACGAACGGTGCGGGCAAGTCGACGCTGCTGCGGGTGATCAGCGGGCTCGGCGTACCGAGCCGCGGGGTCGTGCGCCTGCACGGACGCACGATCACGTACACCGATCCCGAACTGCGGGCCCGCATCGGGATCGTGCAGCTCATGGGCGGCGACGCGGTGTTCGGCGCGTTGTCCGTCGACGAGAACCTTCGTATGGCGGCCTACCTGTACGACGGCCGCGACGCGCGCCGGCGCAGCCGAGTCCGCACTCGGGCGGTTCCCGATCCTCGTCGAGCGGCGGAAGTCTCCAGCGAACGACCTGTCCGGGGGACAGCAGCAGATGCTCGCCCTCGCCATGGCGCTGGTCCACGAACCCGAGGTACTGCTGATCGACGAGTTGTCGCTCGGCCTTGCGCCGGTGACCGTCCAGTCGCTGCTCGAGATCGTGCGCGAGCTCAAGCAGCAGGGACTCACGATGGTCATCGTCGAGCAGTCGCTCAACGTCGCGCTCGCGGTCGCGGACCGGGCCATCTTCATGGAGAAGGGTCAGATCCGCTTCGACGGTCCGGCCGCCGAACTGGCCGAGCGGGACGACCTGGCGAGAGCAGTGTTCCTCGGAGCGAGCCCGTGATCGACCGCGTCGCGCTCACGGCGTTCGACGCGCCCCACCAGGTCATCCTCGGCGGCGCCATGCGAGGTCTCGCCATCGGCGTGTTCGCGGTCGGCATCATCCTCATCTACCGGTCGAACCACGTCATCAACTTCGCGCTCGGCGAACTCGGCGCCCTCGCCGCGGCGCTCTTCGTTCGCCTGACTATCAACTACCACTGGAACTTCTACCCCGCGTTCGCGCTCATCACCGTGGTCGGCCTGCTCCTGGGAGGATTGCTCGAGCTCGCCCTCGTACCGCGCCTCGGCAAGGCGCCGAAGGTGATCCTGATGGTGGCGACCATCGGCGCCGCCCAGCTCTTCCTGTTCATACAGGCGGTGCTGCCCGACATCACGACCTACGAGAAGTTCCCAACTGCCTTCGACAAGCAGTGGGAGATCGGAGACCTGATCATCCGCTCCGAGCACGTGATCGCGCTCGTCGTCTTTCCCGTGCTCGTCGGGGGTCTCACCTGGTTCCTGAACCACACAAGGCACGGCACGGCCGTGCGGGCCGCGGCCGACAACCCCGACGCGGCGCGCCTGTCGGGGATCAGCACCAAACGTGTCTCGTTCGTCGTCTGGTCGCTGGCGGGCGGACTCGCGGCGGTCGCCACCATCCTCAGCGCGCCGCTGGCCAACGCGAACGTTGCTTCCACAGGTCAGCTCGGGCCCGGCATGCTGCTGCGCACACTGACGGTCGCGGTCATCGCCGGCATGGCGTCGATGCCGATCGCGCTCGGTGCCGGTGTCGTGCTGGGTGTGGTCGAGGCGGTGGTCTTCTACAACCACCCCACTGATCCAGGGCTCATCAACGCGCTGCTCTTCGTCACCGTTCTCGTCGCGGTGCTCGTCTCTTCCGCTCGCAACCGGTCGCTCGGTAGGCGGGAGCGGTTCTCGTTCGCGCCCCGTACCCGCCCGATCCCGGAGTCGCTCCGAGGCAACTGGGTGATCCGTCATCACGCCTTCGTCGGCGCCGTCCTCGCGCTCGGTCATCGCGGCGGCCGTTCCCCTGATCGTCACGTCGCAGTCGCGCCAGTTCCTGTACTCGCAGATCCTGTTGACGGCTCTGATCGCGCTCTCGTTGACCGTTCTCACCGGTTGGGCGGGTCAGCTGTCACTCGGCCAGTTCGCACTCGTGGGTATCGGCGGCGTGACCACGTACGCGTTGTTCCAGGAACGCCTCCAATTTCCGATCGCGATGCTGGTCGGCGCGGGTGTCGCGGCGGGCGCGGCGGTGGTCGTCGGTCTGCCCGCCTTGCGCATGCGTGGCCTGTTCCTCGCGGTCACCACGCTCGCACTCGCAGTGGCTACACCGTGGATCCTCGAGCGTCCGATCTTCCAGACCGACGGGCAGTCGACGACGGTGATGCAGCGCCCTGTCATCGGTAGCTTCTCGCTCGCGTCCGAGCGCACGTACTACTGGGTCTGCCTCGGCGCACTCGCCCTCGCGATCATCGGAGTGGCTCGGATCCGCAGGAGTGGCCTCGGGCGCGTTCTCCTCGCCGTGCGCGACAACGAGCTTGCTGCGTCGGCGATGGGCCTGTCCCCGACGCGCGTGAAGCTGAGCGCTTTCGCAGTCTCGGGAGCACTCGCGGGACTCGCCGGCGGCCTCCTGGTCGGGCTCGTCCAGCAGTTCACGACCGACCGGTTCGACGCGACGGCATCGCTGCAGGTCGTCGCCGTCGCCGTCGTAGGCGGGCTCGCCTCGATCACCGGCGCGGTGCTCGGTGCGCTCCTCATCGTGGGACTGCCGGCGTTCTTCCCCAACAGTGCGGAGGTCGCGCTGCTGACCAGCGGCGTCGGCATCCTCGTCCTGCTCCTGTACTTCCCCGGCGGTCTCGTGCAGATCCTGTACAGCGGACGCGACGCAGTGTTCGCCGCCCTCGCGAAGCGGCGAAGCGAGGCGCCAACGGCGGCGAAGGACCTGGCGAAGCCGGTGCCGCTACCGACCGCGCTTCCGGCGCGTCCTGACGTCGCGCCAGAGATGGTCACGGTGTTGCAGACAACGAACGTCTCCGTGCGATTCGGGATCCGCAGGGTGCTCGATGACGTAAGCATCGAGGTCGGTCGGGGTGAGGTCGTCGGGCTGATCGGGTCGAACGGTGCGGGCAAGTCCACGCTGATGAACGCGATCGGCGGCTACGTCGGAAGCAGCGGCGCGGTCGAGCTGTTCGGTCGTCCAGTGCAGGGACTACGGCCCCACCGGCGCGCGGCACTCGGGCTCGGTCGAACGTTCCAGGACGCCGCGTTGTACGGCGATTTGACGGTGGCGGAGACTGTCCAGATCGCGGTCGAGACGCGAGCGAGGGCGCACCTCGTTCCCGTCGTACTCGCGCTGCCAGCAGCGCGCCGGGCCGAGCGCGCGAAGCAGGCGCACGCGCACGAGATCCTCGACTTCCTCGGTCTCGGTGCGTACGCGGATCGGTTCGTGAGCGAGCTGTCGACTGGAATGCGGCGCATCGTCGACTTCGCCTGCCTCCTCGCGTCCGACGCGAAGATGCTGTGCCTCGACGAGCCCACCGCCGGTATCGCGCAACGCGAAGCGGAGGCATTCGCGCCACTGTTGCTGCAAGTGCAGCGCGAGCTCGACGCCTCGATGCTGGTCATCGAGCACGACATGCCGCTCGTGATGTCGATCAGCGACCGCATCTACTGCCTCGAGGCGGGATCCGTCATCAGCTGCGGTCGGCCCGACGAAGTGCGCAACGACCCCCTTGTCGTCGCGTCCTACCTCGGAACCGACGTCGAAGCCATCGAGCGCAGCGGGAGCCGGTCATCCGTCGTCGGCAGCGCTTGACAGGGCTGAGGGTTCCTGTGACAGTTTTCGAACAGCGTTCGAGAAATGGAGTGGGGGAATGACGTCGATGCCGTCGAACTATCTCGTCGTCTCGTCCGATGGGCACGCCGGGCCGCCCGCGCAGGTGTATCGCGACTACCTCGACCCTGCGTTCCGTGAGGCGTTCGACGCACACCAGGAGGCTCTCGCGGCCGGTCGCATGACGAACCACGCGTTCGTGGCGGAGTGGGACGAAGAGACCGGCGATCATGAGCTGCTCGCGGCCTACGACAGCGACGTGCGCGACAAGGTGCTCGACACCGAAGGCGTCGCCGCTGAGGTGCTGTTCCCGGATGCGGACGTGCTCGGTACCGGTCGCACGTCGAGCTCACCGTTCGGTTCCGGCCTCGCGTCCGGTGCGAGCGTGACCGATCCGGCCCAGATCTTCGCCGGTGCGCGTGCACACAATCGCTGGCTCGCCGACTTCGTGCAGGCGTCGCCGCAGCGGCGCATCGGGATCGCGGTCGTGCCGATCACCGCAGGCGTCGACGAGTCGGTCGCCGAGATCGAAGCCGCGGCCGGGCTCGGGTTGAAGGGGATCATGATCCCGACCCGCTGGTTCGACCAGCAGGCGTATCACCATCCGATGTACGACCCTGTGTGGGCCGCGTGCGCGGCGAACGGACTGCCCGTGCACACCCATTCCGGCGCCGGTCCCGCCGACTACGACCTCGGTCCGGGGTTCGTGTCGATCTACGCGAACGAAGCGTGGTGGTGGGCGGCGCGGCCGTTGTGGGTGCTGGTGTTGTCGGGCGTGTTCGAACGCCACTCGGCGCTGCGGTACTCGGTCGCCGAGAACGGGGCTTGGTGGGTGCCCGACCTGATCAAACGCATGGACGAGAAGTGGATCGGCGCGCACAACACCCGCAAATTCGGCGACGTGTTCAAGCAGGAGCTGTCGATGAAGCCGAGCGAGTACCTCGACCGAAACGTCGCGCTGGCAGCATCGACGCCGGGCGTCGACGAGATCGAGCGGCGCCACGAGATCGGCGTGGGCAACCTCCTGTGGGGAAACGACCTGCCCCACCCGGAAGGCACGTACCCGCACACGCGGCGATGGATCAACGAGCGCTTCGCCGCGGTTCCCGAGGGCGAAGCCCGTCGCATCCTCGGCGACAACGCCATCGAGTTCTACGGGCTCGACCGCGGCGCGCTGGCGGTCATCGCCGATCGCGTCGGACCGACGCCGGACGAGGTCCACCAACCCTCGACCGAGCCGTTGCCGGCGTGAGGTAGCGGCGGGTCAGCGCACAGGAACGGACGACCAGCCCCGCACCGTCGACGTGTGCAGTCGCACGGCACGCTCGCGATCGACTTCCCATGTCGGATGGCCGCGGAGCGCTTCTTCGATGGCGACCCGTCCTTCGAGCCGGGCGAGTGCGGCCCCCAGGCAGAAGTGGATGCCGAACCCGAACGACACGTGGGTGTCGACGTGGCGGTGGATGTCGAACCGTTCCGCGTCGGGGTACTTGCGCTCGTCGCGGCCCGCTGATCCGGTGAGCAGCAATACCTTGCTGCCGGCCGGCACTTCGGTCCCGTGCAGCACTACGGGTTGCGATGTCCAACGGCCCTGCACCGGCGACGGGGCTTCGTAGCGCAGCAACTCCTCGATGGCGTTCGGGATGAGTGAAGCGTCGGCGGCCAGCTCTGCCCGCTGGTCGGGGTGTTCGTCGAGCACCACTGAAGCCCAACCGAGCAGTCGCGCGACGGTTTCGGTTCCCACGCTCACGAGCAGGTTCGCGAAATCAGCACACTCCCGGATGGTGAGATCGGTTTGCGCGAGGTCGGAGAGGAGGTCGTCGTCGGGCTGCGCTCGTCGGGATTCGAGCAGCGGCGTGAGGTAGCCGTCGAGCTCGAACATCGCGGTCAACGACACGTCGTTGATCATCCCGACATCGGGCTCGATGTGGAACGTCGTGTCGATGCGCTCCTTCACCCACTCGCGATCCTGCGACGGGACGCCGAGGAGCTCGCAGATGACCATCGACGGCAGGGTCGCCCCGAAGTCGGCGACGAAGTCGAAGTCTTCCCCCTCGACCCATGGATCGAGGAGCAGCGCGCACAACTCACGGATGTGGCGCTCGAGCTCGGCCACCCGCCGCGGCGTGAACGCCCGCGACGCGAGCGACCGGAGCCTCGTGTGGTCGGGCGGATCCCGGAAGATCATCATCCCGGTCGGCACCGGCTCGTCGTTCATGATCTCGAGGACCGTTCCGTGGCTCGACACGAACGTCGCCGGGTCGCGGTGCGCCGCCTCGACGTCCGCGTAACGAGAGAGCGCCCAGAAGTCGAACCGCTCGTTGCGGTACAGCGGCGCCTCGTCGCGCATGCGGCGCCAGACTCCGTACGGGTCGGTGTCGAGGTCGACGTCGAGCGGATCCCAATACAGGTCGTCGATTGCTCTCAAGACGGCCTCCAACCAGCTGAACAGGCGTTCAACGGAACCTACTCGGCTCCCGCGCCTCGCGTTGACCTGGCCCAGGTCCACTTGGTGTAGGCATGCGGCGAATCTCGCGTCGCGAAGGGAGGGATGTCGTGCCACGCCGTCGCTGAGCTGTTCGCTCGCCCGTCCGGTCGGACGGGGCCAGCCGACGCTCCCACCTGGCGCGACCGCGTGGGTGAGGAGCTCGGGTCCACCTCTCACCACGCAAGGAGAACCATGACCTTCGACACCGACGCGTTCGACCGCGTCGTGACCAGTGTCGTTGCCTCGAACGCCGAAGCGGTCGACCGTGAAGCTCGCTTTCCCGACGACAACCTGAAAGCCCTGAAGGACATCGGCATCCTCGGTCTCACCGTGGCGGCCGAGCACGGAGGCGGCGGCGGGACGATCGCCGACGCTGCTGCCGTGATCGAGCGCCTGGCCGGTGTGTGCGGCTCGACGGCGATGGTGGTGCTCATGCACTACGCAGCCACTGCGATCGTGGAAGCGCACGGCCCGGACGACGTTCGTCGTGCCATCGGCGCAGGCAGTCAACTCACGACGCTGGCGTTGTCGGAAGCCGGTTCCCGGAGTCACTTCTGGGCGCCGGGCAGCACTGCGACAGCCGACAGTGGCGAGATCCGCCTCGATGCACGCAAGAGCTGGGTGACAAGCGCGGCTGCAGCCGACAGCTACGTATGGTCGAGCCGCCCGCTCGAGGCGGACGGGCCCATGACGTTGTGGCTCGTTCGCGCCGGCGCACCCGGGCTCGAGGTGGGCGGAACATTCGACGGGCTCGGGCTGCGAGGAAACGGCTCCGTCCCGGTCACGGCGACGAACGTACGCGTGACAGTCGACGCGCAACTCGGTGGTGACGGCGGGGGACTCGACATCGCGCTGGCCGTTGCGCTGCCGTGGTTCCTCGTGTTGAGCACGGCGTTCTGTCTCGGCGTGATGGAAGCGGTGACGCAGGAAGCCGGCACCCATCTCACGACGACGAGGCTCGAGCACCTCGACGTCTCGCTCATGCAGCAACCGTTGGTTCGCAACGACTTCGCCCGGATGCGTCTGACGACGGACGCGACACGTGCCTTCTTGTCTGACACGCTGCGCGCGCTGGCGGACGAGCGGCCAGATGCGGTGGTGCGTGTGCTCGAGAGCAAGGCGCTCGCCGCGGAGGCCGCCATCGACGTCACCGATCTCGCCATGAAGGTATGCGGTGGTGCCGCGTTCCGCAGGGAGGTCGGCATCGAGCGTCGGTTTCGGGACGCCCGCGCCGCTCGCGTCATGGCTCCGACCACCGATGCGCTGCTCGACTTCGTCGGGCGCGCCGGTCAGCGGCCTGCCGCTTCTCGACGCATGACAGATCGCGACAACACCACGTTGCTCCTCGGTGCCGTGGCGTACGACCCGAAGGTCGTGACGATCTGGGACCGGCTTCCGGAGATGGTTCCAGGCCCGCAACTTCGCGTTCGACTACGTCCTGTACTCGAACTACGAGCGCCAGGTCGACGACCTCGTCACCGGTCGCATCGATGCGGCGTGGAACTCGCCGCTCGCATGGGTACGCGCCCGCCGGGCCGCCTGCGCCGCGGGCCTCCACGCCTCCGCGCCCGTCATGCGCGACACCGACCGCGACCTCACGTCGGTCGTCATCGTGCGCCGCGACAGCGACATCACGACGACGGCCGAGCTCGTCGGGACCGTGGTGGGCACCGGCGCGGTCGATTCACCCCAGGCCACGTTGCTCCCACTCGATCGCCTACGGGCCGACGGCCTCGAACCGGGTACGGACTTCACCGTGCGCCGGTTCGACGTCGGTGTCGGGCTGCACGGTGACCACGTCGGAGGTGAACGAGACGCAGCCCGCGCGTTGATGGCGGGCGAGGTCGACGCAGCCTGCATCCTCGGTGCCAATCACCTCGTGTTCTCTCGCGAAGGAACCCTCTCGGCCGACTCCACCCGGGTGCTCGCGGAGACCGTGCCCTTCGATCACTGCAACATGACGGTCGTCGACGAGCACGCCGAACGCCGCCGCCATCCGACGCTTTTCGGACCTGCTGGTGGCGATGGACTACAGCGATGACGAGGTGCGACCGTTGCTGGATCTCGAGGGCCTGAAGCAGTGGTTACCGGGACGCCTCGAGTTGTACGAGCCACTCGAAGGGGCCGTCGACCGGGCCGGCTTCTACGACGCCGATGGACGAATCACTGCCGCTGACTATCGACCTTGAGGACCTCGGTCTCGACCGGGGCGCGCACCTGCTGATCGCGCGCGCTCTCAACAGGGTGGAGACGGGAGAGCCGGTGCGAGTCATCGGTCGCGACCCCAACCTTGCGCTGCACCTGCGGACATGGGCACGCGCCAACGGACACACCGTCGACGGTGACGTGGTGACCAAAGGCGAAGCGGCCGCGAAGCGCTGGACCACCGCCGTGCGCGCCGGGTCGGCGGCGGTGCCTGCGTCGACCGCGGATCCGAGGTGGGGACTCGCGGCACGCGGCGCGCTCGTGGAAGCGGGGGGACCCCCGCTCGTCACTGCCGATCTCGTCGCTCGCGACGAGGTGTGGGTCGACATCGCGCCGCGCCTGTACGCGCAGGCCGCCGCGCAGCAGTGGGACCCCGAGACAGCCATCGACTGGAACCACGACGACGACCTGCCGCCCGAGATCGAAGACGCGGTCGTACAAGTCATGACGTATCTCGTCGAGAACGAACAAGTGGCGCTCGTCGTGCCCGCGCGTCACCTCACCCGCGTGCACCCCCAGTACCGCGAGGTCGTGGCCTTTCTCGCAACGCAGATAGCCGATGAGGCCCGACACGTGGAAGTCTTCACACGTCGGGCACGCCTGCACCGTGAGATGCTCGGCACGTCCGGCGCCGGCGGCCGAACGTCGTTGCAGACTCTGCTCGACGAGCCAGACTTCACGCTGGCCTCGTTCCTCCTCACGGTGTTGGGTGAGGGTTCGTTCCTCGAACTGTTGTCCTTCCTCGAACGACACGCCCCCGACCAGGTCACGCGCCGCGTCGCGCACCTCGCCCGCCGGGACGAGGCACGTCACGTGGCCTTCGGGCAGGCACATCTCGAGCATCGAGTCGCGGTCGACCCGACGGTCCGGATCGCCTTGCGAGCGGCAATCGAACAACGGCACGATGCGCTGCGCGACACGTCCGGGCTCAATGACGACGTGCTCGACGCGCTCGTACTCCTCGCCGCGGGCGCGTTCGAACCGGGCGCAATCCGGCGCGGATGGGAAGCGGTGCAACAACTGCAACACGCTATGGACCAGGGCCGACAGCGACGGCTCGTGCGTCTCGGCTTCAGCGACGTCGATGCCGTCGAGCTCTCCGCTCTCCACACCCGCAACTTCATGTAGGAGCGTCGAGACTCGACGGCGCGCGTCCCGCGACCGCCGAGTCAAGCGGTACGACGGCCCCGGAAGATGCTGTAGCCGCCGGGTCCGACCAGGCACGCGACGATGAACAGTAGGAGCGCGAACAAGACCTGGCCCTGGATGAGTTGAACGACGCCAACGATGGCGATGACGGCAGCGATGAGCCACAGAAGCATTTGGGATTCCTCACGTGTAAGCCTCGGTGGCAGTCCATCGAGCGCGGTAGTGGGTTCCCGACGTCCACGATCGGTAAACCAGGCGCGCGTTCCTCACGAGCGATGAGTCAGGTTCATCACCGCGGCGTTCGCGCGCTCGTACTCATGTCGGAGAGGTCCGCGTCGAGATATGCGATGAGCCCGTGGCGCATGACGTCGAGGGTGTCTCGGCCGACGAGCTCGGCCCATTCGTCTTCGAGCTCCTGCCAGCGACGCCGGCCGGCGTCGAGCTTCTTGGTTCCCTCGTCGGTGAGGCGTAGGACGCGTGCGCGACCGTCGCGCGGGTGCGGCGCGCGGTGCACGATCCCGGCCTGTTCGAGTTGGGCCACGACTTCGGACGTCGATTGCTTCGTGATCTTCAGGTAGCGGGCGAGCTCGCCCGCGGTCACGTCGTCGCGGCCGAGCAGGTAGCGGGTCGCGAGCCCGTGCACCACCGTCATGGGTGACTGAGCACCGCCCGGACGCTCCGCTCGCAATCGTTCGACCAGCGCCTTCGCCGTGCGCACGACGAGCACCACGAGCTCGTCCGGGTGCGCCGTATCGGCGGCGGAGGTGAGTTCGGTGGAAGTCACGCGTCGAGTATAGTCAGGCTCCCTGACCACTCGGTCGTGACTCCTCCCCCCATCTCCCGAGGTTGCCTGCGATGTCGCTCCGCGCGCTCGCTCGCTTCTGTTACCGCCGCCGCCGCTTCGTCGTCGTTGCTGTGGTTGGCCGCGCTCGTCGGCGTCAACGTGCTGGCGTCGGTGACGGGCACGAACTTCACGACGAACTTCAGCGCGCCGAACACCGAGTCGACGCGCGCGTCCAACCTGTTGTCGGCGAACTTCAAGGCCCAGTCGGGCGACGGCGTGCAGGTGGTGTTCAAGGGCACACCGTCGATGCACGACCCCGCGGTCGAAGACCAGGTTCGGGCGTTCACCGCCGCGCTGGCGCAGGTGCCGCATGTCGTCAGCGTGAGCGATCCGTACACGACGCCGGGCGGCATCTCGAAGTCGGGCACGGTGGCGCTGGCGAACGCGCAGCTCGACAGCAAGGCGCAGGACATCCCCAACTCCGTCGGCACGCAGATGATCGACCTCGCCGAGCAGCACTCGACCGCGCAGCTCACAGTTCGTTCTCGGCGGGCAGCTCATCCAGCAGTCCGAGCGGCCGTCGCTGTCGGGCGAGGGGATCGGCATCCTCGCCGCCATCATCATCTTGCTGATCGCGTTCGGGTCGGTGCTCGCGATGGCGTTGCCGATCGTCGTCGCGCTCGTCCGGTATCGCGGTCGGGCTTCCCATCATCGGTCTGCTGACGCACGTGTATCCGCTGCAGAGCTTCGCGACGACGCTGGCGACGATGATCGGCATCGGTGTGGGCATCGACTACGCGCTGTTCGTCGTCACGCGCTACCGACAGGGACTCCAGTCGGGCCTCGACCCCGAAGAAGCGGTGATCACCGCGATCGACACGTCGGGACGGGCGGTGCTGTTCGCCGGCCTCACCGTGATCATCGCGTTGCTCGGCATGCTCGCGATCGGTCTGTCGTTCATCAGCGGTCTCGGTATCGGCGCCGCCGCGGTGGTCGCGGTCACCGTCGCGGCCGCGGTCACGTTGTTGCCCGCGGTGCTCGGCTTCACCGGCACGAACATCGACAAGTGGCGGCTGCCGTGGGTGCACGACGACGGCGACGGGACACGCGAAACGATGTGGCACCGCTGGAGCCGGTTCGTGCAGCGACACGCGTGGGCGTTGACGATCGGCGGCCTCGCGATCGTGCTGACGCTGGCGATGCCGGTGCTGTCGCTGCGCCTCGGCTTCACCGACGCCGGCAACGATCCGTCCGGCACGCAAACGCGCCAGGCGTACGACCTGCTCTCGCAGGGCTTCGGGCCGGGCTTCAACGGCCCGTTCCTCCTCGCGATCGAACTTCCCGTCCGGCGGCGACCACGCCGCCGATCTCGACAAGCTGCAAGCGGCCATCGCCGCCACGCCCGGGGTCGCGTCGGTTTCGCCCGCGCTCACGAACCCGGCCGGGACGACCGCGGTGATGCGCGTGTACCCGACGACCGCACCGCAAGACGAGGCAACGACCTCGCTGCTGCATCATCTCCGGCGCGACGTGATCCCGCAGGCAACCGCTGGGACCGGTGTCCACGGTCTACGTCGGCGGATTCGCCGCGCTCACCGACGACTTCTCGAACCTGCTCGGTCAGCGGCTCCCGCTGTTCATCGGCGTCGTGATCCTGCTCAGCTTCTTGTTGCTGATGACGGTGTTCCGGTCGATTCTCGTGCCGCTCAAGGCCGCGATCATGAACCTGTTGTCGGTCGGCGCCGCGTACGGCGTGATCGTCGCGATCTTCCAGTGGGGCTGGGGCAAGGAGCTGGTCGGCATCGGAAAGCCGGGGCCGATCCAGGCGTTCTTGCCGATCATGATGTTCGCGATCCTGTTCGGGCTCTCGATGGACTACGAGGTGTTCCTGCTCTCGCGCATTCGCGAGGAGTACCTGCGCACCGGCAACAACGCGCCAAGCCGTCGCCGACGGGCTCTCGGCGACCGCGCGGGTGATCACGGCCGCCGCCGCGATCATGTGCACGTTCTTCTTGTCGTTCGTGCTCGGCGACAACATCGTCATCAAGCTGTTCGGCATCGGGTTCGCGAGCGCGATCTTCATCGACGCGACGCTCATCCGCTTGGTGATCGTGCCGTCCACGATGGAGTTGCTCGGCGACGCCAACTGGTGGTTGCCGCACTGGCTCGACCGGATCCTCCCGCACCTCGACGTGGAAGGACCCGCCATCGAACCGGCGCCCGCGAAGCGCGAGCGACGACGGCACCGACGACCCCGATCTCGTCCCCGTCGGCGGCGCGCAACGATGACCGGCGAGCCGACCGTTGTCGTCGTCGGCGGCGGCTACGGCGGCGTCAACGTGGCAAAGGCGCTCGACCCGTACGCCCACGTCGTTCTGGTCGAGCCCAAGGATGCGTTCGTGCACAACGTCGGGTCGCTTGCGCGCGCTGGTCGATCCCGCGTTCGCGCCACGAATCTTCCTGCCCTACGACAATCTGCTCGCGCGCGGGCGCGTCGAGCACGACCGCGCGGTGGCGGTCAGTTCGCGGCGCGTCGTCGTCGCGTCGGGCAACGAGATCGCCGCCGACTACGTCGTGCTCGCGTCCGGCTCGCAGTACCCGTTCCCGGCCAAGAGCGACGTCGACGACACCAACGCCGCCCTCGACGAGTATCGAGGCGCGTACGACCGGCTGCGACACGCGAGCCGCGTGTTGTTGATCGGCGCGGGGGCGGTCGGCATCGAGCTCGCCGGCGAGATCAAAGCGGTCTGGCCCGAAACGCACGTCGTTCTGCTCGACGCCGACGACGACGTGCTCGGCGACCGATTCCGTCCCGACCTGCGCGCCGAGCTGCGCGCCCAACTGACGGAGATCGGGGTCGAGCTCGTGTTGGGCGAACCGCTTCGCGCCCTCCCGTCCACCGCGGCGACGGAGCTGGGCAGGTTCACCGTCACGACCCAGACCGGCCGGACGATCACCGCCGACATGTGGTTCCAGTGCTTCGGCGTCCGCCCAGTCAGCGACTACCTCGACGCCGAGCTCGCCGCAGCGCGCGGCCCGGATGGGTTCGTGCGCGTCGGCCCCTCGCTGCAAGTCGAAGGGTTCGACAACGTGTTCGCGGTCGGTGACGTGTCGACTGCCGACGCCAAGATGGCGGGTCGCGCCGGACGCCAGGCGCATCTGGTTGCCGAGAACATCCGCAAGCTGATCGACGGCGACTACTCGCTCACGCCCTACGAGCCGCTCCCACCCGCGATCATCGTGCCGATCGGACCGAAGCTCGGAAGCGGCCAACTCCCCGAACCAAGACGAGCTCGCGTCGCGCGAGATGGTCTCCGCCGCCAAGGGCAACGACCTCATGGTCGAACGCTACGCGGAGATCCTCGGCGCAACTGCTCGCTCTCCCGATGCGTGAGACTGGCGAGGATCCGACGAAGGTCGTCCGCGGATCCGCCGTTACGAACGGCTGCCACTGAAACTCGAGGACTGCTGAGCCGATGGACATCTCCTGCGCATTCGCCACGTCAATGCAGACCCCCGAGCACGTCCACGTCGCCGAGGAGCTCGGCTTCGTCCGCGCATGGGCCTACGACTCACCAGCGCTCTACCCCGACGTCTGGATGCAGCTCGCACTCGCGGCCACGCGGACGACCACCATCGGCCTCGGACCAGCGGTGCTCGTCCCCAGTCTCCGGCATCCGATGACCAACGCTGCAGCGATCGCCACACTCGTCGACCTCGCGCCCGGACGAGTCAGCGTGGCGCTCGGGTCGGGATTCACCGGCCGCCACACCCTCGGTCAGAAGCCCATGCGATGGGCTGACGTCGAGCACTACGTCACCGTGCTCCGCGCGCTCCTGCGTGGCGAGGTCACGCAGTGGGAGGGCGCCGCCATCCAGATGCTCCACCCCGACGGTTTCGGGGCGCCTCGACCAATCGAAGTCCCGATCCTCATCGGTGCAGACGGACCGAAGGGCACCGCCGTCGCAGAGGCCGTCGGCGACGGCATCTTCGCCGCGGCGATCCCGAACGCGGCCGCTCACGGCCGGCATGCCCTCCTGCAGTTCGGCACCGTGCTGCAGGACGGAGAGGACCTCCGCTCGGCGCGGGTGCTCGAGGCCGCAGGCCACGGCGTCGCCGTCGCCTACCACGCGATCTTCGAGCGAAACGGAGCGACCGCCGTCGCCGAGTTCCCCGGCGGCGAGGCCTGGCTCGAAGAGGTACTCGCCCTACCCGCCGCCGAGCGACACCTCGCCACCCACGAAGGACACCTCGTCCACCTCACCGGTCGAGACCGCGCGGCCCTGGTCGCCGGCATCGACATGCTGCCGACGATGACCCTGACCGGCACCGCCGACGAACTACGTGCCCGCGTCGCCCAACTCGCTGACAGCGGGGTGACCGAGATCGTCTACCAGCCCGGTGGCGACGACATTCCTGGCGAGTTGGAGCGCTTCTTCCAAGCGGTCACCGGCTGACCGAGTGGAGCATTCCCGTCCCTCGCTCAGCCCTCTACCGCTGCGAACAGGCCGCGGAGGCGCGCAAGGTCGACCTTGCCTGTCGGCAAGAGAGGCACCTCGTCCTCCACGACGAACTGCACCTTGCGCGGCACCTTGTAGGAGGCCAGCCGTTCTCGCATGGCAGCCAGCAGTCCGTCCATGCCGGGCGCACCGTCCGCGTCGACCACGACCACGGCTGCGACGTCCTCTCCCCGGTCCCCGGCTGGCACTGCGAAGACGTACGCGGCCCGCACGCCCGCCACCTCGCACGAGCGCCGCTTCGACCTCGGCGGGACTGACGTTCGCGCCGCCCGATTTGATCATGGGCGTGCGGCGACCCGTGAAGTGCAGCTGGTCGTACTCGTCGAACCAGCCGAAGTCGCCGGTCGCGTACCAGCCGTCGTCGTCGAAGGTGTCGCGCCGCTCGCGCTTGTAGAGACCGTCCATCAGGAACGCACCCCGGACCATGAGCTCGCCCTCGGCACCGGCAGGGGCTGGTTGGCCGGTGTTCGGGTCGACGATGCGGTGCTCCATGCCCGGCAGCGACCGGCCGAAGGCCCCGCGGAGGTGCTCGGGGAGCGGTACGTAGGGTTCGTCGGTGCCGGTGTGCGGACCACCGGTCTCGGACATGCCCAGCACGTTGGGGGCCAGGTCTGGCGACGATGGGCGCTTCGCGGGTGGCAGTGCCTCGATCAGCGTTCCGCCACTCACGGCACTCAGATCACGCGAGGCGAAGGAAGGGTGGTCAGCGAGGGCGCGGGCTGCGTTCGGCCAGCACGAGACCTGCGTGACCCTTTCGCGCTCGATCAGTGCGAGCGCCTCGCCAGGCTCGAACCGCTCGTGCACGACCGCGGCTGCGCCGGATGTGAGTGCCGCGAGCACCACCATCGTCAACCCTCCGACCCAGAAGAACGGCATCGGTGAGTAGATGCGATCGTCGCGCGTGAGACCCCGTCGCTCGGCGAGCAGCGCGGCGTGGCGAACCAGGGAGCCATGGGTGTGGACCACCATCTTCGGCGCGGCCGTCGTTCCCGAGGTGCTGATCAGTACCAGATCGTCGGAGGGATGGACCTCGGCCTGCGCGGCGAGCGCGACGTCGTCGGGCACGGCTGCCTCGATCCGTGCCGACCATGACGGCTCGCCGCCCTCGACGTGGACCCAGCGCAGGAACGGCACGTCGGGCAGAACGATTGCCGGCCCGCTGGCAGCGAGCCCGGGCAGTCCGTCCTCGAACCGTTCGACGAGGTCGGTCGTCCCGAAATGCGAGGAGAGGAGAACGGCGTGCACGTCGGCACCTCGTATGGTCCGCGCGAGCTCGGGTCCGGGCGCGAACGTCGACAGCGGCACCGTGAGGGCACCGAGCCGAGCCGCGGCGAGCCAGGCGACCACCCAGGCGGGCGTATTGGCGTAGAGCAGCCCGACTCTCGATCCCTTGCCGATGCCAGCCGCGAGCAGGCGGGCCGCAAGCTCGAGGCTTGCTCGGTCGGCCTCCGCGAACGTGAGGCATTCCGTCGGACCGATGATGAACGGATCGTCGCCGCGCGCCGTCCGCCGGGCCAACGCGTCGGGGACGGTCGCTGGCAGGTGAGCGAGCGGGTCGACTTCGGCAGCGGTCTTCTGGAGCGTCATGCGTCTGCGTTACTCCGTTGCGGGCGGCGGCCAGGGGACGCCCATGTTGTTGTGGATGGGGACAGCGCCAGCGGTCATGACTGCGGTGGCGAGAGGTCGGAGCAGTCGCACGAGTTCGTCGGCGCCTTCGGAACCGATCGCCGCCACGATCGGCGCGGCCAGCCGGTCGGTGCCGCTCTCGATTGCCAGCCGCAGCTCGGCGCCGGCTGAAGTGACCCGCATCTCGTCGTCGACGAGCCCACGTGCGATCAGTGACGCCGCCGCCGCCGACCACTCCTCGGCCGACCAGCCGCGGTTGGTGCGAAGCCCGTCTTCCGGTGACCGGCCTGTGACTGCTTGGAGGACGAGCGCTTCGGGAGGCGACACGTCGGCATCGACGAGCCGGTCGACGTGACCGTCGCCGCGGTGCTCGCGCACTGCGGAGAGCGCTTGCCACAGTCGCAGGTGCGCCTCGTCGGGTTCCGGAACGGCTTGGTTCGCGGCTCCCATCGGCCGCCCGGCCATGTCGCACCCTGCGACGGCTGCAGCCGCGAGCTCGGCGGCACGCGTGACGGACGACGACGACACGACGTCGTCACCGAGCACACGCCGCATCGCGCTGTCCATCGACCGCGAGCCGAGCGTCGAGCAGCGTCGCTGGCGGTGCACAGCTCCACGCGTCGGGGATCGCTCGAGCGACCATCTGGGGGTGGAAGTTGTAGAAGAGCGCGGTCACGACGGGTGCCGTCGCCGCGCCGAGGGGGGCAGCCCGGCAGCCGAAGTAGCTCATCCAGCCGCCCTTCAACCCCAGCGCATCGGTGGCCGCACGCCTCTCCGGCGCGTAGTAGGTGATGGCATGGACGGGTTCGCCGTACTGCCAGACGGCACGCGCCCGCGACTCTGCGTCCCGATGGCCTGGCGACGGCACGCACCCATGATGCCTCTACCGGCTACCAGGTCACGCTGAAACACGCCTGATCACGTGCGCCGGATCCGGTCGGCGGCTCGAGCACCTACCGATCCGCTGTCGCGGGGGGGCCTCGAGCACCTACCGATCCGCTGTCGCTTCTGCTGATCCGCCCCAAAGGCCGACGATGCGTCGAGGGGGAGGGACGCGGGAAGAGGAGAACCGCGGGCGAGCGGGACCACGCGCGGCGGGGACGGACGGGCGGAGCGAGGAAGAAGCAGGCGGCCGCGGAGCCCGCGAGCAGAGCGGAGACAGGAAAGGAAAGAGAGGGAGAGAAAAGTGCCGGCCGGCGCGGAGAAGGCAGCGGAGCCGGAGCAGCGGCGAGGAAGGCGAGAGAGAGAGGCGGAGCGTGCTGGACTCGTCTCGTGGCGATGACGGTCGAGCTCCGCGACGACGCGCAGCGCGCGGACGACGCGCGCGCGCAAGCGCGGCACGACGGCGCGCGCGCGAAGCTTCTGCTGATCCGCCCCAGAGGCCGACGATGCCCGTTCCGTGCTGTCGTCTCGGTGGCTGTTAACGAGGGTGCGAACCACGCGGCCGCGCAGCGTCCGGCCGGTGACCGGTGAACCGCGGTGGCGGTCGCGCAATGCCGCGGGTGCCACCGTCCACGTGGCGTCGACGTCGACGACACACAGGTCCGCGTCATTGCCCACGGTGATTCCGCCTTTCCCCGGAAGCCGCAACAGCCGCGCCGCTGTGGTCGTCAGGCGAGCCAAGTCAACGGGCGGAAGCCCCCGCGTCGAGCAACGCCGGCACCGTGAGTTGCACGCCGGCGATGCCGACCCAAGGCGGTTCGCGCTCGCACCACCGTTCGGATATGTCTACAATCATGATCGACTAAGTCGCATTTGGAGGACACATCGTCATGACGCTCACCCCGACGGCCGTTCATCTCTCCGTCGAGCGGCTCGCGGGACGGATCGGCCGCGGAGATCAGCGGCGTCGACACCGGCGACGAGCTCACCGACGACACGATCGCCGAGATCCGCCGATCGCTGCTCGCGCACCGTGTCGTGTTCTTCCGCGACCAACACCTCGACTACGACCGTCAAGTTGCGTTGGCCCAACGATTCGGACCGCTGACGCTCGGACACCCGACCTTGCCGTCCCCGGATGGTCAGCCGCACCTCGAGGAGATCGACTCGGCCACCGGCGCGCCGGCGAACCAGTGGCACACCGACGTCACGTTCTGCGACCGGCCTCCGGCATTCACCTTCCTGCGCGGCGTGATCATGCCCGAGGTCGGAGGGGACACCGTGTGGGCCAACACGGTCGCCGCCTACGAACGGCTGCCGAAGGAGTTGCAGGACCTCGCCGACACGCTGCGCATCGTGCACACCAACACCCACGACTACTCCAAGCCGACCAGCCGACAAGAGGCTTCCAACGCTGTCATCACGGCGCACCGGCGCCAGTTCCTGTCGACGGTGTTCCGCACTGAACATCCGGCAGTTCGAGTGCACCCCGAGACCGGCGAACGCTCCCTGATGCTCGGTGGGTTCGCGGAAACCGTCAAGGGTCTCGGCCCCCAAGTATCCCGAGATCTCATCCGCCTTCTCCAGGACTACGTCACCCGTCCCGAGAACACGGTCCGCTGGCGATGGCGGACCGGCGACCTCGCCATCTGGGACAACCGCGCTACGCAACACATCGCGGTCCACGACTACGGCACCGCTCACCGTCGAGCCGAACGCGTCACCGTCGCGGGGCCGGTTCCGATCGGAGTCGATGGACGACCGTCAGCCACCCTCGAAGGCGACGCCACCGAGTACTACGCCGGTGCCACTGCCCGGATGGGCGCCTCGTGACGTCCGCCGTGACCTCAGAGGCGGGAACAGTTGTGGTCGTCCACCGCGGCGATCACGCCGATGCCCTTGTCGACGCTTTCGCCACCCGGTCGGGGCTGGTCATACAACTCGGCCCGCTCGGTCCAAGCGGCGGAAGAGGCGTCACGACTGTGTCACGGCCGCGAGTGGTGCATTTCAGGCTCGACCCAGAAACCGACACCGCTTGGTCGGCCGCTCGCGCCGCGGCCATGTACCTCACTGGTCGACTCGACATCGTCGTCGACGCGGTCAGCAGCGCTGCCTGGGGCACATACGCTGCCGTCGAGTCACCTGCGAAGCCCGATGTCGTACTCGAACAGGCGCTCACGGCCGCCAGACCTGGCGGTCGACCACCGTCGGTCCTTCGGGTTGTCGCGTGTCGAGCAACGGAGTCTTCTGTGGCGACCCGGTACGCCATCGAACGATGGTCGCCTTCGCAGCGTGAATCAATCGCCAGCACGGACGAACATCGGCACCACGTCTACTCGCGGTCCGAGCAGCTCCACTGCTCTCCAGTCGACATCTTCCAACTCGCGCTCGAATCGGCCTGACACGCCACGCCGCGGAGTGGCGACGTCTACGTACGCCGCGCTGCGGCTGAACAGAACGGCGGGTGTGCGCCTGTGCGAGCGAGTGCGCCCCCTGATGTGTGAGCTGGAGGGATCGAACCCAGAACCTGCGGATTAAGAGACTGTGTCCGCACGTCTCACGAGACGTCCCGAGCCTCTGACGTGCGGTTCTGTCTCCGATTTCGTCTCACTCGTCGCATGAGTCTCACGGCACGGGTTACGCGTTCGGTTGGCACGCGACGACGCGTTCCGATCTCGGTGGGCGGACCGTCCGCTCGATCTCAAGGTGGCGAGCAGCAGCTCCGTCGCGGATTGGGCGGACAGTTGCCACGTGATGGCTATCTGTACCTCGAGTCGTCGCCGTGTGCTGTACCGGGTGAAGGAGCGCGACCTCCCGGCGTCGGAGTTGTTGCAGTCGGCCGTGCGCGACGAGCTACGCCGTCAACAGTTGCGCGAGGAAGCCGACCGCATACGTTGCGGAACTCATCGACGAGGTCGGGGAACCATCGACGCGGACCTCACGGAGCGTCGGATTGGCAGCGTGCCGTCGAGGAGAGTAGCGACGGGGAGAAGCCGACCGAACGTGATCCATGGCGCGAGGTCGGAGCACGAGTTGCGGGTCAGGTCGACGAGGCGGCTTCATGCGAAAGCCATCGCTCGCGCTGAAGCCCTATCGCGCCGGATTCGACGAGAAGGGACCACGCGGCGCAGCCCATGACCCGTTTGGTGCTCGATCCTGGCGGGCTCAGTGCGCTCATCCGGCGGCCCGAGGACGCCGCTGCGATCATCGCCGTGTTCGAGCGTGACGGATTGTGGCCGCCGCTGGTGCCGTCGATCGTGCTGGTGGAGTCGTTGTCGGGACGGGCGCGCACCGACGTGCGAGTGAATCGCCTGCTGAAGGCGTGTGACATTGTCGAAGAGCTGTCCGAGCGAATGGCTCGCCGGGCGGGACAGCTTCGGGCGCTCGCCCACACGGGATCTGCGGTCGACGCGGTCGTGGTCGCCATGGCCGAACCCGGTGGTGCTGTTCTCGGCACCGACTTGAAGGATCTCCACGCGCTCGCCGCCCATGCACAGGACGTGACGGTGCATCGCCCCTGACGGCGCGAGCGGCACGATCGCAAGTCCCACCTGTCGCGCGGGCTGGAGCGTGGTTGATTCTCACCACGCGCCGCCATCAGACGAGGTCGTGCTCGAACGCGAAGGCCGTCGCCGCTGACCGTGACGACACGCCGTTTGCTTCCATTGGGGAGACCGAGAGTTCCTAGTCGCAGCGCGCAGAATTGTGAACGCTGCCCGAACCTGCGTCGCGAGGTTTCGACGGAGTTCATCGACGACGTCGCTGATCGGTAGGTTTCGGAGTTCATCGACGACGTCGACGGCGTCCACCTTGGGCGATCGTCAAGAATGTCGCGACGCGGCGACCCGGCGGCCGCCAAACCGAAGGAACTGGATCTCCGCCCCATCCGTCACCACACAAACGCTCGCGATGGTGTGTCGGCGTTCCCGTTGGCGAGCGTCCGGATCTGCTGTCGAGGGTTCGCGATGCAATCGCCGGCGAACGCCGGGCTACGCCGCTTCGAGCGCGAGGGACTCCTCGGCGATCATGCGCCGTCGTGGTCTCAGCACGCACGACACCGCGACCGATGCGAGAAGTGCGACTCCCCACGGCGACCAGCAGTGTGACGTTGAACGCGCACGTAGGCTCGGCGATGCCACCTCCGCGAGGTCGTTCCGTTATCGCTGGCCGTGGGTTGAGCCGGCGGCTGCCGGCACGATCCACTTGTCCCACGAGGTGTTCCAGTCCATGACGCCGTGGTCGCCGAGTTCCGGTCCACGTGGGCCGTTGTCGACGTTGATCACGTCACCGATGCGGCTGAAGTTGAAGAACCACTCGGCGTCGGCGTTGCTCAAGTTGACGCACCCGTGGGACACGTTGCTGCGTCCCTGCGAGCCGGTCGACCAAGGCGCGGCATGGACGAACTCGCCGCCGTCGGTGATCGCCACGTCGAAGAAGACATGCTCGTAATAGCCGTCGGGCGAGTCGCGGGGGATGCCCACCGTCGACGAGTCCATGAGGACGTCGCGCTGGCGGTACAGGGCAACGTGCGTGCCTGTCATCGTGGGGTACTTGTCGCGCCCTGCAGAGATCGGCATGGTCTTCACGACTTGGCCGTTCTGCTGCACCGTCATCGTGTGCGCCGCGAGGTCGACCGTACTGATGCGCGAGTCGCCGATCGTGAAGTGCGTGGTGTGCGAGCCGTCGCCCCAGACCCCGCCGCTGTTGTCATATCCAGTCAGGTTTGCGGTGACGGTCACCTGCTCGCCCGTCGGCCAGTATGCCTCCGGCCGGAAGTGGACCTCCTCGTTGGTGAACCAGTGCCATCCACCCGTCACGGGAATGGACAGTTTCACGGCGAGACGCTGGAGCATCGCCTGCTGGTCGGTCACAGGCCGGTCGAAATGCACGACGATCGGCTGGCCGACGCCGACCGTGAGGCCATCCGACGGTGTGATCGTGGGGGTCAGCACCTCGCTCGGCGCGACCGTCGTGAAGGTGACCGCTTGGTGCAGGTGGTGACCCGCGGCTGACGTGGCGTCTGCGGTCACGGCGAACGTGGTTTGCGGCGTGAGGCCGCCGGTCGACTGCCACGTCAGCCCGTCTGGCCCCGTGACACCAGTCAGTGGTTTGCCGTTGAGGCCGGTGGCGGCGACGGTATCGAGGTGGCCGTCAGTCACGTGTACGACGACGCTCGTATCGAGCGACACATCGGTCGTGCCACCGGCCGGCAGCACGCGCAACTCGGCGAGGTCGACCTTCGGAGCGTCCGCGACGTTCGTGACGCGGCGTGAGTCGCGTAGGACGACGAAACCGCCAGCGGCCGCGGCGGCAACGATTGTGAAGCCGCCGCCGAGCAGGAACCATCGTGTCGCTCCGCGCCGCGGCCGAGTGTGCTTCCTCGGCGCCACCGCACGCAAGGGTAGCGGCCAGAGTTCATCACTGTTGCGTCGCAGCCGACCTCGAGCCGACGCGATGCGCGTCGTTAGCGCGGGTGCGAGGAGTGGCGCACCCGCCAGCCTCCCCAGTTCGGATCGGGCTGTCCGCTCGTGTAGGCGGCGTAGAGGTTGCCGAGCCACGCCACACTGTCGTCGAGGCCACCAGGACGATTGCGCGCCAGCCAGAGCGCGCGGTGTTCCGAGGTGAGGTCGGCCAGGCGGGCCGCAAGGTTGTTCCGGGTTCCCTCGTCGATCGAACTGATCGTGCCGTCGCCTTGGACGCGGGCTCGCGCGTCGTCGGTTGTCAGCGTGACGATGTCGGCGCTCCACTCCAGTTCGCGCGTCAGCTGATTCGCGTCGGCTCGGGCCGATGTCGATGTCCGGGCGAGGGCGGCGGCATCGGCGAGGTGCTCGGCGAGCCGGTCGAGCTGGTCGACGGTGATCCCGCGCGTGAGCCCGCGTCCGACCGTGAGCTGAGGAAAGTAGAGGTGCAACACGATGGTCGCCATGTTCGGGAACTGTGGCGTGATGTCGAGGTACGCGTGGCCGAGTGCCAGCACCGCGGCGGCCACGTTGCCGGTCGGATCGTCGTAGCAGTGCGCGCTCAACGCGGCGCCGAGATCGAGGTCGGCGTTGCTGTCGAGACACCATGAGACGGCGGCGCCATAAGCGAAACCGGGATCGCTGATCGGATGTTGCTGGAGGTGTCCTTGGTCGCCCCAATCAGTGTTGAGGTAACCGAGCCCGCCGTGTGCGAGCGCAGCGTGCGCCGCAACCTGGCAGTTGCCGATCATGTTGGGTACGCGGCCCACTACCGATAGCCAGCTGGAAGTCCCCGGCGCCACCCAGAACGGCACGCCCGCGTCTGCGAGCATCGACACGCGTTCGTCGAACGGATGCCAGTCGTCGTAGCCCCACTCGCACACCGTGACGCCGGCGGGCAGCTGTCGCAACCGGTCGACGTCGCCGGCGATCATGTCGCCCCAGATCAACATCTCGCGACCGACGAGCTCGGGTAGCGCGCGCAAGGTGTCGATCCAGGCCATGAACTCGTCCATCCGCTCGCGTGGCAACTCCCACGCCTCGTCGAGTCCGACATGGACGCGTTTGCTCGTGAACAGAGGGAGGAGCTCGGCGAGCAGCTCCCGGATCAGCTCGAGCGAGCCAGGGTTGGCCGGGTCGAGCGTCATCGCGTTGCGGAACATGCCCCACTGATCGGTGAATCCGTCCGGCGCGAGCGCAAGCGCGTGGTAGGGCTCGTGCATGACCCAGCGATTCATGTGGCCAAGGCAGTTCTGGTTCGGCACCAGTTCGACGAAGCGTTCGCGACAGAACGCATCGAGCTCGACGATCTCGTCAGCACTGAGCGGACTCGCGTGCTCGTGCACGATCTGATGGTTGCGGTAGGCGAACGTGTGCTCGCTGTAGAGCTGGACCTGGTTGATCTTCCACGACGCGAGGCGATCGATGAGATCGCGCATCGTTGCCATGCTCGGCACCTTGTCGCGCGAGATATCGAGCATCACCCCGCGAACCGGAAAGTCCGGATGATCACGGATCACGCCCACGGGCAGCGAACCGTCGTGGATCCGTGCGAGTTGTGCGAGCGTGAGGCGCGCGTAGAACGTGCCCGCGTCATCAGCGGCAGCGAGATCGATGCCTCTCGTGCCGACGTGCAGCTCGTAACCCTCGGCGGGCAGCGACGCGTCGATGCGCTCGCGGGGCGCCGCGTTCGGTACGCGCGCATCGCCGCAGTCGACGAATCGAGGACGAGGAAGAAGGTTCATTTCAGGTTCCGGCGGTAGACGAAATACACATTGGTGACGCGCCCACCGACGAGCGCATACGGAATCACAGGACCGACCCAACACACGTCGGTGTGCGTTCGGCCGCGGCGCCGCAACTCGTGCAGCGCGCCGATGAGCGCTGGGCGCCCGATGCCTTGCCCCATCAGGTCGGGCCGGACCGCGACCGGACCGAGGAACCCGGTTCTGTTGACTTCGAACGCGCAGAACGCCTGAATGCCATCGTCGCTACGGACGAGCACGAGGTTGCCTTTGCGCAGTGCCCGCATCACCTCGGCCCGCCAGTTCGCCCAGTGGGTCGTCATCCAGGCCTCGAGCTCGTCGGCGTCCGCCGCGGTGGCGCCCACGTGGCCGCCCGGGTCATCGGGGATCACAGCGAGGTCGATGGTCATATCGAAGTTGGTCTCGGCGCGGAAGTAGTGATGATGCTCGAACAAGCAGATCATCGACGTGTCAGTGCTCGGGATCCCCGGCCAGAGGAAATACGGCGCGTCGGCGCCTGTGGAGAGGGCATTGTGCCCGGCGGCGCGCGCGTCGGACTCGGCCGTCTTCACCAGCGAGTGCCCGTGGCCTCGGCCCCGATGGTCGGGGTCGACGACGAGAAGCCGGATGTGACCGCCGTTGTCGGCGGTGACGGTGGCGACGATCCCCACGGCGGGATCGCCTCGCACGACCGCCGGTTGTTCGTCGCAGAACAGCGCCCCCTCGAGCTCATCGATCGTCGGTGCGCGCACGACCCCACGGGCGCAGAGCGCGGCGATGTCGTCGAGATGCTCACGGCCCAGTCGCGGGAGCTGACCGCTCCGCTCGCTCATCGGTCCCCGACCGTATCGACCATCGACGCCACGAGCCCGAGCTGGGCGCGGGCCCGATCGAGGTTCTGGTCGGGACGGACGACGCGGTAGTACACGTCGCCTTCGAGCCAATCGGTGAGGAACCGCAGCGCCTGCTCGTAGGTCACGATCATCCCGGCGACGTCGAGGGCGTCGATCTCCGCCGGCGTCATCTGCGGCGCCGTCGCGCGATACCCCTCGTGGATCGCGGCGTACAGATCGCGATCGACCCTGGCCGACGGGTCATCCTCCGCCTGGGCGGTCGCCGCGGTGCGCACGAGATCACCGACGTCCCAGAACCACGCCGTGGGCATCAGCGTGTCGAGGTCGACGAGACACACGGCATCGTCTTGCACGAACAGCATGTTGGTGAGCGCGGCATCGTTGTGGGCGACGCGTCGGGGAACGCGTGCCAGCGTCTCCGACGCCAGCTCGACGAGCGGTTCGCGCGACAACGCCATGTCGATGAGTTCACGCGTCGCGTCAGCCCGTGCCGCGCTGTCAGCAGCAACGGCGCGTTGCAGTGCGTCGAACCGGCGGCGCAGATCGTGGAAGTACGGGATGGTTTCGACGATCGATTCGGGATCGAGATCGGCGACCGACGAGTGGAATCGACCCAGCAGCGCGCCAGCGGCCCGGGCGATCACGGGCGAACTCACCAGCTCGGTGCGCGCGCCGGGGACCCGCTTCCATGCGCGCCAAACTTCACCGGCCTCGCGCGCGAGCCAGTCGCCCGCAGTGGTGGGTACTGGTCTCGGCAACAAGGTGTCGCCGACAAACGCCGACACTCTGGCGACATTCGCCATCACGGCATCCGGTTCCGCGAACACCTCGAGGTTCAGCCGTTGCAACACGATGTCGTGAGTGGAGCTCCTCACCAGAAACGTCTCGTTGATGAGACCCTCGCCGAAACGCTCCACACCGAACACGTGGTCGGCGAACTGAGCCGCGACCCGAGTGGCGGCGTCGAGTTGGCTCATAGGAGCGTCCGTCGGACTGCGTCGACATCATCGGCGCGCGTGATGCCCATGCATGGCGATTCGCAAAGGACTACGCGTACGACCGCTCCATCGGCGATCATCGCACCCACGACATCGGGCAGATAGACCTCACTCGACGCGCGAGACGCAACCGCTCGCGCCAACGCATCGAACATCGACGGCCTGGAACCCCCAGAGGTTCATCGAGATCCACGAGTCCTTGTCGAACCCCTCGGACGGACACAGCGTTACCTCTTCGACGCCGTTGAGCCGGCCGTCCTCGCCGATGTCGAGACGGGCTCGTCGCTCGGGGTGGTCGTTCCCGATCGTGCGCCCGGCGCGGAAGGCCACCAACGCATGCTCGTTCGTCAAGCGAATGTGCCGCGCGAGCACCGCGAATGCCTCGACCGGATACAGATCGTCGGCGTTGGCTACGACGAATGGCCCGTGGACCGCGCCCCGAGCGGCGAGCACCGCGTCGGCGGTGCCGATCGGCTCGGCCTGTTCGGCGAGCTCCAGGGGGATCGGTGACGGGTAGCGCCCGAAGTGCGCGTCCACGACGCCACGGATGTCGGGTCGGATCACGACGACCGCGCCGTCGTAGCCCTGCGTGCTCGCCCGAGCGAGGAGCAGGTCCATGATCGCCTCGCCGTTCGGGCCGATCGGCGCGAGTTGCTTGAGCCCACCGAACCGTGTGCCAAGGCCCGCGGCGAGGATCACGAGCGAGGGCACAGTTCATCGTCGCACTCGGTGACTGCGACCACGCGGCACAGTGACCGGACAACACGACGGTGGCCTTCGTAGCGCCGCCGAGCGATGTCCACGAGCAGCGCCTCGGCGTCTCGGTCGGACGGGCGGCGTCGGCGAGCAGGCGATGCACGGGTGCCGTCCGCGCCATCACGTGCACCGGACCGTCAAAGAGGAACGCGACATCGTCACCCCGTCCTGGCCGCTCGAAGCCACGGCCTTCGAGGTGTGGTCTCACCAGTCCCACCCGGTCTCACCAGTAGCAGGGAGTTGAGCACCCGGATGAGCACCCGATGCTTGGGCACACAGGGATTGTTCTCGGCGGCCTGACAACGATCGCCGGTCGCTACGTCCCCTGGAGCCGCCGCGTCAAGTCGGCGTGAGGTGACCACCGTGAGACCCGTGCGGGACCGGTCCGTTACCGGTGTGAGCGACCCTTCGAGAACACCACCTCAAAGGAGTTCACCATGGCTGCTTCCATTTCCGTTCACCCAGGTTCGATCCCGTGGCGAGTGGCCGCGATCGCGGTCGCTGCGCTCATTGTCGCGTTGGCGGTATTCGCGTTGACCATCGGATTCGGCAGCCACAGCGTCGCCAACCCCGTGCCCGGGTCGAGGGGCGTGCATTCGACGCTCGATGACAGGTGCTACCCGACCCATCCTGGCAAGGTCTGCTAACACCTCTCGGCGCGATTAGCTGTCCTTGAGCCCGGCCCGGGGTTGGCCCCGGGCCGGTCGCCCGCGGACCAGCGGGGACGCACAAGTAGACGATTCGACCCGGTGCGCGTCACCGGTCACGGCGCTGGGTGGACCCCGGAAAGTGTCCCGAACTCGCGCTACACGTGGTCCGGTAACTGGCGCTGGCGTGGTCCCATGCCGCCGGCAACGCACAGCGATCCCGTGCGGCTGGCAGCGACACGGACCTCGTGTTCATAGGCGGCGTGCAGTAGCAATCCCAGGCCGCCAAGTATGGATGCTGAGCCTCGCCCTCGACGGTCTGACGCTGACCGGTCAGGTCTGATCGCGGGTAGCCGTCTTGGGGTCGGGTGCGAGCAACGCGAAGCGATGGGCACGTAGCGCGAGCGTTCGTACCCGTTCCGCCCGGTCGGGTTCGAGTTCTCGGCAGAACACGGCGATCGACTGGTTCGCTTGCCGCGCGGACGCCGAGGCGCCTGCCTCGTCACCCGCAGCCAGACGGGCGTCGTGCAGGGCGGTTGTGACCCGCCATCGCGTCGGTTGGTGGCCGAGCGCGGCTGCTCGGGTGTGTGCCGCGGTGAGGCAGTCGAGTGCTTGACCGAGTTGACCGACGCGGACGAAGCCGGCCGCCTGCACCAGCCTCGCGTTGACTTCGTACTTGCGTCGCTGTACGTGCGGTCGCATACGCGATGGCCTCGCGCGCAGCCTCAATCGCTGTCTCCGCATCACCCGCCGCGAGTGCGAGCTCGGCGCGTGCTCCCAGCAGGCGGCCGGTGATGAGCCAACCGTGGAAGCCCGACACTCGACTCGCCTCTTCTTCAAGACGAGCCAGCGCCGGTGCACAATCGTTGAGGCGTCGCTCGGCCAGGTCACAGGCCAGCAGGTCGATGCCGGCCTGGATCGTGGCGAGGTGGAACCCCGCTTGCTCGGCGAGTTCGATTGCTTCGGTGTTATACCTCCGTGCGAGCTCGAACTCGAAGAGGTCGCGATGGACGCCTGCCCTCATGTTCAGCGCACGGGCGGTGAAGCGTGGTTCGTGCTCGATCTCGCGACCCTGAGCGACGACACGGTCGAACAACTCGAAGGCCGTCCGGTGCCGTCCGACGCCGGCGAGTGCGAGAGCCAGGCTCGCCCCGGAGCGGATCGTCGCGTCGACGCTGTGCACAGAGAGCCCGAGGTCGTATGCGCGCGCTCCATCGTCGGTACCGCGGCGTCATGATCCCCGGCCCAGTAGTGGAAGAGCCCGAGGATCTCGAGGTGGTACGCCAGATCGGACGACTGTGACGATTTCGGCCACCCGTCGAGCGCCGCCACTGCGAGGGGCGTCGCGGCGGCTATGTCGCCCTGCATTGCGCGGACGTGGCTTTGGATCGCCTGGGCTTGCGCCCGAAGTTCGGCAGCGTCGAGTTCCTGCGCAAGCGAGTCAGCCTGCTGCGCGAGCGCCGTCACTGTGGCGGCATCCTCGAGCCAGTACGCCGCCTTGGTTCGGGCGAGCAGCGCCTCGAGCCGGGCGGTGCCCTCCAGTCCCAGCAGCAGCTCGTCGAGCGCGACCGACGCCGCTCGGTAGTCGCCGTCGTAGACGAGCGCCCACGCCTTGAGCCGGAGTACCTCGTGTGCCCGATCATCCTCGTCGCCGAGTAGGTCGAGCGCGCGGTCGTACAGCGCGATCGCCTCTCGTTTGGCCCAACCTCCGAGTGCCTGAGCGGCCGCGATCAGCAAGTAGTCGACAGCGCGATCGTGTTCACCTGCCGCCGACCCAATGGTCTGCGAGCACCGCTGACCACTCGCTCACGTGCTCACCCGCAGACTCTCTCGATGAATCGGCCCGCTCGTGCGTGGAGGCCCTTGCGCTGCGATCGCGGGAGGAGCCCGTACGCGCCGTCGCGGATGAGGATGTGACGGAACTCGTACTCGGCGTCTCCGTTCAGACCCAATCCCGGACGGCGGCGGATGAAGCCGCGCACGTCGAGCAGATCGAGAGCGTCGTCGAGTCCTTCTATGGATGTCAGCGCTCGGATTGCCCCCGGCCAGAAGACCGGGCCAACGATGGCCGCCGCGGTCGCGGTCGCTCTCGCGGCGGCGGGCAGCGCGTCGAGTCGCGCGGCGATGGCGCTCGTGATTGTCGCCGGCACCGCGGTAGCGCCCGCCCCCGCGTCGAGTGTCGCGTCAGCAAGCTCCTCAAGAAAGAGCGGATTCCCGGCGGCCGCTTCGACGACGTGTGCCGTGAGCGCGCTTGTCTCGGTCGCGTCACCGAGCAACGGACGGACCAGCTGCTCCGCCAGCCTTCGATCGAGGCCGTCGAGCTGGATCGTCGTCGCTGCAGTCTGACCACCTCCCCACGTCGGTCGCCTGTCGAGCAACTCGGGTCGAGCGAGCGCAAGGAACAGAATGGGCGCGTCGCGCAGTCGAGCGGCCAGCCATTCGACGAGATCGAGCGAGCTGGTGTCGGCCCAATGGATGTCGTCGAAGACGAGCACGATCGGCTGCGTGCGGGCCGCACCTTCGAGCACTCGGCGGAAGCTGCTGAACAGGAGTTGCCTGTCGCCCGTACCCTCGTCGTTGATCCCCAGCAGCACGCCGAGGTGGTTGATCACCTCTTCGGCCTCCGTCGGCGGAAGCACTGAGTGAACGAACTCCGTCAGCTTGTCAGAGCGAATCTCTCGGGTGTCCGCGTCTGCGATGTTGGCAACGGCGCGCAACTGCTCGCGGAATGGTTCATAACCGACGGACGTGCTCGGCAACGAATGTCCTGACAGCACACGGGCGTGGTTGCCGGTGATCGAATCGCAGAACTCCTCAGCGAAGCGGGTCTTGCCGATGCCCGGGGGGCCGAGAACGGTGACGAGCTGGCAGTGGCCGTCCGTCGCTATCCGTCGCGACACCATGTTCAGCAACGACAGCTCCTCGGTTCGGCCGACGAACTGACCGGTCTTGATCCGTGGTCGAGCAACCGACTCGACGATCCATCCGTCGGCGCTGTCGTCGGCCGCTCGCCGGAACGAGAATGCCGTTCGCGTCGCGCGGTACACCCCGTCGCCGACGAGCACGTGCCCGAACTGCGCTCTTGTACGGAGTACTGCGGCTCGGCGGGTCACGTCCCCTGTCGGCACGCCGATATCGGCGGGGCCCGTGATGTCGAGAAGCACCTGTCCCGAGTCGACTCCGACCCGGACCGAGACGAGCTTGCTGGAGGCGGTCGTCGATGTCATGGTTCCGCTCGAGTCCGCGACGGAGAGTGCGGCTCGTACCGCCCGCGCACAATCGTTCCCCAAGGCTGTTGGAGCGCCGAAGACGGCGACTATGTCGGGACCCGCGGAGACAAGAACGTGACCGCCCGCCTCGTCGAAGATCCGCTCGACGTCGATCCGGCGAGGTATTACAGCTGCCTCGTAGTCTTCTGGATCGATCGATTCCTCGAGGTCCGGCAACGCGATTTCGGCAGACACGATCGTGACCATCCGCAACTCCCGGCGGGCTACGGCGGTTTCGACGTCGTGCCCGGGACCAGTTGGGCCCAGCGGCTTCGGGGTCACCCGCAGCCGAGGAAAGTGATCGACGAGCGTCGGATGGCACACCTGGAAAAGCCTCGTACCGCCCTCGAAGTCCTTCAGGCGCCAGACCCCGACATCGCGCAGCTCGATGGGAGCAGGGAGCGACTCGCCGAGCGCGGCCGCCGTCGCCTCAGTAATGAGGATCTGGCTTCCGTGTGCTGCGGCAGCCACGCGCGGCGTGGTGTACGGCCAGCGCGACGTAGTCGGACAGAACTGGCGAGGCTTCGCCCGTGTGCAGTCCCATGCGTACTCGAATATCCAGCCCGTCAGGCCATGGCTCAGCGGCGACGGCGCGCTGCGCGTCGACGCAGGCTTCGATGGCCGCACGCGCTCCAGCGAAGGCGACGAACATACCGTCCCCGTCGGTGCTGACTTCGGATCCGCCGTGATCAGCCACGGCGGCGCGCAACAGCAGGCGGTGGCGTTCGAGCAGCTGTTCATACCGACGTCCGAAATGTCGCAGCAAGCTCGTCGAGCCTTCGATATCGGTGAAGACAAACGTTACCGTCCCACCCGGAAGCGCTGGCTTCTCGATGATTCCGGTCGGCGCGGCGCCACCGGTCGCGCGAACGAGGTCGAGGCTCTTCTCGCGCCTCACCATGTCTGCCTCGAGTCGCTGCAGGTCGGCCGACGGCTCAAGCCCGATCTCCTCGACAAGGTAACAACGGAAGTCCTGATAGGCGCGCAGCGCTTCCGCGTGTCGCCCGCTTCGGTACAGAGCGAGCATGAGCTGCGCCCGCGGCCGCTCGCGTAGCGGGAACTGTGCGACCGTCGCCTCCAACTCACCGATCAGTTCCGCGTGCGCGCCGCCTGCCAGCCGAAGCTCGGCTCGCTCTTCGGTCGCGGCTGCGCGTAGACCCTCGAGACGCACCGCTTCGGGGCGCGCAAAGTCGTCGTCGGCGAACTCGGCCCAAGCCCGGCCTCGCCAGAGCGCGAGCGCGTCATCGAGCAGCGCGACGGCCGCCTCGCGGTCGCCGTCTGCTGAGCGACTCTGTGCGAGTGCGACCAACCGTTCGAACTTGTCCGCGTCGAGCTGGTCGGGACTCACCCTCAACAGGTAGCCGGAAGGACGTGTGCACAAGACGTCCTCGCCTGACGCTGCGGAGTGGCTCGGCCCGATGACACCGCGCAGGCGATGCACGTGTTGCTTCAGAGGCGCAACCGAAGTGTCCGCATCTGGCCCCCAGAGAATGTCGACCAGACGGTCGGCGGACACGACTTCATTGGGCGCCGTCAACAGAGCGGCCAGCAAGAGCCGCTGCTTGGTCCCGCCCAGACCGACCACCCGATCGCCGACTCTGAGTTCGAGGGGGCCCAGGATGCGGAACTCCACGTCCGTAGAACTCACGGGCTCCCCTCGCTCAGGTTGGTGCCCGACAGCCTACGGTGCCTTCGTATGGCCGTTGACGTCGCACTCAGCGGGAGTCACGGCGTCGCGTGCCGCGTGTGTGCGTGACTCTTGGTCGTGAAACC
>CAWGFA010000018.1:0-127390 GCA_963821725.1 uncultured Acidimicrobiia bacterium
GAGGTCATCCAGTTCGGGCACACGCGGGGGACCGTGCGCGCCAACGGCGCGTCCTTCGACATCCCCGAGGTTCATCGCTGGACGATCGAGAACGGACGGGCTGTCGCTGCGCATTTCGCCATCGACACCGCCGCGATGCTCGATGCCTTGGGTCGGTGACGAGCTTCACAAGGCCGGATGTCTCGAACGGTCTCTGCGGACCGGCTACCCTCGTTCCCGGTCGGCGCTGTGCCACGCTGCCGGCCGATAGAGCGACTGGTTTCATCACGACTCCGACTGCTTGTGAACGTGCGTGGCTACATGGAGGAGTGAGGAATGCCTGTCGGCACCGTCAAGTGGTTCAACGCGACGAAGGGCTTCGGGTTCATCGCGCCCGAGGGCGGCGGCAACGACGTCTTCGTGCACCAGTCCGACATCCAGGTGCAGGGCTACCGGGAGTTGACGGAAGGTCAGAAGGTCGAGTTCGAAGTGCAGCCCGGGCAGAAGGGCCCCAAGGCTGCCAACGTCCGGCCGGTCTGAGACGCTCTAGGAATCTGGTCGGTCGCCGGCGCGCAAGCCGGCGAAAAACGTGTCGAGCAACGTGCGCGCCTCGTCGGCGCGCACGTTGTGGACCACGCTGATCTCATGGTTCAATCGCGGATCGACGCAGAGGTTGTAGAGCGATCCGCAGGCGCCGGCTTTCGGGTCGTGCGCGCCGAACACCAGGCGGTCGACGCGCGCCGCGATGAGGCTCCCGGCGCACATCGCGCACGGTTCGATCGTCACCACGACGGTCGCGCGCTCGAGTCGCCAGCCGTCGCCGACGACGCGTGCAGCATCGCGGACGGCGAGGAGTTCGGCGTGCGCGGTCGGATCGCCCGAGCGTTCGCGCTCGTTGTGCCGGCGAGCCACGACCTCGCCGTCGACCAGGACGACGGCACCGATGGGGACGTCGCCATGGACCATCGCAGCGGCCCCCTCCTCGAGGGCGATCCCCATTGCGGCTCCGTCGTCCATCCGATCCGACGGTAACGGAGCGCTCGACTCGACGTCCGGTCAGTCGGTGCGGTAGCCCCAGACCGCGAACAGCGGATCGCCGCGATGCGTCAACGGCGTGCGTCGCTCCACGGTGAGCTCGCCCCAGCCGCCCGCGAGTCGAAAGTACGCCGCGACGATCTTGCAGTGCTCCTCGTCGGTCGCCGCCAGCCAGCCCCGGATGGCTTTGGTCGGAAAGCACCGGTTCGAGAAGGTGCAGACGAACGGACCTCGCGCTTGCACGACGCGAGCGACCTCGGCGAACACTTCGACCGGCCGCGTGAGGTAGTCGACCGAGACACAGCAGACCGCCGCGTCGAAGGCGTCGTCGTCGAACGGCAGGCGCGGATCGCGATTGAGATCGTGCACCACCGCCGACGTCGCCTGTGGGTTGGCCGTGACCTCTTCCTCGTTCATACCCAGAACGGTGAGATGTCCGGGTGACGTGCGGAAGTGCGAGATCCACGAACCCATCAGGTCCAGGACGGTGCCGTCGAGACCGAGCTCTTCGTACAGCGCGCCGACCGCGGCGATCGCGTTCTCGTCGATGTGGGTGACGAGCCGCGGCCATGAGTAGAACGCGTCGTCGGTCTCCTGGTCGGCTCGATCGAAGAACCCCGGCGGGAACACGTCTTCCTCTCTCACGAGACGAAGGTCTACGACGGCGGCGTCCACGGCGTCAGCCAGGGCGTGGCGGGCCACCCTTCGGCAGCAGCCATCAACGGGAATGCCGTTGCCCCGTCGATCGACTCGCGAACGATGTCTGCATGTCCGGTGTGGCGTGCCGTCTCTTGGATGAGGTGCAACAGGACCCATCGAATCGACCATGCGTCCACATCCGCTGGGAACCATGGGACGCCTTTGGGAACCGGGACGGGATCGTCGAGTTCGAACCCGGCGACTACGTCGTCGGTCGCGGCCGCCGCGGCCTGATAGAGCGCGAGGACGTCGTCGAGCGACTCGTCGGACGTCATCCGGAAATTCGTCTCGTAGTCATCAGCGGTCCCCGTGCGATCGCCCTGCAAGACCGTGTTCATCCACGAACGCTCGACGGAGGCGACGTGCTTGATGAGCCCGCCCACGCTGAGTTGGCTCGCCGTGGGCGTCGCCCGCGCCTGTTCGTCGGTCAGTCCATACGCGGTGAGCCGCATCACCAGGCGCATCTGGTCGAGGTAGCCCACGAGCCCCTCGCGTTCGTCCTTCACCGGCGGAACTTGGCCAGGCATGGCATCGTCCTTTCCTCGTCGGATCTCGTCCCATGATCATCGAGAATTTCGGTCATCTCCTGGCCGGTTCCGGTCATTCGATCGCGCAGAGGTCGTAGCCTCGCCCGGTGCTGCACCACCTCACGCTCTGGGTTCCCGATCTCGAGCGTGCCGAAGAGTCGTGGAGCTGGCTGCTCGGTGAGCTCGAGTACGTCAAGGACATCTCGATCGACAGCCTCCTGCTGCTCCGCCATTGGAGTGGGTTCTCGGTTGCGCTGGAGCAGTCGCCGGACATGGTGCCGGGAATGCTCCACAGCCGGTTGCGCCCGGGGCTCAATCACGTGGCCTTCGTCGTGCGGTCCAGCGACGTCATGAACGACCTGCTCGAGGGCGCAGGCGACCACGGCTGGTCCGTGTTGCCCTTCGAGCGACATCCCATCGCGGGGGGCGCCAAGGTCGCCTACCTCGAAGACCGCGACGGCTTCGAAGTCGAGCTCGTTCTCATGGCTTCCTGAGCAGCGGCTCGAGCGCGGCGATGTACTCGTAGAGGCGCGTGCCGACCTCGACGGCGAGATCTGGATCGGACAGATCCGGATCGAGCCATGTCTCGGACAGCCGGCGCCACGAGTCGCGGCCGAGGAACGGACCGCCGACCGCGTCCGGCCCGAGGGCCTTGCGCCACCGACCTTCAGTCTCGAGGAGCGCGGCGAGGGTGCGTTCGTTGTCCTCCGTCTTCGGATGCTCGCTGTGAAAGCCGACCTCCAACGCGAGAACCGTTGCATCCGGTACGTGGCGCGCCCCGATCACCTGAGCTTCGTAGTGCTCCTTCGCGGGATCGCCGGTGCCGAACCAAACCTTGATCCCATAGCGGCGTGCCCTGATCCGAGCATCGTCGAGCCCGTGAGGCAGGAGGCTGCGCAGCACGTCACCCGCCTCGTTGAACGGCCCTTCTTCCATGCGCTCGACCTCGGCCGGCGAGCGTAGAGGTCAGCCGAAGGCCGGCAGCAGGCTGTTCTGCACGAGTTCCATCCACGTGCGACCAGGATGCAGGAGCATGGGCGCTCCGGTCGCATCGGTGAACGTCGTCGGCGCATCGGTCGACGGTCGCGACCAGCGTCCTTGGATCAGCTGGCCATCGCGCAGCAGCCAGGCCGCGCCCTCGCCGATGACATCGACCAGCGGATCCTCCGCACCGGTGACGTCGTAGACGCCGGTCCCTTGGATGCCGACGGAGAGCAGCAGCACGTCGTCAGCGGTGATCCGCGACCCGTCCTCGAGAACGTCGGGGACTCCGTTCTGGTCGCGCTCGAACACCCCTGTGTTCGGATTCCAGTGCCACGCCGCCGACGAGCGCTGTCCCATGGGCACCAGTGCAGCGGTGACGGGGGCTCCGTTCACGAGCGGTCCGAACTGGAACTGTGCCGGCGGAGTCGGCGAATGGTCGCCCGCGGCCGCACCGGCGTCGTAGAGAGCGGTCGTCGACGCGTACACGTTGTGCGGCGCCGGCCGCGAGTGGTCGCGATAGAAGGCGCCCACGCCGGCGTCCATCGACAGCAACGTGGCGCGGGAATGGTCCTGCACGGGCGCGATCTCACCGGGTGCCGCGCCGGAGTAGGCGAAGATCCCGCCTCCCAGCTGACTGAGCAGGTCGGCATCGACCGGCCGGGCAGATCGGATGGGCCCGACGCGGGCGGTGTCGCGCGACTGGTACGTGACGAACAAGCGGGTCAGCCCGCCCTCGACGAGTTCCTCGGTCACGACATCGGCGTCGTTCAATCCGGCCTGGGGGAACGCGCCGGTGACGTTGTCGACCTTGACCGACAGCGCCGGGCGGACGGCCGGTCCCGCGTTCGTCGGAAGGCCAGTCAGGGGGAACACCGGCGGAGGAGGAGGTGGAACGGTGGTGGTCGCGGCGGTCGTGGGTGGCGCAGTCGTCGTCGTGGGTACGACGGCTGCGACCTTGTGTTTTGCCTGCCCGCAGGCCGCCGCGAGCGAGACCACGGCGACCACTGCCCACACGAGGCGAATTGTCGTCTTCGTACGTACGCGTGTGATCAGCGATTGCAAAGAGGTCCCACCCGATCGAAGAACGGCTCGCCGCCCACCACAGAGTACCCGAGGCCGATTCGCCGCTGGTGGACCCGCGTCGAGTGCGTGGGTCCGGCTGCTCGCGGAATGCTGTCGGTGTCGAGGCCCGCAACGGAGTCAAGGCGCCCGCTCTGGTCGGAGCCGCTCAGTGCGGAGCGACGTTGTCGAATCCGTAGACCTCGAGCGTCGATCGGCCGGACTCGAGGCTCCGCATGATGTGCGTCTCGTCATCTTCTCGTGTGTGGCCGGCGGCGAGGACGGCGTCGACCTGGGACGAGGGGACGACGACCACGCCGTCTCCATCGCCCACCACGAGGTCGCCCGGCTCGATGGCCACTTCGCCGACGCGGATGGGCTGGTTGATCGTTCCGCTCGAACCGGCCTTGCCAGTGCCGCGCACGCAACGCCGACGGGCGAAGACAGGAAAGCCCCGCTCGATGATGCGGTCGCCGTCGCGCACGCCGCCGTCGATCACGAGACCGGCAAGCGAGCGCGCTTGCGCGGCGACGGTGAGGATCTCGCCCCAGTAGCCGTACTCGTATCCACCGCCGACATCGACGACGAGTACGTCGCCAGCATCGGCGACGGAGAGCGCCTCGTGGATGGCGAGGTTCTGGCCCGGCACACACGAGACGGTGAGTGCTGGACCCCACACTCGCATCGTCGCGTCGAGCGAGCGGATCTCGGACGGCAAAGCACCGGCGCGTCCCATCGCTTCATGCAAGGTCGCGGTCGCGAGCCGGCGGTTGTCGAGCGGATCCGCGTTCAATGGGTCGTGTAGTCGATCGGGCCGGCGTCCTTGACTGCGACCGCGAAACAGAAGCATCGAATCGGTGCATCGCCGGTCGGCTCGAGACTGTGCAGCGCATCCGGTGGGATGTAGACGAGATCGCCCGGACCGACGTCGCGCGCTTCGCCGCCGACGGTCATGACTCCCCGACCGGTCATCACGAAATAGAACTCGTGGGTCGGATGGGTGTGAGGGAACACCGCGCCCCCGACCGCGACCTCGAACTCGTTGGCCAGCTCGAGGTAGCCACCCTCGGTGAACTCCTTCATTTCACGGGGCCGGATGAGCCACCAAACCGGCACCGTCCCGTTGTGCTCGACCTCCGGTTCGACATCCTGCACGTTGCGAACGTCCACGCGTCCTCCTCTCGCCGGACCCATCATGACCCGCGGCCGCCGCACGCGCCCGCCGCGAGCGCGCTCGTCCTCGATGTGTGGTGTTGAGCTATGTCGCGGGCGTGGAGGCGGTCCGGTCGTTGACGAGTTCGAGGTAGGCGACCAAGGCGATGATCAGCACTCCGAAGCCGAGCGCGGCCCACCCGGCGCCGAGGCCGAGGCCTCCGTCGGCTTTGGACTTGCCGAGACCGTCGGCGATGGAGGCGCCGAGCGGGCGGGTGAGGACGTAGGCGAACCAGAACGAGAACACCGCGTTCCAGTGGAACCAGCGAAAGCCGATCGCGGGAACGGTGATCAGCGCGGCGAACACGATGGCGGATGTGAAGTACCCAAGGCCAAGGGTGTTCGCGGTGAAGTCACCGAGCGCCGTACCGAGGGCGAAGGTCGCGACGACGGCCGCCCAGTAGAACGCCTCGCGTCGGGGGGTGTTGACGGTGTGCACCGACAACGTGCCCTCGGTGCGACGCCAGACGACGAACACAACCGCGAGGACGGCGGCGTAGAGGATGGTCGACGCGGTGTAGGGCACTCCCAGGCCCACGTGGAGGACGTCCGCGGCCATCGTGCCGAAGATCCCGACCATGACGACGGTGAACCAGTAGGTCCTCGGCACGTACCGGCCCGCGCGGAACTGCAGCACGAGCGCACAGACGAACCCGGCGAAGCCCAACACAACAGCCAGTTCCGGCGCCATGACGTGCACCAAGTAATCGGAGGTCGATTCCCCCATCGCCGTCGACAGGCCCTTGATGACCCAGAACAGCACAGTGATCTCGGAGACCCGGACAGGCCCCGGTCTCGTCAACTCCGAACGAATGCTGCGCATCGAGGCCGGCATCACGTGAGGGTAAGAGCCGCGCGGCGATGGTTGTTCGCGCCCTGTGCAAGCGTGCGGGCGCGCTGCTGTCTCGCCCGCGGGCACGGCATTTCAGACGAGCCATGCACTGGCGAGGATCCCGGCGACGATGGTCGCGAGGACCACGACACCGAGTACGGCGTCACGGTAGGTGAGGGGGGTCGGAGGCTCAGCCGTCGACACGGCACCACCGCGGGACTCGATGGCGTCCGCGAAATTCGCCGGCACGCCTGGCGGCGGTGACGGCGGCGGCTGCCAACAGATCCACGGGTTCGCGTAACTGGTACCGCCAGCGCGGCAGTGTCGAGGGTGCGTGCGCGGCACGCATTCGCCGCGCGGCCGCAAGGGTGTGCATCTCGTCGATCAGCATTGGTAGGCCGCGGAGACTCAAGCCGACGGCGGCGGTCCAATAGCGCACGGGTATGCGGAACCGCGCGAATGGTTGGGTCAGTCGTTGCAGCGCTGGCGTCACATCGGCAAGAGGTGTTGTCCACGAGACGAGCGCGGCAGCGACGATGATCGTTGCGCCGAGGGTCGTGGCTCTCAGCCAGTTGCCCGCTCCGCCGAGGCCAAAGGTAGAGGGCCCGAGATGGACGATCGGTGGGCCGCCGGCAGCCAGGCTCGCCGCAAAGCTGATCGCGAGCGCGGCACCCACCCAGCGGGGCAGCCGCGGTGCAGCGCTGAGCGGCACTCGTCCGACGAGAAGACCGAGACAGACTGCGGCGGCGGCGAGGGCGAGGGTGGGCCACTGGGGGTTGAGCGACACGAACAGTGCGAGGGCGACGAGCGCGACCAGCTTCGTACCGGCCCACACGCGATGCAGCGGACCGGCGACGGGCAGGACGCGGAAGAGCCGCAGTTCGATCGGTCGCCGCTGGGCGGCCGGCTCGGTGTCGACAGGAACGTCCGGGTCGTCGCGGCACGGGGGACGGCTGTCGCGCACGATCCGGCCGGCGTCGAGGGCGACGGTGTGGTCGATGATGAGGTCGGTGTCATCGAGATCGTGGGACACCAGCACGACGGTGGTGCCGTGCCGTCGGAGCTCGGCGAGTATGTCGACGAGATCAGCGCGGCCAGCGCGGTCGAGACCTGCGAACGGTTCGTCGAGGACGAGAACCTCGGGGTTTGCTGCGAGCAGTCCGGCGAGCACGACGCGGCGCTGCTGGCCGCCGCTCAGCTCGTCGATCCCTCGATCGCCATAGGTGTCGGGGTCGAGTCCCATCGCGTCGAGCGCGGCGCGGGCCTCGTCGTCATCGGCGCCAGCAGCCGCTCGGATGTCCGCGAGGACCGTGCTCCGCTGGAGCTGCAGCCGGGCGTGCTGGAACGACAGCCCCAGATGGTCGAGCTTGCGCGAAAGCGGCGTGCCGTGCAGGGTCGCCGTGCCTTCGGTCGGAGCCAAGAGGCCGGCAAGGATCCAAGCCAACGAGGTCTTGCCCGAACCGTTCGGGCCGTGGACCAGCAGACCCTCACCGCGGGCGATGTCGAGCGAGACGCCGTCGAGGGCACGATGCGCCCACGGGGATCCCGCGTCGTACACGAGACCGACCTCGCGCAGCCGGATGAGTGGCTGGACCCGCGGTCGGCGACAGCGCTCCGGCGCATCCGTTGGCGCCGTTCGTTCGTCCGGACGATCGTGCCGGCAGCGGGCTCGGAACCGAGGTGGACCACCCGCTGGGCCGCGGCAGTCTCCTCTTCGCGGTGGGTGACGTGAACGACGCTCAAGCCTTCGTCTCGGAGGCGGTGCAGCAGATCGAGCAGCTGATCGCGGCCGCCTGCATCGATCATCGCCGTCGTTTCGTCGGAGATCAGCAGGGCCGGCTGATGGGCCAGCGCGGCCGCGACTGCAAGCCGTTGCAGCTCGCCGCCGGACAGGGTCGACGTGTCCCGATCGGCGAACCCGTCGAGGCCGACCCGATCGAGCTCCCAGTCGACATCCGGTCGCCGTTCGGGTGGGAGGCCCCACACGACGTCGTCGCGGACCCGAGTGCCGAGCACCTGCGTCTCAGGGCGTTGGAACACGACTGCGGTGCCGTCCGGCTGCCCGAGCCCGACGCCGCCGGGACGTTGCACGGTCCCGGTCGTCGGTGGCGTCCCGGCAAGGATGCGGGCAAGCGTCGACTTGCCGGAGCCGTTGGGTCCCTGCACGGCGACGAACTCGCCGCGCTCGACGTCCATCGACACGCCGTCGACGGCGGGCCGGCATGTTCCGGCGTAGCGATAGCTCACATCTCGGGCGACGACCGGGACGGGACTCGGCGCGAGGGTGTCGACCACGGCTGATGGCCGCCGAGGTGCGACTGCTTCGAGCCGGACGAGCGTCGGGCGGGCGAGGACGTTCGCGGCGTACAGCGCGGTCTCCAAGCCGACGAGCAAACCGCAGCTGACCGTGACCCACCAGTGGTCCACCAGCCAGGCAACGACCACGTCACCCTGATGGGCGACGGCCTCGAGGTGCAATCGGCTGAGGATGTTCGCGATGCCCCGCCACGTGTTCGTCACTTGCTCGAGCAGGAGCTGACGGAGCGAACCGAACGCGACGAGAATCCCGAGGACGATCGCGGTGACAACAGGCCATACCGTCGCTGCCGCGACAGTCATCATGCGGGTGCGGGACCAGCGGTGGCGTTCGGCGGCGCCCACGATGCCGCCGAGAACCGCGCAGCCAACGGCGTTCGCGGCCAGACCCACACCACCGATGAGCATGCTCACGACACCGGCGCAGACACCGCCCGCCACGACCGTGCTGAGTCTGTGTCGCGACCCGAGCGCCGCCATCGGCGCGACGGCCATCGCGGTGACGATGCCGCCGAGCGGCAGCACCCAGCCGACCAAGCACAATCCCACGGTGAGGTCGGCGAAGACGGCTGCCTCGGCCAGCTCGAGTGGGTCGAGGCGGCTGGTGCCTGATTCCTTGGTGCGTTGACTCACGAGCCCGAGCTGGGTCCCTGGGTGTGCACCTGGGTGTCGGTCGTCGACGTCGGCCGCCATCCCTTCGGCGCAGACCACTGCATTCCTGCGAAGGTGACCGATTCGAGCCCGTACTGCTGGGCATGACCGACCAGCCACGCGGCGACCGTCCACCCCCGTGCGGCCGTGACGGGAGTGTCCACCGTCGGCGCGCCGAGTTCCGCGGTCATCTCCTGCCGCATCTCCGCCGAGGAGGTCGCCGGACGCGATCCTCCGTACTGGCAGCTGAATGCCGCCGGCAGTTCGCCTGTCAAGGCCGAGGCCAGGGTGCGTGCTGTCTGCTCGAAGCCGGCGTAGGCGTCGGGTTGGGCGCTGTGTTGCACGGCTTGGGCGGCGCGAGCGACCGGGAGCGTGTCCCATCCCGGCACCTGCCGAAGGTGCTGGTAGAACGCGGTCGCCGCGTACGTCGGGTTCATGATCTCCGTGCTCGATCCCCAGCCCTGCGACGGTCGTTGCTGGAACAGGCCGAGCGAGTCGCGGTCGCCGTGCGTCAGGTTACGCAGGTCGGACTCCTGCAGAGCCGCAGCGAGTGCGATCGTGACTCCGTGGTCGGGCACACCGAGACGCTTGCCGATCGCGGCGATGGTGGTCGCGTTGGCGGCCTGCTCGGTATCGAGCACCGCCGCCGTCTGACCGCTCACTGCCTTGCAGCTCTCGGGCACCGCCGATCCCGCCGACAGGAGGTGATCGACTACGGCCGAGATCGTCACCACGACAACGGCCGCGAGCGCGAGGAACATGACCCATCGCGACCAGCGCGGACTACGAGCGATCCTCACGGCAAACGGTCAGAGCACGGCGTGTTGCCCTCGCGACCCGCTTTCACGTTCAGATTCGAACGACGGCGAGGACAACGAGGACACCGGTAGTGGTGGCCAGCACCCCGTGGATCGCGACAGTGGTGATGGACAGCCCCTGCTCAGCCGTCGGGTTAGCAACGGGCTGGTGCGGCTGCGGGAGCCATCGGAGGAACATGCCGACGCCGAGCGCGATCACGACAACGACGAGGGCGAGGGCACTCCAGGCGATCGCACTGGTTTGGAGGACGACGAAGAACAGCCACAGCAAGAGGCTGGCGGAGGCAAGGCCAACGTGGCTGAAGACGACCGCGTTCGGGAATCGGCTCGGGTTCGCCGCGTCCCGTCGGTGTCCCCCCATTCCCGACCATGTGGCGAAGAGGACCATGCCGCTGAGGCCGGTCGCCAGGAAACCGAGCAGCGCAGCGATGTTCATCTGTCCCCTAGGGCGATCGTGTCGTACCGCCTCGACCAACGAGTTCGCCGTCAGGCCCACACGATCGAGCCGTAGGTGCTGCACAGCCCGTAGGCATCGATGAGCACGAAAGCCGCCACGACGAGCCACGCGACGCAACGCTGCCACCGGCGGCGGCGACGCGGTCCGCTCATCGGCGCCGGCATGTACCAATCAGGGAGCAACAGTGGGTCGCGTCCTTCGAGCGCCCACAGGCTGATTGCGTCAGCCGGAAGTGCGGCGTCTGGGTCGGCGGAGAGAGCCAATGCCGTCAGTTCGTCCTCGTCGACATCAGCCAGGTCTTCCATGGTTGTCGACGCGTCCGTGGTCATCACCCTATTGACGCTACGACCGACAGCCTCCAGAACGGCCGCGGGGATGGATCCGACGCCCCGACCTGCCTATGCAGGACAGACGTCGCGGTCTTCGGAGCCGGCACTGCTCGGGCTGCCGTCTTGTCCGAACCGCTGCCGGAACGTGAACGCAGTTGGCGTCGGTCCGTGCTGTCGCAGATGCTCGAGACGCTCCATCGCTTGTTGTGGCGTCGGGACGGTGCCGTCAGGCACCCACCACAGACAGAGAATCGGCTGCGAAGGGGCCTCGAAGAACTCTCTCCGGCGGCGCAGGAGCTCGACGTGGGCGGACCGATAGGCGAAGTCCGCCAGGGCGTCGATCGATTCCCACACGCTGAGGTTGATGATCTCGAGCTCGTCCACGAACAACTTGATGTTCGTCGCGTTGCCACTGTCGTCCTGGAGACGCCACACGAAACCGGGACTGTTGTCCGCGAGCGCGTTGATGCGGTCGAGATTCAAGCGAAACCCGTCGATGCTCGGATGGTCCAAAGGCGCCTGCAAGCGACCAATGTTGAGCTGTGCGATCTGCATCGGACGCAAGTATTGCGAACCCGTGCTGGCGTGCGGGAAACATCTGGTCATGGATGAGCAGACGCAACTATTGCGTGAGATCCGCACGCTCATCGGAAGTCGCTGGGTCTCCCAGGCGATCTACGCAGCTGTCGAGCTCGGGATCGTGGACGCGCTCGACGGGGAGAAGCGCACGGCTGAGCAGATCGCGGATGCGGTCGGCGCGCACGCAGGCGCGACGGCTCGGTTGCTGCGGGCGTTGGCGACACTCGGGATCGTCGAGGCGGTCGTCGACGGCGAGTTCGCATTGACGGCGCTCGGGTCGCTGTTGCGGGAGGACGGCGCGCACGGCGCCGGTTCGGTTCGCGGCTCGGTGCTGCTCACCCTCGGACCGACCGCGTGGCGGGCTTGGGGCGCGCTCGGTCGACTGTGTGCGCACGGGCGACATCGCGGCGAAGGTCCTCGACGGCGTCGACGACCCCTTCGACGCCTTTGCAACAGACGATGCGGAGCGCGTCTTCAACCAGGCCATGGCCGAAGGCACTCGGCGCATCGCGGCTGCCGTCGCCGACGCATACGACTTCTCCGGAGTCGCCACGTTGGTCGATGTCGGCGGCGGGTACGGCGCGCTGGTTCCGCCCGTGCTGGCCGCTCACCCTGCCATGACCGCGATCGTGTACGACCTTCCTCGGTGCGAGCGCGGCGCAACTGAACTGCTTGCCGCCGCCGGCGTGAGCGAGCGAGGCCGCTTCGAATCGGGCGACTTCTTCGTCGACCCGCTTCCAGACGGTGCCGATGCGTACGTGCTCAAGAGCGTCGTGCACGACTTCGACGACGGCCAGGTGGCCGAGCTCCTCGACAACTGCCGGCGTGCGGCTGCTCCTCAAACAAGGCTGCTCGTCATCGAGACCGTCGTACCCGACGAGATCGGAACGTCGATCGAGGACCGGTCGATGGCGGCGGCGGACCTCAACATGTTGATCGCGACCGGCGGGCGGGAACGGACCGAGACCGAGTACCGCACGCTGCTGCGCGCCGCCGGCTTCGAGGTCGCCGCCATCGTGCCGACTACCTTCGGACTCGCCGTCATCGAGGCGCGCTGTGGCTGACGCTCAGGACAACATCACCGCGTTCTGGAGCATGATCGCGCCTGGCTACGAGGCACACCCGGGCAACGTCCCCGCGTACGGCACGCCGCTCTACCGCGCCTGGGTCCAGGAGATCGAAGCGCTCGTCCCGACGCCACCGACGGACGCGCTCGACCTTGCGACCGGAACCGGCTTCGTGGCATTGATCCTCGCCGCCCTCGGCCATCGCGTGACCGCAATCGACTTGTCCACCGACATGCTCGAGCAGGCAACTGCGACCGCGAACAGTCGGAGCGTCGAGATCCAGTTCACGTCCGGCGATGCCGTGCAGCCGGCGTTCGACGAGGCGAGCTTCGACCTCGTCACGTGCCGGCACCTGCTGTGGACGCTTCGCGAACCGGATCGGGCGCTCGCGAACTGGCGCGGCGCTGCTCCGCCGGGGCGGAAGCCTGGTCGCGTTCGACGGATTCTGGTTCGACCCCGACCCCGGACCACGCGACGACGAGCCCGAGCCGTTCCGCCGGCACTACACCGCCGATACTCGAGCGGCGTTGCCCTTCATGCACATCGATCGTGCCGACTCGATCATCGCTGCAATGGAGGAAGCCGGGTTCTGTGATGTTGCGGTTCGCTCACTGCCCCACCTCGCGGACCATCCGGGATCGGCCGTTCCCTATGTCGTCACTTGCATTCGTCCGTAACTCCGCTCGTCCTCCGAACATCAGTGGTTCTGCATCGCCGCGACGATGGCCGCTTCGACCTCGGCCAGCTGATCGGCCGGACTGAACTGGATGATCTCGGTGCCTTCTTCCGCCTCGGGCGCGTGCCCCGGTGCCATGTAGAACGCCTCGCCCGCGTTGACGACCTCCTCGTAGTCGGCGTAGCGCACGATGATCCGTCCCTTGGTGACGACGCCCCAGTGCGGGCACGGGCACTTGCCGCCGGGCAGCCCCGCCAGCATGGGCGCGAGGTCGTGGGACTGTTTGATGGTCACGAAGTTCACGGTGTACCCGTCGAGCGTGGTCGACCGGTCGACGGCGACGCCGAAGTCGGCGACGTTGTCTGCAGTTGCCGCTGATGCCTTGCCCATTGGAATGTCCCTTCGTTCGCTGCTTGCTCCTGCGGCGAAGCGTACGAACAAGCGGCGTCGCGGTCATGAGGCGAATCCCTCATGTTTCGCACCTAGGCTTCGTGCATGCCCACGGGCGCGGCGGCCGAGGTCGACATTCGCTTGGCCGAGCTGCTGGCTGCCCTCTCGCTCGGCATCGATCTCGGCTTCGGGCAGCCCATGGAGCACGTCCTCCGCCAGTGCCGGATCGCGAGTCGGATGTGCGAGCTGGCCGGAGTCGACGACGACACCCGCGTCGCCTCGTACTACACGGCATTGCTCGTGCAGGTCGGTTGCCACACCGACGCCTACGAGCAGGTGCGCTGGTTCGGCGACGACATCGCACTCAAGTCGCACAAGTACGACGGGGCCAGCACGCTCGTCGAGATGACTCGCATGTTGCGCATGCTCGGGTCGGGGTCGCCGCCGCTGCACCGTCTGCGGGTCGGATTCGAGTTCGCGTTCGGTGGGTTCAAGGACATCGAGGCGATGATCAAAGAGCACGCCCGGCTCGCGCGTGCGCTCGGCTCCGAGCTCGACCTGCCGGCTGCGACCCTCGACGCGCTCGGCGCGTCGTACGAACGATGGGACGGCAAGGGCTACCCGGGCGAGCTGTCCGGTGACGCCATTCCCCTGGCCGCCCGCGTCGTCGGGCTCGCGGAGTACCTCGAGGTCGCGCATCGCAACGACGGACTGTCCGCCGCCATCGAGCTCGCCGACCGTGGATCGGGTACGCAGTTCGATCCCGATCTCGTCGCTCTCGTGCAGGTCGACGGCGAGAAGGTGTTCCACGACCTCGACGACGGCCGCTCGTGGGATGCCGTCGTCGACGAAGATCCCGCACTCCGCCGGCTCACCTCCGCCGAACTCGACTGCGCGCTCGCTGCCATCGCTCGCTACGTCGACCTGAAGTCGCCGTACCTGCTCGGACATTCGCAGGCGGTCGCTGTCGCTCGCGGCGTCGGCCGCGTCGTCGCTTGGACTGCCGGCGTCCGACTGGCGCAGTGCTGTACCGCGCCGGTATGACCGCGGGCTTCGGCCGGCTCGGCGTGTCGAACGCCATCTGGGACAAGGCCGGACCGCTCACCGTCTCGGAGTGGGAGCGGCTGCGCCTGTCGCCGCAGCTCGCCGAGCGGATGCTCCGCCAGTCGCCGGTGTTGGCACCGGTGGCGCGGGTCGTCGCCCAACACCGTGAACGGATCGACGGCAGCGGCTACCCGGCGGGCTTGTCGGGCGATGCGGTGTCGGGGACCGCGCAGGTCCTCGCCGTCGCCGACGCATACCAGGCGATGCTCGAGCCCCGGCCTCATCGCGCCGCGCGGTCTCGAGCCGACGCGGCGGACGAGCTGCACCGCGAAGTGCATGCGGGCCGGTTCGACCGCGACATGGTCGACGCGATCTTGGCCGCCGCAGACCATCGCGTCGGCCGTCGTCGTTCCTCGGTCGCCGGTCTCACCGCTCGTGAGATCGACGTGTTGCGGCTCGCCGCGCGGGGTCTGTCCAACAAGGAGATCGCCGACCGGCTGGTGGTCACACCCAAGACGGTCGGCAACCACATCGAGCACATCTACACCAAGATCGGCGCCACCAACCGCGCCGGCGCCGCGCTGTTCGCGATGCGCAACGGCTTGCTCCCGGAGGACGACGATCTCGAAGCTGCCGCTCGATGAAGCGCCCATCTCGGACCGGTCCGACCTCGGGAGCCTCTGCGGTGGAGATGTTCCGCGGCAACAGTGAGAGCGGCAGTCCTTCTAGTGTTCGTCCATGCCACCCTTGCATCGAGAAGACTCGGTGGTCGTCGCTCGTGAGCCTGCGGAGCTCTACGACATGGTCTCCGACGTGACCCGCATGGGTGACTGGAGTCCGGTGTGCAAGGCCTGCTGGTGGGATGAGGGTGACACGGCTCGAGTCGGCGCCTGGTTCACGGGGCGCAACGAGTTACCAGACCGGACGTGGGAGACGCGCTCGGAAGTCGTGGTCGCCGACCGAGCCCGCGAGTTCGCGTTCGTGGTCTCGGCGACGGGAACTCGTTGGGGCTATCAGTTCCGTGCTGTCGACGATGGGACGCTCGTGACCGAGTCGTGGGACTTCCCTTCTTCGGCCGTCGCGGTGTTCGAGGAGCGATTCGGAGACGACGCGGAGGCGCAGATCGCCAACCGAAGCGAACTGGCCGGCACCGGTATCCCTGCGACGCTGGCGGCGATCAAGAAGGCGGCTGAGTCCACCTGACGATCCGCGACTTCGCGTCGCGGATCATCGCGGGGAGTCCAACGCTTCGCTCGACCAGCCCCTCCGCGCGATCCCAACGGACCTACTCGACCCACTACCGTGCGCGCCGACCCCCCAGCGTGGTGGGGTCGGCGGTACCGGAACCAGGCGAGGTTGGGGTCATGAGACAGTCGTTGAAGCGAATCGGCGTGTTCGCCGCGGGCGCAGTGTTGGCGATGGGCGGAGTGGTGGCGACGGCCGGCGCGGCCGGGGCCATGGTGCCTCGGTCGGGGGTGGTCGTGGTCTCGCAGCAGGGCGGCGCGGACAACGCCGGCTGCGGCGCACCGTCGGCGCCGTGCAAGACGATCACCAAAGCGATCGGCAACGCCCACCCGGGCGACACCGTGTTGGTGGGGCGAGGGCACGTATCACGAGCAGGTCGTGGTACCGATCTCACTGCGGCTGGTCGGTCTCGGCGCGACGGTCGATGCGACCGGTTTGAGTCAAGGGTCGGGAATGACGATGAACGCGGCAGCCGTTCTGGTTCTGCCCACCGCCAGCGGCTCGACCATCGAAGGCCTCCGGGTCACTGGCGCATTCGGCGAAGGAATCCTCGTGCTGTCGGCGACCAGGGTGACGGTGGCGCACAACATGGTCACGGGCAACGACGTCGGCACCCCGCAGACCACCGCCTACCTCGAGTGCCAGACGCAAGGCGAGGCCCCGGGCGACTGTGGTGAGGGGATCCATCTGATGAGCGCCTCGCACAGCGTGGTGATCGGCAACGAGTCGACAGGCAACTCCGGCGGCGTCCTCGTCACCGACGAGTTCGGTCCGGCATCGGGTAACTGGATCGTCGCCAACAACGTCCACGACAACCTGTTCGACTGCGGGATCACGCTTCCGTCGCACAGCGCGGTCGCGCTCGACCAGAACGGGGTTCGCCAGCCTGCCCTCGGTGGGGTGTACGGCAACGTGATTGCATTCAACCGGATCGTCGGCAACGGCGTGCTGGGTGAGGGAGCCGGTGTTCTGTTCGCTGCGGCGCAGCCGGGTGGTGCGGCCTACAACAACGTGGTGACGGGCAACTTCATCTCCGGCAACAACCTGGCGGGCGTCACGATGCACGCCCACGCTCCGAACCAGGACATCAGCGGGAACACCGTCACGTTCAACGACATCGGGACGAACAACCTCGGTGGCGATCCGGATGCCGGCGTCACCGCTACCACCGGCGTGCTCGTGTTCTCCGCCGTTCCCTCGGTCACGGTCACGGTGACGATCAGCCACAACTTCATCCATGGCAACGTCAACCCGATCTGGACGTCGCCCAACGTGACCGTCACCAGCTGACATCCACCATCCCTGGTACCTCGAGTACGTCGCCTCCGGAGCAGTTCCGGATGGGTCGCCGACTCGAGCGCTGATCCGAGGCCCGCACGTTGAGTGCGGGCCGGGTCGGCTGGCCGCGAAGTAGGACGGCGGTCCGGCTCCGGCGAGACGGGCCGTCGATCGAGCACGCATCGACCCTCGGCGGAGCGAGTTCGCGACGGACTAGGTGAAATCCCGGCGAGCGGCAAACGGGGCACCGTGGCAACGTGTGCACAGCGCGCACCGCCACGAAACCTGGGCCTTACCGTCTCGTCCTTAGCTTGCGGAGATGGTGCGTTCCCCCCGCATCGTCGTCGGCCTGCTTCTCGTCGGGCTCGCCATGGGTGCATGTTCGAGCGGCGGGAAACGGGCGACGGCGCCCAGTTCCTGGTCATGACGACCGTGCTCGACGGCCGAAGGGCTGTACCGCTTCTTCCACGACGGCGACGACGAGGTCGTCGCGTTGGCCGGCGTGTCGGTCAGCGTCGAGCCCGGTGAGGTCGTCGCCGTGCTCGGCCCGTCCGGGTCCGGCAAGTCGACGCTCTTGTCGTGTCTCGGCGGCCTCGACGAGCCCGACGGCGGGACCGTCACGGTGCAAGGCCGCCAGATGACCCGGCGATCCGAACGTGAACGAGCACGCCTGCGCGCCGAGCTCGTCGGGGTGCTGTTCCAGTCCCGCAATCTTGTCGAGCACCTCACCGTCGAAGGGAACGTCACGCTCGCCCGCCGGCTGGCGCGCCGGCATCACCGAGCACTCGTCGCGGATGACGACGACTTGCTCGAGCACCTCGGCATCGCTCATCGTCGCCACTCGCTCCCACGCGAGTTGTCCGGCGGCGAAACGGCACGTGCCGCGCTCGCGGTCGCATGCGCCAACGAGCCGCCGGTGTTGCTCGCAGACGAGCCGACCGGGGAGGTCGACTCGGCCACCGCACGGACGGTTGTCGGCCTGCTGCGATCACGGGCGGACGATGGTGCAGGAGTCGTAGTGGTCACACACAGCGACGCGATCGCGCGCGTCGCCGACACGGTGGTGCACTTGCGCGACGGCAAGGTGATCGTGTGACGGCCTTGCGCCCGAACGATGTGGTGGTCGAGTGCGACCATGCCGCGCGCACTTTCGGCCGTGGGGCAACTGCAGTGGTGGCGGTCCACGGAGCGTCGTGTGCCGTGCATCGTTCGGATCGCATCGCCATCGTCGGACCTTCGGGATCAGGCAAGTCCACGCTGCTGCATCTGCTCGCGGGCGTCGACCGGCCGACGACCGGTTCGGTTCACTGGCCGGCGATCCACGGAGCGCTTCGGCCCGGTCCTGTTGCCATCGTTTTCCAGGCGCCGTTCTTGCTACCGGCGCTCGACGTGGTGGAGAACACTGCACTGCCGCTGGTACTCGCGGGGCAAGCACCTCGAGCAGCGTGTGTGACCGCGCTCGAGATGCTGGCGCGCCTCGGGATCGAGTCACTCGCCGAGAAGGTGCCTGACGACCTCTCGGGTGGACAGGCACAACGCGTCGCGGTGGCTCGCGCGCTTGTCACGGATCCCGTCCTGCTGCTGGCCGACGAACCCACCGGGCAACTCGATCGGGCCACGGCATCCACCGTCGTCGACGCGTTGCTGCGCGCCGCCGACGAGCGCAAGGCCGCGCTCGTTGTCGCCACGCATGATCGAGTGGTCGCCGACCGACTGCAGTCCCGTTGGCTGATGAACGACGGGCGCCTGCAGGTGCAAGACCGTGAGGCGGCGTGATCGAACTTCGTTGGATCGCGGCGTTGGCACACCGGCGAGCGGGACGCATGCTGGCGGTTGCGGCGGGCATCGCCGTCGCGGTCGCACTGATCGCATCGATCGGTTCCTTCGTCAGCAGAGCGAAGCAAACCATGACGGCGCGGTCGATCAGCCAAGTCGCCGTCGACTGGCAGATCGAGGCGCAGCACGGAGCCGATCCCGCCCAGTTGCTCGATCAGGTCAGGCACACCGCGGCGGTGAGCAGCGCGGCCAGCGTCGAGTTCGCGACGACGACCGGGCTGGAGTCGACTGCCGACGGGGCGTCGCAGACGACCGGAGCCGGTGTCGTCGTCGGACTGCCCCCTGACTACGCCCGTAGCTTTCCGGGCTCGATCCGACCGATCATCGGCTCGACCGAAGGCGTGCTGCTGCCCCAACAGACCGCGGCCAACCTCCACGCAGGGCCGGGATCGACGGTACGCATCATGCGGCCCGGTCTCGACGATGTGGCTGTCAGCGTCGAGGGTGTTGTGGAGTTGCAACAGGCTGATTCGCTGTTCCAGCGGGTCGGCCAGCCGCCGAGCGCGCAGCCACAGGCACCTCCGGACAACGTCGTCCTGCTCCCGGTCGCGGAGTGGCATCGGGCCTTCGATGCGCTGGCGATCCAGCGTCCCGACCTCGTCCGTCATCAGGTACACGCCCGCCTCGATCGCCGGTTGCCGTCCGACCCGGCGGCCGCACTCGACGTCGTCCAGGGCGCGGCGCGCCATCTCGACGTCGTGCTCGCGGGCACGGGCGTCGTCGGCGACAACCTCGCCGCCGCTCTCGATTCGGCGCGCAGCGACGCGCTGTACGCGCAGGTGCTGTTCTTGTTCCTCGGCTTGCCCGGAGCGTGCATCGCCTGTGTGATGGCCGCCGCCGTCGCGGCCGTACCCGCGGACTCGAGACGAACCGAACAGGCGCTACTCCGAGCACGCGGCGCGAGCACCGCGACGCTGGTTCGGGTCGCCGCAGTCGAGGGACTCGCCGTGGGCGCGATCGGCGCGGCCGCCGGTGTGGCGACTGGCTACGTCGCGGCCCGATGGCTGCTGGACTCGTCCCGCAACGCGGGAGGCGTCTCGTTCAACACGACGTGGAGCGTGGGTGCCGCACTCGCAGGGCTCGTGGTCGCGGTCGCGATGCTGGCCGTGCCGGCGTGGCGTGATGCCCGGCAATTTGACGGTCGCCTCGGCCCGGCGGATCCGTCGGCGCCCGGTGGCGCCGGCCAGCTCTCGTCGGGGTAGGGCTCGGTCTCGCCAGCCTCGGTGCGTGGATCTACTACGTCACGACTCGTCGCGGCTACACGCTCGTGTTCGCGCCGGAAGGTGTACCGGGCATCTCGGTGAGCTACTGGGCGCTGGCCGGGCCGGTCGCGCTGTGGGTTGCGGCGGCGATCCTCACCCGTGAAGTCGCCGCGTTCGTCGTCGACCGCGGACGCGGCGTGTTCGCGCGCGTCGTGCGACCAGTCGCAGGGAACCTCGCGCCGACCGTCGCCGCCACCATGCAACGCCAGCGCATGGTCATCGCCCGGACCCTGATGCTGATCGCCCTGACCGTCGCATTCGCGGCGTCGACGTCGGCGTTCAACCGGACCTATCAGCAGCAAGCGGATGTCGATGCGAAGCTCACCAACGGCGCCGATGTCACGGCCGCATCCGCCAACCGTCAAGGCTTCGCGCCCGAGGTCGGTGCACAGCTGTCGACCGTTCCCGGCGTCAGTCACGTGGAGCCGTTGCAACACCGTTACGCGTACGTGGGCACCGACCTGCAGGACCTCTTCGGTGTTCGTCCGTCGAGCATCGTCGATGCCACCCGGCTGCAGGACTCGTACTTCACCGGCGGCAGCGCGCGCAACCTGATGGACCGGCTCGTCGCCACCCCCGACGGTGTGCTCGTCAGCGCCGAGACAGTGCACGACTACCAGCTGCAGGTCGGCGATCTACGTCGTGCTGCGGGTGCAGCCGGACCAGGACGGCGACCCGATCAGCGTGACGTTCCACTACGTCGGTGTCGTCAACGAGTTCCCCACGGCTCCGAGAGACAGCTTCATCGTCGCCAACGCCGACTACATCACGACCATGACCGGTCACAACGGCACCGACACCTACTTGTTGGACACGAAGGGTGCGTCCCCGGCGTCGGTCGCGAGCGCCGTTCGTGCCATGACGGGAACGGCAGCAGTCGTCAGCGACATCACCACTTCACGGAACGTTGTCGGCTCCACGCTCACCGCCGTCGACCTCAGCGGGCTGACTCGCATCGAACTCGCCTTCGCGTTGCTCCTCATCGTCGGCGCCACCGGACTCGCGCTCGCGCTCGGACTGACCGAGCGGCGGTTGTCATTCGCCATTGCCACCGCCCTCGGTGCGACGCGACGTCAGGTGGGCGGGTTCCTCTGGGCCGAGTCATCGTTCGTCACGATCGTGGGAATCGCAGTCGGACTGCTGGTCGCATGGGCGATGACCAATGTGTTGGTGACCGTGCTGGCCGGTGTCTTCGACCCGCCACCCGAGGCGCCCGTCGTTCCGTGGAGCTATCTCGGTGCGATCCTGGTGTGCGCCGCCGTCGCGGTCATCATCGGAACAACGGTCGCGATCCGCATCGCGCGGCGCTCGCCGCTTGCCATGTTGCGGGTGACGTGAGCGCCGTCGGCCGTCACCGGCTCCTGGTCGCTGTGGCCGCGGTGGTGATCCTGATCGGCGCCGTCATCGTGAGTCGAGACCTGCGATCCGGGTCGGCCTCCGGCAAGAACGCATCGGCGCAGGGTGCATCGAGTTCGGCTGCATCCGGGACGAGCGCGGCGACCGGCTACCCCGGCATGCCGCCGGTCGTCGATCCGGCGAATGTCTACAGCGAGATCGGGCCCGGACGGCTGCGACCGGAACTCGCCGGCGACATCGCTCGTGTCTACGTGCCGAACGGCCTGTCGAACACGGTCAGCGTCATCGATCCGTCGACGCACGCGGTTGTCGGCTCGTTCAAGACCGACAGAGAACCACAGCACATCGTTCCGTCATTCGACATGCGAACGCTCTGGGTTCTCGACGATCAAGGCAACACGGTGATCCCGATCAATCCCGTCGACGGGACACCGGGCAAGCCGGTGCCCGTGGAGGATCCCTACAACCTCTACTTCACGCCTGACGGCAGGCAGGCCATCGTCGTTGCCGAGGCAAAGGGTCGTCTCGACTTCCGCGACCCGCACACCATGGCACTCACCGCGGTCGATGCCTGTGCCCGGGTGCAACGGCATCAACCACGCGGACTACAACGCCGACGGCAGCTATCTCATCGTGACCTGCGAGTTCGCAGGGAAGCTGGTCAAGATCGACATCGTCAACCGGCGAGTGCTCGGATCACTCGACCTCGGCGCGCTCGACTTGCCGGGCCAACCCCACCCCGCTGCGATGTCGATGCCGGACGGCAGTTCGGCCACATCGATGCCGCAGGATGTGCGTGTCGGTCCCGACGGCAGGCACTTCTACGTGGCCGACATGATGGCCGGGGGCGTGTTCGAGCTGGACGGCGACACGTTCACCCCGACCCAGTTCATCGCCACCGGTGTCGGGGCGCACGGCATCACCCCGAGCCGCGACGGCAAGCATCTCTACGTCGCCAACCGCGGCAGCGTGGAGATCAACGGTCCGCCTCACGGTCCCGGAAGTGTTTCGGTCATCGACACGTCGACGAGCACCGTCACCGAGACACTGGGCGGTGCCGGGTGGAGGAAGCCCTGACATGGGCAACCTCGACGCGACAGGGAGCCAACTCTGGTTGTCGGGCCGCTTCGACAGCGAGGTGTACGAGTTCGACACGACGACGGGTGCGCTGGTCGCGCGCATACCGGTCGGGCACGGTCCCCACGGTCTGACGGTGTGGCCGCAACCGGGTCGGTTCTCACTCGGACACACCGGCAACATGCGATGACCGCGCCGACCGACGCTGTTCTTGTTGAAGTCACGCCGGAACGGCCGAGGCCGCGGGCGGAGCGAGTCATCGTGCCGACGTTTCGCTGCCACGCGTTGCCGTACTCACCGCCGTCGTCGCCGCGGCGCCGTTGGTGCTTCCCGGCGCCCATCCGCCGCCTCGACCGCGCATGGGCCTCGACTGGTTGTTCGGCAACTGGTTGCAGTGGGACGGGTGGTGGTACGTCGCGATCGCCCGGCACGGCTACAGCTACCGGCCGGGACACATGTCCGCCGTCGCGTTCTTTCCCGTCTATCCGCTCGTCGTCCGGCTGGTCGCCGTGCCCGTGTCCGGCAACGTCCCCGTTGCCGCCTTGGTGGTGTCGACCGCATGCGGACTCGCCGCGTTGTTGCTGTTCCACCGATGGTGCACGCGGCGCCTCGGTCCCGCGGGCAGCGCTGCTCGCCGTCACCGCGCTCGCCTTCTATCCGTATGCCTGGTTCCTGTACGGGACCGCCTACTCCGATGCCCTCTTCCTGGTCTTCGTGCTGGGCGCATTCCTCGCACTCGAGGCTGACCGGACGGTCATCGCCGGAAGCCTCGGCGCGCTCGCGACCGCAACCCGCCCGACCGCTGTCGTGGTCGTGATCGGACTCGTTGCCGTCGCCCTCGATCGACGCGGGATGATCGGAGGACGACGACCCAGGTCCAGACTTCGTCCTGCCGATGGCGCCGTGCTGCTCTCGATCAGTGGTCTCGCCTTGTGGTGCGCGTGGCTCGCGATTCGGTTCGGCAATCCGTTCGCGTTCATCGAGACGGAAGGTTCCCGAGGTTGGAATCAGGCACCAGGTCCACACACCTGGTTCAAGTCGGCCTTCCTCGATCACCTCCACCGGTGGCCGGCGTCCGGATGGCTACCGCTGGTCGTGCAAGCAGTGATGTGTCTCGCGTTCCTTGCGGCGGTGCCCGCGGTCTCGCGACGCTTCGGACGGGGGTACGGCATCTACGTCTTCGCGACCGCACTCATCCCCGCGGTCAGCACGTCGGACTTCATGGGAGTCGGCCGCTACCTACTTCCGGCGTTCCCTGTCTTCGCGCTCGTCGGCGCATGGTTGGAAAGGCACCGCATTGCTCAACGGATCGTCCCGGCCATGAGTGCGACGGCGCTCATCGCCGGAACCGCTCTGTTCGCAACCGGCTACTACCTGACATGAGCTCACTCGCGTCCTGAGTTCTCGCCTCACCGTGCGACGTTGGTCGGGATGTTGCAAGCCGCGACGCCCGTGTGGCTTCTGCGTCAGCGGTCGCTGAGTCGGAAGTCCTCACCGTCGTCAGGTCGGCGTCGACGACGACGCCACCAAGGTTGCTTGCGGCGTTGGCTGTCGATGTCGGCGATCACGGCGGGCTCGGCTTGCTCGACGACCTCCTCGGCCTCGGCCAACACGGCGGCAATGTCGTCGGGCGGAGCGTCGGGCTCGTCCTCCACCGTCGGCGTCTTGGCCAGCGATCCCGCCTCGAAGTCCGACGCGATCATCACGATGCGCTCGTACTTCGGGCAATGTTCCGGGCACCGCCACGGTGCTTCCGGTGCGAGACCCAGGGTGCAGAAGCGAGCGACTTCACCGTCGTCGTCATACGCACGGCTCTCATAGTGAGCGCAGTCCTCGCGCATCGGCATCGCGCCAGTCTCGCAGCCAGAACGTCCGTTTCCCACCGCAGGCGACGACAACGCAGTCCGCCTCGTTCTCGAGCGCCGGTCCGTGTCGGCAGACGCTCAGGGCACGTGGTGCGTAGACACGGAGTTAACGGTGCACAGACGGTGAGGTTGCCGAGCGGAGAGGAAGGTGGACGTACGGTCACTGTCGATGTTGAGTCCGGGTGTTCGCGGCGGCCTTCTCGTCGCACTAGGGCTCATCGCTGGGATCGTCATGTTGTCGCACGTGCACCCCGCTCATCGCGTCGAGGCGAGCACCGCGTCGCATCCGACGACAACGGTGCGCCATCTGGCCCGACCACGACCACGACCGCGCCGCGTGACCTCCTCGGCGCACCAGCCGTCTTCCGTGCCGGTACTCGTGTTGAACGGCGTCAATGTCAACAAGCCGATCGCGGGTTCCGCAGCGAGGACTCTCGGGGCCACGGGCTACACCAACTCGACACCAAAGGACGCGGCGACGACCGTCCCGACGTCGGCCGTCTATTTCCAGCCGGGCTACGACGCAGATGCCGCGGCTGTCGCCGCCGCCCTCGGGCTTCCGGCCGGTGAGGTACAACCGTTGCCATCGCCACCCCCTCCTGCGATCGGCAACGCAGGCGACGCTCCGGTGATCGTGGTGGTCGGCCCCGACGCCCCCGCCGCTCAGGGCGCGTAACCCCAAACCCTTGGAGTACCTCCGGTCGCGCCGTGCACTCGGCATTCGTCGAGTACCCGTGGGCTCTCGCCGACTGCGGGTGATGTCCGTCGCATCGATCGGACTGCTAAGAGGTGGGGCCGCCGACCGGACAGGACGACGATGACCTCGACGCTTTCCGCGCCTCCCAGCATTCACGATGCGGAGAGCCCGTGGGCGGTGGAGATTCGGGGGCTGACGAAGCGGTTCGGGGACAACGTGGCTGTCAACGGCGTGGAGCTTCGTTGTCCTCGCGGGTGTGCGTTCGGCTACCTGGGTCCGAACGGGGCGGGAAAGACCACGCTGATCCGGGTGCTGCTGGGGCTGACTCACGCTGACGCGGGCTCGATGTTCGTGCTCGGCCAGCGGTTCCCGCGCGATCGCGACAGGGCGCTGGCCGGGTCGGTGCCATCGTCGACGAGCCTCGGTTCCACAGCCATCTGACCGGGAGACAGAACCTGCAGATTCTCGCTGCTGCGCGGGAGCCCGCAGCGGGTCAGCGGATCGGGCCGTCGCTGGATCGGGTGGGCATCTTGCACCGCGCCGACGACAAGGTCTCCACGTACTCGATGGGTATGCGCCAGCGCCTCGGCGTGGCGGCCTGCCTGATCGGGGATCCCGAGCTGTTGATCCTGGACGAGCCGATGAACGGCCTCGATCCCGCCGGCATGCAGGACATGCGCGAGATGATCCGCTCGCTGGTGGCCGAGGGCCGCACCGTCGTGTTGTCCTCGCACCTTCTCGACGAGGTGGAGCGGACCTGCGACGCGGTGGCGATCGTGGACCGGGGCAGTGTGGTGCGCCAGGGACCAATCGCCGAGCTGCTGGCGGGAACGTCGGTCGTGGTCCAAGTCGGATGCTCAGATCCCGAACGAGCCCGCGCCCTCCTCGCCGCCACCACCATCGGGGCCGACGGCGGTGCCGAGATCAGCACCGACCAGACCGGCCTGCGCGTCACCCTGCCTGCGGGTACCGGCGACGACGTGATCGCCGAGATCAACCGGGTGCTCGTCGACCACGGGCTCTCGGTGTACCGGCTCTTCGTGCACCAGGCGTCGCTCGAATCCTGGTTCCTGCAGGTCACGACCCGCCTCGGGGAATCGCAGTGACGGGACCGACGGACGCACGCCGCGGTGCTGTTGGACGAGCCGATCGAGGCGACTCGGGACCACCGGGGATCGTGGATCCCGTCCGGCCGCGATGATCGCCACCAGGTTCATGGAGCTGCGCAAGCGACGCGGCCTCATGATCACCCTGGTTCTGGTCACCGTGGGATCCCCACGGTCGTTCCTCGGGGTCCGACTGCTTCTCCATGCCCTGGCGCCGAACACCTACGGGCCGGCCGGCGGCTATTCCGTCTACAGCGGGCTCGTCGCCGGCGTGCTGTACCTGTTCGGTTTCATCGTGGCCGCCACGCTCGGCGTCACGGCGGGCTCCGCCGACCTCAGCGAGGGGATGTTCCGCCACTTGGTGGTGACGGGCCGCTCCCGGTTGGCGCTCTACCTGGCCCGGATCCCGGCGGGACTTGCCATCATCGTGCCATTGGTCGCAGCCGGCTTCGCCATCGTCTGCGCGGTGTGCGTGTTCGCGGCGCCGACGCAGCTCACGGTGAACGGTGTCAACGTCCCCGCCAACCTGTCGCAGGCCGGGCTCCGGAGCTGGGCTGCCGATCATGCGGACGAGGTCATCTGCAACTTCGACTTCAGGGTCGGACCGTCCGGTCCGATTCGCTGACGTCCTCAGCACCGTCCCTTGTGGCAACGGACCGAGCGGCCCGGGACTCGTCAAACAGTCGCCCGGGGTCGCAGGGCCAGCCGCACGCCTCCGCCGCCCTGATCAGGCAAGCAGCCGCCGATGTCGCCGGCCAGGACTATGGCGACTACGCCCGACAGTTCCTGTACCCGTCGACATCGCTGATGATCAAGAGCGGGCTGTGGCTCGAACTCGAAGCGATCGTCGGGTTCATCGTCGGCCTCGGGCTCGGATCGCTCATCGGGCAGCGCACGGTGGGCGTGGTCATGATGATCGTGCTCGAGGTCGTGCTCACGCCGATCCTGTCGAGAGCGAACATCCCGCACTTCTCCAACCTGCAGCGAGCGGTGGTCGGCCTCGCGACCGCGCATCTGGCACCGGGCGGGCTGTCCGTGGTCGGCGGCGGAGGCGGCGGCCCCGGCAGCGTCCAGGGAATCCCGAGCTCCTCCAGGAGTCCACCACCGTGGCCGTGTGCGTCATCATCGCTTGGCTCGTCGGCTGGTCGATCCTCGGCGCGTGGCGGATGGTCACCCGAGACGCCTGAGCAGGCTCGCTGCCGCACAACCGACGAACCGACTCGTCCCGGTCGGAGGATGCGTCTGCGATAGAGATGCGCTCGAGATTGCGCCGAGTCGGGGGCAGCGGATGAGCGCGAGGCGGTTCCTTCTCGTGTGTCACGACGCCGGTGGCACGGTTCCGCCGTTGCTCGCGATCGCGGAGGCGCTGATCCGCTCGGGTCATGACGTGTTGTTTCTCAGTCAGCCGTCCGTTCGTCTGCGTGCGGAACGGGCCGGTTGCAGGTTCTTTGACTTCTCGAGGGTCGCTGCCTACGAGCGGCGCAAGCCTCTCGAAGACCAGTTCGCGCTGGCGTGGCCAATGATCACCGGAAGCACGGTCGGTGATGACGTGCACGCGTTGGCGAGCCGGCACCAGGCCGATGTCATCGTCGTGGACGCGAATCTGGGCGGTGCCCTCGCCGCTGCGGAGGCCTTGAATCAGCCCTCGGTCGTGCTGTTGCACAGCATGTACAAGACGTTCGTCGACAACTGGTTCGCCGACTACTGGCCGCTGTTCGAATCAGCGATAAACGAGACGCGCGCTGGCTATGGTCTCGCGCCCGCAGACAGCTGGCCGTCGGTGTTCGCCGGCCATGACCGGCTGCTAGCCGTCGTCCCCACCGTGTTCGACGCACCGGTTGCCGACGTCCCGGCAGGCATGCGCCACTTTGGTTTCCTCGTGCCGACCAACTCGACTGTCAGCGACATGGCCGTCGATTTCCCGCACGGCGATGATCCCACGGTCCTCGTCGGGCTCAGCACGACCTACCAGGCCCACGAGGATCTGCTGCAAAGGATCCTGGACGCGCTCGGGGAGATCTCCGTGCGGGCGCTGGTCAGCACCGCAGAACAAATCGACATCGACACGCTGCGGGTGCCCACAAACGTGACCGTCACCGACTTCGTCGCGGACACCCAAGTGATGAGTCGAACCGACATCATGGTGACTCACGCCGGACTCGGGACTGTTGCTGCCGCGCTCAGCGTCGGCGTGCCCCTTGTGTGCACCCCGATCAGCCGAGATCAACCGCTGAATGCGCAACGAGTCGCCGACCTCGGTGCCGGCGTCGCGCTCTCCCACGACGCCGACTCCGGCCATATCGCGGCGGCCATCGAGCAGACCTTGTCTGACCCGGCATATCGCGACGCCGCCGCCACACTCGCGAGGCTCAGCCTCCACGAGGGAGGCGCGAGCGCGGCCGCAGCCGAGCTCGAAGCTCTGTCGGACCGGAGCGAACCGAGCGACTGAACCTCGGACACTGCCTCGCGGACAACCGATCACGGAATCCGTCGTTTTCACTGCGCTTCATCGGCGTCGGGTAAGGACCTACGTTGAGGCGTGCCCGGGTTCTCATCGGGTCGGGAGGTGCTTGGCTCGGATGTCAGCGCGTGTCGCCAGACTCGTGTCGGTCAACGTCGGGATGCCACGCGAGGTCAAGTGGCAGGGGCGGACCGTTTTCACAGGCATCTGGAAGGAGCCAGTCGAGGGTTCGCGTCTGGTTCGACGACTGAACGTCGACGGCGACGGTCAGGGCGATCTCGCCGGGCACGGGGGCGAGCAGCGCGCCGTGTACGTGTATCAACTCGGTTCGTACCGCTATTGGCGCGAGCAGCTCCACCGCGACGACTTCGGCTTCGGCCAGTTCGGTGAGAACTTCACGGTCGACGGGCTGGACGACGACGAGGTGTGCGTCGGCGACCGGTACCGCATCGGCTCCACGTTGTTCGAGGTCACGCAACCACGGGTGACGTGCTACCGGGTCGGCATTCGCATGAACGAGCCGCGCATGCCCGCGCTACTCACGGGTCACGGTCGCCCCGGGTTCTACTTCCGAGTCCTTGAAGAAGGTGCGGTGCAAGCCGGTGACGACGTCGTCAAGGTTGCGACCGGAACTGAGCGAATGACGGTCGCGACCATAAACGCACTGTTGTACGTGGACCGTCGCCCCGACCCCGGGCTGCTCGAGCGAGCGCTGCGAATCCCCGCGCTCAGCCCCGGTTGGCAGGCCTCGTTGGGCGCATTGCTCGACCAGCAAAGTCGGGGCGCGCAAGGCGAAGGGAACGCGGGCTTGGTATCGCTCGGGGCACCACCAGCGTGGCCCGGCTTTCGAACCCTGAAGGTGGTCACGAAGCGTTCGGAGAGCGCCACCGTGCTGTCATTTGAGCTTGAAGGCAAAGACGGCGCGCCGCTACCCCGCGCGCTTCCGGGACAGTTCGTCACCCTCAAGCTCGAACCCGAGGGCGGCGCGCCTCCATTGGTGCGCAGCTACTCGCTGTCAGGTCCGCCGGGCAACGCGCGCTACCGGATCACTGTCAAAGTCGAACCGCACGGCGCGGCCGGCCGATATCTGCGCGCCTCGGTCGACGTTGGTGATCACATCAAGGTCGCGGCACCGCGGGGGCAGTTCACGCTCGACGAGAATCCACGGCCCGTCGTGCTGGTGAGCGCCGGCGTCGGCGTGACCCCCGTCCTCGCCATGCTGCACGCGCTCCATGACAGCCGGTCGACGCGTGACATCTGGTGGCTCCACGGCACCCGCAACGGCGCCGATCGCGCCTTCACCCAGGAGACACGGTCGCTGCTCGCGACGCTGTCAAACGCGCGCGGCCGCGTGTGGTACAGCCGACCCGAACCCGACGATCACATCGGGACCGACTACGACGAGCTCGGACACATCACGCCCGAGGGAATCGCTGCGACCGGAGCACCGACCGACAGCGACTTCTACCTGTGCGGACCGACCCCATTCATGACTGCGATCCGTTCCGGCCTGGACACGCTCGGCGTGCCGGCCGCGCGCGTGCACACCGAGGCATTCGGCGCAGAGGCTCCGATCACGCCCGGCATCACTACGCACGCCACCCGGCCACCACACCCGCCCGAACGTCGCCGCGGGCACAGGCCCGCTCGTGTCGTTCGTACGTACCGGCTTGAACGTCCGCTGGGACGACACGTTCTCCACGATCCTCGAGCTCGCGGAAGCATGCGACGTACCAGTTCGGTGGTCGTGCCGGACCGGCGTGTGCCATACCTGCGAAACCGCGCTCCTCGAAGGCACAGTCGCCTACGCCCCAGAACCCCTCGAACCGCCGGCGGCCGGCAACCTCTTGGTCTGCTGCTCCCAGCCTGGTAGCAACCTCGCCGTCGATCTCTGAACCGACGAAGAGACCCTCTCGCTACTTTCGGGAAGGCGCGAGCTGCCGCGTCGGCCGCGGCACACGATCGCCCGGCTGGTCTTCACTTGATTGACGACTCGCCGTCTTGAGGCCTTATCCGCGGGGACAGAGCCCGTCGAGGAACTGTGGGATGAGCCAGTCGGCGATCTCGTCCGGGTCGAAGGTGTTTGCCGCGGTGCGGACCATGGACACGATTGCGACGGCGCCCATGATCGACAGTGTTGTGTTGGAGGGCTCGCCGAGGACGAGTTCGCCGGCGGCTTGTGCTTCGGCGAGGAGGTCGCGCACGGGCGCCATGAGGGTTCGCTCGATCTCGATCATGAGCTGACCGCTGGTGCCGTCGTTGATCATCGCGCCGAGAAGCCGGGTGCACAGTTCGGGGTGCTCGGCCATGGTGTGCAACATCGCGCGCAGGACCGCCGTCAGACGCTGAACGGCGTCGCCGGGACCGTGAGCGGCGGCGGTGATCGCAGCGGTACCCCGTTGCAGTTTCTGGGTCAGCAGGAAGGAAAGGACGTCGTCCTTGCCCGAGAAGTAGTAGTAGAGCGTCGCTCGCGGAACGCGGGCGAGCTCGGCCAGATCGTCGATGCGCATGTCGGTGCCCGGGGCGAGGATCTGGTCGCTCACCGCCCAGAGTCGTTCGGCGAGCTCTGCGGGCGGAGCCTTCACGTGCTGCAACCTACTCCCGCAGATTTGGCCGCCGATTTCTTGTCTGAATGGGAATCTAGACGCAGGTCCAAGGAGTTGCTGCGTCTGTCTAGACGGACGTCCAACTTGGAGGCCCAATGGCTACGTCGACGGTCCCGGTGCGAGTCGATGAGAACGCGAGCGCCTCAGGGCGCCGCTGGCTGGTGCTGGCGGTGATGTCGGTGGGCACGCTGATCGTGTTCTTGGACGACACCGTGGTGAACACGGCGCTGCCCCGCCTCTCCGTCGACTTGCGAGCCTCGATCGGCGGCTTGCAGTGGGTGGTCGACGCCTACGTCCTCGTCCTCGCCGGGTTGTTGTTGCTGTGCGGCTCGCTCGGCGACCGCTACGGACGCAAGCGGGTCATGACCGCAGGCCTGGTCGTGTTCGCCGGCGGCGTCCGCGGGGCGGCGCTGTCGAACAGCCTCGGCTCTCTCATTGTGATGCGCTGCCTGCAGGGGCTCGGCGCCGCTGCTGGTGCTCCCGGCGACGCTGTCCATCATCACGAACGTGTTTCCTCGTCACGAACGCGGCCGGGCCATCGCGGTGTGGACCGCCATCGGAGGGATCGGAGTCGGTCTGGGCCCAGTCCTGGGGGCTACTTGATCGACGCCAGCGGCTGGTCCGCGGTGTTCTGGTTGCAGGTCCCTTTCACGCTCGCCGCGCTGGTGGGGATGGTGATCGTGCCCGAGTCCCGCGACGACCGCCATGTCGGCCTCGACCTGCCCGGCGCGCGTGCTCGGCACCCTCGGACTCACCGCGTTGGTGTACGGGATCATCCGAGCGGGTGAGCAGAACTTCAGCGACGGTGTGGCACTCGCCGCGTTCGCCGCCGCCGCCCTGCTGTTGATCGTGTTCGCGAGCGTCGAGCGCCGCGCCGGCCGCCCGCCGATGCTGCCCGCTGCGGTTCTTCCGCCAGCGCGACTTCACCGGAGCAGTGCTGGTGATCGGCATCGCGATCTTCTCGCTGTTCGTGTCCTTCTTCTTCCTCACCCAACTGTTCCAGTTGGTGCAGCATCGCAGCGCGCTCGCTGCCGGACTGTTGATCGTGCCGGCGTCGGTCGGGCTCATCATCGGATCGGGACTGGCGAGCAAGCTCATCCACACCCTCGGCCCCCGCGTGCTGGCGTCGGCCATGACCGGGGGGATGATCCTCGGCCTGCTGCTCCTGACCCGAACGACCGTGACGAGCAGCGCGCTCCAGATCGACGGTGCCCTCGTCATCTTCGGGCTCGGCGCCGGACTCGGCCTTCCGGCGCTCACCGACACCGTCATGGCCGCCGTGCCCGAGCGCGATGCCGGCGTCGGCTCCGCGGTCAACGACGTCAGTCGCCAACTGGGCGGCGCGCTGGGTGTCGCCGTCATCGGCAGCGTCGTCAGCAGTGCGTACCGTGCCAACCTGCGCGCCGCACTGCCCGCGGGTCTGCAACCAGGCGTCGCCCGATCGGCCGCGAAGAGCATCGGCGTCGCCGCCCAAACGGCGAAGTCACTTCCACCAGACGCCGCCGCAGCGCTCACTCGCACGGCCAACACCGCCTACGTCGACGCCATCACCCGTGGGTTTCTCATCAGTGCCATCGTCATGACCGCCGCGCTGGTCGCTGCCGTGACGCTCCTCCCGCGTCGGATGCGCGGAGCACAAGCCGAAGCCGACGCGCTCGACGAGCACGACGAGCGCATCGCGCAGCCGGCGCTGGCTTGCGTGGCGTTGGACGGCCTCGCGCCGGAATCACCATGAGGCATGTCCAACGACGCGTCGCTCGAGTTGCGCGATTCGATGCCTGGCGAGAGCAGCGCATGTCGTGATCAGGAGGCCGGCGCTCTGTCGATCCCTTCGCGGCGAGCACGGAGTCGTCGTTCGACGACGCTCACCAGGAGACGAGGTCGGGGTCGACGGAGCGCAGGTGATGGACTTCGTTCAGGCTGCGCACCACGCGGCGCTCGCCGTGCGCGACGACCCGGTGGACCGATGCGTGGTTCGGCCGGAACCACATGTCCTCGTTGGCGATCCCGAGGACCGAGCCCACGTAGGTGTTGATCACGCCGCCGTGGCAGGCGACCACGACCGTGGAGCCCGGGTGCGTGGCGATGATCCCCTCGACCGCCATCACCACGCGATGACGGAGCTCCTCGCCCGTCTCACCGAAGGGATAGACATCCCACCGTCGCTCTCGGGTGAAGCGCTCACGAACGCCGCGTAGCAGGAGGGGATCGAGGGCCTCCATCAGCGTCGTCCCTTCAGGCAGGTCCCGGAACAGCTCGATCTCGCGCAGCTCGGCGATGGTCCGCACGTCGAGGCCGTGGTGGGTGGCCACCGCCCGGCCCGTCTCGACCGCTCGCTTGAGCGGACTGGCGTAGACGGCGTTGATCGGCTCGGCCGCGAGGCCGACGCCCATGGCCTCGGCCTGGCGCATGCCGCGAGCTGATAACGGCGGGTCGATCCATTCTTCTCGCGTCGCTGACTGCGGCTGGCCCGGCACCACCTGCTCACCGTGGCGCACGAGCACGATCGTCGTCAGGCCCTCGACGCCGGTCAGGAACGCGCTGTCGAGCGCTGTCGTCGGCGGTGGCGGGCTCGGCGGCTCGGCCGGCTCGGCCGGCGTTGACGGAGTTGTGGGTAGCCGATCGCTCACATGAGCGACGCTTGCACAATTCGCAGCGCGCCGATGTGGAAGCGCTCGCGGGCCGGCCGGCTGACCGCAAGCGGTCGGACCCGCACGACCGTGGACGGCTCGCACCGACGTCGAGATCCTCAACCAGATCGACGACCACTCCCGCCTCGTCGTCGGTTCAGACGCCCGTCGTGTCTTCAAAGCCGCTGACGTTGTCGACTGTTTTCGTCAGCCACCACCCGCTACGGGCTACCAGCGCGATGCTGTCAGCAACGGGGCGGTCTTCACCGGCGTCCCGCGCCGTGCGCGTCGTGCTCGAACTCGAGCTCGCGGCCCTCGGCATCAGCTTCCGGCACTCCCGGCCCTACCATCCCCAAACCTGCGGGAAGGTGGAACGCTTCCACCAGACACTCAAACGCTGGCTCGCCCGCCAACACCAACCACACACCTGCGAGCACTCCAAGCCCAGTCCACACCTTCGCCGAGTACTACAACACCCGCCTGACCGCACCGCGCCCTACGCCGACACACGCCCGCCGACGCCTTCGCAGCCCGTCCCAAAGCAACTCCGACTGGCGCGCCGATCCTCGACGGTCACTATCGGATCCGCCGCGACCGCATCGACCCCACCGGCGTCATCACCCTGCGCCACAACAGCAAGCTCCACCACATCGGCCTCGGACGACGCCACGCCGGAACCCGCGTGCCGTGCTCGTCCACGACCTCCACATCCGCGTCCTCAACGACACCGGCGAACTCATCCGCGAAACTGACCCTCGACCCCAGCCGTGACTACCAACGCCAAACAAAACCGTGAACGATGTCCCAGGACATCCGTGCACGATGTCCCGAGACTCGCATCGGCGGAGGGAGTGGGATTCGAACCCACGGTGGGTTGCCCCACACACGCTTTCCAAGCGTGCCGATTCGGCCGCTCTCGCATCCCTCCAGACGGCGATGACCCCGTCCTCGCACGTGGCGGCCAGGCGATCTGCGGCACACCGCGGGGTCCGCTGAGAGCTGCTGCCTCCCGGCCCTGACTCGGTTCACGGTCCGAAGTTGCACAGGACCCGACCGCCACATGCGAAGACGGGGTCCGCCGAGGTTACCGCCTTCCACGTGTCGGTAGAGTCGGCGCGCATGTCGTACCAGTCCCTGTACCGGCGTTACCGGCCGCGCCGCTTCGCCGACATCCGGGGGCAGGATCACATCGTCACGGCGCTGCGCAACTCCGTTCGTGAAGGCCGGGTCGGCCATGCGTACCTGTTCAGCGGGCCTCGAGGAACCGGCAAGACCTCGACCGCCCGCATCCTCGCCAAGGTCCTCAACTGCGCCGCGCCGGTGGACGGTGAACCGGATCTCGTGTGCGAGTCGTGTCTCGCCATCGAGGCGGGCACGAGCTTCGACGTGCACGAGCTCGACGCTGCCTCGAACAACAAGGTCGACGACATCCGGGACCTCATCGAGCGGGTTGCGTTCGCGACACCGGGACGGACGAAGCTCTACATCCTCGACGAGGTGCACATGCTGTCGAACGCGGCGTCGGCGGCGTTGTTGAAGACGCTCGAAGAGCCGCCGCCAGGCGTCGTGTTCGTGCTCGCCACGACCGATCCCCAGAAGGTGATCGAGACGATTCGCAGCCGCACGCAGCACTTCGACTTCCATCTGCTCTCGGCCAGCGCGTTGGAGGACTACATCCGATTCGTCGTCGACGACGCGGGCCTCGACGTTCCCGCCGACGCGATCGACTTCGCCGTACGCAGCGGGCGAGGGTCCGCCCGCGATGCGGTGTCGGCGCTCGAACAGGTGGTTGCCGCCGGCGGCGTGGCCGAGCGCGAGGTGTCGGTCGACGACATCATCGAAGGTTTGGCCGACCGCGACGTCGGGCGTGTGCTCGCGGCGGTGGCCGACGCCGTCAACTCGGGGCGGGATCCTCGACTGCTCGCCCAGCAGCTCGTCGTCCGTCTGCGCGATGTGTTCCTCGGCGCGATGAAGGCGCCGCTCGACCATCTGTCCGACGCCGATCGCGCCCGTGTCGAGCAGCTCATCGAGCGGTTCGAGCGACCGATGATCACGCGGTCGATCGAGGTGCTCGGCGAGGCTCTGACCGCCATGGTCGAGGCCGTCGACCAACGCATCGTGCTCGAGGCTGCGCTCGTGCGGTTGGCCAATGCGGAGGTCGACACCTCGCCGGCGGCGCTCCTCGAACGGATCGAGCGCTTGGAAGCTGCCGTGGCCGCGGGCGGCGTACGCCCGCCACCTTCCTCCGCGCCTGACACACCGTCATCAGGAACAGGGCCAGCCGATGCGGCGCGGCAGTTGTTGCGCGAGCGCCGCGGCGAGCCGCCGCCCGCGACTGACGCTGCGCCGTCCAGTCCGCCGGAGCGAGCGCCGAGTGCCACAGGCGACCTACCGACGCGCGACGAGCTGACGCTGGCGTGGGGCGACGCGTCTGCTGGCGAAGGTGCCCGCGCGCCGCGAAGCCGCGTTACGCGGGTGGACGGTTCGTGGCGGTCGACGAGCGGGGCGCCGTCTTCGCGCTGCCGAACGCCGCGCATCGATCACGATGTGAGGAGCATCGGGCCGGCGTCGAACAGGTGCTGTCTGATCACTTCGGCCGCGTCGTGCCACTGGTGTTGGTGATCGACGACGGCACCACGATCGCGACTCCACCGATGCCGGCGAGCGCGATCGACGAGCCGGTCGAGGAGATCGTCGACGTTCACGATCTCGACGACGCGCCGCCCGGCCCGCACAGCGACGTCGATCGCATTGCTGCCGCGTTCCCGGGTGCCGAGCTCGTGCAGGAGGAAGACGATGTCTGACGACGAACCGCAGGTTCCCGACCTCGGAGGACTGCTCGACAGCTTTCAGCGCGTCCAGGCCGCGCGTGAGGCCGTGTACGAGGGGACTGCGGGGGGCGGCGCAGTCGTCGTCCGTGCGAGCGGTGACCTCCAGTTCGAGGCGGTCTCGATCTCGTCGGAGGTCGTCGACCCTGCTGACGTCGAGATGCTCCAAGACCTCGTGCTCGCCGCGCTGCACGACCTCGCCGCGGCCATGGCGGCTGCGCAAACCGACGCGATGGGCGCGCTCGGGGGCCTCGACCTCGGCGGCCTGATCCCGGGAGCCGCGCCGCCTGGCGAGCCGCCGTCCGGTGGTCCCGGCGAGACTTGATGGCGGTCTACGCGGGCCCTGTCCAGGACTTGATCGACGAGCTGGGGCGATTACCGGGAATCGGTCCGAAGTCGGCGCAACGCATCGCATTCCACCTGCTGAAGCTCTCGCGCGACGACGCGGCCCGCCTCGCGCGGTCCATCGTCGATGCGAAGGACAAGGTGACGTTCTGCCGAAGTTGCTTCGGCATCGCCGAGGGCAGCGGCGACGCGTTGTGCGAGATCTGTTCCGACGATCGCCGCGACGGATCGACGGTGTGTGTCGTCGAGGAACCGCGCGACATCGTCGCGGTCGAACGAACGGGAGAGTACCGAGGTCGGTATCACGTGTTGCAGGGCGCGATCAGTCCGATCGAAGGCGTCGGTCCAGACCAGCTGCGGGTGAAGGAGTTGCTCGCGCGACTCGAAGGCGAAGGCGTGCAAGAGGTCATCCTGTGCACGAACCCGAACATCGAAGGTGAGGCCACCGCGCTCTACCTCGGTCGGCTGCTCAAGCCGCTCGTCGGGCGCGTGTCACGGATCGCGAGCGGGCTGCCGGTCGGAGGCGATCTCGAGTACGCCGACGAGCTGACGCTCGGACGGGCGCTCGAGGGCCGACGCGACGTCGAGACATGATCCGAGCATGATGCGACCGTGACGGACATCGGCTCGGACTCCGCGACGTTGGTGGCCTACGACGGCGTGTGCAATCTCTGCGGCTGGGAGGGGCGCTTCGAGAGCGATGCACAGCCGTTCCGCGTGGGCCAGCAGTTCAAGTGCGGCGGCTGCAACTCCGGGCTCCGCTTTCGGGACGAGGCCGTCGTGCTGCTCCACGAGTTCGGGCGCGGCCTGCACGTGACACTCGACGACCTCGTCGATGACTCGTGGTTCCGAGCTCACGCCGTCTACTACGTGGGCGAGCGCGGGCCGGTGCGGCGGCGACTGGTGACGCTGCCGCACTACGTCGAGTCTCGCTACACCCCCGAAGCGACGTTGGGCGACGCCGTCGGGGACGGAGTGACCGTTCAGGATCTGCAGCAACTCACGTTCCCCGACGAGTCGTTCGACCTCATCATGAGCAGCCATGTCATGGAGCACGTGCCGGATCCTTGGCAGGCGCTCGCCGAGGTGCGCCGGGTGCTGCGGCCGGGGGGGCGTTACGTGTTCTCGATCCCGTGGCGCAAGGACCCGCTCGTCGAGACTCTCGCGCGCGCCGTGGCCGAGCCCGACGGCGTGCGACACCTGCGCGACCCCATCTATCACGACGCCCCGGATGGGGCGTCGCTCGTCTTCCACGAGTTCGGCGCAGATCTCGTGGAGCGCGCCGCTGTCGTCGGTCTGTCTGCTCGTGTGATTCGACCGCATCTCCCGGTGCGCGTCGCGAACCGAGACGTGGTGGTCGTGGCGGCGCGCCGAGACGCTTGACGAGGTCGGCAGGCGGCGGCCCAAAACGACTTGAAACCCGTGCGCCGCCCGGGCGGGTCGGGCGCGGGCGGACGAGATCCGGCCCGCCCGGTGCGGCACATCGGGTTTCGTGGCCCGAGCTAGGCGGGTGGGGTTACCGAGCCCGAGCCGTATATTGCGATCAGGTTACAACAGTCACGAAGTCGCAACAAGTGTTGATTCGTCCACGACCAAGGAATGCGCTACCCGGGCTCAGGCGAGGTCAAACCAGGATTCCGAGATTTTTCTCCGACGGGCAGCGCCCGGCCAGCTCGGGCCTCAGGCGACGGACAGCAAGATGGCGTCGCCTTGGCCGCCGCCGCCGCACAGGGCCGCAGCACCGAGACCACCACCGCGACGGTGCAGCTCGTGGAGCAGCGTCAGCGCAACACGATTGCCGGACATGCCGACCGGATGCCCCAGGGCGATGGCGCCCCCGTTCACGTTGACGATGTCGTCGCCGACCCCGAGATCGGCCATGGCGGCGACCCCGACCGCAGCGAACGCTTCGTTGAGCTCGAACAGGTCGATGTCGCTGACGGACTTGCCCGTCTTCTCGAGGGCGCGCTTGATGGCTCGCGACGGCTGGGTCAACAGCGAGGGATCCGGTCCGGCGACCTGGCCGTAGCCGACGATCTCGCCGAGCGGTACGACACCGAGTGCCTCGGCCCTCGCCTTCGACGTGACGACGACAGCGGATCCACCGTCGGAGATCTGCGACGCGTTGCCTGCCGTGATGTTGCCGGACTTGTCGAACGCAGGCCGCAGGCTGCCGAGCGATTCGACGGTCGTGCCGGGACGAACACCTTCGTCCGTGTCGAAGAGAATCGGGTCGCCTCTTCGCTGCGGGATCTCGACGGGAACGATCTCGTCGGCGAACTTGCCGTCCTTGATGGCCGCTGCGGCCCGCTCGTGGGACTTCGCCGCCAGCTCGTCCTGTGGCTCGCGAGCGATGTTGGCCGAAGCGGCGTACTTCTCGGTGGCGCCGCCCATGGCGACCTTGTCGAACGCACAGAACAGACCGTCGAGGGCGCACGAGTCGACGAGCGTGCCGTCGCCGTAGCGATAGCCGGCGCGTGCCTGGGGGAGGAGGTATGGCGCCTGCGTCATCGACTCCATGCCACCGGCGACGACGATCTCGGCGTCACCGGCCTGGATCATCTGATCCGCGAGGTAGATGGTGTTGAGTCCGGACAGGCAGACCTTGTTGACCGTCGTTGCCGGCACCGTCATCGGGATGCCGGCGTGCACCGCGGCCTGGCGGGCGGTGATCTGACCGGTGCCCGCCTGCAGGACCTGACCCATGAACACGTAGTCGATCTGCTCCGGGGTGAGCCCCGCGCGCTCGAGTGCCGCCTTGATGGCGAATCCGCCGAGCTCCGCGGCGGAGAACCCCGCCAGCCCGCCGGACAGCTTGCCGATCGGCGTGCGAGCGCCAGCGATAATGACGGATCCGGCCATCAGGACCTCCCCCGGGAGATGCGAAACAGTCCGGTCAGTGTACGGAGATCCCTCCGACCACGAAAACTGGCTCACGTGTCGATCGACTGAGCGTTCACCGCCCACCCGGCCAGCACTCGACCGCTCGGTCGCGCCCAGTCGGGTGGTTCTGTGGGACCGCGCGGCAGTAGCTTCCGCCGGATGCAGGAGATTCTCGACGCAATCGTGTCGGGCGCGTCCGGCGACGACATCGCCGCTCTCGGCATTCCCGAGTCGTATCGAGCGGCCTTCGTCACCCGCGACGAGCAGACGATGTTCGAGGGACTCGACTCGCCCGACAAGGATCCACGCAAGTCGCTCCACGTCGACGACGTGGCGACGCCTGAGTTGGCCCCCGACGAGGCGTACATCGCGGTGATGGCAAGTGCCATCAACTTCAACACGGTGTGGACGTCGATCTTCGAGCCGTTGCCGACGTTCCTGTTCCTCGACCGGCTCGGCAAGGAGTCGCGGTGGGGGGCGCGTCACAACCTCCCGTACCACGTCGTCGGCTCCGACGCGTCCGGCGTGGTGTTGAAGGTCGGCAACGCGGTGCGCAACTGGACGCCGGGCGATCGTGTCACCGTCCATTGCAACTACGTCGACGACCAGGACCCGTCGGCGCACGACGACTCGATGCTCGCCGCCAACCAACGCATCTGGGGGTTCGAGACCAACTTCGGCGGGCTCGCCGATCTCGCGGTCGTCAAGGCGAATCAGCTCATGCCGAAACCAGCGCATCTGTCCTGGGAAGAAGCTGCATGCAACGCGCTGTGCAATTCCACGTCGTATCGCATGCTCGTGGCGCGGAACGGCGCCGACATGAAGCAGGGCGACACCGTGTTGATCTGGGGCGCGACCGGGGGGCTGGGCGGCTACGCCGTGCAGTACGTGCTCAACGGCGGCGGCACCCCGGTCGGTGTCGTCTCGTCGCCCGACAAGGTCGAGCTGCTGCACGAGCTCGGGTGCGACGCGGTGATCGACCGCAAGGCGGCCAACTATCAGTTCTGGAAGGACGAACACACCCAGGACGAGCGTGAGTGGCGCCGTTTCGGCAAGGACATCCGTGCGCTCGTCGGTGACGACCCGAACATCGTCTTCGAGCATCCCGGCCGTCAGACGATGGGTGCTTCGGTCTTCGTGTGCGCACGCGGCGGCATCGTCGTCACGTGTGCAGCGACGTCCGGGTACATGATCGAGTACGACAACCGGCACCTCTGGATGAAGCTCAAGTCGATCAAGTCGTCGCACTTCGCCAACTACCGCGAGGCGTGGGACGCCAACCGTCTGATCGCCAACGGCATGATCCAGCCGATCCTCTCGGCGGTGCACCCGCTCACCGACGTCGGCGAGGCCGCGTATTCCGTCCACAAGAATCTGCACGAGGGCAAGATCGGCGTGCTGTGCCTCGCACCGGCAGAGGGCATGGGCATCGACGATCCCGCGTTCCGCGAGACGGTGGGCGAGGACAAGATCACGTTGTTCCGGAGGCACACATGAGCGAGTGCAGCGAGCGAATGCCGCAGACGAGCGAACGTCAGGGAGCCGGCTGCGCTGGGATGTGGGCGCCAAGCCCCCATCGAGAACCATGAGTCCGCTCACTGCACGCAATCCGAACGAGGACAGGGCCGAGGCCAGCGCGGAGTCCGGCCAGACCGCCCCGATGCTGACGGAGATCGATCACGTCGCGATCGCGGTACGCGATCTCGGCGCGGCCATCGATTACTACCGCGAGACGTTCGGTGCACTCGTCGAGCACCGCGAGGTCGTCGACTCGGACGGAGTCGAAGAGGCGCTGCTCAAGGTGGCGGAGTCGTACATCCAGCTGCTCACGCCGACTCGTGACGACTCGCCGGTCGCGAAGTACCTCGAGCGCAAGGGCGAGGGCCTGCACCACGTCGGCTACCGAGTGCGCGACTGTGGCGAGGCGCTGCAAGCGGTCAAGGACCAAGGTGGCCAGGTGATCGACGAGCATCCCCGGCCCGGCTCACGAGGCACGACCGTCGCCTTCGTGCATCCGAAGACAGCCTTCGGCACGCTCATCGAACTGGTCCAGGAGTAGCGCTGTACGGCGTCCCTACCGCGGATCCGGACGCTGACCTCGAAGGCGCGCTGACTCGAGTGGCGACGCATCCGGCGCCGCAAGCGGCTGGCCGACATCCATTGGATCGACGCGCTCTACCAGGCGTATCTGACCGCGATCCTGAGCGGCATCGCCATCCTCGTCGGTGCCGGTCTGATCGGCGACGGTGAGCTGACTTCCTCACAGATCGCGCGCGTCAAGATCGACGGCGCGGACTGGCTCGCAGTCGTCGTCGCAGTCGTCGTCGCGGTCGGCGTGCGATCGGGCAGCCGAGGCGGACCGCTCGCACTCGAACGAGCTGACGTCCGTCACGTGCTGCTCGCACCGGTCGACAGGACGACGGCCATGCGCGGTCCCGCGATTCGCCAGCTCAGGTTCCTCCTGTTCGTGGGGTCGATCGTCGGCGCCATCGGCGGCGTGCTGGCCGCGCACCGGCTTCCCGGATCGCTGGCCGAATGGGCGGCCTGCGGCGCGCTGTTCGGTCTGGCCACGGTCGCGCTCGGCTACGGCACCGCGCTGATCGCATCGAGCGTCAAGCTCCGGTCCTGGCAGGGCTCGCTGCTGGCCGTGGTGCTCGTCACTGCCGCGATCGTCGGCGCGCTCGGCGTCGGGCCGGCAGGCGGGCGCAGTCTTCGGCAGCCTCCTGCTCTGGCCGTTGGAGTTCGAGCCTCTTGCACTGCTGCAACTCGTGCTGTCGGCCGGTGTGATCGCGCTCGGGCTGCACCTCGTCGGCGATGTGTCCGTCGAAGCAGCCGAGCGGCGCTCGACGCTCGTCGGACAACTGCGCTTCGCCGCGACCCTCCAGGACATCCGCACCGTCATCGTGCTCCGCCGCCAGCTGGCGATGGAGCTGCCACGCGTCCAGCCGTGGATGCGGCTGCGCGTTCGGGGCACCGATCGGTTCCCGGTGTGGAAGCGCGGCTTGCGCGGGATCTTCCGTTGGCCGGCCGCTCGGGTCGCGCGGCTTCTCCTCCTCGGCGCCGTCGCGGGATTCGCGGCACGCGGCGCGTGGGCGGGCACGACACCGCTGGTCGTGGTGTCAGGTGTGGCTTTGTTCATCGCCGCGCTCGACGCGGTCGAGCCGCTGGCGCAGGAGATCGACCATCCGAGTCGGCGCGACAGCGTTCCGTTGGACGATGGATGGGTCGAGGTGCGTCACGTTCCCGTCGCGGTGCTGACAATGCTGTTGGTCTCGATCGTTGCGGCTGTCACGGGTGTGCTGGCCGGCCCGTCCACGGCCGCGATACCGATCGCGGCTGCGTCCGTGATTCCCGCCGCGCTCGGCGCGGTCGCCGGTGCCATCGTCAGCGTCGTCGCCGGCGCCCCGAATGCAGGCGGAGGCGATGCGTGGAGCTTGCTGCCTCCCGAGGTCGCGGGCATGCGCCTCGCGTTCCGAACCGGCTGGCCGCCCGCGCTCGCAGTCATCGGCACGCTGCCCGTCCTCGCGGCGCGGACGGCGGCACGCAACGCCGCGCCGGCGGCCTCTGCCGCCCTTGCGGCCGGTGCCGGCGTACTGATCCTGTTCGGGCTCGTGTGCGGCTGGCTGCGGATGCGGGGCCGTATTCACGCATGGTGGAGGGCGCAAATGGACTTGGCGAGCCGTGGCTGAACCAATTCTGGTCGTGAAGGGCGCGAGCAAGTCGTACGGAGATCTCGCTGCGCTCGAGCCGCTCGACCTGACCGTGCCGGCCGGTCAACGAGTGGCGCTCGTCGGTCACAACGGCTCGGGGAAGTCGACGCTGTTGCGCTTGATCGCCGGACTGCTCGAGCTGCACCGAGGGAACGATCGACATCGACGGCGTCCCCGCCGGGTCCGCCGAGGCGTGTGCGGTGGCGAGCTTCGTACCGGACGACCCGGTCCTGTACGACGACCTGAGCGTGCGCGAGCACCTCGCGTACGTGGCGAGCCTCCACGGAGTCGAGGCCGATAGCGCTGACTTCGACGAGCTGCTCGAGATCGTCGGGCTCATCCACCGGGCGGACGACCTGCCGGCGCGGTTCAGTCGCGGGCTGCGACAGAAGACGTCGCTCGCGCTCGGCGTGGTCAGGCCGAGCCGGTTGTTGCTCGTCGACGAGCCGTTCGTCGGCCTCGATGCAACCGGGAAGCTGGCGCTTGCTCGACCTCCTCGACAACTTGCACGACGCCGGGGTCGCGACCCTCGTCGCCACCCATGACCCGCAGTACGTGGAGCGGGTGTCGCGGTGCATCGCGTTGCGCGACGGCGAGGTCATCCACGACGGCAAGGCGACACCGGACGACGTCCTCCGACTCGTGGGCGCCTGAGCCTTCGAGAACTGAGCCGGGCGTCCCTCTACTGGCTGCGCAGTGCTTTCGAGCACAAGGCCGCGCCGTGGAAGAGGGTGCCGTCGCCGTTGCGACCGATGTACGTGAAGGTCACATTCGAACCGTCGTCGCGCACCGTCGGCGACACCGTGCTTGTCCTCGAGATCCTGGCCCTCCGCCCCATCGGTGTACGTGACGGCGACATCGGCAGTGCCGTCGTCTTGCGTCGTGACGCCGAACGAGACCACGTGCCGGCCACTCGCAGTCGTGTCCTTCGACTCGAACTCGCCCTCTGACGAGAAGTCGATGCGCCACTGCTTGTCGCCGAAGAGGCTGTACGAGCACCCCACCGATCCCGTGCTCTGGATCCGGCTGGTTCCTTTGAACGGACCCGAGTCGACGACGACCGTCGCAGCCATCACTGCACCGGGCGGCACCTGCGGAACCGAGTCGTTGACGGGTGGGCTCGACGCGGCCGGCGGTCCGATGCGACGACGATGTCGCGGGCCGAGACGGTCCCGTCGGCGGCAGCGCCGACGATCCGAGGATGACATCCGACGCGACGTCCGAGCTCTCGGCGCTCGACGACGAGGAGCTGCACCCTGCGGTGACCGAGAAGAGTGCGGCCGCCGCGCCGATGACGAGCATTCGCCGGACGTGCATGGGTCCACTGTCTACCTGACCTCCGGGACCCGATTTCGCCGCCACGCGTCGAGTGTCGCACTAGAACACGGAGGTGGACGTGCACCTCGTCGACGGCACGTACGAGCTCTTCCGCTATCACTTCGCCCCGAACAACAGGGATCCGCACAATGGCGCGACGCGCGGCGTCCTGGGATCGGTGCTGATGTTGCTCGAGTCCGGTGCGACCCACGTTGGTGTCGCGACCGACCACGTGATCGAGTCCTTTCGCAACGATCTGTGGGCCGGCTACAAGACGAGCGCAGGCATGCCTCGCGAGCTGCTCGCGCAGTTCACGCAGCTCGAAGAGATCCTGGTCGCCGCGGGGATCACGACGTGGCCGATGGTCGAGCTCGAAGCAGACGACGCGCTCGGTGCCGCCGCGATCGTCGCCGCGGAGGACGACGGCGTCGATCGAGTCTTGATCTGTACGCCAGACAAGGACCTCGGGCAGTGCGTCGGCGGGAAGGTGATCCAGTGGGATCGGCGGCGCGACCTGTACTTCGACGCCGCGGGTGTCCGTGACAAGTTCGGCGTGGATCCCGAGTCGATTCCCGATTACCTGGCCCTCGTGGGTGACAGCGCCGATGGGTTCCCGGGGTTGTCTGGCTTCGGCACCCGCTCCGCGGCCGCGGTGCTGGCCAAGTATCGGCACCTCGAGGACGTGCCCGCCGCGGGCGAGGACTGGGGCGTCGGCGTCCGCAACCCGGGACGGCTTGCCGCCACCTTGCGCGAGAACTTCGAGCTCGCCTTGCTGTTCCGCCGCATCGCCACGCTCGAGACCGACGCCGACGTGCTCGCCGACGTCGACGACCTGCGTTGGACTGGACCCGAACGCGAGCTCGTCGAGTTGGCCGAGCAGGTCGGCGGTCTGGGTTTGGCGGAGCGAGCCATTCGCCTCGCGGAGCGACGAGGAGGGAACTGATGGCGCCGAAGTCGGTCACCGAGATCGAGGTGGACGGCCACGTGTTGCCGATCACGAATCCTGACAAGACGTACTTCCCGACCCGCGGTGAGACGAAGATGGACCTCGTCGACTACTACGTCGCGATCGAGGACCCCTTGATGGCGGCGATGGTTGGGCGGCCGCTGTTGCTGCAGCGATTCCCCGAGGGCGCGACGGGCAAGTCGTGGTTCCAGAAGCGGGTGCCGGAGTCGCATCCCGACTGGCTGCAGACCACGGTCGTCAGCACGCCGAACGGGACCACAAGTGACGCACTCGTCGCGCGCGATCTCGCGCATGTCTTGTGGGCGGTGAACCTCGGGTGCATCGGGTTTCACGTGTGGCCCTATCTCGCCGACGACCCCGAGCACTGCGACGAGCTGCGCATCGACCTCGATCCGTCTCCCGGTGTCGTGTTCGAACAGGTCCGCGAGGCGGCGGGCGAACTGAAGACGTTGCTGGACGAGGACGGCGTCGCCTCGCATCCGAAGACCACGGGGAACCGTGGGCTGCACATCTACGCGCGGCTCGAGCCTCGATGGACGTCGTACGACGTGCGTGCCGCGGCTGTCGCGGTCGCGCGCGAGCTCGAACGTCGCCGTCCCGATCTGATCACCGCGGCGTGGTGGAAGGAAGAACGCGGCGCGCGTGTGTTCATCGACTTCGACCAGAACGCGCCACACAAGACGGTCTTCGGCGCGTGGTCGGTGCGGCCACGGGCCGGCGGGCAGGTGTCCACGCCGTTCACGTGGGACGAGCTGCCGACGATTCATCCCGACGAGCTCACCCTGGTCGTGGTGCCGTCGCGCGTCGAGCGCGGCGGTGATCCGTGGGAAGGGATCGCCGAGCATCCGCAGTCATTGGAGCCCTTGCTCGAACGGTCGAAGCGCGACCTCGAGTCCGGCTTGATGGACGCGCCGTGGCCGCCGGTGTATCCGAAGATGCCCGGCGAGCCCCGCCGTGTGAACCCCAGCCGCAAGAAGGCCGACCCCGAGTCCTAGCTGAATGTTGGTGCGCCGTGGTCGCTATAGCGACCACGGCGACCCGAAGTTCGGGGCTTGTCACCGGCCCTCGGCGAAGACCTCGGCGAGCTCGCGGGGGACGGCGACGTCGAGCTGGGCGTACGTGCACGACTCCGGCGTGCGGTCCGGACGCCAGCGAATGAAGCGAGCGACACGGCGGAACCGGCCCGACTGCAACTGGTCGAACTCGACTTCGATGACGCGCTCGATGCGCACGGGATCCCACGACAAGTCCTTCTGGGCGTTCCACCGGCTCACCGCACCGGGCATGCGGCCACTTTCATGCGCCGACATCTCCGCCCAGTCCTTCCACGGATGGTCGTCGAGCGCGTTCTTCCGCAACGGCTCGAGCGTCTCCGCGAGCTCGCGGCGGAACGACGCCGTGAACGACGCGCACACGCCGACGTGGTGCAGCGTGCCGTCGTCGTCGTAGAGACCGAGGAGGAGCGAGCCGACCCCGTTGCCGTCCTTGTGGGTGCGGAAGCCGGCGACGACGCAATCGGCGGTGCGGTGGTGCTTCACCTTGAACATCACGCGCTTGTCCGGTTGATACGTCTGCTCGACCGGCTTGGCGACGACGCCGTCGAGCCCGGCACCTTCGAACCGTTCGGAACCAATCACGTGCTTCGTCCATCGAGCTCGTCGCGGGCGTCACGTGGATCGGAGGCTCGACCGCGCCGAGCACGTCGCACAATCGATCGCGACGCTCGCTGAACGGAAGCTCCGTGAGGTCCTCGTCGTCGATGCCGAGCACGTCGAACGCGATGAACGAAGCCGGCGTCTTCTCGGCCAGCATCCGCACGCGTGAGTCCGCCGGATGGATCCGCTGTTGCAAGCGCGTCGAAGTCGAGACCGGTTGCGCCCGGCACGACGATCTCACCGTCGACGACGATTCGTGCGGGCAGTTGCCGGCGCAGCGCGTCCACGAGCTCGGGGAAGTAGCGGGTCATCGGGCGTTCGTTGCGGCTGCCCAACTCCAACTCGTCGCCGTCCCGGAACACGATGCAACGAAAGCCGTCCCACTTCGGCTCGAACACCAGGTCAGCGCCTTCCGGCAGCACGTCGAACGAGCTCACCGACTTCGACAGCATCGGCTTGACCGGCGGAACGAGAGGCAGCTTCATCGCCGCCAGACTACGAAGCGACCATTGGGACAGTCCCGCGTCGCGCCGCTACCGTGAAACCCGCCATGGCCGAACACCCGCTGAGCGAGCGGCTCGAGCAGCTCAACAAGCGCAAGGAAGAAGCTCTCAACGCCGGCTCGGAGGCGGCGCGGCAACGACAGCACGACCGGGGCAAGATGCTCGCTCGCGAGCGGGTGGAGTACTTCCTCGACCCCGGCTCGTTCCACGAGCTCGACCTTCTCGCCCGCACGAGGCTGCCCGAGGCGATCGACCGGCCGTACACCGACGGCGTCATCACCGGATGGGGCACGGTCGACGGGCGCAAGGTGTTCGTGTTCAGTCAGGACTTCACCATCTTCGGTGGCGCGCTCGGCGAGGTCTTCGCAGAGAAGGTGCACAAGCTCATGGACATGGCGCTCAAGGTCGGGGCGCCGCTCATCGGGCTGAACGACGGCGCGGGCGCCCGCATCCAGGAAGGTGTCGTCAGCCTCGACAGCTACGGCGGGATCTTCTATCGCAACGTGCAGTCGTCGGGCGTGATCCCGCAGATCAGCGTGATCATGGGACCGTGCGCCGGCGGCGCCGTGTACAGCCCGGCCATGACCGACTTCGTGTTCATGGTCGACGGTACGTCCTACATGTTCATCACGGGCCCGGACGTCGTGAAGACGGTGACGGGCGAAGAGGTCACGCAACAAGAGCTCGGCGGCGCCGTGACGCACGCGTCGAAGTCGGGTGTCTGCCAGTTCATCTCGGCGGATGACAAGAGTTGCCTGGACGACGTCAGGTACCTGCTCAGCTTTCTCCCTCCGAACAACCTCGAGGAGCCGCCCGCGTTCGCGGCCTCCGACGACCCTGAGCGCCGATGCCCCGAGTTGGTCGACCTCATTCCCTCGTCGCCGAATCAGCCCTACGACATGCACAAGGTGATCGAGGCCGTCGTCGACGATGGCGAGTACTTCGAGTACGCCGCGCGCTGGGCTCCCAACATCTTGTGTGCGTACGCCCGGCTCGACGGTCATCCCGTCGGCGTCGTCGGCAACCAGCCGATGCACCTCGCCGGCGTGCTCGACATCGAGTCGTCCGAGAAGGCGGCTCGGTTCGTGCGCACGTGCGACGCGTTCAACGTGCCGTTGCTCACCTTCGTCGACGTCCCTGGCTTCTTGCCCGGCGTCGACCAGGAGCACGGCGGCATCATTCGTCACGGCGCCAAGTTGCTCTATGCCTACTGCGAGTCCACCGTCCCTCGCATCCAGGTGGTCGTGCGCAAGGCGTACGGCGGCGCGTACGTCGTGATGAACTCCAAGTCGATCGGTGCCGACCTCGCGTTCGCGTGGCCGTCGGCCGAGCTCGCGGTGATGGGACCGCAGGGCGCCGTCGAGATCGTGTACCGACGCGAGCTGCAGATGGCCGCCGACCCGATCGCGCGCAAAGCCGAGCTCGTGGACGAGTACACCGAACGGTTCGCCAATCCCTACGGCGCAGCAGAACGAGGCTTCGTCGACGACGTGATCGATCCAGCCGACACGCGGGCGACGATCATCGCCGGCTTCGAGCTGTTGCGTTCGAAGCGCGAAGAGCTTCCGCGCCGCAAGCACGGCAACAGCCCGTTGTGACGGCGAAGCTCGCGGCACCGACCGACGACGAGCTGGCTGCGATCGTCGCCGCCATCGAGCTCGCATGGCCGCAAACGCAACCGGCCGTACCCATCGCGACCAGACCGATGCGATGGCGGTTCGCAGGACGTTGGTGGACGAAGCCGGTCCCCGCGCGTCGGGACCGGCCATGGTGACCGGTACGGTGCGCGTCATGACCAAGCGGAGCGAGTTCATGGCGACCGTGCGACCGCCAGGGAGCCGGGCGCGGATGGGGTGCGGGGGCGCAGCCCCCGTGGAGACATGACTGAGCCGTTCCAAGATCCGGAGCCGGGCGCGCAGCCGCCCGAGCCGACGCAGCCGGCACCGTCCGGTTACGCGGGCTATGGCTACCAGCAACAGGGCTACGGCTACAGCTACGGGCCAGTCGTGTCGAACTACTCCGGCTTCTGGCGGCGAGCGGGCGCGTTCGTCCTCGACGAGGTCATCGTCGGTGTCCTCGGCAGCGTGCTCGCCGGGCTCATGGGAGACAACGGCGCGATCGGCTTGCTCAACGTCGTCTTGGGTGTCGCCTACTTCTCGATCCTCGAGGGAACCAGAGGACAGACGATCGGCGGAATGGCTGCAAGCGTTCGTGTCGTCGACGAGAACACGGGCGCCATCATCGGTATCCCCCGCGCGATCGTGCGCAACGTCGCCCGCATCCTGTCCGGTCTCGTCTTCGGCCTCGGGTACCTGTGGATGCTGTGGGACCCGCGGAAGCAGACGTGGCACGACAAGATCGCGAACACCGTCGTGGTGCGCACGACCTGACACCCGGAGGCGGGTACGAGCGTGGGTCCTGAAGTCACGACCGTCGCGGACGACGAGGTCGTCATCTACGACGGCGCGGACGTACGGCGCTACGACGGCCTGGCGCCGGACTCGGAGCACGACCTCGACGGCGTGACCGTGCGGACGCAGGCTCGCCCAGGGTCCGAGCTCCTCTGTCGGTTCGCAACCGTGAACGACGTCCATTTCGGTGAGACCGAGTGCGGCATCCTCGAGGGCTACGAGCTCGGCCCCGTGTTCAGGAGCGAACCCGGCGAGGATCCCTATCCCGAGGTCATGAACCGAGGCGCGATCGAAGAGATCAGCGCGCTCGATCCTGCGGCAGTGGTCGTGAAGGGTGACCTGACAGCGTGGGGCACGGTTGCGGAGTACGAACGGTTTCTCGAGTTCTACGGCGGAGCGTTCGGATCGACCCTCCATCACGTGCGCGGCAACCACGACGCCTACTACGGCGGGACGTTCGCGGCGGACGCGCCCGTTCGTCGTGGAAGTCCCCGGCGTGCTCGGCTCGCGGTGCTCGACACGACGATCCCCGGGTCGGAGACCGGGCAGGTCACCGCGTCCACGCTCGAATGGCTCGACGACGTCGCCGCGACCGCGACCGAACGACGGCGTCCCGCTGCTCGTGTTCGGTCATCACCACGTGTGGAGCCCGCTGTCGAAGAGTCGGGAAGCGCGCTACTTCGGCATCAACCCGGATGATTCCGATCGCCTGATCGATCTCGCCGCTCGCCGCCCCGCGTTCGTGGGCTACTTCGCCGGACACACGCATCGCAACCGCGTCCGCCGTTTCCCCGCGACCGGCGACAAGCCGTGGGTCGAGGTTGCGTGTGTGAAGGACTTTCCGGGCACGTGGGCCGAGTACCGCGTCTTCGACGGCGGTGTCATGCAGGTCCACCGGCGCATCAGCACCGACGAGGCCCTCGCATGGTCCGAGAAGACGCGAGCCATGTTCGGCGGCGTCTACACCGACTACGCCTTCGGCCACCTCGACGATCGCAACTTCATCGTCTGACGACCCGACCCTGCCGAACTTCGGGTCGATAGTGGGGCTATGGCCCCACAATCGATCCAACATTCGCCCGGTGGTCGGCGACGAGATCGACGATGTCGGCCATGATCCGGCCCAGCTCGAAGTCCTTCGGCGTGTAGACGGCGGCGACTCCGCCCCCATCGAGCCGCGGGCGGTCGTCCTCCGGAATGATGCCGCCGACGATCACGGGCGCGTCCACACCGTTGTCGTGGAGCAGACGAACCACGTCCGGCACCAGCTCGAGGTGTGAGCCCGACAGGATCGACAATCCGACGACGTCGACGTCTTCGTCTCGTGCAGTGGCCGCGATCTGCTCTGGAGTCAGCCGGATCCCTTGGTACACGACCTCCATGCCTGCATCGCGAGCCGCGACGGCGATCTGCTCGGCGCCGTTCGAGTGCCCATCGAGCCCAGGCTTGGCAACGAGCAGGCGGGGCGGACCGCCTGGCATCGCCTTCGTGCGCTCGGCCACGGCTCGCAGAACAGACGTCGTTCCCGCATGGCCGGCAGCCGCGCCCACCCCGGTCGGCGCTCGGTACTCGCCGAACACCTCGCGGAGCACGCCGGCCCACTCGCCCGTCGTTCCACCCGCGTGTGCCAGCGCGATCGTCGCGGGCATCACGTTGTCGCTCGACTCCGCGACCTGACGCAGGTCGTCGAGCGCGCGCTTCACCGCATCCGCGTCGCGGTTCGACCGCCACGCCTGCACGTCGGCGATGAGCGCGTCCTGGACGGCCGGATCGACCTTGAGGATCAGCTCCTCGCCTTCGAGTGGCGAAGCCGCCGTGTCCGTGAAGACGTTGACGCCCACGATCTTCAGCTCGCCGTTCTCGATGCGACGGATTCGTTCGGTGTGACTCCGCACGAGACGGCCCTTCAGCTCGTCGATCGCCTCGAACGCACCACCGAGTCCCAGGACGTCGTCGAGCTCCGCCGACGCCGCCTCGACGAGCTCCGCCGTCCTCGCCTCCATCACCTTGGAGCCGTCGAAGAGGTCCTCGTACTCCAGCAGGTCGGTTTCGAGCGCGAGCACCTGCTGGATCCGCAGCGACCACTGTTGGTCCCAAGGGCGAGGCAGTCCAAGCGCCTCGTTCCATGCGGGGAGCTGGATCGAACGGGCTCGCGCCCGCTTCGACAGCGTGACACCGAGCGCCTCGAGCACGATGCGTTGCACGTTGTTCTCCGGCTGCGCTTCGGTGAGCCCGAGGCTGTTGACCTGCACGCCGTAGCGGAACCGTCGAGCCTTCTCGTCGGTGACCCCGTAGCGCTCGAGCCCGATGCGATCCCACAATTCGGTGAAGGCGCGCATCTTGCACGTCTCTTCCACGAAGCGGATGCCTGCGTTGACGAAGAAGCTGATCGACGCGAACACAGCGGGAAACCGGTCGTCGTCGACCTGACCGGACTCCCGCACGGCATCGAGCACGCCGAGGGCCGTGGCCAGCGCGTACGCGATCTCCTGGACCGGCGTCGCGCCCGCCTCTTGGAGGTGGTAGCTGCAGACGTTGATCGGGTTCCACTTCGGAATGTGCTCGGCGCAGAACGCAACCATGTCGACGATCAACCGCCGGCTCGGCAGCGGCGGGAAGATGTACGTGCCGCGGGACAGGTACTCCTTGACGATGTCGTTCTGCGTGGTGCCGCGGAGCTGTTCGTAGGCGACGCCGTGGTCCTCGGCGTTGGCGGCATAGAGCCCGAGCAGCCACGCCGCTGTCGCGTTGATCGTCATCGACGTGTTCATCTCGCCGACCGGGATGCCGTCGAGGAGCTGCTCCATGTGACCCAGGTGCGCGACCGGCACGCCGACCTTGCCGACCTCACCGTGCGCGAGCGGATCGTCGGGGTCGTACCCCGTCTGCGTCGGAAGGTCGAAGGCGATCGACAGCCCCGTCTGGCCGCGGGCGATGTTGGTCCGGTAGAGCTCGTTCGACGCGCGGGCTGTGGAGTGACCCGAATAGGTGCGCATGAGCCACGGCTTGTCCGGCATGGCCTCCATTCTCCCGTCAGCGAAACGCCACGGGCAACGGCAGCGGCAGCGCGGCGGCGAGCAGGCCCAGGTACGACGTCCGTGACACCTCGATGGCGCCCAGCGTGGCGAGGTGGTCAGTACGCCATTGGACGTCGAGCAGCCGGCCGACCGGCCCGGTCCCACCCGTCGCCGTGTCCTGCAGATGCTCGACGAGTCCGACCAGAGCGACCTTGGAAGCGTCGGTGCGCCGGTGGAACATGGACTCGCCGGCGAACAGGCCACCGATGGCCACGCCGTAGAGGCCACCGCACAACGAGTCGTCGTCGCGAGACCATGCTTCGACGCTGTGCGCCCAGCCGAGCCGGTGTAGTCCGACGTAGGCGTCGCGGATCTCGTCGGTGATCCACCCGCCAGGACGGCGACGATCGGAACACGCCTCGATCACGTCCGCGAACGCGGTGTCGACCCTCACGTCGAACCGCCTGCACGACTTCCGCAGCGAGCGGCTGATCCGCAAACCGTCGAGCGGGACGATCGCTCTCGGGTCAGGCGACCACCAGCCCATCGGGCCGCCGCGCTGCAGGGGCATCGGGAAGATGCCGTGCCGGTAAGCCGCCAGCAGCGTCGACGGCTCGAGATCGGCGCCGACGCCGACGATGCCGTGCTCGTCCGCCGTCTCGGCAGGCGGCAGATCCCACTTCGACGGGCCGACGTCTCCCGGCAGGCTGTCTACTTCCTGTAGTCGTAGAAGCCGACCTTCGACTTCCGCCCGAGGTGCCCGGCGGTCACCATTCGCCGAAGCGTCGGGACGGCCGAGTAGTTCGGATCACGGAACTCTGCGTACAGCGCGTCGAGGATCGCGAGCGAAGTGTCGAGGCCGACGAGGTCGAGCAGCGCGAGCGGACCCATCGGGAAGTTGCAGCCGCCCTTCATCGCGGCGTCGATGTCGTCTCGGGTCGCGGTGCCGGTCTCGAGCATCCGCACCGCGTTGTTGAGGTACGGGAAGAGCAGGGCATTGACGATGAACCCGGCGCGGTCCTTGACCTCGACCGGCCCCTTGCCACACGCCTCCGCGAACCCGCGCGCCTGCGAGATCGTGTCGTCGCTCGCGGTGAGCGGACGGACCACCTCGACCAGGCTCATCGCCGGCGCAGGGTTGAAGAAGTGGATGCCACACACCCGCTCGGGGCGTTCGGTCACCATCGCCAGCTCGACCACCGGAAGCGTCGACGTGTTGGTGGCGAGGATCGCCTCGTCCTTGACGGCGAGGTCGAGGCCCCGGAACAGCTCCTTCTTCACGTCGAGGTCTTCGACGACCGACTCGAGCACGAGATCGCACTCGGCGAGCGCGTGCAGGTCGTGGGTCGCCGTGACTCGCGAGAGGACCTGGTCGCGCTCGCCCTCGTCGAGCTTGCCCCGCTCGACCTGCTTGTCGAGCGACTTGCCCAGTCCCGTCACCATGGCGTCGGCCGTCTGCTGCTGGCGGGACCGGAGGATCACCTCGATGCCGGCCTTGGCCGCCACCTCCGCGATCCCGGATCCCATGATCCCCGAGCCCACGATCCCCAAGCGCTTGATCATGGGCCGTGAAGTTACCGGGCGGTCACATCCCCGGTCCAAAGGCTGCGGTCGCCCGCCCTCACCCGCCTCGCCCGCCGTTGCAAAGGGGCAGGCGCTCCGAGGCTCTAAGGTCCCCGCCCGTGGTGGACCGGGGCGTGCTCCGACGCATCGAGCGCGAGTTGCGTGCACAGGTGTGCGGCCGCGTCCTCGATCTCGGCGACCTGGGACGGAATTCCACACTCGACGATCTCGTCACGTCGGGCGAACGGTTCGACTCGATCGTGTCGATGTTCCAGCTGTCCCGCTCGCGCGATCCCGCGCGCGATGTCCGCGCGGTGGAGCGGCTGCTCGCCGAGGGCGGCCAACTCTTCCTCCTCGAACCCACGGCGTCCGTCGGTGTCGCCGGGTCGGTGCATCGACTGGCGGGACGCAGGGACCACGACATCCCGGCGATCCTCCGCGAGGCCGGACTCAGCATGAGCATCTGTGAGCGCATCGCCGTGAACAGGGTGTGGCCGGCTCGCATGTACGTCGAAGGCATCGCCTTCCGCACGCTTCATCCTGCCCAGCCGGCGATGGCCCCGGGGGAAACATGAGCGGTCCCCTGGCGCTCGTCGGCGGCGGCGAATGGCGGGACGGGTGCGACTTCGACCGTGGCCTGGTCGACGCGGTGGGGGCCGAGGAGGTCCTCGTGCTCCCGACCGGCTCCGCCTACGAACACCCGCAACGCCTCGTCGATGCGTCCCAGAAGTGGTTCGAGGAACTCGGCGTGCGCGCCCGAGGTCTGATGGTGCTCAAGCGTCCCGACGCGCTCGAAGAAGCCAACGTGGCAGAAGTGCGCCGGGCTCGATTCGTCTACCTGGCGGGAACGTCGCCGATGCACCTGCGGTCCGTGCTCAAGGACTCGCCCGTGTGGGATGCTCTCATCGAGTCCTGGGACGGTGGAATGGCGCTTGCGGGCTCGTCGGCCGGAGCAATGGTGATGTGCGACCCGATGGTGGATCCGCGCGGCGGAGCGTTCACACTGGGGTTGGGTCTCGTCGAGAACATGACGATCGTCCCTCACCACGACAGCTGGTCCGAGGAGAAGGCACACCGAACGCTCCAGTTGGCGCCGAAGGGTTTGATCGTCGTCGGTGTCGACGAACGCACCGCACTGGTGCGCGACGGGGCGGGTGATTGGCGAGCAGAGGGAGTGGGCGGCGTGACGGCATGGCGGGATGGCACAGAGTTGCCACTGGCGGATCTACCCTGAAGGCGACGTCCGGGCAACGGGCGATCGAATCGTCATAGATGGGTCATTTGGACTATGGCGCGACATAGGCGCTCTCGTCACCATTGGCAGATGGCGAAGCACGCGCTGCGTGGACGCTGGCGCGTCGCGTCGGCGTTGGCGATCGGCACCATCGTCGTCCTCGTCGCGGCCTGGGTCGTGTCGCGGCCGCTCGCGGTCGGACTGGTCGTCGGGCTCGTCGGCGCCGGCATCGCTCTGACCTACCTGAGCAGCTCCACGCCGCGCCGCACCGGGCCGGCGCCGGCAGAGATCGAGCGGCTCCACGGTGCCGAACTGGCCCTCGCGAGCCGCGGCGGACACCGAGGCTGCCGCTCGTGAGCTCAGCAAGCTGGCCAAGGCCGTGCTCGACGCGCCCGCCGTCGTCGTCATCATCGACGGCGTGGGCGACGCCATCCACATGGAGGCCGGCGACTCCATCCGCTACCCGGTCGACCAGCCTGGCTCGCGCGGGCGGGTGCTGTCGGCCGACGGGAAATCTCGCGGGACGATCGCGGTGGCCCCTCGCCCCGGAAGGCCGTACGGCGAGCGCGACGACCAGGTCCTCGAGGCGCTGTCGGATCAGATGTCGTTCGTCCTGCACCGCCTCGCGTTGTTCGACGACCTTCGAGCCCACCGCGCCGAGCTGGCCGCCACCATCGAGTCGTCGTCCGACGGAATCTTCGCGGTCGACCCCAATTTCGACGTCCGCTCGTGGAACGTCGCGATGGAGCGCATCACGAACATCGCGGCGCGCGATGCGATCGGGGAGCAGTGCTGCGACGTGTTCCGTCCGCTCGACGAAGACGGTGAGCCGCTCTACGGCGACAAGTGCCCGGGGCGAAAAGGGGCCCCGGTCGAGGTGATCGCCGAGCTCCCCGTGGAAGATGACGACGGCAGCGACGACGTCATGGTGCGACTCGACTGCGCGTTCGCACCGATGCCCGACGACGGCTATGTCGTGATCGTCCGAGACATCAGTGCTCGCCCGCGGATCGAGGACGACAAGGCCGCGATCCTCTCGGCGGTCAGCTACGAGTTGCGCACACCGCTCCGGCCGATCAAGAGCTACTTGGACTCGTTGATACAGCGGGACAACGAGCTCGACGACGATCAACGGCACCAGGCCTACGAGGTGATGCTGCGCGAGGAGCAGCGGCTCGAGCGGCTCGCCCGTCAACTCGCCCGGGCTTCGTCCCTCGAGGAGGCGGTGTTCCAGGTCGTTCCTGAGCGCCTCGACTGGGGCAAGGCGGTGCTCGACCAAGTCGAATGGATGCGACGCCAGCACCCGAGCCACGAGTTCTCGCTGACCCTCGCCGACGGGCTGCCTGCGGTCATGGCCGACGACCATTTGACGGCGCAGGTGCTGGCGAGCCTCCTGTCCAACGCGGTGAGGTTCTCGCCCGACGCTTCACCCGTGGACGTGAACGTGGAGTACGCCCGTGAACGCGTGTTCACGACCATCACCGACGAGGGCGGCGGGATCGAAGGCGACGAACGCGAGCGGATCTTCGAGAGGTTCACCGTCGGCGATCGCATCAACAACGGCGACCGAGGTGTCGGTCTGGGTCTGTACATCGTGCGCCGCTCGGTCGAGGCCATGGGCGGCATGGTGTGGGTCGACGACGGGCCGACCGGCGGCTCGGCGTTCACCTTCACGCTCCCTGCAGTGCCGGTGCAGGTCAGGCGAGGTCTCAGGTCTCGGTGATCGTGACCTTGTTGATGGTCACGGGCGGATTCGGCGGAGCCTCATCCTGTGGTGCCGACGCGAGGATCTTCTGAAGCACGTCGAGTCCCTGCGTCGCAGTGCCGAACTTGACGTACGTACCTTGCGCGTCGAGGTTCTTGACGTTGTCGTTGACGCCGAAGAAGAACTGCGCCGACGCGCCGTTGGGCGCTGCTGTCCTGGCCATGATCAGGTCGCCCGCCTCGTACTTGTACGGACCGCCGGTCGCGCCGTTCGCACCCTGCGGTAGGGAGGCGTAGTCGTAGCCCTCGTCGGGGAGCTGGTACCCGGGCCCCGGGTCGCTGGCCGAGTTCGTGTGAGGTGAGCCGCCCTGGATGATGCCGATCGACTCTGCGGTCCGGAACAGGGTGGTGTTGTCGTAGTAGTGGTAGCGGGCGAGTACGACGAAGTTGTTCGCGGTGCTCGGCGTCGTCGTCGTGTCGAGCTTCTCGACCACGGTGCCGGCCGTCGTGTCGAACGTGGCGGTGTACGTCTTGGCCGGGTCGATACAGGTCGGTGGGGGTGCAGTGAAGTCGATCTTGCGTTGTGACGAGCCGTCTGCGTTCGGACACGCGGTCGGTCCGCCACTGCTGCTGGTCGAGGTCGTCTGCTTGTTGTCGTCCTTGTTGTAGCGGGACAGCACGAACAGCGCCACGAGGATGACGACGACGAGGATCCCGAAGTTGCGGACGGTCCGGATGCGCTGACGGCGTTGCTGGGCGGCCTGTGCCGCGGCGAGCCTGGTCTGCCGTCCTTCTCGTTGTCGGTCGCGCTTGGCCGTTCCCACGGGGGCGGAAAACTACCCGGGACCCCCTCCCGAGCGGTATTCGCGTCTCGGCTGCACAGAAAATGGGCAGGTCCCGGCAGGCGGAACGGCCCACGCTGGGAGGCAGTTTGGGATGACGAAATCTGCCGACGACGACACTCCGTCGGCCTTTTCGGTGGAGGTCGGCCGACGGCTGCGCGCCGTGCGCCGGGGCCGCCGGCTCTCGCTCGATGGCGTCGAGCACGAGTCCGGCGGCCGGTGGAGCGCCTCGGCCATCGGGGCCTATGAGCGCGGCTTTCGCAACTTGAGCCTGCCGCGGCTCCACGAGCTCGCGCTGTTCTACGAGGTACCGACGAGCGCCCTGCTCAGCGAATCCGGGGAACCCGACAGCCCCGCCGTGCAGGCAACGAGCCGGCTCGTCTTCGACTTGGAGGCGCTGGGTCGGGCGCCCGACGCCGCCCCGATCTCGCGCTATCTCCAGACGATCATCGTCGAGCGGGGGGACTTCAACGGACGGGTTCTGTCGGTTCGCCGTGAGGACGTCCGAGCGTTGTGCGTCATTCGCGAGTGCACGGAGACAGAGCTGTTCGAGACGCTCGACGGGTGGGGGGCATTGCTGAGCAGGGGTCCGGTGGTCGAGAGCGCCCGGTAACTTTCGGGCGTGATGTGTGCGTTCTCCGGCCCTGCAGGTTGCGCGTGGCCGCTTCTCCGCTGGCGCTTCGTCGCTCGCAGTGACCGCGGTGTTCGATGACACCGAGGACGCTGCTCGTCCAGAAGTTCGGTGGGACGTCCGTCGCCGATCCGGATCGGATCCGTCAGGTCGCCGACCACGTAGCTCGAACCCGGCGCCACGGCGAGGACGTGGTGGTCGTCGTCAGCGCCATGGGCAAGGAGACCGACGAGCTCATCCGGCTGGCGTCCGAAGTGGCCACGGTGCGTCCCGGTCGCGAGATGGACATGCTGATCACCGCGGGCGAGCGCAAGGCCACCGCTCTTCTGTGCATGGCGCTGCACGACATCGGCGTCCCAGCGGAGTCGTTCACCGGCAGCCAGGCCGGGTTCGTCACGGACACCAATCACACGAACGCCCGCATCCTCGAGATCCGCCCCGACCGCGTGCGTGAGTCGCTCGAACGGGGCAACGTCCCCGTGGTGGGCGGTGCCCAGGGGGTGTCGACGGATCGCGACGTGACGTTCCTCGGTCGCAACGGATCCGACGTCACCGCGGTCGCGCTCGCCCATGCACTGAAGGCGGATGCGTGCGAGCTCTACACGGACGTGTCGGGCGTCTTCACGGCGGACCCCCGCGTCGTACCGAGCGCACAGCGGATGCGCCACGTGAGCTTCGACGAGATGTTGGAGATGTGCGCAGGCGGTTGTCCGAAACCGGCGATGCGCGGCGCCGAGTTCGCCCGGAACTGGCGCGTGCCGTTGCACGTGCGCTCGAGCTTCACCTGGGAGCCGGGCACGTGGGTGATGGAGGAGGATCCTTCGATGGAGCAAGCGATCGTGTCCGCCGTGGTCCACGACACGTCCGAGGCCAAGGTGACGCTCGGCGGCGTGCCCGACAAGCCCGGCATCGCGGCGCGAGTGTTCCGCGCGCTCGCTGACGCGGACGTCAACGTCGACATGATCGTGCAGAACGTCTCCGATCACGGCGTGACCGACATCAGCTTCACCGTGCCCCGCAACGATCTCGACAGCGCGACACGGATCACCGGCGGGTTGGCCGACGAGATCGGCGCGACGGGTGTCACGACCGATTCAGCGATCGGCAAGGTGAGTCTCGTCGGCGCGGGCATGAAGACCAATCCTGGCGTCGCCGCCAAGATGTTCGAGACGTTGGCGCTCGCGGGCGTCAACATCGAGATGATCTCGACGTCCGCCATCCGCATCTCGTGCGTGGTCGCCGAGCCCGACATCGAGCGCGCCACCCAGGAGCTTCACGCCGCCTTCGACCTCGACCTCTGCCCTGCCGTCGCTGATCGCACCTGCTCCGGGCGTCGCTTCGCTCCTGCCTCCGCATGACGGCCGGCCCGACGCTGGCGCTTCCCGGGCCGCGCTGATGCATGCTCCGGGCGTCGCTTCGCTCCTGCCTCCGCATGACGGCCGGCCCGACGCTGGCGCTTCCCGGGCCGGCATCGTGTGACGGCCGGGTTACGCCAAGCTGCCGCTTCCCGGCATCCAGCCGCTGGTGTTGTGGAAGTCCGACACGAACTGGCCGGGCGGGACGAGCTCGTCGATGGCGGCGACAGCGTCGGCGTCGAGCGGCTCGTGGTCGGCGACGGCCAGCGACTCTTCGAGATGTTCGGCGGTGCGGGGGCCGACGATCGGGCTCGTGACGCCCGGACGGTCGCGCAGCCACAGCAGCGCGAGCTGGCCCGGCGTCATCGCTCGATCCTCGGCCAGACGGCCGACTGCGTTCGCCGCCGCCACCGCTTGCTTCGTGACCCGATCGCGCAAACCCGCCATTCGCTCCGCACGTGAGCCCTTCGGCAGCCGGCCTGCGGACTTGTAGCGCCCCGCGAGGATGCCGCCGGCCAGCGGTGACCACGGCAGCAACGCCAGGCCGTGGCGCAGGGCCAGCGGGACGAGCTCGTTCTCGACCCGACGGTCCAGAAGGTTGTACGGCGGCTGCTCGCTGGTGTACCGGGCCCAACCGTGCTGGTCGCTGACGGCGAGGCACTCGCGCACGTACCACGCCGGGTGGGTCGAGCACCCGATGTTCACGACCTTGCCGGCGTGCACGAGGTCGTCGAAGGCCCGCAGGGTCTCCTCCGGATCGATCTCGAACGACGGGCGGTGGAGCTGGTACAGGTCGATGCGATCGGTCCGCAGGCGGCGCAGCGAGGTTTCGCACGAACGCACGATGTGCCGGCGTGACGCGCCTCGCTGGTTCCGGTCAGGCCCCGACGGCAATCCGACCTTGGTCGCCAGCACGATGTCGTCGCGCCGGCCCGATCGAGCCAGCACCTCGCCCACGATGCGCTCGCTCTCGCCGCCCGTGTAGACGTCGGCCGTGTCGACGAAGTTGATGCCCGCGTCCAGCGCGGTGAGGAGCAGCTTCTCCGACGTCTCGTCGTCCGCGGGCCCACCGAAGTTCATCGCCCCCAGACACAGGGCGGATACCTGCACGCCGGTTCGTCCCAGTGGTCGTCGCTCGATCATGGAGCGACGCTATCCATTGGGTTCCGCGACGGCGCCTCCGTAACCTTGTGTGATGCGCGTGGGTGTCTTCGGAGCGACGGGCCAGGTCGGCGGTGTCATGCGGCGACTGCTGGTCGAACGATCGTTCCCGGTCGACGAGATCCGATTCTTCGCTTCGTCCCGGTCTGCGGGCCGCACCCTCCCGTGGAAGGACGGCGAGATCACCGTCGAAGACGCCGCCTCGGCCGACTACCACGGCCTCGACGTTGCCCTGTTCTCTGCGGGCAAGTACGCCTCGAAGGACCTGGCGCCGGCCGTGGCCGCTGCCGGCGCGACCGTGATCGACAACTCATCTGCATGGCGGATGGATCCCGACGTGCCACTCGTCGTGTCCGAGGTCAACCCACACGAGCTCGAGCGAATCCCGAAGGGCATCGTCGCCAACCCGAACTGCACGACGATGGCGTTCATGGCCGTGCTCGCACCGCTGCACCGTGCCGGGGGTCTGCGCCGCATCGTCGTGAGCACGTATCAAGCGGTCTCCGGGTCGGGCGGTGAGGGCGTCGACGAGCTCGACGAGCAACAACGCAAGGTCAGTGACCGTGCCGCGGCGCTCACCTTCGACGGTCGTGCCGTCGACTTCCCCGCGCCCAACAAGTACGTCGCACCGATCGCCTTCAACGTGTTGCCGATGGCCGGATCGATCGTGGACGACGGCGCCGGCGAGACCGACGAAGAGCAGAAGATGCGTCTCGAGAGTCGCAAGATCCTCGGCATCCCCGATCTTCGAGTCGGCGTCACCTGCGTGCGGGTGCCCGTGTTCACCGGACACTCGATGGCGATCAACGCCGAGTTCGAGCGTCCGTTGTCGGCCGAGGCCGCTACGAAGCTGCTCGCCGACGCGCCAGGTGTCGCGCTCGCTGACGTGCCGACACCACTGATGGCCGCTGGTGCCGACCCTTCCTATGTCGGCCGCATCCGCCGCGACGAATCCGTGGACGACGGTCGAGGCCTCGCGCTGTTCGTGTCGAGCGACAACCTGCGCAAGGGCGCCGCGCTCAACGCCATCCAGATCGCCGAACTGCTCAAGCGCTGACGAGCACTGCGGCGAGCGCGGCCGGCGTGATGTTGCGCCCCGTGACGATCACCGCTGTGGTCCCGTCTCCCCGAGGCTCGATCGAACCCGTCAGCAGCGCAGCCACGCCCACGGCGCCCGATCCCTCGCTGACCACCCCGTGTTCGAACGCGAGGAGGCGCATGCCCTCGGCGATCGCTTCCTCGTCGACCTCGACCATCGTGTCGACGTGCGCTCGAGCGATGTCGACGTGATCGTCGCCGGCTCCAGGTTGCCGGCGAGACCGTCAGCGAGTGTCTGCTCGACGGAGACCGGTTCCGACGTGTCCGACCTCATACGCCCTCAGCATGGCCGGTGATGCCGCTGCGACTACGCCCACGACGCGAACGTCTGGTCGCGCCGCGGAGGCGAGACCGAGCACGATCCCCGAGACGAGTCCGCCACCGCCGACCGGTACCACGACCGTGGACAGGTCGGGGGCCTGACGGAGCAACTCGAGCGAGATCGTCGACTGCCCGGCGATCGCGTCCGGGTCGTTGTAGGGCGACACGAACCGCAGGTCCGGGTCTGCCGCCGCGAGCGCGAGGGCGTGTTGCTCGGCGTCTTCGTAACTGTTCCCATGGAGCACGAGCGTGCAAGGAAACTCGCGGAGCGCCTGCACCTTCTTCGCCGACGCGTTCTCGGGAACGACGACAGTTGCGGGCACCCCGAACCGCGCTGCCCCGTACGCGACGCCGAGGCCGTGGTTGCCCGCCGACGCGGCGATGACCGAGACGCCGTCCTCGGCAGCTCGCGACAGCGCAGCCAATCCGCCTCGCACCTTGAACGAGCCGGTCGGTTGCAACGTTTCGAGCTTGAGCACGACGCCATCGCCCAAGCGTGGTGATGCGACGACCGGCGAGGGCTCGAGCTCACGGGCAACCACGTCGGCGGCGCGCCTGAGATCGTCGTCCACCGGCGTCCGCACTGCTCGCACATCGCGCACGGCACAATCCTTCCATCGGCACTCGGCGTACATCGGCACCTACGATCCCGTCGCATGAAGGCTGCCGTGTACTACAAGACCGGTCCGCCCGACGTGCTGCAGTACGAGGACGTTCCCGATCCGACCTGCGGTCCGGGCGACGTGGTGGTCGAGGTCGAGGCCATCAGCATCGAAGGCGGTGACACGCTCAACCGGCTCGGCGGGATGATGACCGCCACGCCGCACATCGTCGGCTACCAGTGCGCGGGCACCATCCGGGAGGTCGGTGATGCCGTGACCGACCGGGAGGTCGGCCAGCGTGTCGTCGCGACGATGTTCTCGGGCTCGCACGCCGAGTTGGTCGCCGTTCCTGCCCTGATCACCTGGCTCGTGCCCGACGGCGCCGACCTCGTGTCGATCGCGTGCGTGCCTGTCGCGTTCGGCACCGCCGACGACTGCCTCTTCGAGTTCGGCCGGCTGCACGGCGACGAGACGGTGCTCATCCAGGCGGGTGCGAGCGGGGTCGGCGTCGCTGCCATCCAACTCGCGTGCCATGCCGGTGCCACCGTGATCGCCACCGCGTCGAGCGACGAACGGCTCGAGCCGCTCTACGACCTCGGCCTCAACATCGGCATCAACTACTCCAAGCCGGACTGGGTCGAGCAGGTCCGCGCCGCGACGGACGGACGGGGCGTCGACCTCGCCGTCGACTCCGTCGGCGGTTCGGTGCTGACCGGCAGCGTCCAGTGTTTGCGCTACCGCGGACGGGCGATCACCGTCGGACGAGCGGGGCGGGATCCCGAGCCGCTCGACGCGTCGCTGCTCGGTATGGGCAACCAATCGCTCACCGGGGTGTTCCTCGGTGCCGAGATCGCAACCGGACGGGCGCACCGGATGATCGAGCACCTCATCACCGAGGTCGAGGTCGGCCGGTTGAAGGTGCTCGTGGACCGCACCTATCCGCTCGCCGAAGCCGCCGCCGCCCACGAGTACTTGGAGAGCCGCCAAGCCGTCGGCCGCGTCGTCCTCATCCCTTAGCGACCACGAATGTCGGCGCGCCGTGGACGCCGGAACGGCCACACGCACCCGAGCCCGCTACGAGGTGTGGCGGGGTCGGGCGCGGACCTTGAGGACGGTCCGCATGACGGCCAGGCCGCCGAACGCGATGAGCGTCACGTCGACCGCCGGCACCCAGCGGACGTTGCCGTCCTTGATCACGTACACGCCGATCGGCCAGGTCAGTCCGCCGATGCCGCCACCGGTGGCGCCGGCCGTTCCTTCGGCGCGCTCCAGCGCGTCCCCGCCGCCGCCACCGCCCGCGACGAACGCGACCGGAATCACGACGCAACCGTCTCGTTCGATCACCGGTCCGAACGCTCGTCCGGCGTTCAGCCCCGCGGTCGCCTTCGCCAGCAGTTCGTCGATGGTCATCACGATCCTCCTAGTACGGCGCGAACCTTGCGGAGACAGGCGGACTGTTCGCGCTTCGTCGACACTCGCATCCGCTCGAACTCGTCGGCGAGGCGGACGTCGGCGAACGTGCCCGCGGAATCCTCGTGGAAGTGGATGAACGCCTTCGAGCCTCGGTAGAACGTCCCGCGGCTCTTCTCCTCGAGACCAGGCAGGTCTCGGAGCACCACCAGCATCGGCTCGACCCCGTCCAGCGCGGCAGGTCCGGCGTGCTTCACGACGCGAGTAGGCACCGGTCGATCATCCGATGCATGTGCAGGACGTTCGACTCCTGCCGCTTGTTCAGACGTGAGCCCCGGAACCCGCGCGACTTCATGCCGGTCTGGACCTCCAGCATGTTGGCGTAGTCCTGGTTCGTGATCTCGCCCCAGTCCTTCTCGGTCCAGTCCGGGTAGTAGCGCTGCTCCCACTTGCTGTCGTCGTCGCCGGCGCGCGGCCACTCGAGCGTCCAGGTGTCCTTGATGGCGCTGTCGGGGTCGAGACCGTTCGGGCGGATCCGGAAGACGATCGCGGAGCCCGGATAGATGGGGCCGACCAGGTTCGGGAAGCAGTAGACGTCGTCCGCGCTCGTCATCTGGTCGAGCGACAGATCCGACACGTCGAGCCCGCGTGACGCGAGCAGGTCCCGGCGTCGAGCCTGGAACTCCTGCAGCAAGGACACGCCGGGTTGGCGTGGCGCCCAACGAAGCTCGTCGACGATCTCGAGCTCGTCGCGCAAGAAGAGCCGACCGAGACCGCCGACGAGTCCGGCGAGGATCTCGCCTTCGTCGTAGTCACCCGGCTTCAGGCCGAGTCGGGGACTGGGCCGCAGCTCGCGTCGCGCCTCGGGCAAGCGGCCGTAGTGCGCATGGATCCCCAGTTGCTCGTACGCGATCGACACGTCGTCCGTCCAGGGCAGCAACTGCGGATGCGTGCCTTGGACGTGGTACGCCTCGTTGAACGCGTCGACGACGACCTTCCAGTTCGCGGGGAGGATCGTCGTCTGGTAGGCGCGGAACCGCATTCGTTCGAGGTGGTACGCGGACAGCAGCTCCGGCAGCGGCTGCAGGAACTCGAGCAGCGGCTCGGCGTCGGGATCGAAGTTGACGAACACGAAGCCACCCCAGCACTCCGTCCGCACGGCGCCGAGGCTGAGACCCTCGGGCACGGGATCGAACTCGGCCGCGTCCACGACCTCGATGAGGCGCCCGTCGAACGCGTAGCGCCACGCGTGATAGCGGCATCGGATGTGTCCGTCGTCGAACCGTCCGCAACCACTCGCGAGACGCGTGCCGCGGTGCAAGCAGGCATTGTGGTGGGCGCGTATGAGCCCATCCTCCGTCCGCACCACCAGCACCGACTGGTCCCCGATCGTGTACTCCACGAACTGCCCCGGCGTCGCGACCTGCTCCTCCCGGCACGCGACCTGCCACACGCGCGGCCAGAGACGCTCCATCTCGAGGTCGAGGAAGGCCTGCGAGACGTACCGCTCCTTCGGGACGAAGCCATCGTCACCGACGAGCATCGACTTCACGTCGTCAGTCATTGCAGAATCGGCAGCGTAGTGGCAGCCACCTTCAACATCGCCGACATCTTCGAGCTGGTGGCGGGAGCCGTACCAGCCCGCGAGGCGATCGTGAGCGGATCGACCCGCCGCACGTATGCCGAGCTCGACGATCGAGCGACGCGTCTCGCGGACGCGCTCGGCCGCGAGCTCGGTGTGACCCGAGGCGACCACGTCGGCATCGATCTCCACAACTGCAGCGAATACGTCGAGACGATGCTCGCGTGCTTCAAGTTGCGGGCTGTCCCTATCAACATCAACTACCGATACGTGGCGGCCGAGCTGCGTTCGCTGTTCGCGGACGCCGGCGTCGTGGGCGTGGTGTGTGACCGCTTCACGGCCCCCGACGTCCACGCCGCCGCGGCCGGTGAGTGGATCGTGTCGACGGGTGAGTCCTACGAAGCGTTGATCGCCAAGGGCGCAGCGGATCGCGTGTTCGAGCAGAGATCGCCTGACGACCACTACATCCTCTACACGGGCGGCACCACCGGCATGCCCCGCGGGGTCGTGTGGCGGCAGGAGGACATCTTCTTCACGGCGCTCGGCTCGGGGAACCCGGGTGGTGCGCCGATCGAGCGACCGGAGGACGTCGTCGCGATCGCCCCGGTCAACACGGCGCAACGAGTTGCGCCCTTCCTCGCGCCCGACGATCCCGGTCCCGACGAGTTCGTCGCGCTGTCCCTCGGGCCGATGATGCACGCGAGCGGCCAATGGCTCGCACTCGGCACGTTGCTCGGCGGCGGCAAGATCGTGATGTACGACCAGCCCCATCTGGACATGACGGAGGTGCTCGACCTCGTCGAGCGCGAGCGCGTGGTCATGCTGAGCATCGTCGGCGATGCGGGTGCGCGTCCGCTCGTAGCCGCGCTCGACGACTATCCAGGCCGTTGGGACACGTCCTCGTTGCGACTCCTCGGATCGGGTGGCTCCATCCTCTCGGGCGAGATGCGTGAGCGGTTGCTCGCGTCGTTGCCTTCCGTGTTCGCGATCAGCGAAGCGGTCGGATCGTCCGAGGCGCCCGTGCAGGCGATCGCGCTGCGCGCGACGCGACGAGCCCACCATCCCGTCGCTCGCGTTCCAGGCCCGTCCGGGAGTCACGCTGGTGGTCGACGACGATCTCCGGCCCGTCGTTCCGGGCTCGGGACGGTCCGGCTGGCTTGCCGCCGGCGGACGTGTCCCACTCGGGTACCACAACGATCCCGTCAAGTCCGCCGCCACGTTCGTGACGATCGACGGCGCCCGCTACTCGCTCCCCGGTGATCGAGCTGAGGTCGACGCCGACGGCACCATCCGGCTGCTCGGGCGCGGCGCGCTGTGCATCAACACCGGCGGCGAGAAGGTCTACCCGGAGGAGGTCGAAGCGGTGCTCAAGTCCCACCCCGACATCGCGGACGCTGTGGTCGTCGGTGTCCCTGATCAGCAATGGGGTCAACGAGTTTCGGCCGTGATCGAACCGGTCGCCGCCGCGGTCCCGCCCAACCTCGCTGCCGTGCAGGCGCACTGCCGTGGGTCGCTCGCCGGGTACAAAGTGCCGCGCTCGCTTGCGGTCGTCGACGCGATCGAACGATCGCCGGCGGGCAAGGCGGACTATCGCTGGGCCGCCGAAGTGGTGCAGGCGCAGTGACGTCCGTCGACGCGCAACTCGCGGATGCCGGCTACGCCGTGATCCCCAACGTGTTGACGGACGACGAGATCGAGCGTGTCCGCGACGCACTCGCCCCGCACCTCGAGCACGGCCCACGCGGCCGCAACCCGTTCGAGGGGTACGAGACGCAGCGCGTCTACTGCCTCGTCGCGAAGTCGCGCGCGTTCGACCGTCTGATCCTCGATCCGATGGTGCTCGACGTGACCGAGCGCGCGCTCGGCCCCAACTTCCTGCTCACCGCGACGCTCGCCATCGACCTCCATCCCGGCGAGTCCGCGCAGGACTTCCATTGGGACGACATCTTCTACAAGATCCCGCGGCCACGGCCGCCGGTGTCGATCAGCACGCTGTGGGCGATCGACGACTTCACGGCGGACAACGGCGCAACGCTCATCTATCCCGGCAGCCACGACTGGGGTGACCAACCACCCGCCGACGTGCCCGATGTCGTGACCGCGGAGATGCCCGCCGGGTCAGTGCTCGTCTATGCGGGAACGCTCGTGCATGCCGGCGGTGCCAACACGTCGGGCGGTTGTCGGTTGGGCGTGTCGATCCAGTACTGCACGGCGTGGGCGCGACAGCAAGAGAACTTCATGATGGCGATCGGGACCGAGGGCGCGCGTGCCCTTGCACCACGGCTGCAAGAACTCATCGGCTACAGCATCCATCCGCCGTTCATGGGCATGATCGACGGCCGGCATCCGATCAAGCTGCTCGAGCCTCTCGGTTGACACGCGATCGTCACCAGGTCGGCGGCGTGATGTCACCTGGATCGTGGACAGTGGCGAAGTGCTTCGTCGCAAGCCCCACGAAACATCGGCGAACGTGTGGGACCCGCGCCAGGCTGCGACCTCTTCCAGCCAGGTCGTGATCCGGGCTCCACGCGCCGGCGACGTCGAGGCGTCGACAACCCCAACCGTCACTCCCAGCGCCGCCTGACGTCACACGCCGCGCAACGTCTCCGCCAACAGGTGGAGGTGTTCCAAGTCGTGCAGATCCAACACTTGGAGGTAGAGACGTTGCGCGCCCGCATCGCGGTACGCCGCGGCGCGGGCCGTGACCTCGTCGGTGGTCCCGCCGAGCTGGTTGGCTCGTAGTCCGTCCGGATCCTGTCCGATCGCTTCGGCGCGCCGCGCGAACGCTGCCTCGTCCTCGCCGCAACACGCGACGACCGCCACCGACAGCAACAGCGTCGACGGATCGCGACCAACCGCGTCGCACGCGCCCCGCACCCTGTCGAACTGCTCCGGCACGTTGGCCACGGGGGAGAACGGAAGGTTGTACTCGGCGGCGTGCTTCGCCGCGAGTCGCGGCGTGCGCTTCGCTCCCCAACCGCCCATCACGATCGGCGGCCCGAAGCTGTGCGACTCGTGCTGCATGGGCTTGGGCAGGCCCGGCGAGTTCTGTACGGAGTGGTGCTTGCCTTCGTAGCTGAACGTCTCACCGATGGGCGTGCTCCACATCCCCGAGACGATGGCGAGCTGGTCCTCGAGCATCTCGAACCTCGTCGCGGTGTCCGGAAACGGGATCGCGTTCGCCGTGTGCTCGGCGTCGTTCCAGCCCGCGCCGAGGCCGAGCTCGACCCGTCCACTCGACATCGTGTCGACCTGCGCGACCTCGATGGCGAGCTGACCCGGCCATCGGAACGTCACCGGCGACACCAGGGTGCCGAGGCGGATGCGAGACGTCTCTCGCGCGAGTGCACCGAGCGTCAGCCAGGCGTCGGTCGGACCCGGGAGGCCGTCGCCGTTGAAACCGAGGTAGTGGTCCGACCGGAAGAACGCGTCGAAGCCCAGGTCCTCTGCCGTCTTCGCCACACGCAGGAGCGTGTCGTAGGTTGCGCCCTGCTGCGGCTCGGTGAAGATGCGAAGGTCCATCGACGCAAGGTATCCGGACTGGGCTCTCAGCCACCTGCCAGCGGACTCCCAGCTGGAGCCGCGACGATGACGGAATGTCGCTCACGGAGGTGGCCAAGCGCCGCTGGCTCTGGCTCGTCATCGGTGTTCCCGTCGCCCTCGTCGTGCTCGTCGTCGGCGGCACGTTCGTCTACATCCATTTCATCGAGGGCGACCCGCCACCGCGGCTCACGTTCTCGTCCGACCCGCCGAGCGCCAGCAGCGACTCGTCGGCCTCCGCGGCCCCGCTGGTCGGCGGAGTGGACGGCGCGTGGAATGCAACGAACGCAAGTGTCGTCGGCTATCGCGTCAAGGAAGTGCTGTTCGGCCAGGACAACGAAGCGGCCGGACGTACGAACGCCGTCACCGGTGACCTCACCATCGCGGGCACGACGGTCGACACTGCCAAGTTCACCGTCGACATGACGAAGGTGACGAGTGATTCGGGCCAGCGCGACGGTCAGTTTCGTGGCCGCATCATGGAGACGTCGCAATTCCCGACGTCGACCTTCGAGTTGACGCAACCGATCCAGTTGCCCTCGATACCGGCGAACTTGCAGGAGATATCGGCAACGGCAACCGGCAAGCTGACCTTGCACGGCGTGACGAAGGACGTGACCGTCGATCTCAAAGCGAGGCTGAACGGATCGAACCTCGAGGTGAACGGGACGATCCCGATCACGTTCGCGGACTACAACATCTCGAATCCGTCGGGCGGACCCGCACAGGTCGGAAACAACGGCGAGATCGAGTTCCTGCTGGTCTTCCAGAAGGGCTGAGCGAACGCGGCCGACGGATCGCGCCGGATCAGGGTGGCGTGGCTGTGGCGGTGAACGTGTTTCCCGGCCCGGAGATGGCGAGCGTGAGCGCGGTCGTCGTAACCAGGCCGCCACAGTCCTGGAACGGCGGGAGCGTGAACTCACCGGACAACGTGGTCGGCCCGTCCAGGTTCGCATTCGCGGACATCGTCACAGTTACTGGCGAGGCGGTCGTGCAGGAATCGCCGACGAGATTGAGGTTGGTTCCCGTCGCGTGGGCGTTGATGATCCGGATGTTGAAGACCGCGGTAGCGGTCAACGCAATCTTGGGTAGGTGACTGAAGTCGACGCTGCCGGTGACCGGCTGCGTCGGCACGATCTGCGCAGTCGCCGTCACGAGACCGATGCCGGCCAGCGTGAACGTGAACTCCGTCGTCGGCAGAGACAGCACACCTTCGAGGTCGGCGGTCTCGAGGTCGATACCGCCGATGAAGGTTCCACCGGTGACCTCGATCGTCTGATCGAACTTCTTGACCTGCGTCACCGCGTCCACGTTGTAGTGGAACGCGATGACCGGATCACCCGCGGGAAACGCGGCCGCAGCGTGCGCGTCCAGGGCTATCGGAAACAAGGCAACAGCAAAGACAACCATCGCCGTCGCGCGGCGTCGCCAACTCGACCTCACAGCACACTCCCCGATGTCTTGATGGCCGACCCGCGCCCAACCCCGAGGGCCCCCGAACCGTAATCAGTTCGGGTGGTGGACGGCAATGATCCGATCGGGCTATTCGTCCCTAGTCCTATGGATCTCGACGTGGTCGAATCGCAAACCCGTCGTGCCCCGCGTCGACGTCTGGGCCTTCTGTCATCGGCTCGATGACAGGTCGCCCATGCGTCTCCGGAACGCCCGCGAAAACAGTGGTCAGGGCGGCGGCGTCGCGGCCTGTTTTGTTGGTGGTGGTCACGTCAACCGGCGCGGTTGAGCAGGAACAGCGGTATCCGTCGTGTGGCCCTTGCGTCGAACTCGCGGAGACTCGGGGACTCCGCGAGCAACTTGGGCCACACGTTGGCGCGGGCGGTGCCCTTCAGTTCCTTTGCACGCGCCGTGAACGTCTCCGTGTCCAGCTCGACTTGCGTCTTCGGATGCGCCTTCAGGTTGTAGTACCAGCTTGGATGCGTCGGCGATCCTCCGTTCGAGGCGACGATGAGGTAGCCGCCGGCTCCGTGCGGCGTGTACGCCAGCGGAGTGACACGCTCGATACCTGACCGCGCGCCGACGTGGTGGAGCAGCAGTATCGGAGTGCCGGTCAACGACCCAGTCACGCGTCCATCGTTGGCGCGGAACTCTTCGATGACGTTGTGGTTGAAACCGTTGGCCCCGTCTGGAGCCGGCTGCGTCATGACGGTCTCTCAGCCCTGCTCGTCAGTGTTGAAACGGTATGTGACGTGAATGCGGCCGGATGCGGTGGGCTCAGCGGACGCGAGCTCGAGGGTTCGGGGCTCGTCCAATCCCGCGAAGAGCGTCGCTCCGCTTCCGACGATCACAGGGTGGACGATCAGGTGGAGTTCGTCGAGCAGGCCTTCATTGATCAGGCTCGTGAGCAACCCGGGGCCGCCGACGACATACACAGCCTTGCCCCGTTGCTCTTTCAACGTACGGATGTCGTTGATGTCGTGAATGATGCGCGCCGACGGCCAGGTTGACTCGTGAAGCGTCTTGGAGACCACCAGGTGCGGCGATTGCGCGGCGAGGCGCGCGTACGCCACCTCGCGGGTAAACGCCTCTCCCGAGCATGTCGGAGGCGGCGCGCGGATCGTCGAGGATGGTTGCCCAGAACCGTTCGTAGTCTGGGAACATGCCGCCGCCGAGGATGAACGCGTCGACGGGCGGCAGCAGATCGAGGCCATCGGCCCAGGAGTCGACCCAGTCGGCGTCGCCGGGCGAGCTGTAGCCGTCGAGCGTTACTTGCATCGCGGAGATGAGGGATCTCGATGTCGTCATTTTCTGTCTCCAGGGTCATGGTGTGTGCTGTGGCGGAGTGAGTTCCGCTTCCGGGTGTGCAACTGCAAGACGGATCGAAAAGTCGTCGCCGCTCGGACGATTTTCTGCGGGCGTGGACACATAGCCTCAGAACCGTGAGTGCGGTGAGCACCGCGGGCCTCCAGCGGGAGGCGGAGTTGGAGCAGTACCGCCGCGAGTTGACCGGCTACTGCTACCGGATGCTCGGCTCGGCGCACGAAGCCGAAGACGCCGTGCAGAACACGATGCTCCGAGCATGGCGAGCACTGCCACGCTTCGACGATCAGGCCGGGCTACGCCCGTGGCTCTACCGGATCGCGACGAACGTTTGCATCGACATGCTCAACGGCCGCTCTCGACGCGCGCTCCCGATGGATGTCGCACGCGTCGGTACGAGTGAAGGGCGATTGATCGACCGCCGACCTGGGTCGGCGTGGATCGAACCGGCGCCCGACAGCCTCGTCCTCCCATCAGATGGCGACCCCGCGGAGCGCGCGGTGGCGCGTGAATCGGTGAGGCTCGCGTTCATCGCAGCGCTGCAGCGGCTCGCGCCGCGTCAACGCGCCGTGCTCATCCTGCGCGATGTCCTGCACTGGCGAGCTGGCGAGGTCGCAACGCTGTTGGAGACCACGACCGACAGCGTCAACAGCTCGCTCCGCCGCGCCCGGGCCGCGCTCGAACCGATCGATCGCGACAGCACGCCGGGTGAGCCATCCGATGATGACCGGGCCACACTGGCCGCCTACGTCGAAGCGTTCGAACGTCAGGACGTCAACGCGCTCGTCGCGCTCCTACGCGAGGACGCAATCGTGGAGATGCCGCCGTTCGAGCTCTGGCTCCGCGGCGCCGCCGACATCCGCGACTGGCTGATCGCGCACGACGCCCTCCGCGACCACCTCTTGGTCCCGATACAAGCGAACGGCGCACCCGCCGCGGCGGTGTACGTGCCGACCGCGCCCGGAAGTACGCCGACCGCCTTCGCCATCCACGTCCTTGACGTCGTCGACGGCCGAATCAGCGCCATCCGGTCCTTCATCGACCCCGAACTGTTCGCGCTCTTCGGATTGCCACTGGAGCACACCTCGTGAACGAACCGGCCTGAGTAGCAACACTGTCAATCGCCCAGGCTTTGGTTGCATGATCTTGAGCCCGGTGTCAGTCGTGACTCAGGTCAACGATGCAGAAGCGGTTGCCCTCGGGATCGGCGAGGACGACGAAGTCGGGATCGTCGGGATAGAGATCCCAATCGACTCGTTCGGCACCAAGCGCGACGAGACGCTCGACCTCGCTCGCTTGTTCGGTTGCTGAGTCGACGTGCAGGTCGAGGTGGATCCTCGGGTGCGCTTCGGGTGGCGTCTCGCTTTGCTGGAGCGCAAGCTGCGTGCCAGGCCGCGCGCCCCGAGCGCGGCACGAGAACGGTTGACCAACCGCCGAACCCATCGGTGCGCCTGTCGTAGGTGAGTGCTTCACACCAAAATCGTGCCGCCCGCTCGACGTCCTGCACTCCCAGAGCAACCACTCCAACGTGAAGCATCAACCACGTTGGCACGTCGGTTCACGCGTGGTCGCCACAACGGTGGGTCAGGACGAAAACCCGTCGACCTCGATCACGGCTCGGACGAACGACTCGGGCGCTTCCTGGGGCAGGTTGTGTCCGACGCCGCCCGAGATGGTGTGGTGCATGTACTTCCCTGTGAACTTCGCGGTGTAGGTGGTGGCTTCCTGCGCCTCAGAGGGTGAGGGCGATGAGGGCGATGAGGGCGATCACCACGATCAGGACGACGCCTATCGCGACGACCCTCGAACCGGGGCCGCGCCGTGCGTCGGGGTCGGATGAGAACGGGTGGAGCGCGTCCTTGCGCCGCTCATGGATCTCGTAGTTCATGTTGGCCGGCGAGCCGACCTTCGGAAGGTGTCGCCGCCCCTTGCGCTTCATGCCCGACCGGCCCATGCGCCGAGCGTAGCGGCGGCGCGGGGAGCGAACCGACGGCAGGTCAGCGGCGCACTCGTGCCGAACCGTTCTGCACCCGCTCGTACGTCCGTTACTTCGGTCCGTGCGTACCGGTGACGTTGCCCTCTTCGTCCGTCGTTAGCCGCCCCTTGCTGTTGTCGAGCAGCACGAGATGGTTGTCCCAAGGGTCAGCAACCACCGCGCAACGGCCGATCGTGATGTCGAAGGGTGCGACCACGACTCGACCGCCAGCAGCGACGAACCGTTCGATCGCCTGACCGACGTTCTCGACTGTGAGGTCGGTCTCCGGTCCTGGTCGCTCGGTTTGCAGAACCAACTCGGCTTCCGAGTCCGGTAGCCGCAACCCGACCCCGGTCGCTGTTCGCCAGAGCAGCTCATGACCGAGCTGTTCGTAGAAGGCGAGCCCGTCATCGAGATCAGCGACACGAAGCGCGAGACAGTCGACCTTGCGGAGAAGAGGTCCATCGCTCACGCCGCCAACCTACGGAGACCCGATCGACGCGCGCTGCAAGTGTCCTTCCAGCGGACGGTCGTGTAACGGACGCCAGGGCGCGCCGGTGCGCGGATCCGCCCCGCCGCGGGCTACGTCAACCGTGTCATCTGTCGTGTGCAGTGGGTCGCCCGAGATCTCATGGGCCGACGATTGAGGGTGGCGCGACGGCTTGGTGACCGATGGCACTCGAACCTTGCACGGTCCTGCGTCGTTGCACTTGGTATGGGATCACGAACAGGTTGGGAGCCCCCCACGACGACATCTGGTCAGTCTGCTCGTCCTACCGTCATGAGCCGGAGCCGGATCCGTGCGTTGAGGGTGCTGGAGGGGCACACGGTGAGTGTCGCCCTACGCGGCGGACGGCGCCTTGACGACTGCGAGCTCGTCTCTGTGGGCCGAGCCGCGAGGCGAACCATGTGGATCTACACGAACGGTGCTGACGCGTTTGTCCCACTCGAAGACGTGATGGACGTCTGGGAGGCCGCCTGAGCGCGGACCGTCATGACCTGTCGTCGCCTATGACAGCGCACCAGAAGTGATCGAACTCGAGTGCCTGTCGTGGCTCCGGCTTTCGACACCGTCCAACCGGCTTCCGTTCGCGCCGATGGTGCATTATCTTTCGTGTGGTCGGGGAGGCGGTGTGTGAGTTCAGGACATCGTTCACACCTGTCTCGGGACATCGTTCACACCTCAGGACGAGGAGTGGGCGATGGGAATGGCGCAGGTGGTCGTCGCGGCAGTGGTGGTCGAGGGCCGATCGAAGAGTGAGGTGGCGCGTGACTATGGGGTGTCGCGGCGCTGGGTGATCACGTTGGTACAGCGCTACGAGGCCGAAGGTGATGCCGGTCTCGAATCTCGGTCGCGGCGACCGTTGCACTCCCCGACCAAGACAGCACCCGCTATCGAGGACGAGATCGTCGCGATCCGCAAGGATCTCGACAAGGCTGGCCACGAGGCCGGCGCCGCCACTATCGCCTTCCATCTCCACCGACGCGGTGTTCGCGTCCCCGCCGTGTCCACGATCTGGCGGATCCTGTCCGAACGCGGGTTCGTCACGCCCCAACCGCACAAGCGACCGAAGAGTTCCTTCGTGCGCTTCGCGGCCGCCCAGCCCAACGAGCGCTGGCAGCTCGACACCACGCACTGGGCTCTCGCCGACGGCACCGACGTCGAGATCCTCAACCAGATCGACGACCACTCCCGCCTCGTCGTCGGTTCAGACGCCCGTCGTGTCTTCAAAGCCGCTGACGTTGTCGACTGTTTTCGTCAAGCCACCACCCGCTACGGGCTACCAGCGCAGATGCTGTCAGACAACGGGGCGGTCTTCACCGGTGTCCCGCGCCGCGCCGGCCGCGTCGCGTTCGAACTCGAGCTCGCGGCCCTCGGCATCAGCTTCCGGCACTCCCGGCCCTACCATCCCCAAACCTGCGGGAAGGTGGAACGCTTCCACCAGACACTCAAACGCTGGCTCGCCCGCCAACACCAACCACACACACTGCGAGCACTCCAAGCCCAGCTCGACACCTTCGCCGAGTACTACAACACCCGCCGACCGCACCGCGCCCTACGCCGACACACGCCCGCCGACGCCTTCGCAGCCCGCCCCAAAGCAACTCCGACCGGCGCGCCGATCCTCGACGGTCACTATCGGATCCGCCGCGACCGCATCGACCCCACCGGCGTCATCACCCTGCGCCACAACAGCAAGCTCCACCACATCGGCCTCGGACGACGCCACGCCGGAACCCGCGTGCTCGTGCTCGTCCACGACCTCCACATCCGCGTCCTCAACGACACCGGCGAACTCATCCGCGAACTGACCCTCGACCCCAGCCGCGACTACCAACGCCAAACAAAACCGTGAACGATGTCCCAGGACATCCGTGCACGATGTCCCGAGACATCGCAGTGGTCGGGGAGGCGGGATTTGAACCCACGACCTCTGCGTCCCGAACGCAGCGCGCTGCCAAACTGCGCCACTCCCCGTGGAGCGGTCGACTGTACCCGACGGCTCGTCGTCCTCCGAAGGTGAACTGGTGCGGCCAACCGACCGCGGCGCGCGCCGTTCGCGTGCTCGAGAAGTCGACTACAGCCGAAGCGGTTCGCCGGCGTCTTCGGGGACGCCCTCGGTGAACCGCGCCGCCCGCGAGCAAGGCGGTGGCCGCCTTGCGCAGACGGAAGGCGTCGATCGGCTTGATCAGCCATCCGTCGGCGTCGGACCGGCGGGCGAGGAAGATGTCGGCTTCACGGTCCAGCAGCATGAGCACCGGTACCCGGGGCAGACGACCCGCGCCGCTCTCGAGCCGCAGCGCCATGCACGTGGCCATCCCACCCATGTTCCCGATCTGAAGATCGAGCACGACCAACTCTGGTGCGAGCTCTGCCACGGTGCGTGGCACGTCCATTCCTCTGCGCACCCAGCGAACGGCTCGCTCGGGCGTGGCCAGCGCGGCCTCGACCTCGTCGTGGATCCAGTCCGCATCGGCGGCCACCAGCACGTCGGGCACGGCGGGAGGCTAGCGGCGACGGTCGCGAGGGAAGCATCTCCGGTGGGGCTGACTACGATCGGACCCGCATCCGCACCTTTTCCGGAGGACGAGTGCTCGAGATCCAGGTGGAGTCTTCCACCGACTACGTCGTCTGCCGACCAGTCGGCGAGCTCGACGCCTACACCGTGGGACAGTTCCGTGAACGTCTCGCGGAGCTCGCCGCGTCGCCTCGGTTGCTGATCGACCTCTCGTCGGTCCCGTTCATGGACTCCGCCGGTCTCGGTGCGCTCATCGGCGGCATCCGGCGCGCACGGGAGGCCGGGGGCGACGTGGCGGTGGCCTGCAGCCGACCGACGCTGACGCGGCTGCTGCACACGACGGGATTCGACCGCATCGTCCCGGTGACCGAAACCGTCGAGGCGGCTGCGAACGCGCTCGCGACCGTCGACGGCGGCGCTTCCTAGTCGAAGAGGTGCCGCGCCGACCTCGGCGAGTCCTTCGAGGTCGTGCACGTCGGAGCGCAGGAACGGCACGCGCAGCACCGGCGCTGGTGCGACGCGCTCCGCCAGTCCGACGAGATGCTCCTCCTCACGTGACGCGACGAGACGGAAGTCGGCGAGGTTGGCGTAGAGGCCGCCGAGATCGGTTCCGTTCAGCGTGCGCGCCCGTTCGCGAGTCGCCTCGGCCAGGCCGTCGCCGAACTTCGGATGCATCCGGTTGACGATCAGGGCGCGGACGTCGATGCCGGCCTCGGACAAGCGACGAGCGAAGAAGTCTGCTTCCTCGACGGTGTCGCGCCGTGGGGATGCGACGAGCACGAATGCAGTCTGCGGTGACGCGAGCAGCGCGAACACTGTGTTGGCGCGGTGCTTGAAGCCCTCCTCCATCCCCGAGAATGCGGTGAAGAACGTGATCGCGTCGTCGATCACCTCTGCGCCCACGACCTTCGACAGCGTGCGGACGAATGCTTGCGCGGCGACGTTCGCGGCCTTCATCAGTCCCCGCGTCGGCGCCATGAGGATTCGGTACAGGCGATGATCCAAGAACCGGGTCAACCGGCGCGGGGCATCGATGAAGTCGAGCGCATGACGTGTCGGCGGTGTGTCGACGACGACGAGGTCGAAGTCGCTGTCGCAATGCAGCTCGTACAGCTTCTCCATCGCCATGTACTCCTGCGTGCCGGACAGCGCGCCCGAGATGTTCTTGTAGAAGCGATTGCTCAGGATGCGATCTGCTTGCGCCGGGTCGACGGAGTGCTTCATCACGAGATCGTCGAACGTCGACTTGGTGTCGAGCATCATCGCCCACAACTCACCTTCCCACTGCCCGTCGATGCGCGCGGGTGCGTTGCTCAGGCCCTCGAGCCCGAGCGCGTCGGCCAGCCGCTTTGCCGGATCGATGGTGACGACGACAGCGCGCCGGCCGGCGCGCGCACCCTCGAGCGCGAGCACGGCCGCGGTCGTCGTCTTGCCGACACCGCCGGACCCGGCGGTGACGATGATGTCGGCCTCGCGGACGAGACGGCCGAGTTGCGTCACGAACTGGTTCCGTGCAGCGCGCTGATCCCGGCGAGCAACTCGGTGGCGAGCACCTCGAGGTCGCCTGGGCCGAGGTCCGCAGTGAACAGGTACGGCAGCTTCAGCTGCGGCAGCGGGAGCTGTGCCGCCAGACGTTCCACTTGACTGCGCTGCAACTCCATCCGGTGCAGGCGGAAGTCGGCCGCGGCCGCGAGGGATGCCGCTTCGCCGTTCCGTAGTGCGGCTACCCGCACGCTCCGCCGCGTCCGCGGGATCGACGTCGAGACCGCGGATCTCCGGATACAGGCCGTTGACGACCACGGGACCGAGGCCCACGCCGACGCGATCTTCGAGGTGGTAGGCGGTGTCGACGAGCTCGTTGACCGGCGTCTCCTCCGGGAGCGTCACGAGCATCACCTGGCATCGCTCGTGGTCGGTCAGCATGTCGAGCACGTCCCGCGCCTGGCTGTTGATCGGGCCGACCCGAACCGCGTCGAGCAGCGCGCCGCGCCGACAAGAGGAACGTGATGGCGTGGCCGGCCGCCGGCGCGTCGAGGATCAACAGGTCGGCCTTCCCTGTCCGCTCGAGTTGCTTGACCTTGCCGAGGATCAGGATGTCCTTGATCCCGGGCGCGGCCGTGGCCACGACGTCAAGGGCGCCGGACGAAACCAGCCGCTTGGAGATCCTCGACATGCCGTGGTCGCGCAGGTACTCGAGCAGTGCGTCGTCCGGCGTGAGCATGCGTCCTCGGATGTCTGAGGCGCCCTCGGGGCCACCGCCCTGGGACAGGGTGACCTCGTCGTAGGTCAGCGGTTCGCGGCCGAAGAGATTGGCAAGACCGGACTTTCCCTCCACCTCCACGATCAGCGCCGACAGCCCCGATCGCGCCGCGGCGCGGGCGAGCGCGGCCGAGACGGTCGTTTCGCCCACGCCGCCCTTCCCGGCCACGATGACGAGGCGGGATGCAGCGAAGAACTGCGCTGGATCCACGGTCAACCCTTCGGAGCGAGCGTGCGCAATCTACCCAGAGGGCTCGCCTGCCTCGGCATCGTGCTGCTGGCGTCGGGCGTGCTTGCCGCGTCGGCCGCCGCGCAGCAGCCTGCGCCCGCTCCGACACCGACCACCGCCGGGGACGACGGTCTCGTGACGGTGATCCAGGTGAGTGGCTACCTCGATCCGATCGAGGTGAGCTTCATCGAACGCTCGGTCGATCAGGCCGAAAAGGACCAGGTCGACGCGCTCGTGATCCAACTCGACAGCCCCGGCGCCGTCGTCGACGACGCCACTCTCGACCGTGTCGTGGGGCGGGTGCACGACGCCACGGTCACGGTCGGCGTCTGGGTCGGTCCGTCCGGCGCCGAAGCGTCGGGAGAAGCAGCGCGTGTCGTCGAAGCGGCGAAGTACCGGGGCCTCGCTCCGGGCAGCCTGCTCGAGGTCGACGGCCAGCACATCGGTGCCGACGAGGCGTTCCGCACCGGCAAGACCAACATCCCTGCCAGCTGCGATCGCCAACGCGGATCCACGGAAGGGTGCTCGGCCACGATCGGCGACTTCGTCGTCAGCATCCCCGGCGTTCCCGTCCGAGAGATCACGGTCGGCAATCAGACACGGAAGGTGCCTGCGGGGCAGACCAAGTTCTCGCAGGTGTCGGTCCTCGATCGCCTCATGCACTCGGTCGCGAGCCCGCCGGTCGCCTACCTGCTCTTCGTGATCGGGATGGCGTTGCTGCTCTTCGAGTTCTTCACGGCCGGCGTCGGCGTGGCGGGGGTCGTGGGCGCCGGCGCCTTCCTGCTCGGGTGCTACGGCCTCGGGGTGTTGCCGACCCGTTCGATCGGTGTCGCCCTGCTCGTGCTCGCCATGTTCGGCTACGCCGTCGACATCCAGACAGGGGTGCCGAGGGTGTGGACCGGCATCGCCACCGTGTCGTTCGTGATCGGGTCGTTGACCCTCTACGACGGCATCTCGTTGTCGTGGATCACGCTTCTCGCGGGGATCGCCGGTATGACGATCGCCATGCTGACCGGCATGCCGGCCATGGTGCGAGCCCGGTTCTCCACGCCCACCATCGGGCGCGAGTGGATGATCGGCGAAGAGGGCAGCGCTCGCACGTCGGTGTCGCCCGAGGGTGTGGTCGAGGTGCGCGGCGCGCCGTGGCGGGCGCGGACGAACCGGGCCACGCCCATCGGTGCGGGAGATCCGGTGCGGGTGGCGGCCATCGACGGACTAGTCCTCGACGTCGAGCCGCTCACCGGAGCCGCCCGCGACTACCGCGAGCGCCGTTCCTCGCACCCGTCATGACCTGCGCTTTCGTCCCTGCCGTAGCGCCTAGTGCGTCGCGAAATTCACCCTTGATCAGCGGATATTGCGGGTTGTAGGGTCGCCTCGCAGTCAGAAGGGGGACGGGGATGAGCGCACTCCGCACGGACGACGCGTGGCAGGCGAAAGCCGCATGCCGCGGTCCGCAGGCTGTCGTCTTCTTCCCGCCGTCGCATTTCGAGCGCAAGGACGAAAAGGTCGAGCGTGAAGGCCGCGCCAAGGCCATCTGCACGACCTGCCCGGTTCGCCACCCCTGCCTCGAGTACGCGGTGAGGATCAAGGAGCCACATGGCATCTGGGGTGGGCTGAACGAGATCGAGCGCAAGCAGCTCCTCGCCCACCGCGGCCTCTGAGAACACGGCAGCTGCCTGCACGCCGACCCGGTGTGAGCGGGCTCACGGCCGCGTCGGCGGGTCAACTCGCGTCGGGAAGGCGTGGTCCCGCGATCCGGAGGTCGCCGCGGCGGCGGGTGATGCCCCGACCGTCGAGAATGGTGAGCAGCGGGACCGCCCACTTCCGCGTCGTGCCGAGATGCGCTCGCACGTCGGCGACCGCGACGCCATCCGGCGTGGTGGCGAGCATCGTCGCCACTGCCTGCGCCGCGTCGTCGATGGCGGCCGGTGCGAACCACACGCCGTCTTGTTCGACGACGAGCCCGCGGCGGACGAGCTCGCGCAGCTCCACGGGGTCGACGCCGAACTCCGTCGCCGACGGCGGACGGAAGGGTGCTGCTTCGAGCGCGGCCACGTAGGGATGGCCGGCGAGCGGATCCGCGCTCCCGGCGCGCACGGCTCGGCCGCCGGCGACCGCGACATCACCGTCTCTGCGTGAGCACGTCGAGCACGGCGCGGTCGCGCTCGTCGAGCGTGGCGATGTCGAGGCCGAGCACTGCCGCGGCCTCGATGCGAGCAACCACGCTCTCACGCGCGGCGCTCAGCGCGTCGGGGTCGACCACCCAACGTCCGACCGTCGCTTCCCGGTGCTCGCCGGTCAGCCGTTCGAGCTCCGCCACCGTGATCCAGCCGCGCTCGGCTACCACTCGGTCGACTGAGCGGTCGGGGTGGGCACGTGCCGCGCGGACGACCGGATCGACGTCGAGGATCTCGCCGCCGCCGACCGTCTCGGAGCGGCCGCTCTCCCGCAGGACGTAGCGATCACCTGGTGTCAGCGGCAGCGCATTCGACAGGTGCAGCCGTGCGAAGCCGTCGTCGCCCGGACCGAGCGTGCCCGAACCGAGGATGCGGACCCGCACCGCGTGTTCGCCGCTGCCGATGTAGGCGACGAACGCGCCCCGCCGCGAGACCTCGTGATCGAGTGAGGCGAGGACGTGCAGGGACGCGTCGAACGTCCGCGTTCGGTGCCATTGGCCGGGCCGGACGAGGGCGTCACCGCGGTCGATCTCGTCGTGGTGGACGCCGGCGAGGTTCACGGCAGTGCGGTTGCCCGGTCCGATCGAGTCGTGTGCCTGGCCGAGCGACTGCAGCCCCCGCACTCGGACCGCGTGTTCGCCGCGCCCGTTCGAGGCGACGAGCTCGTCGCCGACGCGAAGGCTTCCGCCGGTCAGCGTGCCGGTGACGACCGTGCCGGCGCCGGCTGCCGCGAACGAACGGTCGATCCACAGTCGCGGTCGATCGCGGTCGATCGCCGCCGGTGTGCCGTCCAGCATGCGATCGAGCGCCAGCCGTAGCGCGCCGAGCCCGACGCCGCTCGGCGGATCGACGGCGACGATCTCGGCGACGTCCAGAAAGGTTCCGGCGACGTGATCGGTGACGTCGAGTCGAGCCAGCTCGACGTGGTCGTCGTCCACCAGTCCGACCTTGGTGAGCGCGATGACACCGTGGCCGACGCCCAGCAGCTCGAGGATGCGCAGAGTGCTCCTCCGACTGTGGCTTCCAGCCTTCGGTGGCGGCGACGACGAAGAGGCAGGCATCGACACCGCCGACTCCCGCGAGCATGTTCTTGAGGAACCGCACATGGCCGGGCACGTCGACGAATGCCACGCCGCTTCCCGACGGCAGGGTCGTCCACGCAAAGCCGAGATCGATCGTGAGGCCGCGCTGCTTCTCCTCGGTGAAGCGATCGGGATCCATGCCGGTCAGAGCGAGCACCACTGTCGACTTGCCGTGGTCGACGTGACCGGCGGTGGCGACGACCCGCATGGCGTCAGCGACTGTCGAGCAGCAGCGACTGGACCGACCGTCCGATCGGACCGACCTCGTCGTACAGATCGCTCGCTGCGATGCCGATGCCGTTCGGTTCGTACCGGCTGCGGGCGTCGAGGCACACCCATTCGCCGACCGGTAGCCGGCTGAGGTGGATGGTGAGGTCCGGGTTGATGAACAGCAGGTCGTTCATCACGTCGAGACCGCTGATGCCGTTTCCGAAGTCGGCAGCCGCGGCGACGCGCTGCAGCGGCGACGGCTCTTCGTCGGGAACGATCGACAGACACAGCCGGATCCAGTCCGTCGCCGGCCCGGGTACGCCGAACTCACCCCGGACGAAGCGGTGTTCCACGCCGGCGTTGTGGAACGCGTCGAACGGGTCGAGTGAACGGTCGCGCTCCACTCCCTCCTCGGGTCCGCGCGGAAGGGTCGTCGGTTGCTCGGGCACGATCAGGTGCTTCGTGCGAATGCCGAGCGCGACCGCGGACGCCACCACCACATCGTCGTGCTCGATCCGCGCTTCGGCGATGCGGATCTTGCGGCCATCGCGGGTCAAGCGGGCGGTGACGTGCAGGGGCGCCACCGGAACCGGTCGCAGCAACTCGACGGTGAGACGGGTCGGTTGCAGTGGCGCGAGGAGCGGCTCGACAGCTCTCGCGAGCAGCGCGGCAGTCGGGCCGCCGTGGAGTGCATCCGGGTCCCAAGGACCGCGCGCGAGATCGTGGGGCAACCACGTGTCGGCGCCGGCAGCGTCGAACAGCGAGCTCACCGCAGATCCTTCAGCGCGTCGGCGACGAGATGGTCGTCGGCCGGGTCGACCGTGCGGAGATCGAGCACCGTGTGGTCGTTCTCGACCCGTGCGATGACCGGCTTCGGCTCTGTCGTGCGCAGCGCGGCGGTGATGTCGCCGTCGACGGCGACGCCGGCGGAAGGGATCTCGACACCGGGTACGGCGCCGCCGCCGGTCACCGACGCACATTCGATCGCTGGTCCCGCATCGAGGGCGACGGCGCGGCATCGGAGGTCGTCGACGTCGACGGTCGCCATCCGCCAGAACGGCAATCGCCTCCCGGTCGCGGCTCAGGTATGCGACCGCCACCTGTTGAAGCGCGGCGAGCACGAGCCCACCGGGTCGCAGCGCCCGGTAGAGGGGATGGCGCGCGCACGCGTCGATCAGGTCGGCGCGACCGGCCACGATGCCGGCCTGCGGGCCGCCGAGGAGCTTGTCGCCCGAGAAGACCACGAGCGCGGCGCCCGCCCCAATCGTCTGTCGTACGGCGGGCTCGTCGCGCAACCAGGGAGGTGGGCCGTCGGGCAGCCACGGACAGGCCGAGTCGAGGAGGCCGGAGCCCAGATCGACCACCACCGGCGGCCCGAGTGCGGCGAGCGGCTCGACCGACGCATCCTCGGTGAAGCCGGTGATGCGGTAGTTCGACCGGTGCACCTTGAGGATGAGCTCGACCTCGTCGGCAACCCGCTCGTAGTCGGCGACGCGGGTGCGATTGGTGGTGCCGACCTCGACGAGACGTGCGCCCGACTCCTCCATGACGTCGGGGATGCGGAAGCCGCCACCGATCTCGACCAGCTCGCCCCGTGAGACCGCAACCCCTCGTCCGCCAGCGCGAGAGCAGCGAGCACGAGGAGCACCGCCGCCGCACCGTTGTTGACGACGAGCGCTGCTTCGGCGCCGCACGCTCGGGCGAGCAGCGCACCGGCATGGTCCCGGCGTGATCCTCGCTTTCCGGTGGCGAGCGACAGCTCGAGGTTCGTGTAGTCGGCGGGGTGCGTGAACCCGAGCGGGGCGCGCCCGAGGTTCGTGTGCAACAGCACGCCCGTGGCGTTGACCACGGGTCGCAACATCGCCTGACGCGTCGCCTCTGCGATCGACGCGGGCGTCATCGGGGCGGCCAGACCCGATCGCGGTACGTGCCGCGTCCACCAGCAACGGATGCGGCAGGTCGACGTCCGCGATCGAGCGGGCAACGGCATCGACGGACGGCGGACGCACGGCCGCGCATGTTACGGGCCGTCACCGTCACCCCCACCTTTCGAAGATTGCGTAGGAGGCGGCCCGTCGAAGGGCCACTCCGAACGCCGAAACGGCGCAGACGACGAGCGGATCAGGCGGTGATGGCGGTCACCGCGTGCAGTTCGCGGTGGGAGATCACGTGGTCGATCATCCCGTACGCGAGCGCGTCTTCGCCTCGCATGATGTAGTCGCGATCGGTGTCGACGACGATCCGTTCGAGTGGTTGACCGGTGTGACTGGCGAGGATCTCGTTCATCCGTTGACGCATGAACGCCATCTCCTTCGCTGCGAGCTCGACGTCGGTGGTCTGACCCTGCGCGCCGCCGTGGGGCTGGTGGATCAGGATGCGCGCATTGGGAAGGGCGAGCCGCTTCCCAGGCGTGCCCGCGGCCAGTAGCACCGCTGCAGCAGAGGCGGCCTGTCCGACGCAGATCGTGCTGATCGGACACTGGATGAACTGCATCGTGTCGTAGATCGCGAACAACCCGGTCATGTCGCCGCCGGGCGAGTTGATGTAGAGCTGGATCTCCTTGTCGGTGTCCTCCGCCTCGAGGTGCAGCAACTGCGCGGTGACCAGGTTCGCGACCGTGTCGTCGAGCTGGCTGCCGAAGAAGACGATGCGGTCCTTGAGCAACCGTGAATAGATGTCGTAGGCGCGCTCACCACGGTTCGTCTGCTCGATGACGGTCGGGATCAACATCAGCGGCTCCTCGGGCTGGATCTGTATATGCAACCGTAGAGTTGCACATATCGTCATGTTGTGCAACTAGAGGGTTGCACTATGCTCCGGCGATGCACGTGCAACGTGAAGTGGTCCTGGACGCCGATCGGGACGAGGCCTGGCACTTGCTCACCGATCCCGACGAGCTCGCGGCATGGCTCGGCACGCCACTCCGCCTGGACCTTCGACCGGGAGGTGCCGCGGCATACGTCGAGCCCGACGGCACCACCCGCCACGCCGTGATCGAGCACGTCCGCGACGGCGAGCGGCTGTCGTTCGTGTGGTGGGACGCAGACGGGGGAACGACGAGTCGTGTCGTGTTCGAGCTCACACCCGTCGACTGCGGGACCAAGGTCGCCGTCACCGAGACACGCGCGTCCGTTGCAGGAGCAAGCCTTCGCCTTCCTCTCGGCGCGATGTGGGACGAGCGTCTCTTCGACCTCGAGCGCCACTGCATCACGCGCCAGTTCGTCCTGGTGTGAGCTCGTCGTCGGACCAGGTCTTCGCCGCGCTCGGCGACCCGACCCGGCGCGCCGTGCTCGCGCTCGTGGGCCGGCGTGGTCCCTTGACCGCGACCGAGCTCGCCGAACGGCTGCCGGTCAGCCGCCAGGCGGTGATGAAGCATCTCGACCTGCTCCGCACGGCTGGGCTCGTGGCGAGCGAGAAGGAAGGACGCGCCGTGCGTTACGTCTTGCGGGCCGAGCCGCTCGACGACGCGGCTACATGGATGGCACACGTCGGGTCGGCGTGGGATCGACGTCTGGCTGCTCTCGCCGATCGGGCGAACGCAGCCAAACGCAGACGGTGACCGGCTGAATGTCCTCCCGCGTGCAAGCGTTGAGGGTGGTGCTTCGCAAGCTCGGACGTGGCCTCGCCTCCATGGTCATGGTGCTGTTCACGCCGATCGTGTGCGTGGCGGTGGTGCTCGCCACGCTGATCTTCATGCCGTTGCCGGCCACGCTGCCGCAGCCGAGGGCGGGCGTCGAGTCGAGTGTGAGTCACGTCTTGGACGCCGATGGCAACGAGATCGGCATCTACAAGCAGTTCGACACCAACATCCCGGTCAACCAAGCGGACATCCCACAAGTGCTGAAAGACGCAGTGGTCTCCGCGGAGGACAAGCACTTCTACGACCACGGTGGGGTCGACGTCGCCGCGACGGTCCGGGCGCTCATCGACGACCTGCAGAGCGGCGAGGTCGTGCAAGGCGGCTCGACGATCACGCAGCAGTACGTGAAGAACGCGTTCACGAACGGCGATCGCACCGTCGCCCGGAAGGTTTACGAAGCGATCCTCGCCAGTCAGCTCGATCGCCAGGTCGACAAGGACACGATCCTGTATCGCTACCTGTCGGCGATCTACTTCGGAAGCGGCTCGTACGGAGTCGGCGCGGCCGCGCAGACGTACTTCCGCAAGCCCGTCAGCCAGCTCAACTTGTCCGAGGCCGCGCTGCTCGCCGGTGTGATCCCTTCGCCGAGCAAGTACTCGCCGCTGGTCGATCCGGTGCTGGCCGAGCAGCGGCGACGCTTGGTGCTCGACTTGATGCTCCAGCAGGGACGCATCACCCAGGCTGCGCACGATCTGGCGTCGCTGGTGCCGGTCTGGCTGTCGGACAACGGGCCGCCGCCTGGTCCCGCCACCATCGTGTACCCGCCGGAGCAGCAACAGACCACGCAACCGTGGTTCACGGACTACGTGCACTCGTGGCTCGAGACGCACCTGCCTGGCTGCCAGCTCCATGCGTGTCCGTTGCTCGACAAGGGTGGCCTGCGCATCGTGACGACGCTCGACCCACGGCTGCAGCAGGCCGCGCAGGACGAGGTCGCGGCGACGATGGGCCGCAACGATCTCGAGCTCGAGATGTCGCTCGTGTCGGTCGAGCCGCCCACGGGGTTCGTGAAGGCGATGGTCGGCGGCCGCGACTGGGCGTTCTCGCAGGTGAACACCACGCTCGCGCCGCGGCAACCGGGCTCGTCGTTCAAACCGTTCGTCCTCGCGGCCGCGTTCGAGCAGGGCATCCAGCCGTCGAAGGTGTACTCCGGCGCGCCGTTGCGCTTGCCGGACGGCACGACGATCCAGAACTACGGCGGAGAGCAGTTCGGCCGCCTCGACCTACGGCAGGCGACGTGGCACAGCGTGAACGGCGTCTTCGCGCGGCTCATCCTCGATGCCGGCGTGGACAAGACGATGGCCATGGCGCAGCGGCTCGGCGCCGACATGCCCGCGTACAGCCCTTCCGTGTACGGCGCGAGCGTCGCGCTCGGGGTCATCGACGTCTCGCCGTTGCAGATGGCATCCGCCTACGGCGTGTTCGCCGATCATGGAAAGAAAGCACCGCCGACGCCGGTCCTGCAGGTCTTCGATCGCGACGGCAAGTTGATCCTCGACAACACGCACGCCGCCGATCAGGCGCAGCAGGTCGTCTCCGACGTCGTCGCCGACAACGTGACCGACGTGCTCCGCGGCGTCCTCGTCTCCGGCACTGCTGCAGGGAAGGGACTGGGTCCCCAACCGGCAGCGGGCAAGACGGGCACGGCAGAAGACGCCGCCAACGCGTGGTTCGTCGGCTACACGCCCACGCTGTCGACCGCGGTGTGGATGGGACACATGCACTGTGGCGCGGGACCGCAGTGCGGCATGCACAACGTGAACGGGGTGCGCGAGGTGACAGGCGGAACGATTCCTGCCTCGACGTGGCAGAACTACATGAAACGCGCGCTCGACGGTGTTCCTGTCACCGATTTCAACCAGCCTGCGCCGATCGAACCGCCGACTCCCGCACCGGAGCTCGACGCCCGCAAGGGCTTCGACCCTGGCAACCGCCGGTACCCCGCAGCCGTGCCGCGCGAGGGTCCGTATGTCAACGACATCCAGGCGCCGAGTGCCAGCGCGCCGACGACCACCACGACGACCACTGCACCACCGCCGACGACCACGACGGCGCCACCGCCGCCTCCCGCCCCACCCCCGACGGCCCGCGCGAACTGACGCGCGGGCGGCGAGGCGGTTCGAGCGCTCAGCCTCCCGGCTGAGGATTGCCGTTCGGGCACTTCAGCACCGTGTCACACGAGACGCGCACGAGCGGCGCGAAGAACACCGACTGCGGTTGGAAGCCGAGCGGCGAGTACACCCGTGACGCGACTGCCACGACCTCGCCGTCGGAGTTGAGCAGCGGTCCTCCTTGGAACTGCGTGCCGACCGGGGCGTCGTGCTGCAGGCCGTCGGCGGAGACGTCGGCCACGAACCCCTGCGTGATGGCGGCGCCGGTCGAGCCGAGACCGGAGATGGCGAAGACGCGGTCCCCGATCTTCGCCGGCGGGTCGGCGGTCGCCCACGGCAACGCGGGCAGGCTCGGGCGAGGAACGGTCAACAGCGCGAGGTCATGCGCGGGGTCCCACGTGAACACCGTCGCCGGCAGGTCGGGCTCGCCTTGCTTGCGCAGCGTGACCGCCGGTCCCGGTTGCTGCGTCGCCGCCTGGATCGTCGTGTACGACGTGAGCAGGAACGACGACTGGTCGTCGGAGAACACGACGAACGCGGACCCGACCGACGGCGCTCCCGCTTGATCGAGTGTGCTGACGAACCAGACCGACGGTTTTGCTTTGTCGAGCAGGCCCGTCAGGGTCGAGCCACTCGCCGCGAACTTCTGGAGCTCGTCGAGTTGGTTGCGGATCTCCTGCTTCGCAGTGTCGCCCTCACCCTGAACGACCTTCTTCGCCGCGTCGAGCTGCTCGCTGAAGCCGCCGACGAAGTTGTCGACCTTGCTCACGGTCTGTTCCTGCCGGGACTCGTAGTACGCGTACAGCACCGCGCCGCTGAACGCGGCTGCGATCCCCATGAAGAACAGCAGGGTCGACAAGCCGAGCACCGTCCTCGGGAAGACGTGCAGGCGCCGTGGCTTGCGCTCCCGTGCGTCGCCCTCCGAAGTCCCGTCCGAAGCCTCCGAGGCCGCGACCGAGGGCGCTTTCGTCGCCATCGGGCAGACGGTAGCGAACGGTACGATCTACGGGATGCTCGCCCTCCTGGTGGTGCTCTTCATCGCCGAGCTGTGGGTGATCGTCCAGGTCGCCTCCGCCATCGGCGTGCTGCAGACCGTCGGCCTCCTCATCGCGATCACGATCGTCGGCATCTGGCTCGTGAAGCGCCAGGGCGTCGCGGTGCTCGGGCGCCTGCAAAGCACCCTCGCGGAGGGACGAGTTCCGCACCGCGAGCTCGTCGACGGGTTCCTGATCCTCGCGGCTGGCATCCTGCTCATTCCTCCCGGCTTCATCACGGACGCGGTCGGGATCGCGCTTCTCGTGCCGCCGATACGGATCGGCATCCGGGCCCTGCTCATGCGCAGCTTCCGCAGGCGGTCTTCGTTCGCGGTGCGAGTCATCGACGGCTTCGGACGGCGGGTCGACTATCGCGATGTCGAGTCCCGCGAGACGCGGTCGGGCGATGTCCGGTTCCCGGAGCCGGGGCAGGGTGGTGGGCCCGGCTCACGCCGACCGCCCGAGCTCGAGCGTTGACCACACCGGAGTCGGTGCCGGTGCGAGAGGCGGCGACCGTCGCCGTCGTACGCGACGGCCGTGACGGTCTCGAGGTCTTCATGGTCCGCAGAACGGTCGCGGCCGTGTTCTCGCCGGGCGCGCACGTCTTCCCGGGAGGGGCTGTCGATCAGGAGGATCGGCTGGTCGAGCTCGAGCTGCGATGTGATGGACTCGACGACGCCACGGCATCCGTCGATCCTCGGCGTACCCACGGGTGGTCTCGGCTATTTCGTCGCGGCGGCACGCGAGTGCTTCGAAGAAGCGGGACTGCTGCTCGCGCGCCACGACGGCGAGCTCGTCGCGGACGCCGGCCGCTATCGCCCTCACCGCGACGCGTTGAACGCCGGCGCGCGGTCGATGCTCGAGGTGTGCATCGCCGAGTCCCTGACGCTCGCCGTCGATCTGCTGATGCCGTTCGGGCACTGGATCACGCCCGTGGGACCACCGCGCCGGTTCGACACGCGCTTCTTCGTCGCGCCCGCGCCTCCCGGACAGGATCCGAGCCACGACGGCTGGGAAACGACCGAAGGACTGTGGATGCGTCCGGTCGACGTGCTCGCCGCGGCCGACCGGGGCCACGTCGATCTGATCGAGCCCACCCGCCACACCTTGTCGGCGCTGACGGAGTACCAACTCGTCGACGACGTCTTCGCGACCGAAGTCGCCGAAGTCGCCGAAGTCGCCGAGGTCGCCGAGGGCCTACCGTGACCGATCTCGACAAGCCGGCACCGAAGCCGCTCGTCACCGGGCGTCGCGTCGGCGCTGAGCCCGATGGTTCGGCGGGTGCTCGCCCCGAATCCGGGCGTGATGACAGGGCCGGGTACCAACACCTACCTCGTGGGCATCGACGAGGTCGCCGTCATCGACCCCGGGGTGGACGTCGAATCCCACCTCGATGCGATCGTCGGCTGTGGTGGTGACCGCATTCGTTGGATCCTCTGCACGCACACGCACCCGGATCACTCGCCGGGAGCGGCACCGCTGAAGAAGCGGACCGGTGCCGAGGTGCTCGCGTTCGAGTCGCGCGATGGACTCGACGTCGACACCCAGATCACGGAGGGCTTCCGCATCGAGGCAACGGAGTTCCGGCTCCGGGCCGTGCACACGCCGGGCCACGCGTCCAACCACCTGTGCTATCTGCTCGAAGGGGAACGGCTGCTCTTCTCCGGCGACCACATCATGCAGGGATCGACGGTGGTCATCGCACCGCCGGACGGCGACATGGGTGCGTATCTCGAGTCGCTCGAACGGATCCGGTCGATGCGCCTGCGCTTCATCGCACCGGGTCACGGCCACTTGATCGACGATCCGCGCTCGATCATCGACGACTACATCCAGCATCGCCTCGAACGCGAGCAGCAGGTCCTCGCGTCGGTGCACGCACGGCGACAGGACCGCGGACCAGATCGTCGCGAGGCTCTACCCGGACCTCATCGACGAGTTGGTGCGCCGCGCGAAGCAGACGGTCCACGCGCACCTTCGGAAGCTTGCGACAGAGGGCAAGGTGACGACGCAAGACGCCGACGACGCGGATGGTGAGTGGTTCCCGACGCGCAACGGCAGGTGACGCGCGCGCCGATCTTGTCGGCGCGCGGGGTGCGCAAGACGTACCGCGACGGCGGCCCACGACGTCGAGGCCCTTCGGGGAGTCGACGTCGACATCGCCTCCGGCGAACTCGTGGTGGTGATGGGCCCGTCGGGCAACGGCAAGACCACGATGCTCAACTGCCTCTCCGGTCTGGACAGCATCGACGCCGGCACGGTCGACGTCGACGGCGTCGACATCCACGCCCTGAAGGACGCGCGAGCGGACCGCGCATCGTGCGCGGCGCATGGGCTTCGTGTTCCAGAGCTTCAATCTCATTCCCGTCTTCACCGCGCAGGAGAACGTCGAGTTACCGCTGTTCGTCATCGGCATGAAGGCGAAGGCGGCGCGTGAACGAGCGACGACGTTGCTCGAGCGAGTCGGTCTCGGCGAACGGCTCGATCATCGACCTGGCGGAGCTGTCCGGAGGGGAGCAGCAACGGGTGGCGATCGCGCGCAGCCCTCGTCGCGGAGCCGGCGATCGTGTGGGCCGACGAGCCGACCGGCAACCTCGACACGCAGACGGCGTGGGCAGTGATCGATCTGCTGCTCGAGGTGCATGCTGCCGGACAGACCGTCGTCCTCATCACCCACGACCGGGCCATCGGCGCGCACGGCGATCGTGTGCTCCAGGTTCGCGACGGTGTCATCACCGTCGACGGTCCGCCCTCCGTCGCGCTCGGCGACGATCCCGGCGGATACTGGACTCGATCAGGGCGGGCTGCGTCGCCCTGATGCGCACCGGCCTGTCCGCCGTCATCGTCCGACTCGCCGGGCGCAACACGCTCCGGCGCAAGGGCGAAGCGCTGCTCGTCGTGCTCGGCTCACTGCTCGGCACCGCGATCATCACGTCGTCGTTCGTCGTCGGCGACACGCTGCACGCGACGATCCGCGACCAGGCCCGCACCCGACTCGGTCCGATCGACGAGGTCGCGTCGTACACGATCTCGCCGTCGCTCGAGCCTGCGTACGAGAGCGTCACCAGCCAACCGTTGCCGGACACGGACGGCGTGCTCCGCGAGGCGACCGCCAGCGTGACTGTCACCGCGCAGACGACAGGACGGACAGCGCATCTCGCAGAGCCGGACGCGTTCGCGCAGGAGCTCGACTTCGATGCGGGTCGCGAGTTCGGCGGACGTCCCGCGGACACGGGACTCGCGGACGCCGGTCCCACGCCGACAGGCGACCAAGCGGTTCTGGGAGTCGACCTCGCGAGCGCACTGCACGTCGGTCCCGGCGACCGGATCGGCTTGTTCGCCTACGGCCAGATGCCGCGCGCTGACAGTTCGCAACGTCGTGCCCCGTCTCGGCGTCGCCGGTTTCCATCCGAGCTTCGCGAACCGTGCCTTGAACGTGTTCGTCGCGCCCGGCACCCTCGCGTCGCTGGCCGGCACCGCGCCGCTGGTGCGGTGCTACCCGACAGGGACAGGTGTTCGTTTCGAACGACAGGCGGCGTGTTCGACAGCACCGGTCCGAGCGACGCTGTCGTGCTCGAGCTGCAGATCCGCACGGCCGGGCTCGGTCCCGTGGAGGTCACCGACGAGAAGCAGCAGACGCTCGAGTTCGCCGATCGTCAGGGTGACAACTTCTCGAGGCTCTTCGGACTGATCGGCAGCTTCACCGTGATCGCCGGTGTGTTGCTCCTGATCAACACCTTCGTGATGCTCGCCGAGGACCGGAAGTCCGAGATGGGAACGTTGCGCGCTTTGGGCTTCACGCGCCGGCACCTCGTGCGGCTGTTCGGCTTCGAAGGGACGGCGTACTCGTTGGTGGCCGCTGCTTCGGCGTGTGGCCGGCATCGGTGTCGGTGCGGTCGTCGCCAAGGCGACGGAGGGCATCTTCGCCCAGGGACCGCGCGGCATCGGCGGGCTGAAGTTCGCCGTCACGCCCGTGAGCCTGCTCGAGGGCTTCTCGATCGGCCTTGCGATCGCACTCGTCACGGTCTGGGGCACGAGCGTTCGCATCAGTCGCCTCAACATCATCCGTGCCATACGCGACACACCGGCACCACCGCAGCGGACGAGCACCGCTCATCTGCGACTCGACGCCGCCGGTGTCGTCCTCGGCGGGGCGATGTTCGCCGTTCGGCGTCGTCCGCCACGAACCGATCACCGCACTGCTCGGCCCGGCGTTGGCGACGCTGTGCCTCGTGCCGCTGCTCGCGACGCGGTGTCGCAGCGTCTGGCGATCTCCCTGCCGACCCTCGCGTTGCTCGAGCTATGCCGTCGTCGCGTTCAGGGTCCTGCCCTCGGTGTTCGACGACAGCGACATCCCGGTCTTCTTCGTGCAAGGGCTCGTGCTCGTCCTGTCGGGTGTCGTCCTCGTCGTGGCGAACGACGATCGGTTCAGGTGGCTCAGCAAGCGTCTGGCCGACGCCGGGGGCGGACTGGCCATCCGTCTCGGCTTGGTGAATCCGCTGGCGAAGCGCTTCCGAACGGCGTTGCTGCTCGGGATGTACGCGCTCATCGTGTTCGTCCTCGTCTTCATGGCAGTGTTCGCCGCCGTTTTCCAAGCGCAGGCGCCGCGCATCACCGCGGACACGAGCGCGGGCTTCGACTTGCGGGTCGACAGCAGCCTCGGCAATCCCGTCACCGCTGCACAACTCCAGTCGGAACCAGGCGTCGAGCAGGCGATCCCGTCTGGTCCGATCGCAGGCCGAGTTCCAAGCCGGGTCGGACAGCACGAGCATTCCGCAGCGGTTGACCGGTTTCGACGAGTCCCTGCTGGCCCGCGGGGTGCCCGCACTGTCGTCCCGCGACGCCCGCTTTCCCAGCGACGAGGCGGCCTGGCGTGGTGTCCTCACGTCGCGCGATTCCGTGATCGTGCCTGCAAACTTTCTGGGCGTCGGGACCGGACCGGCTCGCAACTCGGTTCGTGTCGGCGATCAGTTGACGTTGATCGATCCGGCCACGGGTCGGCAAAGTCCACTTTCCGTCGTCGGGATCGACGGCAGCCTCGATCCGACAGAGAACGGCGCGATGGTGGCAACGGCGCAGTTGCCGACGTTCGTCGATCGCACATCGGCCTCCCGCTTCTACGTCAAGGTCGGGGACGGTGCTCAGGTCGACGAGGTCGCGCAGCGATTGCAGAACGACTTGCTGCCGTACGGCGTGCAAGCGACCACATTCCGCTCGCTCGTCGATGACCGACTGAGCAACCAGGCACAGTTCATCGCGCTGCTCCAGGGCTACCTCTCGCTGGGATTGCTGATCGGGATCTGCGGACTCGGTGTCGTGATGGTGCGCGCCGTTCGCGAGCGCCGGCGTGAGATCGGGATGTTGCGGGCGATGGGGTTCGCGTCGTCGGTCGTGCGGCGAGCGTTCATGGTCGAGGCGGCGTTCATCGCCGTCCAGGGCATCGTCATCGGTGGCGTCCTCGGGCTCGTGACCGGCTACTCGGTGGTCAGCAACTCGGCGACGTTCGGTGGGCAGCAGGTTCCGTTCACGATTCCGTGGGTCGCGTTGTTCGCGCTGGGCGCCGTCGCGCTGGGCGCATCGCTGGTCGCCGTTGTTGCGCCCGCCGCGCAAGCCAGCCGCATCAAGCCGGCTGTAGCGCTCCGGATGACCGACTGAATTCTTGAGCCGAGAGGCTGAGCCTCTCGGCTCAGTTGAACGGTGCCGTCCTTCGGACGGCGCTGACAACTTGTCGCTGGTCGACCGAGCAAGTCGGATCGACCAGCGGGCTATCCGAAACCCTCGCGTCCTTGCGTCGCTGCCACCATCGTTCGATGTAGTTCCAGGAGAAGTGCGCCGCGAACGCGTAGCCGACGCCCAGCAGGATGTCGACGACGTAGTGCTCGCCCGTGGCGACGAGCATGAGGCCCATCAGGACTGGATAGAAGGCGAGGAAGGGTCGGCACCATCGAGGCACGGTCGGCCACAGCGTGATGGCGACCAGGGCGGCGTACCCGGCGTGCAGTGACGGTACGGCGGCGACGAGGTTCGTTGTCTTGGTGCCGGTGTCGATCAGGTTGCGCACGGTGTGGAGGTGGAGCCACGCGAAGCCGCGTCCGCCGATGCGGCCGACGGCCGGATCGAGAAACCCTTGCTGGGCAGCCAACCACGGGGGAGCCGCGGGGAACACCACGTAGGTCAGGAACCCGAGCGCGCTCAGCGTCGCGAACCGCCGGACGTATGCCTGGAATCGCGCACGCGACTTGACCCACAGCACACCGGCGAGGATGAACGACACGAGGTAGTGCGACAGATACGTGAGGTCGAACACGACTTCGAACCACTGGACCGGCACCGTCGGCTGTACTGCGATCGCGAGATGCCCACCCGAGAAGCCGGCGACGATGTCCGTGTGGTACAGGTTGCGCTCGAGCCACTCCGTCGGCACGTGACCGAAGAACAGCACCTTGTCCGCGTCGATCTGCGGGGTGAAGTGCACGGGGAAACCCGCGCCGTCTGCCCAACCGCGCGAGAGGTCATACGCGATGACGACGAGCAGGAACGGGCCCCAGTCGATGAGCAGGTGCAGGAACGACTTCCACGTTCGGCCAATGGACGCGCACGCCAGTCCGATGATGATCCACAGGAAGATGTAGTCGTGGCCGATCGGCACGCCGTACTTGCTGCACCACAGAACGAGCACGACCGCATAGGTCGCGAGCGCGATCCAGCGCACCGTGACCCACGGCGAGCGCGTTTCGGTGGACTCGGTCAATACGCCAGCCAGTACTCACGCGCTCGGGCCTGATCGGGCGTCAGAGGCCGCCCGGCCCAGATCGGGTAGTAGAAGACGAAGGCCGCGACGAGCAAGACCGCGAACACGGGCGCGACGTAGCGGAACCACCGTTGCGCGAACACGACCGCGATCCAGAGCGCGAAGACGGGGATGAGAGGAGCGATGTAGAAGCTGTACGAGTGGCGATCGTTGACGGCCCAGAACAGCCACTGGTACGCACCGGCGAGAAACAGGAACAGCATCGTCATGTCGCGTCGCCAGATCGTGAGCACGACGAGCACCGCACCGGCTCCGAGTGCCGTGAACCAGACGACCGGATTGGCGACCGTGACGATCTCCATGATCTTTCCGTCACCGGCGCCGCTACACGCTCTGTCGGCCAGGTCGTTCGGCGCCTGGTTGAAGGCCGACTCGCATTGCGTGCGGAACATCACCGTGGGGTGGTGCTGGTTCACCCATTGCCACGCCGGCGCGGCGTTGCTGTTCGTGTCCTGCTTGCTCGAGCGTTGGAACTCGAGGATGCGGTTCTGATCTTCCACGAGTTGGCGGATGCGGTTCGTCGAGCGCGAGTGAGCAGTCGTCGTGGTTCTGGCAGTCGATGATGTGCTGGTAGGTCTTGTCCGCGTGCACGATCCAAGGGACGTACGCAAGTGCGTACACAGCGGCCGGCACCACGGTGAACAGCAGGACAGTGGTCAGCACGGCACGCGCTTGCCGGTGTCCCTTCGGTTGTTTCGCATTGACCCAGAGGAACGCGAGCAACACCGCGAGCGAGCAGGTACACGGCGCTCCACTTCACGGTGAGGCCGAGTCCCAACGACAGCGCTGCGCCCCAGCGGCACCACTTGACGCGACGTGCGTTGTCGGGATGACGCAGGGCGAACACCGTGAACATGATCGCCAACGTCGTGAACAGCGCGAGGAAGACGTCGAGCATCCCGACACGCCCTGTCGTGAACGACACGCCGTCGAGCGCGACCGCGCCCGCTGCCAGCGCCGGGATGAGATGGCCGCGCACGAGCTGACGGGCGGTGACGTAGGTGAGGAGCACGATGAGGCAGCCCGCGACCAACGCCGCGAAGCGCCAGCCGAACGAGGTGAAGCCGAAGACTTTGATGCCGCCGGCGATGAGCCACTTGCCCCCGGGGGGATGGACGACGCCGCCCTGTTCGACCCCGTTGCGCAGGATCGATGCCGCGTCCGGGACGTAGTAGATCTCGTCGAAGACGAACGCTCGCGGTGTGCTCAGGTACGGCAGGCGCGTCGCGGCGGTGCCCGCCACGAGCGCGGTCGGGACGGCGATGTCGACCCACCGGCGTCTCGGAGCGGCCTTCTCGCCCTCGACCTCGGACGGTGTCGCCGGAGGTTCGAGCGTGACGAGCTCGCTCACTTGCGGCTGGCGTTCTGCGGATGGCAGTTGTCGAGCATGTCCTTGGGGGAGCGGGCCGCGTCCTTCGGGTCGTCGAAGTTGTACGTGTCGGGACCGCGGAGACGTTCGAGCGTCGCGTAGAAGGCGGCCGGGTCGTTCGAGGTCGAGCCGCTGGCCATCGAGCTCCTTCACCGGCGGGTCGGCTTGGGCGATGTTGCGCTCGATGAGGCTGGTGCAGGCGCGAGCGAACGCCACCTTCTCCTGCTGATCGAGCTTGGCCGGCGCGCTGCACCCGGACACCGAGATCAACGCAACGAGCGCGGCGGTCGCTGTCGCGGCGCGTCGTGTTCGCCGGTTGAGCACGCCGGGCAACGGTACTGCAGGCCGTTCTCCCCGCCGCCTCGGCTCCCCTCCGCACGAATGTTGGTGCGATTGTGGGGCCATAGCCCCACAATCGACCCGAAGTTCGAGGGGCCGGACGGGTCAGCCGGCTTCGTTGTCGATGTCGTCGAGCGCCTGCATCGCAGCTTCGAGGACTCGAGCGGTGCAGCCCACCATGTCCACGGGCGGCACCGCTTCGTCGACGATGCGGGCCGCGATCGCACGGAACGCATCGGCGGCTGGGCTGTCACCGAGGGCCACAGGGGTGCCGGCGTCCGCCCCTGAGGAGACCGCCGGCTCGAGCGGCACCGATCCGAGCAGCGGTGCGCCGGCCTCTCGGGCGCAGGCCTCGCCGCCGCCCTCTCCGAAGAGCGAATACCTCTCGCCGTGCTCACACGTGAACGCGCTCATGTTCTCGATCACGCCGGTGATGCGCAGGTAGTTCTTGCGGGCCATCGAGGCGGCGCGCACCGCGACCTTCTGCGCCGCGAGCGCGGGCGTCGTCACGATGATCACCTCGACTCGGGGGACGAGCTTCGCCACCCCCATCTGCACATCGCCCGTGCCCGGCGGCATGTCGATCAGCAGGTAGTCGAGGTCGTCGCCCCAATCGACGTCTTGGAGGAAGTGCTGCACCCCTCGATTCAGCATCAGACCCCGCCACATCAGCGCCGAGCCCTCGTCCTCGACGAGGAACCCCATCGACACCACGCGGACGAAACCGGCGCCGATGGCCCGCTCGTTCGGAACCATGAGCTTGCGGTCGTCGCGGACGGTGCCTGCGAGCCGGCCGTCGACCCCCAGCATGCGGGGGACCGAGAACCCCCAGATGTCGGCGTCGAGCACGCCCACCTTCAACCCCTGGGCCGCGAGGGCGGCGGCCAGGTTGACCGTCACCGAGGACTTCCCGACGCCGCCCTTACCGGAGGAGATCGCGATCACGCGGGTCGTCGGCGCGACCGACGTCTGCTCCACCCGCTGGCTGATGTTGAGCCGCGCCCGCTCCATGGCGACCGTCTTCTCCTCCGCGGTCATCTCGGTCCATTCGAGGTCGACCCGCTCGACGCCCGGGAGCGGAACCGACTCGGGACCGCACATCGCGCTGGAGCTGCGCCCGCAGCGGGCATCCCGCGGTCGTCAACGCGATCGTGACCGTCACCTTCGAGCCGTCGATGTCGGCGCTCCTGATCATGCCGAGCTCGACCACGTCGGACCCGAGCTCCGGATCGATCACGCCTCGGAGCGCGCCCATCACACCGCTGAGGTCGGGCGTCACCGTCGAAGCCATGCGAGTGATTCTACCGGCGGAGGCCGTGCAATCTCCGGGTGTAGCCTTCGCCTGTGTGACTGCGGACGCTCCTCGTCTCGACCTGCTCAAGGCGCTGAGCGACAACACCCGGTACGCGATCTACCTCGAACTGGCGCGTTCGACTCAGCCGTTGGCGACCGCCGACATCGCCGAGACCCTCGGCCTGCACGTCAACACGGTGCGACCCCATCTCGAGCGGATGCGCGAGGTCGGGCTGCTGGAGGTGCAGAGCGACAACCGGGGAGCTGTCGGCCGTCCGCAGCATCGCTACCAACTGGCGGCGGATGCTCCTTCACTCGGGCTCGAGCCGCCGACCTTCCCCGTCTTGGCCCGGATGCTGCTGCGAGCCGCCGACCTCGCCGGAACCAGCGCCGAGGAAGCCGCAGACGCCGGCCGCGAGCAGGGCCGGGCCGACGGCACCAAGGTCAGGCGCCGTCCGTGTCTCGATGCGCTCGTCGCCGAGCTCGACCACCTCGGCTTCGACCCGGCGATCGCGGGCGACGAGGAAACAGCCACGATCGCGTTCGCGCACTGCCCGTTCCGAGAGCTCGCGGAGGCGAACCCGGATCTGGTCTGCAGCCTCCACCGCGGCCTCGTCGAGGGATTCGTCGAGGTCGTCGGTGCCGGCGAGGTCGAGGTCGAAGACTTCCACACGCTGGTCGACCGGACCCCGTGTCAGGTGGAGCTGGTTGGTGGCAGGGCCGACTGACCGGGGTAAATTCGAAGCCTTCCAAGGAGGATCTTCGTGATCACGCTGACCGATACCGCTGCAGACAAGGTCAAGGGTCTCATCGAGGCCGAGGGCGAACCCGATCTCGCGCTGCGCGTCGCCGTCCGCCCGGGAGGCTGCTCGGGGTTCAGCTACGAGATGTTCTTCGACAGCGACGTCGCCAACGACGATCTCACAGTCGATTTCGGCGGTGTACGCGTGGTCGTCGATCCGTCGAGCGCGCCGCTCCTCGAAGGCGCCGTGCTCGACTACAAGGACGGGTTGCAGCAGGCGGGCTTCTCCATCAACAACCCGAACGCGCAGCGCACCTGCGGCTGCGGACAGAGCTTTTCGTAGCTAACGCGGCTCCACGATCGTCACTTCCGCCCCGGCGGGAAGTGAGTTGACCAACCCCTCGAGGGTTTCGTCGGGCAACCACGCCGCAGGCTCGACGAGCACGATTGGCTGGTCGATGGTGGCGCAGGCGTCGCCCCAGGCTCGTGCCGCGTCCAAGCGTCGGCGGGCATCCTCCGATGTCGCTCCGCCGCACGCATCGAGACCCTCGGGCCGCTCCGAGTCGGCGGTCAGCCCGGCGACATCGTCGTCCTCGGTCGCGCCCGCCAGCAACGCCGACGCTTCGCGGCTGGCGCTGCCCTCCTCGCGCACGTGCACTCGGATCCGTCGCACCAACAGCACAGGGAGGAGGAGGCCGGCGACGAACACGAGAAGCGAGACGCCGATCGGCACGCCGGCTTCCACGAGCACGACCGCGCCGCCCATGAAGAACACAGCAACGCCGATGGACAGTGCAGCAGCACGCCGGTTGTGCTCGAGCGCCGGCTCGTCGAATAGATGGGGGTGCTCGACGACTTCGTGGTCGCCGGGCGCGCCGGCCGTGGGCGGGCGACGGCTCGTCGCGGGCTCGTCTGCACCTTGACGCAGTTCCTCGTTCGCAGTCGCCGGATCGGCCTGAGCGGCGCCGCTCGTGGCGTCCGCGGCGAGCGCCGCGAGCTCGGAATGCTCCGCGTCGCTCAACACGACCGGCTCGACCCGTCCCGCGTCCGACCGGGCGGCGAAGGCGCGTTGCGCGTGCTCGAGGTCTCGGACGATCTCGCCGTCCATCTCGTCCGCCAGCCGCACGGCGTGGACGAGGGGGTCCGCATCGCGGAGGACGCGGACGCCGAAGAGGCTGTCCACGTCGAGCACGTTCCCGTGCAGCTCCTCGACGGGATCGTCGCCCTCGCGCTGCGTCATCATCAAAAGTCTGTCGCGATCCATCGGCTCATCGTTTTCGGCCCTCAATAGGCATCGGCGCGGCGGGCCCCCGTCGTTAGGGGTTCCGCTTCGTTCCAGTCGATCAGCTCGTCAGCTTTGTCAGCGCGTCGTGCAGTTCTACCTGGTCGAAGATGGTGTCGAGCCGGTTGACGATGGTGCCATCCGTTCCGGCCAGGTAGAGCGCAGGTTCGAAGGTGAGTCCGTAGGCGGCGACGACGTCGGTGACCTTGAGCACGCTCGGTTGGGCGTCCGCGACCGTCGGATACACCTCGCTGTGCAGCATCTTCACCCCGGGAAACGCGTCCTTCTCGCTCAGCAGCACGTCGAGGACGGGCCCGCAGATCGCCTGCTGGCAGAACTGGGGCGTCGCAACCAGGAAGGCCACCGGTGTCGCCGCCGCGAGCGCCTGTCGCAACGTGATGTCGTGCAGCGGGCACGGTGGGTTCCGGGTACACAACAGCTCCACGCCCCGCGGGTCGGCCACCGTCGGGGTGTCGAACGGAATCATCTTCTGGCCGATGGGGACGACCGAGGTGTCGGTGGTGATCTGGATCGGCACCTCGACGGGCGTGTTGTTCACCGTCGCGCTCACGGAGTACATGCCCGCGGTCGGCGGCGTGAACACGATCGGGGTAGTACGCCTTCGGGATGCCCTGCGTGTGGGCCGCGACCGTCACGGGGTCGCCGACGTGCTGACCGTTCGAGTCGACGGTGAACACGATCGGATCCTTCGTCGGCGGATTCGTCAGCACGACGCCGTCCTTGTCGGCGAACCCCATCGTGATCCTTTGCGGCTTCCCGGGCAGCAAGGCCGACGTGTCCGAGAACGAGATCATGGTGAGATCCGGACGCGCGCCGGTCGACGCCGCGCCGGACTGCTTGTCGCCACCGCTGCTGCTGCACGCCGCGAGCAGCACCGCGCCCGACCCGACGAGAAACGACCTGCGACTGACTCCTGCGACCACCGGGCGAACCTATCGTCGGACCATGGCGGCGGACAGTCAGCTCACCCTCAGCGTGAACGGTCAGTCGGTGACCGTGGCCGACGACGGTGCGTCGCTCCTCGAGGTGCTGCGCGACCGCGCCGGGATCAAGTCCGCGAAGGATGGATGCAGTCCGCAGGGCCAGTGCGGCTGCTGCACGGTGCTCGTCGACGGCGAGCCACGGGTCGCGTGCGTGACTCCGGCCCGCCGCGTGGCCGGGTCGATCGATCACGACCGTCGAGGGCATGGGCGAACGCGCGCAGCGTTGGGGCGACGCCTTCGCCGCGACCGGTGCGAGCCAATGCGGGTTCTGCACGCCCGGCATCGTCGTTCGTCTCGACGCGTTGCGCGAGCGCGGCGTCGCGCGCGACGACATCGACCACGTCGAGCGCGCGCTCCTCGCACACCTGTGCCGGTGCACCGGCTGGCGCACGATCCTCGACGCGTGGCGGGCGTACGACGCCGACGCGACCCGTGGAGCGAGCCGCGATCTCGAACGTGCAGCCGCCCGTGCCTCGCTCGAGGGCGGGTCGCCTCAGCGGGTCGGACCGAACGTGGCGCTCGGCGGTGGAGGCTTCGCGGACGACACCGCACCCGCCGATGCGCTCGTCGCGGTCTCCGACGGCCGCGGCGGCTGGTCGGTCGGCGAGACGCTTCTCGACGCGCGGCGTGCCGCGGCAAAGGTGCAGGGACGACGAACGACCGTTGACGTCGGCCATCCGATCGCGTTGCCCGATGGTGACTGGAAGGTCACGTTGCAGACCCAATGGGTCGAGCCCGCCTATCTCGAGACGGACGCCTCGTGGTGTGCGCCCGGCGGAGAGCCCGCATCACCGCTCGCGAACGGCGGTGCGTTCGGCGGCAAGGTCCGTTCGTACGTGATGGCCGCGGCGCGCGAGCTCGCGGATCGGCACGGTCGAACGGTCCGCGTGCTCGCGTCGCGCGAAGACACGGTGCGCCTCGGCCCCAAGCGTCCACCGATCGCAGCCGGTGTGCGTGGCGACGGAAGCGGCGTCGTGCGGGTCGTGCGCACACGCCGGCGTCGCAGAAGCCATCACGTCGTATGCGCCTTCGCTTGCGCGTCGAGGAGATCGACGTCGCGGGGCCGCCGACGTCCTGCGACCTACGCGCGTCGGGTTGGGCCGAGGCTGCGGTCCTGCTCGCCGGCGCCAAAGGACACGCCGACGTCGTCGTCGCACCGAACGGCGCCCGCGCCCGTGCGAGCATCGACGCGAGCGGCGTGCACGTGCGCGTCGAGGCCGGCGAACCACTCGACGAGATCGTGCTGCGGTCCTTCTGCATCGGTGCTGCGCACATGGCGCTGGGATGGGTCACGTCCGAGGGCATCGCCGTCGACGACGCGGGCGAACCGCTCGATCTGACGATTCGTTCGTTCGGCGTCCTGCGCGCGGTCGATACACCGGCGGTCACGGTCGAGATCGAGCCCGACGACCGCCCGCCCCGCAACGGCAGCGACGCCGTCTTCGCGGCAGTGGCCGCCGCCACCTGGGTCGCGCAAGGCTGTCCCCCAACGTTCCCCACCGGAGTGAAGATTCGATGACAGAACCAACCATGCGAAGCCTGTCGGTCCGTATACGCCCGTCGTGCGCGCGGGCGAGTGGCTCGTCGTGTCGGGGCAGGTCGGCATCGTCGACGGGAACCTCGTTCCGGGAGGGCTCGAAGCAAGAGCTACGCCAGGCAATCGAGAACCTGCGCGGCCAACTCGACTCGCAGGGCGCCTCGCTGACGCAACGTCGTGAAGACGACCGTGTTCCTGCGACACATGAGCGACTACGCGCTCATGAACGAGGTGTACATGGACGAGTTCGGCGACCATCGTCCTGCGCGATCGGCCATCGGCGTCGCGGAGCTGCCGCTCGGTGCGCTGGTGGAAGTGGAGGCGTGGGCCTGGTTGGGGTAGACACGCGTCGTGGTCGGTGTCGTCATCGTCGTGCTCGTGCTCGTCGTCGTGCTTGCCCGTCGTCTTCATCGTGAGCGGACTGCTCGTGGCGATCATCCTCGGTGGTGCGCTGAAGCAGAACGGCGAGGCTGACCCACGAGGGCAGTGAGCTGATCGATCTCAACCGCTAGTCCCCGCGGCGGTTCACGCGCCCACACTGAGCGGTCGCTAAGGTGCGCTGCGATAATGGTTGGGACTAGCAGGGCTGGGCGTTTCGCAGGGCGACGTCGTCAGAGCCCGCAGGGCGCGAAAGGGCTACCGGCATGGCGACCGGCACCGTGAAGTTCTTCAATTCTGAAAAGGGCTGGGGCTTCATTGCTTCGGACGACGGCGGTGATGAGCTGTTCGTCCACTACAAGAACATCCAGGGCTCGGGCTTCAAGACGCTCGAGCAGGGCCAGAAGGTCGAGTTCACTTCCGAGCAGACCGACCGTGGCCTGCAGGCGAAGGACGTGCATCCCGTCTAGCCGCCCGCCGCAGATCAAGTCCGGTCGCCGTTACCTCGTGTGCGGTCGACGCCGCGGCCGCATGCTGACGAAGCGCCAGCGCGTGCGCGCTCGCGCCCCGAGGTCAGAGGCCCCAGCGGCTCTGACCGAAGCGGTACCCGACCGAGCGCACCGTCTGGATCAGGTTGGCGTGCTCCTCGCCGAGCTTGGCGCGCAGCCGTCGGATGTGGACGTCGACGGTGCGGGCGCCGCCGTAGTACTCGTAGCCCCACACCCGCGACAGCAGCGTCTCGCGGGTGAACACCTTGCCGGGATGGGCGGCGAGGAACTTGAGCAGCTCGTACTCCATGTACGTGAGGTCGAGCGGCGTGCCCGCGCACGCGGCCTGATACGTCTCGAGGTTGAGCATCAGGTCGCCGTACTCGATGAGCTCGGGCCCGGTGCCCGCGCCCGGCGCGGAAGAAGAGGTGCTTCACGCCGCGCCTCGAGCTCGCGGGGCTGGAACGGCGTCAGACAGAAGTCGTCGAACAGGTCGTCGCGCAGCTCGAGGTCGTGCAGCCTCGACCCCGGGAGCAGCAGCAGAAGCGGCTCGAGCGGCGTGTCCCGCTTGCGGAGCGCACGGCACAACGCGAACGCCCCCTCGGCGTCGACATCGGCGCACACGATCGCGCCGGACCAACCGTCGTCGGGTTCGCCCGCCTGCGCGGCGCGCTCGTCGGCCACGGCCTTCCACGGATAGCCGCCGAGGTCGAGCGCCTGCGCGAGCTCGGCCGGCGGCGGGTCCGGGTACAGAAGCAGCGGCTCCATCACAGGTTGCGGTAGTAGCGGTCGAGCTCGAACTGGCTGATGTGCGTCTTGTACTCGCGCCACTCGGCACGCTTGTTGCGGATGAACCACTCGAAGACGTGCTCGCCGAGCGCTTCGGCGACGAGCTCGGAGTCGTCCATCACGTCGAGTGCGTCCGACAGGGAGCCGGGCAGCATCTCGATGCCTTCGGCCAGGCGCTCCTCCTCGGTGAGCTGGTACAGGTTCGCCGTCGTCTCGGCGGGCAGGTCGTAGCTCTCCTCGATGCCCCGTAGGCCGGCGGCGAGGACGACCGAGAACGCCAGGTAGGGGTTGCACGCCGGATCGGGCGCCCGGTACTCGATGCGCGTCGACTCGGACTTGCCCTTCTTGGTGTGCGGGACGTTCACCACGACGGAACGGTTGTTGCGGGCCCACGAGATGTACACCGGCGCCTCGAAACCGACCACGAGTCGCTTGTAGGAGTTGACCCACTGGTTGGTGACGGCGGTGATCTCCCGAGCGTGGTGCAGCAGGCCGGCGATGAATCCTCGCGCGATCTTCGACAGCCCGTACGGATCGCCGGCGTCGTGGAAGGCGTTGGTGTCGCCCTCGAAGAGCGAGAAGTGCGTGTGCATGCCGGAGCCCTGCACCCGCTCCATCGGCTTGGGCATGAAGGTGGCGTGCACACCGTGCACGTGCGCGATCTCCTTGACGACCAGACGGAAGGTCATCACGTTGTCGGCCATCGTGAGGGCGTCGGTGTAGCGCAGGTCGATCTCGTGCTGGCTCGGAGCGTCTTCGTGATGCGAGTACTCGACCGGGATGCCCAGCGCTTCGAGCGTGTGGATGGTCTCCTTGCGGATGTCGCCGGCCACGTCCGCGGTGGTGAGGTCGAAGTACGACGACGTGTCGAGCGGCCGAGGCGGCTCGCTCGGATCGGACGACGCCGAAGTAGAAGAACTCCATGTCGGGTGCGGCGTAGAACGTGAAACCGCGTTCGCGCGCCCGCTCGAGGTTGCGCTTGAGCACCTGCCGGGGGTCACCGTCGAACGGCGAGCCGTCGAGGTTGACGATGTCGCAGAACATCCGAGCGGACGGCGCGTCGTCGATGCCCCACGGCAACAGCTCGAAGCTGTTCGCGTCCGGGCGGCGAGCACGTCGCTCTCCTGCACCCGGCTGAAACCGTCGATCGACGAGCCGTCGAACTGCATGCCCTCCTCGAAGGCGTTCTCGAGCTCGGCCGGAGAGATCGCGAAGGACTTGAGCTGGCCGAGCACGTCGGTGAACCAGAGCCGGATCAGCCGGACGCCCCGCTCCTCCACCGTGCGCAGCACGTAGTCCTGTTGGCGCTCGATCACCCATCCATGTTGACATGACCGGCCCGGTCCTCCCGCCGCTCGTGCGCCGGTTCACAAGTTGTTCACATTCGGAGCAACGGCTCAGAAACGAGGTGCTGGGAGCGTTGTTGCGCCGACAATCACCGATCTGACAAAGGACGAACGTGACCTACAAGGCCGAGTACATCTGGATCGACGGCACCGAGCCGACCGCACGGTTGCGGTCGAAGACCAAGATCCTGTCCGACGGCGCCGAGCTGCCGATCTGGGGCTTCGACGGGTCGAGCACCAACCAGGCGCCGGGCAGCAACTCGGACTGCGTGCTGCAACCCGTGCTTGTCGTTCCCGACCCCATCCGGGGTGGCGACGACAAGCTCGTGATGTGCGAGGTGCTGCTGACCGACATGTCCCCGCATCCGACCAACACCCGTGCCAACTGCGTCCCGATCGCCGAGAAGTACGCGGCGCAGGAGCCGCTGGTTCGGGATCGAGCAGGAGTACACGTTCTTCAAGAAGGCCCACCCGCTCGGCTTCCCGGCGGGCGGCTACCCGGCGCCGCAGGGCTCCTACTACTGCGGTGTCGGCGCCGACGAGGTGTACGGCCGCGACGTCGTCGAGAAGCATCTCGACGACTGCCTCGGCGCCGGCCTCGGCATCTCGGGCATCAACGCCGAGGTCATGCCCGGCCAGTGGGAGTTCCAGGTCGGCCCGCTCGGGCCCCTCGACGTCTCCGACCAGCTGTGGGTGGCGCGCTGGCTGCTCTACCGCACCGCCGAGGACTTCGGCATCTCGGCGACGCTCGACCCGAAGCCGGTCAAGGGCGACTGGAACGGCGCCGGCGCGCACACCAACTTCTCGACGAAGGCGATGCGCGAGAGCTACGACCCGATCATCACCGCCTGCGAGGCGCTCGGCACCAAGGCCGACGAGCACGTGCAGAACTACGGCGCGGACATCGAACATCGCCTGACCGGCGCGCACGAGACCGCTCCTTGGCACTCGTTCAGCTACGGCGTGTCGGACCGCGGCGCGTCGGTGCGCATCCCGTGGCAGGTCGAGGTGGACAAGAAGGGTTACATCGAGGACCGGCGGCCCAACGCCAACTGCGACCCGTACGTCGTCACCCGGCTGATCGTCGACACGGTCTGCGCGGCGCTCGAACACGAACTGCAGGCCTAGACGCGTCGTCGCAGCCATCCGGTGCGGCGGGTCCCGCCCCTGCAGCGGGTGCGGTCCACCGATTAGCTTGCGCCGGTCCGCATCGCAAAGGAGCAGCCCGTGCAGGAGCGCACACCGGACGAGGTCCTGGCTTGGCCCGGGACGAGGGCGTCGAGATCGTCGATTTCCGGTTCTGTGACCTGCCGGGCCTGATGCAGCACTTCTCGGTGCCGGCGCACGAGTTGAGCGCCGACGGCTTCGAGGAGGGATTCGGGTTCGACGGCTCGTCGATCCGGGGCTTCCAGGAGATCCAGGAGTCCGACATGATCCTCGTGCCCGACCCGAACACGGCCGTCATCGATCCGTTCCGCAAGCACAAGACGCTCAACGTCAACTGCTTCGTGCACGACCCGATCACCCTCGAGTCGTACTCCCGCGACCCGCGCTACGTGGCGAAGAAGGCGGAGGACCACCTGGTGTCGACCGGCCTCGCCGACACGGCCTACTTCGGGCCGGAGGCGGAGTTCTTCATCTTCGACGACGTCCGGTTCCACTACGACCAGCACTCTGCGCGCATTCGGTCGACTCGATCGAAGCAGCTGGAACACCGGTCGCGACGAAGGGGCAAGAACCTCGGCTACAAGACCCGGTACAAGGAGGGCTACTTCCCGGTCCCGCCCATGGACCAGTACCAGGACCTGCGCTCCGAGATGATCCTGACCATGGAGCGACTCGGCATCGAGATCGAGATCCAGCACCACGAGGTCGGTACCGCCGGTCAGGCCGAGATCGACATGCGCTTCGACACCTGCTGCGCATGGCCGACAAGCTCATGCTGTACAAGTACATCGTCAAGAACGTCGCCTACGCGGCCGGCAAGACGGCGACGTTCATGCCGAAGCCGATCTTCGAGGACAACGGCTCGGGCATGCACTGCCACCAGTCGCTGTGGAAGGGCGGCGAGCCGCTGTTCTTCGGCGAGACCGGCTACGCCGGACTTTCCGACATGGCCGCTGGTACATCGGCGGACTGCTCACGCACGCGCCGGCGATCCTCGCGTTCGCCGCGCCGACCACGAACTGCTACAAGCGCCTGGTGCCGGGCTACGAGGCGCCGGTCAACCTCGTGTACTCGCAGCGCAACCGCTCCGCGTCCGTGCGCATCCCGCTGTACTCGAAGAGCCCGAAGGCCAAGCGGCTCGAGTTCCGTTGCCCCGACCCGTCGTGCAACCCGTACCTCGCGTTCTCGGCGATGCTGCAGGCCGGGCTCGACGGCATCAACAACCGCATCGAGCCGCCGCCCCCGGTCGACAAGGACCTCTACGACCTGCCGCCCGAGGAACTGGCGAAGGTGCCGCAGGTCCCGAGCTCGCTCGACGACGCCCTCGACGCGCTCGAGGCCGACCAGGACTTCCTGAAGGTCGGCGGCGTGTTCACGTCCGACCTCATCGACACGTGGATCGCCTACAAGCGCGAGAACGAGATCGACGCCGTCCGCCTCCGGCCCCACCCCTGCGAGTTCCAGCTCTACTACGACATCTAGAAGCAGAGCGGCCTGACCTGCGGTTTCAGGCCTCAGAACCTCGCTTGGTCCGTCTATGGTCCGTCGCACTGGCGGCCATGGGCGGATCTTGCACGTCAGGACCGGACAACTGCGGGGCGTGCCGGCGCCGAAGAGACGTCGTCGGTTGCCTCCAGGAACAGCCCGTCGACGGCCTTCCTCGCGGCGCGCTTCGGACGACGGAAACAGATGGGCGTAGACGCGGAGCGTGAAGCCAGGATCTGCGTGTCCGAGGTACTCCGCGACGGCCTTCACCGACTCTCCGGCGTCGATGAGAACCGATGCATAGAAGTGGCGCAGAGCGTGCATGCCGTTCTTGCGCCCGGGTTGGACTCCGGCAGCCCGCAGCGCCGGGTGCCAGATGTGAGGGTTGAAGTAGTTGCGATTGAGCGGCTTGTGCTCGCGGCTGACGAAGACGAGCTCGTCGGTCTTGGCCGGGAAGCGTCGAAGGTGCTCTGAGAGCTCGATCGCGACCCAGTCGGGGAGTGGCACGACACGCTTGCGTCCACCCTTCGGGCGATCGATTACCGGTTGCGCTCGAAGGAGCTTCACTTGTTGCTCCACGAGGATGCGCTTCTTGAGGAAGTCGACGTCGCACACGCGCAAGCCGAATACTTCGCCCTGTCGAAGACCGCATCCGGCCGCCAGAACTGCGACCGCGTGGTAACGGTGAGGCAGTGCGTCGATCACAACCTCGACTCGCTCCTTCGGCCAGGGTTCGATCCGCTCGCTGTGAACACGGGGCGTCTTGACCGAAGCAGCTCGGCAGGGATTGCGCGCGATGAGCCCGTCGTCTACGGCGGCGGAGAATACGGCTGACACATTGACGGTGGTGAGGTCGACGAGCGGGGGGATCTGGAGGATCTCGTCGACGTCGAAGCGCACGAGGTGTCCCCATTGACATTTCCGTCCGCGATTTGTCGTCACTACCGGCGAACGGACTACCGGTCAGGCACATCCCGTTTGCGCGCAGGCACGACGCGTGATCGTCCATCACCTTCTAAGACCGGGCGCGTCGAGCCGCGGAACATGACACCGAATCGCGATCGGCAGCCCGTCAACCGCAGCCGACTACTCCGACCGAACGAACCGCCAGGCACCGCGACAGTCCGACCGTCCAATAACTCTCGACAACCGAACCCGCATCCTCCAACTCGACAACACAAGAACGACGGACGAGTGCAATCCCCGTTGGGATCGGAGTCGGGCAACCATGACGGTCAGGGTCACCACGCTGAAAGGGCCAGGGGCGGGCCTGTACTACACGCGTGAGTTGCGCCCCGAGCTGAACCAGGAGCTCGGCAGCTACTACACCCGTGACGATGAACCGGTGGGGCGAACCAACGGCGAGATCGTGCGCTGCCTGAAGCGCTACATCGCTCGCGAGATCTTCAAAGTGTTGCCGCGCTCAGAACTCACCAGCTGAGCGCGCATGCTCGAGCGGACGGCTCTGGCCCCCTATCCGGCTGACCATCCGTGTCCTGCAAATGAGCTGCCGGGCCGCCCGCTCACCATCTCGCTGCGACCTCGGGACGTGACCTAACAACAGCGTGCCTGTGCGGAATGGCGACATGCGGTGACTCCGCGATCAAAGCCTGCAACTTCAGTTGACAGTTGCTGCTCGCTGAACTTATAAAATTCGTGGAGATCAACGTCGAGGATCGATCGCACGTCACGCTCGACGGCAGTCGTGCGAACGGCCGCGACCTACGCACGGAGAACAGAACTTGCCGTTGCCGTTTGATGACGAGCATGCGCCGCTGTACACGGTCGGCCAGGTCGCCGGAATGCTCAACGTCCAGCCCGCCTTCCTTCGACGGATCGATCTGGAAGAGGTCGTGCAGCCTGCCCGATCCGATGGCGGTCATCGCCGCTACAGCCGAGCGGAGATCGCGCTCGTGCAACGCGTATCCGACATGGCCGACGAAGGCATGAGCCTGGCCGGAATCAAGCGGATCCTCGCCCTTGATGTCGAAGTTGCCGACCTCAAACGCCAGTTGCAAGCGGCCAACAAGCACCGCCAAACCAAACCACGACACACCTGAGCTGCATCCTGCCCACAGCACGAAGGAGGTATGGGCGTGAATGTCGAGGGCACCCGGATCGATGTTCAGTCGGACAATGGTGTATCCGTGCTCGCACTCATAGGCGAGTTCGACCTGGCCAGCAAAGACGAACTGCAACAACAGTTCCAGGCTTTGCGGGAAGCGAACCGTCGCCGCGTAGTGCTCGACCTGTCACGGACTCGATTCCTGGACTCCACGGTGCTCGGCGCACTGGTCCGGGCGCACCAAGACGGGCTCCGCATCACAATTCGAGGCGCGAGCGGAATCGCGCTGAAGGCGCTCGAGGTGACCGGTCTGGCAGCACTCTTCAACGCCGAGGATGCTCCGTTCCGACAAGTCGATGACCGATCGCCCACCAGCGCCTAGGTGCCCTTATGCAGCTCGGTCTCCTGAGAGGTGGCCGATGGCTTCGAGGCACGCGCGAGGGCATGGGCTCGCGAATAATCGCCCTGGGGAGCGGCGGAACCTGCCGCTCAGGAACCGCAATCCCGTCGCTGTGCGATGGCGAGAGCTGAACGGGGTGTGGGCCGAGGGTTCTGCGACGCTTGCTCGCAGCAGAACCCTCAGTGCCCAACCCCCCAGTGGTGAACTCTCGTGGTCCGAACCTCGACCGGCATCACCCAAAGGTGGGAATTGTCTCGTCGTTGGCCGGCAACCCCACGGCTGTCGACTCGCGGGCCGGTAGAGGCCCCGCCCGTTGGTCGACGTGTACGGGGCCCCCAGCTTGGCAGGAGGCGGAGGGTGGACTCGCCTCCTGGTTTCGATTCCCCGCAGCCGGACCGCTTTCAAACCCGATCTGCAACTAACCGCTGTCGGGTGACCCGGCCACGTTGAACAACCCCGTCGAAACCCGTGACCTCGAGGACTGTAAGTGCTTCGTTCCCTCCGCTCGCTCGCCTGACCGACCACATGAGTTGGTGGCTAGGCGTGGTCAAGCGGCGAGTTAGCCCGCTGCCCACGCGATCGCCGCGGCTCGTTCGGCGAGCGTGAAGTGCTTGACCTCACCAGGGGTCATCCACCCGAACCAGTCGGTCCCGTGCTTCATCCATTCAACGTCAGTCACAAGCGCGATGCGCTTCCATGCCCCCCAATGCTCAACGCCGACCTTGATGTCTTGCCAGAAGGCTCCTCCCGCGAAACCTTCGAACTTCGGGAACACGATCACGATTCGCACTTCGCCGCTGGCGGCTGCGTTCTGCACCGCTGGCAAGAGGATGTCTCGGTAGTCCTCGGTCCGAAGCTTGCCTGACACCTCGAACCCGATCACGCCCGATGGAACGTCAGGGATCTCGTTGAGCATCTCGGCCCTCCGATCGATTACGATCTCTCAGCCGAGCGTGTCGCGTCAAGCGTCGGCCCGCAACTCCACCGTGACCCCAGCCGCCCGTTGTCGGGGCAACCGGAATGTGTACCGTTACCGCGCCGGCTGTCGCGCGACGACTTCCGCGCCGCGATCATTCCTCGGGTGCGTCTGGGAAGTTCGCGAACACCCACAACGGGAACGTCGAGCGCAGCGTCTCGGTGTCATTCAGATCAGTGCGAGCACGACCACGAGCACGACGATCACGTCACCAAATCGTAGATCGTTGAGGACGGAAGCCCTGGTGGATACAGAGCGGCCGATCTGCAACTGCTCGCATGTGCTGTTTCCGCCGCATCGCAGCCCGGTCAGTACGGTCTCAACGTGCCCGAGAAGGCCCGCGAGCTGAAAGCCGCGCAGACAGTTCGAGGGGCCGCTGCCGAGCTTGACGCGACCTTCCCGCTGCTCGCGGATGAGACGGTCCAAACGAAGGGAATGGTGGCAGTCCTTCGTGGACGGCTGGCGCGACAACCGTGCTACGTCCCGATTGATCGACCGTCGTCTCTGCCTCGTGGAGCACTTCGCATTCCGCGCCGACGTTGCCACTGCGGTGCCACCAGAGGCCGTGCGCGCTGTGACATTGGAAGGACAGGCGGTGGCCGTCCGCTGGGAGCGGGAGGATGGCACGGAGCGGACGGCGACGTTCGTAGAGAGGTTGCGCTACTTCTCGGGTCCGGCGCTCGGTGGCCGCCTGCCTGACTCCCCGAGCCAGTTCGCCGAAAGGCTCACACGGTGGTCCGCAGGGCCGCAGACATAAGCGCATACGTGTCGATCGCGCGTACTTCATGCGCTTGAGCGATGCGCGAAGAACCGTCCGATATCGCTCGTCCACAGGGTTCCAGGAACGTCGGGCGAGCGCCGCGTTTAGATGGTCGTCGAGCGCGGTGGGTCAGCGTTTCGAAGGTCACGCGCAAGAGCAACTCGACGGCGAGGAAATCCGCGAGGCTCCGGCTATCCGAGCTCACGACTCACACCGCGAAGCAGACACAGCGTCGCGGTCGACGCGAGCCGAATCTGTGTGCGACGCCCTGGGGCGCGATCCGAAGATCTGCTGGCGGGTGCCGCGCCGTTTCCGGCGGTTCGGCCGATCGTTCGGAGCCCTTCGGAGATCGGGATCGCGGCGTTCCGGCGGTTTCACTCACTCCGCCGTGTGCCCGAGTGAGCGGCGAGGTGCAACGTCGGATAGAGACGATGGGACGCCGCCGTGCAGGCCAACAGCGGTTCGGCTTCGTCAACCACCGGCTCCGGCGCCCCGTCATCGAGCGGCGGCGCCTGATTGTTTCCTCCAGGGCCGCGTCCTCGCAGTCCGGTCGCGCCGTGTTGCGTGAGGTCAGCGGTGAGATGGGAAGTCATCGCGATCATCTGGTCGGTGACGCCACCCATGATGGTTTGGGGTGACGCCTGTCGACGTCGGCTCAGCCGCGTCGACGATGGCACTCGGCACCTGTCGTCCGGCTCTAGACGCGAGCGTGGCGACCGCATCGAGGGCACGGTCGCCACGGTTCGCAGTGCTCGGGTCGGGCTACGAACAGGTCAGCTTGTCGAAGGCCTTCGTCGGCGGGCCGTTCGGGTCGGCGCCGGGTGCCCAGCTCGCATGGAACACGTTGTGCACGTGGAGCGATTGGCCTCCACCCGTGACATCGAGCATGAGGGTGCCGTGGCCAACTGAGTTCTTGTTGTTGAACGAGCCGCCGAACCACTCGGTCTGCTTGCCGGTGAACACCGGCTGGTTTGCATCGGGAGGGCCGACAACGGCGATGACGTTGCCGCCGGGGTCCAACACCACGCTCGAAAGCGGGTACAGCGTGAGGGTCACGTCGCCGGTGAAGGTCGATGTGAACCACGAATCCTGCGCCTTGTTCACGGTCGTGTGTTCGACGCCGTTGCCGGTCCCCGTCACGAGCGTGACGTCGGTGTCGATGAAGCTGGGACAGTCAGCGGGCAGCGTGGAGCCTTGCGGGGTGAGCCACTCGTTCTGGTCGGTGAAGTGCGCGGTCTCGGTGCACGGTCCGGGTTGCGTGGTCCCGCATGCCAGCTCGGGTGCGGGGTTGGCACTGGCGGCCGAAGCGGTCAACAGTGGAAGTGTCACTGCGGCGACGGCCGCAGCGAGGATCAGTCGTCGGAACAGGTGCATGGCTGTGACTCCTTGGGGTTCGTGTATCCGTAGATGGGTCGATGGTGAAACGTGGGTCCTCGGCGGGCACTCACTCAGGCGGTTGTCGGAATGGGAGTCCGGGACGTGGCCGCCGTGTGAGTCGCGGTCGCGGTGGCTGGACGGCGGGCGAGGGCGATGCCGACGACGATGGCCCAGATCGGCAGCGCCAAGAAGGGCAGGAAGAACGCGCCGAACAGCAAGGCCACAGCGGCGACGTAGCCGATGATCGAGACACCTCGAGAGAACAGTCCGGTTACTGCTCCGAGCCGCGACGTCGACGCCACGTACACGGCGGCGGCGAGTGCCCCTGGGGCGAGCATGGCTCCGACGCCGAGTTGGCTGAGCTGTCGAGCGAAGTCGGCTCCTGGGACGGTCGAGTCGCCGAACGTGATGCTGGCAGGCACGGAAGCAAGTGCGAGCGCGCCGATCAGGAGCAAGGTCACGAACACCACCGCGCTCGCGCTGGCGACCGACGCGAGAACGCTGGCTGATGTCTCTTCCGATCGAAGCGCGGTTCGGATCGACGCGGCGAACGCCAAGAACAGCAGTCCGGCGACGAACAACACGTACGCACCGACGATGATCGTGGCCCGATTGCTGCTACTGGAGATCACCTTGATCCAGTCGGCGTCCGGTGCCTTGTTGTCTTCGGGATAGGTCCCGGCAGACATCATGAATCCAACTACAAGCGCCGCAGCGAAACCGACGCCGCTCAGGTACCACCAACGTTGCCTCATCAGGCCCTCCCATGGTTATGGACTCCACGTGAACGTGAAGTCCAGGACGTGTCGTGCCATCGAAGAGCTCGCCGTGAGCTGACGGCACGTACCAGCCCACGATCGGTCGGTCATTCCGAGCGTCAGACTGCGCCAGGCGACTTGGCAGCGGCTTGGCAGCGACTTGGGTCTCGGCCAAGTGATCGCCAAGTCAGCGGGGCAAGATGTGGTGATGACGCCCGACGAGTCGTCGTCGCTGCTGATCCGCGAGGCCGCTGTCGAGAACCGTGACGCGCTCGTGGACCTTCTCGCCGCGGACGGGTGGTCGTGCTCCCGTTTGACCGAGTGGGCGACCACCGCCATCGTGCTCGAGCTCTACGACCCCGCCTACTTGGTGCCGCGTGGTGCTGCGATCGTGCGTTCCGTTGGCGACGCGACCTTCGAGTTGTTGGCGTGGGCTAGTGATCTCGATGTGGATTCGGCGGAGGTCGCCCGACGACTGGTAGGCGCCATCGGTGACATCCTGCGGCGCAACGGCGGCGAGCGGGTGTACGTATCTGTCCCGGACGCCACTCCGCTTCGGCTCGGACCGCTGTTGGCGGTTGGTTTCCGTCCCGCGTCGAGCGAGCGAGGCGCGCCCGTGGCGAACCTCGAGGTCGATGCCGACAGCTCCCGAGAACTTGTGTGGCTCGACCAGGAGCTGTGAGCAGGGTCTGTGACCGCCGCCGGTCCTGGTCGACGGTGGGCTATACCGGTGGATCGAAGTGTGGTGCGGGATTCTCGGTCCACTGGAAGTCGTTGGGGACGGCGGCGGTCGGGTTGAACTGGGTGCCCGGAGGCAGCGAGCGGTTCTCGCCGTCCTCCTGGTCCACCTGAACGAGGTCGTCTCCCTCGATCGCCTCATCGACGACGTGTGGGGAGAAACGCCTCCCAACGCAGCGACGGCATCGATTCAGGCCTACGTGTCGAACCTGCGGCGCGTATTGGAGCCGGCAGCGCACGCGGCGCGCCCCCGCCCGCGTGTTGGTGACAGAGCCACCCGGCTACGTACTGCGCGTGGACCCGGAGGCCGTCGACGCGTACCGATTCGAACACCTCGCAGCCGACGGGAGAGCCGCGCTCGCCGCCGGTGACGGTGCGTCCGCAATGCGCAAGCTCGATGACGCACTGGCGCAGTGGCGGGGCGAGCCACTGGCGGAGTTCACGTACGAGCCATTTGCCGGCAACGAGATCGTGCGGCTCGACGAGCTTCGGGCCCTGACCGAGGAGGATCAGGTCGAGGCGCTCTTGATGACAGGTGACAATGGCGGCGCTTGTTCCAGGCTCGACCGGCTCATCTCTCGTTACCCGTTACGTGAGCGGCTTCGAATGCTGCACATGGTCGCCCTGTACCGGTCCGGTCGCCAAGCGGACGCGTTGCGGGCCTATGACCGCACGCGCGAGGTACTCGGCGAGGAGCTCGGACTCGATCCGGGGCCCGAGCTCGAGCGTCTCCGTTTCCAGATCCTGACCCACGACCCGTCCCTGCAGGCGGCCGGCGAGCCGTTCAGCGGCTCGAGTATCGCGGTCGAGCCGGCGCGCCCGACGACGGAACCGACACCACGGTCGAGCAGCTTCGTCGGCCGGGAGCGGGACCTGGCACGACTCCGCGCTGCGCTGGACGAGGCCATCGCGGGCGTCAGCCGCATCGTATTGGTCGGCGGCGAAGCCGGGATCGGCAAGTCCCGCCTCGCGTCCGAGCTGGTCACGCATGCGCAAACCGCCGGTGTTCTCATCACGTGGGGTCGGTGTCATGACGATGAAGGAGCACCGCCGCTCTGGCCGTGGGTGCAGGTCCTTCGCGGGCTGGGCGCGGCCGACGCGGGCGTTTCCGATCACGTCCGCGCCGCGCTCGGTGCCGTGCTGCCGGAGCTCGGCAACACGGGAGCCGCGGTGCTCGACGTCGACTCTGCTCGCTTCCGGTTGTATGACGCAGTTCGCCAGATGGCCGAACAGACGGCACACGTGCAACCGGTCCTGGTCGTGCTCGAGGACGTTCATTGGGCCGATGTGACGTCGCTTCGATTGCTTCGCTTCTTCGCAGTCGAGCTTCGTGCCGCGCCGGTCCTGATCGTCGCGACGCTCCGCGATTCCGACCGGGCCGCGACAGACCCGATCGCTCGGGCGGTGGCCGATGTGCTCGGTGAGCCGAGCGTCGTGCACATGACGCTCGGAGGCCTGTCGCTTTCGGACGTGGCCGCCTTGATCGAGGGGGGCACCGAGGCGGGCGAAGCGAGCCGGGCGATCGCAGAGGAGATCTACCGACGCACGGACGGCAACCCCTTCTTTGTCACCGAACTGGTCCGGCTTCTCAGCAGCGAGCGCCGCTTGACCCGTGACGCGGCCGCTTCCGACATCCCCGCCGTCGTGGGCGACGTGATCCGACGACGCATTGGACGTCTGCCCGATGAGGTGCAGACGGTTCTCGGCGTCGCGTCGGTGATCGGGCGCGACTTCGACGACGAGGTTCTCCGGCGAGCCTGCGGGTTGGACGCGGACACCGTCCTCGACGTCCTCGAGATCGCCCTTCTCACTCGGATCGTCGCTGCATCCGGCGACGGCTCCTACCGGTTCGCCCACGCGCTCGTGAGCGAGACCCTGTACGCCGACCTCAACCCCGTCCGTCGCGGCGCGGCTTCACCTCCGGGTCGGCGAAGCCATCGAGGCGGTGTTCGCGTCGGACTTGGAACCGCTCGTAAGCCAGCTCGCACACCACTTCGGGCGGGCGCGGGCGGGAGTCCGGGCGGTCGAGTACGCGCTGCTCGCGGCAGAGCAAGCCGAGCATCGGCTGGCGTTCGACGATGCAATCGTGCACTGGCGATCGGTGCTCGCCGCGCTCGACGCCCTGCGCTCAACCCAGGCGGCTGAGCGCGGGGCCGTCCTGCTCCGGTTGGCGAGCGCCATGCGCAGGACCGGTGACGAGGCGGGCGGGTCGGCGGTGAACGACGAGGCCCTCGCCGTCGCCGAGCGGTGCGGAGATCTCACGCTGCTTGGCCGAGGCCGCCCTCGCCTACGGCGAGATCGGCCTTTGGCAGGTGCGGCCCTACGGCACTGTCGACGACCGCGTCGTAGCTGCCATCTCGCGAGCACTTGCCGGCATCGACGATCGCGACTCGGCATTGCACGCTCGGTTGCTGGTTGGTCTCGCGGTCGCGCTGTACTACGACGAAGGACAGCGACAACGCGGCGAGGCCCTCGCCCGAGACGGCGTGGCGATGGCTCGTCGGTTGGACGACCGCAGGTTGCTGGCCGAGACGCTCGTCGAGCTCGTGGTCATGCTCGACACGTCGCCGGATCTCGCTCAGCAGCTCGCCATGGCTGAGGAGCTGGTCGAACTGCAAAGTCCCGACATCCCCATCGATGTGGGCACGACGGCGCGCATGCGCGCCGCGAGACTGCGCCTCGCCAGCGGCGACGCGTCTCGGTTGCAGCCGGACATCGAGCGCGCCGCGCACGAGGCCGGCGTCGATCGCCAACCGTTGGTCCAGATGTGGGCCACCTGGGCGCGGACGACCGTCGCCTTCCTGCGAGGTCAACTCACCGAAGCGGAGTCGCTCGCCAACGTCGCGTTCGAGCTCCATCAGCACGTTGGCATCTGGGGTGCCACCGAGACCTACGGCCTCCACATGATGCTCATCTGGCGCGAGCAAGGGCGGATGACAGACATGGCTCCGTTCGTCGAGCCCATCCTCCGCGACACCGTTCACCCGAGCGCCCCGAAGATGCTCGGCATCTTCGCCATTGAACGCGGAGCCGTCGACGAGATCCCCGCGATCTTGGGTCCCGATCCCATCCCTCGCGCCCGCAACTTCACGTGGCTCGCCGACGTCTGCGTGACCGCGGAACTGGCTTCAGCTGCTCACCTGCCGTGTTGTCGCGAGCTCTACGAAACGCTGCTCCCGTTCCGAGACCGCATCGTGACGATGGACGGCACGTTCTTCTGCATGGGTGCGGCAAGCCGCTATCTCGGCATGCTCGCTGACAGCCTCAATCGGCCTCGCGACGCGATCACACATCTCGAACGTGCGGTGGAACTCGACGATCGCATCGGCGCGATCCCGTGGAGCGTTCGCAGTCGCTGGCACCTCGCCCACGCGCTGCACGGTCACGACAGCTCGCGCGGCACGCGACATTCTGATCGACGCGCATCGCACCGCCGCCGATCACGATCTCGTCGCTCTTCGATCGATGACACGCGCCGCCCTCGAACGGGACTGACGACCTACTGGCAAGCAGGCGTTCGTCGACCAATCCGGCAGTCAAGGGGTCGGGCAGGGCCGCCCTTCGCGTCGAGGGCTCCACGGGCCATTCCCTGCACGTCACCAATGCCCCGTGCGCATCCTCCCTTGGTCGGACCTTCGGCGTGGACCTCTGGAACACGCCGGAGGCTCGCGCCCCGGGTGCGGTGGTCGAGACCTGCGAGCTCGACGAGCGCACCGAGGGGCAGCTGCGCTGCCCGCGCGCGAGCCGCGTCGATGTCAAAGCGCTCGTCGTCGACGGACGCCAGGACCACCACGGCGGCAGCGAGGTCGACGAGACCGTCGCTGAGGTCCCACCCACCGCGTGACGGTCCCAAGCTCGCGACGTAGCAGTCGAGCGCGAGGTCACCGACCGCCGGCTCGAAGCCGAGCTCGTCGGCGATGCGGCGCCACCGTTGGTGGGCACCGTCGGCCGGTCCGTCCGCGGCGTCGTAGGGCGTCCGGTAGGCGAGCGGCGGTGCGATCAGGACGAGCCGCTCGATGGCCAGGCCCTCCGCAACCGCGAGTGCGGTGCCCGTGGTAGCGAAGGAGTCCGCGACCGCGGCCTCGACCGGCCCGAGCGCATTGGCGACGGCGAGTACAGCGTCGGGAACCTCGGCGGCCAGGCACCGATCGCCGCCGGAGAAGCCATGGCCTGGGAGGTCGAGCGCGATGACCGAACGGCCTCGCTCCGTGAGCGCGGCGATGAGCGGGTCCCAGAGGCGGGCGCTGTCGCGCCACCCGTGCACGAGCAGCACCGCCGGCCCGGTGCCGACACGCCACGCGGCGACGGTGCCGTGCGCTGTGGCGACGTCGACTCGACGGGCGTCGGCCAACTCGCGGCAAGGCGCGGGCGACCATGGCGTCGAGACCAGCGCCGTTCCCCGCGTGGGATGCTGCGACGGTCACGGTCGCCGTCCCGACGCGAGGGCCATTGGCTGCGAGACGGGTGTGGTGCCGTTGACGACGTGCGCGGCCCAGGCCTCGACGACCTGCCGCTCCATCGCGTCCTGGGCGGCTCGGGGTGCCTCTGCGACGTGTGCGCCCATCGGGGTGAGGTTGATGTACTGCCACAGGAACTCGGCGGGGCCGGGCAGGTGCAGCTGCGCCGTGTACTCGGTGGCCGTCACGTCGTCGAAGCCGGCGCCGAGCAGGAGAGCGGCGAGCTCGGTGGGATCGTGCATCGAGAAGACCGCTGTCACGAACGCGGCGCGGAGCTGGGGATCGAGGTTGTCCACTATCGCCTTCTCCATGGCTGCGAACACCGGTTGGATGCGTCCCGGTGTGTTGATCACGACGCGCCCACCAGGAGCCAGTCGCGCGGTGTAGTTCGGCGACGGCGGCGGACTTGTCCGACATGAACATCAGCCCCATCTGGCAGAGCGGGACGTCGTAGCAGGCGTCGGGCAGGTGCAGCGAGGCTGCGTCGGCCTGGTGCCATTCGAATTCGGCGCGCCGGGCCGCGAGGATGGCCTTGGCCGTCGCGATCATGTCGGGCGCGATGTCAACGCCGGTAACCGTTCCCGTCGATCCCACACGCTCGGCGGCGGCGCGGGTGATGACGCCGGTGCCGCAGGCGACGTCGAGCACCCGCTCGCCGGGCTGGAGGTTCGCGGCACGGAGGGGCTCGGTCGCCACCGGGATGGCGATGGTCGGCACGAAGAAGCTCTGGTACAGCTCAGCGGCCGTGCCGGAGTAGTTGCGGTAGGTGGCGGTGGTCATTTGACTTCCTTCCGGTCAAGGCCGGATCATTGGTGCGTCGGCGGCGTGACGGGCGCGCAGCTCGTCGTCCCATCCGCCGTTGCAGTAGGTGGTGACAGCGTGGATGCGGCAGCCGCTCACCTCGCAGAGGTGCAGGCGGCGAGCGACGACATCGCCGTTCGGCGTGTGCTGGGTCTCGACGTGCTCGGTGACGAAGCCGGTGCTGGTCGCGACCGTCCGGACGACCTCCAGGTCGACGGGTCTTTCAGCGATCGCGCGCAGCTGGGCGCAGAACGCGTCGCCCGGACCTTCGAACTGAAATCGCCACAGCGGGGGGAGCAGGTCGAAGAACGTGTCAGGTGCGAACAGGTCGTCGCGGGCTTCGAAGTCGCGGAAGCAGCGATGGAACTCCGCGGCGAGCGCCTCGACGGTGGAGGGGTCGATGGTTGGGGCTGATGTGCGGCACGGTGTGTCCTCCTTGGGTCGAGGAAGAACACCGATGCGTTCACGGTACGAATCCAACGGATCTCCCACATCGCCCACCTGACCCATCTCGCGGCGCTGGGCGCGATGGTCAGGTGCACCATCGCCCTTGCCGCGAGGGTCAGCCCGGTCAGAGCAGGTCGTGCTCGTAGGCCCACGCCGTCGCCGCGGCCCGACCGCTCACCCCGGCCTTGGCGAAGATGTTCTCGAGGTGGCGGCCGACGGTGTGCGCGCTGATCGACAGTGCACGAGCGATCTCGGGGTTCGTCTTGCCCGCGGCTACCTGGGCGAGGACTTCGACCTGGCCGGGCGCGACAGGCCGCCGCGGTCGGTGCCCCCGGTGAGCGCAGCGAGGTCGTCGAGATCGACGTGCGCCTCCAGCGTGGCGAAGGCTTCACGAGCGTTGTCGAACTCGAGCTCGGCGGCGGCGCGGTCGCCGAGCGCAAGGCACCCCCGTCCGAGCAGCACCGCGGCCCCGTCCTCGTAGGGCATGTGCAGTCGGCGCCACTCCTCGCTCGCAGCCCGTAGGCGAGGCAGCGCACGAGCGGGCTCGCCGACCGCGAGCGTACGGACCCGCCGGCCTGCTCCGCCATCGTGCGGAGCATCGGCGATGTAGTGCCGGCTGCGATGGCGACCAGTTCCGTTGCCGCGTCGTCCGCCTCGGCGGGCTGGCCCGCAGTGACGAGGATGTCCACCGCCGCGGCGAGCAGTGAAGGTCGCTGGAACGGCGCGACCGTGTCGAGCAAAGCGCGCCGGATACTCGCGACCGCGGCCGCTTTGTCGCCTCGGGCCCGTTCGAGCAGCGCCAGCCCTGGCATCGGCTGGTACCCCGCCTTGCTGGCCCGTGTGTACGCGTCGGCGGCCGCGGTCCAGTGCACCCCGCAAGCGGAGCAGCTCCGCCTCCTGGTAGCACGCCAACCCGAGCGCCGGGTGTGGCGGATCGGCGAGACGCTCGCAGGCCGACGCCACCGTCGTCGCGGCTTTCGTCACCCTCCTGCGGCCTGCTGGAGCTGCGACTGATGGACCAGGCACTGGCCGCGTACGGGACCAAGTCGGGCTGCGCCGCGGACCACGTGTCGAGCGCCGCCGTCCACTCGGCAGCCCGGGCCAGGTCGAAGATCTGCATGCACTCCAGGACCACCGCGGAGTACACGATCCCCGTGAACGATTGGACCGACCTCGCCCGAGCGAACAGACAGCATGACCTCGTCGAAGCGGGTCGTCGCGCCGGATTGGTCGCCCAGCGCGAGGAGCGCTTGGCCATGGCCCAGCACGGCGAACGCGTGGAGATCGCGGTCATCGAACCGATCGGCGATGGCGAACGCCCGCACCGCGAGGTCGTGCGCCCGGTTCCGTCGCCCGAGTCGATGTCGACAGGCGCAGGGATCTGCAGGTAGCCCGACGCCGCGGAGTCGCGCTCGCCGATGGTGGTCTCGGCGCGGCTCAGCCATCCGCTGGCATGGGCCATCTGTCCGTGGAGCATGAGGCAGAACGCGGCCCAGAACGCGGACTTCGCCGCCGCCGCGGTACTCGCCGGCGTCGAGCTCGTGCCGGTGCGCCCGCTCCCAGGCAGCGACAGCGTCGTCGTCACGGCCGATCAGGTACGACGCGACCGCCAGCCGCTCGAGATCGTCCGCACCTAGCTCGTCGATCGAACCGGTCGAGAGCAGGCGCTGGGCCTCACGCCACTCTCTCCGATCCAACGTGTCCCGGGCCTGATGACCGGTGCGACATGCTTGTAGGTTCGCACGTCCCGCTCGGGAGACCGCAGGTTCGCGGCGGTCGCCGCTGGTTCACCGTCGGTGAACATGGTTGGCACAAACTTGGGCCCGCTAGCGGGCATACGTGTCAAAGGACTTGTCAAACGAACGACGACGAACCGGCCCGGACGACGCCGGACGAAGCGCCGACTCATAATCCGAAGGTCGCGGGGTTCAATCCCGCCCCCGCCACCACGGACTACTCGGCGAACGGCCTAGAGGCGGCCGACTTCGCCCGCAACGACCTCGTCACCATCGTCCGTGACGCTGTCAGCGGGTACACGGCGACCCAGCATCTCAGCCCAAACCACGTCATCGACTTCGACGTTGGAGATCCCGACCGGGCCGTCTGTATGTCGTACATGTACGCCCAGCATCACGCGGACGCGCCTGAGAACGGTGAGTTCCTGTTCCTGGGCGGCTCGTACACCAACCAAATGGTCCGGACCGCAGATGGCTGGCGCATCGAACGGCTGATTCAGTACGTCAGTTGGCGCGAAGCCCACGAATCCTGACGTTGGACCGTCGTGTGTCAGGGGGCGATCTCGAGCCCGGAGATGAGATCGTCGGTCAGCACGAACCGGTACCGCAGGTCGACGACCCCACCCGGGAAGTTGCCTTCAAGGTGGTTGGTCACGAGCCACGTGTTGGCATCGATGGCTTCGGCGCCTGTCAGCGTCCGGGTGTAGGTGAACTGGGTTGACGCCCTGGCTAGCCAGTCCCGAATCTCGTCCGGACCGTGGTACTCGTGGCCGTCGTCTTTCACGGTCGCTGTCGGCGTGAACGTCGCGAGCGTGGCGTCGACATCGTCCCGGTCATGCGCGTCCTGATACCGCCCCACGACGTCTGGGAGCTTGCTCATCGGTCGTCCGTCACCACGGGCCGGCCATCACCGTGACGGCCACCCGAGCGCGTCGAACACTGCAACGGGGTCGAGGTAGTCGCGCCAGTGCGTCACCTTGCGCTCGGCGATCGTGAGTACCGAGATGTATCGGTTGGTGTATTGGGCGCCGGTCGAAACGACTCGGCCCTCGGATGCGTACTCGAGCACGACTACGCCGGTCTTGGTGTCGTGATGGACTGCGAGATCGTGACATCGGTCGAGGACGATCATGGTGCCGTACGGGCGGTAGAGCTCGGCTACGGCGTTGCGGCCCTCGACGCGCCTTGGGTAGCCGGGAACCGTGATGATGTATTGGTCGCGATCATCGTCGTCATGTTGGGTCCGGCACCTGCGCGGGCCGGCGTGGTACGTCGAACCTCGTTCGCGCGCACGAAGTACTTCTCGGCCTGGACCATCGACCTATGAGCGCCACGAGTCGTGTAGCTCGAACGGCATCAACCCTGGCGAGCCTTCCAGCGAGGATGGAGCCTGTTGATGACGTACGTCCGGCCGTGACGATGGACGACCATGGCGCCCGGCTTCCGCTTGAGTGACTTGAGGGAGCTGCGAATCTTCATCGGCGCCCTCCGTTGCTGGGCGGGGAAACGTCTCGGCCGTGAGCCCCTATTCCGCCCAGCGGCTTCGCGATCCAGCGGACGAGCGCATGAAGTACGGCTGCA
>CAWGFA010000019.1:0-66389 GCA_963821725.1 uncultured Acidimicrobiia bacterium
AAAATGCTTTGGTCGAGATCGAGCGGGACGCGATCGGTGGAAACATTAAGTGTGAGGTTGCAGCCTGTCGGCTTGTGCGAGCGCAGTAGCATTTCCGCGAGCTCACGCAAATGCGGCGCGAAATAGAGGTGTGACTGCCCATGCTCGTTATAAAGTTCTTCGTGAAGACGAGCCATGGCGTTGATGCGGTCGCGACATTCGGTGAAAACGTCGCGAACAGCGGGATCAGCGAACTTGGCAGATTGGAGCCGGAGCAAGCTGGATACGATTTGCAGATTGTTCTTCACCCTGTGGTGAATTTCTGTAAGCGAAACAGTCTTTAGTGCGAGTAGCGCCTTGAGGCGTTCGTGCGCGCGCCGCGACGAAATTACTAGTTCAGCCAGAGCGGCCGACGCAAATACGAGTATGGCGGCGTTAATGTAGGAGAACGCAATGACACGGCCGCTGAGGGGCACCATCAAGTCGGCTATGAGCACTGTCGCTCCGCAAAGTATCGCGATAAACCAGCCCGCTTTGCGTCCTGACCGCCATGTCGCCAGCACTACCGGCACGAAATAAAAGACTGTGACGTTGAAGTCGGTAATGTAATCAATCCAGCCAATCAGCAGCATCAGCAAAGCGGACGCGACTACTGCTGTCGTGGGTGAGCGGAGAACGGAGACACGAAGCGGTTTGTCTGTCGCATTAAACTTTCGGCGTCCTTCGTAGATTGGCGATTTGACGGTCTGCTCCAACTGGAATGCAGACAACAGTGCTCCCCCGTTCGGTTCCAATAGCACAAGTGTAAGACCGTGCACAATCCGATCCCGTTTAAAAATACGTAGGATTTGAGGCTCCCTCTTTTGGGAGAGTCGTCGATTTTGCCGCGTACTTATTGCCCATCGGCTCCATGTGAGTAACAGGTGCAGCACGCCATGCCTTCACCGTTTTACGCGGTAATCTTCGATCTCGACGGCGTGCTCGCCGACTCCGAGCCGTGGTGGAACCAGATCGACGCGAAATTGCTCGCGGAGTATGGAGTCAGTTACCGCGGTGAATATCACCGAAACGTCCTCGGCGTGAGTTACCAGCTCGCAGTCGAGTTTTACAAGAATGCCTTTCATATTTCCGCGTCGCTGGCGGAATTGATGCGGCGGCGCGGCGAAATCGCTACCGATTTCTTCGCGAATCGTGTGGCCCTGTTTCCTTCCGCGAAGACGACGCTGGAACAATTGCGCGAGATGAAATTACAGCTGGCGGTAGCCACCAGTTCGGTGAGTGCGTCCGCACGTCCGTTACTCGACCGAACCGGAATCAGAAACTTATTTAGTGTCGTGATCACTGGCGATGAGGTTCAACAAGGCAAGCCACATCCCGACATTTACCTGCGAGCTGCAAAGAAACTCGGAATCTCTCCTGAGGGATGCCTCGTCATCGAGGACTCGCTTGCCGGTATCGCTGCGGGGAAAGCTGCGAATATGCGTGTCGCCACTATTCCCGACAGGCGCTTTGTGGATCCGCGGGAGTACAAAAAGGAAGCCAATTATGTGCTTAGAAGCCTGTCAGAGATTGCGGCCCTCATCCGTCGCGTTAACGCGGGTGCCAGCGAAGAGCATGCGCTTCGATAGAAAATTTCCTGCAATCCTGAGTTCCTGATTACATTCCCACTATGGCAGAAGAGGAACGCTTCCGTGTTTTTGCGACGTCGCGCATCGGCGACGCTGCGGAAAACCTTTTGCGCGCGCGCGGTTACTACCTCGAGGTATTCCAGGGACCTGAGGCGCCTCCGAAGAAATTGATCATCGAGAAAGTGAAGAGCGGCATCGACGGATTAATCACGACGTTGCGGGATCCGATTGACGCGGAAGTATTCGCGGCGGGGAAGGGGACACTGAGGGTTGTGGCGCAAATCGCTGTCGGATTCGATAACATCAATCGCGCCGACGCGAACAAATACAAAGTCCCGTTCACGAATACCGCCGATGTGCTCACCGAAGCCACTGCCGAGTTTGCGTTTTTCATGATGGGGATGCTCGCGAGAAAAATGTGGCAGAGCGAGCAACTCGTGCGCGAACAGAGGTGGCCGTCGTGGCATCCGTTCCTCCCGTTCCTTGGCGATGAGGTCACGGGCAAAACAATCGCCATCATTGGCACAGGACGCATCGGCCTGGCGATGATCAAAAAATGTTCCGGGTTCGATATGAATATCCTTTGCTACGACCCGGCGTATCAAAATCACGAATACATCAACGCGATTCAGGAGTTAATGGACCTGCGCCATGCACGTGGCATTCAGAAAGAGAAAACGTGGATCAAGTACGTCGAGTTCGAGGACGCTTTGCATGGCGCCGATTACGTGAGTCTGCACGTGCCGCTGTTAAGAGAGGGCGAAGCGGACAAACCGACGTATCACCTCATCAACGCGAATACGCTGAAGCTGATGAAACCGACCGCGTACTTGGTGAACACCTCGCGCGGACCGGTTGTGAACGAGAAAGCCCTCGCGAAAGCGTTAAAAGAACAAGTCATCGCGGGCGCAGCGCTCGATGTATTCGAAAAAGAGCCGCTGCCGCCCGATTCGCCACTGCTTGATCCCGAAATCGCTGATCGTTGCCGCCTCTTCCATCATTTCGCCAGCGGCGCGCAGATCACTCGTCTGGATGTCGATCCGGACAAAGGTATGGCGGGCCGCTGCGTGCAGGGACTCATCGATGTTCTCGAAGGCAATTATGGCGGTGATCCGACAAAAATGCCGTACGTCGTAAACAAAGAAGCGTTCGTGCGGTCAAGTTCATAGACATTGAAGAGACCTGCTCGCGCGTGCGACCGGTGGTCGACGCGAACCTGAGCGACTCACACGTTGTCGAGTCGCTTTGAGAATCCACAATCCGTCAAAACACACGCCGAGATCAGGCTTCTCCAAATCCCAAAAAAATGTTTGCACGTTGTAATGACCGTGTTAGATAGTTAACCAGATGGTTAAATATACTTCGAGGACGTTGGACCGAACTTTTGCCGCGCTGGCCGATCCCACGCGTCGGCAGATTCTGGCGCACCTGGCGCGCGGCGACAGACGCGTTACCGATCTCGCTCGGCCACACGACATGTCTCTTCCGGCGGTTTCAAAACATTTGCGAGTTCTCGAAAATGCCGGACTGCTCCGGCGGCGGCGCTATGGACGCGTTCATGAAATGCAGCTAAACGCCGAGCCATTAAAAAAAGCCGCGCAATGGGTCGAGGAGTATCGAAAGTTCTGGGAGGGATCGCTCGATCGGCTGGCGGCCTATTTGGAGAAAACGAACAAGGCCGCCGGCAAAAAAGGAAAGGCCTGAGCCATGTGTCCGCTATGCATCGCAAACATCGCTGTTCTGGCGACGACATCGAGCGGGGGAGTAGCAGCCATTGCGTTCAAAACATTTCGCAGCAGAAGACAACCCAAACACACAAGACAACACAATGAAAACGACGGAGCTGGAATTAGATCGAAAAGTGGTGTCAGCGACGGAGTGGGAGGCTGCGCGCCAGCAGCTTCTTAAGAAAGAGAAGGAGGTGACCAAAGGCCGTGACGCGCTGGCCGCCGAGCGTCGGCGGATGCCATGGATGGCCGTGGAGAAGAAGTACGAGTTCGACGGGCCAAAGGGCAAGGCGAGCTTGCTCGATCTGTTCGACGGTCGACGACAGCTGATCGTCTACCGCGCGTTCTTCGAGCCGGGCGTGGTCGGCTGGCCCGAACATGCATGCGTCGGCTGCTCCATGGTGGCCGACCAGGTCGCTCATCCCGCTCATCTGAACGCTCGCGATACTACACTCGCGTTCGCGTCACGCGCGCCGCAGACCGATATCGAGCGCCTAAAGGCGCGAATGGGTTGGCAGTTCATTCCCTGGTACACGATCATGGACGGCTTCGACAAAGAGTTCGGCGTGGACGAGTGGCACGGCACGAATGCATTCATACGCGACGGCGACCGCATTTTCCGCACCTACTTCATCAACAGCCGCGGTGACGAGCAGATGGGGAACACTTGGAACTACCTCGACATCACTGCCCTCGGTCGCCAGGAGGAGTGGGAAAAGTCGCCGGAGGGCTACCCTCAGACGCCGGCCTATGAGTGGTGGAATTGGCACGACGATTACGGCAACGACGAAGCGTCCGCCAGGGTCCTCGAACAGGTTCGCCGCGGCCGCGCAGCCGGGGAAGCGGGCGGCGACACCACGTGACCGCTCACGTTACAAGCGAGCTGATCGAGGAACTGAATCGAACGTAGGGGCGAAAGGGAACAACAATGCAGGGCCGTCGGAGAAAGGAAACAAAGACGATGACGCCCGATACCAAAAGAAAGTGAGTAAACATCATGACTAAAACAAACGATTTAGCTGAAGCGATCTTCATGGAGCGCACCTTCGACGCGCCGGTCGCAAAAGTTTGGAAGGCATTAACCGATGTCGATCAAATGCGGCAGTGGTATTTCGATCTAAAGGAATTCAAGCCGGAGATCGGCCTCGAATTCGAATTCGTGGTCGAGCACGAAGGCAACACTTATCACCACCTTTGCAAAGTCACCGAACTGATTCCGCAAAAGAAAATCGCTTATACCTGGCGATACAAAGGCGAACCGGGAAATTCTCTCGTCACGTTTGACTTATTCCCGGAGGGAAACATGACGCGACTGAAGCTCACGCACACTGGAATCGAAACGTTTCCGCAAACCCCTGCGTATGCGCGGAAGAATTTCGAAGCTGGCTGGACTGCAATTATCGGATCGGAGCTGAAACGATTCCTTGAAAGCTCGAAAGCAAAACCATGAATGAGAAAACCGCAGAGAAAACATCGCTCGAAATCACAAGGTTCATCAACGCGCCGCCCGCTCGCGTTTACAATGCGTGGACCGATCCGGAGCAATTGAGACAATGGTTTGGACCAGAAGACGTGCGGACCCGGAATATCACTGCGGACGTGCGAGTCGGTGGCAAATATCGTTGGGACCTTACCAGCCCGGAAGGGGAGGAAATGAGCGCGTTCGGCGAATACCGGGAGCTCATTCCGGGAAAGAAGATTGTCTTCACTTGGAAATGGGATGACGATGAGAATTGGACAACGCACAACAGCATCGTCACAGTGGAGTTATTCGATCGGGATGGGGGCACCGAACTGCTCTTCAAGCACGAGCAATTGCCGAGTGAGGAATCGCGCGATCGCCACAATGAGGGTTGGAACAGCATTCTCGATCGACTAGAAAAATTCTTGAGCAAATAAGTTCTCGTCTAAACAAAGGAGGAAAATATGACTACAGAAGAAGTTGCAAAAAAAGTGGTGGAGCTAACTCGAAAGCAAGCGTGGTACGAAGCGCTTGATTTGTACGATGATGACGTCGTTAGCCTAGAAGCATTCAGCATGGGAGGCGGCTCGCCGGAAACTCGCGGCAAAGAAGGCGTGCGCGGCAAGGTCGATTGGTGGGTCAACGCGATGGAAGTCCATAGCTTCGATGCCAAGGGACCTTTCGTCGGTCACGATCGATTTGTTGTTCAATACGACGCTGACGTTTCGGACAAGAAAACGAAAGAGCGTAGGAAAATGACTGAAGTCGGCGTTTACACTGTGAAGAACGGCAAGATCGTTCGCGAAGAATTTCTTCCGAGCACAGGTTGATTCAAACGTGGCGAACATGGGATCGATCTCTACACGATCCACTCGTTATTGAACAACACGTTCCGATTGGCCGCGTACTTCTCGATCAACGCTTGGAATCACCTCTCAAGCATAGAGCCTAATTAATCCTCCCAGCACCGCGAAAGTGGGCTGTGGGAAACGGATGAAGTGGCTCTTGTTGAATGGTTGCCACGTCCAGAGACTGCCTCAGCAGAAAAACCATTAACAACAGGAGACGAACATGAAAAAAATAATTGTCACGCTCAGCTGTATGCTGATTGCGCTGCTGGCATTCGCCCAGCCGAGTTCGACAGACAAGAAACAAGGAACAACTACGACGGAACCGGTAAACGTAACTGGAACGATCATCAAAACGACGAGCGAGGAAGGTGCGGCTGCTAGTTATCAGCCTAGCAATACACTCGTTGTTCGGGAGGACAGTTCGAATAATCCGGGCCGTTATGTTCTCAACGGGCGTGGTCACGTTGTGAACAGGGCCGGAGAAATCGTCCAAACAGCGATTAAACCCGGCACTCGCGTGCGTGTTTATTACGCAAACATGGGCGACTTGCGTATGATCGATCACGTGGTCGTTGTGGACTGAACACACGCGAAAATTAAAGATAAGCCGCAGGGTTCCGTAAAACCCTGCGGCTTTTTTGTGTCGGTTAACCAAGACTGCGCGTTCGACCAAATTTGCGTGACATCAAGCGACGCGTGGGAACAAATTGGTGCGGTGAATCTTTCGACGGTTGCAAACATTGCAACGGCCCTCACGGTATTAACGGCTGTCGTTTTCGGGCTGATCGAGATGCGCCGCGCGCGAAAGGAACGAGAGGAACGCGCAGCCTTCGTAGCTGTACAGGCGATTTTGACACCGGCATGGATGCAATCGATGAGCCTGGTGCAGGCAATTTCCGACGGTACAACGCCGTCACAAATCGAGGCTGACCCGCGTCTTTTTCAGGCGGTTCAGTCCATAGCTTGTATTCTGGAGTCGCTCGGGTACGCGGTGTTTGCGCGCATGGTTCCTTTGGGCGTAGTCGACGAACTGCTGGGCGGCACAGTGCGCGTCGCCTGGCGCAAATTGCGTGGCTACGTCGATTACGAACGTGAGCGTGCGGGTTCGCAAAAAAATTGGGAATGGTTTCAGTGGCTCGCCGAACAGATTGACCGGCATAGTAAAGCCCGAACAAGTCTCACCCTCGGTGCGCACGAAGCTTACCGCGACTGGCGTCCGTGATTTAGATCCTTGCCGCGGTTGCTGAGTGCTGATGCGAGTTTAATCAGGCTTTCCCGAATCTGCGTCGGTGTCCAGGCCGCGAATCCGAAAACGAACGCGGGCTTTAGCTTCGCTTGAATGCAAAAGAACGAGAGAGTCGAGGGCCTTACTCCGATATCAGACGTGATACGCTTGATCATTTCGTAGTCTTCCTCGCGTTTCAACCAGGCGACGATGTTCAAACCGGCTTCGGGAACCTGCAAAGTAAAACGGTCACCTAGTAATTCATTGAATTGCTTGATGAAGAAATCGCGCCGCTCGGCATAGATTTTACGTATGCGTTTGATGTGACTCAGGAAAAATCCCTCCGTAATAAAACGTGCCAGCGTCGCCTGGTCTATCGGGGATGAGTGCTGATCCATCGCACTGCGGATTTTGACTAACGAATCTACCAGCGGTTCTGGTGCGACGATGTAGCCCAGACGCAACCCAGGACAAAGAATTTTGCTAACCGTGCCTGCGTAGATTACTCGACTGGCATTATCGATTCCTTGTAACGAAGGGAGTGGTGGCCCGGTAAAGCGGAACTCCGCGTCGTAGTCGTCCTCGAAAATAAATGCGTTGTGAGTACGCGCAAAATCGAGCAATTCAGTCCGACGCTGAAAACTCATTGTAACGCCGAGAGGAAATTGGTGCGAGGGCGTTACGTAAATGATCCGCGGCGTCGGTTCCTTTGGCGATCGCGCAATCACGATTCCCTGGTTATCGATCGGCTTGGGAGCGATTTTAACGCCTGCTAGCGTAAGGACCCTTCGGGCTTGCTGATAACAAGGGTCTTCGATCCACGCGACTTCCCCCGGATTTAGCACCGCCATTGCGCTGAGCAGCATCGCCTGCTGCATTCCTGCCACGATTACGATCTGATCCGGGTGACAGCGTGCCGCTCTGAAATCGCACAAGTACGCTGCTATTGCCTTGCGCAGATCGGCGTCGCCGCGATTCGACGAATAACGCAACAGGTTAACGCCTTTTTTTGCCAGAACCTGAGTTCGGAGACGTTCCCAGACGGCTATTGGAAATTCGTCGACTGCTGGAATGCTCGCGACCAGCGAGACGCCTGGTCCCGCGCCGGTCGCCCCGAGATCAAACTGATTTCCAACGCGTCGATCAGGAATTGCTTTTGCGCGGTCAGAGATACGAGCTGAGCGCTGGACTGGTTGGTAGGTTTTCGGTTGGTCCGCGGTCAAAAACGTTTCCGGAAGAAGATTCGCGACAAATGTTCCGGACCCGGGCTCTGAGCGGAGATAACCTTCGGCGTGAAGTTTTGAAAGCGCGAGTCTAACCGTCGATCTTGAGATTCCGCGGTCTGCGGCCAGAGTCCGCGAGGAAGGAAGTCGAGATGAACCATCGCTGAATCTGCCTGATTTCAGCTCGTCGCGAATTTGGCGGTAAAGCTGCTCATGGAGCGGCTCTGTTGCCGCCCGGTCAATCCGGATCATGTCGAACGCTATGATCGAATGGCGGCGGCGCTTCTGCGGAGACGATTTCCTCTTAGGCATGCTGATTACACGAATTTTCCGCGATTATACTCCTTATCGATAGGACTAAACTGCCGAAGCGAATGATGATGGCAATAGGCTGAGACCTTTTCGCGATGAAAATGCTCGCAAAACACGTACGTGTATTGCCGTGGTGAAATGTTCACGTGGGCCGGTGGTCGGCAGATTGCTGCTGACTTTCGTAATAGCGACGGCGACTTTCTGTTCAGCAGAGCCGGCTGACGACGCAAAATCCGTAACGCGCGCGCGACTGGAACGTATTCAGTCGTTGCGAAAAGAGCGGCCGAAAGATGGTGTGCTCATCTTTTATGAAGCGATCACTCGTCTCGCAGCGGATGACCGCGCGGCTGCATTCGCACTGTTGCGGAGTCTGCAAGGGCGGAAGCTGGGACTTGTTCCAGTGCGCGACGCCGGGTTCGAAGCAGTGTGGGACGATCCCGGATTCCGAAAGATTCGGGAGACGCTTGCGCAGGACGAACCGCGAACGCCGGATGCGCCTGTCGCGTTTCGCCTCGGCGATCCGAAGTTGATCCCAGAAGGAATTGCCTACGATACAAAACGAGACCGGTTCTTTATTGGCAGCGTCGCGCAAAAGAAAATCGTAAACGCGAATCGAAAGGGCGAGGTAAAGGATTTCTCCAAACCGGAGGATAACCTGGATTGTGTGCTCGGACTGTTTGTCGATGCTGCGCACGAGCAGTTATACGCAGTGAGCACGAACGGTTTTCTTGATGAAGCTCAAAAGCAGCGGCGAAACGCTGTCGTTCGCTACGATTTGAAGAACGGTCTGCTTGTAAATCGGTATGACGCACCGGACGCCAACCAACTCAACGATCTTACCGTTGCGGCCGACGGCACAATTTACGCCACGGACTCGGCAAACGGAACGCTGTTTCGGAAGAAGCCCGTTGAGAAAACGCTTACGCCGGTTGGAGCCAGGGGCGCGCTCCCAGGTGCAAACGGCATCGCTCTCGGCGCCGACGGAAGTCTTTACGTTGCAACGTCGACCGGCATCGCCACAATCGATCTCACGACGGGAGCGCCCACCCGCCTACCGCAACCAGACGCAGTCGTCACCGGCGGCTGCGACGGGCTTTACTGGCACAACGGCGACCTTGTTGGAATCCAGAACGTGACCAATCCAGGGCGCGTCATTCGCATTGCGCTCGGCGATCAGGGAACACGGATTTCGGGAGTTACGGTGTTGCAATCGCACCATCATCCTGAATTTACCGAGCCCACCACCGGCGTGATAGCGGGCAATGCGTTGTACGTCATCGCAAACTCATACGTCGGTCACTTTCAGCCCAATGGGAGCGTGAAAGATCCCGAACAGCTAAAGCAGACCGCAATTGTCGCTGTTCCGCTAGGATCAAGGCGATAGTATCGATGCTCGGAGAGCCCCTCATAACGACATATCTTGAAATGCGGTCGGCGGGATCAGTTGCGTCCAAAGCGCGCCGATACGCGATTTCAAGTTCGTGAAAACAGGGATCGCGATTGGCGGTTTAATCGCGACCTCTATTTTCGTGTTGGCGAGCAGTGGGAGTGGGTCGACAAACGACCGTGGACGGATGACCACTGGAAGGAATATGCGGCGGCGCCGGAGCTGAGGACGTTCGCGGGATACTACGACGACGCTCTCGCTGGCTATTACGAAGTCCGTTGGGACAGCGAAGACGGAAACGAGATCGCTTACTTTGGATTGTTGCCTGAATGGATTGGCCGAGGCTTAGGCGGCGCCTTGCTAACCAGCGCAATCGAAGAAGCGTGGGCCCGCCGTGGCGGGATGCTTACCCGTGTGTGGGTGCATACGTGCAATCGCGATCATCCGCAGGCGCTCGCGAACTATCAGGCGCGTGGGATGATCGTTTACAGGGTCGAAAAAGAGGCTTAGCGGCGGCGTTGTCGTCGCCGGGAAGCTGTCAGCTTCCCCTACAAAACGCGCGTTCGAAGGCATGTTTCGCGGGTCCGGGTGTCGGGATTCGCGTCGAGTCGGGATGACGGAAGACCGCGATGGCGATCGACCCGAGTCTGCTCGGACCGCCGTCCGACGCAGTCGTCGATCTGATTATCACCCGTCGACCACACCGCTGCTGGCTGCCGCCTCCGAGCGCGGTTGCGCGGTCGCGAATGGTCTCGGAATGCTCGTCCATCAAGCAGCGCATGCCGTGCAGCTCGTGGACCGGGCTTCGAGCCGCCGATCGACGTGATGCGGGAAGCCGCTGCGCTCGGTGGTGGAGACGCGAGTAAAACGTTGACATGAGATATCCGGATTATTAGTGTCCGGGTTGTGCAATTGGGCGAGGGTGTCGAGTGGGCACTGCACTGCTGCACCCTGTTGGCGCTGGTCCCACCGGATCGCACGTTGCCCGCGTCCCGCCTCGCGGAGTACCACGGCGTGCCTCCGGCATACCTGGCGAAGCGTCTCCAGGCGCTCGCGCAGGCGGGCATCGTGGAATCGTTGCCGGGACGCAAGGGCGGCTACCGCCTGAGCCGGCCGGCCGACGAGGTCACGCTGCTCGAGGTCGTCGACGCGGTCGAGAGCACCGGTCCTTCGTTCCGGTGCACCGAGATCCGCCGCCGTGGTCCCGCACGGGTCAAGGCCGGCGAATACCGCGCTCCGTGCGGGATCCACGTCGCGATGCAGCGGGCGGAGACCGCATGGCGAGCGGAGCTCGAACGCCAGACGATCGCCGACCTCTTGCAGCAGCTGTCGACGAGCGCCAGCCCGGTGGCAATACGGAAGTCCACGAGTTGGTTCCAGGAGGTACTCCGATGAAGGTTTTCGTCACTGGAGGGACGCGCGCGATCGGCCGCTTCGTCGTTCCGCGCGCTTCGCGAAGCCGGCCACGAGGTGACCGCGCTGGCGCGAAGCGACGTCAAGGCCACATGGCTCTTCGACGGCAGGGTGCGCATCCGGTCGAGCTCTCGTTGTTCGACGTCGAGGCGCTGACCGGTGCGTTGGCCGGCCACGACGCGGTCGCCAACCTCGCGACGGCGATCCCGCCCACCAAGGACGCACTGAAGGCCTCCGCGTGGGAGGCGAACACCCGGATCCGCACCGAAGGATCGACGGCGGTGGTCGATGCTGCCCTCGCCGCGGGCGTTCCAAGGCTGGTCCAGGAGTCCATCAGCTTCATGTACGCGGACGGCGGCGACAGATGGCTGGACGAGAGCGAACCGATCGATCCGCCTCCCGGCATCGACGCCGTGGCGGTGGCAGAGGCGAACGCGACAGCGCTTCACGGATGCGGGACGCATCGGCGATCGTGCTGCGATTCGGTTTGTTCTACGGAGCCGGGAGCGCGCACACCGACGAGTTCATTCGCCTCGCCCGCCGCGGTATCGGTCCGGTCGCGGGTCACCCGCAGGCGTACCAGTCGTCGATCCACCTCGCGGACGCGGCTTCAGCGGTGCTCGCCGCGCTCGATGCGCCCGCCGGGATCTACAACGTGGTGGACGACGAGCCGCTGACGAAGAAGGAGTATGCGAGGGCGGTGGGGGCCGCGGTCGGGAAGCGAACGTGGATCGACCTCCCGGGACGCTTGGCCGGGGTCGCCGGCAACAAGTCCGAGGTGTTGACCCGCTCTCGACGCGTCAGCAACACCAGGTTCAAGGAGGCGACGGGATGGTCGCCCCGCTATCCGTCCGCCCGCGAGGGCTGGCTGGCGAAGGAGACGATCGATGCATGACCGGTACTACGCGGGTGCTCCTCGCGATCGTGGCCATCGGGTACATCGGCGTCGGCGCGTGGGCCGCGTTGGCGCCCCGCTCGTTCTACGACAACTTTCCGGGTGGCGGACATCAATGGGTGTCTGCGGACGGACCGTTCAACGAGCACCTCGTGCGCGACGTCGGGACCCTCAATCTCGCGCTGGCAGCGGTCGCCATCGCGGCACTCGCTCGGCCGGGCCGCTACCTGGTGCAAGTGATCGCCGGAGCCACCCTCGTGTACTCGGCCCCGCACTTCCTGTATCACTTGTTCCATCTCGACCTGTTGGACACGGGCGACAAGGTCTTCCAAACAGGCAGCCTCGCCATCACCGTGATCGCTCCGGCCCTGTTGCTGATCCACGCCCGCGCGACCGACAGGACGTCTGCATCGCCACCGCTGGCGCGTGCCTGATTGCGCCGGCTGATGTGGCACTAGCGTCACTCAGCCATGAGCGCCGGAATCGTGGTGTTGTGCGCTGTCCTCGGCGCGGTGGCCGGTGCTGTCGTCGTCGTCCCGGCGCTACGCGAGATCCCGGACCAATGGGATCCGCCGCCCCGAGCACGGACGGCCATCGTCGTCGTCAACGCCGTGTTGTGGGCGCTGGCGGCGAACAAGTTCGGGCGCGGCTGGGTGCTGCTTCCCTACCTCGTCGTCTTCTCGGTGCTGCTCGCGGTGTCCGTCGTGGACCTTCGGCTGTATCGCATACCCGACCGGTTCGTGTTCCCGGCACTCGGCATCACGGTCGTGCTCGTCGTGATCGCCTCGTTCGTCGTGTTGCCGAGTGCGAGCGACGCGTTCCGCGCACTCCGGTTCGCCGCCGTCGGCCTGGTGACCTACGGGGGCATCCTGTTCGCCGCCAACCTCGTTCATCCGGCGGGGATGGGCATGGGTGACGTCAAGCTCGCTCTGCTGATGGGGTTCGGCCTCGGGTGGCTGGCGAACTCGTACGGCTCGGCCGTCTATCTCGTGCTGATCGCCCTGATCATCGGATGCCTGGTCGGCATCGTGTTCGGCCTCGTCTGGCGGGTCGTGCAACGCGCCGGACGGCAGTTCCCCTTCGGGCCAGCGCTCGCCCTGTCGTTCGTCTACGTCGTCCTCACGTTCGACCGCTACCTCATCTGAGGCTCCGCCTCCCCGTTCCGTTCCCCGTCTTGGCCCTCCGCTTGTCGCACATTGTCTGCTGAGCCACTGAAACCCGTGGCTCAGCAGACACAGACCGGGTCGCTGCGGTTCCTGTGTCACTGAGCCACGGGAACTGTCGCTCTACAGACACAGACGCGCCGCGGCGGTTCTGTGTCGACTCAGCCACGGAAACTGTCGCTCAACAGACACAGACAGCGCCGCAGCAGCGCTCTGTGTCGGCTCAGCCACCGAAATCGGTCGGTGAGTCGACAATGTGCGCGACGGGGGGGGGGTTGAGCGACGACGGGGTGGCGCGGCGGGCGGTCGATCCGGGGGAAGTGGCTCGGGGGCGCGGGCGGGCCCCCGTACGATTGTGTCGATGCTGCGCTTCCTGACGGCCGGCGAGTCGCACGGGCGCGCGCTCGTCGTGATCGTCGAGGGGCTGCCCGCAGGTCTCCCGGTCGCTCTCGACGACATCGGCGACGAGCTCGCCCGCCGGCGCCTCGGCTACGGACGCGGCCCCCGTATGCGGTTCGAAGCGGACGAGCTCACGTTGCTCGGCGGTGTGCGGCACGGGCGCACGCTCGGTTCCCCGCTCGCCATCGAGATCGGCAACAGCGAGTGGACCAAGGATCCCGAGAAGTGGCAGAAGGAGATGTCGCCTTCGGCCGAGGACGGTCCGACCGAGGCGCCGCTGACGAAGCCGCGGCCCGGCCACGCCGATCTCACCGGAATGCAGAAGTACGGGTTCGACGACGCCCGCGACGTCCTCGAGCGTGCGTCGGCCCGCGAGACCGCCGCCCGCGTCGCCGCCGGTGCGATCGCCAAGCTGCTGCTTCGGCAGGTCGGCGTCGAGATCGTGTCGCACGTGATACAGCTCGGTGCGGTCCGAACGAAGAGCGTGGACCGTCCTACGGCTGCCGAGCTCGCGACCGTCGACGAGTCGCCGGTGCGCAGCTTCGATTCCGCGGCCGAGGCGGAGATGATCGACGCGATCAAGGCGGCGGCCAAGGAGGGCGACTCACTCGGTGGCGTGGTCGAGGTGCTCGGCTACGGCGTGCCCGTCGGTCTGGGCAGCTATGTGCATTGGGACCGCAAGCTCGACGGCCTCTTGGCCCAGGCGCTGATGAGCATCCACGCAGTCAAGGCGGTCGAGATCGGCGACGGCTTCGACGTGGCCGGCCGGCTCGGCTCGACCGCGCACGACCCGATCACGTGGGACGCGGAGGCGGGTCGCTACCGGCGGGAGGGCACCGCCGCGGGCGGGCTCGAGGGTGGCATGTCGACCGGGGAGTTGCTGGTGGCGCGGGCCGCGATGAAGCCGCTGGCGACGTTGAACCGTCCGGTGCTCAAGACCGTCGACGTGCGGACCAAGGAAGAGGCCGTCTCGTTCAAGGAGCGAACGGACGTCACCGCCGTGCCGGCGATGGGCGTGGTGGCCGAGACGATGACCGCGCTGGTTCTCGCCGACGAGGTCATGCGCAAGTTCGGGGGCGACTCCGTGGTCGAGTTGCGTCGCAATCACTGACGCGTACGTCGACTCCCTCCGCGATGGCTGACGCCGCACACCCACACGTGGTGCTCGTTGGCCTGTCCGGTACAGGGAAGACCTCGATCGGCCGGTTGGTCGCGCAGCGGCTCGACATGCCCTTCGTCGACACCGATGAGCGCATCGAAGCAAAGACCGGCCGCACGGTACGTGAGGTGTTCGAGGACGAGGGCGAACCGCGCTTCCGCGAGATCGAGGCCGAGGTGATCGCAGACGTGCTGTCAGCGAGCGCGCCGACCGTTGTCGCCGCCGGCGGGGGCGCGGTGGTGACGCCTGCGACCCGCGAGCGCCTCCGCGCGCCGGAAGCCTTCTGCGTGTGGCTCACGGCCGAGCCCGCCTTCCTCGCCTCGCGCGCCGCGGGCAAGGCACACCGGCCGCTGCTCGACGACGACCCCGGTGGCGTGCTCGCGCGACTGGCGCGCGAGCGCCAGCCGTGGTTCGAGGAAGTCGAGGACGCGGTCGTCTCCGTGCAGTCGGCGTTGAGCACCGAGCCGAAACCGCAGGCGAAGGCTCGCCTTGCCGATGTCGTCACCGACATGGTGAAGATGCGGCAGGCAACGACGGTCGCTCGACCACGTCGTGCTCGTGGGCTCGATGGGATCAGGGAAGTCGACGGTCGGCAAGATCGTGGCAACCCGACTGGGACACGTCTACGTCGACAGTGACGCCGAGGTGGAGCGCCGGACCGGGCGTACCGCACGCCAGATCGCACAGACGGATGGCCTCGAGGCGCTGCACCGCCTCGAGCTGACCGTGCTGCGCGACGCGCTCTCGAATCTCTCACCGTCGGTGATCGGCAGCGCGGCGAGTGTCGTGGACGAGAGCGTCGGCAGGCTCGCGCTGGGGATGGCGCGTCAGGTTGTTTGGTTGCACGCCGACGCTGAACTTCTCGCGAGACGCATCGCCGCCGGCGGCAGCGACCATCGTCCTGTCGTCGATTCGTCCGTGATCCGGCAGCGTGAGCCGCTGTACCGGTCCGTCGCGACCTCCATCATCGACGTCGACGACCTCGACCCGGAAGTGGTCGCCGAGAAAGTGCTGGCGCAATGAAGACGGTGACGGTCGATCTCGCCGACCGCTCCTACGACGTTCTCGTCGGCGCCGGCGCGCGCGAGTGGCTTCCTTCCGTGCTGCCTTCGTCGACGAAGCGCGCCGCCATCGTGACGCAGGCGAGCATCGGGTTCAGTGTGCACCCCGGGGTCGAGCACGAGACGTTCTTCATCGGCGAGGGCGAGGCAGCCAAGACGATCGCGACTGTCGAAGGTCTGTGTCGCGAATGGGCTCGATGGAACCTCACCCGAGCCGACGTGGTCATCGCCGTCGGCGGAGGAGTCGTCACCGACACGGCCGGGTTCGCAGCCGCGGTGTACCACCGCGGCGTTGCGTGGTGCACGTGCCGACGACGTTGCTCGGCATGGTCGATGCCGCCATCGGCGGCAAGACGGGTGTCAATCTCCCGGAGGGCAAGAACCTCGTCGGTGCGTTCTGGCAACCATCCGCAGTGCTGTGCGACACGGACGCACTCGCGACACTTCCACCAGCGCGAGCTGCGCAGTGGCATGGGCGAGATGGCGAAGTACCACTTCCTGGGTGGAGCCGACCTGATGTCGCTTCCGCTCGACGAGCGCGTCGCGGAATGTGTTCGCATCAAGGCTGCGGTCGTCTCGAGCGACGAACGAGAGTCGGGGCCGCGGGCGCTGCTCAACTACGGCCACACGCTCGCGCACTCGCTCGAGTCCGCCGGCCGCTACGACCTGCGCCACGGCGAAGCCGTCGCCATCGGGCTGGTGTTCGCGGCCGAGCTCGCGCACACGCTCGGTCGCATCGACGACGAGCGAGTGGCCGAGCACCGGCACGTGGTCGGGTCCTACGACCTTCCCCTCTCGATGCCTCCGAACACCGATCCAGTCGAGCTGATCCGGCTGTTCGGCCGGGACAAGAAGGCTGTGGACGGCATCACGTTCGTGCTCGACGGTCCCGATGGTCTCGAGACGGTGGCCGGCGTCGGTGTCGACGCGCTCGAGCAAGCGTTTGCGAGGATTCGCACCGATGGCTGACATCCTGCTCCTGAACGGACCGAACCTGAACTTGCTCGGCCAGCGTGAGCCCGAGGTGTACGGCACCGCCACACTCGACGATCACGTGGCGACATTCGTCGAGGTCGCCAAGGATGCCGGCCTGACCGTCGAGCACATGCAGTCCAACCATGAAGGCGACTTCGTCGACGCGATCCAGGCGGCGCGCCCGAACATCGCGCCGATCGTCATCAATCCCGGCGCGTTCGGTCACTACGCATGGGCGATCCACGACGCGCTCGCGTCCTTCGACGGACCGATCGTCGAACTGCACATCTCCAATCCCGAGGCCCGCGAACAATGGCGGCGCACGTCGGTCATCGCTCCGGTCGCGACCGGCATCATCCAGGGCTTCGGCGGTTATGGCTATCGGCTGGCGGCCCAGGCGATCGCGGAGCTCCTCGGACGATGATCGATCTCCGCACCTTGCCGGCCATGAACGTTGCGGCCCGAGCGGACCGGCTGCCGCGCGCTGCTCGACGAGGGCGAGAACGCCTGCGACGCGCTGCTCGTCACCAAGCTCGTCAACGTGCGGTACCTGACCGGCTTCACCGGATCGGCGGGCATGTTGCTGGTGTCCCGCGACCAACTCCTGCTGATCACCGACGGCCGCTATCGCGATCAGGCAACCGAGCAGCTCGCGACGGCCGGCGTAGAGGCGCAGCTCCGGATCGCACTCACGATGGCCGGCCAGTACGAGATCCTCGGCACCGCCGCCACCGGGTTGCGCCTCGGGCTCGAAGCGCACACGGTCAGCTGGGCCGACCAACGCGCAATGGCGAGCACGCACCTGCCTTTCGTGAAGGAGCTCGTTCCGACCACAGGTCTGGTCGAGTCGTTGCGGGCAGTCAAGGAAGACGGTGAGGTCGCCCGGGTCGAAGCGGCCGCGTCGATCGCGACGGCCGCGCTGACGAACGTCCGCGACCTGCTCGACGAGCATCCCACCGAGAACGACTTCGGTCTTGCCATCGACACGGAGATCCGTCGTCTCGGTGCCGAAGGAACGAGCTTCGAGACGATCGTCGGGTCCGGTCCGAACGGCGCCAAGCCGCACCATCGGGCCGCAAGCTCGTCGCGGCGCATCGGAGACGGCGAGCTCGTCGTCATCGACTATGGCGCGCTGGTCGACGGCTATTGCTCGGACATGACGCGCACTGTCAGCACCGGCGCGCCGTCGACGACACAGCAGCGCATGCTCGACGTCGTCCGCGAGGCACAGCAGGCGGGGGTCGACGCCGTACGCGCCGGAGCCACCGCGGTCGCGGTCGACGAAGCGTGTCGTGCCGTCATTCGTGACGCCGGTTGGGGTGACGAGTTCTCGCACGGCACCGGTCACGGTGTCGGCCTCGAGATCCACGAGGACCCGAGGGTGACGTGGTCGTCCACTGCTACCCTGGCGTCAGGACACGTGGTCACCGTCGAACCCGGTGTGTATCTGCCCGAGCACGGTGGCGTCCGCATCGAAGACACCGTCGTCGTCACCGCTGACGGCTGCCGTCCACTGACCCACGCATCGAAGAACCGAGACCTCCGTACATGGCCATCACCACCAACGACTTGAAGAACGGCATGTCGCTCGACCTCCCCGAGGGTCTGTTCACCGTCGTCGACTTCCAGCACGTCAAGCCGGGCAAGGGCGGAGCGTTCGTGCGCACCACGTTGAAGAACGCGCGCACGGGTGCCGTCATCGACCGCACGTTCCGGGCCGGCGAGAAGGTCGACCAAGCAGTCATCGACAAGCGTGAGATGCAGTTCCTGTACCGGGACGGCAGCGACTTCGTGTTCATGGACAACACGACGTACGACCAGCGCAACGTCACGCCCGCCTCCCTCGGAGACTCCGCCAGCTTCATCGTCGACGGCTCGTCGGTCGTGCTGCAGCTCTACGGCGACGAGATCGTCGGTGTCGAGCTGCCGGCCGCCGTCGAGCTCGCAGTGCGAGCGACCGAGCCGGGCATCCAAGGCGACCGTGTATCGGGCGCCCGCAAGCCCGCGACACTCGAGACCGGCCTCGTCGTGCAGGTGCCCCTGTTCGTCAACACCGGGGACAAGCTCAAGGTCGACACACGCTCGGGTGAGTACATCACCCGCGCATAGCAGCTCCACATTGCACGGACGACGCGAGGCACGCGAGCGGGCGCTCGGGCTGCTGTACGAAGCCGAGACGAAGGACACGACGTGTGCCGCGATCGTCGACGAGTTGCCGGTTGCCCCTGATCCGTATGCGACCACGCTCGCAACCGGCGTGGACGACGACCGCGCCGCGATCGATTCGATGATCCGCGATCACGCGAAGGGTTGGACGCTGGAACGCATGCCGGCGGTCGACCGCGCCGTCCTTCGCATTGCGACGTACGAGCTGCTGCACGAACCGGACGTTCCGGTCGCCGTGGCGATCTCGGAGGCGGTGGAACTGGCGCAGCAGTTCTCGACCGACGAGTCGGGGCGGTTCGTGAACGGTTTGCTGAGCGCGGTGGCGAAGCAGACGCGTCCCGAATGATCGACGCGCTGATCCTCGATCTCGACGGCGTCATCCGGCACTGGGACACGGACGACCTGACAGCCACGGTGCGCTCGTTCGGCGTGACCCGAGAGCAGTTCGTGGCCGTCGCCTTCGAAGACGAGCTCTTTGCCTCTGCGATGACAGGCGCGATCTCGGCCGAGCAGTGGGGCGACGAGATCGGCCGCCGTCTCGGACAGCGGCACGGCTGTGACGCGGCGACGGTCGCCGCCGGCTTCGCCGCGATCGGCTGGTCGATCGACCAGGACGTGCTGGCGTTGGTCGAGCGCGTCCGCGACGAGCGGCGAGTGCGAGTCGCGTTGTTCAGCAATGCGAGCACCAGGCTGGAGAACGACCTCGCAGCCTGCGGGTTGGACAGCGCGTTCGACGTCATCTTCAACTCGGCGCGCCTCGGCATCGCCAAACCGGATCCCGAAGCGTTCCGAACTGTCGCCGCCGCACTCGCGACGGCACCGGAGCGGTGCTTGTTCGTCGACGACACCGTTCCCAACGTCGAAGGAGCGCGCGCCGCGGGGATGCAGGCCGAGGCGTTCTCGGATGTCGAGACGTTGCGTTTGCTGCTCGAGCGGGCAGGCTTGCTGTAGCTATGCCATTACCGCTGCCGGACCCGCCGCTCGCCGACGACGCCGTCCGCCTGCGGCCGTGGAGCGCGCGCGACGTCGATGCCCTGGTCGAGGCGTGGGACGACGAGGAGATCCGGCGGTGGACCCGGGTTCCGCAGCAACGGGGGCAGGCCGATGCGCTGCGCTGGATCGCGGCCGAGGGCCTGCGGCGCGACCGCGGTCTGGCGCTCGATCTCGTCATCTCCCCGGCCGACGAAGGCAACACCACCGTGCTCGGAGAGGTCGGCATGATCCCGCTGGCCGGAGGTCCGTCGCGTGCCGAACTCGGTTGGTGGGTGGGCGCACCCCACCGCCGCAGGCACGTCGCCACGAGGGCTGTCGGACTGTTCGCCACGTGGTTGCGCGACGAGCTCGAGTTCCACGATCTCTTCGCCGAGGTCGACCCCGACAACCCGGCATCCGTGTGGGTGGCGGAATCGAACGACCTCCGCCTCCGCATCAAGCAGTAGCGCCGCCCCCTCCACGAACCGGCGTGCATCACCCACACAGGATGTGGGTAGCGCACGCCGAAACGAATGGAAGGGGACGACGACGGCGCTCTGCTACCCTGCGTTTCTGACCGTGAAGCGGGTCCTGTGAGGCCCGGACGGCAGGAGTTGCAGCGTGGCCGAACGAGAGCGCCGTTCAACGCCCCCGTATGGGGGCGTTTTTGTTGCCCGCAGCCGAGTCATGGAAGCCGACGACGTGAACCGCGCCGTGTGGCGCATGGCCCACGAGATCATCGAGCGCAACCACGGCCTCGACGACGTCGTGCTCATCGGTCTGCAGACCGGCGGCATCTCGCTCGCCCGGCGCCTCGCTGACGCGCTCGAACAGATCGAGAACGTCACGGTCGAGGTCGGTTCGCTCGACGTCGCGTTCCACCGGGACGACATCGGGCTGCGGCCGGTCCTTCCCGAGGCCGTCACCACCATCCCTGCCGATCTGACCGGATCGATCGTGGTGCTGGCGGACGACGTGCTGTTCACCGGTCGCACGATCCGCGCTGGCGCTCGATGCGTTGACGTCGTTCGGACGTCCTCGCGCGGTGCAACTCGCGGTCATGGTCGACCGTGGCCATCGCGAGCTCCCGATCCGTCCCGACTTCGTGGGCAAGAACCTGCCGACGAGGCGGGACGAGGTCGTCGACGTGAACGAGGACGGTGTCGACCTGGGCGAGATGGTGAAGTGAAGCATCTCCTGTCGGTCGACGACCTCGGCGGGCGCGACGGCATCGAGGAGGTGTTCCGGCTGACGGACTCCTTCGTCGAGGTCAGTGAACGACAGATCCCTCGAGTGCCTGCGCTGCGGGGCAAGACCGTCGTGTGGTTGTTCTACGAGGACTCGACCCGCACCCGGTTGAGCTTCGAGCAGGCCGCGAAGCGGTTGTCCGCGGACACCATGAACTTCAGTGTCGGCACGTCGTCGGTGAAGAAGGGCGAGTCGCTGCGCGACACCGTGCAGACCATCGAAGCCATGGGCGTCGACTGCATCGTCGTCCGCCACGGGTCCGCGGGCGCACCGTGGCGGGTGGCGGACTGGGTCGACGCGCCTGTCGTCAACGCCGGCGACGGCTGGCACGAGCATCCGACGCAGGCGCTGCTCGACAGCTACACGATCCGCCGGCATCTCGGGAGCGTCGACGGCAGACGCATCGCCATCGTCGGCGACAGCAAGCACTCGCGGGTGGCGCGCAGCGACGTCCTGGCGTTCAGCGCACTCGGCGCCGACGTGACCCTCGTGGCACCGCCCACCCTTCTGCCGCCGAGTCTCGACGGCTGGCCCGTCAGCGTGAGCTACGACCTCGACGCCGTGCTGCCGAAGTGCGACGTCGTCTACCTGCTGCGCATGCAGCGGGAGCGGATGACCGAAGCGTTGATCCCCTCGCTGCGTGAGTACACCGCCGGATACGGGCTGACCCGTCGCAGAGTCGGCCTGCTCGACGAGTCGACGCTGGTGATGCACCCGGGTCCGATGAACCGCGGCGTCGAGATCGCGGCCGAGGTCGCGGATCTGCCGCGTTCGGTCGTCGTCGATCAGGTGCGCAACGGCGTCGCGGTGCGCATGGCGGTGCTGTTCCTGCTTCTCGGCAGCGGTGTGGACCTGTGATGTCGGCGTTCCCCGGCCACGCAGGCCGATCCTGGCCGCTCCTCCGCTGGCGCTCCGTCGCTCGTATTGCTGCGACGTCAGTGTCGCCCGCCTACGCAGGTCGGTCGCAGCGATGACGACGGTCGTGATCAAGGGCGGCCGCATCATCGACGCCACCGGCGAACGCACCGGCGACGTCGTGATCGGCGAGGACGGACGGATCGCTGCGGTCGGACCGGACCTGTCCGGCGAGCAGATGATCGACGCCGGCGGCTGTGTCGTCGCGCCAGGCCTGGTGGACCTCCACACGCACCTCCGTGAACCAGGACGAGAGGAAGCCGAGACGGTCGAGACCGGTTCACGTGCCGCTGCACTCGGCGGCTTCACCGCCGTCGTCGCGATGCCGAACACCGAACCGGCCATCGACAACGCGTCCGTGGTGCGGGAAGTACTCGATCTGGGCAAGGCCGCGCTGTGTGACGTGCACGTCGCCGGCGCCATCACCGTCGGGCGCGCAGGCGATCAGCTCGCGCCGATGGCCGAGATGGCTGCGCTCGGAGTGCGCCTGTTCACCGACGACGGTCGTGGCGTGCAGGACAACCGGTTGATGCGGCGGGCGCTCGAGTACGCGTCCGGCCTGGGCGTCACGTTGGCGCAGCACTGCGAGGACGAATCGCTCGCGGCCGGCGGCCACATGCACGAGGGTGAGTGGTCGAGCCGACTCGGCATCCCGGGTGTGCCCGCCGAGGCGGAAGAGCTCATGGTGATGCGCGACATCGCTCTCGTCCGGTTGACCGGCGCTTCGGTGCACTTCCAGCATCTCTCCACCGCGGGCGCGATCGCGATGGTGCGCGCCGCGAAGAGCGGCGGACTTCTCATCACCGCCGAGGCCACGCCGCACCACTTCACGCTCACCGACGAGTGCTGTGCCGGCTACGACCCGGTGTTCAAGGTGAACCCGCCGCTGCGCACGCCGAACGACGTCCTCGCCGTCGCCGCGGGGCTGGCCGACGGCGCCATCGACGCGATCGCGACCGACCATGCGCCACACGCGCAGGAGGCGAAGGAGCAGCCGTTCGACGAAGCCCCACCCGGGATGCTCGGACTCGAGACCGCGCTGTCGCTCGCGATCACCGAGCTCGATCTCGCGCTCCCCGCGGTGCTCGCGGCGCTCTCGTGGAAACCCGCGGCGATCGCTCGGATCGGCGGGTCGCACGGTGGGCCGGTGGTGGAGGGCGCACCAGCCAACCTGTGCGTGATCGACCCAACGGCGACATGGACGGTCGACCCGTCCCGTCTCGCCAGCCGCAGCCGGAACACCCCGTACGCCGGCCGCACAGTGACCGGACGCGTCCGGCACACGTTCCTGTGGGGCGAGCCGGTGGTGGTCGACGGCGAGGCACGACGATGACGAGCCCACGCGACGCGGCACTGGTTCTCGCGGACGGGACCGTGTTCGAGGGAGAGGCGATCGGAGCCGAGTCCGCCCGACGGCGTCGCCACCGGCGAGGTCGTGTTCAACACGGTGTTGACCGGCTACCAGGAGGTCATCACGGATCCGTCGTACGCCGGACAGATCATCACCTTCACCTATCCCCACATCGGCAACTACGGCGCCACGGAGGCCGACCGGGAGAGCAGCCGCACGTTCTGCCGCGGCGTCGATCGTCCGCGAGCTCGCTCGCCGGCGGAGCAACTGGCGCAGCGAGCAGGACCTCGACGCGTTCCTGCGCACGAACGGCGTCCCGGGAATCGCGGGCGTCGACACCCGCCGCTTGACTCGCCACATTCGCGATGCCGGCGCGATGCCGGGCGCGTTCGGCACCGCGGAGGAGACCGTGCTGAAGGCGGCCGCGGTGGCCGAGCCGGGCACGAGTGGCATCGATCTCGTCACCACCGTCACGACCGCGGAGCCGTACACGTTCGGCGACGGTCCTCGCCGGGTGATCGCCTACGACTTCGGCATCAAGCACACGATCCTGCGTCACCTGGGACGCATCGCCACCGTCGAAGTCGTGCCCGCGTCGACGCCTGCGGCCGACGTGCTCGCCCGCGACCCTGACGGCGTGTTCCTGTCGAACGGACCGGGCGACCCAGAGGAGGTTCCGTACGCGGTCGAGGCCATCAGCGGTCTCGTGGGCGAAGTGCCGGTGTTCGGCATCTGCCTCGGTCATCAACTGCTCTCGCTGGCCATCGGCGCCCGGACGCACAAGCTGCCCTTCGGCCATCACGGCGGCAACCATCCGGTGCGCCGCCTCGCGACCGACCAGGTCGAGATCACCAGCCAGAACCACAACTTCGCGGTCTCGGCGGACTCGCTCGCCGGCGTCGCGGAGATGACCCACGTCAACCTCAACGACGGAGTGTGCGAGGGCATGCGCGTGCTCGATGCGCCCGCGTTCAGCGTCCAGCATCATCCCGAGGCCGGACCCGGGCCCGCACGACGCGCGCTACCTCTTCGACGAATTCGACGAGTTGATGGACCGGCATGCCTCGTAGGAACGACCTCGAGTCGATCCTCCTCATCGGATCGGGACCGATCGTGATCGGGCAGGCGTGTGAGTTCGACTACTCGGGCACGCAGGCATGCCGCGTCCTGCGGTCCGAGGGCTACCGCGTGATCCTCGCCAACTCCAACCCGGCGACGATCATGACCGACCCCGAGTTCGCCGACGCGACCTACGTCGAGCCGCTCGACGCGGACATCCTCACGCAGATCATCGAACGCGAGCGCCCCGACGCGGTACTGCCGACGCTCGGCGGACAGACCGCGCTGAACCTCGCCATGCAACTGCGTGGAGCGTGGCGTCGTCGCGTCCGGGACGGGTACCCCGGAGCTGATCGGCGCCAACGCCGAGGCAATCGCGACGGCCGAGGACCGTGAGCGGTTCAAGCTCGCCATGCAGGAGATCGGCCTCAGCGTGCCGTCCTCCGGCATCGCGCACACGCTCGAAGAAGCGAGCGAGGTGGTCGATCGCATCGGCCTGCCGGTGATCATCCGTCCGGCGTTCATCCTCGGCGGCAAGGGCACCGGCATCGCATCCACGCCGCACCAGTTCGAGCGCGTCGCCCGCACCGGCCTCGACGCCAGCCCGATCAGCGAGATCCTGATCGAGCGATCGATCGCGGGCTGGAAGGAGTACGAGCTCGAGGTCATGCGCGACCGCGCGGACAACTGCGTCGTCATCTGCTCGATCGAGAACCTCGATCCCATGGGCGTGCACACGGGCGACTCCATCACGGTGGCGCCGGCGCAGACGTTGAGCGACGTCGAGTACCAGGCGATGCGCGACGCCGCGTTCGGCTGCATCCGACGAGTCGGTGTCGAGACCGGAGGGTCGAACGTCCAGTTCGCCCTCGATCCGACGAACGGCGACATGGTCATCATCGAGATGAACCCACGGGTGTCGCGGTCGAGCGCGCTCGCGTCGAAGGCCACCGGGTTTCCGATCGCCAAGATCGCGGCCCGCCTCGCGGTCGGCTACACGCTCGACGAGATCCCCAACGACATCACGAAGAAGACGCCTGCCAGCTTCGAGCCGGTCATCGACTACGTCGTCACGAAGGTCCCTCGATGGGCATTCGAGAAGTTCCCGGGCACGAGTGGCGTGCTCGGCACGTCGATGCAGTCCGTCGGTGAGGCCATGGCCATCGGTCGCACGTTCCCGGAGTCGTTGCAGAAGGCTCTTCGCTCGCTCGAGCACGGCCGATTCGGCCTCAACTGCGATCCAGCCGAGGGAGAGCTCGTTGAGCTCGACGACGACGACCTCGTGCGCGCGGGCTGCGATCGCCACGCCCGATCGTCCCTTCCATCTCGAAGCCGCGTTGCGGCGCGGCATCTCCATCGAACGGCTCTACGAGGCCACGAAGGTCGACCCCTGGTTCCTCGACCAGATCGCGCAGATCGTCGACGAGCGCGACCACCTCGCGACGACCGGATTCGACGGAATGACTCGCCGCGACTGGCGCCGCGCCAAGCGCCTCGGCTTCGGCGACGCGCAGCTCGCGTGGCTGTGGTCGGTGCTCCGAGTCCGAGGTGCGGGCCCGCCGTCTGCACGAAGGCGTACGGGTCACGTACAAGACGGTCGACACCTGTTCGTCGGAGTTCGCAGCCGAGACGCCGTACCACTACTCGACGTACGAGGACGAGGACGAGGTGCGCGACGGCGACCCGACCGAAGGTGATCATCCTCGGCTCCGGGCCGAACCGGATCGGGCAGGGGATCGAGTTCGACTACTGCTGCGTGCACGCTGCGTTCGCGCTGCGCGACGCCGGCTTCGAGACGATCATGGTCAACTGCAATCCCGAGACGGTGTCGACCGACTACGACACCTCCGACCGGTTGTACTTCGAGCCGATCACCGAGGAGGACGTGCTCGCGGTCGTCGAGCGCGAGCAGCGATCGGGCGACTTGCGCGGTGTCGTCGTGTCGCTCGGCGGCCAGACGCCGTTGAAGCTCGCGTCGCTGCTGCCGCCCGAGCTCGTGCTCGGCACGACCGCCGCAGTCGATCGACCTCGCCGAGGATCGCGACCGCTGGAACGAGCTGTGCGCTCGACTGGAGATCCCGCAGCCCGCAGGCGGCACCGCCACGAACTACGACGACGCGCTGACGATCGTCCGCCGCGTCGGCTATCCGGCCCTCGTGCGACCGAGCTACGTCCTCGGCGGCCGCGCCATGGAGATCGTGTACGACGACGAAGGTCTGCGATCGGCGATGAACGAGCTCGCCGGGTTCGGCTCGCTCGGCCGTGAGGGGGGTCTGTCGGCGGAACGTCCGGTGCTGATCGATCGGTTCCTCGAGGACGCCACCGAGGTCGACGTCGACGCCATCCGCGACCGCACGGGCGAGGTGCTCATCGGCGGCGTGATGGAGCACGTCGAGGAAGCGGGCGTGCACTCCGGCGACAGCGCGTGCGTCATCCCGCCGTACTCGCTGTCGGACGAGACGGTGGCGGTGCTCGAGGCCCACACACGCGCCATCGCCGACGCGCTCGACGTCGTCGGTCTCGTGAACGTGCAGTACGCCGTGAAGAGCAACCAGGTGTTCGTCATCGAGGCCAACCCGCGTGCCAGTCGGACGGTGCCGTTCGTGGCCAAGGCGACGAGCGTGCCATTGGTGAAGGTCGCGGCGCGCGTGATGGTCGGCGCGACGCTCGCGCGAGCTGCGACGACGAGGGGCTCCTGCCGCGATCCCGGTCACGGGGCACGTGGCGGTGAAGGAGGCGGTGCTGCCGTTCAACCGGTTCCCCGACGCCGATTCGGTGCTCGGCCCGGAGATGCGATCGACCGGCGAGGTCATGGGCATCGACCGCACCTTCGGGCTCGCCTTCGCGAAGAGCCAGATGGCGGCCGGCGAGCGGCTGCCGACGAGCGGGATGGTCTTCATCTCGGTGGCCGACCGCGACAAGGCGGCCGCGGTGAAGGCGGCATCGAAGTTCGTCGACCTCGGGTTCACGATCGCCGCGACGGCCGGAACCGCTGACGCGCTCGAGACCGGCGGCGTCCCCGTTGCCACGGTGGTGGCGAAGCTCGGCGAGCCGAGCGCACGGGCGTCGACGCCGTCGACCTGATCGGGAGCGGCAAGGTCGACCTCGTCATCAACAGCCCCCGCGGCCGTGGCGCACGAGCGGACGGCGATCACATCCGCAGCGCCGCGTCCGTCCACTCGGTCCCGTGCCTCACGACCGCCGCGGCGGGGATCGCCGCCGCGGAAGGCATCGCCGACTGGGCTCACCACGAGCTGCGCGTCCGGTCCCTGCAGGAGTACCACCGCGGCGCCGGCGACCAACTGGAGCTCGACCTGTGAGCCGGTCCCGTTCGTTCTGGCGTCAACCAGGGCGCAATACGGCACTGGTTGACGCCAGAACGCGATTGGCAACGCTCGAGTTGCCGAATCCGATCATGACGGCGTCGGGGACGAGCGGGCACGGCGCCGAGCTCGATGCGTACTTCCCGCTGGCGCGGCTCGGGGCGGTCGTCGTGAAGTCGCTCGCGGCGGAACCGTGGGCCGGGCAATCGCCGCGCCGCGATTGCACGAGGCCGGCGACGGGATGCTCAACAGCGTCGGGCTGCAAGGTCCTGGCGTCGAAGCGCTGGCTGGCGCGCGACCTGCCGGGGCTGCAGCGCGCGCGGGCGCGCATCGTGGCGAGCATCTGGGGACGGACGGTCGAAGAGTTCGAGAAGGCGGCACGCGCAACTCGCGAGCGCGCCGGAGGACATCGTCGCCATCGAGATCAACCTGAGCTGTCCGAACCTCGACGGTGGCGCGCATCTGTTCGCGCAGGATCGCGACGACACGGCGCGCGCCATCGCTGCAGTGGTCGCCGCGCAGCGACCGACCGGTCTGGGCGAAGCTGACCGCACAGGTGACGGACGTCGTGTCGATCGCGACGCAGCGCGCGAGCACGCAGGCGCGACCGCGGTCACGGTCACGAACACGTTGCTCGGCATGGCGATCGATCCGGCCACCAGGCAGTACCGGCTCGGGTCGGGCGCAGGCGGTGGGGGAGTGAGCGGGCGTGTCGATCCATCCCGATCGCCGTGCGCGCCGTGCACGACATCCACGCCGCACTTCCCGCGCTGCCGGTCATCGGCGTCGGCGGTGTCGCGACCGGGACCGATGCAGTCGAGTTGCTGCTCGCGGGCGCGTCGGCGGTGCAGGTGGGAACGGCGACGTTCGCCGACCCGCGTGCGCCGGTGCGGGTGCTGGAAGAACTAGAGGACTGGTGCGCGCGAACGGCGTGGGCAACCTGACCGAGCTGATCGGAGGTGTCCGTGCCTGACGTACCGGATCATGTGCGATCGAAGCTCGCGGTCTCGCTCGACGTGGACGACCTCGTCGTCGCCCTCCGCCTCGCCCGGCAGCTCGCGCCGTGGTTCGGCACGGCCAAGGTCGGCCTCGAGCTCTACAGCTCGGTCGGCCCGGACGCGGTCACGTCGCTGTCCGAGCTCGGCTTCGACGTGTTCTGCGACCTGAAGTTCTACGACATCGCGACGACGGTCAACAAAGCGTCGCGGGTCATCGGCATCGCTCGGCGCGAAGTATCTCAACCTGCACGCGCAGGGCGGCGTGGGCATGCTCCGCGCCGGTGTCGAGGGACTGAAGCAAGGCGCGATCGACGCGGGCATGCCCGAGCCACTTGCGCTTGGCGGTGACCGTGTTGACGAGCGACACGGAGGCACCACCGCACATCCTCGGCAAGCGTGTGCAAGCCGCACTCGAAAGCGATTGCGACGGCATCGTGTGCGCCGCGCGCGACGTGCACGAGGCAAAGCAATACGGCCCGCGCTTGTTCGCAGCCGTTCCCGGCATACGACCGGTCGGAGCACCGCGCCACGAGCAAGCGCGTGCGGCCACGCCGCGCGAAGCGCTCCAGGCCGGTGCCGATCTCATCATTCTCGGCAGGGCAGTGACACAGGCCGACGATCCGGCGGCGGCGGCGGCCGCAGTTGCTGCGCGAGTTGAGCGACTGACGCCTGAAACGCGACCGCGCTAGCTTCGCCGCATGCCTCTTCCCCCCACTCTGTCACCCGAGCAGCGACAGGCAGCGCTCGACAAGGCGGCTGCTGCCCGCCGGGAGCGCGCCGAGCTGAAGGAAAAGCTGAAGATGGGTTCGATCAACCTCAAGGAGCTTCTCCGACTGGCCGACTCGCAAGAAGTCGTCGCGAAGATGAAGGTGCTCTCGGTGCTCGAGTCGCTGCCCGGCGTCGGCAAGGTGAAGGCGCGGCGCACGATGGAAGAAGTCGGGATCAGCGAGACTCGCCGCGTGCGCGGCCTCGGCGACCAGCAACGCAGCAAGCTGCTCGAAGCCTTTCCCGGCTGAACCTGCAGCACTGACCTCGCGTCGCGTGCTCGTCACGGTCTCCGGTCTCCCCGGCTCGGGCACGAGCACCGTCGCTCACCTGCTGGCCCGACGCCTGGGCGTTGCCCACGTCGATGGCGGAACCGTGTTCCGGGCCATGGCGACGGAGCGTGGTCTCGACCTTCGGGCGTTCTCCGCGGTCGCCGAAGCGAACCCGGACATCGACGTCGAGCTCGATGCCCGGCTCGCCGGCGATCGCCCGCGGCGGCGACGTCGTGCTCGAGTCTCGCCTCGCGGCATGGATCGCCGCGAACGAAGGCATCGCCGGTACCAGGGTGTGGATCGACGGCGACGAGCGGGTCCGAGCCCAGCGTGTGGCGCGCCGCGAGGAGATCGAGCCCCGCCAGGCGCTCGCGGCCAACCGGGCGCGGGAGGCCTCTGAACGGCGCCGCTACCGCACCCTCTACGGCATCGATCTCGACGACCGTTCGGTGTACGACCTGGTCATCGACGCGACGAACGAGTCCGCGGAGTCGGTCGCAGAGTCGATCGTCGGCCGCGGCGAACAAGTAAGCTGGTCAGCCCGTATCCCCACCACTGAGGTGCACGACGCGTATGGCCGTCGGACGCCACGACACGATGATGAACCCCGCCATCGAGACCTTGCTCGATGCGGCCGACTCGAAATTCCGGCTCGTGACCCTGGGGGCCAAGCGGGCCCGCCAGATCAACTCGTACTTCGGCCAGCTCGGCGAAGGCCTCGGCGCCATCATCCCGCCGCAGGTCACCTCGGTCGCCCGCAAGCCGCTTGTCGATCGCCTTCGAGGAGGTGGCCGCAGGCAAGATCATCCCGATCGAGCCGCCGCCCGAGGCCGACGAGGACGTCGCGGCCGACGGCGCCGAGTCGGCGGAGTAGCCGACTCCCCGGAGGGCGGGACCCACGATGTTCGCCGGGCGAAGGATCGTCTTGGGGGTCACCGGCGGCATCGCCGCCTACAAGGCAGTCGAGGTGTGCCGCCGACTCGTCGACGCGGGCGCGCACGTCATTCCGGTCCTGACCGAAGGTGCGCTGCACTTCGTCGGCCGGACCACCTTCGACGCGCTCGGCTCCGAGAAGGCCCATTCCTCGCTGTGGGAGGACGACGACCCGATCCCGCACACCCGCCTCGGCCAGGCGGCCGACCTCGTTCTCGTCGCGCCGGCGACGGCGCGGCTGATCGGTACGTACGCAGCCGGCATCAGCGACGACTTGCTCACCAACGTGCTGCTCGGCGACGCGTGCGCCGGTGGTGCTGTGTCCCGCGATGCACACCGAGATGTGGGAGCACCCGGCCGTGCAGGACAACCTTCGCACGCTGCGTGGCCGCGGCGTGCACGTCGTGCCCCCCGAGGAAGGTCGCCTCGCCGGCGGCGACGTCGGGCGCGGGACGATTGGCTGAGCCGGACGTCGATCGTCGCCGCGGTCGAGCGCGTGCTCACCGAGCCCGACCTCGCCGGGCTCCATGTTCTGGTCACGGCTGGTGGCACTCGTGAACCGATCGACCCGGTCCGGTTCCTGTCGAACCGCTCGTCCGGCAAGCAGGGTCACGCCATCGCCGACGAGGCCGCGCGCCGCGGGGCGAAGGTCACGCTCGTCACCACCACCGACCGTCCCGTCACCGCCGGCGTCGACGTCGTGCACGTGCAGACCGCGGCGGAGATGGAGCAGGCCGTGCTGGCGCGCAGCGACAGTTGCGATGTCGTCGTGATGGCTGCCGCCGTCGCCGACTTCCGGCCCGTGTCGAAGCGGCCGGCCAGAAGATCAAGAAGGACGACGGCGTCCCCGAGATCGTCCTCGAACCGACGACCGACATCCTCGCGGCTCTCGGCGCACGCAAGCGCCCCGGCCAGACGATCGTCGGCTTCGCCGCGGAGACCGAACGACGTCGAACGGAACGCACGGGTCAAGTTGACCCGCAAGGGTGCCGATCTCGATCGTGGCCAACGATGTCTCGGCGCCCGGCGCGGGCTTCGAGCACGACACGAACGCGGTCGTGATCGTGTCCCGACACGTCAACAACCACCGTGGCGTTGAGCGACAAGCGGGAAGTCGCCCGTGCCGTCCTCGATGCCGTCATGCAGACCAGGAGCAACCCGTGACCAACGGATTCACCTTCACCTCGGAGTCGGTCACCGAGGGTCATCCCGACAAGATGGCCGACCAGATCTCGGATGCCGTCCTCGACGCCATCCTCGACGTCGACCCGAAGGGCCGGGTCGCGTGCGAGACGATGGTGACGACCGGCCTCGCCATCGTCGCCGGTGAGGTCACGACCGACGCCTACGTCGAGATCCCGCGGATCGTGCGCGAGACGATCGTCGGCATCGGCTACGACCGCGAGTCCTTCGGCTTCGACGGCAACACGTGCGGCGTCATGACGTCGATCGACCCGCAGTCGCCGAACATCGCGCAAGGCGTCGACACCGCGTACGAGACGCGTGCCGGCACGTCGGGCGAGGACATCCTCAACAGTCAGGGCGCGGGCGACCAGGGGATGATGTTCGGCTACGCGTGCGACGAGACCGACGATCTCATGCCGCATGCCGATCTGGCTCGCCCATCGCCTGTCGCACCGCCTGAGCGAGGTGCGCAAGGCCGGCATCCTCCCGTACCTGCGGCCCGACGGGAAGACGCAGGTCACGATCGACTACGAGGACGGCAAGCCGAAGCGGCTGCGCGCCGTGCTCATCTCGACGCAACACGCTCCGGGGCTCGACGCCGAGACGCTCATCAAGCCCGATCTCATCGAGCACGTGATCCATCCCCTCGTTCCGCCGCAGTTCGCCGAGGACCACTACGACGTGTGGGTCAACCCCACGGGGACTCGTTCGAGCTCGGTGGTCCGCACGCCGACTGCGGGCTGACGGGACGGAAGATCATCGTCGACACGTACGGCGGCATGGCCCGCCACGGCGGTGGTGCGTTCTCGGGCAAGGATCCGTCGAAGGTCGACCGCTCCGCCGCGTACGCCGCCCGCTGGGTCGCGAAGAACGTCGTCGCGTCGGGTGCGGCCACCCGCTGCGAGATCCAGGTCGCGTACGCGATCGGCGTCGCGCAGCCGGTGTCGGTGATGGTCGAGACGTTCGGCACCGAGACCGTGGCGGTCGACGCGATCGCCAAGGCGCGTGCGCGAGGTGTTCGACCTGCGGCCGGCCGCGATCATCCGTGACCTCGACCTGCGCCGGCCGATCTACAAGAAGACCGCCGCGTACGGTCACTTCGGTCGCCAGGAGAAGGAGTTCACCTGGGAGAGCGCCAACCGCGTCGACGACCTGAAGTCCGCGCTCTCCTTTGAGCTTCGCTCCCGAACCGGGGTTCGGGAGGTCCGCGTGATCATCCGAGTCGTCCCGGATGTAGCGGGACTGGACGGCAAGAGCTTCGACTACCTGGTCCCGGACGACACTCCGGGACCAGGTGCGCGTCGGGGGGATCGTGCGCGTCTCCGTTGCACGGCCGGCGGGTACGCGCGTGGGTGACGGCTGTCGATGTGGCGCCGCTCGAAGGCGTTGACGCTGAAGCCGATCACGCAGGTGTCGCGGGGCGGCACGACCGTCGGAGCTCCTCGACCTCGCCGAGTGGGCGTCGTGGCGATGGGCCGGACGGCTGGTGCACCTGCTCGACACGGCTTCGAACGCACAAGGATCGATTCGCGTCGGGCGGGCGCAGCCGCAACCGGGGGTGACGGTGATCCGGGTGCCGCCGGCGTCGCCCGTCCGACCTTCGACGGCGCGCTGGTGGTCGAAGGACGGCGGTCGATCGTGTGGGCGTCCCGCGCCGGACGCGAGAGGCGATCGTGGTCGTCGACGAGCACGACGAGGGCCTGCAGGAGGAGCGCGCGCCGACGTGGCACGCGCGTGACGTTGCGGTCGAGCGTGCTCGGCGTGCCGGGATCCCGTGCGTGCTGCTCTCGCCGTGCCCGTCGCTCGAGGCGCTGGCGGTCGCGGACCGTGTCGTCGAGCCGTCGCGCGACGAGGAGCGCGCGGTTGGCCGATCCTCGACGTCGTCGACCGCCGGCGTGACGATCCCCGCGTCGGGCCTGTACTCGGACCGACTGCTGCAAGCAGTCCGGCGAGTGGGCTCGCGTCGCGTCGTGTGCGTGCTCAACCGCAAGGGCCGCTCGCGCCTCCTGGCGTGCGCGGTCTGCGGTCAAGTCGCGACGTGCGAGCGTTGCGATGCCGCGGTCGTGCAACCGGCGAGCGACGTGTTGCGCTGCGAGCGCTGCGGCACCGAACGGCCGGTCGTGTGCACCGCGTGCGGCTCGACGAAGCTGCGCAACCTCCGTGTCGGCGTGGGTCGGGTGCGTGAGGAGCTCGAGGCCATCCTCGCCGAGCCCGTCGGCGACGAAGACGGCCGCGAACGCGTGGTCGTCGGCACCGAGGCGGTGCTGCACCGGCGGGTGCGCGACGTCGGCGTGGTCGCGTTCCTCGACATCGATCAGGAGCTGCTGTCGCCGCGCTATCGCGCCGAACGAGCAGGCGATGGCGCTCCTCGCGCGGGCCGCCCGGCTGCTCGGCGGACGCGCCCACGGTGGGCGGCTCGTCGCCCAGACCCGGCATCCGAAGCATCCGGTGCTCGATGCCGTGCTGCACGCGGATCCGGGCCGGCTGGTCGCCCCGGAACAGACGACGCCGCATCGAGCTCGGGTTCCCGCCGGCGACCGCGATGGCGGCGGTCTCCGGCGCGGGCGCCGCGGAGTTCATCGACGTCGTTCGGCGACACCGCTCGGCGTCGACGTGCTCGGCCCGGCCGACGGCCGCTGGCTGCTCCGCGCCCCGGACCACCGCACGCTGTGCGACGCCCTCGCCGCCACGCCGCGCCCCGCACGCGCGCACCCGCATCGAGGTCGACCCCCTCCGCATCTGAGCCGCACTTCCAATGTTGGTGCGATTGTGGGGCCATAGCCCCACAATCGACCCGAAGTTGGGCTCGAGGGGGTCAGAAGCTGGTGGTCGCCCAGGGGGCGCGGGACGTGCGCAGGCCGCGGTCGAGGGCAGCGCACGGCGCCGGCCGTGTGCTCGTCGATCCGTCCGGCGAGCTGGTACGCCCCGAGGGACGCGCCGCCGAGGTAGGCAGCACCGAGCACGTCGATGCCGACGGACACGTCCGGCTCCCGGTCGGTCGGCGTGCACTCCGCACCGGAGGGACCACCGTCGAGGAGGAACCGACCGCCTCGTTCGAGATAGGCATCGTGGACGTCGAGGACGACCGCGACCGGCACCTCGTACCTGCGAGCGGCAAGGGCAGCGGGCACGTCCAGCAGGCGAACCCACATGTGGTCGCTGCGGTCCGCTTGTCGCGCCGTCCGGCCGTTCGCGAGCAGCGGGCGCAGGTCCTCGTCCACCGCCCGAACACTGGCCTGCACTTCGGTCACCCAGTCGACCGCGCACAGGTAGCGCCACAGGTCGCGCCATGCCGACGGCGTGGCGGCGATGAGCTCGGAGACGTTGAGCTGCACGCGCGGCCGGTTGTGCTCCCACCTGTCGCTCGGGTCGTAGACGGCGTAGCCATCGACCGTTCCGGTCGGATCGCGGCGGACCACCCGGCAGCGGTTCTTCGGCGGCTCCATGCCCTCGCGTGCCGTGAGTCCGGCGTGGACCGGCCATGACCTCGCGCTGCGGTCGATGGCGCCGGGTGACGTCATGCGATGCCGGTCGAAGGGCCCGGGAGCGAGCTCGGCCAGGGTCGCGGCGTCGACGAGCTCGATCGATCCTTCGAGACCGGGATCGCGGAACACGGCGGCCTCGGCGTCGACGATCGTGGCGGAGGCCTCGGTCGCCATGCCGTAGCCGAAGCGCCCGTAGATGGGCCATTCCGCGGCGATCAACATGGCGGCGAGCTCACCCCGGTCGATCGCGTCCTGCAACTGCAGCTTCATCATCGCGGCGAGCAGCCCGCGGCGCCGGTGCGTCGGCAGCACCGTCACCTGCGTCACCGCTGCGCACGGCACCGTTCGCTCGCCCGGCACCGTGAGCTGCGCGGCGAAGGACCCAGCGGTGCCACTCAGCGAACCGGCGACGAACGCGCCGATCCGGCGCGAGAGGTCGTCGTAGTGCGTTCGCGCGAACTCGAGCCGGCTCTCCGTCACCTCGGCGTTGAAGTGGAATGCGATGCCGAGGCAACGGAGATAGTCGCTGAGCTCTTCGTCTCGGATCGCTCGTACATCGATGTCACTCATGTGCGTGTCCATTCCTGTCGTCGCGCTTCGTACGAGCGCGAGAGCGGTTGCAGTCGCGACGTTGAGCGATCCCACCCTGCCCGCGAGCGGCAGGTACGCGACCACATCGCACGCGGCGATGGTCGAAGCGGCGAGGCCACGGTCTTCGTGGCCGACGACGAGACACACGGCATTGCCCAGAGTCGACCTCGTGCATGGGACGGGCCGAGTCGGCGAGCTCGACACCGACCACCGCGTAGGCCCTCTTCACGCGCGCCGCCGATCGCGTCCGCGGTCCTGGGCACGGTGTCGACCGTGAGATACCGCTCGGTTCCCATGGCCGTCTTCTGGACGTTCGACGCTGTCGAGCGGCGCGGTGGATCCGCACAGCCACAACCGCTCGACGCGGTACGCGGCGGCGGTGCGCACGATCGAACCGACGTTGAAGGGGCTCTCGACCGATTCGAGTACGAGCGCGATCCGAGCCTGGGTGCGTCGCCGCCACTCGCGGTGCAGGCGCTTCAGGCCGGTGCTGTCGAGTTGTTCACGGGCGCGTGACCTCGAGCAGCCGGTAGCCCGCTCGTGACGACAGCCGGCACGTCGGCCAGCCCATTGGCGTCGAGCCACCGGGCGAGCGAATCGGAGCCCAGGTGGTGCTGCACGACGAGCAGCGCGAAGCCGTCGGGAGCGAGCCGTTCCAACCAGCGCAGCGAGCATGCTCGTGCAGCGCCTGCTTGCCGATCCGGATCGGAGGGTTGGACAGGATCGCGTCGAAGCGCACGTCGCCCGGCACCTCGTCCGGCGCGACGGCGCGCACGTTGCGTCACGTCGTTGGCCTTCGCGTTCTCGGCGCACAGCGCGAGCGCGCGGCGGTTCACGTCCACCGCCCACACCGTGGCGCGCAATGCCCGCTTCGCCATCGTCAACGCAATCGGCCCGTAGCCGCACCCGAGATCGAGCAGGTCGGTCGCGCCCTCCGGCAACGGCAGCCCGTCGAGCAGCAGGCGCTTGGTACCGGGATCGACCGCGCCGGCCGCGAACACGCCTCGATCGGTGCTCAACCGCAGCGTGACGTCGGGCAGCACGAGGTCGACCTGCCGCCGGCGCGAGGGCGTTGCCGGCTCGGGCTCGAAGTAGTGCGGTGCGCCGGAAGCTCCCGCCATCGAGAGGCGACGGTAGCCTTCATTCACTATGCCGCCCTACAGCATTCGCTTGCTCGGCGACCCGGTTCTGAAGCAGAAAGCAACCGACATCGACGACGTCGACGGCGCGCTCGTACGGCTCGCCGACGACATGGTCCTCACGTTGAACGAGGCCGCCGGTCTCGGTCTGGCCGCTCCTCAGGTCGGCGTGCAGAAGCGGCTCTTCGTGTACGACCTCCGCGACGGCGAGGGGCCGAAGACGATCGTCAACCCGGTGGTCGTCCGAGCACCGCGGCGAGTGGACCTACGAGGAAGGCTGCCTGTCGGTCCCCGGACTCGCGTGGGAGATCGTCCGACCCGAAGGAGGTGCACCTGACGGGGTACGACCTCGACGGCAACGAGGTCTCGATCGAAGCCGACGAGATCGTCGCCCGGCTGTTCCAGCACGAGCTCGACCATCTCGACGGCGTCCTCCTGCTCGAGCGCCTCGACCCCGACACTCGCAAGGACGCCTTGCGGACCCTGCGTGAGATCAACCTCAACGGTGGGCTCCGATCCGGGACGCGATCGGATCACGACCTCTGAGGCTCGCCTACTTCGGCACACCGGCGATGGCAGTGCCGACGTTGCGTGCGATCGTCGAGACCGGACACGACGTTGCGCTCGTGGTCAGTGCTGCAGACAAGCGACGGGGGCGAGGAGGCGCGCTCGTTCCCTCGCCGGTCAAGGCCGCGGCCGTCGAGCTGGGGCTCCCGGTCACGGACCGCGTCGACGACGTGCTCGACCTCGACCCGCCCGCGGAGCTCGGCGTCGTCGTCGCCTTCGGCCGGCTCATCAGGCCGCACGTCCTCGCCGAGCTTCGGATGATCAACGTCCACTTCTCGTTGCTGCCGCGATGGCGCGGGGCCGCGCCGGTGGAACGGGCGATCCTCGCCGGCGACGAGGTGACCGGTGTGTGCGTGATGGACGTCGAGGAAGGACTCGACACCGGTGCGGTCTACCGGCGAGAGGAGGTCGAGATCGGCATCGACACGACCGCCGACGAGCTTCGGGCCATGCTCGTCGACGTCGGGACCCGGTTGGTTCTCGACGCGCTCGACAACGGGCTCGGGGAGCCCGAGCCGCAGGTGGGCGAGCCCGTCTACGCCCGCAAGATCGATCCCACCGAGCTGCACCTGGACTGGGCTTCGCCGGCGGTCGACGTGCACCGACTCGTCCGGCTCGGCGGCGCGTGGACGACCCATCCGCGGCCACCGCTTGAAGGTCTGGCGCACCTCGCTGCACCCGACGGGGAACGGCATCGTCGTGCCCACGGGGAGTGCTGCGATCGAAGTCCTCGAAGTGCAACCCGAGGGCAAGGCCCGCATGCCGGCGCATTCGTGGGCCAACGGCGCCCACTGGCGGCCGGGCGACAGTCTCGGGACGTGACGGAGCATGACTGCACGCTCGGTTGCCCTGCACGCGCTGCTACGCGTCGAACACCAGGGCGCCTACGCCAACCTCGCGCTCCGAGCCGAGCTCGACCGCAGCGAGCTCGACGCTCGCGATCGCCGATTCGTCACCGAGCTCGTCTACGGCACGACGCGCATGCGTCGCGCGTGTGACTACCTGGTCGATCGCTTTCTGCTGCGTCCCGTGCAGGACGGACGTCCGCAGCGTCCTTCGTCTCGGCGCGTACCAGCTCGCATTTCGCTGGCGTGCCCGCCCACGCTGCGGTCAGCGAGACCGTCGAGCTCGCTCCTCGCAAGGTGCGCGGCCTCGTCAACGCGGTGCTTCGCCGGGTCGCCGACTCGCCGGTCGCCTGGCCCGACGACGCGACCCGGCTGAGCTATCCGGATTGGATCGTCGAGCGGCTGACGGCCGACCTCGGTCGCCGAGACGGCGATGCGGCACTCGAGACGATGAACGAGCCAGCGGCGGCCACGGTTCCGCGACGACGACTACGTCCAGGACGCGGCGTCGCAATGGGTGGCCGAGCTCGTCGGCGCGGAGCCGGGCGAGCTGGTCGCGGATCTGTGTGCCGCGCCGGGAGGCAAGGCCACGCTGATCGCAGCGCACGGCGCGACGGTCGCCGCCATGGACGTCCGCGCGCCGGCCGCGCTGCACTCGTCGCCGAGAACGCTCGCCGCCTCGGCCGGCCCGGGGTCATGACGCTCGTCGGTGACGGACGCCTGCCGCCGTTCCCGCCGAGGACCTTCGATCGTGTCCTCGTCGACGCGCCGTGCAGTGGGCTCGGAACGCTTCGGCGACGTCCCGACGCCCGCTGGCGGATCGACGTCGGACAGCGTCGAGCGCCTGGCCGCGTTGCAGTGCGAGCTGGTCGACGCCGCCGTCGGGCTCCTGCGTCCCGGCGGCGTTCTCGTCTACAGCGTGTGCACGCTCACCGAGCGCGAGACGCTCGGTATCGACGAGCACCTCGGCGAAGCGCATCCGGACCTCGTGCCCCTCCCGCCACCCGAACGACCATGGCGGCCGTGGGGGAGAGGCGCGCTCGTCCTCCCTCAGGACGCCGGGCACCGACGGCATGTTCGTCCTCCGGCTGCGCGCGTCTGGGTAGCTTGCCGCTCGTGCCGGAGCTCCTCGCCAAGGTCCTCACCGTCTCCGACGGCGTCGTCGCCGGGACGCGGGAGGACAAGTCCGGTGACGCGCTGGTGGAGGCACTGACCGAGGCCGGCTTCACGGTGGCCGAGCGGCGGGTCGTGGGCGACGGGATCGAGTCCGTCGGCCGTCGCGCTCGACCGAGCTCTGCGACGGCTTCGCCGGACTCGTGGTCACGACCGGAGGAACGGGGTTCGGTCCCCGCGACCTGACGCCGGAGGGCACGAGGACGGTGATCGACCGTGAGGCCCCCGGCCTCGCGGAGGCGATGCGCCTGATCAGCCCGCTCGGCCGCCTCTCCCGTGCCGTCGCCGGCACTCGCGACCAGGCCCTGATCGTCAACACGCCGGGGTCGTCGGCGGGGGCGGTCGAGACCCTGGCCGCCGTCCTCGACGTGGTCCCCCATGCCCTCGACCTGCTGTCCGGCGGACGCCCGCACTAGCCGAGCGAACTTCGGGTCGATTGTGGGGCGCCAGCCCCACAATCGCACCAACATTGGGGAGCGGACTAGAACGGGTTCTACACTTCTCGGCACGCACTCCCTCGCGGGATGCAGTTGTTGGTGAGAGTCCGAACCGGCGGTCAGAGCCCGCGAACCCCTCGCCCGGTGGCGTGGGGCCGACCCGGTGGAACCCCGGGGCCGACGGTGTTCGGTCCGCAGCGATGCGGGCCGTGAGTCCGGATGGGAGCGAGGGACGCGTGTGCTTCGGCGCGCGCGTCCGTTGGGAAGACGAGCGTGACCGAGCAGGACGAGGCGAGGATGGCGGAGGCAGTGGCCGCGGCCGCCGCGGTCCGTGCTCGCACCTCGCCGAATCCGTGGGTCGGCGCGGTGCTCGTCACGCCCGACGGCGCTTCGTTCACCGGCGCGACCGAACCGCCCGGCGGCCGCCATGCGGAGATCGTGGCCCTCGACGCCGCGGGCGATCCGGCGACACCGCGGGCGCCACGCTGTACTCGACCCTCGAGCCGTGCTGCCATCAGGGCCGCACCGGGCCGTGCACCGACGCGATCGTCCGAGCGGGCATCACCCGGGTCGTGATCGGCATCGACGATCCCGATCGGCACGTGGCCGGCGAGGGCATCGACCCGCTTGCGGGCAGCCGGCATCGACGGTGGACGTCGGCGTCGGCGCAGCGCCGTCCGCGGTCAGCTGGCGCCGTACGTCAAGCACCGTACGACTGGCCGGCCGTGGGTCGTGCTGAAGCTCGCCGCCTCGCTCGACGGCCGCACCGCGGCGCCCGACGGCACCAGCCGGTGGATCACCGGACCCGAAGCGCGGGCCGATGCCCACCGGTTGCGGGCCGAGAGCGACGCCGTCATCGTCGGCGCCGGCACTGTCCGGGCGGATGATCCCGCGCTCACGGTGCGCGACGTCGAGGGCGACGATCCGTTGCGGGTCGTGCTCGGCACGGCGCCGCCCCGGCGCGCGTGCATCCGTGCCTCGAGCTCGACGGTCCGCTCGAGGACGTGCTCGACGAGCTCGGCCGGCGCGGGGTCGTCCAGGCGATGGTCGAGGGCGGCGCGACCGTCGCGGGTGAGTTCCACCGGCGACGGTCTCGTCGATCGCTACGTGCTCTACCTCGCGCCCACGCTGTTCGGTGGCGACGACGCACGTCCGCTGATGCACGGCGCCGGCGCACCGACCATCGACGACATCTGGCGCGGACGCATCAGGTCCGTCGATCGCCTGGGCGACGACCTCCGAATCGAGTTGGAGCCATGTTCACGGGCATAGTCGAAGAGCTCGGCAGCGTCGCCGCACGCGAAGGCCGCACGCTGCGGATCAACGCCTCGCTCGTGCTCGACGACGTGCAGTTGGGCGCGTCGATCGCGGTCAACGGCTGTTGCCTGACCGTCGTCGACTGGGGAAGCGACGACGGCGACATGGCGTGCGACAAGCCGACTGGTGGCGCGCCGATGTCGTGGACGAGTCGTATCGCCCGCACCGCGCTCGGCGCCCTCCGCGTGGGTGACCCGGTCAACCTCGAACGCCCGGTGCGACTCCAGGACCGCCTCGGCGGTCATCTCGTGCAGGGCCACGTCGACGGCGTGGGCGAGATCGTCGCACCCGCGCCCGACCTTCGCGTCCACGTCCGGGATCGTGACCTGCTCCGCTACGTCGTCGAGAAGGGTTCGATCACGGTCGACGGCGTGAGCCTGACCGTCGTCGACGTGCTCGACGACGGCTTCACCGTCGCGGTCATCCCGCACACGCTCGAGGTCACGACGCTCGGCCACAAGGGCCCGGGCGATCTCGTGAACCTCGAGGTCGACGTCACCGCCAAGTACGTCGAGCGGCTGCTCACGTGGAAGGAACAGAGCTGATGCCCTTCGCCCGTATCGAGGACGCCGTCGCCGCCATCGGGCGAGGCGAGATCGTCGTCGTGGTCGACGACGAGGACCGTGAGAACGAGGGCGACCTCATCATGGCCGCCGAGTTCGTGACACCGGAGAAGCTCGCGTTCTTCCTCCACCACACGTCGGGCTACATCTGCGCACCGATCACGAGCGAGCGCGCCCGAGAGCTCGACCTCGACGCGATGGTCATGCAGAACACCGAGAGCCAGCGCACCGCGTTCCTCGTGTCGGTCGACTTCCGCCACGGCACCAGCACGGGCATCTCGGCCTTCGACCGCGCGGCGACGATCAAGGCGCTCGTCGATCCCGCGACCCGTCCCGACGACCTCGCCCGCCCCGGTCACATCCTCCCGCTCGAGGCCCGCGAAGGCGGCGTGTTGAAGCGCGCCGGACACACCGAGGCCACCGTCGACCTCGCCCGCCTCGCTGGTCTGTATCCGGCGGGCATGCTGTGCGAGATCGTCGACGAGAAGAAGATGGACATGGCCCGTGCGCCCGAGCTCGAGCGCTTCGCCGACGAGCACGGCCTGCTGCTGATCTCCATCGCCGACCTCATCCGTTACCGGCGCAAGCACGAGAAGCTGGTCCGCCGGTTGGCCGAGGCGCCGATCCCCACCGAGTTCGGCGACTTCGAGTGCATCGTCTTCGAGTCGGTGCTCGACGGTGAGCAGCACATCGCGTTCGTGCGCGGCGACGTCCAGGGCGCGGAGAACGTGCTCGTGCGAGTGCACAGCGAGTGCCTCACCGGCGACGTCTTCGGCTCGCTGCGCTGCGACTGCGGACCGCAGCTCGCGGCGGCGATGCAGATGGTCGCCGAGGAAGAGCTCGGGGTGGTCGTGTACCTCCGCGGCCACGAGGGTCGCGGCATCGGCATCGGCCACAAGATCCGCGCGTACCGGCTGCAGGACGAGGGCCACGACACCGTCGACGCCAACCTCCAGCTCGGCCTGCCCGTTGACAGCCGTGAGTACGGCATCGGCGCGCAGATCCTCGTCGATCTCGGCGTCACGACGATGCGGCTGATGACCAACAACCCGGCGAAGTACGGCGGCCTCGAGGGCTTCGGGCTCGAGATCGTCGAGCGCGTGCCGCTCGAGATCGTCCCGAACCCGCAGAACGAGCAGTACCTGCGCACGAAGCGCGAGCGCATGGGCCACCTGCTCGAAGGGCTCGACCTCGAGAACGAGGACGGAGAGCCGATCGATGTCCCGTGACGTCGTGGCCGCCGGCCGCGACGCACCCGAGCGCGACGGCGCCGGGTTGCGCATCGCGGTCGTCAGCGCCCGGTTCAACGACCACGTCACGGTGCGGCTGCTCGACGGTGTGCAGGCGCGGCCTGCGCGACTGCAAGGTCGCGGACGACGACGTGACCGAGGTGTGGGTACCCGGGTCGTTCGAGCTCCCCGTGACCGCGAAGGCGTTCGCCGCCGCCGGCGACGTCGACGCCGTCATCTGCGTCGGCTGCGTCATCCGCGGCGACACGGCGCACTTCGAGCTCGTGGCGGGCGAGTGCGCCCGCGGCATCCAACAGGTCGGGCTCGACACCGGGTTGCCGATCGTGTTCGGGGTCCTCACCACCGAGGACCTCGATCAGGCGCTGTGCCGCTCCGAGCCCGACGGCGGACACAACGTCGGCGAGGAGGCTGCCCAGACCGCGGTCGAGATGGCGCGCCTGCTCACCTCGATCTCCTCGCCCCGCTCGAAATTGCGTACGTGAGGGCCCCTGTCGGGGCCGAAACGAACGCCGAAACGCGACCGGTGCATGGGAGAATGACCCGATGCTGAGGCTCGTGCTGCCGAAGGGCTCGCTCGAGAAGCAGACGCTGGAGCTGTTCGAAGCGGCCGACCTTCCTGTCGGACGATCGTCCGACGTCGACGTACAAGGCTTCCATCGACGATCCGAGGATCGACGAGGTCCGCATCCTGCGCCCGCAGGAGATCCCGCGCTACGTCGCCGACGGGCTCTTCGATCTCGGGATCACCGGGCGAGACTGGATCGAGGAGACCGGCAGCGACGTCGTCTCGCTCGGCGAGCTGCAGTACTCCAAGGTGAGCGCCCGCCCGGTCAACATCGTCGTCGCGGTCGCCGCCGACAGCCCGGCGACGAAGGTCGACGACCTGCCGCAGGGCGTGCGCGTGTCCAGTGAGTATCCCGAGCTGACGCGCCGGTTCTTCGAGAAGAAGGGCATCGACGCCGACGTGCGGCTCAGCTACGGAGCCACTGAGGCCAAGGTCCCCGACATCGTCGACTGCATCGTCGATCTGACCGAGACCGGGCGCGCCCTGCGCGCCGCCGGTCTCAAGATCATCGACACGATCCTCACCTCGCACACCGAGTTGATCGCCAATCCCGTGAGCGCGACGGACCCGGCCAAGGCCCACGCGATGGCGCAGGTGCACACGCTGCTGTCGGGCACGCTCGAAGCCCGCGGCAAGGTGCTGGTGAAGCTGAACGTCTCCGAGCGCGACCTCGACGCGGTGATCGCACTCGTGCCGTCGATGCGGTCGCCCGACGGTCTCGAAGCTGTTCGGCGAGGACGGCTTCGCGGTCGAGACGGTCGTGCCCAAGGCGACGATCAACACGCTGATCCCGGCCCTCAAGGACGCCGGCGCCACCGACATCATCGAGCTTCCTCTCGCCAAGATCGTCCACTGATGCCGTCTGGCACCGTCGCGTCGTTCGACGACGCCAAAGGCTTCGGCACGATCCGTGAAGACGCAGGTGACGAGCACTTCTTCCACTGCACGGCCATCGCCGACGGCACGAGGACCATCGCGGTCGGCGCGGTCGTCAGCTTCGAAGTCGTCCCTGGTCGGAACGGACGATGGGAGGCGAGGGCGATCGAGCCGAGGTAGCGAGCAGACGGCGCGGCGAAAGTCAGCCCTCGTGTGACGGGCTCGTCTCGTCGCCGGCAGCGTTGTGCAGTTGCACGTACGCGAGCCGGAGCTGGCCCAATGCGTCGACCAGCGTCGCCTCGTTCTCGCCGAGACGTCCGCGCAGTCCCTCGACGATCACGCCCATCGCGTCGATGGCGAGCTGTGACTCGTGAAGTTCGGCGGATCGGCCGACAGGTGGATCGCGGCGAGCTCGTACAGCCCCATGACGTGGTTCGCGACGACGACCGCGGCCGGCGCCGACGCGAGCTGGCGGCGCACGTCGTCCATCTCCGCCGCCATGGCCATCGCGCGCTCGCGCTCTTCGGGGGTGAGGCCGGCGAGCGGATCCTCTGCGTCGTGCTCGTCGGCGGGCTCGCCCTCGGTCGACGCCGGTTCGCGGTCAACGGGATGTTCGCCACCAGGCGTCCACAAGCTCATCCGTGCTCCAAGGTCTTGTTCGGGTGAGACCGACTGGTACCCTACGCGGACAACCGAAAACGGGAAGCGGGATCGTCTTTGCCTGTTCGGCGGCGTTCCCCACCCGGCCACAGGACGAAGTTCGGTGCGCCCGGGTCGATGACCACCCTGAGCGCCTCGTCGAAGCCGCAAGCGGATTCGAGGCAAACGGGCGGGTGTCGGCTCATCCGGCGCTCGCCCTTCGTTCGTTTCGGACCCCAGGAACCGAGCGTCAGGGAGGACCAACGCCCCACATGAAGATGGATCCGAGATAGCAGCGCCGCCTGCCACCAACGAGCCCCGGATCAACGACCGCATCCGGGCTCGCGAGGTACGACTCGTCGGACCAGACGGCGCCCAGATCGGGATCAAGCCGCTGCCAGAGGCACTCGCCATTGCTCGTGAACAAGACCTCGATCTCGTCGAGGTCGCCGCACAGGCGAATCCCCCGGTCTGCCGGATCATGGATTACGGCAAGTGGAAGTACGAGGAGTCGCAGCGCCAACGCGACTCTCGCCGCAAGAGCACCAACGTTTCGATCAAGGAGATGAAGTACCGACCGAAGATCGGCACCGGCGACTTCGACACGAAGACCCGCAAGGTCGAGAAGTTCCTCGGCGACGGACACAAGGTCAAGGTCACGATCATGTTCCGAGGGCGCGAGACGCAGCATCCCGAGCTCGGTCGACGGATCCTCGACCATGTCGCCGAGCGGGTGACGCACCTCGCTCGCGTCGAAGTCGTGCCCAAGCTCGACGGTCGCAACATGACGATGGTGCTCGCACCCGACAAGAAGGCGAAGGCTGCGTGGGACGCGCAACGCAAGGCAGAAGGCGAAGGCGAGCTGAGCGGCAACGGCGCCTCTGCACCCGCACCCCCTGAGTAGCGATACACGGAGACGACATGCCCAAGATGAAGACGCACAAGGGTGCGGCCAAGCGATTCAAGCTCACCAGCTCCGGAAAGCTGGTCCGCCGGAAGGCGTTTCGCAATCACATCCTCGAAAAGAAGTCGCCGGCTCGCAAGCGGCGGCTCAAGCGCGAGGCGCAGATCACCGGCGGCGACCGCGACCGCATGGAGCGACTGCTCGGTCTTTGAGCGCTGTTCCGGGCCGAGTACGAACAAGGAGAGGTGAACAATGGCCAGGGTCAAGGCCGCCGTCCACAGCAAGAAACATCGACGCGCCACCCTCGAGCGGGCCAAGGGGTACTACGGCAACAAGAGCCGGTCGTACCGAGCGGCCAACGAGCAGGTCATGCACTCGCTGCAGTACGCGTTCCGCGACCGGCGGGCGCGCAAGGGTGAGTTCCGCAAGCTGTGGATCCAGCGCATCAACGCGGCGTGCCGTCAGAACGACATCAGCTACAGCCGGTTCATCGCCGGTCTGCGAGAGGCGGGCATCGAAGTCGACCGCAAGATCCTCGCTGACCTCGCCGTGACCGACCCGGGCGCGTTCGCAGGTTTGGTCGCCAAGGTCAAGGCCTGACCCTTTCCGCTCGGAACCCGAAGGTCCAGCGGCTACGGCAGCTGGTGCGCCGCCGGCGCGACAGGTGGGACGAGCGGGCATTCGTGCTCGAAGGGCGGCACCTCGTACGCGACGCGCTCGAACACGGCCATGCCCTCGAGGCGATCTTCGTGGAGCGGGGCGCACACGACATCGACCCCGACGGTTGTTCCGTACCGGTGCACGAGCTCGAGCCAGGAGTGCTGGCCAAGATCACCGACACGGTCACGCCACAGCCCGTCGTGGCGATCGCGCCCATGCCGGACGATGATGCCGGCGTCGTCGATCGCACCATGGGCGACGGGGGCATGGTGGTGGTCCTTGCCGGTGTCAGCGATCCCGGCAATGCCGGCACCCTGGTCCGGATCGCCGAGGCCGCCGGAGTGGGCGCAGTACTCTTCTGCGACGAAGCCGTGGACCCGTTCGCGCCGAAGTGCGTGCGGGCGTCGGCGGGTTCGATCATGCACGTTCCGGTGACGAGCGGAGCCCGATCAGTGCAACTGCTGGAAGCGATCGGAGAAGGCGGCGGTCGGCGACTCGCGGCGGGGGTGCTCCGCGGTGACCCCTATGACCGCACCGACCTCACCGGCCCACTCGCGCTCGTACTCGGCAGCGAATCACACGGTGTCCCCGATGCACTCGAACCGGTGCTCGACAGCTGGACGCACGTACCCATGCACGGACGCGCGGAGTCGCTCAACGTCGGAGTGACGGGCGCGGTCATCTGCTTCGAGGCCGCACGCCAGCGCCGGCACGCCGCGCCCGCGAACTGAATTGCCTGCGGAACCGGCATGACGGCAGGGTTTTCAGCCACATGACCGACGACATCGCCCGGATCGCCGCGGACGGAACAGCCCGGATCGCCACCGTCGACACGCTCGACGAGCTGCACGAAGTCGACATCGAGCTGCTCGGCAAGCGAGGCGCGGTGGCGCAGCAGCGACAGCAGCTCGGCACGCTCGCGCCCGACGAGCGCAAGGAAATCGGTCGGGCTCTCAACGACGCGCGCACGGCGTTGCAGTCGGCGCTCGATGCGAAGCGCACGCAGCTCGAAGCGCAGGCGCGCGCCGAGCAGCTCGAGGTCGAACGCCTCGACCTGACGGAGTTCACACATCGGGGGCGGCGCTACGGCCACAAGCATGTCGTGACACAGGCGTGGGAGCGGCTCGAGAACGTGTTCATCGGCCTCGGCTTCCAAGTGGCCGAAGGACCCGAGGCGGAGGACGACTGGCACAACTTCGGCGCGCTCAACTTCCCGCCGGACCATCCGGCGCGGGACATGTACGACACGCTGTACCTCGACTACGGCGAGCCCGGGTCGACGTTGTTGCGCACCCACACGTCGCCCGTGCAGATCCGCGTGATGCAAGAGCTAGCCGCCACCGATCTACATGGTCATGCCCGGGCGCGTCTTCCGGCAGGACACCGCCGATGCCACTCACATGCCGGTGTTCCATCAGATCGAAGGGCTCGTCATCGACAAGGGCATCACGTTCGCCCACCTCGCGGGAACGATCGACGCGTTCAGCAAGGCGTTCTTCGGCGGTGACTTCGCTTCGCGCCTGCGTCCCGCCTACTTCCCGTTCACCGAACCGTCCGCCGAGTTCGACATCTTGCGGCCCGACGGCTCGTACATGGAGCTCGGTGGATGCGGGATGGTCCACCCGAACGTGCTCACCGCCTGCGGACTCGACCCGGAGGAGTGGCAGGGCTTCGCATTCGGCTTCGGCATCGACCGCTTCGCCAAGGAGAAGCACGGCGTCGACGACCTGCGGGACCTGTTCTCGAACGACATCCGCTTCCTGGAACAGTTCTGATGGTTCGCTCCGCACCAAGGTGCTCCGCTCACTGTCGCCTGCGCCCTGGCGGGCGCGACGGCGACGTAGCGCGATCGCTTCTGGGACACGTCGTATGAAAGTCCTCCTGTCCTGGCTGCGCGAGTTCGCGCCGCTCGACGCCGATCCGGACGACATCGCGCACGCGCTCGGCGCGCTCGGCACGCCGGTCGAGGAGATGACCCGCATCGGCGAGGGCTTCGACGGCATCGTCGTCGCGCGAGTGCTCCGGCTGCGCGCGCATCCCGACGCGGATCGCATCCAGCTCGTCGACGTGGACGCCGGTGACGGCGAGCCCCTCCAGATCTGCTGCGGCGCGTTCAACATGAGCGAGGGCGATCTCGTGCCGCTCGCCACGCTCGGGACGACGATGCGCGACGGCATGGAGATCAGCCGCCGCAAGCTGCGCGGCGAATGGTCCAACGGCATGTTGTGTTCGCCGCCGGAGCTCGGCCTTCCAGGCGACGCCATGGGAATTCTCGTCCTCGGTGACGGCCACGAGCCCGGAACGCCCTTGCGCGACGCGCTCGGGATCGAGCCCGACGTCCTCTACGACCTCGAGATCAACCCCAACCGGCCCGACGCGATGTCGGTGGCCGGTGTCGCTCGCGATCTGGCCGCGCACTTCGGCGTCCCGTTCGCCGTTCCCGACGCCGGACATCACACGGGTGGCCTCGGGGTCGCCCGTTTCCGTCACTCGTCACCGTCGAAGTCGTCGACAAGGACGGGTGCGGACGGTTCACCGCGCGCGTCCTGCAGGGCGTCACGGTCGGGGCGTCGGACACGAAGATCGCCACGCGTTTGACCCTGCTCGGCATGCGCCCCATCAACAACGTCGTCGACGTGTCGAACTACGTGATGCTCGAGCTCGGTCAACCGTCGCATCCGTACGATCTGTCGTTGGTCGGCGGCGGAGGCCTGCGGGTGCGACGCGCCAACGACGGCGAGCAGCTGACCACGCTCGACGGTGTCGAACGGAAGCTGACGTCCGAGGACCTGCTCATCTGCGACGCGAACGACCGCCCGAGTGGCATCGCCGGGATCATGGGCGGCGCCGACTCGGAGATCTCGGAGACCACCGCCGACGTGCTGGTCGAGATGGCGTGGTTCGACCCGATGACGATCGCGAAGGGATCGCGCCGGCTCGGGATCCGCAGTGAAGCCTCGGCTCGTTTCGAGAAGGGCTGCGACCCGTACGTCATCGATCTCGCGCAGAGCCGCTTCGTCGAGCTGCTGGGTGGCGCGGTGTCGACGGTCGCCGACGGCATCGTCGACGAGCGCGGCAACCTGCCCGAGCCGCCGGCCGTCCGTGTGCGGACGGCGCGCGTCAACGGCATCCTCGGAACCGAGCTCACGGGGGAGGAGATCCGAGACCTCCTCGACCCCATCGGGTTCGCGTCGACCCCGGTGGGCGACGACCAAGACGTCACCATCCCGTCGTGGCGCCTCGACTCGTCGTCCGAGATCGACGTCATCGAAGAGGTCGGCAGGATGTACGGCTACGAGCGCATCGGCGCGATCGTGCCGCCCGCCGTCCATTACGGCGCGCTGAGCGAGCGGCAGGCCGAACGCCGGCTCGCGCGCGACGTGCTCGTCGGCCTCGGGTACGCGGAAGCGATGCCGATGCCGTTCCTGGCCCCGGACGACGTCACCCGATCGGGCCTTGCCGACGAACCAATCACGATCACCAACCCGCTGATCGCCGACGAGTCCGTGCTGCGAACATCGCTGTTGCCGGGACTGCTGAGGACGATCTCCTACAACGAGTCGCACCGGAACACCGGCGTCGCGCTGTTCGAGATCGGTCATGTGTTCCGGCGCCCGAGCCGAACCGCAGCCGCTGCCGGATGAGCACGAGAACCTGGCCGTCGCCGTCGCCGGGTCGGAAGCGTCGGCGGCGGTCGAGGCATGGGAGGCGCTCGCGAGCGCGCTCGCGGTCACCGACCGGTCGCTCGTCGCGGACGTGTTGCCCGGGCTGCACGCCACGCGCGCCGCTGCGGTGATCGTCGCAGGAGAACGCATCGGCGTCGTCGGCGAGATCGATCCCGCGGTACTCGCCGACCACGGCATCACCGAACGAGTGGCGTGGGTCGAGATCGACCTCGGCCGGCTGTTCGACCTCCCACACGGCGAACGGCGATACCGGCCGGTCAGCCGGTTTCCGTCCAGTGACATCGACCTCGCCGTCGAGACGCCCGACCCGGTTCCCGCGGCCGACGTGGAGAGCGCCTTGCGGCGAGCGGGCGGCGACCTGCTGGTTCGGCTCGAGCTCTTCGACGTCTACCGAGGGGCCGGCCTGCGCCCCGGGACCCGGAGCCTGGCCTACCGGCTTCGCCTCCAGGCCGCCGACCGCACCCTGACCGACGGCGAGGTCGCCGAGGTTCGCCGGCGTTGCATCGACGAAGTGGTCACGTCCACGGGTGCGTCCCTGCGGGGCTGACGGGAACTAGCTTGGCGAGACTGTCTCGCCTCGAACGGGAGGATCACTGAGCCGCCCCATCCTGGACCGCGCCCGCGGGTCGAACCCCTTGCCGGAAGGAACGATCGAGGTCGGCATCGGGCTCGCCGTCGCGGGAGTCACGTCGTACGGGTTCACCGTCGTCGCGGCGCGTGCGCTCGGCGCGACCGACGTACGCGCCGCTTTCGGTGCTGTGGGCCATGGTGTTCGTCGTCGGCCCCGGTTTCTTCCTGCCGGTCGAGCAGGAGGTCGGCCGCGCGTTGGCAGCCCGCCGCGCTCGGGGGGTCGGCACCGGTCCGGTGATCCGGCGGGCGGCTCTGTTCGGGGCCGTGATCGCGCTGCTGCTGCTCGTCGGGATGTTGTTGGTGAGCCCGTGGCTGGTCAGCAACCTCTTCTCGGGGGACTGGCTGCTGTTCGTCGGACTCCTTCTCGGGATGCTCGGCTATTGCGTCGAGTACTTGGCTCGAGGCACGTACTCCGGCCTGGGACGGTTCCGGCCCTACTCGATCGTGGTGGGCGGCGAGGCCCTCGTGCGCTTCGTCATCTGCGTGGTGCTGGCGCTGGCGGCCGTTGGCTACGCGGGCTGGTACGGCCTCGCGCTCGGGATCGCGCCGGTCTGCGCTGTGCTCTTCTCGCTGCGCGGCCAGCACGGGATGGTGACCGAGGGTCCGGACGCACCGTGGTCCGAGCTGTCGACCGCGCTGGGGGCGTTGCTGGTCGGGTCGGTACTCGCCATGCTGCTCGTCAACGGCGGGCCCATCGCCGTACAGATCCTCGCCGGTGAGGACCAGAAGGAACTGGTCTCGCAGTTCTTCACCGCGGTGATCATCGCCCGCATCCCGCTCTTCTTGTTCCAGGCCGTGCAGGCCGCGCTGCTGCCCAAGCTGTCGGCCCTCGCCAGCGCAGGGAAGTTCGACGAGTTCCGCAGCGGGTTCCGCAAGCTGGTCGGGGTCGTGGCGGGCGTCGGTGCGGTCGCCGTCGTGGCCGCCTTCGTCATCGGACCGTGGGCCATTCGCCTGCTGTACGGGCCGGGCTTCACGCTGGGTCACCGCACGGTCGGCCTGCTGGCGGCGGGCAGCGTGCTGTTCATGCTCGCCCAGGCGATGGCCCAGGCCGTGATCGCCCTCGGCGGCCACACGCGGATGGCCTTGTGCTGGCTCGTCGCCGTGATCACCTTCGTGATCGTGACCGCCCTCGGCAACGATCTGTACCTGCGCGTGGAGCTGGGACTGCTGGCGGGTTGCGCGGTCGCCTGTGTCGGCATGGCCGCCCTCGTCCGCCAGCTCGTCCGCAGCGGAGCGTCGGTCCACACCGGCGACCTCATCGAGGCCATCCACGAGTTCGGCGTCGAACCGTAATTCTGCTCGGCTCCGAGCGCTCGCTGCGCTCGCTGTCTCCGCCGAGTGCCGGCTGGTCCCTGGCGGGACCGACGCCGGCCTCATTTCGCTCGGCTGCCACGTCGTTCCGCACATTGTCGACTCAGCCACCGAAACAGGTGGGTGAGCCGACACAGACGTCGTCGCCGGGAACTCTGTGTCGACTGAGCGACCGAAACGGTGGGTGAGTCGACACAGAGCGCTCCCGCATGAGCATTCAATCACTTGCATGATCATGCACATTCCGCGCTAGACTCCGCAGGTGGTCAGCGTCGGGATCGTCGGAGCGTCGGGGTTCACGGGGGCGGAGCTGCTGCGCTTGTGCGCCGGACATCCGGACCTGACCGTCGAGCTGGCCACGGGTGACACTCGGGCGGGAACGAGGGTCGCCGACCTGTATCCGAGCTTGGCGGCCGCCTATCCCTCCCTGGTGTTCGAGCCCTATGCACCCGGCTCCGCCGACGGACTCGACGTCGTGTTCTGCGGGTTGCCCCACGGCGCGTCCCAAGCACTCGATGCCCGAGCTCCGCACGCTCGTCAAGCACGTCGTCGATCTCGCCGCTGACTTCCGCCTCAGCGACCCGGCGGTGTACGCGCAGTGGTACGGCGAGGAGCACCAGGCGCCCGATCTGCTGGCGGACTTCGTGTACGGCCTGCCCGAGCTGCATCGTGACTCGATCGCGCGCCGCAAGCCTCGTGGCCGCGCCCGGTTGCTATCCCACTGCGGCCACCTTGGCGCTCGCGCCGTTGCTCCGCGCCGGCATCGTCGAGACGCAGGGCATCATCGTCGACGCCGCCAGCGGGGTCTCCGGCGCCGGGCCGGGACAAGTACCCGTTCTGCGGGACGGACGAGGACTTCGTCGCGTACGGACTGCTCGACCACCGTCACACGGCGGAGATCGAACAGAGCCTCGATGCGCAGGTGCTCTTCACGCCGCATCTCGCGCCGATGAACCGGGGGATCCTCGCCACCTGTTACGCCCGTCCCGACACACGCGGTCACCACGGACCAGGTCCTCGACGTGTTGCACGCCGCGTACGACCACGAACCGTTCGTCGTCGTGAGCGAGAACCCGCCTTCGACGAAGGCGACGCTGGGTTCGAACACCGCGCACCTCACTGCCCGAGCCGACGACCGCACGGGCTGGGTCGTCTCGCTGTGCGCGATCGACAACCTCGTCAAGGGCGCCAGCGGCCAAGCGGTGCAGTGCGCCAACCTCGCCCTCGGCCTGCCGGAGACCGCCGGCCTGTCCGCGGTGGGCATGTATCCATGAGCGTCACCGCACCAGCGGGATTCGTCGCCGCCGGACTGCATTGTGGGATCAAGGACTCCGGTGATCCCGACCTGTCGCTCGTCGCCACTTCCGACGGTCAACCGGTCCCCGCCTCCGGGGTGTTCACCCAGAACCTCGCGTGTGCAGGACCAGTGCGCGTCTCACGCGAGCATCTGCGAGCGACCAGCGGCCACGCCAGCGCGGTCGTCCTCAACAGTGGCAACGCGAACTGCGCCACGGGCGACGACGTGGAAGTCGCGCAGGAGATGTGCGCCCTCACGGCCAAGGAGCTCGGGTGCGCCGCCGGACGAGGTCCTGGTGTGCTCGACCGGGTTGATCGGCATCCCGCTCGACGTCGCGCCGTTACGACGAGGCATCCCCGACCTCGCGCAGGCACGCATGGGCGACGAACGCGCCGGTCAGGCCGCCGCCCGCGCCATCATGACGACCGACACCGTGCCGAAGCACGTCGTGATCCGCGGCGACGGGCTGGATCATCGGAGGCATGGCCAAGGGCGCGGCGATGCTCGCGCCCGAACATGGCGACGATGCTCGCCGTGCTCACCACCGACGCCGCGCTCGAACCTGCTGCGCTCCAGGAGATGCTCGGCGAGGCCGTGGCCAACTCGTTCAATCGCATCGTCGTGGACGGTTGCACGAGCACCAACGACACCGTCTTGCTCCTCGCCAGCGGGGTCGCCGGCGCGCCCGACCACGGTGCGTTCGCTGCCGCGCTCGAGGAGGCGTGCCAGTCACTCGCGATGCAGATGGTGCGCGACGCCGAAGGACACAGCAAGGTCGTGACGATCGTGGTCGACGAGGCCAGAACCGTCGACGAGGCGGAACGCGCGGCGCGCAAGCTGGCCGCGAGTCTTCTCGTGAAGTCCAGCTTCTACGGCTCGGATCCCTACTGGGGGCGCGTGCTTTCCGAGCTCGGCGTCGCTGACGTCACGATCGACACCGACCGGGTGACGATCGCGTACGACGACGTGGTCGTGTCGAAGGGGCTTTCGCCGACTGGCGCCGACGCGTCGCCGATTGCGGCTCGCCCCGAGTTCACGCTCACGTGCAAGCTCGGCGTCGGCACGCACCGGTACCACGTGCACACCAACGACCTCAGCCACGCGTACATCGACGAGAACATGAGGACCTCGTGATCGACGTGTCCGAGTTCGACGCTGCGGCGCGCGCCGAGATCCTGGTCGAGGCGCTGCCGTACATCCAGCGCTTCAGGGGTGCGACCGTCGTCGTGAAGCTCGGCGGCAACGCCATGACCGACGACAACCTCGCCCGTCAGTTCGCACAGGACGTCGTGTTGATGCGCGCCGTCGGGCTGCGCCCCGTCGTCGTCCATGGCGGGGGACCTCAGATCAGCGCGCTCATGGACCGGTTGGGCATGGTGCCCGAGTTCCGCGACGGGCTGCGAGTGACCAACGCCGACAGCTTGGACGTGGCGCGCATGGTGCTCGTCGGCAAGATCAACCGCGACATCGTCTCGGCGGTCAACGTGCACGGCCCGCTCGCAGTCGGTCTCAGCGGTGAGGACGGGGGGCTCATCCTCGCCATCGCCCGTGATCCCGAGCTCGGTTTCGTCGGCGACGTCGACGCGGTGAATCCCGCGATCCTGCACCGCCTTCTCGCCGAGGAGCTCATCCCCGTCGTGTCGACCATCGGATCGGACGAGGCCGGACAGGCGTACAACATCAACGCCGACACGGTCGCGGGAGCGATCGCGGAGGCAGTCAACGCGGAGAAGATCGTCTACTTGACCGATGTGGAGGGACTGCTCCACGACGCCGGCGATCCGTCGTCGTTGATCAGCCGCGTCTCGCCGAAGGAGCTGCAGGCGTTGATCGACAGCGGCTCGCTCACCGGGGGCATGATCCCGAAGATCGCCGCATGCGTGCACGCGGTCGAGCACGGTGTGCGGTCCGCGCACATCGTCGACGGTCGCCTTCCGCACGTGCTGCTGCTCGAGCTTTTCACGGACGAAGGGATCGGCACCATGATCATCGAGGAGTCGCGGCGTGAGCTCACATCTCATGCCGACATACCCGCCGCAGCCCGTCACGTTCGTGCGCGGCGAGGGCACACGGTTGTGGGACTCGGACGGCAACGAGTATCTCGACTTTCTCTGCGGTCTCGCCGTGACCTCCCTCGGACACGCGAACCCCGTGATCGCCGACGCCATCGACGAGCAGGCTCGGACGTTGCTGCACGTTTCCAACCTGTTCGCCACCGAGCCAGGCGAGGACGTCGCCGCCACACTCAACCGCCTGATCGATGCCGGCGACGGACTCGTCTTCTTCTGCAACTCCGGCGCGGAAGCGAACGAGTGTGCCATCAAGCTCGCTCGCAAGTTCGGAGGACGCGGCCGCCACGTCGTCGTCAGTGCGTATGGATCGTTCCACGGCCGCACCCTGGCGACGCTGCACGCGACCGGTCAGCCGCAGAAGCACGAGCCGTTCCAACCGCTGCCCGAGGGCTTCCGCCATGTCGCCTGGGACGACGTGGACGCCCTCGAGGCCGCGCTCGACCCGTCCGTCGCTGCCGTGTTGCTCGAACCAGTGCAGGGCGAAGGCGGCGTCAATCCCGCGTCGCAGGACTACCTCCACGCCGTCCGGCGGGTGTGCGACGAGCGCGGCATCCTGTTCATGCTCGACGAGGTCCAGACCGGGACTCGGGCGTACCGGCCGCTGGTTCGGCTTCCAGCACTACGACCTACAGCCGGACGTCGTGACGATGGCCAAGGCGCTGGGCAACGGTCTGCCGATCGGCGCGTGCTGGGCTCGTGCCGATGTGGCCGGGGCCTTCGAGCCCGGTGACCATGCGACGACGTTCGGCGGCCAGCCGCTCGCCACGGCAACCGCGAGAGCGGTGCTCGGCGGAGATGGAGCGCATCGACGCGCCCGCACGTCCGCGCGATGCAGGCGAACACCTGCACGGCGGCGCTCGCCGAGCTCGACGGTGTCGCCGACGTGCGAGGCATGGGCCTGCTCATCGCGGCGCAACTCGACGAGGGACGAGACGCGCGTCAGGTCGCGCCGGACTGTCTCGCCGCCGGGCTCGTGGTCAATGCCGTCACGCCGACGGCGTTGCGGCTTCGCGCCGCCGTTCACGGTGACCGACGGCGAGATCGACGAGGCGGTGGCGATCCTCGGCAAGGTGCTCGCCGCGGGAGCGACGTCGCCGTGAGGCACTTCCTCGACGTCGACGATCTGTCACCGGACGAGCTGGCGGACGTGCTCGATCGCGCCGAGCAGCCGGATCTCGGGCACGTCGCTGCTCGGCAAGGGTGTTGCCCTGTACTTCGCGAAGCCGTCGCTGCGCACGCGCCATTCGTGCGAGATGGCGGTGGTCCAGCTCGGGGGACACCCGGTCACGATGAAGCGCGACGAGATCGACTCCGGAGCACGCGAGCCGTGGAGCGACATCGCACAGTGTCCTCGCCGGCTACCACGCCGTCATGGGCGCTCGCGTCTTCGACCATGACGACGTCGAGGCGCTCGCAGAGCCCGACGCGTTGCCGATCGTCAACCTGCTGTCCGACGCCGCCCATCCCTGTCAGGCGCTCGCCGATCTCCTCACGATGCGCCAGCAACTCGGGCCGCTCGCGGAGCTGTCGTCTGCTACGTCGGGCGACTACAACAACGTCGGCACGTTCATTGTCACTCGGCCGCGGCGATGATCAGCACGAGCCTGCGGTTGGCCTGTCCGCCCGGGTTCGGCCCGACTGACGTCGATCTCGATCGTCTCGCTGCGCTCGGTTGCGTCCCGTTCGTCACGACGCATGCCCGAGGAGGCAGCGAAGGATGCCGACGCCGTGCACACCGACGTGTGGACGTCGATGGGCTTCGAGGCCGAGGGCGAGCAACGGTCGAGGGCGTTCGAAGGCTTCCAGGTCGACGATCGAGTGATGGAAGCTGCCGATCCGCAGGCGATCTTCATGCATTGCCTGCCGGTGCACCGCGGCGACGAGGCAGCCGCATCCGTGGTGGACGGACCTCGCAGCCGGATCTTCGAGCAGGCCCACAATCGCATGCACAGCTTCCGTGGCCTGCTGTCCTGGCTGGTGGAGATGAACGGGCGATGAGCAGCAACGGCGCACCCCGACTCGCCAAGCAGCAACGCCAGCACCGCATCGCCCGGCTGCTCGAGCAGCACGCAGTGACGAGCCAGGGCCAGCTGATCGAGTTGCTCGCCGCCGATGGCGTGATCGCAACGCAGGCGACGGTGTCGCGTGATCTCGAGGAGATCAGCGCGATCAAGGTCCGGGCGGCAGGCGGCGAGAGCGTGTACGCCATCCCGGATCTCCCGAAGGAGCAGCGCACGCCCGAGGACCACTTGCGGCGCGTGCTGGGCGACTGGGTCGTGGAGGTGGCGCACTCGCACAACCTCGTCGTGTTGCGGACCCCTCCTGGCTCCGCGCACGTCGTCGGCTCGGCCATCGACCGCGCCGGGATGAACAGCGTCCTCGGCACCGTGGCCGGCGACGACACCATCCTCGTCGTCGTCGCCGAACGAACGAGCGGCGCCAAGATGGCCAAACGCCTCGGCGAACTGGCCGGCCTGTGACCCCCTGCTCGAACTGGCGTGCGTTACCTACATCCCGTGTGGGTGATGCACGCCGAAACGACGATGGACGGAGTGCGTGATGCCCAAGCGGGTCGTGTTGGCCTACAGCGGAGGACTGGACACGTCGGTCGCGGTGCGATGGATGATCGACAACCTCGGCGTCGAGGTGATCGCACTCGCGGTCAACGTCGGCCAGGACGGCGGTTCGATCGACGAGACCACGATCCGGACTCGGGCCGAAGCCGCCGGCGCCGTCGAGTGCATCGTGGACGATGCCCGCGACGAGTTCGCCCATGACTTCCTCGTTCCTTCGCTCAAGGCGAACGCGCTGTACGAGGGCCGCTACCCGTTGGTGTCCGCGCTGTCGCGACCGCTGATCGTCAAGCACCTCGTCGAAGCGGCTCGGCAGCACGGTGCCGACGCGGTCGCGCACGGATGCACGGGCAAGGGCAACGATCAGGTCCGGTTCGAGGTCTCGACGCGGGCGCTCGCGCCGGACCTCGACGTGGTCGCACCGGTCCGGTCATGGGGCATGACCCGCGAGGACTGCATCCTGTACGCCTACGACCACGGCATCCCGATCACGGCGACGAAGGAGAAGGTGTACTCGATCGACGACAACCTCTGGGGTCGTGCCATCGAGTGTGGCGAGATGGAAGATCCCGTGGCGGGTTCCGCCGCCGGGCGTGTGGTCCTTGACGAAGCAGACAGCCACCGAGCCACGGGATCTCGTCATCGGCTTCGACCAAGGCGTGCCCGTCTCGGTCGACGGTGAGGAACCCCGGACTGGTCGAGTTGATCGAACGGGTCGGCCGCACGGTCGGCTCGTACGGCTGGGGACGTCTCGACATGGTCGAGAACCGTCGCGTCGGTATCAAGAGCCGGGAGACCTACGAGTGTCCGTCCGGCCTCGCGTTGATCGCCGCGCACGCGGATCTCGAATCGATCACGCACGAACGCGACCTCGCCCGTGAGAAGCAGCGGCTCGAGATCAGGTACGCGGAGCTGGTCTACGACGGCCTGTGGTTCTCGCCGTTGCGCCAGGCGCTCGATGCGTTCATCGACGAGAGCCAGCGGTTCGTCACGGGCGAGGTGCGACTGCATCTCGCAGCCCGGCTCCTGCCAGGTCACGGGACGGCGTAGCGACCACAGCCTCTACGACTACGGCCTGGCGACCTACGACGCAGCCGACGCGTTCCGGCACGAGGACTCGGCCGGGTTCGTGCGGCTCTGGGGTCTCGGCGTCGAAACGTGGGCAGCCAAGCAAGGCTCGTCCGACGCATGATGGACTGATGAGCGAGCGCAGCGAGCGCATGGCGGGCGAGCGACCGCCAGGGAGCCGCACGCCGATGGGGTTCGGGGGCGCAGCCCCCGCGGAAAATGAGCGAGGCGAGCGCAGCAGCGGGACCGCGCGGCGGCACGCTCTGGCACGGGCGGTTCGAGGACGGGCCCGCTCCCGAGCTACTGGTCTTCTCCGAGAGCCTGCACTTCGACCGCCGGCTCGCAGACGACGATCTCGCCGGCTCACGAGCCCACGTCCGCGGCCTCGTACGAGGAGGCATCGTCGACGCCGCAGGAAGCCGATGCCATCCTCGGCGCGCTCGACAAGGTCGCGGTCGAGTTGGCGGACGGCACGTTCGCGTTCGAGCGGACCGACGAGGACATCCACACGGCGATCGAGCGCCGCGTGACCGAGCTCGCAGGCCCGACCGGGGCCAAACTCCACACCGGCCGCAGCCGAAACGATCAGACGGCGACCGCGCTCCGCCTGTACACGAAGCGCTCACTCACGGAGATCGGTCGCCTGGTCCTCGATCTCCAGCGCGTCCTGCTCGACCGTGCCGCCGAAGCCGGGCCCGCGTATCTCCCCGGCTACACGCACATGCAGCGCGCGCAGCCGGTGCTGTTGTCGCACCATCTCCTCGCGCACGGCTGGGCGCTCGCCCGCGACGTGGACCGGCTGGTCGCGTCGCGGACCCGTCTCGACGTCTCGCCGCTCGGCGCCGGCGCGCTGGCCGGGTCGTCCTTGCCGCTCGATCCCGACGGTGTCGCCGACGACCTCGGCTTTGCCCGCCGCTTCGAGAATTCGCTCGACGCGGTCAGCGACCGCGACTTCGTGGCCGAGACGCTGTTCGATCTCTCGCTGCTCGGCGTGCATCTGTCACGCATCGGCGAAGAGATCGCGATGTGGTCGAGTGAGGAGTTCGGCTTCGTCGTGCTGGCGGACGCGTACGCGACCGGCAGCTCGATGCTCCCTCAGAAGAAGAACCCCGACATCGCCGAGCTCGTCCGAGGCAAGGCAGGCCGGCTCATCGGTCACCTCACCGGCGTGCTGGCGATGCTCAAGGGTCTGCCGCTCGCGTACAACCGCGATCTGCAGGAGGACAAGGAGCCGCTGTTCGACTCGGTCGACACTGTCCGGCTCGCGTTGCCGGCGCTCACCGGGCTCCTTCGCACCGCAACATTCGTCGTCGAGCGCATGCAAGCCAGCGCCGATGTGCCGACGTCGGCAGCAACCGACTTGGCCGAGTTGCTCGTCGAACGGGGCATGCCCTTCCGTGAGGCCCACGCACTCGTCGGCGCTCTCGTACGCGACTCGATCGAACGTCGCGTGCCGTTGGCCGAGCTCGTCTCGTCACATCCCGACCTCGGCGAAGACGCGCTCGAACTGCTCGAGCCAGGCGTCGCGGTGACGCGGCGCACGACGCCAGGCGGCGCCGGTCCCGAGGCGGTCGCCATCCAGATCGACCGGTTCCGCACGCTGCTCGACAAGCTCGACGGTCGCCTTTGAACGGCACGAGCTTCGTGGCATGAGCTTCACGCACGACATCCGGATCCGGTACGGCGAGGTCGACATGCAGGGCGTGGTGTTCAACGCGCATTACCTCGCGTACGTCGACGATTGCATCGACTCGTGGCTGCGGTCGATCGACGCCAACTTCGAGCAGTTCGGGTGGGACCTCATGGTCAAGAAGGCCACCGTCGAATGGTTGGGGTCGGCAGGTATCGGCGACGTCCTCACGCTCGTTCCGAGGGTGTCGCGATGGGGAACGACGTCGTTCGATGTGACCGTCGGCGGCGCCGTCGGCGAGCGACCTGTGTTCGAGGCGACGATCGTCTACGTCGGGGTCCGAACTGGGACGCTCATGCCGGCTCCCGTGCCAGAACCGATCCGCACCGCATTGTCCGAGTGACACCACAACCTCTCGACCGCGACTTCTATCGGCGCGACCCACACGTGGTCGCGCCCGATCTGCTCAACAAGGTCCTCGTGCACGATGAGCGCTCTGCGCGCATCGTCGAGGTCGAGGCGTACTGCGGATCGATCGATCCCGGCAGTCACGCGTACAAGGGGATGACGAACCGCAACGCAACGATGTTCGGCCCGCCGGGCGGCCTGTACGTCTACTTCACCTATGGCATGCACTGGTGCGCGAACGCGGTGTGCGGCGACGACGGCGACGGTGTCGCCGTGCTGCTACGAGCCGCCGCGCCGCTGACGGGGACGGACCACATGCACGAGTTGCGAGGTCGCGCGGCGCGCCGGGAGCGAGACCTGTGCAGTGGGCCCGCCAAGTTGTGTGAGGCCTTCGGTCTCGACAGGACCTACGACGGCGCAGATCTGGTGGCGGGCGATCGCGGCGTGACCATCGTCGACGACGGCGCGCCGCCGCCGGCACATCCCGGGAACTCGGCGCGCATCGGTCTCAGTGCCGGCGCCGAGCATCCATGGCGGTGGTTCGTGCAAGGTGACCCCAACTTGTCGCGTCGACGCTGAGATCACACGCCTGCGGGCGTGGCGCACGAACCCATGTCGTTGGTGATCGCGAACGCGTTGAGCGCCTTGCTGTTCGGCTCCCCCGAGTCGCGCTGCTTCTCGAAGAACTGCGCGTCCTCGCCGTTCCGGAGCCTCGCCGTCCACGCAGCCCGATCGCGTAGCCACTGATCCCAGTCGTCGAGCCACTTGGACGCGGCGTCATGGGCCTCACCGGTTGCCGGGACCTTGGCCCGCATCTGGGCCACCATGCTCGTCAGCTGCGCGTCGGCGCGATCGGCGAGGTTGCCTCGATCCTGGGGTGACGAGGCGCGCTGATTCACGAGACCGGCATTGGTCATGGCGGTCAGCGTGGCCGCGCAGATCGGCTCGGCCGCGTTCGGGAACGAACGGTCGCTGAGCAGGTCCGGCGTAACCGGCTTCGCGATGAACAGAACGTAGAGCCACATCACCGCCAGCACGCCGATGAGAACCCCGATCGCGATCCGGGCCGAACGCGCATGCAAGAACGACGTCTCGCTCACTTCGGTGCCACCACGTCTCCCTGGGGGCTGCGCCCCCAGACCCCAGCGCAGCCGGCTCCCGTGCGGTCGCTCGGCTGCGGTGGTGACACGGTCGGTCGCTCCGCTCCATCACGTTGGTGGCTGCGCTCGCTCACTTCGGTGCCACCACGTCTCCCTGGGGGCTGCGCCCCCAGACCCCAGCGCAGCCGGCTCCCCTGGCGGTCGCTCGGCTGCGGTGGTGGCACGATCACGCACGTCTCGCTCACTTCGGTGCCACCACGATCGTGACAGTCGACCCCGAGGGCGCTACCGCCCCGGGGCTCGGCGACTGGGACTTCACCGTGCCTGCGGTTCCCGCCTGGCCCTGATCGACTCGCTCGACGACGAAACCCCCTTGCGAGAGCCGGCTGGCGGCATCGTCGGCGGACAGTCCGACGACCGACGGCACGCCGACACTGGGTTCCGCCGCAGCCTGCTGTGTCGCCACGGTCGTCGCGGGGACCGAGGGCGCGGTCGTGGTCGTCGCGGCCGTCGGCGCAACGAAATCGACGGCGGGTGAGCCAGCGGTCGCCGCGGTCATGAACCGTTGCCAGATCTGCGCAGGCCACGTACCGCCGTAGACGGTGATGCTCGTCGTCGGCGGCGTCATCTGCACCTCGGTCCGCGGGAAGCCGACCCACACCGCCGTGGACAGCGTCGGTGTGTAGCCGCAGAACCAGGCGTTCTTGTAGTCCTCGCCCGTACCGGTCTTGCCGGCGGCCGGGCGGTCGAGCTGCGCGGCGGTCCCCGTGCCCCTGGCGATCACTTGTTGCAGGACGGAGGTGACCGTGTCGGCCACCGATTCGTCCATCGCCTTGGCCTGCTGGTGCATGTCCTCGTACAGGACGGTGCCATCGGCCTTGGTGATGCGGGTGATCATGATCGGATCGACGTGCACGCCCCGGTTCGCGAGCGTGCCGTACACCGACGCCATCTCGAGGGGTTGGACGTCGTTCGACCCGAGAACGGCCGCCGGCACGGCTTGCAGCGGCGTCGTGATGCCCATGCGGCGCGCCATGTCGATCGCGTTCTTCGGCCCGACCTGCAGGATGAGCTGCGCGAACAGCGTGTTGAACGAGTGCACCGTGCCCTCGACGAGGTCAGTGCCACCGGGCGCGCCCTCACCGGGATCGGCGTTGTGGACGTTCCACGGCACCTTGCTCCCCGGGATGTTCAGCGTGATCTCCGGCGGAGCGGTGAGCACCTCGGACAGTGGGATGCCCTGGGACAGCGCGGTCGCGAGCACGATCGGCTTGAACGCGGAGCCGGTGCCTCGGCCCTTGCCCATCGCCAGGTTGTATTGCGCCGTCGGTGCGGATCCGAAGTAGTCGGGACCACCGACCATCGCGCGCACTTCACCCGACTGCGGATCGAGCGACACGAGCGCGGCCTGCGGTCCACCCTTGGGCATGACCTGCGCGACCGCCGCTTCGGCCGCGGCCTGCAGCGGCAGGTCGACGGTGGTGTAGATGCGCAACCCGCCCTCGTAGAGAAGATCGCGTCGCGCTTCGGGCGTGCTGCCGAATCGTGGGTCGTTCTCGACGAACTTCTTCACCTCGTCCACGAAATGGGCTGCGGGGTAGCGCTCGGAGGAGGGCGTCGGCACGACCCCGAGCGGCGCGGCGGCCGCCATGTCGTGTTCGGGTCGGCTGATGTCGCCGAGCTCGGCCATCTTGTCGAGCACGGTGTTGCGGCGGACCAGGGCCGCATCGGGGTGCGCGACGGGGTCGTAGTCGTTCGGCGCCTGGATGAGCCCTGCGATCGTCGCGGCCTCGACGAGCCCGATCTGATCGATCGGCTTGCCGAAGTACTGCTCGGCGGCCGCCTCGACGCCGTAGGCGCCGTTGCCGAAGTACACGGTGTTCAGGTAGATCTCGAGGATCCGCTCCTTCGAGTAGTGGTTCTCGAGCTGCCACGCGAGCGCTGCTTCTTGGAACTTCCGGTCGAGCGTCTTGCCCGACGACAGCAACGTGTTCTTCACGAGCTGCTGCGTGATGGTCGAGGCGCCCTGCTCGACGGTCCCGGCCTCGGCGTTGGTGCGAGCGGCTCGGACGATGGCCCGGATGTCGAACCCGTGGTGGTAGTAGAAGCGCTCGTCCTCGATGGCGATGACCGCCTGCTGCATCGGCTGCGAGATGCGAGCGAGCGGGACCTCGATGCGGTTCTCGGGGCCGTGCAGGGTCGTGATCAGGGTCCCGTCGGCGGCGAAGATCTTCGACGACTGGGCGTTGGCGGGAATCGTGGGCACCACGGACGTGGGCGTGTACGAGCACCCCGTCGCCAGCGCGGCCGCTGCGACCGCGCACGCGATCGCCACAGCGAACCTACGCATGATGTTCATTGTCGCTCGTCGCCTGCCGGTGAGGGGAGGCACCCCTCGGTATCGTCCCCGGTCGAATGGACTTGCTCGCCGACCTCGACGCTCGTGGCTTGATCCACGACACGACCGATCGCGCCGCACTCGAGGCCCGGCTGGGGCGGGGCGCGTTGACGCTGTACCACGGCATGGACCCGTCCACGGACAGCCTCCACACGGGCAACCTGATCGGCTTGGTGATGCTCCGCCGGTTCCAGCAGGCGGGTCACCATCCGATCGCGCTGGCCGGAGGCGCCACCGGCATGGTCGGCGACCCGGGCGGCCGCTCGGAGGAGCGCAACCTCCTCGACGAGGACACCTTGCGGCACAACGTCGCGGCCATCAAGCAGCAGATCGGCCAGGTGCTCGGGCCGGCCGGCGAGTGGACGCTGGTCGACAACTACGAATGGACGCGAGACGTTGCGACTGCTGGCCTTCCTCCGCGACGTCGGCAAGCACGTGACCGTCAATCACATGCTGGCGCGGGAGTCCGTTCGGGCTCGGATCGAGAGCGAGCACGGCATCTCGTTCACCGAGTTCTCGTACATGCTCCTGCAGGCGTACGACTACTGGTGGCTCCACCGTCATCACGGCTGCGAGCTCCAGATCGGCGGCTCGGACCAGTGGGGGAACATCCTGTCGGGGGTCGACCTGATCCGGCGCAAGGACGGTACGACCGTCCATGCCCTGTGCTGGCCCCTGCTCACGGCGGCGGACGGCACCAAGCTCGGCAAGACCACGGGCGCCCGGGTCTGGCTCGACCCGCACCGGACGAGCCCGTACGAGCTCTACCAGCACTTCATCCAGACCGACGACCGCCAGGTCCGCCAGCTGTTGGCCTGGCTCACGCTGCTGCCGGTCGACGAGATCGATCGGATCGTGGCCACCCACGAGGCCGCGCCGGAGCGCCGCCAGGCCCAGCGGATCCTCGCCCGCGAGGTCACCGCCATCGTCCACGGCGAGCCCGCAGCGGAAGTGGCGGCGCAGGGCACCAAGGCCTTCGGCGCTGGGCTCGAACCGGATGTCCTCCGGGCGCTCGAGACGACGATGCCGACCACGAAGCTCTCCGAGGCCGAACTGCCCGCCGGCGTCGTCGACCTGCTGGTCCGTACTGGTCTGATGCCGTCGAAGAGCGCCGCCGCCCGGCTGATCCGCCAGGGCGGCGCCTCGGTCAACGATCGGG
>CAWGFA010000020.1:0-79190 GCA_963821725.1 uncultured Acidimicrobiia bacterium
GGACTGGATGAAGGACCTGCAGACCGACGCCACCGCGCTGCCGGGCAAGGCGTTCGACCTCTCGTTCGAGATGCCTGAACCCGATGTCGGCATCATGACCTTCAATCGGTGCGTCGCGGTCGACCAGTGGGAGGGAATGGGTCGACCCGACATCCTCGAGAAGAACTGCCACTCGACCTGCCCGAAGTCGATGATCGTCACGACGAAGATGTACAACCCGAACATGAAGGTGGAGATCCTCGCGATCCCACCTCGCAAGGATCCGGGTGACGTCTGCTGCAAATGGCGGTTCAGCATGCGCGACGAGAACGATCCCGAGTACGTGCCGGTCCCGCTCACGAAGAAGCACACTCCGCAAAATTGGTGAACTGCTAGCGTCCGGCGACCGAGCCACGCACAGGTTCATAGGGGGGTGGGAGATGATCCGCGCCAAGTCGCGCTGTTTTGTGATCGTCGCCGTCGCTGTTGCCGGCGTGATGCTGCTGAGCGGATGTGATCTCGCCAGCTTCATGCCCGGTACGCCTCGCCCGTCCTGGTGCGATCCGACGGACACGGCCGTGAACGACGGGCACACCGCACGGTTCTCCCAGGTGTACACGACGCCCAAGGGCCCCTTGTCGCAGAGCGATTGCTTTCATGTCGCGGACGATCTGAAAGCGGCTCAGGATTTTGCCGCGCGGTATCCAACTGTCGCGGCAGTGCAGGCCGCAGGTTGGGTCCTGGCGACGGTGTACACACCCGGACAGGGCGCCCACTTCGTCGACCCGAACCGGTTGACGGGTCCGTTCGATCCGAAGCGCCCCAACTTTCTCATGTACAACGGGACGGCATCGACAGCAAACCTCGTCGGGATGATGTTCCTCGTCGACACCGGCGGCGACTTCGACGACGACGACGCCGCCCGCCGGCTTTCCTGGAGCCAACGACCACTGGCACAACCATGGTCCGCTCTGTGTCAGGAACAGCGACGGTGTCGTCATCGGCGAGGTGCCGCCGATGAGCAACGCCCAGTGTACGAGCCTCGGAGGTACAGTCACCGACCTCTCGAGCCAGTGGATGGTGCACGCGTGGTTGCCGGTCTATGCCGGCTGGCAGGCCACCGACATCTTCAACGTCAGCCATCCGTCGCTCTAACTGATGTCGATGACTGAGACGAGCGCCACGCGGCGCACCGGTGTGAGCGGTGGGGCGCGGCCGGCCGTGGTCGCCGCTGCGGTCGGGTCGGCCGTCGCGGGACTCGTGCACACGGCAGCCGCTGGCACCCACCAGGGCGACTCGTTGCTCGTGTGGATGTTCAGCGCGTGTGCTGCAGCGCAACTCGGCTGGGGCTGGGCGGTGGCGGTTGCGCCGCGCCTTCGACGATCGCTTCTCCTCACTGGTCTCGTCATCAATGGGGGAGCGGTGCTGGTGTGGGCCGTGTCGCGCACGGTGCGGCATCAGCTTCATCAACTCGCTCAAGGTCCCAGAGGAAGTTGGAACGCAGGATCTCACGTCGGCGCTGTTCGCAGCGCTGAGCGTGGCGGCCATCGTGTGCCTCCTCGTCCGTCCCGCGGTGCGGGTCGTGTTTCCTCCGTCGTGGGCCGGAGCCGTCGCGGTGTGCGCGTTCTTGCTCGCGATGCCTGCATTGGCCGCCGGGCACACGCACCCAGCCGGAGCCCACGATCACGTGACCACGGGCGACGAGGCGGCCGCCGCGAGCCACAGCCACAGCCAATGCGGCGGCGGACGATCACAGCCACACCGACGCGGCTGCCGCAGACGCAGGGGACGGGCACGACCACGTTGTCAGTGCGAGCGCCACATCAGCGGACGGGCACGACCACGGGGCGACGACGAGCGTCACGACACCGGACGCGCACGATCACGCTGCAATCGAGGCGGCAACATCACCGGACGCGCATGACCACAGCGCCGCCTCGGCGGCAGAGCCGGTCACCCACGACCATTCGAGCGACTCCACCACCCCCGAGACCACCCCGCCGCACGATCATTCGACGACCACCACGACAGCGCCCCACAATCACGATCCGGGTCCGGATCCGGGACCACCGATCACGTCGCTCGACGATCCTCGCCTCACGCCCGAGCAGGTGCAAGCTGCGATCGACCTGATCGTCGCCACGGTGAACGGTTTGCCGGCGAGCCTCACCGAAGCCGACGTCGTCGGCGCCGGCTATCAATCTCTCGGAGACGGTCGACAGCCGGGCGAATACGAGCACTTCGTGAACTGGGCGTACCTGTCCGACAGCTACGAGCTCGACGGGGGTCACATCGAGTCGATCGTGATGAAGATAAACGCCGACGGCACGAAGCACGTGGTCGCGGCGATGTACTCACTGTCGTGGGGCGACACGCTGGCTGATGCCCCTGACATCGCCGGCGGCCTCACGATCTGGCACGACCACGACAACATGTGCTTCGTCGGTGACCAATTCGTCGGGTTGACGATCGCCGGCGTGTGCGCTGCCGGGACGCTGCGCGACACCCCGCCGATGCTCGATGTGTGGATCGAAGAGAATGCGTGCGGACCGTTCGCCGTGATCGACAATCAACCCCACGACTGCGGCGATCCTCACGCGCACCACTGACGAATCTCGGGGTCGCGCGCCCGATTCAGTGCCTCGCGGCCGGTAGGAGCACGCAGCAGTTCGCGCGTGGTCCCTTGCCACTCCGTAACGATTTCGACGACGGTGAAGCCGAGCGCGTCGTTGATGGCAAGCATCGGCTCGTTGGAGAAGGCGTTACCGGTACGGACGCGGTCCACGTTCGTGCGTTGCTCGCGGATTCGCGTGAGCATGGCAGCCTTCGCCCACTTTGCAAGTCCGAGGCCGCGGTGAGCAGGGTCGATGGCGGTGTTCTGTTGGAGCGCCACGGTCCGTTGCCACGGCTCGAACGTGACCTCTGTACCACCGACGCAACGACCGTCGGGTCTGCGAACGAAGATCGTCCATCGTTGTCGTCCGGCTTCGACGAGTGCTCGGTCGAGGTCGGCCACGTGCTGTGCGTCCAGGACGACGTCGCCGACGTCCAGTCGTCCCGCGGTGCCGTTTGCATGATGTGGTGGAACAAGACGGCGTCGTCGACGAGGTTGGCCGGGAACGGCCCCTCCCAGAACTCGATGCGGTAGCCCGTCGCGCCCGGGAGCCGTCGTCGATCCATGACCGCACCATCTCCCAGTCCACCGAGCTCAGACGCAGTTCGCTGGTTCGATTGACTCGGACGACTCTTGCTCCGACGCGTCGCGAGAATGCCTCACCAGCCGGGACGCTGTCGTAGGTCGCCCACACCAGCGTCTGCCGGGCGTCTTGCACTGCCTGCTCGAGAGATCGCACGAGCGAGGAGCCAACCGGTTCCCTGAGTCCGCCACGGCCGGCGCACGTCGACGTAGCACTCCATGACGCGGGCATCACCCGCCGCATTCGACCAGCAGGCGCAGCACCCGGCGGGGACTCCCTCGCTGCTCTCGGCGAGCCAGGTGTGGTCGTCGAACTGAGACGGCAGGTTCCGAGCAAAAGCCTTGTACGACTCCAACGGCTGCGGGATGCCGCCGGCGCGACGCTCCGACTGGATCTCGGACTCGACCATGTGCATCGCCTCGAGGTCGGCGTCCGTTCCGAACCGGAAGCCGACCCGGCGAACCGTCGCGCCGAGCGGTCCTGTCCTCACGACGTCAGTCTTCACTGCGGCGGGATTCGGGTCCCTTCAGCCCCTGCGAACGAAACCCGCGATCACCTCGGCAACGTTGCAATATGTGCGGCAATGACAACGGTCGAGCCGTCGAGCAGCTGTCTCACTACGCGTTCGTGTTCGGCGACGGCGTACCCCACCTCCACGTCCACCGGCGCCCAGGTATCCCGGCACGCCGGTGACGATTGGGGCGCGGCGGCTCAACGAGTGGCCCGAGGCGCCGCGAGTGGACACCGAGTCGATGTGCGACGTGGTTTCGCGACTTCGAGCGGCTCTCACGCTTTGACGAGGGTGTCGAACGCCGAGGAGTTCGACGTCTCGGTGCGGTCGTCTCGGTTGCGTGCTCGACGGTGGGGTTCGCCTTCCGCTCCGTTGGTGATCGGGATCCCGGGGATGACCGGCAACGGCGAGCACTTCCGGTTCCTCGGCGAGCACGTGGGCAGCGACCGTGTCCAACTGGTCGCCCTCGACCTGCGCGGCCGAGGCAAGAGTGACATCACACCGCCCGGCAGCTACGGGTGGGAGAACCATGCGCGGGATGTGCTGGCGGTCGCGGACACGCTCGGCTTCGACCGGTTCGCCGTTGTCGGCCAGTCGATGGGCGGGTCAGTGGCCATGAAGGCTGCCGAGCTGGACGGCCCGCGGCTGAACGCAGTCGTCCTGGTCGACGTCGCTGGCCGGGTCGACCGAGGTGTCGGGCCGGTGATCGCCGCAGCGATACGCCGCTTGGACTGCACCTACGACTCAGTGGAGCAGTACCTCGACGAGATCAAAGCCGATCTCCCGATCCAACCGTGGAACCTGTATTGGGATCTCGCGTACCGCTACGACCTGCGCCAGACCAGTGGTCGCGTCGTTCCGCGTACCAGCGCGCGAGCGGTCGCCGAGGACCGCGCCTACACGGCAACACAGGATCCGTACAGCCGTTGGAAGCACCTCACCATGCCGACACTTCTTCTTCGAGCGACCCGCGAGCTCGTGGCCGGCTCTGGCTTCGTCGTGCCCGCCGACGACCGAGACCGGTTCCTGCGCGACGTGCCTCATGCGACCGCGCTCGAGATCGACGCCAACCACCTGACCATCAACGCTCACATCGGCACCGCTGCGGCGATCGAGCACTTCCTCGTCGGCGCTGCCGCGAACCAACCCTGACGAACGGGGTAGCGATACCCCTCGGGCTGATTTGGCGGGCGGGCGATGCCGACGCGTCAGACGCCGGGTTCGTGGTGGTCGACCACCCGCGCCGGCACGAGCCGCTCGAACGGCGAGGCCGTCCTCCGTACTGTCCGCGGGAGCGTCGTCTCGCGGTCCTCGTTCCAGTCGCTCAGCGGCGAGCAGGAACACGAGCCCCAGGATCGGGATCAGTGGAGCGGCAAGAAACTCCATCTCCGTCACACCGCCCGTCGGCCACGGTGGCCGGCGAGGAAGCCGACCACGACCAAGACGAGCGCGATGATGAGCAGCCACTTGAGCCCTTCGACGAAGAGTCCCAAGCCGCCGAAGAGCAGTGCCAGGATCAACAACAAGACGACCAACGCCACGAACAACCTCCCCAGTGTGTTGAACGGGTTACCCGACACCCTCGACTCCTAATCCATCGAGGTCTTCAGGCCGTGTCCCACGCGCGTCAGGGACGAGCGGTGGCGAGCAGGTGAGGTCCGACACCGAGGAGGTCGGGAACCGATTCGACGGCCCGCAGCGTGTCGAGGACCAGGGCGCGTTGGATCGGGTCGTCGAGCCGTTCGTCGAGGTCCGTCAGCGCGAACCGCAATTCCCTCGAGCGAGACGAGCGCATCGACGTTCAGTCCTGCCTCGTTGATCTCCGTGCGCAGGTTGGCTGGTGTGTGCGTCGCGCACGTGAATCCGCCGTCGTGAGCCGGACGCATCCATCCGGTGCGCTCGGCCTCGTTCACGATCTCGAGAAGACGAGGGTGAACCTCGTGCAACCGTTGAACGAGGATGCCATCCAGTCGCGCCGCCCATCGTGAGATGGCAGCGATGTGGACGACCCCGCTGTCGCGGACGACGCGACGGGCCTCCCGCAGTGCTCGGATGCGGTCGCTGCGCTCGCGGAGATGGTAGAGCGGACCCAAGAGCAGTACGACGTCGGCGCAGTCGTCGGGCAGGTCGAGTGATCGGGCATCGCAGACTCGGGTGTCGAGTTGCGGATGCCGCGACCGGACCTGTTGCACGTGGTCTTCGACAAGGTCGCGATGAAGCGCCGTGTGTCCGAGGTCGGTGAGCCAATCCGTGTAGCGACCCGGTCCACCGCCGATGTCGGCCACGACCGCCGGTTGCGGTGGAAGCGTGCGTTCGATCACCTCGACCGTGCGGAGGAACTCGAGACGGCCGACACCGCGGGCAAGTCGATCGCGCTCTTCGCCGCGGGCGTAATAGGCCTGCAAGAGGTTGTCGACCATGCAGCAGGGTCCCACTCCACGAACGGTCTCGGCCACGCCATTTTCGCCGCACCGCGGTTCGTTCGATCACTCGAAGTGCGCGAGGTCGCGGAGGGCGTACCGGTTGTGTTCGAACTCTTCCTCGAACACCGTGTACAGGCACTCCAAGACGGGCGTCGATCCATTCTCGAGAACCTCGGCTTCGCGCCTGAGGTCGTCCGGGGTGACGCCGTGGAGGTAGGCGTGAAGCCTTGCCGCACGCTGAGCGCGCACCGCGAGCACCTCGTCGAACGTCGGGTCGGCCCTGGAGTCGAGGCCCGGCCAGCCGAAGTCGGCTGACCCGGTGTTCGGCAGGCCGATCGGATGGAAGCTCTCGCCGAGGATGGGTGCGGTGAACCACTTGTCGAGAGCGAACACGAGATGCCGCAGCGTTTCGACGAACGACCATTCGCCACCGACGGACGTGTGCAGTTGGGCCTCGGTGCGTCGCCGGGCGCGCTCGGTCGTGGCCACCCAGGCCTGAGCGAGCGCGTCCCACGCGGCTCGCAAGCCGTTCGGGTCGGTGGGGCGGAGCATTGCGCGTAACGGGTACCAGGCGTCGCGCTCGTTCACATACTGCGTGACGTCGACGCCGTTGATCGTGACCTGATCGACCAGTCCGTCGATGTCGACATTCACGATCAACGCGTGTGAGATCGTCACGTTCGTCATGTTCACGTCGCGAAACCGCGCCTCGCTGAGGTCGACGCCCCAGAAAACGGCGGCACGGAGATCCCGTCCTTCGAACTCCTCGGCCATCACGCGCTCACCCCAAAGGGCCGATCCGGGATTCGATGAGCGAAACGGTATGTGCGCGCGCGACAGCGTGCAATGCTTGCCGCCGAGGCTGCCGTCGCAAAGTTCGTATCCCGTGTGCGCGGACTCTGGACAGGGGGCGGTGTTGACCGATCGAGAGTTCGGCATGGGCCGGGGAAAGGTGTTCCCGGCATCGAGTGCCAAGTCGCTCCTCAACCCACTCCGCCGGATCGTGCAGTCACCTAGAAGGACGGTTGCCGCGATGACGCTCCCGAGAAGTGGGCGTGTGGCGGAGATCGGCGCCGGACCGGGCTTCTTCAGTCCGGCGATCGCGGACGTGGTGGCGGACGGTGTCGTCATCGTCGTCGATCTTCAGGTCGAGATGGTCCAGTTGGCTCGAGGCCGGCTGCGAGGCCGATCGAATACGCGGTTCGTCGTCGCCGATGCCGCGCGACTGCCGTTTCGGTCATCGAGCATCGCTGCCGTCGTCCTCGCAACGATGCTCGGCGAGATACCCGACCCTGAGGCGTGCGTGTCGGAAGTCCGGCGGGTTCTCGGCGATGACGGCGAGCTCGCCGTGGCCGAGACCCGACGCGACAGCGATTTCGTGCCGCTGGACGCCCTGACCGCCGCTCGTGCAGCCCGCCGGGTTCGCTTTCGACCGACGACGCGGCCCTGGTTGGCAGTACGTGGCTCGCTACCGGGCGACGTGACCGGCGAGCGCATCTTTCACCTCGCGCTCGTCGAGGACTGGCAGCGCAACCTCGAGCGCGACTACACCACCTCGACCCTGGGACGAGACCTGGCCGACGTGGGTTTCATCCATTGCTCGTTCGCGGGCCAGGTACAGGGCATTGCCGACCTCGTGTACAGGGGCCGCGACGACGTGGTCCTGCTCGAGATCGATCCCGATCGTGTTCGTGCGCCGTTGCACGTCGAGAGCCTCGAAGACGGAGGGGAGGAGTTTCCGCACATCTACGGTGCGTTGAACCGAGAGGCCGTGACCCGTTTCACCCCGCTCAGTCGGCACGACGACGGCACTCTCGATGCCGAGTCGATCGCGAAACCGGCGCGCACTGCCGACACGGCAACGATCAGCGTGTTGCGAACCGAGGACCTCACAGCGACACAACGATCGTCGGTGATCGACGTCTGCGTGGAGGCTCACGACAACGACGACTTCCTGAACCTGTTCACCCACATCGCTGGGGGCGGCCGTCATTTCTTGGCCTATCGAGGCGCAGAGCTGGTGAGCCACGCCGTCGTGACGGCACGGTGGCTCCAGGCCGATCGCTCACGCCTGTTGCGGACCGCGTATGTCGACGCGGTCTCGACGCTGCCGGCGCATCAACACCACGGCTACGCCACGACGGTCATGCGCCGGCTCGCGGATGAGATCGACGACTTCGAGATCGGTTGCCTGCAGACGGACCGACCGACGTTCTATGAGCGGTTGGGTTGGTTCACGTGGCCGGGACCGCTCGCGGGCCGAGGTGATGCAGGATTGATACCCACGCCGGACCAACGAGGGGTCATGGCGCTCTGTCTACGAACGACGCCACCGCTCGATCGCAGCGCACAGCTCTCGATCGAGTGTCAGGCCTATCGAATCTGGGAGTAGAGCATCGGCGCACGAGCCGATCCCGCCGTTGCGCGCCTGGCCCTGTCAGAGAAGGGTCTGGGGTGACAGTGCTTCCGCGGCGTTGTGTGCCAGCCGGGCGGCAACATTCAGGCGGGCCGACAGCGCCGGGCCCGAATCCACGGTTTCGTACCAGAGATCGCGCAACGTCATCTCGACCTCGATGAGTCGTGCTCGAGCGGCTCCGATGGTCTCGAGAACGGACTCGTCGGTTGTCTCTGGACGAGGCTCGTACTTCGGCCCGGTCGTGGTGGCACGCGGCGGGTCGGTGTTCTGCTCCGGCGACATGCTGCTCATCTGCTCCCCGCCTTCACCATCGTCGCCCGGACTCGTGACCCGTCGTGTGGCGGTTCCGTGCTTCACCCCCAACGCCGTCTCGCCGGGACGGAACGGTCCTAATGGGGGGTGTGGGGCCGGCCCGTCCCGGACGAGTTGGTTGGTAATCGCGTCTCTACGCGCGCCCTCGGGGCTCATGTTCGTCGCCAGATACCGAGAGGGGCATCATCCAGATGGGATGGTTTTCTCGGAAACTCGTTCGTGGCGCGAACGGATCAGTATCCGGTCACTCCGTCGCGAGGATCACATCGCTCGCCTTGACGACCACCGTGACGGAGCTGCCGACCGCAAGGCCGAGCTCGTCCGCCGCTTCCTTCGTGATCGACGACGTCACGACATCGCCTCCAGCGAGTTCCACCTTGACGGTCGTCGTGACCGCACCGGTGTCGATCTGGGTCACCGTGCCGTTGAGTTGATTTCGGGCGCTCAGTCTCATGGTTCGCATTGTCGCGGGTTCGCCCGTGGCCCTTCCAAGCACCGACGTCGCGGTCACAAACGCCGGGAACCGGCGTACCCTCCAGACGTGCGCGTGCGTGCGGTTGCCTTTTGTGCAGTCGTGCTTCTGACAGTCATCGCCGGGCCCGTTGTCGCCGGCGCGACCGTTCAGGCCGCGCCCATGGCCGCATCCGCCGCAGGCTGCGCGCCGGCGCAGGATTGCGCGCACGGCGCCCTTCCCGTCGGCGGCTCGACCGGGCAACCGCAGGCGCCGCAATCGTGCGTGCAACACGCAGCGTGTGGTGGCGGCGCCGCGCTCGCGCTCGGCGCGATCGTCCTCGTGGCCGTGCTGGTCGGCTCGAACGACCTCGGTGGGGGAGCGGCCTCTCGAGGGACGATTCGACTCCGCGTTGCGTCGTTCGTCGACCGGCTCGCCGCCGCGCCGCCTGTTCCGTCCCCCTCGGCTGTCCTTCTAGTCCGGCCTGCGCCCGCTCTGCGCGGGCGCGGACGCGAACTGGAAGGAGAACCTGGTGAACGTCGACACCGTGTCGCTGTTCCTCGCACTGCTCGCCGTCGTTGCAGAGGTTGCCGTCATCGCCGCCGTGGTGCTGTTCCTCGGCAGTCGGTGGTCGGCACGTGTCGCTCGATGGAGGCGCCTCGCGGTCGAGGCGATCGAGCCCCAAGCGCTCACGCTGGCATTTGTTGTCGCGGGGGTGGCGACCGCTGGAAGCCTGTACTTCTCGGAGGTCGCTCATTTCACGCCGTGCCGGCTGTGTTGGTACCAGCGCATCTGCATGTATCCGCTGGTCCCGATTCTCGGACTCGCCGCGTGGCGTCGCGAGCGAACCATCCGCCCGTACGCTGCGATGCTCGCCGGCATCGGCGCGCTGATCGCGTCCTATCACGTCGTTCTCGAGCATTTCCCGACGCTCGAATCCAGCGTCTGCGACCCCGCCAACCCGTGCACCCTGATCTGGGTCCAACGGCTGGGATACCTGACCATCCCCACGATGGCACTCAGCGGGTTCGCGCTCGTGCTCACGCTTCTCGCCGTGGGCACACCCACACCTCTGCGGTCGCGCTCTCCAAGGGCCGCGGCCGACCTCATTGATCTCGAAGGAGACCCATGCCAACCCGAACTGTCACCCACTCCAACCGTCGCCGCGTCCCGAGACTGTGGATCGCGCTCGCTGCCGTGGTCGTCATCGCCGCGGTGATCGCGGTCGCTGCCTCACGCGGCGGCGGCAACAACAACACCGCTGCGGCTGGGACCGAGCAGACCCGGCCAGTCCAAGTGACCGGCGAGCCGCTCCCGACCTTGACGAGCGGTCCGGATCCCGCCGTCGGTTCGATCATTCCCGAGCTCCATGGAGCGAGCTTCGACGGGACTCCGGTCGACATCACCCGAGCGGGACAAGCCAAGCTGATCCTGTTCGTCGCGCACTGGTGCCCGCACTGCCAACGCGAAGTTCCGTTGCTCGCGGACTTCCTTCGCAGCCACCCGCTACCTGCCGGCGTCCAACTCGTGACGGTCGCCACTGCAACCAGTGCCGACCTACCGAACTACCCGCCGTCGACCTGGCTCGCCAGTCAGCATTGGCCGGCTCCGATCCTTGCGGACTCGTCGAATTCCGACGCCGCAAAGGCGTTCGGCCTGCCCGGATATCCGTACTTCGTCGCCGTCGACAGCACTGGCCATGTCGTGGCCCGGACATCGGGAGAGATCACAACCGACCAGTTCGAGAACCTGGCACAACGCGCACTCGGCGTCGACTGAGCGGCGAACGCAACGATCAGCGTTGCTCGAGTCGGTTCGACGACGGCGAGAGCGATCCCGGGCCGTCGCCGTTCCGACGCCTCCTGGCCCCGCCAGTACGGGATCAGCGAGCGCGGCTCCGAGCGCGCGCGCCACGGTCCTTCGAGTCTGCGCGCCCTTCCTGGCGCTCGCCTGGCGCTTGGTTGCGTTGCGGGCTCGAGTCTGCGCGCCCTTCCTGGCGCTCGCCTGGCGCTTGGTTGTCTTGCGGGCTCGGGTCCGGGCCGCCTTGTGAGCGCCGCGACTCCTTCTCGCGTCGGTGTGCAGCACGCGCCTGCGGATCTCGGCGGCCGCCGCGTCGAGATCTTCGGCCGCCTTCTCGGCGAGGGCTTCACCCTTGGCGCCGTCGCGACGGCTGTTCCCCTCGAGCCGCGCGACAGGCTTCGCCAGCTTCCTCCGGACGCCACGCTCGCGCAGCAGCTCGAACAGCTCGTCTCCCTGGTTGTTGTTGTTCGCCATACGCTGCGCTTTCCCGTCGTGGCCTCGGTCCAACCTTCGGAGGATCTGACGTGACAGCAAGCGTGCCGAACATCGTGCTGGTGATGTCCGACCAGCACCGTGCCGACATGATGGGCTGTGCCGGCGACACCGGGGTGCTCACGCCGACGCTCGACGGGCTCGCATCCGAAGGCATGCGGTTCTCTCGGGTGTCGTGTCAGGGGCCGCTGTGCATGCCGGCGCGGGCGTCGTTCATGACCGAGCGCTACGTGCGCGACCACGGCGTCTACACGAACTGGGCCGAGATCGCGCCGGACGCGCCGACGTACGTGTGGGCGCTCCGCGAGGCGGGCTACCACACCGCGCTTGATCGGCAAGGCGCACCTGTACCGCGACGAGGTCCACACCGCCGCCCACGTGGACGAGCTGGCGGACCGGCTCCGCGTGCTCGGGTTCGCCGAGGTACACGAGACCGGCGACAAGTTCAGCAGCTCGACGCCGAACCCGTACACCGACCACCTCCGCGACGCGCGGCCTGCTCGACGCGTACAGGCAGCACATCGCCGATCGCGAGCTACCAGGGCGACAACGAGAGTGGACAGAACGCGACGAAGCGAGTCCCCATGTGGGACGCGACACCGATGCCCGTACCACTCGACGCGTACATCGACGCCTGGCACGGCGCCGAGGCGGCGCGGTGGATCGAGGAGTACGACGCGATCCGAGCCGTTCTTCTTGTTCGTCGGGTTTCCCGGACCGCACGATCCCTGGGACGCACCGCGTGAAGCGGTCGACCGCTATCGGCGACGTCGAGGTGTCGATGCCGCGGACGACCCGCCGCCCGTCCGTGGACGGGACCGGGCGTTACGGCGCGCTGCTCAACTCGTTCCTGTGGCTCTCGGACACCGAGACGATGACGGACGACGCGATCCGGGGTATGCGGCGCGCCTACAGCGCCGACATCTCGGTGATCGACGACGCGGTCGGCGGCATCGTCGCCGCGCTCCGTCGGCAGGGTCGTCTCGACAACACCTGGGTCATCTACACGAGCGACCACGGCGAGATGGGCGGCAATCACGGGCTGATGTCGAAGTGCGTGCTGTACGAGCCGGCTGTCCGCGTGCCGCTCGTCGTGCGACCGCCGGGAGGCTGCGAGCCGAGCGTCGTCGATGCGATCGTCGAGCACATGGACGTTCCCGCATCGGTGCGCGAGATCGCGGGCGCGCCCGACCTCGCCGACGGCGAAGGCCGATCGCTGCTCGGCTACGTGGGTGCTCGGAGCGCAGACGTCGAGACCGCGCGGCATGTCTCGGTCAGCGAGAACTGGGGTTTCGCCGCGTTCGAGACCGACCGCTACAAGCTCGTCGTCGACGAGGACGCATGCGCACCGTGTCAGCTGTTCGACCTGCACGAAGACCCGAACGAGGACAGCGACCTCCTGTCCGATCCGAACGCACGTCCCGTGGTCGAAGAGCTCATGGAGACGCACGTCCGTCCGTTCTTCGCCACGGCGCCGGCGCGCCCGCACAAGAGCATCTTCACCGGCTGATGGATCGTGGGCTGCAGGCGGCGTATCTCCGCCGCCTCGGGCTCGCATGGGAGGCCGCCGGCCGTCGCTGAGTCAGAGGTGGGCGAGCAGGCGATCGAGGGGGAGGGGGACGCGGTCGAGGTCGAGCGCGTCCACGAGCACTCGCGCGTAGTGCATCTTTCGCCCGGAGCGCGTGCCCATGAAGCGATGTAGCTGCTGGTCGACCGTCCGTCCTTGCTGGTCGGGCTGTCGCTGCATGATGCGAAACGAGCCCAGCTCGCCTTGCTGGTCGATGACGTGTTCGACGGTGGCCACGCCGAGGGCGCGGATCAGCTCGTCCTCGAGGTCGGCCACGCAGACGAAGACGTCGTCGAGTGCGTCACGGAAGTAGCGCGCTTCGCGTTCGTCGCAGAGCCCCGCAAGCCTGCGATCCGCCACCGGGGGTCCCAGCTGCTCGAGAAGCCTGCGAATGTTCGTCGCTCCGCCGATCGGGACGACGGAAACACGTTCCGACTCGAGGTCACGGCCGGCGCGGCGCCGCGAGCGTCTCGACCGCGATCTGATCGCTCACGCCCTCGACGAGCACGACGGTGTTCACGTGTCCAGCCTGGCAGCGAGCACGTCCCGACGAGGGTGAGTTCTCACGTATCGAAAGATCTGTCGCGCATCCGTCATCCGGCCTTGGACCTGACTTCGTAGACGGGCGGGACGGCGAAGGCGCCGTCCGCGACAGAGGGAGGGGTCCATGGCAGATCTCACGCGTCGAAAGTTCCTGTCCCGAGGTTCGGTCACTGCTGTGGGTGCAATCGGCGCATTGAGCGCCGGTCCAGCAGCACTCGCCGCAGCCGCGGGTGCAGTCTCTGACGCGGGCGACCAGCTCGGAGCGGGCGAGCTCGGTGCGTTCGACGGTCCGATGTTCGTACACGTACGTGACGCCGCGTCGGGGGAGGTCGAGGTCCTCGTCGACGAGACGTCGGTCGTGTTCAACGACAGCGCACTCGTTGCCAAGTTGCAGCGCGCCGCGAAGTAGGAGGGGACATGTCATCGCATCGCGAAGCGCCCGCCATCTCGAAGGACCCCGTAGCCGACAACACCGACACGTACGCGTTCGTCACACCGGGCAACACGATCACGATTGTCGCGAACTACCTCCCGGCGGAGTCACCTGCCGGTGGACCGAACTTCTACGAGTTCGGTGACGACGTCACCTACGGGATCCACATCGACAACAACGGTGACGGACTACCCGACGTGACCTACCAGTTCCGGTTCACGACGACCGTCACCAATCCCGACACGTTCCTGTACAACACCGGGCCCATCGACAGCCTCGACAGCCCGAGTTGGAACCGTCGGCAGACCTACCAAGTGACCAAGATCCAGCGGAACGGTCATGGTCACGACGAAGCGGTGGGCAAGGACTTACGTTGCCCGCCGTGCAACATCGGGCCTCGATCGACGCCCGACTACGAGTCACTGGCCTCAGCCGCGGTGGGAACGCTACGGGACGGCGAAAAGGTGTTCGCGGGACAGCGCGCGGATCCCTTCTTCGTCGACCTCGGCTCGGTCTTCGACCTCGGAACGCTGCGGCCGTTCGAGTCGCTCCATCTCATCCCGACCGCCAATGCTCCCGGGATCGACTCGTTGAAGTCGTCGAACGTGCACACGGTGGCGGTCCAAGTACCGATCGCCGAGCTCACCCGCGACCGCTCGGTGCCCACAGATCCCATGTCCGGCACCGCGGTAGTCGGGATCTGGGCGTCCGCCGAGCGGCAGAAGGCGTTGGTGCGTGACCACGACAGGACGCACACGGCCGGACCGTGGATCCAGGTGTCGCGTCTCGGCAACCCACTGTTCAACGAGGTCATCGTCCCGATGGCGGAGAAGGACGAGTGGAATGCTCTGAGCCCGTCGCAAGACAAGCAGTTCGCGAAGTACGTCGCACAACCGGAGCTGGCCAAGCTGCTCCCGGTTCTTTATCCAAACGTGTTCCCGAATCTGGCGGGGCTCACCGCAGACCGAGCCGATCTGCTCGCCATCCTGCTCACGGGGATCCCGCCCGGGATCGTTCCGGGGTTCCAGAACTTCACGGGGGCGACGCAGGCGGACATGCTCCGGCTCAACGTCGCGATTCCGCCGTCGGCGTCGCCGAACCGGCTGGGACTGCTCGGCAACGACCTCGCCGGCTTCCCGAACGGTCGCCGTCTCACCGACGACGTCGTGACCATCGAGTTGCGCGCGGTGGCGGGTGTTACGTATCCGCTCGTGCAGCCCGCTTACACGCCCGATGGGGCAGCGTCCCTCATCGAGGACGGAACCTTCAACCACCCCGGACGAGTGTTGCTGTCCGACTTCCCCTACGTCGGTACGCCGTACAGCGGCTACGACGTCCCCGCCTCATGAGTCAGCATCACGTGCTCGTCGGAACGCCGGTGCTCGACATCGGAGGCGACGTCGGCGCCCTCGTCGTGCAACTCGACACGATGCCGCAGACGGGTGAGCTCGAGGCATGTCCTCGTGCTCACCCCGACCTGCGGTTCCACACCGGGGTCCACTGGCGACAGGTCGGCGGGCCAACGCGTCGCTGTCGCCGTGTACCCGGCCGTCATCCGAGGCGACTACGACATCCTCGACCAGCAACTGCGGGCAGTTGCATCGGTGCGCGTCGAGGGAGGCGAAGTCGCGCAGATCCGGCTCACACCGCGCGTATCAGCAGGATGATGATGATGATGACGATGATGGTGCCGATGCCTATATACATGCCACGGACTGTGCCCGTCATCGGCGGTGGCTAGACCGATTCGGACGTCTCGCCTCGGTAGATCGCGCGCACGATGTCCTCGATCGCAGGCTCCTCGACCGACAGGTCCCGCACCGGGGCCTGCGCCGCGACTCGCTCGAGGAGCGCCGCAGCGGTCCACTCGTCGCGATGGAATCGCAGCCATTGTCGCGGGCCCTCGACCTTGGTGACGCGGACGCCATCCACCGACAGCTCGGGACCGGGCGCCTCGAGGTCCACGACCAACGTGCGTTCCGTTCCGTAGCGTCGTTTGATCGCGGTCACGGTGCTGTCCTCGATGAGCCGGCCGTGGTCGATGATCACGAGTCGGTCGCAGAGACGTTCGACGTCGACGAGATCGTGGGTGGTCAACAACACGGTCGTGCCGTGCGAGCAGTTGAGCTCGACCAGGAACGACCGCACCGCTTCCTTGCTGACGGGGTCGAGGCCGATCGTCGGCTCGTCGAGGAAGAGAATGGCCGGGTCGTGGAGCAGGACGGCGGCGAGCTCACCGCGCATGCGTTGGCCGAGCGACAACTGCCGCACGGGGATCGGGAGCAGCTCGTCGAGTGCGAGCAGCTCGCGGAACACGGCGAGGTTGGCCTCGAATCGCTCGGCCGGAACCCGATAGACGTGGCGCAGCAACGAGAAGGAGTCCTCGAGGGGCAGGTCCCACCACAGCTGGGTGCGCTGGCCGAACAAGACGCCGATCCGCCGAGCCACGCGCGACCCGCTCGCGGTTCGGATCGAGGCCGGCGACCCGGACCGATCCGGACGACGGGACGAGGATGCCGGTGAGCATCTTGATCGTCGTGGACTTGCCGGCGCCGTTCGGTCCGATGTACCCGACCATGGCACCGGGCTCGATGGACAGTGACACGCCGTCGACGGCGCGCACCTGACGCCGCTCGCGGCGTATCCATCCCTTGCGGACACCGACGGCGAAATGCTTGCTCACGTTGTCGAGCTCGATGATGGGCATCAGCTTCCTGTGCTCCTGTAGTGGCGGATGGCGAGCTGCCAAACGCCGCGCGCCACGAAGGCGAGCGCCACGGCCACGAAGGGCGACAACAGCGCGACCGACGACGGCAGGCCGAACGGAACCGGCTTGTCGAGCAGGTACGCGGCGGGGAAGAAGCTGACGAACGCGAGCGGAATGACAAAGGTCACCAACCGCCGCAACCACGTGCCGAACACGTCGATCGGATACTGCGCGAGCGTGACCCCGCCGTAGGTGAACGAGTTGGCGACCTCCTGGGTTTCCACTGTCCAGAACGCGAGGGACGACGTGATGACCCAGATGGCGCCGAAGATCACGGCGCCGCTCAACACCGTGAGCGGAATGAGCGCCACCTTCACCGGCGTCCACGAGATGTCCACGCGACCGAGCACGATGACGATGACGATGACCGGTTGCACGAGCCGGCCGACCCGGCGAGGCGCGAACTCCGAGGCGCAGAGTTGCAGGAGCGCGCCGGCAGGACGAAGGAGGAACAGATCGAAGGTGCCCGCCTTGATGTGGCGCGACGCCAACTCGACCTCGCTCACGAAGAGATCCGCCAAGCCGAATCCGGTACCGGCAAGTCCGAAGAGCAGTGCGACCTCGGCGCCGGACCATCCTCCGATGCTGTCGACCTGTGAGAAGAGGACACCGATGACCGCGAGGTCGAGCCCTGCGACGAGCGTCTGGCTGATGAGGAAAAGGAAGAACGACGTGCGGTACTGCAGGTCCGCGCGGATGCGGGCGCCGACCAGCCGGCGGTAGACGGCGAGCTCACCCACCCTGCACGACGACCTTGCGCATGGCGGCGCGGAGCAGCAGCCGCCCGGCACCCAGGAGCACCGCCGCCCAGAACAGCTGGACTGCGAGCACGCCGGCGAGCTCGATGCCGGGGTGCTTGCCGAGGAAGACCTCGACCGGGAGCTGCGCCATCGATGGGAACGGCGTCGCGTTCGCGATAGCGCCGAGCCAGGCGGGGAAGAAAACGACCGGGACGAAGACGCCGGCCAGGAACTGCGCGGTCAGCCATCCGAGCTGGTTCGGCCCGCGCACGTCGAGCAGCCAGAACGCCGTGAGCTGGAGCAGGAAGCCCCATCCGAACGAGACCGCGACCGCGACCACGACCGCGGCGAAGAACCCGAGCCAGGTGCCGGCGGTGCCGGGCAACCGGAGGTCGAAGACGAGCGAGCCCACCACGAACGGCGGGATGCCCCGGAAGATGGCGTAGAAGATCGACCGACCGTAGGAGTCGGCCAGCCAGTAGGCCTGGAAGTCGACGGGCCGGTACAGGTCCGACACGACGTCGCCGGTCCGGATCCGGTCGGCGATCTCCGTCGTGCCGAAGACACCGATGACCATCAGCATCCCCTGCATCACGAACGTGAACGTCACGGCATCGGTGGCGTTGAACCCGCCGATGGTCGAGCGCTGCTGGTACACGGCGAGCAGGACGTAGGCGAGGATGAAGCCGAAGACGGTGTTCGTGAAGACGCCGGCGAGGGTCGCCCCGCGGTACGTCGCTTGGCGGCGGTAGGCCCTCGTGGCCACCTCCCACATCCAGCGCATGACCCTCCCCGGACGCGCGACAACGGCCCGCACAGTCGTGCGGGCGGGGGGTCACCGTAGCTCGCGGACGAGGGTCAGCGCTGCTGCAACTCGTTTCGAGTGAAGTCGACGACCGCTCGCAGCTGCTCGGGACTCAACTGCTTGTCGAACGCGGGCATCCCGCCGCGACCGTACGTGACGACGACCAGTTCGGCGTCGGCGGTCGGGAAGGCCTGCGTCACCGCGCCTGCGTTGAGCTTCGGGCCGATGTCGCCGTCGCCCTTCGCGCCGTGGCAGCGCGCGCACTGGCTGTCGAAGACGGCGGCGCCGGCGCTGCCTGCCGACGCCGCCGTGTGCGATTCCGGTTGCTTGACGAGCAGCAGCGTCACGAACACGACGAAGCCGGCGACTGCAATCCCTTCGACGACGGTGACCACGCGCTTGAACACCTGATCACACGCCTGGGAACGACACGTTCCGGAAGAACCACAGCGAGCTCGTCGCCCAGAGCACGGTGATGGAGAGGAACGTCGCCGAGCCGGCCGCCGGGAGCAACCACTTCGGAAGATCGTGGATGCGAACGCTCAGGACCTTGACGACGAACAGGCCATAGAACAGGCAGCCCACGACCGAGTGCACATAGGTCCGCGGGTCACTCGTGTCGGACCTGAACCCGAGTGACCACAGGCAATGGAACGCGACGGGCAACGTGAGGAGAAACGCGATCGTTCCCGAGAGTCGGTGGGCGTCGCCCAGCCAACTGGGGACTCGGCGCGGGATCTTGATCTTGCCGAACAGACGGGCGGCGGTCGCGATCTGCACGAGAGCGAAGAAGAACGCGCCGGTCGCGAACCACACCTTGAGATTGATCGTGCTCGTGAAGAACAACGTGAGCGTCTGCTCGCCGGTCGGATCGTGGATGCGTCCGTATGCGCCGAAGAACAGCGAGACCGCTGCACCTGCAAGCAGGACGACGACGAGGAGAGTCGTCGTGTTCGACGAGCGCTCAACCGGTGGCGACGCGGTCATCGCCGCGCATGATACGTCGCGACCACAGGACGGCTCCCGTGTAGCACGCCGTGAGCGTGGCAGTGATGGAGAAGCTCGGCGGGACGTCGTGCATGCGGTAGCTGATCGCGAGGCCGGTCCACATCGACGCGATGGCGATGCCGGCCGAGAGCCACATGGCCGCGTGCGGGCGAACGGTGAGCCGTTGTGCGGCCGCTGCCGGTGCGGCGAGGAGGGCGAGCAACAGCAGCGCCCCGACCGCCTGGCTCGCCATCCCGGCCGTGACGGCGACGAGGATCAGGAACACGAAACTCAGGACCCGCACGGGAACACCCGCCGCGTCGGCGACGACGGGATCGATGGACGCGAAACGCAGTGGCCGGGCGATCCCGAGGAGCGCGGCGACGATGACGACCGAGGTGCCCGCGACCAGCCACGCGCGACCCGAATCGAACCCGAAGATCGAGCCGAACAGGACGTTGATGCCGGCCGCTCCGTTGCCGGAGGACTTGTTCATCGTGAACAGCGACAGGAAGAGCACCCCGAGCCCGAGCACCCATGCGAACACGGCCCCGACCGCGACGTCGTCTGCATGACCTCGATCGCCGAGCACGCCGAGCACGATCGCGACCGCGATGACGGCGGCGAACAAGCCGATGCGCAAGTCGATCCCGGCAGCGAGCGCGGCCAACGCCCCCGCGAACGCGACATGGCTCAAGGCGTCGCCGGTGAAGACTTGGCCTCGGAGGACGACGAAGTAGCCGGCGAGCCCTGAGGCCAACGCGATCGCGGTCCCCGCGAGCAGCGCGTAGCGCATGAAGGGTTGACTGAACAGGCCCACGTCGAGCACACCCGCGAGCACCGTCACGACGCGAGCCGCAAGCGCCGCCTCGGAACGTGCCCCGCGACACGAGCGACGACGAACAACCCGAACGCGATGGACGTGATCCAGAAGCCGATGGGATAGGGCGAGTAGTACGCGACGCCGAGGCCGGTCCACGTGACCAGCAACCCGATGCCGATGCTCAAGGCCAGACCGAGCACTGGTCTCGAGGTGATCGCCTGCGCCGTGGCCGGTGGCAGCACGAGCAGGGCAAAGATCAGCAGCGAACCGGTGATCTGACTGGCCTCGGCAGCGGCTACGCCGAGGAGAATCAGGAACACGATGGCCAGGCCTCGCGCCGGTACCCCGGCAGCGTCCGCGACATCGGGATCGACAGACGCGAACAGCAGGGGTCGTGCGATGAACGCGAGCACTGCCAGAGCAGCGGTGGTGACGACGACGAGGGTTCGCACCTCCGTCGTCGTGATGCCCAGAAAGGTGCCGAACAGCAAGCTGTTGATCCGACTGAGGTTGCCGCGGTAGAGCGACGCGAACAGGAAGCCGCACGCCAGGGCGAACGTCTGGACGACCGCGATCACGGCTGACTCCTCACTGAACCGTCCCGGCCGTTGTGCGGGCACCGCGGCGATCACGCAGCGCGCCGCCGATACAGAAGGCGAAGAAGCCGAGTTGAGCCGACAGGCCGACGAGCACGGCGCCCGCCGCACCCGGAAAGCCGATGAGCGCAAGCGTGTGGCCCGCGAACGTCTGGCGGCGCAGCACCATGAACCAGCCCACGGCGCCGGCGAGGACTGCGATCACCGTGCCCGCGCGGAAGGCGTTGACCATGAACTGGAATTCGAAGAGGTCGCGGACGATGTTCATGGCGCGTGCCGGTCGTGGTGGTGTGCCGGAGCCTCCGGTTGGCCGACGACGACGAGTCGCCCGTCCGATGCGCGCAGGACTTCGATCGGGGTGCGATAGAGGCTCGTGAGGGTCTCGGTGGTGATGACCTCATCCGGCGGACCAGTGGCCGCGCCCCCTTGCCCGAGGTACACCACGCGATCGACGTACGGCAGGATCGGGTTCACGTCGTGGGCCACGAGTACGACGGTGATCCCCGCCTCTTGGCACAGTTCGGCCACGAGCTTCGCCACCATTGCCTGGTTCGGAAGGTCGAGGCTGTCGAGGGGCTCGTCGAGCAACACCATCCACGGACGCCGGACGAGCGCCTGCGCGATGAGAAGGCGCTGCTGCTCGCCGCCGGAGATCTCGCCGATCGGACGGTCGCGCGTACGAACTTGCGCCGACCTGCGCAATCGCCTCGTCGACCGTGTCGCGCACGCGGCGCCTGTCGGCGCCGGACAGCGTCACCCCCCAACGGGCGCCGTCCGCGCCGAGGCGGACGATGTCGATGCCACGGACCCGCAGGCTTGCGTCGAAGGTTCGGCGTTGCGGTAGGTAGCCGATCAGCTCGCGGGCCTCGTGGGGCGGGCGGCCGAAGACGCGCACCGTGCCCCGGCTCAGCGACTGCAGGCCGAGCACGACGCGCAAGAGCGTCGACTTGCCGACGCCGTTGGGTCCGAGCACCGCGACGAACTCGCCGGCGGGTACGTGGAGGTCGAGATCGGTCCAGACGACGCGGCCGCCGAGGGAGATCGCACCTTCACGGACATCGATCGCCGCGGTGGCGTCGATGCGCTCGCTACCCCCGGTCATCCCTTCGCCTCATTGAGCGCGTTCGCGAGCAGTTGCCATTGCCCCGTCTGCCAGTCCTGGAACGTCACGCCCGCCGGAACCGGGGTCTCCGTCACCGTCACGACCGGGATGTTGTTGTCGTTCGCCTCTTTGACCAGTCGCTGTACGTCCGGCGTTGCGTTCTGGCTGTTGTAGATGAACACCGAGATCTGATGGCGGTTGATCTGACTGTCGACGGTGACCTTGTCGGGTGCGTCGGGATCGTTGCCCTCGCTGATCGCGTCGAGGAACGACTGGGGCGTCTTCAGGTCGAGCCCTGCTGCTTGGACCATGCCTTCGACGATGCTCTCCGATGCGCCCACGGGCGTTCCCGCATACGTGGAGCGGATCCGTGTGATGAGGTCTCGGTACGGACGCAACGCGGTGCCCGTGAACTCGTCGTGCTTCTGCCGGTAATACGCCGCGTTGGACGGGTCGATCGACTCGAGATCGGTCGTGATGCGGTCGATCACGCGTGTCACATCGTCGGGGAAGTACCAGCGATGCGGGTTGTCACCGGTGTGCAGCCCGAGAAGCGCGCCGATGTCGAGCACGGTGCGTTGGTCCGACTCGTCGGCGCTCACGAGATCGCTGGCCCAGGTGTCATAGCCGAGCCCGTTGACGATCACGTACCGCGAGGTCGCGACTGCACGGCCGTCGGCCGGCGTGGGCTCATAGTCGTGCGGATCCGCGTCGGGATTGTCGATGATCTCCGTGACGGTGACGCGATCACCACCGAGCTGCCCGGCAATGCTGCCCCAGAAGCTCTCCGCAGCAACGACGGCGACCTTGCCGCCGCTCGCGGCCTGTTGCCTACCGGTGCTGCAGCCCGCCGCGAGGCTGGTCGCGATTGCCGCGATCGCAATCAGCAGCACGGACGGACGTCGCATCACTACCAAGGCTAATCGAGAGCGATTCTCGTTACAACATGTTCAAGAATGGTTCTCATTCGTTCTCATCGAGACTACAGTGAACACGTGGACACCGACCTGCACGAGACGGCGGCGACACGCCTGCGAAACCACGAGCAGCGCTACACCACGAACCGGCGGGCCATCGTCGAGGTGCTGTCCGGCGCCGAGCGGCCCCTCACGGTTCCGGAGCTGCTCGAACTCGGCGACGGGATGCCGCAGAGCTCGGTGTACCGAAACATCGGTCTGCTCGAGGAGGCGGGCATCGTCCATCGCATCCTCGGCGGCGACGACTACGCACGGTTCGAGCTCGCCGAGGACCTCACCGAGCATCACCACCACCACTTGATCTGCTCGACGTGCGGAGCCATCGAGGACGTGACCCTTCCGCCTGAGCTGGAGAAGTCGGTGGAGACCGCGTTGAAGCGCGCCGCCCGCCGCAGCCACTTCCAAGGTTCGCACCACCGGCTGGATCTGATCGGGGTCTGCGAACGCTGCCGCCCGAGGGCTACTCGGCCTTCATAGCCTTTCGAATCTGGTCCTCAGGTTCCTTGCGGTCGAGGTAGTCGCGCCAGGACGTGATGAGGCCGTGGTCGTCGAGCTCGATGATGGTCGCACCGTGCATCGTGATCGGTGTCGTCTCGTTGAACGTCGCCCTCCCGATCCATTCGAAGACCGCCCAGTTCGCATCGCCGCGCATCGACGTGATCTCTTGGCGCCAGTCCGGGAAGATCGTGCGGGTCTGCTGCTGGATGTCTCGCAAGTCCTCCGTCGGCGCGTTGGCGGGATCAGCGAAACGTGCACCCGGCGCGAACAGGTCGCGGAAGCCGGTACCCCCGCGCATGTCGAGCGCAGCTTCGAGCTTGCGTGCGTATGCGTCCCAGTCGGTGATGCGTTCATCGTTCTCCGGGGCTGCGCCCCCGGACCCCATCGACGTCCGGCTCCCTGGCGGTCGCTCGGCCGTGATGACTCGCTGCGCTCGCTCATCGTTCGGGCTGCGCCCCGGACCCCATCGACATCCGGCTCCCTGGCGGTCGCTCGGCCGTGATGAGCTCGCTGCGCTCGCTCATCGTTCCCCAGGGGCTGCGCCCCCGGACCCCATCAACATCCGGCTCCCTGGCGGTCGCTCGGCCGTGATGAGCTCGCTGCGCTCGCTCATCGGTTGATCGCCGCCTGCCAGCTTCCGGTGAGTGGGATGCGAGTCAAGGCCGCGCCTGCTCGCATCAACCACTCCAGCACCTCTCGATGCGGACTGTCGGGATGGACGGCGATGACCAGACCGCGCCTGGGATGATCCGCGAGAACCTTCCAGTGGGCTGGAACCGTGATGCCGTCGGCCGCGAGCTTCCGCACGGCCTTGGGCCCCGACTTGTGCAGGATGCCGAGCTCGGCGTGGGGCGGCTTCTGTGTTGCCTGGGGGGCGACCCACGTGCACACGGGCACGGGAGGACCGCCACCGGAGAACAGGGAGCCCAGGATCGAGGGCGCCGGCGGCTCGTCGTCGGGATGGATGCCCGGATACAGGTTGATCCACCCCTTGAGCGCGGCCGTGAGCTCGACCATCGCGCCGACGATGTCGGCCACCGCGGACAGCGTCGTCCGGGCGGAACTCGACGAGCTCGGGCGTCCGCGCCATCTCGATGTTCTACCGCTACCGTGCGGTGTGGGTGGCACCTGAGGGGGCCCACGTGACAGCGACGATCGACGATGCTCTGACCCATAGGGGATTTCCCAAGGCGGAGTTGATCGACGACTACCGGCTGGCGCTGGTGAGCCGATCGCTCGACGACCGGGAGATCAGCCTGCAGAAGCAGAGTCGGGTGTTCTTCCAGATCTCCGGTGCGGGCCACGAGGCGCTGCTGCTCGCGCTCACCCATTCCCTGCACGCCGGGTACGACTGGTTCTTCCCGTACTACCGCGACCGCGCGCTCGTGCTCGGGTTGGGCGTCACCCCGCTCGAGCTCCTGCTCGAAGCGGTCGGGTCGGCCGACGATCCCGCGAGTGGCGGCCGGCAGATGCCGTGCCACTGGGGTCATCGCGAGAAGCACATCGTCACGCAGTCGTCACCGACGGGCTCGCAGTGCCTGCCCGCGGTGGGATGTGCCGAGGCGACGCGGTACATCCAGGGCCGCAGCCTGCCCGGCTGCAACGCGCACGGCGACGAGATCACGTACGTGTCGCTCGGCGAGGGCGCGACGAGCGAGGGTGAGTTCTGGGAGTCGCTCAACACCGCGTGCCGGCTGCACCTGCCGGTGCTGTACATCGTCGCCGACAACGGCTACGCCATCTCGGTCCGAGCGGAGGATCAGTCACCCGCGCCCATCTCCGAGATGGTGCGCGGCTTCCGCGGTCTCGCGGTGACCAAGATCGACGGGCGCGACTACTTCCAGGCGCGTCACTTCGGCGCGCGCGCCGTCGCCCGTGTGCGCGCCGGCGAAGGACCAGGGCTCGTGCATGCCAAGGTCACGCGTCCGTATTCGCACTCGGCGGCCGACACGCAGTCGAAGTACCGGCCCGCCGAGGAGCTGGCCGACGAGGCGTCGCACGATCCCGATCCTCGTGCTCGAGCACGACTTGGTGCAGAGCGGCGTCTTGACCGCCGACGACGCCAATCGCATCCGCGGCGAGGCGAAGGACATCGTGGCCGACGCCGCCAAGCAGGCACTGGCCGCGGCGAAGCCGGATCCCGCATCCGTGCTCGAGCACGTGTACGTGCGGCCGCCCATCCCCGAACCTCCCGCGCCGCCGATGGAGGGCGACAGCGTGACGTTCGGCGAAGCGATCCGGCGCACGCTGCACGAGCAGATGGCTGCGGACGAGCGCATCCGCGTGTTCGGTGAAGACGTCGCGGACGCACCCGAGGACGTCCTGGCCGACGTGGAAGGCAAAGGCGGGGTGTTCGGCACCACGCACGGGTTGCAGCGCACGTTCGGCATCGCACGATGCTTCAACACGCCACTCGCCGAGGCGAACATCGTCGGGCGCGCCATCGGTCAGGGGATCCGCGGTCTGCGGCCGTGTCCCGAGATCCAGTTCTTCGACTACATCTGGCCGGCCATGACGCAGATCAAGAGCGAGGCGGCGACGATCCGCTGGCGCTCGAACGGCGCGTGGTCGTGCCCGATGGTGATGCGGGTGGCGATCGGCGGTTACCTGACCGGCGGTGCGATCTGGCACAGCCAGTGCGGCGAGTCGATCTTCTCCCACGTGCCGGGGCTCATCGTGATGTTCCCGTCGCGAGCGCGTGACGCGGCAGGGCTGCTGCGAGCCGCATTCCGCTGTGAGGACCCTGTGCTGTTCCTCGAACACAAGCACCTGTTGCGTCAGCCGTACGCGAAGGATCCGTTCCCGGGTCCCGACTACGTGATCCCGCTCGGTTCGGGCGACGTGGTCGCAGGAAGGCACCGATCTGACGATCGTGACGTACGGCGCGACCGTCGAGCGCTCGCGCCAAGCCGTGGCTCGTCTCGACGACGGCGCATCGGTCGAGATCATCGACCTGCGTTGCCTCGTGCCGTGGGACCAGGACCTCGTTGCCGCGTCGGTGGCGAAGACGGGACGCGCGCTGGTCGTGCACGAGGACATCAAGACGTGCGGGTTCGGCGCCGAGGTCGCGGCGTGGATCGCGCAGGAGTGCTTCGGCTCGCTCGACGCCCCGGTCGAACGGGTCGGCGCCCAGGACTGCCACGTCGCGTACGCACCCGTCCTCGAGCACGCCATCCTCCCGCAACCCGACGACATCGCCGCCGCCGCCCGACGCGTCCTCTCCTTCTGACCCCGGCCACGAATGTTGGTGCGATTGTGGGGCTGTAGCCCCACGATCGACCCGGAGTTCGGAGGAAGTCAGGTGGCGTCGTCGATGGGGACGGTGGCCACGCGATAGCCCTCTTCTTCGAGGGCGGCGATCACGGCTTCGGCATGCGCTCGATCCATGGTCTCGACGGCGAGCTCGACCTCGGTGCTGTGGATCGGCGCCGCGCCGAACAGTCGTTGGTGCACGACCTCGACGATGTTGCCGCCCATGCGGCCGATCACACCCGTGAGCCGCGAGAGCGACCCTGGACGATCGTCGAGCCAGACGCGCAAGCCGCGACAGGCGACCGCTGTGGACGAGTCCACGGAGGATGGTCGAGGACAGCAATCGGGGATCGATGTTGCCGCCGGTGAGCACGACACCGACCCGCTTGCCTTCGAAGCGCTCGCGGTGCTCGGCGATGGCGGCGAGCCCGGCCGCGCCCGCTCCTTCGGTCACGACCTTCTCGATCTCGAGCAGGAGGTTCACGGCTTCTTCGATCGACCGTTCGCTCACCGTCACGACGTCGACGCCGGCGTCGCGCAACAACGCCGAGGTGAGCACGCCGGCCTCCGACACGGCGATGCCTTCCGCCATGGTCTGACCACCCGGGCACGGCCGCGGTCGCCGGACAGTGCCCGCACCATCGAGGGATACAGCTCACTCTGCACGCCGACGAGCTCGACGTCAGGAGCCTTCTCGCCGTACACGACACTGAGCCCGGCGAGCAGCCCGCCGCCGCCGACGGGCGCCACGACCACGTCGAGATCCGGGTGGTCGGCGATCAGTTCGAGCGCGACGGTTCCCTGGCCTGCGATGACGTGCTCGTCGTCGAACGGATGGACGAAGGTGCGTCCCTGTTCAGCGGTGAGCTGCGCGCATCTGTTCATCGCTTCGGCAACCGTCGCGCCGCACAACTCGACGGTCGCGCCGAGCGCCCGGGTGTTGGCCACCTTGACGAACGGCGTCGTCTCCGGCATCACGACCAGCACGTCGATGCCCTGCAACGCGGCGTGGCGCGCGACCGCTTGCGCATGGTTGCCCGCGCTGACGGTGATCACCCCTCGCGTCCGTTCCTCCTCGGTCAGGTGGAGCAGCTTGTTGCACGCGCCGCGCTCCTTGAACGAAGCCGTGAACTGGAAGTTCTCGAACTTCAACACCACGGTGCAGCCGAGCATCGTCGAGAGCGTCTGCGAGACGCTGCTGGGTGTGCGCGAGACCGACGGTGCGATGGCGACGGCGGCGGCAGCCACGTCGTCCGCGGTGACGGTCGCCACGAACTCGCTCCGCTCACTCATGACGAACGAGCGTGCGCGTCCAGTATGTGCGCGATCGACGCCGTGACGCCGCGTGCCATCGGTAGATCGAGGAACTCGTTCGGGCCGTGCGCGTTCGAGCCTGGTCCCATCGCACCGGTGACCACGAACTGCGCGTCGGGGAAGCGGGCACCGAGCATGGCCATGAACGGGATGGTTCCACCCTCACCAATGGTGCGATAGGGGAGGCCGAACGCGTCGATCGACGCCTCGTCGAGCGCGGTCGCCAGCCAGGGCGCGGTGGTCGGCGCGTTCCACCCCGACGCGCCCTGCACGACCTCGGCATCGACGTGCGCGCCGTACGGCGGGTCGGCGGTGAGCGCCGCCACGATGGCAGCGCCGGCCGCATCCGGATCACACGTCGGAGGCAGACGGAACGACAGGCGCGCCGTGGTGAAGGGCCGCAGCACGTTGCCGCCGTTCGGACGATCTGGAACTCCCTCGATGGCGATGACCTCGAGCGCGGGCTCCCAGGTCTTGGCTCGGAGCTGCGCCACCGGGTCACCGTCCGCCACGGGATGCGTACCGGACGCGAACGGGAACTCGCCGGCGACGTGCTCGTCCAGTTCCATCGCGGTCGCGGCCAGCTCACCCGGCTCGATCCTCGGGGAGCTCGACATGCAACTCCGGCGCGCGCAGCGCACCGGTCTCGGCGTTCTCGATGCGGTCGAGCAGACCGCGCAGCACCCGGAACGTGGAGGGCACGACGCCACCCGCGGCACCGGAGTGCACACCTTCGTCCAACACCCGGACGGAGAGGTCCACTGCGACGAGCCCCCGCAGCGACGTGGTCAACCACAGGCGCTCGTAGTCCGCGCAACCGGAGTCGAGGCACACGACGAGGTCCGGCCGGCCGATCCGGTCCGCAAGCGTCTCGATGTACTCCTCGAGATCCGCACTCGCCGATTCCTCGCTTGCTTCCACGAGGACGATGCAGCGCGCGTGCCTGCCGGACGTTGCCTGTACGGACTCGATCGCACTCATCGCCGCGAACGCGGCGTACCCGTCGTCGCCGCTGCCCCGCCCGAAGAGCCGGTCGCCCTCGATCACCGGCTCCCAAGGCCCGAATCCTTGGCGCCAGCCCACCATCTCGGGTTGCTTGTCCACGTGCCCGTAGAGCAACACCGTGCCGGTCGCATCCGGGTCGTTCGCAGGCACTTCGCCGATGATCAGCGGCGTGCGCCCGGGCAGGCGTTCGACCGAGACCTGCAGCCCGTCGATCGGTCGGGCGGCCATCCATGCCCGCACGAGCTCGACGGCGCGGTCCATGTGGCCCGCCTTCGCCCACTCCGGATCGAACGCCGGCGACACGTTCGGAATGCGGATGTAGTCCTGCAGCGTGGGCATCACGTCCGCGTCCCACACCCGGCCGACGTGGTCGGCGACCGTGGGCATGGTCAGGCGCGCACACCGTGCGTCGACGTCCACAGCTCGGCCCACAGCTGACGTGGGCCGCTTCCGGGATCGTCGAGCACACGGATCGTCGGGCCGAGCTCCATCACCCGGCGCGACGCCTCCGAGTAAGCGGGCCAGGTCGGGATCTTCTCGTTACCCGGCGACCCGGAGTGCGCCATGGCCGTCCACGCGCTGGACACCGCGGACGACAGCGCGCGCGTGCCGTCGTCGACGGCGCCGAGGAAGAAGTTGACGCCGCGCTGGTCGACGTTGTCGAACGCGAACGGGATCTCGACGGCATGGCACGCGCCGAGGGCACCGTCGAACGCCGTCGACCGGTAGGTGAACACATACGAGTGCGTGGACGCCTGATGGACGGATTGTGCCTCGAGCAAGCGCACCGCGGGGATGCGGAACACCCAGTCGGTCGCGATCGCGCACCACAGGTCGTCGTTCGAAGCCGCGGGCATCTCGTCGCGGTAGACGGCGATGACATCGCGGGCACGATCGCCGACGGATTTCTGTAGGCGACGCTCGAGGTGGGCGTCCTCCATCGGACCGGCGGCGCGGTCCATGACGTGGAACAACTTCCATTCCTCCGCGGTGGTGCCGGCGAGCAGCGACACGTCCGCCGCCGACCCCCCACGGATCGCGTCGATCGGCGCCTGCGGGAGGACGACGCCGTCGACGACGGGGGAGAAAGGAAGTCCGAGCCCCGTGAGGTCTGCCAACCGTGTCGCGGCGCTCAGCTGTGCAGCGAGCAGGGCGTCCACGGGCAGCCCGAGCAACGCGTCAGCACCGGAGTCTGAGAGACCGAGCTCGCCGAGCACGATGTCCGTGACCTGCTGCGCGTCTTCGGTGGTCTTCGCGTGATCGGCGGCACCGCTCTGCGCGATCGCACCGGTCAACAACTCGGGGACACCCGGGGTGCCGAGCAGCGTGCCCACGCTCATACCGCCCGCGGATTCACCGAAGATCGTGATGCGATCGGGATCGCCGCCGAACGCCGCGATGTTCTCCTTCACCCAGCGAATGGCGGCGATCTGATCGCGGATGCCGTTGTTGCCGGATCCCTCGAAGCCCGTGCCCAACACGCCGTCGAGATGCAGGAACCCGAGCGTGCCGAGGCGGTAGTTGATCGTGACGACCACGACGTCGCCGTGCGACGCGATGCGCGAGCCGTTGTACCACGGTGTCGAACCCTGACCGGCGGTGAACGCGCCACCGTGGATCCAGACCATGACGGGGCGAGCCCGGTCGTCGACGGCAGGCGTGTACACGTTGAGGAACAGGCAGTCTTCGTTGCCCTCGACGGATGGTGCGCTGAGCATCGACTCGAGCGGCGACGGGTTCTGTGGCGCCGGTGAGGCGAACCCGGTCGCCTCGTAGACGCCGTCCCAGCCTGTGACGGGTTGCGGCGCCCGGAACCGCTCTGCAGTCGCGTAACGGATGCCGCGGAACTGGACGACGCCGTCTTTCTCGAGACCCTGGATCTTGCCGTTGGCAGTGGAGGCGATCACGGCTGCGAACCGTATCCCGAGATGGCGGCTGCGACGCTCTTGGCGCCTCGCCCCATCACGATGGTGTAGTGGTTGACGTCGTCGACCTCGACGACCTCACGCTGGTCGGGCCGCTGGGCACCCCATTCGGCGGCAAGGTCCGCCGCGATCAGTGGTGACGGTTCGTCCAGCAGGCCCCGTGGCGCGCGCATCAGCAGCGTGTCGACCGTGAGGCGGTTCGCCGCATCGCCGGCGGTGTACATGTCGGCACCGTCCGCTTGGACGGCGTCGGCGCGAACCGACGAACGCATCGCGGGCGGGTCGCCGATCAGATCGTGGTCGGCATACGCCACGAGATCGCCCTCGTCGACGTCTCCGTTGCCGAACGCCGGATGATTGCGCCAGAACCTGTGGTACTCGTCGCGTGACGCGAACGTCTGACTCAGTCGCGCGAAGCGCGGGGCCGAGCACCGACTCCAGCGTGGACTGGACGTCGAGGTCTTCGGGGAGCGGACGGCTGATCCCGCCGTCGACGAGCACCAGTCGGCGTACGCGATCGGGATGGTCGGCCGCGAACCGCGCCGTGACGTACGCGCCCATGGAGTGACCGACGATCACCGCACGTTCGACGCCGAGATGGTCGAGCACGGCGAGTTGGTCCTCGCTGTGCGCCGCCATTCCGAACGGTCCGGTCACGTTGTTGCTTCGGCCTCTTCCTCGTAGGTCGATGGCGACGAAGGTGAAGTCGCCACCGAGGAGGCGTTGCACCGGTGTCCCACGCGACGTGGTTGCCCGTGATGCCGTGGGCTGCGAGCACGACCGGTGCGCCGCTGCCGGCGGGTGCCCCGAGTTGCCATGCCGCCAGCGTCCCGCCGGTGACCGGGACAGCAAGCTGTCGTTCTGGCATGCGCAGACCGTACAAGTCGCGCCGCTCACAAGCGCGTCCGGACGGATCTCAGCGGGGGAGTCCGAGTACCCGCTCGCCGAGGATGTTGCGCAGGATCTGGGTGGTCCCTCCCATGATCGTGTACGCGGGTGCGTAGCAGACGGCGCGCGCGGCTCGTGCGCCGAGGCCGTTCTCCTCGCCCCACAGCAGTGCTTGTGGACCGAGGACACGCGCGCAGAAGCCGGCGACGCGCTGCTCGAACTCGGTGCCGAACGTCTTGGTGGCGGCAGAGAACCCTGCTGGTGCCTGGCGCAGGGTCTCGCGCAGTACGAGCAGGCGGCCGACTCGATACGCGGTCTCGATGGCCGCGAGCTCTTGGCGGACGATCGGATCGGCGCGATCGAGCCGGGGGTGCGCGAGCACGTCGCGATAGAGCGCGTAGTTCGAAACGAGCCGGTCGATGCCACCGCGCTCGTGTTCCATCTGTCGCATCACCTGCCGAAAGCTGTTGTTCTCGTCGCCGACGAGGTTGTCGGCCGGCACGCGCACGCCTTCGAAGCGTGACCTCGCAGAAATGCCGGTTGGTCGTCATGTCGTGGATGGGGCTGACGCTGACGCCCGGTGCGTGCATGTCGACGACGAACTCGGAGAGACCTGCGTGCTTCGGCGCATCGGGATCGGTTCGCGCGATCAGGTAGCACCAATCCGAGAACGCAGCGCCGCTGGTCCACACCTTCTGGCCGTCGATGATCCAGTCGTCGCCGTCCCGGATCGCCCGCGTGCGCAACGAAGCGACGTCACTGCCGGCGTCGGGCTCGCTCATGCCGATGCACCACATCGACGTGCCCGCCACGATGTCGGGCAGCCAGCGCTTCCGTTGTTCGGGCGTGCCGAACTGGAGGAGCGTCGGCCCCATCTGGCGGTCTGCAAACCAGGACGCGGCGACGGGTGCGCCGTTGGCGATGAGCGCCTCGTAGACGACGAACCGTTCGAGGGGCGAGCGTCCGTGGCCGCCTTCCTCGACGGGCCACGTCATCCCTATCCAGCCGCGCGCGCCGAGTTCCTTGGCGAAGGCGGCGTCATGACCGACGATCCACGAGTCTTCCGGGAACGGCGAACGCGCCGCCCACTCCATCCCGAGCGTGGTGGCTTCGTCGTGCAGCGCGTCGAGCTCGGGTGGAACAGCGAAGTCCATGGCGCGGAGCCTACGTTCGCGTCCGGTGATCATCCGACCGATCGAACCCGCCGAGTACGAGGAGCTCGGGGCGATGACCGTCGAGAGCTACACGAAGCTCGAAGGCCACGTGCACGAGCCTGACTACGAGGCCGAGCTGGCCGACGTCCGTGTGCGCGCCGAGGCACCGGCCACGATCGTGTACGTGGCCGTCGACGACGACGGACGGTTGCTCGGCGGGGTCACGCATGCCATCGACCACACATCGCCGTATGCCGAGGCCACGCCGGTCGGGGCGGCCGCGTTCCGGATGCTGGCTGTCGCGCCGGCTGCGCAAGGGCGAGGCGCGGGCAAGGCCCTCGTGCGGGCCTGCATCGCCCGCGCGATCGACGACGGCAAGACGTCACTGGTCCTGCACACCACGACGTGGATGACCACCGCTCATCGCCTGTACGAATCCCTCGGCTTCCAGCGCACCCCCGACCGCGACTGGCAGGTGATGCCCGAGTTGTTGCTGCTCGCCTACCGCCTCGATCTCGCGACCTGACCGCCACGCACGAGCCCACGGGCGCGGAGCGTCCAGTCATACGATCCCGGCATGGCACTACCGGATCCAGCCTCCGACCGCACGGCGATCGTCACCGGTGCTTCATCGGGGATCGGCGCCGAGATCGCCCGTGGTCTGGCCGAGCGGGGCCACGGCGTCACGCTCGTCGCCCGCCGGGAAGACCGGCTACGCGTGCTCGCCGGCGAGTTGTCGGACGCGCATGCCGTGCGCACCGAGGTCATCGCCGCGGACTTGACCGACGAGGCGTCCCGCGAGCGGATCAGCGAAGAGACCGCCGAACGCGGGCTGACGGTCGACATCCTCGTGAACAACGCCGGCTTCAGTACGACAGGAGCGGTGCAGGGCTCCGATCCAATGCGCGAGATCGCACTCGTGCGAACGAACGTGGAAGCAGTCGTTCACCTCTGCAGCCTCTTCATTCCCGGCATGGTCGAACGGGAACGGGGCGCGGTGCTGAACGTCTCGTCGACCGCCGCCTTCCAACCACTCCCCGGACAGGCGGCCTACGGTGCGTCGAAAGCGTTCGTGCTGTCCTACGGACAAGCCACGGGCGCGGAGCTGCGCGGCACCGGCGTGACATTGACGACGTTGTGCCCCGGCCCGGTCGAGACCGAGTTCGCGGAGCGGGCCGGGTTCGACGAGGACGACGCCGAAGCCGCGTTGCCGAAGTTCATGTGGGTGCCGGCGGCCGAGGTGGCCAAAGCCGCGATCGACGGACTCGACAAGGGTCGTCGTGTGGTCATCCCCGGCGCCGCCAACCGGATGGCGGCCGGTCTTGCGCACATGACGCCACGGCGGATGCTCCTCCCGATCCTGGCGAGGCAACACCCGTCCCTGAAAGCCTGACCTCAGAGGGTGAGGACGATCTTGCCGAGCTTCCCGCCGGCGGCGAATCGCTCGTAGGCCGCCGCGGCTTCCGACATCGGGAACGTCTCGGCCACCGGCACGCGCACGTCAGCGGCGGCCAGTCGCGGAACGACGTGGTGCTCGACGGCTCGAGCCGCGAGTGCCTTGTCCTCGAGTGAGCGCATCCGGAGGTGCGAGCCATGGATCCGCGCCCGCTTCTGCATGAGGCCGAAGAGGTTCAGCTCGACGGACGCACCGGCGCCGACGCCGATGATCGCGATGCGCCCTCTCATCGCGAGCGCGTCGAGGTTGCCGGGGAAGTTCGGAGCGCCGACCAGTTCGAGGATCACGTCGAACGGCCCGTGGTCCGTGAACGTCTCGGGTGCAACCGCAGTCGCGCCGAACGCGGCGACTTCGGATCGGAGCGACTCGTTGCGCACGGTCGCGATGACAGACGCGCCGGTTGCGGCCGCGAGCTGCACACCAGCGAGGCCGACGCCGCCGGCCGCGCCGTGCACGCAGACATGCTCGCCCAGCTGCAGGCCGCACTGCGTGAACAGCGCGTCGTGCGCGGTCGTGAAGGCCTCGGGGAACCCACCGGCTTCGGGCCACGACAGCGCGTCCGGTACGGCCAGCGCGTGACGCTCGTGGACGATCGCGAGCTCGGCCTGTCCTCCGCCGCCGACGACGGCCATGACCCGGTCGCCGTTCGAGAACCGCTCGACGCCGTCACCGGTTGCGACGACCTCGCCCGCGAGGTCGAGCCCCGGTATGTCCGCCGGACTGCCTGCGGGCGCGGGATAGAACCCCGCCCGCTGGCTCAGGTCGGCGCTGTTGAGGCCGGCGGCGCGCACGGCCACGAGCAGCTCGCCGCGGCCGGGCTCGGGATCAGGATGCTCCCGCCACTCCAGCTCGCCGTCGACGATGGTTACGGCGCGCACTACCTCTGGTCGATCGGGACGTAGTCGCGGGCGTTCGTGCCGATGTACAACTGGCGGGGTCGCGCGATGCGCGAGTCCTGCTCGAGCAGCTCTTCCCAGTGCGCGAGCCAACCAGTCGTGCGCGGGATGGCGAACAGCACGGGGAACATGTCGATCGGGAAGCTCATCGCCTGATAGATCAGGCCCGAATAGAAGTCGACGTTGGGATAGAGCTTGCGGCTCGTGAAGTACTCGTCCTTGAGCGCGACCTCTTCCAGCTTCAGCGCGATGTCGAGCAACGGGTTCTTGCCGGTGACGGCGAACACCTCGTCGGCTGTCTTCTTGATGATCGTGGCGCGCGGGTCGTAGTTCTTGTACACGCGGTGGCCGAAGCCTTGGAGGCGTCCGCCCGTGCCCTCCTTCACGCTCCTCACGAACGCGTCGACGTTGTCCATCGACCCGATCTCGGTCAGCATGCGCACGACCTGCTCGTTGGCGCCGCCATGCCGCGGGCCGTACAGCGCAGCACACGCCGCCGCGCACGCCGTGTACGGATCGGCGTGCGAGGAGCCGACGACGCGCATCGCGGTGGTCGAGCAGTTCTGTTCGTGGTCGGCGTGGAGGATGAACAACACGTCGAGCGCTTTCGCGAGTACAGGGTCGCGCCACGGAACGGACTCGAGCGGGTCGAACATCATGCGCAGGAAGTTCGATGCGAACGACAAGGAGTTGTCCGGATACACGAACGGCATGCCGACGAAGAAGCGGTGCGCGCAGGCCGCGATCGTCGGCATCTTCGCGATGAGGCGCACGATCTGCGCGTGGCGTACGTCGGCGTCGGCGATCTGCTTCGCCTCCGGATAGAAGGTCGACATCGCCGCGACGGCGGAGACGAGCATCCCCATCGGATGGGCGTCGTAGTGGAAGCCCTCCATGAACCGCTTGCGCATGTTCTCGTGGATGAACGTGTGGAACGTGACGTCGTGGCGCCACTGGTCGTACTGCTCGGTCGTCGGCAACTGGCCGTGGATGAGCAGGTAGGACACCTCGAGGTACGTCGACTGCTCGGCGAGTTGCTCGATGGGATAGCCGCGGTAACGGAGGATCCCGTTGTCGCCGTCGAGCTCGGTGATCGCGCTCGAGCACACGGCCGTCGTCATGAACGCGGGGTCGTAGAACCAGACGTTGGGCAGCAGCTTGCGCCATTCGGTGGCGTCGACACCGCCGTTGCTGATGGGAATCTCGATGGAGTCGCCGGTGCGGTTGTCGGTGATCGTGATGCTCTCAGCCACAGCCTGAATCTACTGGGCCATCGCGTCCCAAGTACCTACAAGGGACTGTTGTCGTGCCGTCTGCCCGTCAGCCGCTCCCGCTTGCTGTCGAGCGCGTCGAGCGCGCTCGCGACCACGCGGCGCGTGTCACCGGGGTCGATGACGGCGTCGACGGAGCCTCGCTCGGCAACCCGCCACGGGTTGAGAAAGTCGTCTTCGTACGCGACCTCCGCCTCGGCTCGCTCGTCGAGCGAAGCCCTGCGATGGAGGATCTCGACCGCGCCTTTCGCACCCATGACAGCCACCTCGGCGCTCGGCCACGCGAGATACAGGTCACTGCCCATCGCACGCGAGTCCATGACGATGTACGCGCCGCCGTACGCCTTGCGCATGACGACCGCCACACGCGGCACCGACGCGCGTGCGTAGTTGAACGCGAGTTGGGCCCCGTGACGGATCATGCCCCGCCACTCGAGGTCCTTGCCCGGGTAGAAGCCGGGCGTGTCGATCAAGGTGACGATCGGCAGGTTGAACGCGTCACAGAACGCGACGAACCGAGCGCCCTTCTGCGATGCGGCGATGTCGAGCGTGCCCGCAATCGACTGCGGCTGGTTGGCGACGAAGCCGACGGGACGGCCACCGATCGCCGCGAGCGCGGTGACGAGGTTGCCGGCCCAGCCGGCTCGCAGTTCGATGACGTCGCCGTCGTCGGCGATCGAACGGACGGCGGCGCGCACGTCGTAGCTGCCCTGGCTCGCGACGGGAACGAGGTCACGCAGTTCGGGGGTCGCACGATCGGGTGGGTCGTCGGTCGGTCGGTAGGGAGGGACCTCGTCGGCATGCGAGGGAAGCAAGCCGAGCATGTCCCCGATGGCCTCGAGCGCGGCGTCGGCGTCGGGCACCACCAGTGACGCGAGCCCCGTCGAAGAGCTGTGCACGCCGGGGCCGCCGAGCTCGTCCGTCGCGACGCTCACACCGGTGATGTCGCTCACCATGCGCGGTCCGCTCACGAACGCGTACGCGTCCGCCGTCATGACGACCTGGTCGGCGAGGCCGAGCACCAGCGCAGGACCGGACACGGCCGGACCCGCGGCCACCATCATCACCGGCACGACGCCCGAGCACTCGGTGATCGCGCGCGCGGCGCGGCCCCACGAGAAGGTCGCGGCCAGGCCGGCGGTCACGTCCGCGCCACTCGACGCCATCGACACGACGAACGGAAGCCGCGCGGCGAGCGCGTGACGCGCGGCGTCGGCCAGCGTGTCGCCGTCGACGGGGGTGAGGGCGCCTCGGCGCACTGCCGGATCGCATCGGCGAGGATGACGTCGCGGTCACCGAGACGCGTTCGCCGCGCATCGACCGCGCCCGGCGTCCCGGCCCGAAACAGCAGGTTCACCGGGAGTGGACTCCGGGCTGATGAACGGCCTCGTCTCTGATCACGCTACGGATCACGTCCGCCATCGCACGAGCAGGGGCTGATGGCATGCCCCGCTGCCGGCGCACGAGGCCGACGGACCGACCGGTGAGTCCGTCGACAGGGACGACCTTCCATTCACCGGTGAGCCACCGCGGTGCCGCAGACGCGGGAAGACACGGCGGCACCGAATCCCTCGAACGCGAGCGAGGCCACGAGGCGCATACCGTCGACTTCGGCCTTCGTACGCAATGTCACACCGCGCTCCTCCGCCTGCGCGTCGAGGTCGTCGCGGAACGCGGTGCCCGGCGGCTCGAGGAGGAGCTCGTGCTCCGCGAGCTCGGCAAGCGTGACACGGTCCCGGTCCGCCAGCGGATGGTCAGCTGGGCGCGATGACGAGCAGATCCTCTTCGAACAACTGCTCCGCTTCGACGTCGGGATCACGCACCGGGAGCGCGAGGACCGCGAGGTCGAGCTGCCCGCTGTGGACCTGCGGCAGCAGCGACGTGGTCGTGGCGTCGACGACGACCACCCGGACCTTCGGATACTGCGCCGCCATCGCTTCGAGCAGCGGGGGGACGAGCCACCGTGCGGTCGTACCGATCACACCGATGCGGGCGACGCCGGAGATCTCGTCGTGAACGGCGGCCACGTCGGCGACGAGCGCTTCGAGCTCGCGCTGGACGCGGGTTGCGCGCCGGACGACGACTTCCCCTTCCGGGGTGAGCATGGTCGTCGTACGGTCGATCAGGGTGACGCCGAGCTCACGTTCGAGCCGGGCGACGTGCGTCGAGATGTTGGACTGGACGGTGTGCAGTGCCCGTGCCGCACCCGAGAAGGATCGGTGTTCGGCGACGGCGACGAGGGCGTTCAGCTGTCGCAAGTCCATCGCCGGACATGATCGCAGCTATCGGCCATAACTGTTGGACAGATCAGGGGCCGGCTGAGATGATGACGTCACAAAAGCCGCTCGGGCGCCCTGTCCCCCCCAGGAGTTCGCTCGTGCAGAGAGTGTGGCCGCCGGATTCAACCCGGCGGCCAGCTCCGTTTTCAACGGGGGTAGCGTTCGCACCGTGGGTCGAGCAGCCGCGTTCTTCGATCTCGATCGGACGCTGTTGCGGGGCGCGAGCGGACCGGTCATCAGCGACGCGCTGAGGTCGGTCGGTTTGCTGAGGGATCGGACGATTCCCGGCGAGGCGCTCATCTACCGGTACTTCAACGTCCTCGGTGAGAGCCGGCCGACGATGCAACTCGCGCGTCTCGCCGCCCGGTTCTCACAGGGTTGGGAGCAAGCGACCGCGAAAGAGGCAGGCAAGCGCGCCGCCGAAGTGCTCGTCGATGCGGTGCAACCGTTTGCCGCGCCGATCATCGAACAACATCGCGTCGCGGGGCGTGCCGTGGTTCTCGCGACGACGACGCCGTACGACCTCATCGCGCCGCTGGCCGACGCGCTCGGCCTCGATGACGTCGTCGCGACGCGTTACGGCGTACGCGACGGACGCTACGACGGCACCATCCGAGGTGAGTTCGTGTGGGGCAAGGGCAAGCTCGAAGCGGTGAAGGAGTGGGCCGATGAACACGACGTCTCGTTGCCTGATTCGTACGCGTACTCCGACAGCTGGTTCGACGCGCCGTTGCTGTCCGCCGTCGGCCATCCGTTCGCGGTGAACCCGGACCCGCGCTTGATGGTCCGCGCCGCGATCCAGCGCTGGCCGATCATCAATCTCGATGCGCCGAGCGGCGTGCCCAAGGTCCTCGGGGTCGAGCCGCAGCAAGTGGCGATGGCGGCAGCGCATCCGTTGCTCATTCCGTATGCGCGGTTCGACATCGAGGGCATGGAGAACCTCCCCGAGTCGGGTTCGGCGATCGTGGTCGGGAACCACCGCAGCTACTTCGATCCGTTGGCGATGGGACTGGCACTCGCGCAGCGGGGCCGGCCCGTTCGCTTCCTCGGCAAGAAGGAAGTGTTCGACGTTCCGATCGTCGGGCAGATGGTCAAGGCGTTCGGGGGCATCCGCGTCGACCGCGGGACCGGCTCGGACGAGCCGTTGCTCGAGGCCACCGAGGCACTGCGCGCCGGCGAGGTCGTGGCGCTGATGCCGCAAGGGACCATCCCGCGCGGCGAGGCGTTCTTCGATCCCGAGCTGAAGGGCCGCTGGGGCGCGGCCCGGCTCGCGCACTCGAGCGATGCGCCGGTCATCCCGGTCGGTCTGTGGGGGACGGAACGGGTGTGGCCGCGGAGCGCACGGATGCCGAACATGCTGAACGTGACGAACCCGCCGCTGATCACGATCAGGATGGGAAAGCCGGTCGAGATGACGGGCGACGACGTCGACGAGGACACGAAGCGGATCATGAAGGCCATCACGGATCTGCTGCCTCCCGAGGCCCACGAGAAGCACACCCCGACGCCCGAGGAGCTCGCGAAGACCTATCCAGCCGGCAAGGTTCCGACTGCCGGCGAGCACGAACGCGAGCGCCGACCCGGCACCGACTAGTCCGTCGTCTTTCTCGACGTCAGAACGGAAACTCGCTCCATCATCGGGCGCCAGTGGTCGAGTCCGGGGACGAGGGCGTCGGGGCGTTTGGCGGCTTCGTCGGCGCGCCGCAGCGTCAACGCGTCCTCCAACTCCGGACGTCGTTCGACCGCCGCGCGTTCGGCGTCGTCGAGCGCTCCGCCTTGGCGCGCGAGGCTCGCGGTCGACCCGGCACTGAGTGAGGCGCGATAGCCGTCGTCGACGGTGACGAGGTAGCGCTTCGCAGGCACGTGCAGCTCGACGAGCGCGGCAACGCGATCGCCCAACAGATCGCGCACCGCATCCGCCGCCACGACCCCGTGCTCGACTGGATGCGCGGGCTGCAGCCGGTGGCCGATGTCGTGCACCAGCCCGGCAACGATCAGCTCGTCGTCGTCCGGCGCGACCTCGGACAGGCGCGCTGCGCACTGCAACGAGTGCGCCAAGATCGGAATCGGATCCCCGTCGTCGCCGAGCGAGTCGTAGTAACCCTCGCACGACGCAAGCAGCGCGATGAGGTCGTCGACGGTCATCCCGTCTGCTTGGCCCGGATGATGTTGAGCGCGCTCCCGGCGCGGAACCACTCGATCTGCTCGGGGCTGAACGTGTGCACGGTCTCGAAGTCGACGGTCGAGCCGTCGGGCTTCGTGATGCGGCACCGCACGGGCGTGTCGGGCGCGAGATCGGCCAGCCCGAGAACGGAGATGCGATCGTCCTCGCCGATCTGGTCGTACGTCGCGGGATCGGAGAACGTCAGCGGCAGGACGCCTTGCTTCTTCAGGTTCGCTTCGTGGATGCGGGCAAAGCTGCGGGCGAAGATCACCACGCCTCCTCGATAGCGCGGCTCCATCGCGGCGTGCTCGCGCGACGAGCCTTCGCCGTAGTTCTCGTCACCCACGGCGCACCAGCGCTCGCCTGCCTCGCCCAGATGCTTCGCGATGTCGGGGAAGGACCGCGTCTCGCCGTCGAGCGGGTCCTTGCCCTCGCCTGCCGCGCCGGTGAATGCATTGATGACACCGAGGAACAGGTTGCCGGAGATGTTCTCGAGATGACCTCGGTAGCGCAGCCACTTGCCGGCGGCCGAGATGTGGTCGGTGGTGCACTTGCCCTTGGCTTTCATCAGGACAGGCAGGTCGACGTAGTCCTCGCCGTCCCAGGCGGCGAAGGGCTCGAGCAACTGCAACCGCTCGGAGTCGGGCGCGACGACGACGTCGATGTTCGACGTGTTCTCGGGCGGGGCCACGAAGCCGGACTCGCCGGGGTCGAAGCCGCGTGCCGGGAGATCCTCACCGACTGGAGCATCGAGGCGGACACCGTCGACCTCGTCGGTCAGCGGGTTGAACTCGAGGGTGCCCGCGAGCGCGTAGGCGATCACCATGTCGGGGGACGTGACGAACGCCTTCGTGTTCGCGTTGCCGTCGTTGCGCTTCGGGAAGTTGCGGTTGTAGCTGTTGACGATGGTGTTGACCTTCGAGGGATCGAGGTCGGTGCGATCCCACTGCCCGATGCACGGGCCGCACGCGTTGGCGAGCACCGTGCCGCCGATGCTCTCGAGGTCGGCGAGCAATCCGTCGCGTTCGATCGTCGCCCGCACCTGCTCCGACCCTGGCGTGATCAGCAGTTGCGTCTTGGCTCGTAGTCCTTTCGCAGACGCCTGCCGCGCGATCGATGCCGCCCGGGTGATGTCCTCGTAGGACGAGTTCGTGCACGAGCCCACGAGCGCCGACGACACGTCGGTGGGAACGTCGTTGTCGCGTGCCCAGGCACCGACCTCGGAGACCTGGTGTGCGAGATCGGGCGAGTCGGGTCCGTTGATCAGCGGCTCGAGCGTGGACAGGTCGATCTCGATCACTTCGTCGAAGAACTGTTCGGGGTCGAGCTCGATCTCGGGATCGGCCCGCAGATGCTGCGCCACCGCATTCGCGGCGTCGGCGATCTCCTCGCGACGCGTGGCCTTGAGGTACGCCGCCATGTTCGCGTCGTAGGGGAACAGCGATGTGGTGGCGCCGATCTCGGCGCCCATGTTGCAGATCGTTCCCTTGCCGGTCGCGGTGATCGTGTCAGCGCCCGGGCCGAAGTACTCGACGATCGCGCCGGTCCCGCCCTTGACGGTGAGCACCTCGGCGACTTTGAGGATCACGTCCTTCGGGCGAGCTCCAGCCCGAGAGCGATCCGGTCAGGTGGACACCGATGAGCTTGGGCCACCGGACGTTGAACGGGAACCCGGTCATGACGTCGACGGCATCCGCACCACCGACGCCGATCGCCACCATGCCGAGGCCGCCTGCGTTCGGTGTGTGGCTGTCGGTGCCGATCATCATCCCGCCGGGGAACGCGTAGTTCTCCAGCACGACCTGGTGGATGATGCCCGAACCCGGCTTCCAGAAGCCGATCTTGTACTTGGCGGACACGGAGCGGAGGAAGTCGTAGACCTCGGAGTTGACGTCGAGCGCGAACTTCAGGTCGATGTTCGCGTCGACCTTGGCTTGGATGAGGTGGTCGCAGTGCACCGTCGTGGGCACCGCGACCTCGGGCAGTCCCGCGGTCATGAACTGCAGCAGCGCCATCTGCGCGGTCGCGTCCTGCATGGCGACACGATCGGGGTCGAAGTCGGCGTAGCTGCGACCACGCTCGAGCTGTTGGCTGTGGGCGTCGCGCAGGTGGTTGACGAGGATCTTCTCCGCCAGGGTCAGCGGCCGGCCCAGCCGCTCGCGTCCGAGGGCCACACGTTCCGGAAGGCGGTCGTACACCTGCTCGACGAGGCTCAACGGGGTGGAGGCGGTGACGGCCATGGCTGGCTCCTTTGTTCCGCTTGCGTTTCGACCTGGTATAGACAAGTCTAATACAAGTGCGATCGGTGCGCTACGAGGAAATCGCGGACGATCTGCGCCGGCGTGTCGAGGCCGGCGAGTTCGCCGAACGTCTCCTACCCAGTGAGGCCGATCTGTGCGCAGCGTACGACGCCAGCCGGATCACGGTTCGCAAGGCGCTCGAAGTGCTGCGTGAACAGGGACTCGTCGGCGTCTCGGCGCGGCGTCGGCTGGTTCGTCGCCTCCGATCCGCTGCGCCAGACGCTCGGCCGGCTCGGCACGATCGAGGCGCAGGTCGCGGAGGCGGGCATCGCATCGAGCCGCAAGGTCCTCGACTTCGGCTTCGTCGACCGCCCCGGCGCGCGTGCGCCGTGTGCTCGGTGTTCGGCGTGTCCTCGAGGTACGGCGCCTGACGCTGGCCGACGGCAAGCCGTTCGCGCGTGACGGTGTGGTGCAGTGAGCATCTCGGCCGCCACCTGTCGCTCGACGACGTCGAGCAGTCCACGTTCTACGAGTTGCTCGATGTCGAGCTCGGGGGAGCGACCCAGACGATCGCCGCTGCGGCCGCGACGAAGACGGACGCGGAGCTGCTCGAGCTCACACCCGGCGCTCCGGTGCTGTCGTGCGAGCGGGTCACGGAGGACATCCACGCACGACCGGTCCTCATGAGCGAGCACGTGTTCCCCGCACACCGGACGCAGTTCGTCGTGCGAGCTCACCCGCGCGGACCGATCGATGGCGCCGAGCGGACTCCGCCTCGTCGAGTAGGTGTCCGGCCAAATGTTGGTGCGTCGTGGCGCGCCATAGGCCCCGAAGTTCGACCCGGAGTTCGGAGGAGTCAGCGCGGGCCGACGTCGGGCCAGCGGCGTTCCTGCGAGCGCCGACGCTTCGGGCCGCGGTCGCCGAGGGCCCACGCGCGCCGCCACGACGCCGCCTCCGGGCCCGACAGCGAGGGCGTCTCGGCGCGATGGGCGCGCACGCGGGCGCTGTACCAGTCGGTCGCGACCTCGTCGGCCAGCGCCGCGACGGCCCGTTCGATGCGGACCGCGAACCGTCGCGAGTCCTCGCCCTCGGCCGGCCACAGCGGCTCGCCGAACGTGAGCCGGGTCGCCGACCGCGCCGGGCGGCGCTTGCCCTTGCGCAGGATCCGACCGGTGCCCTCGAGGTGCACGGGCACGACCGGGACCCTGCAACGGACGCGAGATAGGCCGCGCCGCCGCGGAAGGGCTGGCCCCAACCGTCCGGTGACCGGCCGCCCTCGGGAAAGATCACCAGGCTCCACCCCTCGTCGACGAGCGCGGCGGCGTCGTCCGCCGGAGCGCCGCGAGACGCGGGTGCGTTCGATCGGGATGGCGTTGAGCACCAGCGCCGACGCCGCCGACCTGACCCGCGACGTGAAGAAGTAGTCGGCGGCCGCGCCGACGAACGTGCGATGGCGCCACGGTTCCGGAATCGAGGACAGCAGCAGCGGCGTGTCGACATGGCTGTGGTGGTTGGCGGCGAAGATGACCGGCTGGGGCGGGTCGGCGTCTGCCGAGATCGTGGAGACGGTCGAGTCCGCGACGGTCCGGTACCGCCAGCAGGCTCATCGTCGGGCTGAGCACCGCTTCGAGCAGCCCCAGCCGTGCCATGCGTGCGGCGAACGTCGCGCCCACTCCGTCTCGTAGTCGATGCCGGTGCGCTTCTTCTCGGGTGGCGGGTCGACTCCCGGGGCACGGGCGCGGACGACGAACGGGAACGGCGAGCGCGGCAGGCGGGCGACACGCTTCACGTGACGTCGGCAAGCAGGAGGGGCGGGACGTGCAGGTGGGTGATCGTCGGCGTCTGGCCCGACGACGTCCGATGCCATCTCCAGCGCGTCGTTCATCGTCGACGCGGGCATGAACCCGAGCCGGCGCACCGCACGCGGCTCACCGCCGACGATGATCACGCGACCGAGGTGCTGCAGCGCGTGCGCGCCCCAGTACCACATGTAGAACGGATGGACGCCGTGGTACGCGTAGCTGGTCCGGTAGAGATGCCGGTACCACTCGTCCTCGGCGAAGCCCTTCTCGAACTCGGCTTCGATGCGCAGCGGATCGGTCGTCTCGGCGAGCACCTGTTCGAAGAAGTCGATGTAGCTCGGGTGGTGGACCGGGTGGAACTCCCACGGCGTCGGGTGGCTCATGATCAGCACGCCGCCCTCACGCACGAGCGGCTTGCCGCGGTACAGGTTGAAGAAGTAGCCGAGCCCGAGGCACATCACGAGGATCGGGTTCATGATCGAGTTCACGTTGTACGGGCAGATGTACGGCAGGCCCATGGCGAGGATGTCGGTCTGTCCCTCGACCTGCGACGAGTTGCTGGCGGTGCACGTTGCGGATCGTCTCCTCGTGCACGGGCCCGACCTCACCGGCCTGCACGCTCGTCATCTGATGCGGCGCCTTGATCGACTGGAAGATCTGGCGGGCCAGTCGTGACGGCGTGCGAGCGAGGCTCTTGCTCGAACCGATGAACAGCGCGCGGTCACGCGCGGTCCATTCCCATTCGCGCTTCATCAGGAAATCGAACGGCGCGGGAAAGGTGTCGGTGTTCAGGGTGGTCTCGATCTGGAAGATCTTCACGCCCGCGTCGGTGATGACCTTGCCCATGCGCCAGTTGCTCGAGTGCAGCTCGCTGCGAGGGTGGTCCATGAGCGAGCGCGACTGCTGCAGCGTGCGCACGTTGTGGTGATGGCGGAGCGACCGGTAGCTGGCGAGACCGGTGGCGGTCGACTTCCAACCGCCGTCCATGGCGACGAGGTTGATGTTGACGTACACGAGCAGGTCCGATTCGGCGGCCCGCCGGTTGATCTCGACCTCCTCGCCCTTGTCGGTCGTGCCGAGGTACGACATCGCGTCGGTGTCCTCGGCGTCGAGGTTGTAGAGACGACCGGACGGCTCGAACACGTCGTACACGCGGTCGCCGACTGCGTGCCGCAACTCCGCCTCGGTCATGCGGCGGTGCAACGCCAGCGCGGCGATCAAGTGGACGTCGTCCACCCCTGCTTCCGCAGCCATGTCGAGGACGGATTCGATGACACGTTGACGAACGTCAGGCCGCCGCATCGGGGGCAGCGGCAGCGAGATGTCGTCGAATGCGATCGTGAGCTTCATGCCCGGGAACAGCAACTCGGGCAACGGCTTGGAGTCGCCGAGTGGGTTGAGGAGCGCGTGGCGGATGGCTGCTTGTGGATCCTTCAGGGGTTCGAGCGGCTCGGGTGGATAGATGACGCGGGTGCGCTCGACGGGCAGACGCTCGAGCCGGAACCCCTCGCCGTGCCAGAACAGCAGCGGCGGCGTCGACCGATCGACGTCGAGCACAAATCCTGGACGAGGCACGACTAACGATTCCGTTCTTGGTCGGGGGCTGCGCCCCCGGACCCCATCGCCGTGCGGCTCGCTGGCGCTCGCTCGCCCGGACGGCTGCGGTCGCGCTGCTCCCGCATCCGTTCTTTTTCCGCTGCGCATGTCGAACGCGATCTTCACCGCTCCGCGTGCACCGGCATTGGCGGCGTGCTCGATTGCCTCGCGGTAGCGGGCGAGGGGATACGTCGCGGACACCAGCCGCCCGAGTCGTAGGTCGCGCACGAGGTCGACGGCACGTTCGAAATCGTCGGCCGTATAGGCGTAGCAACCGCGCAGCGACGTCTCGCGGTGCCACAGGCCCGTGAGATCGAGCGTGGTGCTCGGTCCCGGCATCCCGACGAGCACAACGTTGCCGCCGGGCGCGACGACCGACAGCGCCTGTTGCGTCGATTCCGCACTGCCGACGCAGTCGACGACGGTGGTGATGCCGGCGGTCAGCTGGTCACCCATCACCAGTCGCCCCCGTGAGGGATCGCACGACCCGCGGCAGCTCGTCGGTGCTCACGACGCGGTCCGCGCCGAGCTCGCGGGCGAGCCGTTGCTGCTGCGGGTGCTTCGCAGTGGCGACGATGGTGTAGTCGGCGCCGAGGTGCCGAAGCGCAGCAACCGTGAGCAGGCCGAGCGTGCCTGCCCCGATGACCGCGACATCACCAGGGAGCACCGACCGCGCCGCGTGGACCGCGCACGCCGTCGGCTCGACGATGACGGCGTCTTCGTCGGACAAGTCATCGGGCACACGGACGAGCTGCGTCTCGTGCGCGACGAAAGCGATGGACCATCCGCCGCCCGTGGACTCGCAGAACCCGGTCTGCAGTCCCGGTTCGAGATGACCGAACGCGATGCGCTCGCAGCGGTTCGGCTGTCGCGCCTCACACCACGTGCACATCGGCTCGATCCCACGCGTCGCGCACGTCAGGATCGGGATCAGCACGACACGCGTACCGTCGTCGAGGTCACCGACCACCTCGTGTCCCGGGGTGAACGGGAACGACACGATCGGCTCGAAGTAGCGCGACGAATGACCGTCGATCGTGGCGAGATCCGAGCCGCAGATGCCGGCGAGGCGGGGACGCACGCGAATCCAGCCCTCGGAGGGCGGGTCGGGCTCGTCGACGTCGCGCAACGACAGCGGCCCGACGGTGGCGCCCTTGCCCGGCATCACTCGTCCGGCGATCGCCGCCGCCGCATAGCGCGCCGGCTTGCGTTCGAACACGAGCGCCTTCATCGGGCCGCGCTCGTCGACGGCGCGATCGGAAGGAGCTTGGCCGGACCGCCGGATGCCTTCGCGAACTGCTCGACCAGCCATCCCCGTTTGCGGGCGATGGCGGCGAGACGGGTCTCGGGGTTGACGGCGACAGGGAAGCCGACGACTTCGAGCATCGGAAGATCGGACGCCGAGTCTGCGTACGCCACCGACTCGGCCAGCGATATTCCTTCCGCGTCGGCGTAGTCGAACAGCGTCTGCGCGCGCGACTCGCCAGTGGGCGGGACATCGGTGAGCTCGCCCGCGTAGCGGCCGTCGGCCGTCGATGCGAGCGACGCACACACGACGTCGTCGAACAGAGGCCGCAACGGCGCGACCACGAAGTCGAGTGCGCCGGTGATCAACAGCGTGCGATGTCCGAGTGCTCGGTGCTCGCGTATGCGGCGAATGGCGGCAGGAAACGACTTGGTGATGATGAGATCGCTGAACATCTCGACGGAATCGGCGTCGAGTTGTTCGATTGGCGCGTCTTCGTAGCGGCGGTAGAAGTAGCGCAGGAAGTCACCACGGTCACGACGGTCCATGGCGAGCAGCCGCGGCGCTTCCGCCAGTGTGCGAGCGACGAGCCGGAGTCGGTCGCTCGGTGCGCAGGTGCCGCGTCGCCAGCCATGCGTAGGACGCGACGACGTTCGACGCGATGAGCGTGTTCTCGAGATCGAACGCGGCGAGGTGGCGATCGGGGGAGAGAACCTGCCGCCGCAGCCGGTCCTCGCGGTTCTCGCCGCTCGCCCGGCCAGGGGTCGTGCGCACACGGGCGTGTTCCACGACGGACGGCAGGTGGACGTCTTGGACGTAGTGGTCCCAGTCGATCGCGCGAGGGTCGAACCAGAACGCGTCGCGCTCGTCCGGAGCGACCGTGTCCCACAGCGCGAGCAGGTTGTCCACGCCGTACACGGCCTCGCATTCCGCATACGCGCCGTACAGCTCGACGTAGGAGAGCGCGCGTTCGGCCTCGTCGCGTCGCTCTTCGAGCCGCGCGCTGAGCTCGGCCTGCTTGCCGCGCAGCGGCAACGACTGCAGCACGCGTTCGGCGCGATCGAGCGAGACCTTCGCCCTCCGCAGTTGTCCCTGCACCCGCCCGCGTCCGGGAAAGGACCATGGACGCACGACGATCGGCTGTCCTTTGGTGTCGTACAGCGGACGCTCGAGGAACCAGGTGCGTCCGAGGTCGACGAGGCGGCGGTAGCGCAGCGGGTTGACCGACCCGGACGCGACCTGGGTCACGTCGACCTCGCCGTCGGCAGAGGGGCCGCGCGCCGCGACTGCGCACACCGCGCCGACGACCAGGTCGACGGGAATGACGTCCACGATCCCCTCGGGGACGCCGGGGAACTCACGGAGCAGCCCGCGCGCGTACGAGATGATGACCGGCTCGGCCATGCGGAACCCTCTGATCCAACCCGGCCGCGGCTCTTCGAGCGAAGACTCGATGATCGAGGGCCGGACGATCGAGACGGGTACGTCGCCGCGCGTCTCGACGAGGGCGCGTTCGCCGAGGGCCTTGGTGTAGGCGTAGGCGTCGGGCCAGCCCAACGACACGGCGCGAGCCCGGCCGGCTTCGATCATGCGGTCCTTGACCCACTGGGTGCGTCGTTGCTCGGTCTTCTCCGCGAGCAATGGCACGCCCGCAGCACCCAGCTCGCGACGCGCTCGGGTCCGGAAGCGGCGAAGCGCTTCGGCGGCACGGCTGTCCGCTTCCGCGTCGGCGCGCGCCCGGCGAGCGGCGTCGACCTCGGCGCGCCAGTCCAGGTCGAGGAAGAACGGGCTCTCGGAGAGGAGGTACTCGGGCGCCGCACCCCGCCGGTTACCGGCGACGTAGCACGTCGAGACGGCGACGAGGTGAGGGCGCACGTCGAGCGATCGAAGGGTCTGCGCGATGCGGGTCGGCCCGAGGAGGTTGACTTCGACGGCCGAGTCGAGCGGCGAGTCGAACGCGACCGCCGCGGCGCTGTGGATGACGATGTCGCAGGCCGCGAGGGCGGCGCGCCCATCGTCGTCGAGCGCGAGCAGGTCTCTGCCGACATCGCCGGCAATGACCGTGACCCGCCGATCGATCAGCTCGTCGAAGGCGGCGTTGCCTCCGATCTCGGATCGGAGCCTGTCGAACGCGTCGTTGCGGAAGATCTCCCGTCGCGCTCGCTGCCCGACCGTGGACCGCCGCCCGGGCCGGAGGAGCAGGACGAGCTGGGCGTCGGGGACGGTCCGCAACAGCCGTTCGACGAGCGCCGTGCCCAAGAAGCCGGTGGTGCCGGTGATGGCGATCCGCTTGCCGGCCAGTCCTTCCCGGATCACGCCCATCTGTCTACCATTTGGTAAGTGAGCACGAAAGAGCGAGTGCTCGACGCCGCGTTGACGTCGTTCGGCTCCCGGGGCTTCGAAGCGACTTCGCTCGACGCCATCGCTGCCGAGCTGGGCGTGCGCAAGCAGACGATCCTCTACTACTTCCCGAGCAAGGACGCCCTGCTCGAGGGCGTCATCGATGCCAGTGCCGACGAGCTCACGGCCGAGCTCGAGCACACGCTGGGGCGGGCGGGCGACGGCTGGGGTCGGGTCGAGGCCGTGGTGCGCAAGGTCTTTCGCATCGCCGCCCGCCGACCCGCCCTCCTCGGATTCCTGCGGGAGGTCTCGCGGCTCGGACCGCCCGCTTCGACCCGGTTGGCGGCCAGGCTCGATCCGTTGGTGAAGCGAGCCCAAGGCTTTCTCGAAGAGGAGATGGCAGCGGGACGGCTGCGCCCGCGCGATCCGTCGCTCGTGCTCCTGGCGGCGTATTCGATGGTGATGGGGGTTTCCACCGAGGTCGAAGTGCTCGGCGCCCTGGGCCAGGACGAGACGCTGCGTTCACTCGTCCGCCGGCGCAACGGCCTCCTGTCGTTGCTGCGCGACGCGCTCGTGCCGTGATGCTCTCGTTCTGGCGTCGACCGGTGCGGATATGCGCACTGGCTGACGCCAGAACGCAGCGAGAGTTCAGCGTTTGGTGTCGAAGCGGGAGCGGCGTCCGTGGCGCTCGAGGGCGAGGCGCACGAGCTCGTCGACGAGCTCGTCGTACGGAAGCCCCGACGCCTCCCACAGCTTCGGGTACATCGAGATCGGCGTGAAACCGGGGATCGTGTTCAGCTCGTTCACGAGAAAGCCGCGGCCGTTCTCTTCGAAGAAGAAATCGGCGCGCGCCATGCCGTCGACGCGCAGCGCGCGATAGGCCTCGACCGCGAGGTGTCGCACTCGTTGCGTCGCGTCGTCGGACAAGGGCGCCGGTATGCGTAGGCCTGCGGATCCGTCCACGTACTTGTCGTCGAAGTCGTAGAACTCGTGGCTCGGCACGATCTCACCCGGCACGGATGCGCGCGGCGAGCTGTTGCCGAGCACTGCCACCTCGATCTCTCGGCCGATCACAGCCTCTTCGACGATGACGTACTCGTCGTAGCGCAGCGCTTCAGCGAGCGCGTCGCGCACCTCGGCATGATCGTGCGCCTTCGTGACGCCGACGGACGAGCCGAGGTTCGCGGGCTTCACGAACACCGGGAGGCCCAACTCGTCGACGACTCGATCGATGAAGGCGTCGTCGACGGCCTGCTCGCGCGCCGTCAGCCACTTCGCCTGCGGTAGGCCGTGCGCCGCGAGCACGTCTCTCGCCGCGGACTTGTCCATGCACAGTGCGGACCCCAACACGCCTGCGCCGACATACGGCACGCCGGCGAGCTCGAGCAGACCTTGAACCGTGCCGTCCTCGCCCATCGGACCGTGGACGAGCGGGAAGACCACGACCTCGGAGGCGTCTTGTTCGGCCGGCACGATGGCGGGGAGCGGATCGAGCTCGGAGGCGTCGCTGTCGTCCGGCGACGGCAATGCTGCTGCGGCGCCACTGAGTACGGCGATGGAATCGCCGGAGTCGATCCATCGCCCGTCGCGGGTGATGCCGATCGGGACGACGTCGAAGCGGTCGGGATCCGCCGCCCGTAGAACGTGCAGCGCCGAGATGCACGACACCTCGTGCTCGGCAGAACGACCGCCGAAGAGGACGACGAGGCGCACACGGTCCGGTCGAGCCACATCGCAATCGTAAGGTCTGCGCGGTGAGGTTCCGGGCGATGGAGATCGCCGCTGCCGCCGACGGCGAACGACATGGTTCCGATGTCGAGGTCGCCTGCGTGACGATCGACTCACGCTCGGTCACGAGCGGGTCGTTGTTCGTCCCGATCGTCGCCGACCGCGACGGACACACGTTCATCGTCGACGCCGTCAGCGCCGGCGCTGTCGCGTATCTCACCGAGCACGCGCCCTCCGCTGTCGACGCGACCGCGGTTGTCGTCCCCGACACGTCCGCGGCGTTGCTCGCTCTCGGACGCCACGCGCGCTCACGCCTGAGCGACCGTGTCATCGGCATCACCGGCTCGGTGGGGAAGACGACGGTGAAGGATCTGACCCGCGCCGCTCTCGCGTCCCGATACGAAGCCCACGCCAACGCCCGGTCGTTCAACAACGAACTCGGAGTTCCGCTCACGCTCGCGAACGCGCCCGAAGGTACCGAGGTGACCGTGGTCGAGATGGGCGCACGAGGACGAGGGCACATCGCGCTGCTGTGTGACGTGGCCCGTCCGTCGATCGGAGTCGTGACCGCGGTCGAGTACGCGCACACGGAGTTGTTCGGATCGCTCGAAGAGGTTGCGGCGGCGAAGAGCGAGCTCGTCGAGTCCTTGCCGGCGACGGGCGTCGCCGTCCTGAACGCCGACCGTCCACTCGTCATGAACATGGCTTCTCGCACGGCCGCGCGCGTCGTCACGTTCGGCGTCGATGCACTCGAAGCAGACGTGAGGGCAGCTGACGTCGAGATCGACGTCGAGCTACGGCCCTCGTTCGAGCTCCAGTCGCCATGGGGGAGCTCGCCCGTGCGCTTGCCGGTGTCCGGCCTCCACCAAGTGAGCAACGCACTTGCCGCCGCGACCGCCGCGCTCGCCTGTGGAGTGACGCCCGACGAGGTGGCGGCGGGGTTGGCGAGCGCGTCGATCTCGCCATGGCGCATGGAGATCAGGCGTGCATCGAGTGGAGCGATCGTGATCAACGACGCCTACAACGCCAATCCCGCGTCGACGGAAGCGGCGCTCCGCTCGCTGGCGGCGTTGCCGGCTCGCCGGCGCACTGCCGTTCTCGGTGTCATGGCCGAGCTCGGCGAAACGGGACCGGCCGAGCACAAGCGGATCGCCGCACTCGCACGAGACCTCGACGTCGAGCTGATCGCGGTCGATGCACCTGACTACGGCGTGCCCGTGGTCCACGGCGTCGAGGGCGTGCTGGAGGTGTTGGCGCCCGAAGACGGGGACGCCGTGCTCGTCAAAGGGAGCCGGGTCGCGGGGCTCGAGAAACTGGCGTCCGCGCTGTCCTCGTAGGACCGCGGGCGTCGGTACCGCGTCTGCTGATTCTGGCGTCGACGCGGGCTCATATCCGCACTGGTTGACGCCAGAACGAAGAGACGGGGGACGGCGAGCTCAGTCGGCGGGCACGGTCACGAGCGACGGTGCGCCGGCCGGGACGCTGATGTCGGCGTACCACGCGAGTGCGAACGCGACCGCAGCGTTGACGAGCAGCACCGCCGTCACCGAGGTCGCGTCGATCACCTTGCCGGCCACGAGGTTGCCGAGTCCGACGGTGCCGCCGAAACCCATGATCCACAACGCCATCACGCGACCGCGAACGCTGTCGTCGAGTCGTTCCTGCAGCGCAGTCGACAGTGACGTGATCATTGCGAAGTAGAAGAAGCCGAGCACGGCGACAACGGGGAAGGCGAGCCCGGGCGCGCGCAGGAGCGCGAACACCGCGAGCACGGCCGCGTAGCCCAGCAGGCCGAGTCGGACCAACGAGTTGAGCGGGCGCCGAGCGAGCACGGTTCCGATCGAGAGCGCGCCCAGCGCGGCCCCGACGCCGAAGGTCGCGTACAACAGGCCGTATCCGGCAGAGTCGGACGGGATGCCGAGGTTCACCGCGGCCACGACCGACAGCTGACCCACGAACGTCAACGCGAACGCCGAGAAGACGAAGATCGTCACGAGGCACCTGCGCACGACGCGGTCGGATCTCGCCACCCGGAACCCCATCGTCAGCTGTCGCAGCCCCTTGCTGCTCTCGCCGTCGAATCCGACGGGCGGAGGAAGAGTGACCGCGAGCAGCGCGGCGATCACGAACACATACGTGACCGCGTTGCCGAAGAACACCCAGTCGGCTCCCACTGCGTGAAGGAGCAGGCCGCCGATCGCCGGGCCGATCACACGCGCCCCGTTCATCTGCGCCGAGTTCAGTGAGATGGCGGCGGCCAGGTTCTCGCGCTCGACCAGCGAAGGGAGGAGCGCGCTGTATGCGGGCGCGAACAGCGCTTGTCCGATCCCGATGGCCAGCACCATCAAGAAGATCAAGGTCAACGACGGGTCACTGGATCGCACGACGAAGCCGAGCGCCACCGAGAACAGCGCTTGCTCGACTGAAACCCAGACCAGGAGCATGCGACGATCGACGAAGTCGGCGACCCAACCTCCGACGATGGAGAGCAGCAGCAGCGGCCCGAGCTGCGCGAACACGATGAGCCCCACGTAGGTGGCGCTGTGCGTGAGCGTGTACGCGTAGCCCATGAGCACCGCGTTCTGCATCCAGGTCCCGATGTTCGACGCAAAGGCGCCGAAGAAAACGACGCGGAACACCCGGTTGCGAAGGACGTCGGCCGCCGTGCCGGGGACGAACGGCCGGTCGGCGTCGACAAGCGCGTCCTCGCTGTCTTCGAGTGTGAAGTTCTGCGGACTCGATGTCACTCGGTTCGCACTCCGAGTGCTCGAGTGATCTCCAGTCGGTCGACACCGAGTGCTTCGGCGACGGCAGGATGCGTGACGGAGCCGCGATAGGTGTTCACGCCGTGCGCGAGGGCCGGATCGAGTTGCACCGCTTCGGCAGTCCCGTGCACTGCGAGCTCGACCAGATACGAGAGCGTCGCGTTGGTGAGGGCGTACGTCGACGTGTGCGGCACAGCGCCGGGGATGTTGCCGACCGCGTAGTGGATGACGCCGTGGCGCACGTACGTCGGATCGGTGTGGGTCGTCTCGCGGATGCCGTCGACGCAACCGCCCTGATCGATGGCGACGTCGACGAGCACGGAACCGGTGCGCATCGCCTCGATCATGTCCTCGCTCACGACGGCTCGGCGCGCGCCCGCCGGGCACGAGCACGGCGCCGATCAGCAGGTCGGCGTCGGCGACGGCGCGCTCGACCGCCCCCTTGTTCGACGCGAGCGTGAGGATCCGACCCTTGTGGATCTGGTCGACCCACCGCAGCCGATCGATGTTCTTGTCGAGCAGGACGACCTCGGCCTCCATGCCGGCCGCGATCCACGCCGCGTTCCACCCGACGTTGCCGGCGCCGAGCACGACGACCCGACCAGGGCGGACACCGGGCGCGCCACCGAGGAGAACGCCGCGACCGCCGCTCGCCTTCTCGAGGTAGTGCGCGCCTGCCTGGGTCGCCATGCGCCCGGCCACCTCGCTCATCGGTGCGAGCAGCGGCAGCGCACCATCGGCGGTCTGCACGGTCTCGTACGCGACGCCCGTGCACCGTGAGCGCAGCAGTTCCTTGGCGACGTCCGGGTACGCGGCCAGATGGAGGTACGTGAAGAGGACGAGGTCTTCGCGCAGGTACTGAAACTCGGCCTCCTGCGGTTCTTTGACCTTGCACACGAGGTCCGCGTCCGCCCACACGGTCGGCCGCGTCGTCGACGATCGTCGCGCCGGCTGCCTTGTACTCGGCGTCGGCGATACCGGCTCCGCCACCGGCGCCGCTCTGCGACGAGCACGTGCACCTCGTGATGGACGAGTTCGCGCACGCCGTCGGGGGTGATGGCGACGCGATGTTCGCTGTCCTTGATCTCTGTCGGGACCCCGACAGTGGACGTCATCCGAGCCACTCCTTCTGCGCCTCGGTGAGCACCGAGCGCAGGATGGACTCGATCTCGGCGAACTCGTCGGGTCCGGAGGTGAGCACCGGCGCGAGCTGCACGACCGGATCGACGCGGTCGTCGGCGCGGCAGATGAGGCCCGATTCGAACAGGCGTGGGGCGACGAGTCCGCGGATCAGGCGCTCGCGCTCCTCGGGCGCGAACTGCACGGAGTGATCGTCGGGATCCTTCACGAGCTCGATGGCGAGGAAGTAGCCGTCGCCGCGTACGTCGCCGACGATGGCGAGGTCGCGCAGCGACTCCAGGCGTCGCCGGAACTCGACGGCATTCGCCTGGACGTGCTCGATGATCCCTTCACGCTCGATCACGTCGAGGTTGGCGAGCGCCGTCGCGCAACTGACCGGATGGCCGGCGAACGTGATGCCGTGGGCGAAGCTGGCGGTTCCCGACAGGAACGGCTCGGCCAAGCGTGTCCCGCGCGATGACGCCGCCGAGCGGCGCGTACCCCGAGGTCACGCCCTTGGCGAACGTGATCATGTCGGGCACGTACCCGTAGTGGTCCGCCGCGAACATCGATCCGAGCCGTCCGAAGCCGCAGATCACCTCGTCCGACACGAGCAGCACGCCGTGCCGGTCGCAGATCTCGCGCACGCGCGCGAAGTAGCCGGGAGGCGGCGGGAAGCAACCACCGGTGTTCTGGACCGGCTCGAGGTACACCGCACAGACCGTCTCGGGTCCCTCGGCGACGATGGCGTCCTCGATCGCGTCCGCACACGCGTCGGCAAAGCGCTTGTCGTCTGCCGTGACCTCGGGCGGGAACGGCGATCGGAACCGGTTCGTGTTGGCGACGTGGACCGTGCCGGGCACCAAGGGCTCGAACGCGGTCTTGATCGCCGGCAGGCCCGTGATCGACGAGCGCACCCATGGTCGTGCCGTGGTAGGCGAGCGTGCGGGCGATGACCTTCGTGCGGGCGGGCTGGCCGATCGTTCGGAAGTACGCACGGGCGAGTTTCCACGCCGACTCGACCGCTTCCGACCCGCCCGTGGTGAAGAACACGCGGTTGAGGTCGGCGGGCGCCAGGGCCGCGAGCCGCGCCGCCAGCTCGACGGCAGCAGGATGGGCCGCGGACCAGATGGGGTAGTAGGCGAGCCGCTCCGCCTGCGCTGCGGCCGCCTCGGCGAGCTCGCGTCGGCCATGGCCGATCTGGACGACGAACAGGCCCGAGAGCCCGTCGAGGTAGCGCTTGCCCGTGTCGTCGAACAGATGCACGCCTTCGCCGCGGACGAACATCGGGATGTCGTGGTCGGCGAAGGCGCCGAGCCGGCTGAAGTGCAACCAGAGGTGGCGGCGCGCCAATTCGCTGGAGCGTTGCGTGATCGTCAGGCACCCTCGCCATCATGCCCGCACCGTTCGGACGTCGCCGATTCACCGATCGGTAGGGTGCCGGCGTGAGCTCTCCTCGCGTCGCGCTCGCGCCCGACGGCATCCGTGGATGGCTGGCGGATGCCATCGAAGCAGGCGGCGGCACGGTGGTCGCACCGCAGGATGCCGAGGCACTCGTGTGGGCCGAGCCTGCGCAGGCGAACGAGCTCGACGAGCTGCTCCACGACGCTGCCGCGGGCGTGAAATGGGTGCAGCTGCCGTGGGCAGGGATCGAGCCGTACGTCGAGGTCATCCGTGGCGATCGCATCTGGACGTGCGGCAAGGGGGTCTACGCCGAGCCGGTTGCCGAGCACGCTCTGACGTTGCTCCTTGCCGGGCTGCGGGGCCTCGATCGCTATGCGCGCGCGTCGACCTGGACGCCGCCCCACGGCACGAACCTGCTCCGTGCCAAGGTCGCGATCCTCGGTGGGGGCGGGATCACCGAATCGCTGCTTCGGCTCCTCGAGCCGTTCGGCGCAGATGTCACCGTGGTGCGTCGACGGCCCACCGCGATGCGGCGGCGCGGCGCAGGTGATCGGTGACGATGCGTTGGACGAGGCGCTCGACGGTGCGGTCGGCGTCGTGCTCGCGCTCGCGCTCGACACCTGACACGGAGGGCATCATCGGTCGAGCCGAGCTGGCGCGCATGAGCGAACGCGGTTGGCTCGTGAACGTCGCGCGCGGCAAGCACATCGTGACGGACGAACTGGTCGAAGCGCTGCGAGGAGGCGTCATCGGCGGAGCAGGGCTCGACGTCACCGACCCCGAGCCGTTGCCCGATGATCATCCGTTGTGGTCGGTGCCGAACTGCATCATCACACCGCACGTTGCCAACACTCCCGAGATGGCGCTCCCGCTTCTGGCGGCGCGGATCACCGAGAACGTGCGCCGGTGGGCGAGCGGCGAGCCGCTCATCGGCCTGGTCGATCCGTCCCTTGGCTACTGACGCCGTCGTCCTCGTCGGGCCTGCTCGCCGACCCGACCCGACGCCGTGTGTTCGCCGCGCTGGTACTCGGTGACCGCACGGTCGATCAGGTGCGTGAGTCGACCGGACTCACCACACGCGAGATCCTCCGCGCCGTGACGCGACTCGTCGACGGTGACCTGGTGGTGGCCGGACACGACGGCATGTACTTCGTCGTCGAAGAGGCGTTCACGGCTGCCATCCGCGAGGCCGTCCCGCCGGTCGTCGACGAGCACGCCGACGCGCCGGAAGACGACGGCGCGTGTCGCTGCGGTCGTTCGTCCGTGGCGGCCGGCTCACAGCCATTCCGACGCAACACTCGAAGCGACTCGTCGTGCTGGACCGACTTGCCCAGGAGTTCGAGCCGGGCCAGCACTACACCGAGCGGCAGGTCAACAGCATCCTCCGCCGCTGGCACGACGACACCGCGGCCCTGCGCCGTTATCTCGTCGACGACGGGTTCATGGCACGCGATCACGGCGAGTACTGGCGCGCCGGCGGCAGCTTCGATCCGTAATTTCGCTCGGCTCCGGGCGTCGCTTCGCTCCTGCCTCCGCCGAGTGCGGCTCGTCGCTGGCTTCCCTCGCCGCCTGCCCGTTACGGGTCGATCAGCACGCCGGGATTGAGGATGCCGGCGGGGTCGAGCGTCCGCTTGACGGCGGCGAGCGCGGCTCCGAACGGACCGGGACGCTGGCGGTCGTACCAGGGCCGGTGGTCGCGGCCGACGGCGTGGTGGTGGGTGATCGTGCCGCCGTGCGGCGAGCACCGCCTCCGACGCCGCAGCCTTGATCTCGGCCCACATCGACAGCTCCGAGCCCCATCGCCGGGCGCCGTGACGGAGAAGTACGGCGCCGGCCCGTCGGGATACACGTGCGTGAACCGGCACGTGATCCAGCCGCCTCCGCAGATCTCCGCCAGCGCCTTCTCGACTGCGGCCGTCGCGCCGGCGTGGAGCGCGGGGAACTGCGCCCACGTGCACGCGGTCTCGAACGTGTCGACGATCACGCCATCGAGACGAGCGCGTCGCGATACGGCGCGTCGAGGAACGCGTTGCGCCACGCGCCGACCGATCCGTCGTCGCTGGCGCGGTCGCGGGACTCGCTGCTGCGTACGCCCTCGGGCGCGTGCCTCCGTGATCAGCGCACAGCTCGACCGCGCGCGTCGATCCACGCGCCGACCGGGTGATCGGCGGACTCGAAGCCGAGCACCAGCAGCGTGCTGCCGTCCTGCACACCTGCGGCCACCAGTGCTTCGGTCGCGTCGAGCAGCCGGCAGTTGGTCGGAAACAGGCCGGACTGCGCGACGGCGCGCGTCGCGGCGACGCCGTCCGCGTAGTCGGCGAAGTGCACGCCCGCCGACGCCTTGAACCGCACGCGGTCCTGCACGCGCATCCACGCCTCGGTGATGACGCCGAGCGTGCCTTCGCTGCCGAGCGCGAGGCGGTCGGGTGACGGTCCGGCTCCCGACCCCGGCAGCCGGCGCGATCCGATCACGCCACCCGGCGTCACCATGCGGATCGACTCGACCAGGTCGTCGATGTGCGTGTAGACGGTCGCGTAGTGACCACCGGCTCGGGTCGCGAGCCATCCGCCGAGCGTCGAGAACTCGAACGACTGCGGGAAGTGGCGCAGCGTGAAGCCGTGCGGGCGCAGCTGCTCCTCGAGGCGGGACCCAGCGCGCCGCCTTGGATGCGCGCCGCGCGTGAGACACGTCGTCGACTTCGAGCACGCGGTCGAGCCGTGGTGAGGTCGATCGTGACGACCGCCGGCATAGCTGTCGTCGACGAGACCGGCCTCGACGCCGCCGACCACGGAGGATCCTCCGCCGTACGGCAGCGCGGCGACGTTGGCGCCCGCGCACCAGTCGAGCAGCGCGACGACATCGGCTTCGTCGCGTGGGATACGCGACGGCGTCGGGTGGACGCGACAAGTCGCCGTGGAAGCCGCGGACGACATCTCGGTACGACTTGCCGTATGTGTGCGCGGCGCGCTGCGCAGCGATCGTCCGTGCAGAGCGATGCCAGCGATTCAGGTGGACGCACGCGGGGCGGCGGCAACTCGATCCGATCGAGGTCGGGTGGCGGATGGATCTCGAGATCCGCGTCGCCGAACCGCTGGCCGAGCGCGGCCGCGAGCTTCTGGACCTGATCGGGACGAAGCGCCTCGTCTTCCCATCCCCAACCCCACCACGAGCGCCGGCGCGACATGCGCCGACGATAGGCGGCGCGGATACCGTGCAACCGATGGCCCGGTCGCACTACGAGGTACTCGGAGTGCCGCGCAACGCCGGTGGCGACGCCGTGCGGCGGGCCTATCTCGACCGGGCGCGGCAGTTGCACCCAGACCGCTACATCGACGCCGGTCCGAATCAGCGCAGCGCGGCCGAGCGATCGATGCAGGAGGTCAACGAGGCCTGGCGGGTGCTCGAGCGATCCGGGTCGCCGCCGCCGCTACGACGCCGAGCTCGATCCCGTGATGACGGCGAGGGCCCGGTGGGCGACCGACGACGATCGGTTCGTGAGCCGCCCGGACGGCACGATGCCCGAGCAGATCGAGCACCTCGAACCGGCCGAGCGGGTGATCCGGGGCCTGCCGTGGATCATCCTCATCGTCGTCCTGTTCGCCATCTTCGTGTTCACCGCGTACGCCGTGACCGGCAATCCCGCGACGACACAGCCGGGTCCCGGCGTCGGCGTCGGCGGTTGCGTGACCGTGGCCGAAGGCCCGACGGTGCAGTCCGCGTCATGCGGGACGCCCGGTGCGCGCGCCGTCGTCGCGCAGGTCGGCGTCACCGAACCGTGCCCCGACGGCTCCGAACGGTTGCAGCCGGCTACGGGATCGATCGCCTACTGCTTGGAGGTCAAACGATGAAGGTGGTCGGCATCGACCATGTCGTGCTCACCGTGCCGGATGTCGAGACGATCGTCGCGTGGTATCGGGACGAGCTCGGCCTCGAGGTGCTGCGACTGGACGAGTGGCGGCGCGGCGAGGTGCTGTTCGTCTCGCTCCGCGTGAGTCCGACGACGCTGATCGACGTTCTGCAGGGCGAGCGCACCGGCGAGAACGTCAACCATGTCGCGTTCCTGGTCGAAGACGTCGATGTCGACGAGCTGGCCGCGTCCGGACGGTACGAGATCGTGATGGGACCCGCCGACCTGTACGGCGCGCAGGGCAATGGCCGTGGCATGTACATCAACGATCCCGCCGGCAACCTCGTCGAGCTGCGCACGTACTGAGCCTCTCCGCGACTCCAGCCGACTCCAGCCGAACTGGCGTGCGTTACCCACATCCTGTGTGGGCAATGCACGCCGAAACGCGGTCCGGCGGCCGCGGCGGTCAGATCCTGAAGAAGAGGTTGCAGAAGCGCTCGGTCAGACTGCCGTCGCCGTGGGCGGTGCCACCGTTGGTGCGTCCCATCGCGGTGAGCACGAAGCTGGCCGGATCGAAGTCGAGCACCGAGCGGCAGATCACTGACGTCACCGGGCTCGAACGAGATCCCCTCGGCCGTGACCGGCGCCCGGGTCTCGCCTCCGTTGTTTCCCGTGATGCGCACACCGATCGTGAACGGGTCGACGGATCCGCACTCCGCCGTCGACTGCCACACGATGAAGCAGAACGGCACCAGGAGATCGGCCGCGTCACCGTCCATCGCGTGCGAGCGGCCAGAGCCTTGGCGGATGTCCCACGAGTGCACCGTGTAGTCGACGAGTTGCGCGATCGGATAGAAGAACGCCGGCAGTGGGCCCATGTACTTGTGGGGCACGATGAACCCGCTCCAAGCGTGCCGGCGTCGAGCTCCTGCATCAGGCTCATCATCTGGGCGCGGTCCTTGTCGAGACGGGCGAGCAATTCGTCCTGCGGTACCGACCGCAATGCGAGGGCGCCGTCGTTGACGTGCTTGTCCATGCCCTTCACTCCGAGCGCGTCGGGCACGGTGCCCTCGCCGCGTGCCGCGTCCCAACCCGCGAAGTAGCCCTCGGTGGTGTCGACGAGGTGGGCGATGACATCGCGGACCTGCCAGTGCCCCGATGCTGTTGGGTTCTCCCACACGCCGGGCTCGGACGCGAGCGCCATCATCTGATCGGACTGCTCACGAACGGTGCGGAGCAAGTTGTCTTTGCTTGCGAAGTCCGTGAAGTTCCACTCGCTCATGCGGCCCCCTCTGAGCACGTTCTGCTTCTCGTCGAAGCGTAGGTCCACGTCCTAGGCTCCGCTCGTGCCCGGACCGATGGAAGGCATCCGCGTCGTCGAAGTCGGCATGTGGGTGGCGGGACCGTCGGCGGCGGCGGTGCTCGGAGACTGGGGCGCCGACGTCGTGAAGATCGAGCCGCCCGACGGCGATCCGTTTCGAGGGCTGCTGTCGGCATTCGGGGGCGACGGCTCGAACCCACCGTTCGAGCTCGACAACCGCAACAAGCGCAGCGTGGGACTGAACTTGTCCCGAGAGCGAAGGACGCCGCATCGCAGCCGAGCTCGTGGACCAGGCCGACGTGTTCGTGACGAACGCGCGTCCCGCGGCCCTCGAACGGGCCGGACTCGACTACGCACTCGGCGTCGGCGCGGAATCCACGGCTCGTGTACGCATCGGTCAGCGGCTACGGCGTCGAAGGCGACGAGCGCGATCGTGCCGCCTACGACGTCGGCGCGTTCTGGTCGTCGCGCCGGCATCGCCGCGGCGCTGACGCCGGACGGCGCCGACCTGCCCTACCAACGAGGTGGGATGGGCGACCACATGGCGGGAATGGCTGCGGCCGGCGCGGTGGCGGCCGCGCTGCTCGCGCGGGAGCGGACCGGCGAAGGTCAACTCGTGTCGACGTCGCTGCTGCGGATCGGCATGTACATGATGGGTTGGGACATCAGCATGTCGTTGCGCCTCGGCATCCCGGTGATCCCGATGACGGTGAAGGCGCCACCCAACCCGTTGATCAACGCATACACCGCCGGCGACGGCAGACGGTTCTGGATGCTCGGACTGCAGGCCGACCGTCATTGGCCCGACGTGCTGCGCGCGGTCGATCGCGCCGAGTGGGCCGACGATGCGCGCTTCAACTCCATCGAGGCCCGCTGGCAACACTCCTCCGAGTTGGTCGACGAGCTGTCGACGTTGTTCGCGACCAAGCCGCTCTCGGAGTGGGCGGCGATCTTCGATCGCGAGGACGTGTGGTGGGCCCCGGTGCAGTACGCGCACGAGACCATCGACGACCCGCAAGCCGCCGCGGCCGGCGGTTTCGTCGAGGTCCCCGCGGCTGACGGCGCCGCCCCGGTCCGCATGGTCGCGACGCCCGTCGATTTCGCCGGCACGCCATGGTCGGCCACGGTCGATGCCACCCGAGTTCGCGCAACACACCGAGGAGGTGTTGCTCGAGCTCGGCTACGACTGGGACGAGATCGTCGAGCTCGAAGACGCGGGCGCCATCCCGTAGGCAACGGTTCGTCGACCTGTTCGACCGCGCGGCTGCCCGCCGTGCGACACGGACACGAGCTGTTCAACAGGTGGGGGAGCGCGGCGCCCGCACATGCGCCCGTCGGCGGTCTCGTGTGCCGCGGTCGACGTCAGCAGGCGCATCGAGAGCAGTAACTGCGCTGCTTCTGCGTCGTTCTAGAACGCAGATACGACTTTTGAGGAGGGTTCGGCCAGCGATTCCGAAAAGTTGCGTCTAAGGTCTGGCGGTGGCGGAGTACTCGTCCGGGCAGGTAGCCCAGCTCTTGGGCGTGAGCCCGGACACGATCCGGCGCTGGTGCGACGAGGGGCGCCTGAAGACGGCACGCAGCAACGGTGGGCACCGCACCATCGACGGCAAAGATCTGGCTCGGTATCTGACCGAGCAGGCCACGGCCTATGAGCCCGATTCGGTGATGTGGCAGTCGGCCCGCAACCGCTTCACCGGCATCGTGACGCGGGTCCAGATCGACAAGCTCACCGCGGTGGTCGAGATCCACTCCCCGCCCCACCGACTGCTCTCGCTCATGACGCGCGAGGCGGTCGACGAGCTCGAACTCGAGCCCGGGGACATGGCCACCGCGGTGGTGAAGTCAACGACTGTCATCGTCGAGATCCCGAACCACTGACGGCACCGGGCCGTCCCAACACCGCGAAGCGAGAGGAACCCACATGCGCAGGAAGCTGACGGTCACACTTGCGTTGACCCTGACCCTGGCGTTCGTCGCTGCCGGTTGCAGCTCCGACAGCAAGACCACGTACCGGCGCGAGCGCGAGCAACGCGACATCTTCCGCTCCGGTCACCGGGACCATAACGGTGTCGGCCGCAGCGTCGCTCACCGGGGCCTTCGGGACGATCAAGGCCGACTTCGTCAAGGCCAACCCGGGCGCCAGCGTCACCATCAACTTCGGCTCGTCGGGCCAACTCGAGACCCAGATCGAGAGTGGCGCGCCGGTCGATGTGGCGGCGTTCGCCGACGAGGCGACGATGCAGAAGTTGGCCAACAAGTCGTTGCTCGCGGCGCCGAGCCAGATCTTCGCCACCAACAGCCTCGTGATCGTGACCAAGCCAGGGAACCCGAAGAACATCAAGTCCCTTGCGGATCTCGCGACGGCGGGCACGATTTCGCTGTGCGCCACCACGGCTCCGTGTGGCACGTACGCAGACCAGATCCTGATGACCGCCGGCGTGTCCATCCCGGCGTCGAGCGTTACCCGCGGCCAGGACGTGAAGACGACGTTGGCGGCGGTCACCGACGGTGACGCCGATGCAGCCATCGTGTACGTGACCGACGCTCAGGCCGCTGGATCGAAAGTCGACACCGTGACCATCCCGCCCGCGCAGAACGCGGTGGCGAAGTACCCGATCGCCGTCATCAAGGCCACCAAGTCCGAAGCACTGGCCCAGGCCTTCATGACCTACGTCCTCGGCCCGGAGGCTCAGAGCGTGCTCGAGGACGCTGGCTTCCAGGCTCCGTGACCCGAACGGGACGGCGACCGCCGCTACTGGTGGTCGCCGTCGCCGCGGTCACTGTTGCGTTCTTCGTCCTACCTTTGATCGGGTTGTTCAAGCGAGCGGCGTGGTCGACGCTCGTGGACGACCTCACCACGACCGAGGCGCTCACCGCGCTGCGACTCTCACTGGTGTGCTCGCTCAGCGCCACCGCACTGTCGGTGTTGTTCGGCATGCCGCTGGCGTGGGTGCTGGCGCGCATTCGGTTTCCCGGTCGTCCGCTCGTGCGGGCGTTGGTGCTGTTGCCGTTGGTGCTGCCCCCAGTCGTGGGCGGCGTGGCGCTGCTTGCGGCGTTCAGCCGGCGAGGGATCGTGGGCGAGCCCCTCTACGACTGGTTCGGAATCCAGTTGACCTTCACCACCGCGGGGGCAGTTCTGGCCGAGACCTTCGTTGCATTGCCGTTCTTCGTCATCACGGTCGAAGCGGCTCTGCGATCGATGGACCGACGGTACGAAGACGTCGCCTCGACCCTTGGCGCCGGTCGCTGGACCGTGTTCCGTCGGGTCACGTTGCCCATGGTCGGGCCGTCCGTCGTGGCGGGTGCCGTCCTGGCCTGGGCGCGGGCGCTGGGCGAGTTCGGAGCGACAATCACCTTCGCCGGCAACATCATCGGCAAGACCCAGACCCTGCCCCTCGCGGTCTACCTTGCGCTCGAAGCCGACCCGGACGTCGCCGTCGCCATGAGTCTCGTCCTCCTGGCCGTGTCGCTGGTGGTGATCGTCTCGCTGCGCGACCGGTGGCTCGAACGGTCATGACCACCACGGCGCGGATGTGCGTGGACCTCGGGAACCTCCATCTCGACATCGACCTCAGGATCGAAGCCGGTGAAGTCGTCGCCCTGCTCGGCCCGAACGGCGCGGGCAAGACGACCGTGCTGCGGGCCCTGGCTGGTTTGCAGCCCATCGACGCCGGTCGTGTAGCCATCGAAGATCGGGTCGTCGACGAGCCGGCCGCCGGGCTGTTCGTCCCCGCCGAGCAGCGACCCGTTGGCGTCGTGTTCCAGGACTACCTGCTGTTTCCCCACCTCACCGTGCGGGAGAACGTCGCTTTCGGCCCCCGCGCGAAGGGCGCAGCCAAGGCCGAGGCCAGGGCGGGGGCGCAGCGTTGGCTCGACCGCGTCGGCATCGCCGACCTGGGCGGCCAGCGTCCACGAAAGATCTCCGGCGGCCAGGCGCAACGCGTCGCCCTGGCTCGGGCCCTGGCCACCGAGCCCCGACTTCTCCTGTTCGACGAGCCGCTCGCTGCGCTCGATGCCGGCACGCGCACCTCCGTGCGCCGAGACCTACGCCGGCACCTCGCCGAGTTCGACGGCGCCACCGTCCTCGTGACCCACGACGCCCTCGATGCCATCGCGCTTGCCGATCGCATCGTCATCCTCGAGACCGGGACCGTGACCCAGACTGGCAGCCTCGCCGAGGTCATGACCCGACCCCGGTCCAGCTACGTCGCCGACCTCATCGGCATGAACCTGCTCCGGGGCCGCTCGAACGGCACACTGATCGACCTCGACGACCACCCCGGTCAGGTCGTGACCGCCGACCCGTTCGACGGGCCGGTGCTCGCCCTCATTCACCCCAACGCCGTGTCGCTCCACCGCAACGAGCCCGAAGGCAGCCCCCGCAACCGGTGGCACGAGCACATCACCGGGTTCGACCTGCTCGGCGACCGTGTCAGGGTCCGCCTCGACGGCGAGGTCCCTCTCGTCGCCGAGGTCACCCCGGCAGCCGTAGCGGAGATGGCCGTGACCGAGGGCGACACCGTTTGGGCCAGCGTCAAAGCCACCGAGATCACGACGTACCCATCATGAAGGCACGCGTGCGGAGACCAACCGTTGAACGGCTCGACACAATCCGCCCGCGCTGCTGGCCGAGTCGCCGACGGGGATCAGCTACCGAGAAGACCCGCCGCACCGTCGGCCACCAAGTAGACGCCGACCACCACGGATACGGCGGCGAAGAGCGCCGGACCCGCGGCCACGAGGCGGGCCCGCAAGGCCGAGAGATGTGCCTCGGCCTCGCCAGGACGCCGGGCGTAGTAGAGGTACGTGAGGCCGACCGTCGCCGTCGACGCGAGCGTGAAGAGCAGAAAGGCCGCCACCGTCACGATGACGGCCGAGTGGTGGCGAACCACGATGACCGCAGCCGCCGCTGTCAGAGTCCAGGGCTGCTCGAGGACCCCGACAGCAGTTGCCTCGATTGGCCGGAGGTCGTTCAGGTGCGCGGTGAAGGACGTCACGAATCCCTTGGTCGAGGGGCGAGGCTGCCCCCGGCGCCGCCACTGCCGAGCGCCCAGACCGACGAGGCCCAGACCGAGCAGGATCTCGACGATCTGGACGGCGGTGCGCCCGCTGCCCTGACGCAGCGAGTCGGTGCCACCCGCGAGGTAGGCGAACGCGAACACCACGGTCAACGAGATGGACCAGCCGATCAGGAACGCTGCAGCGTTCACTCGCGCTCGAGTGGTAGCCAGCAAAAGGATGAACACGATGATCGTGCTGGGGGACAGGCTGCCCAGCATCCCGAGCACGAGGATCGTGATCAGCAGCGCCATGACGAGGTTCCCCAGTGAGAGGGCGAGAGGAGTGGGTGCCTGCCGACCCTAGGGCGGTCGGGCTGTGGCGGACCCGGAGCGCGGCGAGAAACCGAAATGCCGTGGTCTTCGTCAGCGTGATCGTGTCGTCGCCCTGAACAAACCAGACATGCCTCGAGATTTTGCCCGGACGCACCGTACGCCGAGGTGCTTCGACACGATTGATGCGGAGCAGTGTCTCTCGCGCCCTGGCGATCGCACTCGGTCGCGCTGCTCGTTGGACCGCATCGAGCAGTCCGGGGTCGTTGGCATTCCTATACTCCCGTCGTTGCGGATGTTGACATCGAGCTCGCCGGAGCAAGCGGTTGGGGATTGGCGCTGGGTAGGTCGTCGTGGCGACGCGTGGTGGTTGCCGTCGCGGGCATCACGCGTGTTGGCGCTTGCTGTCCGACTCGCGCATTTCGGCGAGAGCTTCTTTGCGGACGAGCTGTACACGTTCAAGGCGTCGACAGGACCCACGTTGTCCAGCGTGCTACGAGACGTGAACTCCGATATTGAGATCACGCCACCGCTGTTCTTTGTGGTTGCATGGCTGTCACGCACTGCTGGTCGCAATCGAGCGGAACACGTGGCCGTGGTGGGCGGCTTATGCGCTCACGATGGCCGCCGCGATGTACACCCACTACACGAGCATCTTCGTTCTGGCGGCGCAGGCCGGATGGGCGATCGTGGCTCACAGAGAGCGAATCAGGCCGCTGTTGGTGGCAGGCCTCAGCGCGGGTGTGCTGTATCTTCCATGGCTGCCCGGCCTCGCTGCGGATCGGACTGCGCCGACCGAGAAGATCATCGGCGTGGTGTTTCCGTTCGGCTGGGCGAGCGCACGGGACCAACTCATCCGACTCCTTGCCGGAGACGCCTATGGGCCGCTCGACAGCACGGCGCGGTTGATCAGTTTCGGACTCCTTGCGATCGCGGCCGTAGCTGGCGTCGCCGGTCTGCTGTCGCGGTTGCTATCGCGCCGCTGGCACGCAGCGTCATCCGAGGAAGCTTTGATCGTGGTGCTGGCGCTGGCGGCGCCGGTCGGGGCGGCGCTGTACTCGCTCGTGGGAGACAGCGTGTTCCTCCAGCGGAACCTCATATCGTCACTGCCTGCGATCGCGCTCGCCTTCGCAGCGTTGCTTCTTGCGTTGCCACGCGTCATGTCGGCCGTGGCGATCACATTCGCCGTCATTGGTCTCGTGTTCGGAACGATCGCTTCGCTCAGTCCCGAGTCGCGTAGGCCGGCGTATTCGGATGTCGCGTCGTACGTCGAGTCCAATGCCGCGTCCCGGCGACGTGGTCCTACAACTAGCGCCATTCATCGGACCTTCAACCACAGCTCTGCCCGTGCACCTCAATCCCGACATCCCGTACTTCACGATGCAGCACCCTGATCAACAGCTCGACGCCTTACGTACCGTTCGGCACGAAGAACGGCCGCATCTTCTACGTACGCGCCGAACTCGGCGGGTTGAGCGACACCACGCCATCCGTCCCGGCAGGCCACTACCGCGTAGCCGCTCAACGCACCTGGCCAGGCGTCTACCCACTAACAGTCATCGTGTACCAGCCTGATAGCCGGTAAACCCAGGACCGACGTAAGCCGCAGAGCCGAGGGTGGTGAACAGTAGGGGCCCGTTCGGTGTGTCGGCGCCGGCAAGGATCGCACGAAGACCCGTCGTTTCGGTCGATCTCGGTCGACGGCCTGAAGAGGGATGGTGGACGGCTGCGGCGGAGCGATGCTGTACCGGATGAAGATCGCCTTCCCGGGCCGGTGTTTCCGAGTGCGATGCTGCAGTGGTCGCTCGCATCGGCGAGGAGACCGAGGACGAGGTCGGTAGACGTGCGTGACAAGGGTGGCGACGACCCGGTTGTGACGCTGTCGGACGACGTGGTCACCCTCCGGCCGTGGTCGAGAGATGAAGCCGGGTTCATCGCGGAAGCATGCGCCGACCCCGCGGTCCGACGCTACAAGGCTGCGGTGGCCCGAGTTCGTACTCGGTCACCGACGCGGCGGCCACGATCGACGAATTCGCGTCGAACTGGCGGACGTTTGCGAGGACTGGGCACACCATCGGGCGTTGCCTTCGCCATCGTCGACGCGACGTCTGGCGAGTTGGCCGGCCAGTGTGGCGTCGACGACTGGTCGAAAGCGGACGTAGCGCAGTTCGGCTATTGGCTCGCACCAATCTGCGAGAGGACGCGGCTACGCGACTCGAGCGGCGATCCTCACTGACGCGCTGGCTGTTCGAGCTTGGCGCAGCTCGCGTCTTCCTGACGATCGTCGCCGACAATGACGAGTCGGTCGCGGTCGCCCGCCGTGCAGGGTTTGTGCACGAGGGAACGATGCGCTCACACGGCGTCTGGCACGACCAGCGCTACGACGTGATGTGGTTCGCTGCGCTGCCGCTGGAGTGGACAGTGCGCGGCGCAGATGAACGAACGTGATGCGACCAGGGCAGCGCGCAGTCCAGACTAAGACGCCTCGCTCACGCAGCGCGATCCTGCCGCGGCCAGCTGCCGTCCATCGCCGTCGATGAGCCTCACGAGACCGGCGTGAGCGCAAAGACTGGGTGCTGGTCGGCTTCGGCCGCGATCGCTTCGTCGGACGAACGCTTCGTGACATCGAAGTGGCGGCGAACGACCCAGTGGGTGGGCATCGTGAGGTACGCCCGCAACACCGGCGTTGCTTCGCGTGCGTCGAGCTCCCGCGCCTCGTACAAGGTGCGCTCGTCGCCCCGCCGCAGTTCGAGCTGCGCAGCCCGTCGGACGTTGCGGACCCAAGCCACCTCGCCGTACGGCGACACGACCCACACGTCGCCGTCACGTATGACTGGCACCACCGGTGTCGCGTGCGGCTCTCCGGTCACCCGCCCCCGCACGGTGAGAAGTCGCATGAACGCCGGGGCCCGCCCGCGTTCTAACCCCCGCGTCAGCCCCGCGTTCGCCCAACGTAGGAAGCGCGGGGGGCGGTTTGCACCGCCGGTCGCGCTCATTGGGGCGTACCGACGGCACGCTCGAGGAAGCTGTACCGCACCGAAGGGATTTTCGTCGGTTCAGTGGACATCTGCAAGCGGCTCGCCCGGGTGGAGAACGACCGTGGACACGTCGGAGAAACGCTTCTCGACGTTGCTCTGGACGCACGCGTAACTGCTTGATCTCGCGCAGACCGCCATGGCGCGACTCGCACCGAGAGCGCGAGCACAGAGCAACGCCGTCAACCGGCGTTTGGGGACACCCTACGGGCGCGCGATACCGAGTGGATTTCGCGGTAGCCGGCGCCGTCGAGAACCGAGATGGAACGCCGCGCTACGTGGCCGACGATGAACGTCTGTGGCATCGAAGCGGCCCGACAGAAACAGCAGTAATGGCCGGTTCCTGAGCGCCCGCGGGGTCAAGGCGAGGGTGAGCCGGGGTCCCGTCCGCATGTCCGCGGCCCCGCAAACGAGAGACCGAGAGATGTCTGGCAGCCTCTCGAACTCACCCCCCCTACAGGGATGAAAGATGTCCCGAGCCTGGTCGCTGATACGCGAACTCGACAGCCTTATGACCACGGTGACGGGGTGAGGGGCGAGCCGGGGTCCTCGGGTGCGCTGTCCGCCCGCATGTCCGAGACCCCGCAACGAGAGACCGCCGCCCGGGGGGGATGTGGCAGGCTCTCTCCCGGCTCAGCCCTCGGGATGAAAGTTATCCCCCGAAGCCTGTTGCTGAATACCCCAATGTGCGTCGACCCGCGGAGCCGTTCGAGCTCCTTCAGCGCAGCCAGGAGTTCGTCCGTTCTTCGAGGAAGAGCATGTCTCCGTGCGGGACGGTGACGAAAGCACCCCCGACGGGTCGGCACCTTTGCGCTGCCGCCGTGGACGCAACACCAAGCAAGAGCCGGAGGGGTCGGCTTCAGGCGCGAAATCTGACCAGCGGATTGCGCCCGCAACATATGGCGGGTCTCGTGCATCGTTGCGGTGATGACTGACGCGGGCTCAGGCCGTGCGAACGCCGCTGGAGAGCGCTATGTGACCGGAGCAGCGTCGACGGTTCAGCTCGGGGCCCTCTTCGAGCGCGAGCAGATCGCGATGGTTCGGCTCGCCGCCTTGTTGGTCGGGTCACGGGCACTCGCCGAGGAGATCGTGCAGGATTCGTTCATCACCGTCGGCGAGCGGTGGGCGAATCTCGAGAATCCGGGCGGTTATCTCCGGGCCACCGTGGTGAACGCCTGCAGGATGGCGCTGCGGCGTCGTGCCATCGAAGGCCGCTACGCGCACGACGCTGCGTCGGTGGTGGACACACCGACCGAGCTGGTCGAGTTGCACGACGCGCTCGCTCGATTGTCGGACCGTCAACGCGCGGTGGTGGTGTTGCGCTACTTCGCGGACGCTTCAGACGCCGAGGTCGCGCAGGCGCTCGGATGCCGAACCTCGACCGTGCGGTCGCTCGCGCGCGGTCCCTTCTCAAGCTGCGCAAGGAGCTGTCATGACCGCCGATCTGGAAGACCGCCTTCGCGCCGACCTCCCACGTCTCGCCGATGTCATCACACAGGCTCCGGTGCGCCGAGCGCAGAGTGTCGCTGCATTCCGTCCGCCACCCCGGCTGCGTCGCCGGGTGGTCGCGGTCGCCGTCGCCGCCTGCTTCGCACTCGCCGCGATCGCGACGGTCGTGAGCCTCCGCCGCCACCAGGGGGCGACGGTGACCAGCCAGCCCGCGGCCGATGGCGGCGCGGTGGGCACGTGGCGAACGCTGCCGCCATCACCGCTCGGTCCCCGTGGCCGCCCGGTCACCGTGTGGACGGGAACCGAGGTGCTGGTGTGGGGCGGATACCGGGGCGATCCGTCTGCTCCGCTCGCGTTCCAGTCCGGAGCCGCCTACGACCTGGCAAGCAACTCGTGGCACGCCATCGCCGACAACAGCTGGGCTCACCCCGGCGGGATGGGCGCGTGGGTCGGTGACCGCATGATCGTTGCCGCCAAGAACGGCGCCGCCGAATACGACCCAGCCGTCGATCGCTGGCGTGACCTCCCCGGCCTCCCCGATGGTGCGTCAGGGTTCATCGGCGTCACGTCTTCCGGCCCCACGCTCCACGCGCTCGTCCACGGTGCCGAGCCCGGGACCGTCGCCGTCGCCAGCTACGGCCCGGCCGACGTCGGTTGGACGATCGGCCGGTCCGAGCCGGTGCCGTGGGCACTGGGACCCACCGACGCGATCTCAACAGTGTGGGCTGATCACGAACTGGTGGCGTGGGACGGCGTGCGCGCCGGATGGGGCTATGACCCCGCGACGGACACGTGGCGCCAGCTCCCAGACCTTGTCGTCGCGAACACGGAACCGGTCGCGAGTTCGTTGGCGTGGGTCGACAACGAGCTCGTCGCCGTCCTCACGTACGACGACGGCTCGACGGCCGGGACTGGACTCCGCGCTGCACGCCTTACCGGTGATCAATGGCAGAGCTTCGCTGACGGCAACGGTGTCGCCATGCAGCAACCGGCACCCGTCGACGTCGGCGGCAACCTCGTCGTGCTCGACCGCTCAGGACAAGGGGCACCCGTGCGCGCCGATCCATCCACGGGCCGCTGGTCGACCGTCGCCGCATACCCACTCGTGCCCGGAGCGGACAGCACGGCGGTGTCGACCGGCGCAGGCCTGTTCGTATGGGGCGGACTACCAGGTGGAACACCGATGACGTTCCAGAACCCTGCACCGACCACGCCCGACGCCGCGTGGTTCACGCCGTAGATCAATTCGTCATGCGGACCGGACCACTACGACACCGCCGGAAATCAGTATGGAACGGCCGGCCCTGCTACCGCATCTGCGTGGATCATCCACGGTTGTGGTGGATGGAGCCGACATACGGAAGGGAGGAGCGGCCGTGACCTGCGGTTGCGCCACATTCTTGACATCTTCATCTTCTCGGACATAATGCCAATTACGGCGGTTGCAGTAGGTAGGTAGCAGTACCAGCTACAGCACCGAGAGTTGGAGATGGCCGTGAGCCGTCGCGCCGCCCGCATCGTCGCGACGCTGTTCTTGCTGGTCGGACTCGTCGGGGTCGCGACAGTAGAAACCGCGTCAGCCAGTAAGCCTTCCCACCCTCCGCGTCCACACAACACAACAACGACGACGGTACCGACCACGACGTCAACAACGAGCACGACGTCAACAACGAGCACTAGCACCACTTCCACAACGTCAACCAGCACGACAACCACGACGATCCCGCAAGGCGGCGGCCTCCCACCACTTCCCGCCACATGGCCACGCAGCTTCGAGCTGGGCCAAGCATCCGGACCCGGCGAAGCCGCAGGGATGCGACAGATCGCACCGTTCGCGTTCCGCTACCAGTACCTCGCGGGCGGCGCGAACACCGGCAACGGATGGGCCGGATGGAACCCCAACGGCACCTTCGTTTCGAACTACATCACCGAAACGCAGGCGAACGGGATGATCCCCGTCTTCACCTACTACCAGTTATGGCAATCGAATCCGGGCCAGTACGCCAACCTCACAAACACATCCACAATGGCCGCGTATTGGAACGACGTGCGATTGTTCATGCAACGCGCCGCGAACACTGGGCCGGTCATATTCCACGTCGAACCAGACCTCTCCACGTTCATGCAACAGCACGCCACCAACGACGACGCCACAACCGTACCCGTATCCGTCGCCTCATCCGGCCAAGTCGATGTTCAGGGACTACCGAACAACGCCGCCGGCTTCAGCCAAGCATTCGTCCGGCTACGCAACCTGTACGCACCAAACGTTGTGCTCGGCTACCACTTCTCCACATGGGCGACGGGTAACGACTTCATTTACAGCGACCCATCCGACGCGATCGTCAGCACACTCGCCGACCGGACAGCGAAGTTCTACGCGACATCGTCGGCCTCGTTCGACATCGCATTTCACGACCTATCCGATCGTGATGCCGCGTTCAAACAGTACGTGTACGGCGACGGCGGCGCATCCTGGTACAACGCCGACGACTACCGCCGCTCCACCGTTTTCGTTGGCGAGTTCGACAAGAAGGCCAACCTCCGCGTCGCGCTCTGGCAGATGCCGTTTGGCAACACGCTGTACCGGGCGGAGAACAACACGTGGGAGCACTACCAGGACAACAAGGTTCAAACCCTCCTTGATCCCGGTCGCGCTCAACTCGGCGCCTACATAGGCGCCGGAGTCGTCGCGATCCTCTTCGGTCGCGGCGCTGACGGACCGACCTGCCCATGCGACGCCGCAGGCGACGGCATCACAAACCCGGCACCGATCAACGGCAACAACCTCACATCAATCAACGCGGACGATGACGGCGGCTACTTCAACCGTGTAGCAGCACCCGGTTACTACAGCCAAGGCAAAGTGAACCTACCGTGACCCGTCGTTCTGCCCGTTCAACACAGGGTCTCACTGGTATCGCTCGAGGCGCGGCGTTACCGGATGGGTCGAAGTACCGGGGCGCCCATCCGGGTTCGGCAAATCTCGGTGGCCCCGACTTATCGCGTTGCCGCGGCGCACTTCTGCGCTGGCATCAGCGCAGCTGTCTCTGCTGGCAGCGGAACCCGACCTTCGGGGGTTAGCGGAGCGTGGCGGTCAGCCGCGACCAAGGCGACGCTTGAGCGGATAGAGCCGCTGCCTCGCCCGGTAGATCGCCCGGTTGAGCGTGGTGTAGCGCAGGCGCCGGAGACCGGATGCCTCGGTCCAGCTCAGCCAGTTCGCGGTCCGCAGGGCGTGGGATCGACCGAACAAGATGCTCCCGGCCTCCATCCACTCGATGCCCGAGTCATCCAGGCGCCGGCGGACCTCATCGGCGCGATGCTCCATGCCAGGGATCTTCTTTACATCGAAGTGCACCACCAGGTGCTCGATCCTGCTCATCTGGCCAGCGTCGAGGAGTCGGTCGAGCACGTCGCACTCGGCGCCCTCGCAGTTGATCTTGAGCCAGACCGAATCGTTGTCGGTGAGGTTCTCGGCACACCAGGCTCCGGCGTCGACCAGTTGGATCGCCTCGACCTCGCCGGTGAGGGCCTTCCCGGCGTGGATGCTGGCACCGATCGCTCCGGGGTCGTGGAGTTCGGTGGTGGCGTCGGTCGGCCCCCATCCGGCGTGCACGATCTGGACCCGCTCGTCGGCGAACCGCTCGATGGAGGCGAGACACACCGAGGCCGGCTCGAAGACATAGAGGCGATCAAAACGCCAGGTGGGCTTGACCGCCTCCTCGAGTGTCTCGCCGAGGTGGCCGCCGACATCGATGAACACCCGATCCCCCACTGAGGGCAGGGTAGTGGTCAGGTCACGAGCCGTTCTCGGCGTCCTCAGGCTCTTTCGCCACGAACGCATACATCGAGAATCGTTGGCCAAGCCGGTCACGGCTTGGCGGTGGCGTCGTCGAACCGCGGGTGACTCCACGATGAGAAGCACAACGGCATTCACAACATCAGGCGGCCATCTGCGCGAACGATGGGGTCGCGGTAGCCCGTGAGATGCGGGTTGCCTGGATCGGCGCCCGGCCCCACACTGACCCAAGGACGACACCCCGAGGTGCGCATATGAAGACGTTCCAGGATTTCGCCGCCGAGAACCTGTCGGGGTTCGGCTGGAACCTGACGGCAGCGGACATACCGGACTGGGACACCGCTCACGACGTGGTCGACGGACTCCACAAGTGGTGGACCGGGCTCGACGACCGCACTGTGCAGATCATCAAGTTCTCCCAGTCCGACCTGAGCGATGGGCTCTGGCAAACGGGGATGCTCACGAGCTGGCCCGCGCTGTACACGATGCTCCACGGCAGTCCTGTCGGCGGGACGTTCGACTCGCTCACCGATGTCGCCCTGGCACTGAACCGCGCCCACCACGAGGTGGACGAGCAGCCGAGTGACCCAATCAGCAATGTCAACGACGTGGTCAACCCTTAGACGCAGCCGCTACCGGTCGGTTCGCGCTGCCTTCGACCGCGCCGCGATGCGAGATATATCGGTACTTATGCGTTGGCGCTCGCGACCTGTCGAAGCATGGTGAGCTGATCGAAGTACAGGCGCTCGGTCCGCAACTTGCCAGCGTCGAAGACAAGCACGAGCGTCATCGGAAGACGCAGCGACGCGCCGCTCGGCTCAACGGAGCCTTCACCGGGAAGGTTGAGTACTCCCTGATGGGTCCCTCGTGCCAGCACCTCGAAGACCACCGTGTCGCCTCGTGCGCCAGTTCGGCGTGACCGACCGGTGGAAGACGCGGAACGAACCGTACTGGGCGCCGGGGGCAGCTGCCCGGCTTCTCGTCATTCTGTGCGGGTATGTCGTGAACGAATGCGAGCACCGATCCCTCGATACGGCGCGCTCGGATGGGATGGGCATCGCCGGAGCCGACGCTTACCCGGGTCTACAGCGGGCTCAAGAAGGGGCGGCTACGCGCGGTACCGCGGTCTTGATCGTTAGCAGGATCTCCTCCATGTGGTCGACGCACATGAGGTGACCCTCGCCCGGGAACGTGTGGAGAACCGCTCCTGGGATGCGGTCGGCCTGGAGCGCCGCGTGAGCGGGCGGCACATTCACGTCAGCGTCGCCTTGCCAAACGTGCACCGGGATCGTGATGTCCTCGAGGCGGAACCCCCAGTCGCGGGTGAACAACGCGAAGTCCTGGGTGGCAGCCTTGCCCGCGGTGGCTGGCCGCTGCGCGAGGTCCCGCCGGAACGCGCTCGCCACGTCGGGCCGTGCGAGCACAGCGGCGTCGGGTGCCGGTACCTGGCGCGTGTACATCTCCATCGCCTTATCCGGGAAGCGGCAACCAAACCTGACCATCACCACCAAACGGCACCCGTGTGATGACCGGCGCGCGGCGCGCAACGCGCGTGAGCACTTGGTTCATCGGCATCATCCCCTCCTCCGAGCCGGGCGCAGAGACGGGGGCGATACCACTCACGATGGCCGCCGCCGTCACGCGGTCACCGAGGAAGCGGGCACACACCGACACGCGCGGGCCCACCACCGGAAACCCCGAGCACCGCAAACCGATCGACACCGAGGTGGTCGGCGAGCGCAGCGACATCACCGGCCCAGTCCCGCAAAGTCCGATGAGGATGGAAGGTGCTGTGTCCATAGCCGGGACGGTCGGGGACGACGAACCGGACACCGACGGACAACAACATGGCGGGGTCGACGACGAACTGATGTCGGGAGCCAGGGGTTCCGTGAAACGCGAACACCGGTAAGCCAGCCGGATCGCCAGCCTCACTCCACGCCAGCTCTCGACCGTCAGACAGATCGAGAATCCGCGTGATCATCGAGCCGAGACTAAACGCCCTCAACGGGAGACGACATCGCCGTGGCACGACCTCGAGGAGGTCCAGACGTGAACGAGCGGCGCGTGGTCGCGATGACCGTCACGATCTTGATGCGGTAGTGGAGTGCTTCGCCGACGGGTACCGGAGCGAGCAGCCCGCGCACCCCGACCGTACATTCATCGGGACCGCGCACGTGCGAGACGACTCCGCGGGGTGTTCGCCGGTGTGCCTCGACGGATCCCTTTCGACCTCCGCGGCACATCTGAACGTACGGCGGAGGACCAGGCGGCTGCTGTTCCGTCATCGACCGCCTTCCAGGCCGCAGCCGGGGTCAGGTGTCCGCTTCACCGGGGGGATGCCCACTCCTAAGCCGTGCAGGCGAGACTGTTCGTGGTGGATGCCATCACGGTGGCCGGGCTGTGCAAGTCGTACGGCTCGCTGCGCGTCGTCCGCGATGTGAATTTCGAGGTGGCCGCTGGTGAAGTGTTCGCGCTCCTCGGCCCGAACGGCGCGGGCAAGACGACCACGATCGAGATCCTCGAAGGGTTCCGTAGCCGCGACCGGGGCCGGGTCGAGGTGCTCGGGTTCGATCCGGCCGTGGCGGAGACGAGCCGTGCGCTCCGCGAGCGGATCGGAATCGTGCTCCAGGAGTTAGCAGTCGATCCGTTCCTGACCGTGCGGGAGGTGCTGCGCCGCCACGCCGCGTTCTATCCGACGCCCCGTGCGGTCGACGAGGTGATCGAACTCGTAGGCCTGAGCTCGAAGGCGGATACGCGCGGTGCGGTCAAGACGCCTGTCCGGCGGCCAGCAACGCCGCCTGGACGTGGGGCTCGGGATCATCGGCCGGCCGGAACTCGTCTTCCTCGACGAGCCGACGACCGGGTTCGACCCGGCCGCCCGTCGGGATGCGTGGGGAGCCTGTGCGGTCGCTGCGAAACGACGGCGCCGCTGTCGTGCTGACGACTCACTACATGGATGAGGCAGAGGCACTCGCTGACCGGTTGGCGATCATCGCCAACGGCGAGATCGTGGCGGAGGGGACACCTGCGTCGCTGGGAGGCACGCGATACCGACGCCGTGCGGGTCCGCTTCGCCGTTCCCGAAGGCGTCTCAGCGGCCGAGATCCCGGTCCGTGTCGTCGTGGTCGACGGGCGGGCGACG
>CAWGFA010000021.1:0-166047 GCA_963821725.1 uncultured Acidimicrobiia bacterium
ACCTGTAGGTGATCCGACCTCGGGTGAGGTCGTAGGGCGTGAGCTCCACCTGGACGCGATCCCCCGGCAGGATGCGGATGTAGTGCATGCGCATCTTCCCCGAGATGTGAGCCAGCACCTTGTGGCCGTTCTCGAGCTCCACCCGGAACATCGCGTTGGGCAGGGGCTCGATCACCGTCCCTTCCAGGACGATCGCGTCTTCCTTGGGCTTGGGCAGAATGGACCTCCGACGAACTTCTGAAACTTGTTGGGACTAGGGCGCGCGCAGGCTAAAGCCGGGCACAGGCCGGAGAGGGATGCTATCGGAAGTGTCGCAGCCCGCCAACTTTGGTGTCGCCACCCTACGAACCGGCGTGCGTTACCCCCACAGGATGTGGGTAATGCACGCCGGAACGGGGTCTGTCACGGGAGTGTGAGAATTTCCGGGCCGTCGTCGGTGATGGCGATGGAGTGCTCGAAATGGGCGGACAGCGACCCGTCACGGGTGACAACGCTCCAGCCGTCGTCGAGGACATGGGTTCCTGCCCCGCCGGCGTTCACCATGGGCTCGACGGCGAAGACCATGCCCGGCTTGAGCTTCGGGCCCCTCCCCGCCTCGCCGAAGTTGGGCACCCCGGGCTTTTCGTGCATGGCGGTGCCGATGGCGTGGCCCTCATAGCCCCGGACGACCGAGAATCCCGCCTCCTCGGCCACGACCTGCACGGCGTGTCCGATGTCGGAAAGGCGATGGCCGGCCACCATCTCGCGTATGCCGGCGTCGAGGCTGGCCTCGGTGACGTCCATCAGCCGTTGCGCCTCCGGTGTGACCGACCCGACAGGAGCGGTGAACGCCGCATCGCCGTGCCAGCCGTCGACGATCGCCCCGCAGTCGATCGAGATGATGTCGCCTTCCTTCAAGCGGTACGACCCGGGGATGCCGTGCACGATCATGTCGTTCGGCGACGTGCAGATGACGGCCGGGAAGCCGTGGTAGTTGAGGAAGTTCGACCGAGCACCGCGCCGATCGATGACATCTCGCCCGATCTTGTCGAGCTCGAGCGTCGTGACGCCGGGCCGGATGGCCTCTCGGATGCATTCGTGCATCTCGGCCACCACCCGCCCCGCGGCCCGCATCTTCGCGAGCTGATCGCTCGACTTCCGGATCGTGGCGACGCTCATGTTTCCCCGGGGGCTGCGCCCCCGAACCCCATCGGCGCCCGACGACCTAGCGGTCGCTCGGTCGCCATGCGCTCGCTTTGCTCGCTCATGATTCCTTCGCACCCCCTGTGAGCGACACGCCGCCGATACCACCACGGGTTCGCCGGTCGATGGCGTCGGTCAGGCGTTGTGTGACGTCGTCAGCGGTCCCCAAGCCGTCGACGGTCACGAGAAGATCCTTGGCCTCGTACCAGGCGATGAGCGGCTCGGTCTCCTGCTGGTAGAGGTCGAGCCGCTGGCGAACGGCCTCCGGGGTGTCGTCGTCGCGTTGCACGACTTCGCCGCCGCACACATCACAGGTCCAGTTGTATCGGGGTGGCGTCTGAACCGAGTAGTTGGTGCCGCAATCGACGCACACGCGCCGGTTCGAGATGCGCTCGAGGACGACCTCCTCGGGCACCTCGAGGTCGATGGCGATGTCGAGCGGGTCGGGGACGGCCAGCTCGGCGAGCGCCTCCGCCTGGCCGACCGTGCGGGGAAAGCCGTCCAGGATGTAGCCCCGCGTGCGCGTGTCGTCCTTGCCGAGACGTTCGCCTACGACCCCGATGATGATGTCGTCCGGCAACAGGTCACCGCGACTCATGTACTCCTGCGCCTTGCGCCCGAAGTCGGTCCCTTCCCTCACGGCGGCGCGCAGCATGTCGCCCGTCGAGATGTGCGGAACGACATAGTGCCGGGCCAGCCGCACGCATTGCGTACCCTTCCCCGCCCCTTGTCGGCCCAGGATGACGAGCCGCACGCCGGGGATCACGCCAGAGCACCCGTCACTTCAGGAAGCCCTCGTAGTTCCGCATCATCAACTGGCTGTCGATCTGTTTCATCGTCTCGAGAGCGACGCCGACGGCGATGAGGATCGTGGTGCCCGCGAACGGGAAGTTCTGGATGTTGGCGAGCGAGAACATGATCGCCGGGAGCAGCGCGATGGCCGTGATGAACAACGCGCCGGGAAGCGTGATGCGCGACACGATCTTGCCCAGGTAGCGCTCGGTCTGCGGTCCCGGTCTGATGCCCGGGATGAACCCTCCCTGTTTGCGGATCGTGTCCGCCTGCTGGTGCGGGTCGAACGTGATGAGCGTGTAGAAGTACGTGAATCCGATGATCAGGCCGCCGTAGATGATCATGTACCAGAGGCCGCGGCCGTTGACGAGGTTGTTGTTGACCCATCGCTGAACCCGGTTGCCCCAGTAGTTGTCGTGGTTCGCGTCGACGGGAAGGACGTTCGTCGCGATCACCGGGAGGTAGAGCACTGAGCTGGCGAAGATGATCGGGATCACGCCGGCTTGGTTGACCTTGAGCGGGATGTACGTGGACTGGCCCCCGTACATCCGTCTTCCCACGACGCGTTTCGCGAATTGGACGGGTATTCGTCGCTGCCCTTGCTCGACGAAGACGATGCCGACGAGGATGGCGATACCGACGCCGATCAAGGCGATCAACCAGCCGAGACCCTTTTCGGCCTCGATCTGGCCACCGGATGCCGGAATGGTCGACACGACCGAGGCGAAGATCAGCAACGACATCCCGTTGCCGATGCCGCGCTGCGTGATGAGCTCACCCATCCACATCAGCAACGCGGTGCCCGCAACGAGCGTCACCACCACGAGGCTGATGCGCGGCAGGTTGAAGTTCTGATTGCCGCCGAACAGGTCGAGTCCGGTGGTGTTGCGGACACGGCCGAATCCGCCGCCTCCGTTGTGGAACAGATACGAGAGGCCGAACGACTGCACGAGCGCGATGGCGATCGTGAGGTACCGGGTCCACTGCGTGATCTTGCGCTGGCCGACCGCGCCCTGCTGCTGCCACTGCTCGAGCTTCGGGATCACCACCGTGAGGATCTGCATGATGATCGAGCTGGTGATGTACGGCATGATCCCCAGCGCGAAGACGGCGAACTGGGTGAGTGCACCGCCGGAGAACAGCTGCAGGAAGCTCAACACGCCGCCCTGCTTCGCCTGCTCCTGGAGCTGCTTGACCTGACCGAGGTCGATGCCGGGGACGGGGACGTGGGAGCCCAGCCGGTACAGGGCCAGCATCAAGAGGCTGAACACGATCTTGTTCCGGAGGTCCGGAACCTTGAACATGTTCTTGAGGCTGGAGAGCACGGCGGATACTCCGTTCGGGGCCGGTGAGGCGTTTGGCGGCGGGACCCTTCGGGACCGTCAGCGGTTGGTGTGCGCGTTGCCCTTGGCCGGCGGACGGCCGTGGCCGAACGGCGGAGGCAGGACTTCAAAGCTACCGCCGGCCGCGGTGATGGCGCTTTCAGCCGTCTTCGAGAAGGCGTGAGCCCGGACGGTGACCTTGCGGGTGAGCTCGCCCCGGCCGAGCACCTTCACGAGCGCCCCCTTGTGGGCGAGCCCCTTGGCGTGGAGGTGTTCGGGGGAGATCTCGTCGAGACCCGCGCCCTCGATGACGTCGAGGTTGATCGCCTGGTACTCGACCCGGAACGGGTTCTTGAAACCCTTCAGCTTCGGCACGCGCATGTGCAGCGGCATCTGCCCGCCCTCGAAGTTCATCTTGATGGTGTCACGAGCGCCTTGGCCCTTGGTGCCCCGCCCGGCCGTCTTGCCCCGGCGGCCGCCGGTGCCGCGGCCGACCCGGATGCCGCGACGGTTCGAGCCCTTCGCGGGCTTCAAGTCATGGAGCTTCACGGTGAGACCTCTTCGACCTTCACGAGATGGGGAACCTTGGCCAGCTGTCCGCGGATCTCGGGCCGGTCGGGCAGCGTGTTCGACTTGCCGATGCGACCGAGTCCGAGGGCACGCAGCGTTCCCCGCTGCTTCGGCTTGGACCCGATGGCGGATCGCGTCTGGGTCACTTTGATGCTGGTCGGCTCCGGCATCTCCTACTTCACTTCCTTGAACTCGACCGGGCCGCGCTGGGTCTCCTTGTACGCCGCGAGCAGCCCCTTGGGGACGAACTCCTCGGCGGACAGCCCTCGCAGGCGGGCGACCTGGTCGGGCCGCTTGAGCGACTGGAGGCCGGCGATCGTGGCCCGGGCCACGTTGATGTGGTTGGCGGAGCCGAGCGACTTGCACAGCACGTCGTGGATGCCGGCTTCTTCGAGGATGGCGCGGGCGGCGCCACCTGCGATCACGCCGGTGCCGGGAGCGGCGGGCTTGAGCAGCACACGGCCCGCGCCCTCTCGTCCGATGACCGGGTGGGTGATCGTGGATCCGGCGAGCGCGACGGCGAAGAGGTTCTTGCGCGCCTCTTCCGTGCCCTTCTGAATCGCGAGCGGGACTTCCTTCGCCTTGCCGTAGCCGAGACCGACGCGGCCGTTGCCGTCGCCGATCACGACGAGCGCAGTGAAGCTGAAGCGGCGACCGCCCTTCACGACCTTCGCGACGCGGTTGATGTTGATGACCCGCGACTCGCGCAGGTTCGCGTCGCCCGAGTTGCGCGGGTTGCTCTGCTCCCGCTCCCGGTCCCGTTCACGCATCGCCATCTAGAACTCCAATCCCTTTTCCCGAGCGGCGTCTGCCACTGCAGCGACGCGGCCGTGGTACTGGAAGCCGCCCCGATCGAACACGACCTTCGTGACGCCGGCCGCCTTGGCCCGTTCGGCGAGCAGTGCGCCGACCTTGGCGGCTTCATCCTGGTTGCCCGTCGCGCCACCGCGCAGTTCGGCTTCGGTGCTCGAAGCCGCTGCGAGCGTCTTGCCGGCGACGTCGTCGATCACTTGCGCCGTGATGTGCTTGTTCGAACGGAACACAGCCAGACGGGGTCGCCCCGCCGTACCGCGCACGTTCTTGCGCACACGATGATGCCGGCGGATTCGTGCCTTGCGAAGCTTCTGTGCGGAACTCATCACTTGCCTGTCTTGCCGGCTTTGCGCTGCACGCGCTCGCCCAGGTAGCGGACGCCCTTGCCCTTGTAGGGCTCGGGCTTGCGGATCTTGCGGATGTTGGCGGCGATCTGACCGACCGCCTCCTTGTCGATGCCACGCACCGCGATCCGGGTCGGTGAGGGCACCTCGAACTCGATGCCGTCCGGTGCCTGGACGCGCACGGGATGACTGAACCCGAGTGCGAGCTCGATGGCGTCGCCTCCCTGCGCGGTGGCGCGGTAGCCGACGCCGACGATCTCGAGCTCCTTGGTGAAGCCCTGCGTCACACCGACGACCATGTTGTTGACGAGCGAACGCGTCAGACCGTGCTGCGCGCGGTTCTGGCGCTCGTCGTCAGGGCGTTCGACGAGGATTTGGCTGTCGTCCTGACGCACGGTGATCACACCGGGGATGGCGCGCTCGAGCGTCCCCTTCGGGCCCCGCACCGTGATGTTTCGGTCCGCGATCGTGACCGTCACGCCATCCGGTACAGGAATTGGTGCTCGACCTACACGACTCATGGCGATCGCCTACCAGACGAAACAGAGGATCTCGCCGCCGATGCCGGCCTTTCGCGCCTCGCGATCGGTCAGCAGCCCGCGGCTGGTGGACAGGACAGCGACACCGAGACCGCCAAGGACACGCGGGACCTTGTCGGCCTTGATGTAGACGCGCAGGCCAGGCTTGCTCACGCGGCGCAAGCCGGAGATCGTGCGCTCGCGCTCGGGCGAGTACTTCATGTCGACGGTGAGGACGCGGCCGGGACGGCCAACGTCGTCGGCGACCGAGAAGCCCTCGATGTAGCCCTCTTGCTTGAGGATGGTGGCAAGCGCTTCCTTCTGCTTCGAGGACGGCATGCGCACCTGGTCGTGCATGGCCACGTTCGCGTTGCGAACCCGGGTGAGCATGTCGGCAATTGGATCAGTCATCATCGACTCGACATCCCTCCGTTCACCAGCTCGCCTTCGTGACGCCGGGGATCTCTCCCGCGTGTGTGAGCTCGCGCAGGCAGATCCGGCACAGCTCGAACTTTCGGTAGACCGAGCGCGGACGGCCGCACCGGCGGCACCGCGTGTAGGCGCGCACCTTGAACTTCGGCTTGCGCTGCTGCTTCTCGATCAATGCCTTCTTGGCCATCTAGCCCTGGCCCTCCCTGCGGAACGGAAACCCGAATGCGTCGAGCAACGCCTTGCCCTCGGCGTCGGTGCGAGCGGTGGTGACGATCGTGATGTCCATGCCACGGGTCGCATCGATGCGGTCGTAGTCGATCTCCGGGAAGATCAGCTGCTCGTTGACGCCGAACGTGTAGTTGCCATGGCCGTCGAACCGGACCGGCAGACCTCGGAAGTCACGGATGCGGGGGATGGCGATGCTGATCAGCCGGTCGAAGAACTCCCACATGCGGTCGCCGCGCAACGTGACCTTGGCGCCGATGGAGTTGCCCTCGCGCAGCTTGAAACCGGCGATCGACTTCTTGGCGCGAGTCACGATCGGCTTCTGCCCGGCGATGGTCTCGAGGTCGCGCACCGCGCCTTCGAGCAGGCTCGCCTGCTGCACCGCGGCGCCGACACCCATGTTGATGACGATCTTCTCGAAGCGAGGTACCTCCATCACGTTCGAGAGACCGAGCTCGGTTTGCAGCTGCGCGCGGATCTCGTCCCTGTAGCGCTGCTTCAACCGCGGGACGGCGGGGGCAGTCTCGGTCGTGCTCATCAGAGATCTGCTCCGCACTTCTTGCACACCCGCCGCTTCGTGCCGTCGTCGTCGAACGCGTAGCCCACACGAGTCGGGTGTCCCTTCGGGCACAGCAGTGCCACGTTGGACACCGGCAATGGCATGTCCTTGTCGATGATCCCGCCCTGCATCGTCGCCCGCGTCGGCTTCTGGTGCTTCCTGGCGACGTTGACGCCGTCGATGATCACCTTGCCCTGGCTCGGTAGCACGCGAGTCACCGAACCTTGTTTGCCGCGGTCCTTGCCCTGCAGGACCCGGACACGGTCACCCTTCTTGATTCGCAGACCAGACATCAGGCCTCCTCGGGGGCTGCGCCCACGGACCCCATCGCCGTCCGGCTCGCTGGCGCTCGCTCGGCCGGAGTGACCGCTCGCTCGCTCGCTCATCACTAGAGAACCTCGGGGGCGAGGGAGACGATGCGCATGAAGCGCTTGTCGCGCAGCTCACGGCCGACCGGTCCGAAGATGCGGGTGCCGCGCGGCTGCTGTTGATCGTTGATGAGGACAGCAGCGTTCTCGTCGAAGCGGATGTAGCTGCCGTCGGGACGGCGTCGTTCCTTCTTGACGCGGACGACGACGCACTTGACGACGTCGCCCTTCTTCACTGCGGCACCGGGGATGGCGTCCTTCACGGTGGCGACGAAGATGTCGCCGATCGACGCGTACCGGCGCTTGGAGCCGCCGAGCACCTTGATGCACAGCACCTCCTTCGCACCGGAGTTGTCGGCGACGCGGAGGCGCGTCTCCTGCTGGATCATCGGCCGCTCACCGGGCCCTTTCGATCACTTCGACCAGCCGCCACCGCTTCAGCTTGGAGAGCGGCCGGGTCTCCCGGACGCGGACGCGATCACCCACGTTGAGGTCATTGGCCTCGTCGTGGACGTACAGCTTCTTCGTGCGCTGCAGCGTCTTGCGGTAGAGCGGATGACGAACGCGGTCGACCACCGAGACGACCGCGGTCTTGTCCATCGACGTGGACAGGACAGTGCCCTCGCGAACCTTGCGCGGGTTCGGGCGCGCTGCGGTGTCGTCAGCCATCTGTGGTCTCCAGTGCTTCGGCGGCTGCGATCTCGCGAGCGCGCAGCTCGGTGTTGATGCGCGCCACCTCACGCTTGAGTTGAGGGAGCCGCGAGTAGTTGTCGAGCTGTCCGGTCACGTGCTGGAACCGGAGGTTGAACAGCTCTCCCTTTGTCTCCGTGAGTCGCTCCACGAGGCCGTCGTCCGCGAGGTCTCGCAGCTCGGCCATTTTGCGCGAGGGCATCAGAATCCCTCGTCCCTGGTGACGAAGCGGGCCTTGATCGGCAGCTTCTGGATGGCACGCTCGAGCGCTTCCCGCGCGACGTCCTCGTTCGGGTACGACAGCTCGAACAGCACGCGACCGGGACGCACGACGGCAACCCACCGCTCGGGGTTTCCCTTGCCCGAGCCCATGCGCGTCTCCGCCGGCTTCTCGGTGACGGGCTTGTCGGGGAAGATGTTGATCCACACCTTGCCGCCGCGCTTGATGTGACGGGTCATCGCGATTCGCGCCGCTTCGATCTGGCGCGCGGTGATCCATCCGGGCTCGAGAGCCTGGATGCCGTAGTCGCCGAACATCACCTGGTTCCCGCCCTTCGACGGACCCTTGGTGCGACCGCGGTGCGTCTTGCGGTGCTTGACCTTGCGAGGCATCAGCATGCGACATCGCCTTGGCTGCGTGGGAGCGCCGCCGACTCGGCGACGAAGCTCTGGTTCGGCGTCGAAATCATCACTCGGCGTCCCCGTGGAACTTGGGTGCCTCGTGGTGTTGGCGGGTGCGACGCTCGATGTCCTCTTCTTCGGCGAGCAGACGCTCGAGCTCGGGGTCTGCCTCCTTGACGAGCGGGGCGGCCTCGAGCTCGGGCTCGGCCGCCGGTTCGGCACGGCGGCGTGCGGCGGCAGACGACACGACCTTGCGCGGCGCCTGGCCGGACGTCTCACCAACCGCCATGGCGGCCTCGCGGCTGATCTTGTCCTCGACCGCTGTCTTGTACGGGAGGATGTCGCCCTTGTAGATCCAGACCTTCACGCCGATGCGGCCTGCTGTCGTGCGGGCCTCGCGGAAGCCGTAGTCGATGTCGGCTCGAAGCGTGTGCAACGGCACACGACCCTCGCGGTACCACTCGGTACGGCTCATCTCGGCGCCACCCAGACGGCCCGAGCACTGCACCCGGATGCCCTGCGCGCCTGCCTTCTGCGCGTTCTGCACGGCGCGCTTCATGGCCCGGCGGAACGCAACTCGCCCCGCGAGCTGGTCAGCCACACCTTGCGCGATGAGCGCGGCGTCGAGCTCGGGCTGCTTGATCTCCTGGATGTTCAGCTGCACCTTGTTGTTGCCGGTGATCTTCGCCAGCCCGAGCCGCAGACGATCTGCTTCCGAGCCGCGGCGGCCGATCACGATGCCGGGACGTGCGGTGTGCACGTCGATCCGGAGACGGTCACGCGTGCGTTCGACTTCGATGCGGCTGATCGCGGCGTGGGGTAGCTCCGTCATGAGGTAGTTGCGAATGCGCCAGTCCTCGATGACGTATTGGCCGTACTCCTTCCGGTCGGCGAACCAACGCGACTTCCAATCGGTCGTGATGCCGAGGCGGAACCCGTACGGGTTGACCTTGTGACCCATTACTTCCCGTCCTCTTCTTCAGATTCCCCAGCCGGCAGGTCGGCAGGAGCGCGCGTCCTCGACCGTCTCGGCGTCGGCTGCGCTCTCCTCCGCGGATGGCTCCTCGGACGCGTCCTCGGCGGCCGTCGCATCGTCGGACACCTCGTCGACGTCGGCTTGCGCCTGATCCGGCGCCTCGTCGACTGCATGTTCGTGGTCTTCGCCCTCGGCGACTTCCGCAGCCTCTTCGTGGTCGTGATCGTGCTCGTCCTGGACCGCTTCCTCGCGTGCTCGGCTCTTGGCAACGCGTGCTCGTCGAGACTCCGCTGCGGCCTGCGAACGGCGCCGGCCACGGCCTGCCGCGGCGGACGAGAGGGCCTCGCGCTGTCGACGCCGCTCGAGCTGTTCGGGCGAGAGCCGGCTGACGATCACGGTGATGTGGCACGTGCGCTTGCGGATGCGCGTCGCGCGGCCGCGGGCACGGGGCCGCCACCGCTTCAGTGTCGGCCCTTCGTCGGCGAAGCACGCCGCGAACGTACAGCTCCTCGGGATCGATCAGATCGTTGTTCGCAGCGTTCGCGGCGGCGGACGCGAGGCACTTGCGGACGACGATGGCAGCGTCGCGCTCGCAGAACTGCAGGATCTCGTCGGCCTGCTGCATCTCCCTGCCGCGGATGAGATCGAGCACCTCGCGCGCCTTGTACGCGGACATGCGCACGTAGCGAACCTCGGCGCGCGTGCCCGGCCGCTCGTTGGTCTTCACGCCGAATGCCACGTGACCTACCTCCGCCCTCGCACGGCCTTCTCCTGGCCTGCGTGGTAGCGGAACGTGCGGGTCGGCGCGAACTCTCCGAGCTTGTGGCCGACCATCGCTTCGGTGACGTACACGGGAACGTGCTTGCGCCCGTCGTGCACGGCGATGGTGTGGCCGACCATGTCGGGAATGACCGTGGAGCGCCGGCTCCACGTCTTGACGACCTTCTTCTCCCCGCGGCTGTTGAGGTCGTCGACCTTCTTCAGCAGGTGCTCGTCGACGAACGGCCCCTTCTTGAGGCTGCGCGGCATCGTTTACCTCCGCTCGCCGCGGGTACGGCGGCGACGCACGATCAACTTCTGGGACGGTTTGTTCTTGTTGCGGGTACGTCCTTCGGGCTTGCCCCACGGCGAGACCGGATGGCGTCCGCCGGAGCTCTTGCCCTCGCCACCGCCGAGCGGGTGGTCGACGGGGTTCATGGCGACGCCGCGGGTCTGCGGGCGCACACCCTTCCAACGGTTGCGGCCCGCTTTGCCCAGCTTGACGAGATCTGCCTCGGCGTTGCCGACTTCGCCGACGGTGGCGCGGCAGTCGATGGCAACGCGGCGCATCTCGGTCGACGGCAGGCGCAACGTCGCGAAGTCGCCCTCCTTGGCGACGAGTTGCACGCTCGCACCGGCGCTGCGCGCCATCTTGCCGCCCGAACCGGGCTTCAACTCGACGTTGTGGACGACGGTGCCGACCGGGATGTAGCGCAAGGGCAGCGCGTTGCCCGGACGGATCTCCGACCCTTGTCCCGACTGCAGCAGGTCGCCGATGTCGGCGCCGCGGGGGGCGAGGATGTAGCGCTTCTCGCCGTCGAGGTAGTGCAGCAGCAGGATGCGGCAATTGCGGTTCGGGTCGTACTCGACCGCCGCGACCTTCGCGGGCACGCCGTCCTTGGTCCGCTTGAAGTCGATGATGCGGTACTGCTGCTTGTGGCCGCCACCGCGGTGACGTGCGGTCTTGCGACCCTGCGCGTTCCGACCACCTGTGCCGTGCTTCGGCGCGACGAGCGAGCGCTCGGGCTTCTTCTTCGTGACCTCCGCGAAGTCGGAGACGGTCTGGAATCGGCGACCGGGGCTGGTGGGCTTGCGCTTGCGAAGAGCCATGTTCAGTTCCTCCGGTGGGGCTGCGCCCCACACCCATCGCCGCCCGGCGAGCTAGCGCTCACTCGGTCGGGCTGACGTACTCGCGATACTCAGCCACCCTCGAACAGTTCGATGGAGTCGTCGGGATGCAGCGTCACGATCGCTCGCTTCGTGTCGCGCGCGCTTGCCGAAGGTCCACGAGCGACGGTTGCGCTTGCGCTTGCCCTTGCGGTTGAGGGTGTTCACCTTCACGACGCGAACGTTGAAGATCTCTTCGATGGCATCGTGGATCTGCGGCTTCGACGCGTCAGGTTGGACGCGGAACGTGTAGACGTTGCGCTCGAGCAACGCGTACGACTTCTCGGACACGACCGGTTCGATGATGACGTCGCGCGGATCACTCATCGTCGTCGTCCTCCGTGTCCACCTCAGGTGTTGCAGCGACGGCCACCGCCGACTCGGACGGTTCGTCTGACGGCTCCTCTGAAGGCGCCGCGCCGGGCAGGCGTCTCGCGCGTGAACACGACATAGTCGGCAACGAGCACGTCGTACGCGTTCAACTCGCGGGCGTACACGCAGTGCACGTCGCCGAGGTTGCGGAAGCTGCGCCAGGCGACGTCGTCGTCCTCACCGAGAACCAGCAGGACCTTGCCGCCGACCTCGAGCGATTCGAGCGCGGCGACGGCGTCTTTCGTCTTGGGGGTCTCGAAGGTCCACTCGTCGAGCACGACCACCTTGCCGTCGACGGCGCGATCCGACAGCGCCGAGCACAATGCGAGCCGCACCATCTTCTTCGGCGTCTTCTGGGCGAAGCTGCGCGGCTTGGGGCCGAGAGCGACGCCACCGCCACGCCACTGCGGCGAGCGGTTCGAGCCCTGGCGAGCCCGCCCGGTGCCCTTCTGCCGCCACGGCTTGGCACCGCCTCCGGCGACCTCCGCTCGGGTACGGGTGCTCTGCGAGCCGGCGCGCCGTGCGGCGAGTTGGGCGGTGACCACTTGATGCATGACCGAGACGTTCGGTTCGAGTCCGAAGACGTCCTCGGCGAGGTCGACCGAGCCGACGACCGAACCGGCCTGCGACTTGACGTCGACGGAGGCCATCAGCGCTTCACCGCCTTCACCGCGTCGCGGATCACGACGAGACCACCCTTCGGTCCGGGCACCGCGCCCTTCACCAGGAGCAGGTCGCGCTCGGGGTCGGCCGACACGACTTCGAGGTTCAAGGTCGTGACCCGTTGTCCGCCGAGGCGGCCCGCCATGCGCGTGCCCTTGAAGACGCGGGACGGTGTGGCGCACGCCCCGATCGCGCCCGGGGCGCGATGCACGCGGTGCACACCGTGGCCCGCACCCAATCCGGAGAAGCCGTGGCGCTTCATGACCCCAGCGGTGCCCTTGCCCTTGCTCACCGCCGTGACGTCGACGAGCTCGCCGGTCTCGAGGAGGTCGACCTTGAGCTCCTGACCGACTTCGAAGCCGCTGACGTCGTCGAGGCGCAGTTCGACCACGCGGCGACCGGGCTCGACACCTGCCTTTGCGAAGTGACCAGTCTTCGGCTTCGACAGGGTCCGGCCGTTCGTGCGGCCGAAGGTCACTTGCACGGCGTTGTAGCCGTCGTGCTCGACGGTCTTGACCTGCACGACCCGAAGCGGGGCGACCTTCACCACGGTGACGGGGACGACGCGGGTGTCGTCGGCCCACACCTGGGTCATGCCGACCTTCTCGCCGACGATCGCTTTCGATGCCATTGCAGCGGGCCTTTCTCACGGGCCGTCGTTCACGCGAACGCTCCGCTCGGACAGGCCGGGCGGAGCGTCGATTCGGTTGGCTGCGGGGTCCCCGCCCTCCGTGGGGGGCGGGCCGGCGCAGACGTCGGTTGCTGTGTGGTCAGGACAGGGGCAACGGCCCCCTCGGGCCGTTTCGCACGGACCGCAGAGCGTACCGGCTAATCGGCAAGCCGTCCAAAGCGGTGCTCGCCCGTTCCGGCGTGCATCACCCACAGGCGTGTTGGTCATGCACGCCGGTTGGCTGTCGGGGGGCCCGAACTACGCCTGCTGGATCTTGATCTCGATGTCGACGCCGGCGGGGAGCTCGAGGCGCTGGAGCGAGTCGACGGTCTTGGGGCTCGGCTCGAGGATGTCGAGCAGCCGCTTGTGCACCCGCATCTCGAAGTGCTCGCGGCTGTCCTTGTCCTTGTGGGGCGAGCGGATGACCGTGTAGCGGTGCTTCTCGGTCGGCAGCGGGATCGGGCCGCGCACGTTGGCCTGCGTGCGGAGCACGGTCTCGACGATCTTGCGGGTCGACTGGTCGATGACCTCGTGGTCGTACGCCTTCAGCCGGATCCGGATCTTCTGCTTGTCAGGCACCGCTGTCCTTTCGATCCCGAACCCGAGGTTCGGGATCGAGCTGATCGAGCCGCCTTCGGCGGCACTGAAAGCAATACCACGGCTCGACCGAACAAGTCGGATCGAGCGGCGTGTGCTCCAGTCTCCCTTACTTCATGATCTTGGTGACGCGGCCGGCGCCGACGGTGCGGCCACCCTCACGGATCGCGAACCGGAGACCCTCATCCATGGCGATCGGATGCGATCAACTCGACCGTCATCGTCGTGTTGTCCCCCGGCATACACATCTCCGTGCCCTCCGGCAACACGATGCGTCCCCGTCACATCCGTCGTCCGGAAATAGAACTGAGGCCGATAGTTCGAAAAGAACGGCTTGTGCCGGCCGCCCTCCTCCTTCGTCAACACATACACCTGCGCCTCGAAATTCGTGTGCGGCGTGATCGACCCCGGCTTCGCCAACACCTGCCCCCGCTCCACGTCCTCCTTCTTCGTCCCCCGCAACAACGCACCAATGTTGTCGCCCGCCTGACCCTCATCGAGGATCTTGCGGAACATCTCCACCCCCGTACACACCGTCTTCGTCGTCGGACGGATCCCCACGATCTCCACCTCGTCGCCAGTGTGGATCACCCCCTGCTCCACCTTCCCCGTCACCACCGTCCCCCGACCCGTGATCGAAAACACATCCTCGATCGGCATCTGGAACGGCTTGTCCAAATCCCGCACCGGCTCCGGCACATACGAATCCACCGCCTCCATCAACGCCAACACCTGCGCCGCCGCCTCCGCATCACCCTCCAACGCCTTCAACGCCGACACCCGCACCACCGGAATGTCATCCCCCGGGAACTCGTACTCCGTCAACAGCTCCCGCACCTCCATCTCCACCAACTCCAACAACTCCTCATCATCCACCGCGTCCACCTTGTTCAACGCCACCACAATGCTCGGCACCCCCACCTGGCGAGCCAACAACACATGCTCCCGCGTCTGCGGCATCGGCCCATCCGTCGCCGCCACCACCAAAATCGCCCCATCCACCTGCGCCGCCCCCGTGATCATGTTCTTGATGTAATCCGCATGACCCGGCATATCCACATGCGCGTAATGACGGTTATCCGTCTCATACTCCACATGAGCAATATTGATCGTGATCCCCCGCTGCTTCTCCTCCGGCGCCTTATCAATCTCCTCAAACGCCGTCACCGCCACCGCCGGATTCTTCTCATGCAACACCTTCGTAATGGCAGCAGTCAACGTGGTCTTCCCATGATCAATATGACCCATCGTCCCCACGTTCAAATGCGGCTTCGTCCGCTCAAACTTCTGCTTCGCCATCTCTCTCCCTCAGAGGGTGTCGGTGTGTGGTGGATGTAGCGGCGGAGTGGCGGCGATTACTCGCCGCGCACCCGCTTGACGATCTCTTCCTGGACGCTCGCCGGCGTTGGCTGGTACGAGTCGAACTGCATCGTGTACGTCGCTCGGCCCTGGGTCCGCGACCGGAGGTCGGTAGCGTAACCGAACATCTCAGACAGGGGCACGGTGGAACGGACCACCTGTGAGTTGCCCTGCTGCTCCATGCCAGAGACCTTGCCGCGGCGCGACGACAGGTCGCCGATGACGTCGCCCATGTAGTCCTCGGGCGTGACGACCACGACGGACATGATCGGTTCGAGGATGATGGCGCCGGCCTTGCGAGCGGCTTCTTTGAAGCCCATCGAGCCGGCGATCTTGAACGCCATTTCCGACGAGTCGACCTCATGGAACGAACCGTCGACCAGCGTGGCCCGCACGTCGACCAGCGGGTAACCGGCGAGCACGCCGGAGGTCAGTGCCTCCTGGATGCCCTGGTCGACCGAGGGGATGTACTCCTTCGGAATGCGACCACCGGTGATCTTGTCGACGAACTCGTAGCCACCGCCCGAGCCGGTCGGCTCGATCGAGAGCACGACGTGCGCGAACTGGCCCTTGCCGCCCGTCTGCTTGACGTGGCGGTAGACGTGGCGATCGACCTTCTTGGTGATCGTCTCTCGGTAGGCGACCTGCGGCTTGCCGACGTTGGCGTCGACCCTGAACTCGCGCAACATGCGGTCGACGATGACTTCGAGGTGCAGCTCGCCCATGCCGGAGATGACGGTCTGAGCCGTCTCCTCGTCGGTGCGCACCTGGAAGGTCGGGTCTTCCTCCGACAGCGCCTGCAGCGCCCTGGACATCTTGTCCTGGTCGACCTTCGTCTTCGGCTCGACCGCGACGTGGATGACCGGCTCGGGGAACTCGAGCGACTCGAGCACGATGGGCGCGTTGACAGCGGCGAGGGTGTCGCCCGTCTTCGTGTCCTTCATGCCGATGCCGGCGACGATGTCGCCCGCGAAGACGGCGTCGAGATCCTCTCGATGGTTTGCGTGCATGCGCAGCAGCCGGCCGACGCGCTCCTTGTTGCCCGTGCGCGAATTGAGGACCTGACCGCCCTTGTCGAGGGTGCCGCTGTACACGCGGAAGTACGTGAGCTTGCCGACGTGCGGGTCGGTCATGATCTTGAACGCGAGCGCAGCGAAGGGCTCGCCGTCGTCGGCCTTGCGGTCGAGCTCTTCCTTGCCCTTGAGGTCCATGCCGGTGACCGGAGGAAGGTCGATCGGGGACGGCAGGTAGTCGACGACCGCGTCGAGCAACGGCTGCACGCCCTTGTTCTTGAACGCGCTCCCGTTCAGCACGGGGACGATCTCGTTGGCGATCGTGGCTCGCGCAGCGCGTCCTTCAGGTCCTCGACGGTGATGGGCTCGTCGGAGATGTACTTCTCGAGGATGGTGTCGCTGTGGTGCGACAGCACGTCGATGAGCTCGTGGTGGTACTCCTCGGCCTGCTCCCTGAGGTCGTCGGGGATCTCGATGACATCCCACTTCGCGCCGAGCTCTTCGTTGCGCCAGACGAGCGCCTTCATCTCGAGCAGGTCGACGACGCCGGCGTAGTTGCCCTCGGCACCGATCGGGGAGCTGCACGACTGCAGTCGTCGCCGCGAGGCGATCCTTGATGCTGTCGAGCGCCTTGAAGAAGTCCGCGCCCAAGCGGTCCATCTTGTTGATGAAGCAGATGCGCGGGACGCCGTACTTGTTGGCCTGGCGCCACACGGTCTCGGTCTGCGGCTCGACGCCGGCTACGCCGTCGAAAACGGCGACGGCTCCGTCGAGAACGCGCAGGGACCGCTCGACCTCGACGGTGAAGTCGACGTGGCCGGGTGTGTCGATGATGTTGATGGTGTGGTCGTTCCACTCACAGGTGGTGGCAGCCGACGTGATGGTGATGCCCCGCTCCTGCTCCTGCGCCATCCAGTCCATGGTGGCGGCGCCCTCGTGGACCTCGCCGATCTTGTAGTTCTTGCCGGTGTAGTAGAGGATCCGCTCCGTCGTCGTGGTCTTGCCCGCGTCGATGTGGGCCATGATCCCGATGTTGCGGGTTCGGTTGAGCGGCGTGGAGCGCATCATCTCTTTCTCTTCTCGTGCCTCGGGCGGAGTCCGGGGGTTCGGGCTGCGGGGTGGACGACTGGTGACATGCAAACGGCCGGGCACTCGGGCCCGGCCGTGGTGACCGGGGGCTTGCCGCCCCCGAAGTCGATCGCGAAGGGGGCGGCGCTAGCTGCTCTTCTCCTGGCTCATCACAAGCATCCTAGGCCTCAACTCCGTGCGAATCGGACGTATTCCCTATCGACGGGTCACCAGCGATAGTGAGCGAAGGCCTTGTTGGACTCGGCCATCTTGTGCATGTCCTCGCGCCGTTTGACCGACGCGCCGAGGGTGTTGCTGGCATCGAGGATCTCGTTCGCGAGCCGCAACGCCATCGACTTCTCGCGACGCTGGCGGCTGTAGCCGACGAGCCAGCGGATGGCGAGCGTCGTCGACCGGCGGGGGCGGACCTCGACCGGCACCTGGTACGTCGCGCCGCCGACGCGGCGGGGACGGACCTCGAGCTGCGGCTTGACGTTCTCCACCGCTCGCTTGAGCGTCGAGAGCGGCTCGCTCCCGGTCTTCTCCTCGACCACGTTCATCGCGTCGTACACGATGCGCTCGGCGACCGATCGCTTGCCCCGCAGCAGGATCTTGTTGACCACCTGGGTGACGAGCACCGAGTGGTAGACGGGATCGGGCATCAGCTCCCGACGAGGTGCGGGTCCCTTCCGCAGGCACATCGCGCCGGCGTCAGCCCTCCCGCTTCGCGCCGTACCGGCTACGGGCCTGCTTGCGGTCGCGGACACCGGCGGTGTCGAGGGTTCCTCGAATGATCTTGTAGCGGACGCCGGGGAGGTCCTTCACGCGGCCGCCGCGGACGAGCACGATCGAGTGCTCCTGGAGGTTGTGCCCTTCGCCGGGGATGTAGGCCGTGATCTCCATGCCGCTCGTGAGGCGCACACGGGCAACCTTGCGCAGCGCCGAGTTCGGCTTCTTCGGCGTATTCGTGTAGACGCGTGTGCACACGCCCCGCCGTTGGGGCGCGCCCTTCAAGGCGGGCGTCTTCGTCTTGGTCGTCTTCGACTGGCGACCCTTGCGGACCAGCTGCTGGATCGTGGGCACGGAGGTTCGAGGTTACTTGCGACGACGCTTGTCGGGCAACCCACCGCCCCCAGTCCGGGCGCGGGCGGCAGGTGCACCGCTGTCCCCGTGTCCGGTTCAGTGGTTCCCAGCGCAGTGACGGTGCTGGATGCATGTCTGGCGGGGTGGCACTATCTCGCGAATGTCCCGGGGGCTGGGGATGTGAAGCACGCGCGTGCGCGCCGGTCATGCCGACGCGCCCGTTGCGCCGCTGCAGCACGTCCCCGCGCTCGACGGGATACGGGGTCTCGCGGTGTGCGCGGTGCTGGCCTTCCACGGCGGCTATCTCCACGGCGGCTATCTCGGTGTCGACCTGTTCTTCACGCTGTCGGGGTTCTTGATCACCCGTCTGATCGTCGACGACCTCGTCCGCGACCGGTTCTCGCTGCGGGAGTTCTGGGGACGGCGGGCGCGCCGGCTGCTGCCCGCGTGCTGGGTGTTGATCGGTGTGGTGCTGCTGGCGGGGCCGGTGCTCGTGCGGCGGACCGAGCTGGCGACGCTGCGCGGCGACGCGTTCGCCACGCTCGGCTACGTCGCCAACTGGTGGCAGGTGATCACGTCGTCGTCGTACTTCGCGCTGTTCACGTCGCCGAGCCCGTTGCAGCACACCTGGAGCCTGGCCATCGAAGAGCAGGTCTATGTGCTGTGGCCGGTGCTGTTGATCGTGTTGTGGCGGGTCGGCCGGCGTCGCATCGGCGTGCTGGCGGTGGCGGCTGCCGCGCTGGCGTCGTTGTCGTTGATCGAGGCCACCCTGCTGTACAGCTCGGCTGACGACGGCGCCCGCGTGTACTACGGGACCGATACGCGGAGCGCTTCGGTTCTCATCGGCGCGATCGCGGCGATCATGGTGTGGCGCTTCGGCTCTGTGCTGTCACGTTGGAGGTCCGGCGGCGTCGTGGTGTGGATCGGAGCGGCCGTCATCGGCGTGGCGTGGGTTCGCGGCAACAGCGGCCGTTGGCTCTACCAGGGGGGCCTCGGCAGCCTCGCGGTGCTGGCGGCGGTCGTGCTTGCGGTGGTCACCGCGCAGCCGTCGGTTCGCTTGTCTCGGGTTCTGTCAGTGCGCCCCCTCGTCGCCGTCGGCGTCGTGAGCTACGGCGTGTACCTCTACCACTGGCCGCTGTTCCTGTGGCTGTCACCGGAACGCACACACCTCGACGGACTCCCGCTGTTCGCGTTGCGACTGGTGGCGACCTTCTCGGCGGCGACGGCGTCGTACTTGTTGATCGAGCGTCCCTACCGACGGCGGCGGTGGGCGTTGACGTGGCGCGCCCTCGGCGCGATCGCGGCCGTCGGTGTGATCGTTCTCGCCGCGATCGCGCTGCCGCTGCCCAAGCGTCTCGACCGCCAGCAAACAGCGGCCGCGATCCAGACCATCTCCTCGAGCGCAGCGTCACCTGCGATCGTTCTGCCCGCCACCGTCCGTCCCCCCACCGCCTGCTCGTCGTCGGCGACTCGGTGATGCAGAAGCTGGGACCGGGCTTCGCCCACGAAGCACCCGACGGGCTCACCGTCGTCGACGGAGGCATGACGTTCTGCGAAGGCGGCGAAACGAACCCGACCATCAAGCTCGGCCAGGCACGGATCACCGACCGATGCGCCGACTGGCGTACCCGATGGAGCGCGCAGGCCACCAAGATGCAAGCCGACGGCGTGATGATCCTGTTCGGCGTCGCGACCAACCAACGACTGATCGCCGACCAATACCGAATGTCGTGCGATCCCGTCTACGACAGCTCGCTGCAGAGTTCGTTCACCGACATGCTCAAGACCATGGAGGCCTATGGTCCCGTGTGGCTCGTGCTGCCCCCCTACGACCGCGCATTCGACAACGGCACCTCCTTCTCCGGGCGCGACGCGCACACTGACTGCACCAACCGCGACCTACGCGCCGCCGTCGCCGCCGCCGGACCCAACGCCGCTGCCATCGACCTCGACAGCTTCGTCTGCCCCAACGGGCCCGACTGCGTCGAAGAGGTCAACGGCGTCAAGCTCCGACCCGACGGCCTCCACTACGAAGGTCCAGGCGCCGACATCGTCTCCCGCTGGCTACTCACGCAGACCGGCGTCCGGTTCAGCTGACACACGAACTCGACGGGTGATCGAACCACGCCTCGTTCGGCCGGCCGACCCGCGATCGGGCGACGTCAGGGAAGCGGGCGGATCGCCAGCATCAGCACCGGCAGGTCCGGGATGGCGTCGAGAGCTTCGGCCACCGCCACGGCTTCGGGGTGCGTATCGAGGTACCGGAGCCGGTCGGCGGGCGGCACATCTGGACCGAGCGCCGTGTTCTCGGCCTCGAGCCGCGTCCGCTCGCTGCGTTCCTCGGGCGACAGCGGATCTGCGGTGGCCACGACACTGAACCCCTCAGGGACCGGATCGCGATCGGTGAGGAGCCGCACCTCGAGCTTCGCCGCTGCCGGGTCAGCGCGATGTCTGCCGTAGTGGTCAGCGAGCGACGGATCGACGACCACTTTGGCGCCGGCACGCTCGAGGTCGAGGATCAGACTCGGCATCCCCGGATCGCTGCCGAGCACCTGGGTCGGGTCGACTGTCGCCGTGACCAAGGTGACGCGATCACCGATCTCGGGCGCTGCCGCTCGTGCCAGACGGTGGATCGCGTCGACTGACGGGTTCGCGATCGGACCGGCTCGCGCCGCGTCGGCGAGCACGCTTGCCCCGAAGACCAGCACCGCGACTCGCCAGCAAGGGTACGGCGAAGCGGTCGACCCGTCTGCGGGCGACGGGCCTCAGGGATTCGTACGCACACCAACCGACGGCGACCCAACATGCGAATCCCAACGCGTGAGTCCACTCCGGTATCCAGAAGAAGAGCGGCCCGATCAGGCGCGCCAACGCGACGACGGCGCCGACGATGCCAAGTCCCACGCTCGCGGCGAACACGGCCGAAGAGGAGTGGCGGCGGATGGCGAACGTCGCGGCGACGACGAGCGCTACGAGACCGACCGGGACGAGCGCTGCGCTGCGGGGGTCCACGTCGGTGGTGAACGCGAGCAACGGCTGGTGCCCCCGAACCCACGGGGCTGATGACCCGAGCTCGAGCGCCACGGCGCGCCACGCGTCTCCAACGCCGAGTGTGGGTACAGACGGGTGACGAATCGATCGCACGAGCGCCGAAAGATCACCGGGCTCGTGTCGAAGGAGGCCCAGGAGCGGAGGGACCCAGAGCAGACTGAAGACCCCCACCGTGATCAAGACCGCGACGACCGTGGCGCGTCGTGATCCGTCACCGGGTTGCCGCCAAGAACGCAGCGAGACGGCGACAAGCGTTGCGACGAGGATCAGCCCGGCAAATGGGGCGAGACCCGCCTGCGCCTGGGCCAGCAGTGCAGCAACGGCCGCCGTCGCAATGAGCGACGCTCGGCCGCCGAGTACCGCATTCCCCGGCGAGGAACACCAAGGCGACGCACGGGAGTGTGAGTCCGTGCGGCTCCCAAGGATCGGCCAACCAACCACCCCCGAGTCCGTGCAGCAGGACCGCGAGCAGCGCTGCCGCGAGCAGGACGGGGACCGTTCCCCCGCGACGGCGAGCAATGACCAGCACCGTCACAACCGCCGCTGCGTTCACGATGAGGACGCCGAGCTGCAGCCCGGCGTAGTTCGAGCCGAAGACCCGATACGGCAACGCCAACGCGTAGAACCACAGCGGACCTGGCTGATTGAAGCCGTACCGTCCGTAGGAGCCGAGGAGCGGCGTATGCGAGCCCACGTCGCGGACGCGGAGCTCGATCAGCGCGAGGTCGCCGCCGGGGTTGCCCCAGGCGTGAGCGAGCACGCGGACCGCCAACACGAGGAGGGGAAGAAGGGACACCACGACCGCCATCGCGAAGAGCGCTCGATCGACCCGAGCCGGTGCCGGTCGCCGTCGGTGCGGCTGGCGGGCGCCGCCTCCGAGATCAGGCATCGAGCGATTTCAGCGGAAAGGTCGCCGTCTGGGCCGAAGGTGTCAGGCGCGTGCGAGGGCTTGCTCGCGCAGCTCTCGCTTCATGATCTTGCCGGCCGGGTTGCGAGGCAGCTCTTCCTTCCAGAACCAGATGCGGACCGGCACCTTGAACGCGGCCACTCGGTCGCGAGCGTGGCTCTGCAGTTCCTCGGCAGTCGCTTTCGCCCCCGGCTTGAGGACGACGACTGCCGCGACCTCCTCGCCGAGAACCTGGTGCGGAATGCCGAAGATCGCGACGTCCGTCACTGCGGGGTGCTCGAACAGGGCGGCTTCGACTTCGGCGCTGTAGATGTTCTCGCCACCTCTGATGATCATGTCCTTGGCGCGGTCGGTGATGTAGATGAACCCGTCGTCGTCGATGCGGGCGATGTCACCTGTTCGGAGCCAGCCGCCCTCGACGAAGGTGTCGGCCGTTGCCTCGGGTTTGTGCCAGTACCCCTTCACCACGTTCGGGCCACGGACCCAGAGCTCGCCCGCCTCGCCGTGAGGCACGTCCTTGCCGTCTTCGGCGACGACCCGCACGTCGTTGACCGGCAATGGCGGACCGCAGCTCTCGGGCCGCTGGATGTAGTCGATGCCGTTGTTCGACGCAGCCGTCGACGACGTCTCCGTCATGCCCCACCCATTGGTAGGCGTACGGCCGGGGAACAGCTCCTCGATGCGGCGGACGAGCTCCGGTGGCGCGGGCGCCCCGCCGTAGCCGATGGAGGAGACGCTCGAGATGTCGGTCGTGGCGAACGACGGCGACTCGAGCAGTTGCCAGACCATCGCGGGCACGCCGCCGATCGTCGTGATGCGCTCGCGCTCGATCAGCTCGAGCGCACGCTCGGGGTCCCACTTGTACATGATCACGAGCTTCCCGCCGAAGCTGATCGACCCGAGCATGATCGCGTGACAACCCGTGACGTGGAACAGCGGGACGGACAGCAAGATGGCCTGTTCGGCCGCTCCCGCGGCCATGGCCTCGACGTCGGGCTTGTCGGTGTCGCCCTTCAACGCCGCGCCGCGAGCCACCGCATAGAGCGCGCCGAAGGCGAGCGACATGACGTTCGTACAGATGTTGCGATGCGTTCCGAGCGCGCCCTTGGGGAACCCGGTGGTGCCCGACGTGTAGAAGATCGTTGCGTCGTCCTCGGGCTCGAGCGCGACATCGGGTGGGGTTGCGTCGGCCGGCACCGAGCCCATCACGTCGTCGAACGCGACCTCGTCCTCGGTCAGGGGGCGCTTCGCGCGAGCGACGATCACTCCGGACACGCCGAAGTCGGCGTACGGCCGCAGCCGTTCGGCGCGCTCCTCGTCGACGATCAACACCTTCGCGCCCGAGTCCTCGACGCCGTACTCGAGCTCGGGCCCGGTCCACCACGCGTTGAGGGGCACCACGATGGCGCCGGCGACGGCAGCGCCCCAGAACGCGAGCAGCCACTCGGGGAAGTTGCGCATCGCGATCGCGACACGGTCGCCCTTGCGGATGCCGTACTCGTCGATCAAACGGTGCGCGAACGTCGCCGCCCGGCGGTAGTGCTCACCAAAGCTCATCCGCTCGTCTTCGTAGACGACGAAGGGCTTGTCGCCGTGCATCGCGGACAGGTCGAGCACCGATCGCAGCGTCGGCGGCGCGTTCTTCCACGCGCGGATCGCCATGCCGCCGATGTCGATCTCTTCCATCTCGAACAGCTGGCCGGGGGCAGTGAGCTCGGCCCGGATCTCGGCGACTGACTTGGCCATGGGTTGATCCCCCTGCTCCATCCTCCCGAGCAGGGGGAACCTACCCGAACCTCTAACCGATCGACTCCTCGCCGAACGGGGCCTCGATGACCGTGCCGTCGCCCGAACCGTCGGCTTCGCCGATCACCGCATCGGTGTCATCGACCGCCGCCTCCTCGGTCGCACCGTCACCACCGCCGTCACCGGCTGCGGCGTCGGGGATGTAGTCGCCCGAGATGCTCGCGAGCCACTCCGCCGCGTCGGCGTCGGATGAGTAGAACTGCATCGGCTGGTAGTCGGGCGCCTCGGTCTCGACGTCCCGGTACACCTCCATGCCGGTCCCCGCAGGGATCAGCTTGCCGATGATGATGTTCTCCTTGAGGCCGAGCAGTCCGTCGGACCGCGACTCGATCGCCGCTTCGGTGAGCACCCGGGTCGTCTCCTGGAACGACGCCGCCGACAGCCACGAGTCCGTGGCCAGTGACGCCTTCGTGATGCCCATGAGCTCGGGACGTCCCTCAGCAGGCGTCTTGCCTTCTTGCACGAGGCGCCGGTTGACGTCGGCGTACACCTTGGAGTCCACCCGCTCGCCCGGCAGGAAGTCGCTGTCGCCGGGCTCCTGCACGGCGACACGGCGCGTCATCTGTCGCACGATCAGCTCGATGTGCTTGTCGTGGATCGACACGCCCTGGTCGCGGTACACCTTCTGCACCTCGCTGACGAGGTACTGCTGCGTCTCGCGAACGCCTCGGATCTCGAGCAGCTCCTTCGGATCGCGCGGCGTCTTGTCCTCGCCGACGATCGCGTCGCCCGGACGCACCTCGTGTCCGTCCGCCACCGCGAGCCGCTGGATGGTCGGCACGGTGTGCGTCTCCTCCGAGCCGTCGTCGGCGACGATCGTGACGACACGACCCTTGCCCTCGTCCTCCGCGATGCGCACGACACCGGACGTACGAGCGAGCGTCGCCTTGCCCTTCGGGGAACGAGCCTCGAACAGCTCGACGACGCGTGGCAGACCGCCGGCGATGTCGGTTCCGGCGATGCCACCGGTGTGGAACGTCCGCATCGTCAGCTGCGTGCCGGGCTCGCCGATCGACTGGGCCGCGATCACGCCGACCGCTTCGCCCAACTCGATCGTCTTGCCGGTCGCCAGCGAGCGGCCGTAGCACTTGCGGCACACACCGAGCTCGGCCTGACACGTGAGCGGCGAGCGCACCCGCACACGGGTGACCGCCTCGTCGTCGCGCACGCGGTCGAGATCCTCGTCACCGATCTCGTGACCGGCCGGCAGCACGGTCCCGTCCGAGAACGTGACATCGGTTGCGATCGTGCGGCCGAACAGACGCGTCTCGAGGTAGTTGCGCTTCGAACCGTCGGCGGGATCGGCCTCGATGTCCTCGAGCCACAGACCGAGTACCGGAACACCCTCACGCTCACAGTTCTCTTCGCGCACGATGAGCTCCTGCGCGACATCGACCAGACGCCGGGTCAGGTAGCCCGAGTCGGCAGTACGAAGCGCGGTGTCGACGAGGCCCTTGCGGGCACCGGGCGTGGCGATGAAGTACTCGAGCATCGCCAAGCCCTCACGGAAGTTCGACTTGATCGGTCGAGGGATCATGTCGCCGCGGGGGTTGGCCACCAGGCCGCGCATGCCCGCGATCTGGCGGACCTGCATCATGTTCCCGCGGGCGCCCGAGCCCACCATCATGTCGATGGGGTTGAACTGGACCTGCTTCAGCTCGCGCTCCATCGAGGCGCGCACCTCTTCGGTGGCGGCCGTCCAGATCTCCACTTCCTTCTGGCGCCGCTCACCGTCGGTGATGATGCCCTTGAAGAACTGGTCCTCCACCTTCTCGGCTCGCTTCTCGTAGCCGTCGAGGATCTCCCGCTTGTCAGCGGGGGTCTTCACGTCCTCGATCGAGATCGTGAGGCCGGACCGCGCCGCGAACCTGAAGCACAGGTTCTTGATGCCGTCGAGGCTGTCGGCCACGACCGCCTTCGGGAAGCCGTGGATGAGCTCGGGCTCGTCGCCGTTGTTCGAGATCCAACGCTTGCCGTTGGCGAGCTCGTCGACGATCGCTCCCATGTCGCCCTTCTTGACCGACCGGTTCACGTAGGCCAGGTCGTCGGGAAGGACCTCGTTGAAGAGCAGCCGGCCGTACGTCGTCTTGAGCGGACCCTCGACGCCCGCGATTGCACCGCGGTACTCGATCTCCGCGTGGAGGTCGAGGTCGCCCTCCTCGAAGGCGCGATCGAGGTCGTGCATGTGTCGGTACACGCCACCGTCACCCTTCGCGCCCTTGACGGCTTCGGTGAGGTAGTACGCGCCGATCACCATGTCCTGCGTCGGCGTCACCAAGGGACGACCGTGCGCCGGCGACAAGATGTTGTTGGCCGACAACATCAGGACGCGCGACTCGGCCTGGGCCTCGGAGGACAGCGGCAGGTGCACGGCCATCTGGTCACCGTCGAAGTCCGCGTTGAACGCGGTGCACACGAGCGGATGGATCTGGATGGCCTTGCCCTCGACCAGCACCGGCTCGAAGGCCTGGATGCCGAGGCGGTGCAGCGTGGGCGCCCGGTTGAGCAGCACCGGGTGCTCCTTGATGACCTCCTCGAGCACGTCCCACACCTGTGGGCGCCGCCGCTCGACCATGCGCTTCGCCGACTTGATGTTCTGGGCCAACTCCGCGTCGACCAGCCGCTTCATCACGAACGGCTTGAACAGCTCGAGGGCCATGAGCTTGGGCAGGCCGCACTGGTGCAGCTTCAGCGTCGGGCCGACCACGATGACCGAACGGCCCGAGTAGTCGACGCGCTTGCCGAGCAGGTTCTGACGGAACCGGCCCTGCTTGCCCTTCAACATGTCGGACAGTGACTTGAGCGGACGGTTGCCCGGGCCCGTCACCGGACGGCCGCGGCGTCCGTTGTCGAACAGCGCGTCGACCGCCTCCTGCAGCATCCGCTTCTCGTTGTTCACGATGATCTCGGGCGCGCCGAGGTCGAGGAGTCGCTTCAGCCGGTTGTTGCGGTTGATGACTCGGCGGTACAGGTCGTTGAGGTCGGACGTCGCGAACCGTCCACCGTCGAGCTGCACCATCGGCCGCAGCTCGGGCGGGATCACGGGAACGACGTCGAGGATCATGGCCCGGGGGTCGTTGACACGGCGGCCGTGGTCGTCACGCCGGTTGAACGCAGTGACGATCTTGAGCCGCTTGATGGCCTTCTGCTTGCGCTGCGCGCTGAGCGGGCGCTGGCCCTCGGGCGGGTCGATGGCGTTGCGGAGCTTGACCTCTTCTTCGTCGAGGTCGATGCGATCGATGAGCGACTTGATGGCGTCGGCGCCCATGCCGCCTTCGAAGTACTCGCCGTAGCGGTCCTTCAGCTCACGCCAGAGCAGCTCGTCCTCGATGATCTTGCGCGGGAACACGTCGCGGAACTCGTCGAACGCGCGCTGCAGGAGGTCGGTCTCGGCCTCGTACCGCTCTCGGATGGCGACGAGGTCCTTCTCGGCGGCGCGCTGGCGAGCGCGGAGGTCCGTCTCCTTCGCGCCTTCGGCCTCGAGCGCCTCGAGCTCCTTCTCGAGCTCCTCCTGACGCCGAGCGAGCTCGAGCTCGCGCTCCTTGTCGATCGCTTCCTTTTCGCCGATGAGCTCGGCTTCGAGGTTCGGCAGGTCTTCGTGGCGACGCTCCTCGTCGACGTACGTGACGAGGTTGGCCGCGAAGTAGATGACCTTCTCGAGCTGCTTGGCCTTGAGCTCCTCACGGATCTCGGTGCCCATGAGCAGGTACGCAAGCCACGAACGCGTGCCGCGCAGGTACCAGATGTGCACGACCGGCGCGGCGAGCTCGATGTGGCCCATCCGCTCGCGCCGCACCTTGGAACGGGTGACCTCGACGCCACAGCGCTCGCAGATGATGCCCTTGAACCGGACGCGCTTGTACTTGCCGCAGTAGCACTCCCAGTCCTTCGTCGGACCGAAGATCTTCTCGCAGAAGAGCCCGTCCTTCTCCGGCTTGAGCGTGCGGTAGTTGATGGTCTCCGGCTTCTTGACCTCGCCGTTCGACCACATGCGAATCGAGTCCGCCGTCGCGAGACCGATCCGCAACTGATCGAAATTGTTCACATCAAGCATGTGTGCTCCTGTGGGGGGTGCTCGAAGGGGGCGGCTCCCGCCGGTCCCCCTCGACTCCGATCGACCCGGCTCCGCCGGTCGATTGGGATAGATCTGTCAGTGCTCGCCGAAGGCGAGCGCCGTCGGCTCGCCGACGAGCCGCCGGTTCGAGGGCGATCAGTAGCTCGTCCTTTCACGACGTCGTTCGTCTTCTTCATCCGAACCACGCTCCGGGCGTGAGATGTCGATGCCGAGCTCTTCGGCAGCGCGGAACACGTCCTCGTCGAGCTCGCGCATCTCGATCTGCTCACCGGCGATCGACAGCACCTCGACGTTGAGGCACAGGGCCTGCATCTCCTTGATGAGCACCTTGAAGCTCTCGGGGATGCCGGGCTCGGGAATGTTCTCGCCCTTGACGATCGCCTCGTACACCTTCACGCGGCCGAGGACGTCGTCGGACTTGATGGTCAGCAGCTCCTGGAGGCAGTACGCCGAGCCGTAGGCCTCGAGCGCCCAGACCTCCATCTCACCGAACCGCTGGCCGCCGAACTGCGCCTTCCCACCCAACGGCTGCTGCGTGATCATCGAGTACGGGCCGGTCGACCGGGCGTGGATCTTGTCGTCCACGAGGTGGGCCAGCTTCAGGATGTACACGTAGCCGACGGTGATCGGGTTGTCGTAGGCCTCGCCGGTGCGGCCGTTGTAGAGAGTCGCCTTGCCGTCGGGCTGGATCATCCGGCCGCCGTCGCCGTAGTGCTCGTCGATGGCCTCGGGCTGCAGGTGCTCGAAGATCTGTCGGATCGTCGGATGGTCGCCGGCGTCGTCCTCCTCGTCCCAGTGGGCGCCGTCGAAGACCGGCGTGGCGATGAAGGTCGCAGGCGGCGTGTTGGTGCGCGTCTTCGCCTCCGTGCCGCGCACGGCCTCGTCGCCGATCGCGCCGCTCTTCGGCGTCGAGTCGCTCCAACCCCATCGCGCCGCGTAACCGAGGTGCGCCTCGAGCACCTGCCCCACGTTCATGCGGGACGGGACGCCGAGCGGGTTGAGGATGATGTCGACCGGGGTGCCGTCCGCGAGGTGGGGCATGTCCTCGATCGGCAGGATCTTGGAGATCACGCCCTTGTTGCCGTGCCGGCCGGCGAGCTTGTCGCCGACGCTGATCTTGCGCTTCTGGGCCACGTACACCCGGACGAGCTGGTTGACGCCCGGCGGGAGCTCGTGGTGCTCGTCGCGACTGAACACCTTGACGTCGATGATCTTGCCCTCTTCGCCGTGGGGCACCTTGAGGCTGGTGTCGCGCACCTCTCGGGCCTTCTCACCGAAGATGGCGCGCAGCAGGCGCTCCTCGGGCGTGAGCTCGGTCTCGCCCTTCGGGGTGACCTTGCCCACGAGCACGTCGCCGGGGCCGACCTCGGCGCCGACGCGGATGATGCCCCGGTCGTCGAGATCCTTCAGGATCTCCTCGGAGAGGTTCGGGATGTCTCGAGTGATCTCTTCGGGACCGAGCTTCGTGTCGCGAGCGTCGATCTCGTGCTCGTGGATGTGGATCGACGTCAGCACGTCGTCGCGCACGAGGCGCTCGGACAGGATGATCGCGTCCTCGAAGTTGTAGCCCTCCCACGGCATGAACGCGACGAGGAGGTTCTTGCCGAGCGCGAGCTCGCCTTCGTCGGTCGACGGGCCGTCGGCGAGAACGTCGCCCTTCTTCACTCGATCGCCTTCACGCACGAGCGGCTTCTGGTTGATGCTCGTGTCCTGGTTCGACCGCTCGAACTTGAGCAGGCGTTCGTGCTTCCTGCGGCCGTTCTTGTACTCGATGACGAGATGGTCGCCGTCGATCTCGACGATCGTGCCGTCGTCCTCGGCGAGGATCATGTCGGCCGCGTCACGCGCCGCCTTCGCCTCGACACCGGTGCCGACGTACGGCGCCTCGGCCCGAACGAGCGGGACGGCCTGCTTCTGCATGTTGGCGCCCATGAGCGCGCGGTTGGCGTCGTCGTGTTCGAGGAACGGGATCAGCGACGTGGCGACCGACACGATCTGCTTCGGTGACACGTCCATCAGCTGGACCTCTTCGGGCGGCACCGACGAGATCTCCGTGGTGGCGGCGAAGTAGATGTCTCGCTCGAGCTGCAATCGGAGATCCGACAGTGAGGAGGCCTGCGGTGAACGCCGGGCCAGCACTCGCTCTTCCTTGAACGTCCCGTTGGTGTTCAGCGGCGCGTTGGCCTGCGCGACGATGTATTCCTCTTCTTCGTCGGCGGCCAGGTACGCGATCTCGTCGGTGACCTTGCCGTTGGCGACCTTGCGGTACGGCGACTCGATGAAGCCGAACTCGTTGACGCGGGCGTACGTCGCCAAGGCGCCGATGAGGCCGATGTTCGGACCTTCCGGCGTCTCGATCGGGCACATGCGGCCGTAGTGCGAGAAGTGCACGTCGCGGACCTCGAAGCCGGCCCGCTCCCTGGAGAGGCCGCCCGGTCCGAGCGCGCTGAGGCGGCGCCGGTGCGTGAGGCCGGACAGCGGGTTGACCTGGTCCATGAACTGGCTCAGCTGGCTGGTGCCGAAGAACTCCTTGATCGCGGCCACGACGGGCCGGATGTTGATGAGGGTCTGCGGCGTGATCGCCTCCACGTCCTGCGTGGTCATGCGCTCCTTGACGACGCGCTCCATGCGGGACAGTCCGATGCGCACCTGGTTCTGGATCAGCTCACCGACCGAACGGATGCGACGGTTGGCGAAGTGGTCCTGGTCGTCGAGGCGATAGCCCGGCGCGCCGTTGGCGAGGTGCAACAGGTAGCTGGTCGCGGCGAGGACCTCGCAGCGACTCAGCACCGGCTGGTTCGGATCGGGGGTGTCGATGAGGTCCGGAGGAAGGTTGAACAGCTCGGGCAGCTTGGCGACTTCCGCGCCGAGCTTGCGGTTGAGCTTGTAGCGACCGACGCGTGACAAGTCGTAGCGGCGGCTCTCGAAGAACGCGTTGCGGAAGTACGCGCGTGCCGACTCGACCGACGGCGGCTCACCGGGACGGGCGCGCTTGTAGATCTCGACGAGCGCCTCGTCCTGGGTGGGCGCGAGGTCGCGGTCCTTCTCCCACTGACCCTCGAGGAAGTCGAAGTGACGAACGAAGCTCTCGAGGAAGCCCGGCGCGTTCTCCTCGTCGTAGCCGAGCGCGCGCAGCAGCACGAACAACGACAGGCGACGCTTGCGCGCGACGCGGGTGCCGGCGGTGACGTCCTTGCCGGGCTTCTGCTCGACGTCGAACTCGATCCACTCGCCTCGGTACGGATGGATGGTGCCGGTGACGAGCTGGTGCTTGGCGAGGTTGCGCAGGCGGAACCGCTCGCCGGGCTGGAAGATCACCCCGGGGCTGCGCACGAGCTGTGACACGACGACGCGTTCGGTCCCGTTGATCACGAACGTGCCCTTGTCCGTCATCATGGGGAAGTCGCCCATGAAGACGGTCTGCTCCTTGATCTCACCCGTGGTGGAGTTCATGAAGCGAGCCCGCACGAAGATCGGAGCGGAGAAGGTCATGTCCTTCTCCTTGCACTCCTCCACCGAGAACTTGGGCGGCGGACGGAGATCCTCGTCGTCCGGGTCGAACTCCAACTCGAGCTGAAGCGTCTCGGTGAAGTCCTTGATCGGGCTGATGTCGCGGAAGGTCTCCGCCAGCCCGTGGTGCAAGAACCAGTTGAAGGACTCTCGCTGGATGGCGATCAAGTCAGGAAGGGGCAGCGCCTCGTCGAGATTCGCGAACGAGTAACGCTGCCGGGCTGCGGTGCGAGAAGACAAGAGACCTAGCTCCCAGGGGTGCGTGGCGGCTGGAAGCCGAGGCCGTTCGGGCGCGACGAAGCCGGAACACTGGGTTCCGGAACGGAAGCGCGGAGCGGCACGGCAACCGAGCAGCCTAGGGCACGACGCGAAGAAGAGCAACCCATCGAACTCGCCCGACGGGACAGCCCGTTCTGTCCGGCCCCCGAGAGGGCCGCCGAATTGCGAGGACAGTAGGACGAACGCCCGATGAGGTCAAGCCTTGACGGACTCGGTGAGATGTGCTCGCAAGTCCGCGAGCGTGCGCCCGGTCACTCGCGCCGGGCCGGTGAGGTAGCCCTCGATGGACCCATGGCGTGCTTCGAGGGCGGCGATCGTGGCGCCCATCACCGGCGCCTGCGCAGTGAGGAACGGGAGCACCGCGTCGACGTCCACGCCGGCGGCCTCGAGCTGCGGACGAAGGACGACGAGTCGCTTGCTCGAGCGGTAGCGCGTCGTCAGTTCGTAGTCGCGTGTGATCTCGTCGTCGGGCACACCGAGCGCGCCCAGCAGCAGCATCGCCATGAGACCGGTTCGGTCCTTGCCGGCGGTGCAGTGGAAGACCATCGGGTGGTTCGCTGGATCGGCGGCGTGCGTCAGTGCCACCCCGAACTCGCACGCGGCTTCATCGAGGATCTTTTCGTACGTCGCCGCGACCGCGTCGGCGCTGTAGGACGTGATCTCGCCGGACTGGATGCGCTCGATCACTGTCGTGCCGGCGACGTCGTCGCCGATGGGAAGACGTTGACGGCGCAACTCGGGGTGCTCGGGCAATCGACTCGGTGCGAGGTCGACCTCGCGGTCGATCCGGAAGTCGATCACCAGGCGAATGCCGAGATCGGCGATGAGATCGAGATCGGCATCCGTGAGCTGGTCGAGTCCGTCACTTCGGTAGACGCGTCCCCAACACGTCACGCGTCCGTCGGCGGTCTCGTAGCCGCCGAGGTCGCGCCAGTTCAACGCGCCCTCGAGTGCGATGAGCCGGTCGCGCTCGCGCTCAGTCATGCTCGCTCACCCTCTCCCGTTCCGGCGTGCATCACCCACACAGGATGTAGGCAACGCACGCCGATTCGAGCGGGGATTACTTGAGCTCGACGGTGGCGCCGGCTTCTTCGAGCTGCGCCTTCGCCTTCTCGGCGTCTTCCTTGGACGCGTGCTCGAGCACCGGCTTCGGCGCGCTGTCGACGAGGTCCTTGGCCTCCTTCAGCCCGAGGCTCGTCAGGGCGCGCACCTCCTTGATCACTTGGATCTTCTTCTCGCCCGCCGCCGCGAGGACGACGTCGAACTCGTCCTTCTCCTCCTCGGCGGCCGCCGCGCCGTCACCGGCCCCACCCGGCATCGGGCCCGCGAACGCGGCCACAGGCGCGGCCGCGGTCACACCGAACTTCTCCTCGAAGTCCTTCAGCAGCTCGCTCAGCTCGAGCACGCTCATGTTGGCGATCGCGTCGAGAATCTCGTCCTTGGTCAGGGTTGCCATGTTCAGCTCTCCTCGGTGTCGGCGGCGGGCTCGGCCGCCGGCGTTTCGGTCTCTTCGGTGTCTTCGGTGTCTTCGGTCGCTTCCGGTCTCTTCGGCCTCTTCGATCGCTTCGGTCGCTTCCGTCGTCGCTTCGGCCGCTTCCGCGTCGGCTCGGGTGCGCCGCCGCGCTCGTCGAGCAACGCCTTCAACCCGTACGCAAAGTTGCGGGGCAGGGCCTGGAGCAGGCCGGCGAACTGTTGCAACGGCGCCGCCATCGCGCCCGCGACTTGTCCGAGCAACACGTCGCGGGACGGAAGGTCAGCGAGTGCTCGCACTTCGTCCGCGCTGACTGGCTTGGTGCCGAGCAGTCCGCCCTTGAGGACCAGCGCCGGATTGGTCCGCGCGCTGTCGCGAAGCGCCTTCGCCACCGCCGCCGCGTCGCCATCGACGAACGCGATCGCGGTCGGGCCGGTGAGCAGGTCGTCGATCTCGAGGCCGAGGTCTCGGGTGGCGAATCGCACGAGCGTGTTCTTGTAGATCTTGTACTCGCCGCCGGCCTCGCGCAGCGCTCGCCGCAGCTGCGAGATGGCAGCCACGTCGAGGCCGCGGTACTCGGTCAGCAGCGCGGCGCTGGCCGCGGAGAACCGGCCCTTGACCTCATCGACGACGGCGACCTTCTCGGGTCGGGGATCGTCCACTGGCACCTCCTCTCGTTGTCTCGGTCGGGCTCGCGTGCAGCGCGGCCACGAACGAGTGAGTCCTCGGAGGTGTCCGCCTCGTCAGGCGGCCGCCCTGCTGTGGGCGACCTTTCAGCGCTCGAGCGAGCGCACCGGATGTCTTCGACGAGCAAATTCGGTTGTGTCGAACGGCGAGGTTACGAAGCCGTGAGCTCTTCCCGCAAACGGTTGGGATCCACGTTGACCCCGGGACCCATGGTCGGCGCCACCGTGATGCTCTTGATGTACCGACCCTTCGCCGATGCCGGCTTGGCTCGTTGCAGCTCGTCGAGCACGGCGCGGAAGTTGGTGTTGAGCGCCTCGGTCGGGAAGCTCACCTTGCCGATCGGCACGTGGATGTTGCCGTACCGATCGGTGCGGTACTCGACCTTGCCGCCTTTGAACTCACCGACGGCCTTGCCGACCTCGGCGGTGACGGTGCCGGTCTTCGGGTTCGGCATCAAGCCCCTGGGCCCGAGGGTGCGGCCGAGCCGGCCGACGAGCGGCATGAGGTCGGGCGTGGCGATGGCGATGTCGAAGTCGAGCATGCCGCCCTCGATCTGCGCGGCGAGATCGTCGGCGCCGACGATGTCGGCACCCGCGGCCCGTGCTTCGGCGGCGGCATCACCGGCCGCGAACACGGCCACGCGTACGTCCTTGCCCGTACCGGAGGGCAGCGCGACGGTGCCGCGCACGATCTGATCGGCCTTGCGCGGATCGACACCGAGCCGCACGGCGAGCTCGATCGTCTCGTCGAACTTCGCCTTCGAGGTGCGCTTGCACACGTCGATCGCCTCCGGCGGCGACATCAGCGCCTCGGTGTCGAACGACCTCGTGGCGTCGAGATAGTGCTTTCCGTGACGCGCCATCAGACGACCTCGATCCCCATCGACCGGGCCGTGCCCGCGACCTGCTTCTTGGCGGCTTCGAGATCGTTGGCGTTCAGGTCCGGCATCTTCGTCTTCGCGATCTCGCCGACCTGCGCGTCGGTGACCTTGCCCACCCCGTCACGGCCCGGAGTGACCGCACCCTTGTCGATGCCCGCCGCTTGGCGCAGGAGCACCGGCGTGGGCGGCGTCTTCAGGATGAACGTGAACGACCGGTCCTCGAAGACCGTGATCTCGACCGGCACGATCGTGCCGCGCTGATTCTCGGTCTGCGCGTTGTACATCTTGCAGAAGTCCATGATCGCCACACCGTGAGGGCCGAGTGCCGTGCCGACGGGGGGCGCAGGCGTGGCCTGCCCCGCGGGGATCTGGATCTTGACGATCGCCGCGACCTTCTTCTTCGCCATGTCATTCGCCTCGCTTCGGGCTACGCCCTGCGCTCGGGTGCGACTCGTCGCTGGCGCTTCCCTCGCCGCCTGCGCGCAACCCTGTGTTGTGGATGTCGATCATGTGCTTCGTCTCGAGCCGATACGAACGGAAGAGTCTGGCAGCGGACGCTAGAGCTTCGCTACCTGGCTGAACTCGAGCTCGACCGGCGTCTCTCGCCCGAAGATGTTGACCAGAACCTTGAGCTTGAGCTGGTCCTCGTTGATCTCGATGATCTCGCCCGAGAAGTCGGCGAAGGGACCTTCACGCACCCGGACGGTCTCGCCGTTCTCGTACTCGAGCCGCGGCTTGCCCCGCTTGGCGGCAACCTGCTCGTCACCGGTCGCGACCAGGAGGAACTTCTCGACGTCGCGGCGGGACAGCGGTGAGGGCTTGGAGCCGGCGCCGACGAACCCGGTGACTCCCGGCGTGTTGCGGATCACGTACCACGAGTCGTCGTCGAGATCGCAGCGCACCAGGAGATAGCCCGGGAAGACCTTCTTCTGGACGACCACCTTCTTGCCGTTCTTGAACTCGATGACGTCTTCCATGGGGATGACGACTTCGTGGATGCGCTCCTCCATGTTCATGGAGGAGATGCGGGCTTCGAGGTTCTGCTTGACCTTCTTCTCGTAGCCCGACTGCGTGTGGACGACGAACCACCGTCCCGGACGGTCGTACGGGCTCTCGACCGGCGGCGCCGCCTCCTCGTCGAGGAGGTCGTCGGAATCGATGACTTCGTCGACGGTGGCTTCGTCGTCGGTGTCGGGTTGGACCTCGTCGTCGACGAGAACGGCGGAAGTGGCCTGGTCGTCGTCGGTGTCCGGGTTGGCGGGATCGTCGAAGTCGCTCATGTCATTGGTTGTAGAGCTTGAGGACGAATTCGCCGAAGACGTAGTCGAGGGCGCCGACGAACGCGGTCAGCACCACCACTGCGACGAACACGATGATCGAGTAGTTGATCGTCTCGGACTTGGTCGGCCACGCCACCTTGCGCAGCTCGGCCCGGACCTCGTTGAGGAACTCGCGCGGACCCGTCCGCTTCTCGCGGGCCTCGGGTCGTGGCGCCGGCTGCTGGCGGCGGCGTTCGCGCGTGGGCGCACCGTCCTCGGTCATCTGACCTTGGCGCTGCAGCATTCGCTTGGTTTCTCTGTTCATCGCCATGGCGGCTGGCCTTGTTGTCGAGAGCGCGGGTTCTTCAGGACGCGGCGGCTACGCAGGGCAGGAGGGACTCGAACCCCCAACCGCCGGTTTTGGAGACCGGTGCTCTTCCAATTGAGCTACTGCCCTCTGGGGAGTTCGAAACTCCGACAAATCTAGCACCGGCCCGCGCCGGATCCGCCAGCGGGGTCGGGGCGGCGAGGGAAGCGCCAGCGACGAGCCGACACGCACCTACGAGCGACCGGCGAGGGAAGCGCCAGCGACGAGCCGACAGCACCTACGAGCGACCGCGACAGCGTGGGAGCGAGTCGGCAGTCGGGAGACTCAGCCGGCGAGGCTCATGCGGCCCTTGCGACCGCGCGTGGCGATGAGGATGGCGCCTGCAGCGCCGGCGGTGGCCGCGGCAGCAATGCCACCCATGTAGGCCATGCGCCGGCCCGTCAGCATCGAGCGGACGGCGTGACGTTCGCCGGCCTCTTCGAGGGTGGCGAGGATGTCGGACAGGAGGCCGGGAGCCGGTTCGAGCACCTCGGTCCGCAGCGCGTGGAGGGCCCGGAGCAGCTTGCGGTACTGGACGAGCTCGGCCTGGCAGCGCAGGCAACGGTCGACGTGACGCCGGGCTGGCCGGTCGAGCACCAGGGAGCCGTCCGCCACGTCGGACAGCAGTTCCGTCACTTCGTCACACCGCACGGGCGTCACCCTCCTCACCGCCCTGGCCCCGCAGGGGGAACAGGCTCTCCCGCAGCTTCTTCCGCGCCCGGTGCAGCCGCACCTTGGCGGCCGACTCGGAGATGCCGAGCTCGGCCGCGATGGCCTCGTGGGGGAGGTCGTAGACGTCGCGCAGCACGACCACGGCCCGCAACCGTGGCGGGAGCGCTCGCAGCGCCACGCCGAGGCGGTCACGGGTGGCCCGGGCATCGGTCCGCGCCGCCGGGTCGACGTCGGGGTCCGTATCGGCCACCGGCGCGTCGTCCGAGAGCTCGTCGTGCCGGTGCTTGGCCCGCCGTCCGAGATGGGTCGACGCGCAGTTCGCCGTGATGCGGTACAGCCACGTGGTGAACTGCGCATCGCCTCGGAACCGCTTCAGGCCCCGGAAGGCCCGCAGATACGACTCCTGCACCACGTCCCGAGCGTCCTCCTCGTCCCCGGTCAGCCGGTACGCGAGCGTGTACGTGTCGGCGTACGTAGCCCGGACCAGCGCCTCGAATGCCTGCTGGTCGCCGGCGCTGGCAGCGACCACCAGTTCGGTGAGATCACCGACTTGTTGTGGCATACCGGGCCTTCTGACCTGAGAGGGTCGTGGGAAGTTACCTACTGGTAAGGAAGGTGAGGGGTCTGGCTCTAGCGGGTCTCCTTGTGGAGGGTGTGCTGGCGGTCCCAGCGGCAGTACTTCTTCAGCTCGATGCGCTCGCGGTCGTTCACCTTGTTCTTCTGGGTGATGTAGTTGCGGCGCTTGCACACGGTGCACTCCAACGTGACGCCGATGCGCTTCTCGTTTGCCTTGCTTGCCATTGATCCAGTCTCCCTTACTTCAGGATTTTGGTGACGCGGCCGGCGCCGACGGTGCGGCCACCCTCACGGATCGCGAACCGGAGACCCTCATCCATGGCGATCGGATGGATCAACTCCACCGTCATCGTCGTGTTGTCCCCCGGCATACACATCTCCGTCCCCTCCGGCAACGTGATCGTCCCCGTCACATCCGTCGTCCGGAAATAGAACTGAGGCCGATAGTTCGAAAAGAACGGCTTGTGCCGACCGCCCTCCTCCTTCGTCAACACATACACCTGCGCCTCGAAATTGGTGTGCGGCGTGATCGACCCCGGCTTCGCCAACACCTGCCCCCGCTCCACATCCTCCTTCTTCGTCCCCCGCAACAACGCACCAATATTGTCGCCCGCCTGACCCTCATCGAGGATCTTGCGGAACATCTCCACCCCCGTACACACCGTCTTCGTCGTCGGCCGGATCCCCACGATCTCCACCTCGTCGCCGGTGTGGATCACCCCCTGCTCCACCTTCCCCGTCACCACCGTCCCCCGACCCGTGATCGAAAACACATCCTCGATCGGCATCTGGAACGGCTTGTCCAAATCCCGCACCGGCTCCGGCACATAACTATCCACCGCCTCCATCAACGCCGCCACCTGCGCCTCCGCCTCCGCATCCCCCTCCAACGCCTTCAACGCCGACACCCGCACCACCGGAATGTCATCCCCCGGGAACTCGTACTCCGTCAACAACTCCCGCACCTCCAACTCCACCAACTCCAACAACTCCTCATCATCCACCGCATCCACCTTGTTCAACGCCACCACAATGCTCGGCACCCCCACCTGACGAGCCAACAACACATGCTCCCGCGTCTGCGGCATCGGCCCATCCGTCGCCGCCACCACCAAAATCGCCCCATCCACCTGCGCCGCCCCCGTGATCATGTTCTTGATGTAATCCGCATGACCCGGCATATCCACATGAGCGTAATGACGGTTATCCGTCTCATACTCCACATGAGCAATATTGATCGTGATCCCCCGCTGCTTCTCCTCCGGCGCCTTATCAATCTCCTCAAACGCCGTCACCGCCACCGCCGGATTCTTCTCATGCAACACCTTCGTAATGGCAGCAGTCAACGTGGTCTTCCCATGATCAATATGACCCATCGTCCCCACGTTCAAATGCGGCTTCGTCCGCTCAAACTTCTGCTTCGCCATCTGTTGATCCTCTTCGTCAGTGTCGGTGTGGTTGTTGTGGCGGCGGCCGGAATCGAACCGGCGACACCTCGATTATGAGCCGAGTGCTCTAACCGTCTGAGCTACGCCGCCATGGACGGGGTGCGATGCCGCGCGAGCGGCGTGCGAGCCCTCTGTGGGAATCGAACCCACGACACCAGCCTTACCATGGCTGTGCTCTGCCGACTGAGCTAAGAGGGCGGGGTGTCCAGGCTGCAAGCCTGTGGAGGATAGCCGTGCTCATGCCTGCACCCCCCAACGGGCCGTCGGCACGCCCGCTGGAGTTTTGCCGCCCGAGCGCACACACTTGTGTCTTCGTTGTGCCGGCAAGCGACAAGGGGGACGGATGCACGACCTCGTGATTCGAGGAGCCACGATCGCGGACGGCACCGGTCGTCCCACGTTCGTGGGCGACGTGGCCGTGGACGGCCGCGACATCTCCGAGGTCGGGGCCGTCGACGGCCGTGGTCGCCGAGAGCTCGACGGGGACGGGTTGGTGCTCGCCCCCGGCTGGGTCGACATCCACACGCACTACGACGGCCAGGTGAGCTGGGATCCCGAGCTCACGCCCTCGAGCTGGCACGGCGTCACCACGGTCGTCATGGGCAACTGCGGAGTCGGCTTCGCGCCGGTGCGCCCGGGCGAGGAGGACTTCCTGGTCGAGTTGATGGAGAGCGTCGAGGACATCCCGGGCACTGCGCTGCACGAGGGCATCGACTGGGGCTGGGAGACCTTCGAGGAGTACCTCGACTCGCTGGACACGAAGCGCACGGTCATGGACGTCGCCGCGCAGGTTCCGCATTGCGCAGTACGCGCTTACGTGATGGGCGAGCGCGCCCACGACGACGCCACACACGACGAGATCGCGGAGATGGCCGTCGTGGTCGAGCGGGCGATGCGGGCCGGCGCCGCCGGCTTCAGCACGTCGCGCACCGTGCTGCACCGCTCGAGGCACGGCTACGTTCCCGGCACGGCGGCTCCCGCCGACGAGCTGCTCGCCATCGGTGACGCGTTGGGAACAGTCGGCCACGGGGTGTTCCAGATGGTGTCCGACACCGTCAGCACGGAACCCGAGCGCATGTGGATGGCCGACCTCGCTCGCCGCACCGGCGCGACCGTCACCTACGCGCTGGCGCAGGCTCGTCCTGGCGCCGCGGAGTACAGAGACGCGCTGCGCCACGCGGAGGGGCTCGCCGCCGAGGGGCTTCACGTCGTGCCTCAGGTGTCGTCACGACCGACCGGCATGCTCTTCGGGCTGCAGTCGTCGCTGCACCCCTTCATCACCCATCCGACCTACCGCTCGATCGCGCACCTCCCGTTGGCGGAGCGGGTGGCGAGGCTGCGGCGGCCCGAGGTGCGGTCCGCACTGCTGGCCGAGGAACCGGACACGAAGAGCGTCATCGCCATCGCGCTCATGTCGAGATGGGGACTGTTCTTCCCGCTCGGTGACCCTCCGGACTACGAGCCTCCGCCGCGAGAGCAGCGCTGCCGCGGTTGCCGAGCGCGAGGGACGTCGACCGCAGGAAGTCATGCTCGACTGGATGCTCGAGCGCGACGGCACCGCGCTGCTGTTCGCGCCCCTCGCCAGCTACGCAGACGGCGACCACGAGGCCTTGCGCGAGATGATGACCCACCCGAGGACTGTCCTCGGCCTGGGCGACGGCGGCGCACACTGCGGGCTGATCTGCGACGCCAGCATGACGACGTATCTGCTGACCCATTGGGCTCGCGACCGTCATCGCGGGGAGCGTCTGCCCCTCGAACAGGTCGTGCACCTGCAGACGGCGCGTCCCGCGTCCGTCTACGGCTTCGACGACCGCGGCACCGTCGAGCCGGGCAAGCGGGCCGACCTCAACCTGATCGACCTCGACGCCATGCGGCTCCACGCGCCCGAGATGGTCAACGACCTGCCCGCAGGTGGCCGCCGGCTCATCCAGCGAGTGGACGGCTATCGCGCGACGGTCGTGGCCGGGGAAGTCACCTTCGAGGAGGGTGAGGCGACGGGCGCGCGGCCCGGACGCCTCGTGAGATTCCGCTAGATGGAAGTCCGGCTGGCGACGCTCGACGACAACGAGGCGATACGGGCGATCTACAACGTCGAGGTCGTCGAGTCGACAGTTACGTTCGACCTCGTGCCTCGCTCGGTTGCGCAGCAGCGAGAGTGGCTGTCCGCCCGATCCGGCGCGCATGCTGTGCTCGTCGCCGCGGACGAGGCCGAGGTCGTCGCCTTCGGCTCGCTGTCCCCGTATCGCGATCGCCCGGCGTACAGCACCAGCGTCGAGGACTCGGTGTACGTCCGACGCGATCGCCAGGGTCAGGGAATCGGCAAGGCGCTGCTCGAAGAGCTACTTCGGCTCGCGACCGCGCACGGCTTCCATGCGGTCATGGCTCGGATCGTCGGAGGTCACGAGGCGTCGATCGCGCTGCACCGGGCTGCCGGCTTCGAGCTCGTCGGGACGGAGCGCGAGATCGGGCGCAAGTTCGGGCGATGGTTGGACGTCGTCGTGATGCAGGTCTTGTTGTGAAACGGCACCAACCGGCTCGTCCGGAGCGAAGAAGCGTCCGACCAACGGCAACTCCCAGAAGGACTCCGCCTTCGCGACGGCCACCGCGGAGCTGAGGAAGTTCTCCGGCGCGTCGTACACCGCGTAGCGCGGGCACCAGTCCGGATCGAACTTCGCGTTGTACTTCCACAACGACTCGATCTGCATCGAGTCGCTCAGCCAGCCGAGCATGCGCCGTTCGATGCGATGACCGATGCGGACCCCGCCTTCCTCGGCGAGCACCGAGCGCATCACCGCGAAGTTGAGGCCGAGGCCCCGCATGCCGAGCGCACGAAGGTGTTCGACCGTGCGTATGACCACGAAGTCGAGCAGACCGTTCCAGTGCTTCCCCGCCTCGGAGCGGCGCATGAGGTCGAGCGAGTAGCCCCCGATGTCCGGTGCCGGGACGAACTGACAGAAGGCGGCCGCTTCACCGGACGGTGCGAAGCACACTGCGAGCAGCAGGCCTTCGTCATCCCGAGAGAACACCCGTCCCAAGGTCATGGAGAAGCCGCGCTCGACCTCACCGCGCCGGCTCTCGGTCATGAGCATGCGCAACTCGCGCTCGAGCGCGGGATCGAGGCGCGATGGATCGTGGAACTCGATGCGATAGCCGTACTTCGCGATGCGGTTGACCGCCTGGCGTAGACCTTTCATTCGTCCGCCCTGGAGGTTGAACCGGCGGACGTCGACGATGGCCTCGTCGCCGACGTACAGATCCCGCATCCCCGTGGCCCGATAGACCGGCAGCCACGTCTCGGCGGCACCCATGACGGCGACCGGCCAGCCGTTGCCGTCGGCGAACTCGCGGAACGCCTGCCATGCGGCGGCGCGCTCGCACACCGGACCGATCGGGTCGGGCGACACGAGGCAGACACCGTTGTGCACCGCGAAGGCGACAAGCGTGTCCTTCCAGAACCAGTGCTGCTTGTCGTCGCGCAGAGCGAAGTACGACAACGTGTCGCCGCCGTACCGCCGCACCAGTTGGCGGGCCCGCGCGAGCTCGTGCGGTGTGTTGTATCGAGCCACGACCGGGCGGAACACGAGCCAGGCGGCAACGGCGACGAGCGTGAGACCGACAGCGCCGAGGGTCGGCGTGAGGAAGCGGCCCCGGCGGCCGGGGATGACGATGTCCTGATCGCCGACGAGCCGCTCCGCGACGGCAGTCAAGGCTCGGCCGAACGACAGGTTCGTGCGCCGGCCCAACCAGACCAAGGTTGCCGTGCCGGTGAGGATGGCGATCACCGCGCCGCCGGCGAGCGTCGCCAACGCCCGACCGATCGAGCCGCGAGAGGCGACGGCGGTGAACGCTCCTCGCTTCACGATGAGGAAGGCGAGCACCGCGAAGGCAGCCAACGCTTCCTCGACGTCGAGACCCTTCACGATGTGGAGGACAGCAGACAGTGCAGTGATCCCCACCGCGAGCATCCAGGCGTGCCGTTGACCGCGCCGCACGCCCCAGCTCAACACGAGGAGTGCGATGCCGGCGGCGGCGACGAGTGCAGATGCGGTCTCGGGCACTGCGATGGGCACGAGGTCGCGGATGACGTCGAGCCGGCTGCCAAGGGGCGGCGTGATGGCGGACAGGAGGTTCAAGACGCCGGCGATGGCCAGGACGGCGCCCGCCTGTCGACGCGTTCGCCGCCGGCCGAGGTCCGCGTAGACCGGCGCAGGCCAGTCGCTGCCCCCGGGGAATGCGGACACCACGGCTGGCTTCGGCACTGGTTCGGGACCGGGGCGCTCGGTGATGCGGTGGATCAGCGACCGGTTCGAGGTGTCCACGCGCGAGTACAGGAGGCGCGCGTGGAGATCGGCGCCGGCTTCGAGCTCGACCCAGGACAGCTGGCGCTCGTCCGCCGAGATCGTCGACAGACCCCATCGACGTGCTCGCGTGCGGACGACGACGCCGGCGCTGCCGTTGTTCGCGTAGAACCCGCTGCCCAGCCGCGTGAGCTCGGGATTGTGCGTCGAACCCGTCACCAGTCCCGCATGCCCTTCGCCGATGAGCCGTTCGGCCTCGGATCGGGCCTCATCGTTGCCGCTGTCGCCGCTCCCGAATCGGCTGCCGTGCTCCACTCGCACTCGCCGTTCGCCCGTGCCGGTCGCGATCCGCAGGTCGGCCGCGAGCGCGATCGTCGCGCCGTACTTTGCCTGCAGCTCGTGCGCGCCCTTGCTCCCGGGAGTCGCAAGGTCGTGGTCGCTGGTGCCGGCGAGGAACACCATGTGCCGTCCTTCGCCGCCCACGAACCGCTCGAGGGCCGACGCGAGCCGGGGGTGCGCGTCGATGATGCGAACCGCGTCGTGCTGGGTCTCGTCGGCGAAGTCGAACACGTCGCCGTTGAGCACGAGGAGTCCCGGACCGACCCACGCATCGAGCGCCGACGCGAGCTCGGACGCGACGGTGAGCGAATCACCGGTCGGTCGCCGCGTCAGGTGGAGATCACCGGCGATCACCACGCGTGTCGCGGCGGCGACGTCGAACGTCGCCAACCTCGGAGCGACCTTTGCAGGTCGATCAGAGGTGGTCATGGAGTGTGTGGTGGGCCGGGAAGGATTCGAACCTCCGTAGCCGAAGCGACTGGTTTACAGCCAGTTCCCTTTGTCCACTCGGGCACCGACCCAGGAAGCGTGGAGGATAGCTGGCGGCGCGTAGGGTGCTCCTATGCCGAGTTTTGACGTGGTCTCCGAGGTGGACCTGCAAGAAGTACGTAATGCAGTCGACCAGGCTGGTCGCGAGCTGCACACGCGATTCGACTTCAAGGGTACTGACTCGGAGGTCGAGCTGGGAACCGGGGAGATCCGGCTGAGGTCCTCGACGGAGGACCGGCTGAAGGCCGTCCGCCAGGTCCTCGAAGAGAAGCTGGTGCGCCGGAACGTGTCACTCAAGGCAATCGACTACGGCAAGGTGGAGGAGGCCTCGGGAGGCACCGCCCGGCAGACCGCCAAGATCGTGGCCGGCATCTCGAGCGAGAAGGCCCGCGAGGTCAACAAGACGATCAAGGAGTCCGCCCCGAAGGGGATCCAGTCACAGACGCAGGGCGAGCAAGTGCGGGTGACGGGCAAGAAGCGTGACGACCTCCAAACCGTCATCGCCGCCTTGAAGGAACACGACTTCGGGATCCCGCTTCAGTTCACGAACTTCCGGGACTGACTGCTCGTCGAGCTCAGGAGGCCCACTCGCGGCTGCGGAGGCGGGCGATGCGGTCCTCGGTCGGCGGATGGGTGCGGAAGAGGTTGGCGTACTGCATCTTGCGGCCCGTGAGCGGGTTGACGATGTAGGCCTGGGCGTGGGCCGGGTCGACGTTCATCGGCACTTGCTTTGCCGCGCTCTCGATCTTGGCCAGCGCTTGCGCCAGCGGTTCGCCGTCGCCGATCAGCTTGGCGCCGGAACGGTCGGCCTCGTACTCGCGGCTGCGACTCAGGGTCATCTGCAGCAGCCCCGCTGCGAGCGGAGCGAGGATCGCCATGGCGAGCACCCCGATCATGTTGCCGCCGTCGCGGTCGCGGCTCCCGCCACCGAAGACGGCGCCCCACATGGCCATGCGGGCGACGAACGTGATGACCAGAGCGAGCGCGGCCGCGACCGAGCTGATGAGGATGTCGCGGTTTCCGACGTGGCTGATCTCGTGGGCGAGGACGCCCTTCAGCTCGTCCCAGCTGAGCACTTGGAGAATGCCTTGCGTGACGGCCACTGCAGCATGGTGTGGACTGCGGCCGGTCGCGAATGCGTTGGGCTGCATCTCAGGACTCACGTAGAGCTTCGGCATCGGCATGCCGGCCTTCTGCGTCAGCTCACGGACGATGGCGTAGTACTGCGGATACTGCTGCTCGGTGACAGGCACGGCGCGTGCGGCCTTGATGGCCAAGGTGTCGCTGAACCAGTAGGAGCCGCCGACGACGGCGAGGGCGACCACCAGACCGATGATCAGGCCCGTCTGCCCGAACAGCGACCCGATCCCCAGGATCAAGCCGCCCATGAGGGCAAGCACGACAGCCGTCTTGAGGTTGTTCTTCATCTTCGTTCTCTCTTTGCGCCCAGGGCGGACGCTTCGTCAGAAACGGTAGCCCTCGCCCCCGAAAATCGAGCTACAGGGAGGTCGTGCGCTTCGCTCGGCTCCGAGCGCTCGCCTACGCTCGGCTGCAGGGCTCGTCAGGTCAGATCCAGCCCTTCCTGCGGAAGTAGATGAGCTGGGAGATCGTCGACAGGAGGATCAGGAACCACGAGAAGCCGTAGCCATGGCCCCACGCCAGCTCCGGAATGACCCGGAAGTTCTGGCCGTAGAGACCCACGATGAAGGTCGGCGGCAGAAAGATGGACGCGACGATGGTCAGCCGCTTCATGACCTCGTTCTGATCGTTGGCCACCTTCGACTGGTGGTAGTCGCGGACGCCACCGATCAGGTCGCGGGCGGTTTCGAGACCCTCGCTCGCTCGGAGCAACTTGTCATAGGCCGAGCCGAAGTGGAGCTCCACGTCGTGGGGGAACAGCTCACCGGCACCCTCGAGCTCGACCCGGTCGTCGACGACGGCGCGGACCGCGTCGCGTGTCGGTGCCAGCGTCCGGCGAATGTGCAGCAGATCGTGACGAAGCGCCGACAGGCGTACGCGGATCTTGTCGCTCGACCACTTGTCGACGTTGTCCTCGAGCTCGTCGATCTCGTCCTGCAGGTCGTCGACCATGTCGAGAAAGCCTTCGGCCACCTCGTCGACGATCTCCCAGGCGGCCATGCCCGCCGACTCCCGATGGTCGGCCTCGATGACCTTGCTCAGGTCGATCGGCTTCCCGTCAGGCGGCGTCTTGCGCACGGACAGAACCAGGTGGCGAGCCAGGAGCAGGTCGACCTCCTGGTAGTACACACGATCTTCTTCCCGCACGATCACGGGGACGAGCAGCACGCCGAAGATGTAGGACCCGTGCGACTCGAGCTTCGGACGTGGCTCGTCAGCGTGCGTGTGCGGGGCCAGGAGCACCTCGAGGGCATCGCTGTGCACGGCGGCCGGCCAGCACCGGCGCAACTCCTCTTCGTCGGGATCGAGCAGGTCCAACCACTCGGTTGTGCCCTTTGTCTGCATCGTCTCTTACCGTAACCAGGGCGACGTGCGGCGACCGTCCTTCGCTCTCACTCCTCCGTCGGTGACTCGGCGGCGCGCTTCTTGATCTCGTCGACAACCGCGGGATCGGCGAGGGTCGTCGTGTCGCCGAGATCTCGACCTTCGGCGACATCGCGAAGCAGGCGCCGCATGATCTTGCCCGAGCGGGTCTTCGGCAGCTCGTCGGTGAAGATCACCGTCTTCGGGCGTGCGGTCGGGCCGATCTTCTTGGCGACGTGCTGGCGCAGCTCCTCGCCGAACTCCGTGCTGGTCTCGGTCCCACCCTTCACGGTGACGTACGCCATGATCGCCTGTCCCGTCGTGTCGTCCTTGGCGCCGACGACCGCCGACTCGGCGACCTTGGGGTGGTCGACGAGTGCGGACTCGACCTCGGTCGTCGAGATGCGATGCCCCGACACGTTCATCACGTCGTCGACACGACCGAGCAGCCAGAAGTAGCCGTCGTCGTCGATCTTGCAACCGTCACCGGCGAAGTAGCGGCCCTCGAAGCGCGACCAGTACGTCTCCTTGTACCGCTCCGGATCGCCGTAGATGCCACGCAGCATCGAGGGCCATGGACGGGTGAGCGTGAGGTAGCCACCGCCCCGCTTGACGGGGTTGCCCTGGTCGTCGACGACCTCGGCGCCGATGCCCGGCAGCGGGAACGTCGCCGAGCCGGGCTTCAACGTCGTCGCGCCCGGCAGCGGGCTGATCATGATGGCGCCGGTCTCGGTCTGCCACCACGTGTCGACCACCGGACAGCGGCCACCGCCGATGTGCGTGTGGTACCAGATCCACGCTTCGGGATTGATCGGCTCACCGACGCTGCCGAGCAAGCCGCAACGACGACAGGTCGTGCTTCTCGGGCTCTTGGGTACCCCACTTCATGTACGTGCGAATGGCCGTGGGCGCCGTGTAGAGGATGGTCACGCCGTACTTCTCGACGATCGACCAGATGCGGTCGCGTGCGGGTGTGTCGGGCGTCGCCTTCGTACATGACCGAGGTGGCGCCGTTGGCCAGCGGTCCGTACACGATGTAGCTGTGGCCCGTGACCCAGCCGATGTCGGCCGCGCACCAGTACACGTCCTCGTCGGGATGCAGGTCGAACACGTACTTGTGGGTGAACGCCACCTGCGTGAGGTAGCCGCCGGTCGTGTGCATGATGCCCTTGGGCTTTGCCGTGGTGCCCGAGGTGTAGAGCAGATAGAGCAGGTCCTCGGCGTCCATCGGCTCGGGCGGGCACTCGTCGCCGATGTCGGGCGACGACATCACGTCGTGGTACCAGTGATCGCGTCCGTCTTGCATCGCGACGTCTTCGTCGACGCGCCTCACGACGATCGACGTGCTCGATCGACGGGGTGTCGGCGAGCGCGACGTCGACGTTCGTCTTGAGGAGAGCCGGCGGCGCCACGACGGAAGCCACCGTCGGCGGTGACGAGCACCTTGCACTCGGCATCGTTGATGCGGTCCGACAGCGAGTCCGGGCTGAAGCCGCCGAAGACGACCGAGTGCGGCGCACCGATACGAGCGCAGGCGAGCATCGCGACCGGAAGCTCGGGGATCATCGGCATGTAGATGGCGACGCGGTCACCCTTCTGCACGCCAAGTGACTTCAGAACATTGGCGAACCGCTGCACCTCGGCCAGCAGCTCCGCATACGTGATGGTGCGGGTGTCGCCGGGCTCGCCTTCCCAGTGGTACGCGATCTTGTCGCCCTTGCCGGCGGCGACGTGCCGGTCGAGGCAGTTGTGCGACACGTTGAGCTTGCCGCCGACGAACCACTTCGCGAACGGCAGCTCCCACTCGCAGATGGTGTGCCACTCCTCGAACCAGTCGACGAGCTCGCTCGCCTGCTTCGCCCAGAAGCCCTGGTAGTCCTCGTCGGCCTCGTCGTAGAGGAATGGACTGGCGACGAGGCTGCGCTCCTTGAAATCCTCGGGCGGGGGGAAGACACGGTCTTCGACGAAGTAGTCCTCGATGGCGGCGCCGCTTGCCTGCTCGTCGGCCATGTTGTCGTCCCCTTGTCCGGTTCGGGCCCCGCTTGCGAGCCTAGGAGCCTGCTGGGTGACCTGTACGCAGCGTCGTCCAGCCGTCTCGAACTTCTCCGTCATGTCGCTCGTACTCGTCGATCATCCCCGTCCCGAGGTCGCCGTACTCACGATGAACCGTCCGGACCGGCTGAACGCGATGTCGATCGAACTGGTCGACGAGCTGTACGACGCGCTGTCGGCCGCGGGCGACGACAACACGTGCCGAGCTGATCGTGCTGACCGGTGCCGGGCGGCGCCTTCTCGTCCGGACTCGACTTGAGGGACTACGGCGTCGTTCCCAACATCGACGGCCTGCAGGTCGGACAGATCGCACAGCGCTCGATGCGCGTGTATTCGCGACTCGTACCGCTGATCCGGCACCTTCCCGCAACCCGTGATCGCGGCGGTGAACGGTGCCGGCGTTCGGAGGCGGCATGTGCCTCACGCTGGCGTGCGAGTTGCGGATCGCGTCCTCGTCGGCCGTGTTCAACGCGACCGGGATCGTCAACGGGTTGACGTCGACGGAGATGGCGGCGTCGTACCTGTTGCCGCGGCTCATCGGTGCCGCGCACTCGAACGATCTGTTGCTCACCGGCCGCCGCATCGACGCCGAGGAGGCGTTCCGCATGGGCCTCGTGTCACGCGTCGTGGACGACGACGCGGTGCTCGACGAGGCGCTGTCGATGGCGAGTCGCATCTGCGAGTTCAGTGCGTATGGCGTCGCGATGACGAAGGACATCCTGTGGGTCAACCTCGAGACGACGAGCCTCGAGTCGGCCATCGAGATCGAGGATCGCAACCAACTGATGCTGGGCTTCACGGAGAACCTGCCCGAAGCCATTCGCGCCTTCGACGAAGGACGCCGACCCGTCTACACCGACGAACCGAGGAAAGGCATGTTCCTGCCGTAATTCGACACGAACTCGCTCCCCTGCGGTTCCCTCGCCGACCCTGCCAGATGGGTTCGGCGGGCTAGTCCCACTCGATGACGGCGAAGCCCCCGAGGCTCGCGGGTCGGTGAGGGCGGCGGCTTCGTTGACCCGGCTTCGCCCACGCATCGACTCGAGATCGCCGATGTGCTTGCGCTCCTCCCAGATCGCGCCTGCCTTCCTCGACGAGTTCGTCGATGGCCGTGGGCGCGCAGCCAGTCCGCCTGCCGGCGTCACTCGTGTGGGCGCTCGGCAACTGGTCGATCGCGACCTCGCACGTGATGTCCTGCGTGCCGAGGTCCTGAAGCGGCGACTCGCCCGCGCCGGTGACCTCTGTAGGTCCGCAACCACTCGCCCGGGTCACGAGACGCCATCGATGCAGTCGTGTCCGCGTAGTCGAACGCAATCACGGCTCCGCACTCGCGGGCGTCGCGCACCCAGCGGGTGGCGGCCGTCTGCACCGGCACCCGTGCACCGTCGGCCGCGTCGACATCCGGTCCGTCGGCGGGCACCAGCGTCTCGACCAGCACGTCGTCGTCGAGACCGACTCGCACCTCGTGCCATCGGCCGTCACGCCGCTCGAGGATGTCGACCGGCAGGTTGTCGAGCAGCTCGTTCGCAACGACGACCGCTGAACCGTGCAGCCGAGGCAGCGAGTCGAGGCTCACGACGATCGGCCCAGTCGCGACTTCGGGTGGGTGGACGTCACCGTCCTCGTCCTCGGCCCGATCGGGCGCGAACGCGAGGGCCGGATCCTCCAGCAACAGGTGCTCGGCCTGGCGAGCTCGAAGCGCTGCGCACCGCTCGACGAGCACGTACCGGAGCGCGGGCGTGCACGCCGGTCGTGCGGCGAGGACGGCGACGGCGAGCGTGCCCGCACCGGCGCCCGCTTCGATGACCACGAACGGATCGGGCTCGCCGCGCTCGCGCCAATGGTCGTCCAGCGCACGGGCGACGACGGCACCGAACAGCGGCCCCACCTCCGGCGACGTGAGGAAGTCGCCCCGCCGCCCCGCGGATCCGCCGGACGCGTAGAAGCCGTGCTCCGGGTCGTACAGCGCCAGATCCATCACCTCACTGAAGGGCACCGGCCCTCGCCGCCGGATCTCGTCCGCCACCCGCAGTTCGAGCTCGTTCATCCCCCTCCGAACTCCGGGTCGCCGTGGTCGCCATAGCGACCACGGCGCACCAACATTCGAGTCGTGCGCCCTCAGGCGAAGGCGAACTGGGCCATGTCGCCGACCTTGGCGACGAGCTGCGGGTACACGCCGACGACCACGACAGCGACGACGCAGATGGCGAGCGCGCCGGCCAGCGCAGGCGGGACCCGAATGCGGCTGCGGTCACCGTCGGGCGGAGCGTGCATCCACATCGCCTGCGCGACCCGCGCGTAGTAGAAGAGCGCGATCACCGAGTTGACGCCGACGATCACGGCGAGCAGGTAGCCGGCGCCGGTCCCGGCGTTGGCGGTCGCCCGGAAGATCTCGAACTTGGCGAACCATCCGGCGAGCGGTGGGATGCCGGCGAGCGCGAACAGGAACACGGTCATCACGACGGTGAGCCCGGGGGCGTACTCGAACAGGCCGTTGAAGGAGTCGAGCTCGGCCGATCCCGTCCTGCGCGCGACCGTGATGATGATGCCGAACGCTCCGAGGTTCATCGCGGCGTACACCAAGAGGTAGACGACGACCGCGCTGAGCGAGTCCTGCTTCGTGCCGAGGTCGCCGGCCACCGCCAGCGGAGCGAGGATGTAACCGGCCTGCGCGATCGAGGAGTACGCGAACAGACGGACGACGTTCGTCTGCCGCAGGGCGATGAGATTGCCGACCGTCATCGACAACACCGCCAGCGCCCACATCATCGGTTCCCAGACATCGTGCTGGCCGAAGAAGCCGACGAAGATCAGCGTCAGGATCGCCACGAAGCCACCCGTCTTGGACGACACCGAGAGGAACGCGGTGATCGGCGTCGGCGCGCCCTCATAGGTGTCGGGCGCCCACGTGTGGAACGGCACCGCCGACACCTTGAATGCGAAGCCCACGACGCAGAACACGATGCCGAGGGTGACGATCGGTGTCGTCCCCGTCCCGAGACTGGTGGAGATGTCGGTCAAGTAGGTCGAGCCGGTGACGCCGAAGATCAGCGACATGCCGTACAGCATGATGGCGGTGGCGAAGACACCCATCAGGTAGTACTTGAGCCCTGCTTCGTTGCTCTTCGGATCGCGCTTGCGCCACGTTGCGAGCATGTAGGCAGGGATGGACAACGTCTCCAACGCGATGAAGATGCTGATGAGGTCGCGGCTCGACGCCATCACCACCATGCCGAGCACGGACGTGAGCAACAGGAAGTAGTACTCGCCCTCGTAGTAGTCGCCCTCCGCGATGTAGTTCGTCGAAAGCAGGACGACTACGTAACCGGCGACGATGAACAGGGCCTTCATCGTCAACGCAAAGTTGTCGACCACGTAGCTCGGGTTGCCCGACAACACGAGCCGGTCAGTTCCGTCGACCGCGAGCGTCAGGATCGGCACCATTGCTGCCAACAACCCGATGCCCGCGATCGTCCCGAGCAGCGCCCGGTTGCGTTCGGACGCGAGATCGACGAGCAGCACCACGACCAGCGTGGTGGCGATGATGATCTCGGGCGCGAGCGCGTGATAGTCCACGTGCGGTGCGGTGAAGCCGAGAACGCTCAACATCTCGCTTCAGCCGCTCACTTCCCCGCGGCAGAGAGCGTCTGAACGCCGCTCAGCGCGGATTGCACTGCCGTGTCGGTGACGTGGAACACGATGTTGGGGTAGAAGCCGATCACGATGATGAGGATCAGGAGCGGGATCCACGCCACCCACTCGGGCCACTCGACATCGTGGAAGTGCTCGCCCTCCCACTCCGCCTTGGGAATGCCGAACGCCGTGCGCTGGAGCAACCAGAGCAGGTAGCCCGCCGCGAAGACGGTTCCCAGCGCGCCGACGACCAGATACACGCGGAACAGCGGCTGCGACAGTCCTTGCGCCGGGTTGTACGACGCGAGCAACGCCGGGAACTCGCCCCAGAACCCCGCCAGGCCGGGGAGGCCGAGCGAGGCCATGGCGCAGAAGCCGAGGATCCATCCCATCCGCGGCGCTTGCAGCAGCAGCCCGCCGAGCCGGTGGATCTCGAGGGTGTGGAACCGCTCCTTCACCGAGCCCGCCAGGTAGAAGAGCATGCCCGTGATCAGGCCGTGGGCGACCATGCCCATGACTGCCGCGTTGAGCCCGAACGTCGTGAGGGTAGCGATGCCGAGCATCACGAAGCCCATGTGCGCGACCGACGAGAACGCGATCAGCCGTTTCATGTCGGTCTGCGCGAGGCAGCACAACGCGCCGTAGATGATGCCGATCACCGCCAACAGCGCGATCCACGGCGCCCAGCTCTCGGCGGCTTCGGGCAGGATCGGGATGGCGACGCGGATGAACCCGTACGCGCCGAGCTTCAGCAGGATCGCGGCCAGGATGACCGACCCCTGCGTCGGTGCTTCGGTGTGCGCGTCGGGAAGCCAGGTGTGGAAGGGGAAGATCGGCACCTTGATGCCGAACCCGAGGAACATGCCACCGAAGATGAGCAACTGCGTCGTGTGCGCGATGCCCTCCGCGTTGTTCAGCTCGATCATCGAGAACGTGTTGAGCGATTGCCCCCCAGGACCCTTGGCCAGGAAGTAGAGCGCGATGAAGCTCACGATCATCATCGCCGACCCGAAGAGCGTGAAGAGGAAGAACTTGATCGACGCGTACAGGCGCCGCTCGCCACCCCACACGCCGATCATGAAGTACATCGGCAGGAGCACGACCTCGAAGAACACGAAGAACAGGATCAGGTCCTGTGCCACGAACGTTCCGATCATCCCGGTCTCGAGCACCAAGGTGAGGATGAGGAACGCCTTCGGGTTCTTCGGATCGGGCCAGTGGTTCCACGAGTAGATGACGACCGACACGACGATGAGCGCGGTCAGCAAGATGAGCGGCAATGAGATGCCGTCGATCCCGACGATGTACCGGCTGTTGATCGTGTCGATCCAGCTGTGGTTGACGACGAACTGGAGCTGGCCGCCGTTGTCGTAATCGAAGTAGGACGCGATGAGGATCGTCACCGCGAACACGACCAATGACGTGAGCAGGGCGATCCATTTGTGGAGCTCTTCTTGCGCCCGCGGGATGAACATCATCAGCGCCGCACCGACGAGCGGAATGAACACCGCCAGTGACAGACCCCAATGATCCAGGAAGTTCTCCATGCTCCTGTTCCTTTAGAGGGTGAAGACGAGGATGCCGGCGAGGATCACCGCGCCACCGAACAACAACGCGCCGTACTGCTGGACCTTGCCACTCTGGATTCGCCGGAGCAGCTGGCCGGTTCCTTCGGCTCCGAAGCCGGAGCCGTTCACCGCGCCGTCGACGACCCCTTGGTCGACGGTGCCGTAGAGGAAGTTGGCCGTTTCGCGAGAGCCGACACCCACGGCGTTGACGACGCCGTCGATCACGTTCTGGTTGACCCAGTACGAGGCTCTCGCGATCGGACCCTTGATGTCACCGACGATGATGTCGGTGTACAAGTGGTCGAAGTAGTACTTGTTGAGGAGCACCGTGTAGCCCGGCGTGCGCCACCCTGCTCCGGACCGTGACGCCGTGGAAGGCACCACGGAACCAGTACAGGTACGCGAGCAGGATGCCGGTCAGTCCCATGAGCGTGGAAACGACCGCGACATACGGGTTGAACGTGATCGCGCCCAGCGCCGGGAAGTAGCCGCCGACCGGTTGCACGAAGTATTCGAAGCGGAGGTTGATGCCGTCCGGTCCCCACGGGAAGTTGGCGAGCCCGGCGATGACGGCGAGGCCGGAGAGGATGTAGAGCGGAACCACGATGCGAGGACCGGACTCGTGCGGACGATGGTGCGGATCGGCGGCGGCCCCTCGAGGCTCGCCGAAGAACGTCAGGTACACGCACCTCGTCATGTAGGCGGCGGTCATCAGCGCGCCGATGATGCCCACGATCATGAATGACTCGTAGGCGTTGTGGAAGCCGAGCTCGTGGCTGCCCGCGAGGATCTCGTCCTTCGACCAGAACCCGGCGAGCGGCGGGATGCCGATGAGCGCGACGGTGCAGATCGCGAAGGTCCAGAACGTCTTCGGCATGAAGCGCTTCAGGCCGCCCATGTCCTCCTTCATGTCGAAGCTGTGCACCGAGTGCGCGACCGAGCCCGACCCGAGGAACAGGCCGGCCTTGAAGAACGCGTGCGTGAAGAGGTGGAAGAGGGCAGCCGTCCACGCACCGACCCCCAACGCCATCACCATGTAGCCGAGCTGGCTGACGGTCGAATACGCGAGCACCTTCTTGATGTCGTTCTGGACGAACGCGAGGCTCGCTCCGCCGAGCACGGTCACGCCGCCGATCACGGCGAGAAGGTTGGGGTTGCCGTCCCCGATCGACAGGCCGTGGAAGAACACGGAGTACAGCCGCGCCACCATGAAGACCCCGGCGACGACCATCGTGGCGGCGTGGATGAGCGCGGACACCGGCGTCGGACCGGCCATTGCGTCCGGCAGCCAGACATGGAGGATGAACTGGCCCGACTTCGACATGACGGCCGCGGTGAGACAGCAGGCGGCGACCAGTAGCAAGAGGTGGTCGATGCTGCCGTTGTTGGCGAGCGTGTTGATCTTGAGGATGTCGAAGCTGTTCGCCGCCCAGTACAACGTGATCATCCCGACGAGCAGCCCGACGTCTCCGACTCGGTTGACGATGAACGCCTTGAGCGCGGCGTCGGAGTTGGGCTTCTCCTCCCACCAGTGGCCGATCAGGACGAACGAACAGAGGCCGACGAGCTCCCAGCTGGTGATGAATTGCACCGTGTTGAGGCTCATGACGAGAAAGAGCATCGAGGCGGTGAACAACGACAAGAACGCGAAGTAATGCGTATACCGGCGATCGCCGCCCACGTAGTCGGTGCTGTAGATGTGCACCAGCAACGAGACGATCGTGACGACGAGGAACATCATCACGCTGAGACCGTCCACGAGCGTGCCGATCGTGAACTTCACTCCGCCCGACTCGAACCACGTCTTCTCGGTGACGACGGGCTGTACCGGGGGATGTGCCTCTTCGACCTCGGTTGCCGCCGTCGCTTTGCTTGCCCCGTTCGCCTCCGCAGTGGCGGCCTGCTCCGTCGGCGTCTGACCGCCACTGGCGTCGTTCACTCGGGTGATCCACGAACCCGCGGCGAGCACTGCGATCACGAAGCAGGCTGCAACCGCGGCGATGCCGATCTCGGCGCCCTTCTTCGGCATGCGCTTGCCGAAGAGAAGAATGGCGACGAACGACGCTCCCGAGATCGCCGGCATCAGCCACACCCAATGGAGGATCACGGCATCACCCTCGCATCGCGTCGATGTGATCGAGGTCGATCGACCCTCGGTTGCGGTAGAGCATGAGGACGATTGCGAGTCCGACGCCGACCTCGGCGGCGGCGATGGTGATGACGAACAGCGCGAAGACCTGGCCGACGACAGTGTGGTGCAGGGCGCCGAAGGCGATCAGGTTGATGTTGACCGCGTTGAGGATGAGCTCGATGGACATCAGCACCATGACGCCGTTGCGGCGGGCGAGCACGCCGTAGACGCCGATGGCGAACAGGGCGGCGCCGAGGAGGAGGAACTCGTTGAGAAGCACGCTCCTACTCCTTCCTGGCCAGCACGATGGCGCCGATCAGGGCGGCGAGCAGCAGCACGGACACCACCTCGAACGGGATCAGGTAGTTCTGGAAGAGCGAGTCGCTCACTTGTGCGGTCAGCTGGCGGGTGTCGCCGCCGATGTGGTCGGCGCCGAACGCGTCGATCAGGGTGTACGTCAGCACGCCCGCGATCGGGACGGCGACGACCACGCCCATCGGCCAGCCGCTGCCGGTCAGAGTCGGCTCGCGTCCGATCGGCGCGCGAGTGAGCATGATCCCGAAGAGGAACAGCACGACGATGGCGCCGACGTAGATGAGCAGCTGTGTCACGCCGACGAACTCCGCACCGAGGAGGAGGAAGCTGGCGCCCACGCCGGTGAGCACGGCCACGAGCCACAGCGCCGCGTGCACGACGTTGTTGGTGGTCACGACGCGGCAGCGCGCCGACGATCACGATCGCAGCGATGACGCCGAACGCGACGTGCTGCGCCACCATGGTCGCTCCGATCGTCATCGCTACTTGGCGCCCTTCTTGGGCAGCTTCTTGACCTTCATCTCGGCGCCGGACTCGTAGGGCTCGTACTCGGGCACGGCGTCCATCCACTCGCCCAGCCGATCCTTGTCGTGGAGCAGCTCAGCGATCCTCGGCTCCGAGTACTCGTACTCCGGGCTCCAGAAGAGCGCGTCGAAGGGGCAGACCTCGACACAGATGCCGCAGTACATGCACAGCGCGTAGTCGATGTCGAAACGGTCGAGCGCGCTGACCGTGCGCTCTTTGCCGCCCGGACGGCGCGGTGGCGCCTTGTGCTTGTGGCCTTCGATGTAGATGCACCAGTCGGGGCAACTCCGAGCGCACAGCATGCAGACCGTGCAGTTCTCCTCGAGCAGCGCGATCACACCGCGGGCCCGCGTCGCCGGTGCTTCCTTCTCGTGGGGGTACTGGACGGTGACCGCGCCCTTGCTCGGACTCGGCATGACCTTCTTCGCGCCTTCGTTCGGGAAGACGGTCTTCGTCATCTCCTTGAACGTGACACCGGCTCCCTTGACCAGCCCACGCCCCGGGATCTTTCGCATTCAGAACACCACCTTCAGAATCGCCGTCACCAAGATGTTGGCGAGCGCGAGCGGGATGAGCACCGTCCACGCGAACCGTTGCAGCTGGTCTTCGCGGAAGCGCGGATAGGTGAAGCGGATGAAGAAGATCAGGCCGCCGATGAGCATGATCTTGGCGAAGAGGATCAGCGGCCCGAGCACGTTCATGTAGTTGGCGGAGGCGTCGAGGCCGGGCAGGTACCAGCCGCCGAGGAACATGGTCGCCGCCAGGGCCGCGAACGCACCGGCCGATGCGAACTCGGCAATGAAGAACAACAAGAAGCGCACGCCCGAGTACTCGGTCATGTATCCGGCGACGAGCTCGGATTCTGCGATCGGCATGTCGAAGGGCGTCTGCGTCAGCTCCGCTTGCGCTGCAACCAGGAAGATGAACAGCCCGACGAACTGCGTCAGGAAGTACGGATTGCCGATGGCCGTCCCATCCGAAGATGGAGCCGTTGGCCTGCACTTCGACCATGCGCTGCAGGTTGAGCGTGCCCGCTTGGATGACGACGCCCACCACCGCGAGGACGAGCGGTAGCTCGTAGGCGATGAGCTGACCGCCGGCTCGCAGTGCACCGAGCAACGAGTACTTGTTGGCCGACGCCCAGCCGGCAATGAGGATGCCGATGACGGAGATCGATGACACGGCCAGCGCGAAGAAGATGCCGACGTCGAGGTTGGCGAACACGGCTTGGGGACCGAACGGCACGACGAAGTACGTGAGCAGCACCGACGCCACGATGATGTAGGGCGCCAGCTTGAACAGCCGCTTGTCGGCCGCGTCGGGAACGATGTCCTCCTTCTGGACGAACTTGCCGACCTCGGCGAACAGCTGCATCGATCCGTACGGTCCGGCCTCCATCGGACCGAGCCGGCTCTGCATGAAGCTGACCATCTTGAACAGGAACACGTAGACGAACGTGCCCGCGGGCAGCAGCACGGCCACGAGCACGCCGATGACCCGGAGGATCGTCTGCTGCCAATACGCCAGCTCGACGGCAAACGTCATGCGCGTCCGCTCACCTGTCGATGTCGCCCAGGATGAAGTACAAGGTGCCCAGGATCGTGATCACGTCCGGCACGTACACGCCCTTCAACACCCACGGCAGGATCGAGATGTTGTTGAAGCTCGCAGTGCGGATCTTGACACGGAAGGGACCGAGGTCGCCTTTGCTCACGACGTAGAAGCCCATCGCGCCGAGGGGATTCTCGGTCTCGACGTAGGCCTCGCCCTCGGGCACCTTGATGATGCGAGGGACCTTCGCCATGATCGGCCCGCTCGGCAGGCCGGCCAGCAACTGGTCCACGAGCCTCGTGGCTTCACGCGTCTCCTGGAGGCGCACCCAGTACCGCGCGAACGAGTCGCCGTCGGGATGGGTCCACACCTTCCAGTCGAGGTCGCGATACGGCAGGGGTGACCGCGGGTCGTCGCGGCGGATGTCCCAGTCGACACCGCTCGCACGGATGTTGGCGCCCGACAACCCGAACGAGAGGCCGACCTCGGCGGGAATGACGCCGATCCCCCGCGTGCGCGCCTCGAAGATCTCGTTGCCGACGAGCAGGTCTTCCATCTCGTCGCAGTAGTCGCGGAGGTGCTGCATGACGCGCTTCGTCTCGTCGATCCAACCCTTCGGAAGATCGTCCTTCAGTCCGCCGATGCGGTCGAAGTTCGGGTGGAATCGTCCGCCGGTGACAGCCTCGATCTGGTTGAGGACGTATTCGCGGTCGCGGAACGCGTAGAAGGCAGCCGTCGAGCGCGCCGAGCTGCAGGCCCATCTCACCGAGGAAGAGCCCGATGTTCGCGACGCGTCCCATCTCGAACAGCGTCGTGCGGATCCACTGCGCTCGGGGTGGCGCTTCGACCTCCATGAGCTGCTCTGCCGCGAGGATGAACGGGACTTCGTTGCAGAAGCTCGAGAGCCAGTCGATGCGGTTGATCAGCGTGTTGATCTGTGGATAGGTACGAACTTCGACCAGCTTCTCGTAGCCGCGATGCATGTAGCCCATCACCGGATCGGCGGAGATCACCTGCTCGCCATCGAGGCGCACGATGATGCGGAGCGTGCCGTGGGTCGCGGGATGTTGGGGGCCGATGTTGAGGGTCATCCCCTCGGTCTCGAGCTCCACGTTGACTCGGGCGTCGGCTGCCTGCGCGGCGATGTACTGCAACTGCTGTCGCTCGGAGACGGCGGTCACTTGTGGACCTTCACTGGGATGCGAGCGACGAAGCGCCAGCGGAGGAGCGGACACAAGCGGCCTGCGTGGCCGGGGAACGCCGTCACTCGGCGATCTCCTTCCGTGTCCTCTTCGGCCTCGCCTTCGGGCTCACCGGGCATCGGCTCCACGTCGACGATGCCGGGCCAGGGCTTCACGACGCGGGCGAGAAGCGGGAAGTCCTTGCGCAGCGGATGGCCTTCGAACTCCGTCGGCAGGTAGATGTGGCGCAGGCCCGGATGGCCCTCGAAGTTGATGCCGTACATCTCCCACGTCTCGCGCTCGTGCCAGTCCGCACCGGCGTAGACGCGTACCCAGGACTCCATCGTCATGGTCTCGTCGGGGACGTCGGACTTGAGCGTCACCCCGACGTGACGGTCGCGGAAGTCGAACACGCGGGCGAGCATCTGAAAGCGCGTGTCACCGCCGGCGTAACCGGTCTCGAGGTCATAGGGCTGGCCGAGCTTGTCGGCGAGCGGCGAGTCGACTTCGGCGTCCTCGTAGCGACCGAACGGGGACGGCATCCAGTCGATGGCGGAGAGGAAGTCGAAGAACGTGAACTCGAGCTTCGATCTTGAGGAACTGCGCTGCCGCGAACCAGGCGTCGGCCTGCACGCGAACCCAGAGGTCGACGCCGGGACGGACCTGGCTGCCCACGAGCGCGTCACCCAACTCCTCCTCGAAGGCGGCGACGAGCCCCGAACGCACCTCATCGGTCGCTGCCGCCTCTTCCGTTGTCGGCTCGGCGTCAACCGACGACAATCGGTTCTCCCTTCCATCGCTGCGTCATGTCCTCGTGGAGGATGCGCTCCTGCAGCAGGACGATGCCCTCGAGCAACGCCTCGGGCCGGGGTGGGCAACCGGGCACGTAGACGTCCACCGGGATCACCTGGTCGACGCCCTTGGTCACCGAGTAGCTGTCCCAGTACGGGCCTCCGCAGTTGGCGCACGAGCCCATGGAGATGACGTACTTGGGATCGGGCATCTGCTCGTAGAGGCGGCGGATGGCGGGCACGATCTTGTCGGTGACCGTGCCCGAGATCACGACGAGATCGGCTTGGCGAGGGCTGGCGGGCAGCGGGATGACACCGAGGCGCATGACGTCGTAACGGGGCGAGCCGAAGGCGGCGCCCATCTCGATGGCGCAGCAGGCAAGACCCCACTGGTAGACCCACAACGAGTACTTGCGGGCAGTGTTGAGCAGCTTGGTGAGCGGCTGAGGCATCTTGCCGCTCTCGACGAGACCCATCGAAGCTCCTGTTCTAGACCCAGCGCAGGACGCCCTTGCGCCAGGCGTACAACAGCCCGAGGGCAAGGACCGCGATGAACACGAGCATCTCGACGAGCCCGAAGACGTCGTAGGTCTCCAGCTGGATGGCCCACGGGAAGATGAAGACTGCCTCGACGTCGAAGAGGACGAAGAGCAAGGCGAAGATGTAGTAGCGGATCTGGCTCTGGGACCATCCGAATCCGACCGGATCGACGCCCGACTCGTAATTCAGGTACTTCTCGGGCTGGACCCGCGTGGGCCGCACGAGGCTCCCGAGGCCGAGGATTCCGCCCACGACTCCCATCGCGACGGCGAAGAAGATGACCGCCGTGAGGTAGTCGCGAAGGAAATCCGACACGGCGAGCGAGCCTAGTGAAGCCTTTCCCGAGCCGCCAAAGACCCCCTGTGCGTCGCCACGTTTGCGACGCCCGGGCGTCTGACCACACGGCATGTGGTGAAACGCCCGGGCGTCGGTCACTGTCACAGGTCGTCTCTACCGTCGTGGCATGAAGAGGCACGAAGTGATGCGGCAGCTCGACGGGTTGGTGCGTCGACAGTACGGCGTCGTCCACCGACGACAGGCAGCGGCTCTGGGCCTTACTGCGCGGATGATCGACCATCGGTTGACCACCGGCGAGTGGCTGCTGCTCGCGCCGAACGTGTATGCGCTGGCGGGCTATCCGTCGTCCTGGCGCCGGCAGTACAAGGCCGCAGAGCTCTCCGTCCCGAACGGCGCGATCGGCGGATACGCGGCAGGCGTGGTGCACGATTGGGACGGATTCAAGACCGCGCGCCGGAGGTCGTCGTCGACCACCGCTGCAGGCACCGAAGCCCGATCGCGACCGTCCGTCGAGGCACCGACGTCCAGGCCACCACCGTCGACCGATTTCGCGTCACGACGCAGGCGCAGACGTTGTGTGACCTCTTGCCACGCATGCGTCTCGACCGCTGGGAGGAGACCACCGACGGGCTGCTTGCTTGCCCGCAAGCTGTCGATTGACGACCTCGTCGAGCGCCGGACTGCGTGGGAGACGTCGAGGCGTCCTGGCATCGGTTTGCTTCGCTCGCTGGTCGACGAGCGGACGGCCGATGGGTGGGTTCCGCCAGAAAGCGCGCTCGAACGTCTGCTGCATCAGGCCGTGTCGCTCGTTCGCGACTGTCCCGAGGTCGAGTGGCAGGCGCCAGCGCCGTGGGCTCCAGCGAGCGAACGCGTGGACGGATTGATCCGTCCGTGGATGGTGATCCTCGAGGCCGACGGCCGCCGCTGGCACGCCCGGGTCGCCGACTTCGATCACGACGCTTGGCGCGACAACCAGGCCGCGGCGCTCGGCTATCGGGTGCTGCGGCTGACCTGGAACCACCTCAACTACCGCCTCGACGATGTCGTCGAAATGATCCGACAAGCAGGGTGCACCACCGCCGCGGCGTGAGCGGGGTATGTGCGACGCCCGGGCGTTTGACCACACGAGATGTGGTGAGACGCCCGGGCGTTGCGAGGGCGTCGCGGGGGCTATTTGGCGGGAGCGGAGACGGTGGCGACGGCGTCGCGGGACGAGTCGGCGAGGCCGGTGGGGAAGAAGCCCCAGCCGATGGTGGCGACGAAGGCGACGGCGAGGGCGAGTCCCGCCGCGAACGGGACCCGGACACGTCCGGCGGCGAGACGGCGGGCCACCACCGGGTCGACCTCGGCCTCCTCCATCTCCTCTTCCGACTCGGTCATGTACATCGACACGACGATCCGGAGGTACAGGAACGCGGCGATGACAGCCGACAACATGGCGGTGATCGCAAGGGGCCACGAGTGCGCGTTGATCGACGCTTCGAGCACGAAGAACTTCGCGAAGAACCCCGACGTGAGCGGCACGCCGGCCTGCGCCAGCAGGAAGATGGCAAAGACGAACGCGAGGATCGGATCGCGGCGCGACAGTCCCTGGAAGTCTTCGAGCGACGTGTGCTCGTCACCCCGACGTGACAGGACCGCCACGACACCGAACGACCCGACGACCATGAAGGTGTACGCCGCCAGGTAGAACAGCGCGCTCGACGTGCCCTCGGCGGAGGCAGCCTGCACCCCCACGAGGATGAACCCGGCGTGGTTGATCGACGAGTACGCGAGCATCCGCTTGACGTCCGTCTGCACCACGGCGAGCACCGCGCCGACGAGCAGCGTTGCGACCGCCAACGCGTACACGTACGGCTGCCAGTCGATCTTGTTGTTGGCGAACGCGACGACGAACACCCGCAACAGTCCCGCGAACGCCGCTGCCTTCACCGCGGACGCCATGAACGCGACCGTCGGTGTCGGCGCACCCTGGTACACATCCGGCAACCAGGAGTGGAACGGCACGGCGGCGATCTTGAAGCCGAACCCGACGAGAAGGAGCGCGAGGCCCGCGAGGAGAAGCGCCGGCGAGCCGTTGGCGAGCAGCTTCGGGTCGACGGTGCCGGGCACCGTGCCCACCGGCGTGGCGAAGTGCGCGATCCGGCTCAGGTTCGTCGAGCCGGTCGATCCGTACACGAAGGCGATGCCGTACAGGAAGAAGGCGGAGGAGAACGCGCCGAGCACGAAGTACTTCATGCCGGCTTCCTGTGACTGGGCTCGCCGCAGATGCATCGCCGCCAACACGTACGCCGCGATCGACAGGATCTCGAGCCCGAGGAACATGATGATCAGATCGTTCGCCGACGCCATGATCACGCCGCCCGACGCCGAGAGCAGGATGAGGACGTACAGCTCCGCGCCGTCGAGACCCTCGCGGCGCAGATAGCCGTCGGCGAGCATCGCCGCCAGCACGACCGCTGCTGCGATCATGAACGTGAAGAACACGGAGAATCCGTCGACTGCCACGGCGCCTGCCACCGCGGAGTACGGCCCACGCGTCGGATCGGTGACCTCCCGCCACAGTGGCACTGCCGCGGCCATCGCACCGAACGCAATCACAACTGTCGCGAGCGCGTACAGCGCCGCGGAACGAGCTTCGTCGCGACATCGCGGACACACCGAGCAGAAGGACAGCGCCCCCGATGAGGATCAGCGTCGGCGCGAGCGCGTGCCACGCCACGGGCGGTGTCGGAATGGCCGGTCCCACGTCCGTCTGCGCGAACACACCCAACACGGCAAGGCTCATCGCTGGCCCTCCGACGCCGCCTCGGGCGACGGCGCGATTCTCGCCACACCGGGCTGATGGAATCCGGTCCCGCCGGGCTGGTTCGCGCCGACCTTCGGATCTTCGATGTGCTGGATGAGCGCATCGACAGACGGTTGGATGCGCTCGAGTACTGGCTTCGGGTACACGCCGAGAAACACGATGAGCCCGATCAGGGGCACCAACACCAGACCCTCGGACCATCGCATCTCGGGGAACGTGGCGTTCTCCTCGTCGGGCTCGCCGTGGAAGACGCGCTGGTACGCCCAGAGGAGATACAGCGCGGCGAGGATCACGCCGAGCGCGGCGACCACCGTCCACCACCGACGAGTGAGGAACGAGCCGACCATGATGAGGAACTCGCCGACGAACCCGTTGAGACCCGGCAGGCCGATCGAGGAGAGCATCACCAATGTGAAAACCCCGGCCATGATCGGCGCGACCTTCTGAAGTCCTCGGAGGCGCGCGATCTCGCGCGTGTGCCGCCGCTCGTAGATGAAGCCGACGAGCAGGAACAGCGCACCGGTCGACAGTCCGTGGTTGACCATCTGCAGGACGCCGCCCTGGATGCCCTGCGTCGTGAGCGCGAACGTCCCGAGGACGATGAACCCGAGGTGCGCGATCGACGAGTACGCGACGAGACGTTTGAGGTCCTTCTGCATCGTGGCGACGATGGCGCCGTACGTGATTCCGATCACGCCGAGCGTCACCATCATCGGAGCGAAGTAGGCGGAAGCCTCCGGGAACAGGAACAGCCCGTAGCGGATGAACCCGTAGGTGCCGAGCTTCAACATGACCCCGGCGAGGATCACCGAACCGGCGGTCGGCGCCTCTGTGTGCGCGTCCGGCAGCCAGGTGTGCACCGGGAACAACGGCGTCTTCACGGCGAACGCGATCGCGAACCCGAGGAACAACCACCGCTGCGTGGTCAGGGCGATGCCCGGGTTCGTCGCGATCGTGACGAGATCGAACGTCAACGGTCCGCCCGTGCCCTGCTGGTGGAGGATCGCGGTGGAGATGAGGGCGATCAGCATGAAGGCCGAGCCGAACATCGTGAACAAGAAGAACTTGAGCGCGGCGCGCGTCCGATCGCCGTGGCCCCATTGCCCGATGAGGAAGTACATGGGGACGAGGACGATCTCGAAGAACACGAAGAACAGGAACAGATCGAGGGCGAGGAACACCCCCAAGCACCCGGCCTCGAGGATCAGGAGCCACGCGTAGTACGGCTTCGAGTCGTGATGCGGGTCCGCACCGAGCATCGCGAGCGGAAACAGCACGCCCGTCAGCACGACGAGGAAGAGCGAGATCCCGTCGACGCCGAGCACCCAGTTGATGCCGAAGCTCGGGATCCAGCTGTGATGATCGACGAGTTGGAAGCCCGGTCGGCCTTTCTCGAACTCCACCAAGACGGCGATGCTCAGCGCGCCGGCGCCGACGGCGAAGAGCAACGCGACCAGACGCATCAGTTCGGGCCGGCGGCGAGGGAGCAGCGCGACGACCGCAGCACCGACGAACGGGACGAGGATCAGCCCCGTCAGCAACGGCGTGTGTGAGCTCGGCTCGATCATCCGACTGCTCGTGTGAGGAACAGGCCGATCAGAATGAACGCACCGACGGCGATGCCCAGCGCGTAGTTGCGCACATAACCGGTCTGCGCGAGCCGGAGCTTCGACGCTCCCAGCTGCACCAACGACCCGACCCCGGTCACCGCGCCGTCGACGACGTCGTGATCGAATTCGGCGGTCTTCTCGAACCCCTCCTCACCGGGACCGCCGACGAAGGCGGTGACGGTCTCGTCGTAGTAGTAGGCGTGCGCGAACACCTCTGGCTCGACCGGTTCGAGCTTGTGTTGGAGGTAGACGCGCGCGGCGACGACGATCGCGCCGGCGCAGAGCAGGCATGTCCCGGCGGCAAGGGTGAACTGGACGACGCCCGGGACGTCGATCGTTCGCTCCGTCGATTCCACGACCGGTGCGAGCCAGTTCGCGAGGAATTGGGTCGACTCGCTGAACGGCAGGTTCAGCGCCCCACCGATCGTCGACAGCACCGCGAGCACGACCAGCGGCAACAACATCGTCCACGGCGATTCGTGCGGCTCCGGGTGGGCATCGTGCGCCGCATGCGCGACCGCAACCTGCGTGTGCTCCTCCCCGGCCCGCTCTTCGGCCGCCGTGGCCTCGGCGGACTGCTCTGCCTCACCCCCGGCGGTGGCCTCGTCGCGCCACCGCTCCTTGCCATAGAACACCAGGAACACCTGGCGGCTCATGTAGTACGCGGTCAGCAACGCAGTGACGAAGCCGACGAACCAGAGGACCTTCCAGAGCGCCGATCCCCCATGGCCCCACGCGGCGAGGAGGATCTCGTCCTTCGACCAGAACCCGGCAAACGGAAAGATGCCGGCGATCGCGAGCCAGCCGGCGATGAAGGTCACTGCGGTTACCGGCATGTACTTCCGCAAGTTGCCCATCCGGCGCATGTCCTGCTCGTCGTGCATGCCGTGGATCACCGATCCGGCGCCGAGGAACAACAGACCCTTGAAGAACGCGTGCGTGATCATGTGGAAGACGGCAGCGACGTAGGCGCCGGACCCGATGGCGAGGAACATGTAGCCGAGCTGGCTCACGGTCGAATACGCGAGCACCCGCTTGATGTCGTTCTGCGCGATCGCGACAGTGGCCGCCAACAACGCGGTCAGCGCGCCGATGACGGCGATGGCCGCGGGCAACCAGGTGTACCCGTGGGCGAGCAGCGGACTGACCCGCGTCATCAGGTACACCCCTGCCGTCACCATCGTCGCGGCGTGGATGAGTGCTGACACCGGCGTCGGACCAGCCATGGCATCCGGCAGCCACAGGTACAACGGCAGCTGTGCGGACTTGCCGACGGCACCGATGAACAGCAGGGCCGCGATCGCGGTCGCCGTGTATGCCGTCAGGTGGCCGAGCGTTCCTTGATCGAAAAGGCCGACATTGCTGCCGTTCGTGAAGTACGTGAGGGTGCCCGCAGCGGAGAACGCCAGGAACATGGCGAGCATGAAGCCCCAGTCGCCGACACGGTTGGTGATGAACGCCTTCTTGCCGGCGGATGCGTTGGCTTCGCTCGAGAACCAGAACGAGATCAGGAAGTACGAGCACGCGCCGACGCCTTCCCATCCGAGGAAGGTGACGAGGAGGTTGTTGCCGAGCACGAGCATCAACATCGAGAAGGCGAACATGTTCATGTACACGAAGAACTTCGAGAACTTCGGGTCTCCGTGCATGTAGCCGATCGAGTACAGGTGGATCAGCGTCCCGACGCCCGTGATGAACAGCGCCATCGTGATCGACAGCGGATCGACGAGGAAGCCCAGCTGCACCTTCAGACCGCCGACCGGCAGCCAGTCGAACAGCACCTGTTGGAACTGTCGCTGCGCCTCGGGCTTGTCGTGCAAGCCGACGAAGACCACCACCGTGGCCGCGAACGCGCCCCCACACATCAACGTCGCGAACCATCCGGCCAGCGGCTCGCCGAGCTTCCGCCCCGCGAGCATCAGGACGAGGAAGCCCGCCAGCGGCAGCGCAGGGATCAACCAGACGAGTTCGAGCACGCGTCCGTCCTCACCCCTTGAGCGTCGAAATGTCGTCGGCGGTGGCGCCGGGTCGAGTGCGCATGAGCGCAACGATGATCCCGAGGCCCACGACCACTTCGGCGGCAGCGACCACGAGCACGAAGAAGACGACCACCTGACCTCCCACGTCGTCGAGCGCGGTTGCGAAGGCCACGAAGGTCAGGTTGACGGCGTTCAGCATGAGCTCGATGCACATGAACATCACGAGCGGGTTGCGGCGTACGAGCAATCCGATCGCGCCGATCGTGAACAGCACCGCGCCGAGCACGAGATACCACGTCTCCGTCACGTGGAGGTCGGCCAGCGTCATTCCGGAAGCTCCACGGTGTCCCGTTCGGTCACCTCGACCGCGCCGGCGGCACCCGAGGCCCGTCGAGCGAGCACCACCGCAGCCACCACTGCGATCACCAGGAGCACCGAGGTGATCTCGAATGCGTAGAGATAGTCGGTGAACAGCGCCCGTCCGAGCTTGACGACGTTCTCCTCGGCCGGATCGGAGAGCTTGCCGACCGTCGAGCGAGCGCCGGTCGCGACGGTGTCGAAGTCCCGGTGCGTCAAGATCATCGCGACGAGCGCGACCCCGAACAGCGCGAGGCCCCCGATGATCGCCGCTGGTCGTTGTCCGATCAGTGGGTCGGTCTCGAGGTCTTCGGAACGGTCCACGCCGAGCAGCATGATCACGAACAGGAAGAGCACGACGATCGCGCCGGCGTAGACGATGACCTGCACGGCCGCGAGGAAGTCGGCGTTCTGCGCGACGAACAGCACGGCGATGCCGAACAGCGTCGCGACCAGCGAGAGCGCCGAGTGCACCGGGTTCGCGGCGAGCACGACGCCGATCGCTCCGCCGACGACGATGATCGCCGACACCACGAAGACGATGACCTCGATCATGCGTGCGGCTCACCGTCGCCGACGTGAGGGTGGCCCTGCGGGTTGATCTCGCCGTGGGTCTGGGCGTCGACCCCGTGCAGGACCTGCTCCTCGGGGTCGTCGGCCTGCCCCTCGTGGGTGGCGACGAGGATGTCCTCGGCCAGCCGCTGCCCGTGCTCGGGCGGCCGGACGCCGTAGCCGAGCTCGCCCGCCCACGCGACGCGGTCCTCGTACTGCGCCGAGCCACTCGGTGCCGTCGCTCGCATCCACGCGGACGTGTGCTCGTCCTCGCCTTCGCGCCAGTCCTCCCACGGGAGCCGCTTCGGCTTGCCCTCGTCGTCGACGAGCAACTCGTCCCTCGTGTAGATCGCGTCGTGGCGGTTGGTGAACGAGAACTCGAACAGCTTGGTCTCGGTGATGGCCTCTGTGGGGCACGCCTCGACGCACAGGTCACAGTGGATGCAACGGAGATAGTTGATCTCGTAGATGAAGCCGTAGCGCTCGCCCGGGCTCACCGGATCGTCGACGGGATTGTCCTTACCGCGAACGTAGATGCACTTCGCTGGACACACGCCCGCACAGAGCTCGCATCCGATGCACTTCTCCATACCGTCCTCGTATCGGTTGAGGACGTGGCGACCGTGGAATCGGATGGCCTTGGCACGCTTCTGCTTCGGGTATTCGACCGTGACGACACGGCCGTCGTCGCTGCCGTGGAAGAGCTTGCGAAACGTCACAGCGAATCCGTCGAGGTAGCCCATCTACGTCCTCTCGACCTCGAGATCGTGCCGGCGTTGCGACGTCCGCATCGCTGCGCTGAGCAGGAGCCCAGCAGTCGCGAGAACCGCCGCACCGGCGAGGGCGACGAGTAGGACCTGCCCGGCGTTGTAGTTGCGGTCGTAGGCGATGCGAATGGCGGCAACGACGAGCAACCATCCCAACGAGACCGGAATCAGCGCCTTCCACCCGAGATCCATGAGCTGGTCGTAGCGGAATCGAGGCAACGTCGCGCGGAACCAGACGAACACGAACAAGAACACGATCAGCTTCGCGAAGAACCAGAAGAACGACCACAGCAGCGGTGGACCGATCGGGCGCAGGTCCAGCAGGGCCACCGAGGAACAGCGTGACGATGATCGCGGACGTCGTGATCGTGTTCATGAACGACGCCAGATAGAAGAGTGCGAACCGGATGCCCGAGTACTCCGTGTTGAAGCCGGCGACGAGTTCCTGCTCGGCCTCGAGCAGGTCGAAGGGGGGCCGCTCGATCTCTGCCGTGCCGGCGAGGAGGAAGACGATGAACGGCACGACGCCGGCGGCCACGATCGTCCAATGGGCGATGCCTTGGGCCTGTTCCGCCACGATCTGGTGCGTCCGCAAGCTCCCGGTGATCAGCACGACGCTCACGACGGAGAGGCCGAGCGCCGCTTCGTAGCTCACCATCTGCGCCGACGCCCGTACCGATCCGAGCAGTGGGTACTTCGAGCCGGACGACCATCCGGCGAGCATCACGCCGTACACCGCGACCGACGACATCGCCGAGCGCGACGAGGATCCCGACGGGTGGATTGGCCAGTTGCAAGAACGTCTCGTGGCCGAGGATCGTGACCGTGCCATCGCTTCCGTTCTCGAACACGCCACCGAACGGCACGATCGAGAACACGAGGAATGCGGGGACGAAGGAGAGGTACGGCGCCAGTCGGAAGATGCGCCGGTCGGCCCGATCGGGTATGAGCGGCTCCTTGAAGAAGAGCTTGATCCCGTCCGCGAGCGTCTGCAGGATGCCCCACGGCCCAGCGCGATTCGGTCCGATGCGGTTCTGCATGTCGCCGATGACCTTGCGCTCGAACCACACCATCAACATGGTGGCGAGCAGCAAGAAGACGAAGACGACGACGACCTTGATGATGACGACGAGGACGACGCTCGCCGACAGGCCCGACACGAACAGCGGGTCCACTAGCCGGCCCTCACGAGATCACCTCGACGCGGATCTCGGTCACGGGCGCCGACGCGTCGATGAGGACGGCGGGATCGGCGCTTGATTGGTTGAGCGTCATCAGAGCAGTGCCCCTCGGAACAGCGTTCGTCGCGTGGGCCGCGTAGTCGATCGTTCCAGCGCGACGACGTCAACCGCACCACGTCGCCCTCGGTCACGCCGAGCCGTTCGAGGTCGAACGGGTTGAGCTGCAGCCTGCCGCCCGACGCGAGGCGAGCCATGGAGGGCGAGTGCTGGACGAGCGTGCCGTTGTCGTAGAGCTTGCGGCTGGCGACCAGTCGCAGCGAGTACGAGTCCACCGCGGGTGCTTCGTAGCGCTCGCCGCGCTCGAAACGAATCGTGCCCGGACGTTGATCATCCGGCTCGGCCTGCCGCGATTCCGCCTCCGAGACCGCGTCCTCCACGGTCTCGCTGGGTGATTCCGCACCCGTCGGCTCTGAACCGGAGTCGTGCTGCTCCTCGGCCCTCGCCAGGTCCGCCGCGTCCGGCTGCGTGCCCTGCACTCCGGTGATCTGCACGTGCGTGCCTTCAGCTGCGGCGGCGACGTCCGGCCGCAGCGGCGCCAGCACACCGTCGGAGCCGGCGGGCGACTCGAGGAGTCGCCGGGTGATGCCAGCGTGCGCCGGGGCCACCCGTTCGATCTCGTCCCAGATGCCGTCGACCGACTCGAGTCCGAGGTCGGCTTCGAGTCGGTACGCGAGCTCTGCCGCCAGCATCCAGTCGGGGCGGGACGTGCCGGGCGGGGTCACCGTCTGCGTCAGGCTGCTGATGCGACCCTCGATGTTGGTCGTGGTGCCGTCCACCTCCGCGTACCCGGCGACCGCGAGCACGACATCAGCCCGTTGCGCGGAGTCGTTCACGAACGTGTCGACTGCGATGACGGTGCGCGCACCTGCGAGCGCTCTGCGGGCCAGCGCACGATCCGGAAAGTCGGTGATCGGGTCGGAGCCGAGCAGGATGAGCACGTCGATGCGTCCTTCTGCTGCAGCGGTGAGGATGCCCGCGGCGTCGAGGCCGCGCTCCTTCGGGACGCCCGGCCAACGTTCGGTGAACCACTCGCGCCCGTCGTCGAGTGACACTCGACCGGGCAACATGCCGGGAGTGAGCCCGAGATCGAGCGCGCCCCTGACGTTGGCGCGGCGCAGCGTGACGAGGAAGCGGGCGTCCGGCTTCGCGTCCAGCAAGACGGCCGCTGCCTCGACCATCGCGGCCGGCGACTCCGCCACCGACGGGCGGCCCAGGACCGCGGTGATCGTCGCGTCGGAGAGCAGCGCACGAGCGGCATCGAGGTCGCCGTCGAGGACGGCATCGGCGTGACCGCCCGCCGCGTCCACGAGCGCAGCCATCGCGAGATGCGACTCACCGGGGCGGTGCAGCAGCGAGGACGTCGCGATCGATGACAGGCCGGTGGCCGTCGAGGTGAGCTCGACGACCTTCACCTTGCGGTTCATGACCGCGTCGCGAAGCCGGAGATAGAGGACCGGCAGCTCTTCCTTCAAGTCACCGCTGGCCACGATCACCGTGCCGCCTTCAGCACAGAGGTCGTCGATCGTCGCCTGCGGCAGGCCCAGCGACACTTCGGCGGGCAGGCCGTCGCCGAGCTGCGCATCGACGTTGTCCGTGCCGATCACGCCCTTCGCCAGCTTCGCCCATGCGTACGCGGCCTCATTGGTGAGACGGGCGCCTCCGAGCACTGCGACCGACGACGGCTCGGCCTTCGCAATCGCTTCTGCGGCCGCGCCGAGCGCCTCCGCCCACGTCGCGGCGACGAGCTCGTCAGCCCCGCCGTCGCCGCGCGTGCGGATGAGCGGTTCGCTCAGCCGATCGTCGGACTCGATGGCTTCGAAGTCGAACCGCCCCTTGTCGCACAGCCAACCCCAGTTGACCGGGTCCACGTCGACGCCCTGGTAGCGCAGGATGTGATTGCGGCTCTGTTCGATCGTGACGCGGCAACCCACGGCGCACGTGGTGCACGTCGACTCCACCTTGTCGAGGTCCCACGGCCGCGCCTTGAACCGGAACGGTCGCGCCAGCAACGCCCCGACCGGGCAGATCTGCACCGTGTTGCCGCTGAAGTAGGACGCGAACGGATGGTCCGGGAAGGTGTTGACCTCGGTCTGGCTTCCTCGGTTGAGGAACGAGATCAGCGGATCGCCCGCGACCTCGTTGGCGAACCTCGTGCAGCGGTCGCACAGGATGCATCGCTCGCGGTCGAGGTAGACGAGGTCGCTGATCGCGATCGGCTTTTCGAAGTGGCGCTTCTCCTCCACGAATCGCGACTCGCCCGGGCCGTACGCGTACGCGTTGTCCTGCAGCGGACACTCGCCGCCCTTGTCGCACACCGGGCAGTCGAGTGGGTGGTTGATCAACAGGAATTCGAGCACGCCGTCCTGCGACTTCTTGGTCGCGTGCGACTCCGTGTCGACCTTCATGTCCGGCGCGACCTCGATCATGCATGCCGGCTGCAATGCGGGCCCTCGGCCGGTGTCCATGTCGACGATGCACATGCGGCACATGCCGACGGACTTCATACGCGGGTGGTAGCAGAACCGAGGGATGAACACGCCGTGGCGTTCGGCTGCTTCGATGACGAGCTGACCTTTGGGCGCGGTGACCTCGCGTCCGTTGATCGTCAGCGTGACCCCCTCGGGTTCAGGCACTGGTGACCTCGGCTGGGGCGCGATACGCGGCGCCTGTCAACTGCACGGTCGTGACGACCGGGCCACCGACGTAGGCCTCGAACTCGGTGCGGAACCGACTCACGGCCGACGCGATCGGCGACACCGCCGAAGGGCCGAGCGGGCAGATCGTCGTCTGCCGGGGCGGCCAGTTGATCCCCGGACTGATGTTGTCGCAGATGTCGAGGAGCATGTCGACGTCCTCGGGACGGCCTTCACCATCGAGGATGCGGGCGAGGATCTTCTCGAGCCACGCCGTGCCTTCGCGGCACGGTGTGCACTTCCCGCACGATTCCTTGGCGAAGAACCGCACGATGCGGTGGCAGGCTCGGACCACATCGGTGTCCTCGTCCATCACGACGATCGCACCGGAGCCGAGCATCGAGCCTGCCTTGCCGACGGCACCGGCTTCGAGCGGCAGGTCGAGATGCTCCTCGAAGAACCAGGGCGCGGATGCGCCACCGGGGATGAAGGCCTTCAGACGCTTGCCGTTGCGCACCCCGCCGCAGTAGATCGGCCCTTCGATCAGGTCGCGGAACGTCGTCACGCCGAACTCGACCTCGTACACGCCCGGCTTGTTGACGTGGCCGGACACCGCGAACATCCGCATGCCGGTGCTGGTCTCCGCGCCGAGGGCGGCGAAGGCGTCGCCGCCGTGAAGCGAGATCCACGGGAGGTTCGACAGCGTCTCGACGTTGTTGACGATCGTCGGCTTTTGATAGAGCCCGATGGCTGCGGGGAAGTACGGAGGCTTGAGCCGCGGCATGCCCCGCTGCCCCTCGAGGCTCTCGATCAGACCGGTCTCCTCGCCGACGATGTACGCGCCCGCTCCCCACGTGAGGACGATGTCGACGGAGAAGTCGGTGCCGAGGATGTTCTTGCCGACGTAGCCGGCGGCATACGCGTCGTTGAGCGCTTGCGCGATGCGTTCCTGGGCGAGGGCCATCTCGCCGCGCACGTACAGGAACGCCTGCCCGAGGCCGACCGCGTAGCACGCGATCAGGATTCCTTCGATGAGCTGGTGGGGATCTCGCTCCATCAGCATCCGGTCCTTGTACGTACCGGGCTCCGACTCGTCGCCGTTGACGACCAGGTAGCGCGGCCACACACCTGCGGGCGTGAATCCCCACTTCACGCCGGCCGGGAAGCCCGCGCCGCCGCGCCCGAGAAGGCTCGCCGCCTTGACGTTGTCACCCACCTGCTGCGGAGGCTTGCGCAGCGCAGTGCGCAGGCCTTCGTACCCGCCCGTGGCGAGGAAGCGCTCGAGCGTGTAGCTGTCGTCGAACCCGAAGCGGGTCGTGATGATGGGCTGGGCGTCGGTGATCATCGGCCCTCGATGGGCCGATGGCCCGAAGCCGGCCGTGCTAGCGCCAGCGAGCGGCCGGCACGGGAGCGAGCGGAAGCGAGCGACCGCGAAGGAACGGTGATCATCGGCCCTCGATGGGCCGGGCGCGGTTCGCGTCTGTGTCGGCTGAGCCTCCGAAACCGTGGCTGAGGCGACACAGACGTCGACCGGGTCCGCTCTGTGTCGACTCGGCCACGTGAATCGGTGGCTGAGTCGACAATGTGCGCCGGGGTGGGCGGCGGCGGCGGCGGCGGCGGTGCCGTCTCGTGGCGAGGTTCGTCCCGATGGTCGTCATGTCGTCGGGGAGTCTTGCAGCGCCGGGGTGTCGCGGATCCAGACGGGCTGGGCGGCGTCGTCGGGGCCGACCACGCCGGCGGCGCGATCCGGAGGGATGGTCTGGCGGACCCGTTGCAACGTGCCGTGCGGTGGGATGTCGTCGCGCCGGCCTGCCCGGAGGTCGTCGATCAGCTCGTCGAACTCGTCGTGCGTGATCCGGTGGAAGTAGCGGTAGTTCACCTGCAGGCACGGGGCTTCCGTGCACGCAGCGATGCACTCGTACCCGTCGAGGGTGAACACGCCGTCGTCGGTCGTCCCGCCCTCGGCGAGGCCGAGCGTGTTCTCGGCGTGCTCGAGCAGCTCGTCACCGCCATTGAGCAGGCACGAGATCGAGGTGCAGACGTTGACGACGTACTTCCCGACCGGATGACGCTTGAACATCTCGTAGAAGCTCGCCGTACCGAGAACCTCCGCGGCTTCGAGGCCGAGCAGCTCGCCGATGTGTTGCATGGCGGCTTCCGTGAGGTAGCCGTCCTGTTCTTGCGCGAGGTGGCACAGCGGGATGAGCGCCGATCGCGGGACCGGGTACCTGGCGATGATCTCCTCCGCGAGCGCTTCGTTGTCGTCGGTGAGACGGGCCATCAGCGATCGGCCTCGCCCATGATCGGGTCGACGGACGAGATCACGGCGACGCCGTCGGCGAGGAAACCACCTCGCATCATGTGGGGAAGGGCCTGGAGGTGCACGAAGCTCGGTGCGCGGATGTGCATCCGGTACGGCCGCGCCGAACCGTCGCTCACGATGTAGCAGCCGAGCTCGCCTCGTGGTGACTCGATGGCGACATAGACCTCGCCCTCCGGCACCTTGAAGCCCTCGGTGAAGATCTTGAAGTGGTGGATGAGTGCTTCCATCGACTCGTCGATGCGGGCACGAGGCGGTGGCGTGACCTTCTTGTCCTGGATCCGGTAGTCGCCCTCGGGCATGTTCTCGAGGATCTGACGCACGATGCGGATCGACTCGCGCACTTCGTTGAGCCGAATGGCGTAACGGTCGAAGCTGTCGCCGTACGTGCCGACGACGACATCGAAGTCGACCTGGTCGAAGTACAGGTACGGGATCTCTCGCCGCAGATCCCACGGCACGCCGGTGCATCGCAGGAGTGGTCCGGTCGCGCCGAGCGCGATGGCCTCCTGCGGCGTGATGACGCCGACGCCTTGCAACCGCTCACGCCAGATGGGCTGGCCGGTCATGAGCTGGTCGAACTCGTGCAACCGCTCGGGCAGCGTGTCGAGCAGCCACAACAGGTCGTCACGCCAGCCGTCCGGAAGATCGGCGGCCACGCCGCCCGGGCGGATGTAGTTGTGGTTCATGCGAAGGCCGGTGACCTTCTCGAAGAAGCGCAAGATCTCTTCTCGCTCCCGCCAGCCGTACAGCATCATGCCGACGGCGCCGATGTCCAGGCCGTTGGTGGCGAGGAAGAGGACATGCGACGCGATGCGATTGAGCTCGGTCATGAGCATGCGGATCCATTGCGCGCGAGGCGGGATGTCCTCGTCGATGCCGAGCAGCTTCTCGGTGGCCAAGCTGAAGACGAGCTCGTTGTGCAGCGGCGACGCGTAGTCCATGCGGGTGACGTTCGTGGGACCCTGCAGGTACGTCAGGACTTCGCCCGTCTTCTCCATCCCCGTGTGCAGATAACCGATGATCGGCTTCGTGCGGAGCACGATCTCACCGTCGAGCTCGAGCATCAGCCGCAACACGCCATGGGTCGACGGGTGCTGCGGACCCATGTTGATGATCATCGTCTCGTCCTGCGGCGGTTCTCGCGAGCTCAGATCGGCGGCGTCGGCCTCCGACATCCGCAGCACCGAACCGATCTCCCGAAGCAGCTCGTCGGCCTTGATCCCTTTGCGGGGCTGCAGCTCCTGCGCCCCCTCGAACGTCTCGCTCGCGAGCGTCATCGTGCGTTCTCGATTCCCTTGAACTGCACGGGGATCTGGCCGACCGCGTAGTCCTTGCGCAGCGGATGGCCGATCCAGTCCTCCGGCATCAGGATGCGGGACAGGTCCGGATGACCGTCGAAGGTGATGCCGAACATGTCGTACACCTCGCGCTCCATCGCCTCGGTGCCGGGGTGGACGTCGAACAGCGACGGCACCGTCGGTTCGCTCTCGGGCACCTGGACCCGCACTCGGACACGCGTGCGATCACGCATGCGCAACAGGTTGATCACGACCTCGAATCGCTCAGGATCGATCTCGGCCGGCAAACGGCGAGGTGCTTCGTAGGCGAGATAGTCGACGGCGGTCACGTCGATGCACATGTTGAAGCCGTGCTCGTCCCGCAAGTCCATGACGAAGTCCGCGAGTTGCTCTCGCGCCACGTGCAAGACCACCTGGCCACGCGACTCCGACACCGGAACCCCGTAGTCGACCCCCGCCTGCTCGCTCACGTGTTCTTCCCGACGACGACCGGCGTGTCGCCGGCGGTCTGGCCGTCGACCTGGCCGACGTGAACGCCAGCGCCTCCTCCTGTCTCGTTGCGCCGGCGTGTCAACTCGCCACGCTCGATGAGGCCGTACAACGTCAAGATCGAATGCATCAACGTCTCCGGTCCCGGTGGACACCCAGGGGCGTACACGTCGACGGGCACGATCTGATCGACGCCTTGCACGATCGCGTAGTTCTGGAACATGCCGCCGCTCGATGCGCAGACGCCCATCGAGATGACCCACTTCGGTTCCATCATCTGGTCGTAGATCTGGCGCAGCACCGGGGCCATCTTCTGGGAGACGCGCCCGGCGACGATCATGAGGTCGGCCTGTCGCGGTGACGCGCGAAAGACCTCCATGCCGTATCGCGCGAGGTCGTAGTGCGCGCCACCGGTCGCCATCATCTCGATGGCACAGCACGCGAGACCGAACGTGGCGGGGAACATCGACTTCTGGCGTGCCCACTTGACGACGTTCTCGAGCGTGCCCGTGAGGATGTTGTGGTCGAGTCCTTCGAGACCGCGGTCGAATGTGATCGGCACCCCTCAACACCTCCCCGTCTGCGGCACGAGCAGCCCGGCCATGTCAGGCGGCGTGCTCGCCTGGGCCTTCGCGTCCTTCGAGTCCCACCCGCTTCACTGTCGTCGCCGCCGTGCGTTCCGCTGAGACCATCGACGTGTCGTAGACGCGGCGAAGTCGCTTGGCCGGACCCCAATCGAGCGCGCCATTCGAGATCAGGTAGAGGAACGAGACGAACACGGCCGCCGCGAAAATCACCATCTCCCACAGAGCAAACGGACCGAGCCTCCGGAAGATCACCGCCCACGGGTACAGGAAGATGATCTCGATGTCGAAGATGATGAAGATCATCGCGACGAGATAGAAGCGCACCGGGAAGCGCTCGGGCGGGTCTTTGCGGGGCACGATGCCGCATTCGTAGGGCGCGGCCTTGGCCTCGGTCTCGAGCCTGGGTGCGAGCAGCTTCGAAACCAGCGAGCTCAACACGCCGAACACCACGGCGAGCACGAGCAGCACGAGAATCGGTAGGTACTGGTCCATGGCGGTGCCCCTACGTTGCCATCGCTCGGTTGCGGGCGATCAGCTTGTCGCGGCGATGCAGCACGTTGCACACGATGGCGAACAAGATCCCGTTGACCAGGAACATCATGAATCCTGGGAAGCGCAGGTCGCCGAGGCTCCGGATCATGACGACGCTGATCACCGGCTGCGTGGGATCGAGCTGCGGGGTCGGCGGCTTGCCGCCCGGCGGCGTCTCCTGCGGGATCACACCCTGCACCTGCACGACGATGTAGTGCTCTGGATGCGTGATGTGCACCGTGGTGTCGATGTTCTGCCACACGCGGTCCCAGATCGTCGGATTCGCAGGCAGCTTGTAGTCGTTCTCCTTGCCGCCGATGTCGAAGGCGCCGAGGACCTTGTACGACGCGCTGTCGGCGAAGATCTTCTGGCCCTGGGCCGGAACGAGCGCGGTGTCCGCTATTGCCTGCGCATCGCCGAGCTCCCCGTTCGAGGTCGGCAGGAGGTTCCACCCGCCGAGGTCGTTCGGCGTGAGCTTGTATTCGGACAACAGACTCGGATCGGCGTCGACGAGGTCGCCGATCGTGATGATCTTTCCCTGGATGTGATCGGGGTTGACCTTCGGCTCGAGCTCAGGGTGCGCAGCGAGGATCTGATCGACGACCTGTTGCTGATTGGGTGCAGGTAGTTCGCTCGCCTTCTGCACTGGATCCTGACTCAGATCGCCGACATTGACGTTGACCACACGCCAGTGCGACGGCGTGCCCTTCATGCCGATTCCGTAGATCCACCACGTCAGACCCATGATCGTCAGCCAGCCGAGCAGCAAGGCGAGACCGACCAGCACACCCGTGCGGGGACCGGTGTTCGTCGAGATGAGCAGAATGACCGAGCCGACGAGGATCACGACACCCACGCTCAACGCGAGGATGTTGCGGATCTCGGGATCCCACGACAGCAGCCCGAGGACCGTGCTCACGGCAGGGACCTCTCGTAGGCCACGATCTGTTCGACCAGATCGATCGGCAGCATCCCGGGCCCGGGGTCGACGGATTTGCCGTTGTTCTCGTAGAAGATGGTGATCTGGTTTCCGTCAGGCGCGGTGTAGGTCTGGGGCTCCTGGGGGCTCGAACCGAAGCCCGGCATTCGGCCCGTGCCCTGCCCGTGCACGCCGTACTTCTTGCCGTTCTCCGACCCGGTCGTCACGAAGTCGATTTGATCCTGGATGGGGTTGATGCAGCCCGGCGGTGAGGTGGCCGCTCCGGGCGCACTGGACGTGCACACGGTCGGACTGGTGTTGGCCGGGAACTGTCTGTCGACCGACCCCGCGCACAGGCTCGGGCCGAGCGCGCCGCAGCCGGATATCGATCTGATCTGCGAGTAGTCGGCCGTGTACGACCATTCCTGCGTGTGACATCGTCCGCAGGCGTACGCGCCGCCAGCGAAGTTGTCCGAGTCGAATCCCATGTTGAAGAGCGCTTCGCCTTCGGACGCCCACTTCGGCGATCCGTCAGGATTCTTCTCGGCCATCATCTTCGCCAGCTCGTCCTTGGCCTGTTGCTGGGCTTCGTCGGGCGAGATCTGGATGGACTGGATGTAGTCGACGAGGTTCTGGACCTGCTGGTCGTTGAGCGCACCGCCGCCGGCGACTCCCCACGCCGGCATCGGGGAGAACGTGCGCCCGTACGTGATGATGTACGTGAGCTCTTCGCGAGAGAAGCGCAGCAACGCCGTGTTGAGCGCGGGAACTCGCCAGTCGACGACCTTCACGCTGCCGTCCGGCTGGGGCAGGTTGTAGCTCGTGATGCCACCGACACCCTTCGGGCCGTGACATCCCTCGCAGCCGAGCGCATCGAGGCTCGTACCCACCGGTGCGAACATCGCGGCCCCGCGTGCCTCGAACGTCTCGCGGAAGTCTCGCGTTGCGCCCGCCTGCCGGCCCGGCTCGAGAATCCAGTACAGCGGCAGCCCGATCGCGATCACGAACAACGTGAGCAGCGCGATCGTCAACGTGCGATCGAGCTTGGGACCCTCGAGCTGTTCGTCGGGCAGGTACGGCTTGCGGTTGGGCGCCAGTTCGATCTCGGAGCCGAGCTCCGCCTTGCCGCTCCGGAGGATGTTGATCGCCGCATACACGACGACGCCGACGAGGATGACGATGAAGATCGTCCAGCCGATGGTCTCGTTGGTGACTGCAGCGAAGGTCATTCCTTCTTGGCACCGCCGACGCAGTGCGGGCCCTCGGCCTCCTGTCCGGTGGTGTTCGTACCGATCGGCGGACCGAGCACGATGCCACTCGAACTGGTGTCGACCGTGACCGAGTCACCCGTGAACGTCGGCGTGAACCGATCGAGACCACGCGGTGCAGGGCCGCCCTTCTTCTCGCCGACCCGGTTGTACTGCGAACCGTGGCACGGACACTCGAACCACTGTGACGTGACGCAGTTCGGCACACGGCAGCCGAGGTGCACGCACTTCTGGTACAGGAAGACGAAGCCCTTCTCCATGCCGTTGAGGATCGGCGGCGTGTACGCGGACACCTTCTTCGCCTTCTCGAGCGCGCTCGACGGATAGTTGGTCACCCACATGCGAGCCTCGGGGAAGTAGCCGAAACCCTTGCCGGCGGTGATGGTGGCCTGGATGTCGGTCAGTTTGCCGACCGCGATCTTTCCGCCGAAGCCTCCCGAGCCTTGCGGCCACAGGAAGCCCACGACCGACACGCCGAACGCAGCCAAGCTGAAGCTCATCAAGGTCACGACACCGCGGTTGAGGAACTGACGGCGGGTGACGCCGAGCGTCTCGGGGTCCGGCGGAACCCACGGCGCAACTTCGCCGCCCGCAGACTTCACGACCGCTGTCGACGGCTCCCGCCGCTCGATGGCGGCAGCCTTCTCGACGGCCGCGCCCGTCGGGGCGCCGTCGTCTCGAGGGGCGCGGCGGCCTTCTGGCTCTTGTCGCGCTTGCGCGTCTCGCGGCTCAGACCACCGATCGCATCGCCGGTGTCGCGACGACGCGCCGCGCCGGCGATGAGGACGACCGCGAGGACGACGAGGACGCCGACGCCAATGGCGATGATCGCGCCGCTGCTCATCGAACGTTCTCAAGTGCAGATGGGTTGGAAGAACGGAAGTCATAGGTCGAAGAACAATCCTTCGCGCCAGGGGAACGTGAAGTTGAAGCCGGGACCCCTGAAGAAGACACCGATGATGACGAGCACGGCCCAGAACATCAGGAAAATCGTCATCAACGCGATCGCGAACTTGCGATCCTCCGGCTTGTTGCTCGGGTTGCGGTCCGTGTACGGGGCGAGGATCAGAGCGAACAGCCCGACACCCGGAATGGTCACGCCCACGACCATCGGGTGGAACATCGTGAGCAGCTCCTGCAACCCGAGGAAGTACCAAGGTGCCTTCGACGGGTTCGGGGTGCGGTTCACGTTGGCGAGTGGCTGCAGCGGTGCGTTGACGAAGATCGAGAACAGCAGCAGGAACGCCGTCATCACGAGCGCAGCCACGAACTCCACGACCAGCAGGTGCGGCCACACGTGGACCTTGTCGACGGGCTCGGCCCGCACGTCCTGGATCGAGCCGGACTTGACGACGGTGAGGAGCCGCTGCGTGTGGCCGCCAGGCCCGGCGGCAACCGGCGGCGCGGCGGTGGCGACGGCACCGGTCGTGGCTGCTGCGGCGACCGCGGTCGACGGTGCTTCGCCAGTGCTCTCGCCACCCCCACCGGAGGCAGCCCTGGCGGCGCGGCTGCGCTCGAGAAGGTGGGACGGGATCCGGCTCGCGGCTTCGGACTGCGGCACGTCGTCCCCGCCGCCGGCCGTGGCGCCACCACCGCCGGCAGGAGCGTCGCCGCCTGAGGCCGCTGGGGTCTCGGCCGCGCCCGACTGCTCCTGTGCCTTGCGGCGCGCTTCTTCGGCTCGCTTGCGAAGGTGCTCCGGAATTTCAGTCATGTCGTCGGTCCGTGCTGAGCGTCGCTTCGCTCACGGCCTGCATCGCTGGGGAACGCACTCATAGTGGCCCCGAGATGCCGCCGTCCTTGCGCACTCGCCAGAAGTGGATCGCCATGAAGATGACGATCACGAACGGGAGCATGAGGACGTGCAGGACGTACCAGCGCAACAACGTCGGGCCGCCGATCTCCGCGCCGCCGAGGAGCACGAAGCGCACCTGGCTGCCGAAGACCGGTGTGTATCCCATCATGTTCGTGCCCACCGTCACTGCCCACAGCGCCAACTGGTCCCACGGGAGCAGGTAGCCGGTGAACGAGAGCAGCAGCGTGAGGAGCAACAGCACGACGCCGATGACCCAGTTGAACTCCCGGGGCGGCTTGTAGGCACCGTGATAGAAGACACGAGCCATGTGCAAGAAGACCGAAAGAACCATGAGGTGCGCGGCCCATCGATGCATGTTGCGCACCAGCAGGCCGAACGTGACCGACGTGTGCAGCGTCTGGATGTCCTGCCAGGCCAACGCCGTGGTCGGCCGGTAGAAGAACATCAAGAAGATGCCTGTGACGGTCAGCAGGATGAACAGGAAGAACGACAGACCGCCGAGGCAGAGCGTGTAGCTCACCTTCACCGCGTGCCGCTTCACCTTGACCGGGTGCAGGTGATACAGCACCGAGTTCATGATCACGTACGACCGGTTACGAGGGCTGTCCGTGTAACCCTTGCGGAAGATCGAACCCGGCCGGAAGATCGACTGCCAGGCCTGCGACCCCTGCACGGTGTCGGTGAACTTCCCAACGCGCTCGCCCATCGTCGGGCGGTTCGGCATCGTCTTCGCCACGACTCAGCAGCCTCCTAGCCCAGCCTCATCCCGTAGCCGTAGCCGTGGGTGTTGGTGCGCTGGTGCCGATCTCCTTCAGGGGACACGTCGACGAGCTTGCCGAGGATGATGACGCCGGTCGGGCAACGGTCGACGCACAGAGCGCATCGCGTGCAGACGTCGTCATCGATGAGGAACACGTACTGGTCGGTGGGGTCGACGCCGGGTTGTTCGGTTCCGATCGCTTCGTCGATCGCCTCGTTCTGCACCATGTGGATGCACTTCCACGGACAGATGTCGACGCATCCTTCACAGGTGATGCACTCGGACTGATCGATGTGGATGAACTGCTTCGGCTTGACCGCACGCGTGAGGTAGTCGTTGTCGACCTCTTGCAGGACGTAGTCAGTGCGGAACTCCGGCATCGGCGGGTTGGCATCGGTGCGCGCCATCAGGACTCCTGCTTGACGAGAGGACGTCCGTACGCAGACGGTGCGAGCTCGCGCTGTGTCCGTCGCTCGGCCCGCTTGTCGCGCGATTGCCACGACGAGAACATCGCGACGTGACAGGTCAGGAAGAACCCGTAGATGACGACCACGATCACGTCACGCACCTTCTCGTAGTCGACGGTGAACGGCGGAATCGGCGCGTTGATGAAGGTCCACTGACCGACTTGTGCGAGCTTCTTCGACGGCGTCCAGCCCAACTCGTTGTTGGCCCATTGCAGCCACTGGTTGGGCACGACGCCGTATGCCCAGAACATGAGGAAGAACACGAACGTGGCGGCGACGATCGCTTCGCCCCAAGTGAGTGGCGCGCCGACCGGCCGGTGCCGGCCGTAGAGGTGCACGACGACCATACCGAGGATCGCGATGGCGAACGACACGACGAACGCAACCACTCGGCGGGGCACCTCCTCGTTGCTCGGCCGCAGGCCCGGACCCTGACGGCGACGTCTTCGTGAAATCTCTCACATTCTAGGCGCCCGCCACCAGTCAAGGGGCGGGCTCTCGAAGCGACCGCGGCCTGTCTAGCACGGCGATTTCTCGGCACACGAACGGGCATTCGGACTCCGCCGAGCCCTTGCGCCGCTTGGTTCCGCCTCCGGCCGCCCGTCTAAGGTGCGAGGCGATATGTCGGCGTTCCCTGGTCACGCAGGCCGTTGCTGGCGCTCCTCCGCTGGCGCTCCAGGCAGGAGCGAAGCGACGCCGGGAGCGGACCGAGGTCACGCGCGGCGAGGGAAGCGCCAGCGACGAGCCGCCGTCCGCGGAGGCAGGAGCGAAGCGACGCCCAGCACGGACCCAGGTCACGCGCGGCGAGGGAAGCGCCAGCGACGAGCCGCCGTCCGCGGAGGCAGGAGCGAAGCGACGCCCGGAGCGGACCAAAGACATGACCGAGGTTCCGGAACACCTGTTGGCACGGTCGCGGGCTCGGCGCGAGGCCGCCGGCCTCGGCCAGTCTGGAGACGCCGGCACCGGCGGCACCCCGACCCCGGGGACGGAGGTCGAGCAGGCCTCGGCCGCGCCGGCCGCCGCAGCGGCCCGCACTCCGGCGCCGGTCACGCCGCCGCCACCCCCTCCCCCACCGAAACCGGATCCGCCGTACATCACCGCCTACAAGCGCCGGAGGCGGATTCCGTTCTGGGTGATGCCTGCACTCATCGCGCTGCCGGTCTGGGGCTTCGTCTACGCCAACACGCTCGAGACGCCACCGGCCGCGACGAGCGGCCCGCTTGCCGAGGGCGCCACCATCTACGCCAAGTGCGCGACGTGCCACGGTGCCGACGGCAGCGGCGGCGTCGGACCGTCGTACAAGAACGGGGAGCTCGCGGCGTCCTTCCCGAACTACGCCGACCAGATCAGGTGGGTCTCGCTGGGGTCGGCCGGCTGGCCGGGCGACACCTACGGTGCGCAGAACAAGCCGAAGAAGGGCGGCATGCCGGCGTGGGCGAACGACCTCACGCCGTTGCAGATCGCTCAGGTCGTGCGATACGAGCGAGAAGTCCTCGCCGGCATTCCTGCCGAGCCCGACCTCGTCGCCATCACCGAGGGCACGAAGCCACCCCTCGACAAAGATGGCAACCCCGTCGGCGGGTAGCGAGCGGCGCTTGCACGACGTCCTCGTCGTCGGCGGAGGTCCCGCGGGAGCGGCCACTGCCTACTGGCTCGCACGCGCCGGTCACGACGTGGTCGTGGTCGAACGCAAGACCTTCCCGCGCGAAAAGACGTGCGGTGACGGGCTCACACCGCGTGCCGTGCACCAGCTCGAAGAGATGGGCCTCGGCGACGCGCTGGCCCAGTTCCACCGCTACGACGGTTTGCGAGCGTGTGCCCACGACATCACGCTCGAGCTGCGCTGGCCCGAGCACCCCGTCTTCCCGTCGTACGGCTACGTCGTACGACGGCGCGACCTCGACCAGCTGGTCGCGAATCACGCGGCGGCCGCGGGCGCCACATTGCGCGAGGCATGCGAAGCCGTCACACCGGTGCTCGACGGTGGTCTCGTGCGCGGTGCGATCGTCAACGACAAGCGAACAGGATCGCCAGAGGAGCTACGCGCTCGCTACGTCGTGATCGCGGACGGCGCCAACTCGAGGTTCGGACGCGCGCTCGGCACCGCCCGGAACCGATCGTTCCCGCAAGGCATGGCCATCCGCGGGTACTACGAGAGCCCCCTGCACGACGAGCCATGGATCGAGTCCGCCCTGGACGTGCGCGATCGCAACGGCAACTCGTTGCCCGGGTACGGATGGATCTTCCCCGTCGGTGACGGGACCATCAACGTCGGGATCGGCCTCCTGTCGACGTTCCGCGATTGGAAGTCGGTCAACACGTCGCACTTGTTGGACGAGTTCGCCGCGACCGCGCCGCCGTATTGGGGCATCGAGCCGGAAGGCGCGACCGGTCCCCCGACAGGTGGACGATTGCCGATGGGGGGATCCGTTTCGCCGGTGGTCGGTCCGACGTGGCTCGTCGTCGGGGATGCTGCGGCGACGATCAACCCGTTCAATGGCGAGGGCATCGACTACGCCTACGAGACCGGACGCATGGCCGCCGGGCTTGTCGACGAAGCGCTGCGCACCGGCGACGGACTCGTGCTGTGGCAGTACCCGCGGATGCTCGACGCGGAGTACGGGCTCTATTTCAAAGTGGCGCGGCTGTTCGCCAAGGTCATCGGGAACCCGGAGCTGTTGACCCAGCTCACCCGCGTCGGCATGCAGTCACGCACGCTCATGGAGTGGGTCCTGCGCATCATGGCGAACCTGCTCCGGGAGGACGAGCTCGGTCCAGCGGAGGCTGCCTACAAAGCCGCGGCCGCCCTCGTCCGCGTCGTCCCTGAACCCGGCGCCGCCTGACTCTCCCGAACGAACTTCGGGTCAGAACCGTGGCTATGGCGCCGGATCTGAACCAACATTCGCCGGTGGTTCGGCGGCGGCGACTTCGTCGGCGTTGGCCTTGCGGACGCGGGTGAGTATCCAGATGCCCGTCGGGATCAGCGCGACGCACATCCATTGGGCGCCCGTGAGTCCGATGAACGTCTTGTCGTTGACCCGGAGGAAGTCGGACAGCCCGCGCATGACCCCGTAGTACAGACAGAAGACGCCCATCACCGTCCCGGGCGCCGGCCTGCGGCGGATGAGCAGCGTGAGGATGCCGAACAACACCAGCATCCAGAGCAGTTCGTAGACCGCGGTGTTGTGGAACTCCGATCCGATCTCGAGGGGGTTCGGCCCGAGCTGTCCTTCTCGCACCGTCCCGCCGTCGTACCGAACCGCGAGCAGCCACGAGCTGTGACGGCCGAAGTGCTCGCCGACGGAGATGCACCCGATGCGGCCGATCGCGAGACCGATCGTGAGGCCGTAGGCGTAGCCGTCGAGGTTGTACCAGCGCACGAGGCGCGGCCACTTGCGGACGGTTGGCATGGCAACGAGCACCGCCGCGATGAAGCCGCCCGCGAACTGCAGGCCGCCGTTCCACACCGCGATCAGATCGAGTGGCGACTCGATCTCGCTCCAGTGCGTGAGGTCCCACGTGATGCGCGCGCCGATGACACCGGCGATCACCATCCTCGTCGCCATGCGATAGACGTCGTCGCGCGTCATCTCGGTGTGGGCCTCGATGTACCGGGCGGCGACCCAGGCACCGACGAGGACACCGAGGCCGACCATGAGCCCGAAGGTGCGCAACTGGATGGGCCCGATCGAGATCGTCGGGAACGTCGTGTAGGGGATGACGGCGAACGTCACGATGTCGGATGTTCGCCTGGGGCGAGCGGCTCGCGCCAGCCGCCCACGTCCGCCGCGAGACGTTCTGCCTCCGACGGACCCCACGTGCCCTTGTAGTACAGCGCTACCGGAGGAGGGTTCTTGGCGACCTGGTCGACGATCCGCCACTGCTCTTCGAGCGCGTCGGCCCGGCCGAACCGACGCGGATCGCCTTCCATCGCGTCTTCCAGGAGACGCTGGTATGCCTCCTCACGGCGTCCGAACACCTTTTCGTAGGACACCTCGAGGTTCACCGGCCGTGTCGTCAGTTGGTCGCCCGGAGCCTTCGCCTGCAAGTGGAGCATGATGCCGTCGTCGGCGCCGAGGCGGAAGCGCAGATAGTTGGACTCTGGGGCCCGGTTGCCGGCGTGCGCGAACAGCAAGCGCGGGGGCGCCGTGAACTCGACGACTGCTTCAGTCGCGCTCACCGGCATTGTCTTGCCCGCCCGGATCAACCAAGGGACGCCGGCCCAACGCCACGACTCGATCGAGAACCTGCACGCGATGAATGTCTCCGTGTCGGAGCCGGGCTGCACACCGGCTTCGTCGGGATAGCCGCGGTACTGCCCTCGTGCCACCTTCTCGGGCGCGAACGTCTCGACCTGGCGGAACACCTTCACCTTCTCGTCGTGCAACGCAGACGCCGATGCCTCCGACGGCGGCTCCATGGCGAGCAGGGCGACGATCTCGAGCAGGTGGTTCTGCACGACGTCGCGCAGCGCGCCGACCGAGTCGTAGAACTTGCCGCGGCCTTGCACGTCGAAGGTCTCGGCCATCGTGATCTGGACGGAGTTGATGAAGTTGCGGTTCCAGATCGGTTCGAGCATCGAGTTGGCGAAGCGGAACACCATCAGGTTCTGGATCGGTTCCTTCCCGAGGAAGTGGTCGATGCGGAACACCGATGACTCCGGGAACGATGTGTGCAGTACTTCGTTGAGTTCGTGCGCGGACTGCAGGTCTCGGCCGAACGGCTTCTCGACGACCACACGGGCGCCTTTGGTGAGACCGACCCGGGTCAGCCCTTCCACGACCGCTTCGAACAACGTCGGCGGGATCGCCAGGTAGAACAGTGGATGGTCGCGGCCTTGCAGTTGCATACCGAGGTTGTCGAACGTCGCGGCGTCGCGATAGTCGCCCGAGACATACGTCAGCCGGCTGGTCAACGAGTTGAACGCGTCCGCATCGAACGGTTCGGAGCCGAGGCACGAAGCGATCGCGTCGTGGGCGCGCTCGCGCAACTGATCGTCGGTCAGACTGGAGGAGGAGACGCCGACGACGGGAACGTCGGGTGGGAGCGTCCCTTCCTTGACCATGTGGTACACGGCAGGGAACAGCTTCTTCTTTGCCAGATCGCCGGTGATGCCGAACAGGACGAGCGCGTCGCTGAGTCCGTTGGCGTCGGTCGTCGTGCTCATGTGTGCTCCTCCGCGTTCATGCCATTGCTGCAGCCGCTCGCCCGGCCGCAGCGACGATCTCGTCGAGAACGAGTCCGTCATGGGCGAGTCCCGGGAACAGGACTTCGTACGCGCCCGGCGCGATCGCCACCCCCTCGTCGAGGAGCGCGTGGAAGCACCGGGCGTATGCCTTCTCGTCGGTTCTGCGCGGCGCCCGCGTAATCGATCGGGACCTCCGAGCCGAAGAACAACCCGACCAACGTGCCTTCGACCGGCACGTGCGCGGTCACGCCGGCGGAAGCGAACGCCTTCGTCAGTCCCTCGGCGAGGCGCGCAGCGATGTCTTCGAGCGTCACGTAGGCCGCGTCGTCGAGCAACTCGAGCGCGGCCAGTCCCGCGGCCATCGCCACGGGATTGCCCGACAGCGTTCCCGCTTGGTACACGGGACCCAGCGGCGCGACGCTCGACATCACGTCGCGGCGTCCGCCATAGGCACCGACGGGAAGACCCCCGCCGATCACCTTGCCGAAGCACGTGAGGTCGGGCCGGATCCCGAACCGACCTTGCGCGCCAGCTCGGCCTACGCGAAAGCCGGTGATCACCTCGTCGAAGACGAGCAACGCGCCCACGCGATCGCATTCCTCGCGCAGGCCCTGCAAGAACCCGGCCACCGGCACGACCAGCCCCATGTTCGCCGCGATCGGTTCGACGATGACGCACGCCGTCGTCTCATCGAGGCGCGGAACGGTGTTGTAGGGCTCGACGCGCGTGTCGCGGACCGCGCCTTCCGTGACGCCGTCGGAGCCGGGCAATCCGAGCGCGGCGACACCACTTCCGCTCTGGGCCAGGAGGAGGTCGCCGTGGCCGTGGTAGTTGCCGGCGAACTTCACCACTGCGGGCCGGCCGGTGAAGCCCCGCGCCACTCGGATGGCTGACATCGTCGCCTCGGTCCCACTCGAGACGAAGCGCACGAGGTCGACGCTCGGAACGCGCTCGATGATGGCCTCGGCGAGCAACACCTCGCGCTCGGTGGGTGCGCCATAGCTCGTCCCGTGCGATGCCGCCTGGTGCACGGCGTCGACGATCGCCGGATGCGCATGGCCGGCGATGATCGCACCGTAGGACTGGACGAGATCGAGGTATCGGCGTCCGGCGACGTCCCACACGTAGGGCCCGTCAGCCCGAGCGACGAAGTACGGCGTGCCGCCGACCGCGTTGAACGCACGCACCGGCGAGTCGACACCGCCGGGGATCACCTGCTGCGCGCGGGCGAACAACTCCTCGTTCGTCGGCACGTCAGTTCCCCGCAAGCGACTCCGCCAAGGAACGGGCGAAGTAGGTGAGGATCACGTCTGCGCCTGCCCGCTTGATCGCCGAAACGTGTTCGAGCGCGACCGCGGGACCGTCGATCCATCCGTTCGCGGCGGCCGCCATCACCATCGCGTACTCACCGGAGACGTGATAGGCCGCGAGCGGAACATCGACCTCTGCGCGAGCGCGTGCGATCACGTCGAGATACGCGAGCGCGGGTTTGACCATGACCATGTCCGCGCCCTCGGCGAGGTCTGCACGGATCTCCTCCAAGGCCTCACGAGCGTTTCGAGGGTCCTGTTGGTAGTCGCGACGATTGCCACCGCCGACGATCGTCACGTCGACCGCGTCACGGAACGGTCCGTACAACGCCGATGCGTACTTCGCGGCGTAGGCGAGGATCGCCACGCTGTCGAAGCCTTCCTCGTCGAGCGCCTCGCGGATGGCGAGGACCTGGCCGTCCATCATCCCGCTCGGCGCCACGATGTCCGCGCCCGGCTCGGCTTGCGCGACAGCAACACGTCCGTACAGCTCGATCGTGGCGTCGTTGTCGACGGTGGCGCCACCGCCGGACGCCGCATCGTCGAGGAGCACCCCGCAATGGCCGTGATCGGTGTACTCGTCCAGACAGAGATCGGCGAGCAGCACGAGCTCGTCGCCGACCTCTTGGCGGAGATCCTGCAGGGCCAGTTGGACGATGCCGTTCGGATCCCATGCACCTGATCCTTCGGCATCTTTGCTCGCGGGCACGCCGAACAAGATCACGCCCGGGATCCCGAGCGCGGCAAGCCCCGCGACTTCCTTCCGCAGCGACTCGCGGGTGTGCTGCACCACCCCGGGCAGCGACGGGATCGGTTGGGGCTGGTCGATCGCCTCACGGACGAAGAGCGGGGCGATCAGATCGTCGACGGACACCCGGGTCTCCGCGGTCATCCGGCGGAGAGCCGGGGTGCGGCGCAACCGCCGCAACCGCCGCTGGGGAAATGCCATCGACGGAAGGCTAACGGTCCAGCAACGCGTCGAGCCGATCGACCGCGAGCTCGGCGAAGCTGCTCACCACGGCGTCGGCAGCCGAGAGATCGAGTCCTTCGGTCATCCGGTTCGGGACCGCGATGCATCGCAGGCCGGCGGCGCGTGCGGCTGCGATTCCGTTCGGCGAGTCCTCGAACGCAGTCGCTTCGCGGGGCGCGACACCGAGCCGGGCGACGGCGAGCCGGTACACCTCCGGATCGGGCTTCGCGGGCACGTCGTCGTTCGCGCACGACAGGACCGAGAAGCGATCGAGCAGGCCGAGCCGGTCGAGGTGCTCGCTGACCCATCCCACGGACGAGCTCGACGCCACGGCCAACGCCAGTCCCGAGTCGGACGCCTCGACGACGAATGACTCCACGCCCGGCATCGCTGCTTCGGCCCGCACCTGCTCGTGGTGCGCGAGCCGGCGTCGTTCGACGACGGCCTCTCGATCGGACAACGTTCCGACGGCCGCTTCGAGATCCGCGTACCAGGGCCGTCCGTGCGTGCCGATCCGGTCCTGCCACTGCTCGATGGTGAGGTCGACGCCATGCTCCTCGTAGATCGCACGCGCCGTCTCGAACGCGCTCGTCTCGGTGTCGCAGATGAGGCCGTCGAAATCGAAGACCACCGCACGGGTCGTCGTCACGGCGAACTTCGGGTCGATTGTGGGGCTCTGGCCCCACAATCGCACCAACATTCGATCAGGGGGGTCGTCACGAAGGGATCTCGGGGACGTCGGCGGGGTTCACGCCGAAGTAGTGGCGGAGGAAGAGCGCGATCGTGCCGTCGTCGCGCATGTTGCCGATCGCATCGTTCAGTGCCGCGGTGTTCGGCGACCCGAGTGCCAACACGCCCGCGTACAACTGTCCGGTCCGCATCTGACCCGCGACGGCGAGCGCCGGGTTTTCCGCCGCGGCGGCGAGGGCGTTGGGAGTGTCCATGATCATCGCGTCGAGCCTGCCGTCGGCCACACGCTGGATGCCGTCGCTCTCGTCGACGAGGGTCAGCGGCGCGGTCGTCGGCTTGACGCGCTTTGCGAGCACGTCGACTCCCGCACTGTTCTTCAACGCCACACCCCATCGGAGCGAGCGTCCCTGCTCGACGTTCGCCATCGACACGCCGGAGCGGACGAGAACGGCCTGGTCCACGGTCAGGTACGGCTCCGTGAAATCCGCCGTGCGGGCCCGGTTGTCGGTGACCAGGGCCTCGCTGAGCATCAGGTCGCACTTGCAGTCCTGACCGCTCAGGAGCGTCACGAGCGGTGTCACGATGACCTGGACCGACGGGATGCCCAAACGCGCCGCCATCGCTTTGGCCATGTCGAACTCGAAGCCCGCGGTGACCGATGCCGGCGTCGAACCGACGTACCACGGCGGGATCAGAGCCTCCGTCCCGATCGTCAGGACGCCCGGGACGATCGTGCGGATGTCCTGGTTGGGCTCGGCCTCCGGGCTCGGCAGCGTCGTCGATGTGGAGACCGCCGGCTCGGACGGATCAGGAGCAGGAGGCGCGGTCACCGTCGCGGCGGTGGTCTGCGGCGCCGGTGAAGCGCCGCTCGTACAGGCCCCGAGGATGGCCAGCGTCACGGACATCGCCGGCAACCTACGAATGATCATTCGTCGTCGAAGTGGCTCACGATGGCGTCGACGAGCCCTTCGATGGAGTGCACTTGCGCCTCGATGTCGACACGCAGACCATGAGCGCGAGCCGTAGCCGCGGTGACGGGACCGATGCAGGCGACCTTCGCGGGGATGTCCTCGCGTCGCGCGACTTCCAGGTACCGCTCGACGGTCGACGAAGACGTGAACGTGATCAGATCGGCAGTGGCGGCAGCCTCGACCTGTTCTCGCGACGGCGCTGCAGCAACGGTCTTGTACGCGTCGACGACGTCGACCGTCCAGCCGCGCTCGCGCAGACCTTCCGGCAACACGTCACGTGCGACTGCAGCTCGCGCCAGGAGCACGCGACCAGTGCGGTCACCGGGCGGCGACGGAAACGCGTCCAACAACGCTTCGGCGACGAAGCGATCCGGAACGAGATCGGCGCGCACGTTCCCTCGCAGCAACGCGTCTGCCGTTCCCGGACCGATCGCAGCCACCTTCACGCCGCCCAACGAACGCGCGTCGCGCAGCTCGGCCAGAAGACGCCGCGCGCCGTTGGCTGAAGTGAGGACCAGCCAGTCGTAGTTGTGAATGCCGTTCGCTGCTCGCCGGAGGGCAGCACCGCCGTCATCCGGATCTTCGATGTCGATCGCCGGCAGCTCGATCACATCTGCGCCGAGCGCCTCGAGGCGCCCGGTGAGCTCGGATGCTTGCTCGCGCGCACGGGTCACGACGACACGGCGACCGAAGAGCGGACGAGTCTCGAACCACGCGAGGTCGAGCGCGGCCACCTCGCCGATGACGATGGTCGCGGGCGGGGCGAGCGGCTGACCGGCGATCGTCGCCAGCGTGGCACGCACGGTTCGCTGTTCCGGTCGAGTGCCCCACGTGATGGCAGCGACGGGGGTGTCGGGCGCGCGCCCGCTCGCCAGCAGTCGCTCGGCGATCTGGCCGATGCGAGCCACTCCCATGAGCACGACGATCGTCCCGCCGACCCGTCCGAGTGCGTCCCAGTCGACGGTGCCCGGCTCACCGACCGAAGGATCCTCGTGTCCGGTGACGACGGTGAACGAGGTCGAGGAATGGCGGAGCGTCAACGGGATACCCGCATAGGCAGGCACCGCGATGGCCGACGTGATGCCGGGGACCACTTCGAACGGCACGCCCGCGTCGAGCAGGGCTGCTGCTTCCTCGCCTCCGCGGGCGAACACGAAGGGATCGCCACCCTTGAGCCGGACGACGCACACGCCTTCCTTGCCTCGCTCCACGAGCAGCGCGTTGATGTCGGCCTGCGACATCTCGACCCGGCCGGGTGCCTTCCCGACCGACACCAACTCCGCATGCGAAGGCGCGAGGCGCAGCAGGCTGGCGACGGACAGACGGTCGTACACGACGACGTCCGCCCGTCTCAACACCTCGGCACCGCGGACCGTGAGCAAACCGGGATCTCCAGGCCCCGCGCCGACGAGGAACACGGTCATGAGCGCAACTCATGACCGGCCGGACGGGCGAGCGCCAGCGAGCCGGACGGCGATGGGGTCCGGGGGCGCCGCCCCCGCAGGAACACCGTCACGTGGCCACCCAGAAGCAAATGCGAGCGACGGAGCGCCAGCGGAGGAGCGGCCAGAATCGGCCTGCGTGGCCGGGGAACGCCGAAGACGCGAACACCTTCATGCGAGCAACACCTCGCGACCTCCGGCACCATCGAGCAGATGCGTTGCGACCGCCCGACCGGCTGCGACCGGATCGGTGCCGCGCTCGCGGTGGCGCAGGATGATGCGGCCGTCGAGCGACGCGAGGAGGCCTTCGATCTCGAGGTACGCCGGCTCGTCGTCGTCCACATGTGCGAGTGCGCCGGCGGGAAGATCGCAGTCCCCACCGAGCTCTTCGAGGAACGCCCGCTCGGCGTCGACCGATCTGCGGCTCGGTCCATGTTCGACGCCGGCAAGCAGGTGTCGCAGTTCGTCGTCGTCCTCGCGACATTCGACGGCGAGCGCGCCTTGCCCCACTTGAGGAAGCATCACATCGGTCGGCAGCAACTCGGCCACGGCTTCCGAGCGTCCGAGACGCTCGAGCGCTACCGCCGCGACAACGACGGCGTCGTGTTCGGAGGCTCGCTCGAGTCGTGTCGGGATGTTGCCCCGCAGGTTGGCGAACGTGAGGTCGGGCCGGCGGTCGGCGAGCTGCGAACGGCGCCGGGCCGAGCCCGTGGCCACGCGGCCTCCCGCGCGGATCGCCTCGAGCGTCGAACCCACCAATGCGTCGCGGACTTCCCCTCGCTCCGGTACCGCCGCCAGAACGAGCCCGTCGACTTGTCGCGACGGAAGGTCCTTGGCCGAATGCACGGCAATGTCAGCGCGCCCGGCGAGCACCGCAGCTTGGACCTCCTTGACGAACACACCCTTGCCGCCCATCTGCCAGATCTCGACGTCCTGCCGGCGATCGCCGGTCGTGTCGACGATCACCTGCTCGACGTCGATGCTGTCGTCGATGGCGCGAACCAACGACGCGACATGGTCGGCTTGCCAGCGGGCCAGCGCGCTGCCGCGCGTCGCCACGCGAAGGGTCAAAGGTCGAACAGGTCGCGCAGCGCTTCCGCGAGACGATCGCCCTTTGCGGTGCCCGACGCATCCTTGAGCCGCACGGTCGGATCGTGGATCAGCTTCGCGACGATCCCCTTCGTCAATGCTTCGACGGCGGCGCGCTGGCGATCGTCGAGCCCGGCGAGTCGTCCGTCCATGCGCTCGAGCTCGCCGCGGCGGATCGACTCCGCGCGATCTCGAAAGGACGTGACCAGCGGCGCCGCTTCGCGAGCGGTCGTGAGCGTGCGGTAACGAGCCAGCTCGTCTTCGATCAGCGCGCGCGCCTTGGCGCCCTCGCGGTAGCGCTCCGCGACGCCAGCATCGACAAAGCGGCGCAGGTCGTCCATGTCGAGCAGCGTGACGCCGTCGATGTCACCGGCGGACGGGTCGACGTCACGGGGCATGGCGATGTCGACGATCAGCAGCGGCAGGCCGTTGCGCCTCGCCATGGCCGTCGTGAGGTCGACGTGCTCGAGCATGATGTTCGTCGCGCCCGTCGACGTGAGCAGGACGTCGGTCCGCGCGAGCTCTGCCGGGAGATCGGACAGGCGCGCGGCTCGCCCTTCGAAGCGGGCAGCGAACGCCTTCGCAGTTTCCCACGTGCGATTGGCGACCACGATGTCCACGTCACCCGCTGATCCGATCGCCACCGCCATGGCTTCGGCCATGTCACCGGCGCCGAGCAACAGGACACGGCGGCCGGTCAGCGTGCCCAGACGGTCGGTCGCCATCGCAACGGCCGCTTGTGCCACCGATGTGATGCCGCGTCCGATGCCCGTCTCGGTGCGGACCCGTTTCCCGACCTCGAGCGCGTGGCGGAAGAGCAGGTTGAGCGACGAGGCGGTGGCGCCTTCGGCACGAGCGAGGTCCCATGCCGCGCCGACCTGACCGAGGATCTCGCTCTCGCCCAAAACCGCGGAGTCGAGTCCAGCGGCCACGGAGAACAGGTGGCTCACCGCCGCATCGTCGTAATGGACGTACAAATGGCCGGCGAATTCGTCCGGCGGAAGGAATGACAAGTCGGCGAAGAAGTTCCGCACGTCCTCGTAGCCGGCGTGGAACCGCTCCGCCACCGCGTAGACCTCGGTGCGATTGCACGTGGACAGGACGACGGCCTCCGACAAGTGCTGCCGCGCGCACAGGTCGTGAAGGATCTTCGGGACGCGGGCATCGTCGATCGCCGTCCGCTCGAGCAGCTCGAGTGGTGCTGTGCGGTGATTCAGTCCGATGACGACGACAGACACGCCTGAAGGCGCTCCTTGGCTTCGGCGAGGTGCCCCTCGCGGATCATCTCAAGCATTCCCGAATCGAGCGCGCGTTTCCAACCAGGGTGCTCGGTGGGTTGCCCACGCGCGACCAGATCGGCTCGCGCCTCGGCGAGCATCGCGAGAAGCTGCTCGTACTCGGGACCGAGCTCGGCGTCGAAGCGCTCGCGCAGCCACGCGGCCAGCGCCGGGCTCTGTCCCCCTGTGGCGAACGTCACCAGCAGCGCCCCACGGCGGACGCGGGCCGGCACCGTGAACGAACAGTGCGCCGGGTCGTCCGCCGCGTTGATCCACACGCCGGCCGCGTCTGCATCCTCGAACACGGCGCCGTCGACCCCCGGATCACCCGTGGCGGTGATGGCCAGGCGGTAGCCCGACGCCTCGCCCCGTTCGTACGCGCGCCGCTCGACCGTGATCTCGCCGGCGCGGCCCAGCTCGTCGAGCTCGTCCACCAGTTCGGGTGCGACGACGGTGACGTCGGCTCGTGCGTCGAGCAGTCCACGTACCTTGCCGAGCGCCACGTGACCACCGCCCACCACGAGGCACCGCACGTCCTGCAGGCGAAGGTTGACCGGGTAGAGGGGCTCTTCGACCGGCATCGCCTAATCGGCGAGAGCGAAGGGCGCCGCCGAGTCGCCGGTTCCGTCGGGCGCGCTGGCGACGGGTTTGCCCGTGCCTCGCCTCTGCTGGTGGAAGCTCAGGATCTGCAGCTCCACTGCGAGGTCGACCTTGCGGAGCGAGACACCCTTCGGCACGGTGAGGACCGCCGGCGCGAAGTTGAGGATCGACGTGACCCCGGCCGCAACGAGCCGGTCGGCCACGTCCTGCGCAGCGATCGCCGGGGTGGCGATGATCCCGATGGCGATCTCGTTGGACCGCACGATCTCGTCGAGCTCGCTGAGGGGGCGGATCTCGCTGCCGCCCACGCGCTGGCCGACCTTGGCCGGGTCGGCGTCGACGATGGCGACGACGTGGAAGCCGCTGGCACCGAACCCGTCGTAGTTGGCGAGGGCGTGGCCCAGGTTCCCGATCCCGACGATGACGACGGGCCAGTGCTGGGTCAGGCCGAGCTCGCGGCTCATCTGGAACAGCAGGTACTCGACGTCGTAGCCAACGCCCCTCGTGCCGTACGAGCCCAGGTAGGACAGGTCCTTGCGCACCTTGGCGGCATTGACGCCGGCCAGTTCGGCGAGCCGCTCGGACGACACGGTGGTCGACTCGCCTTCGATCTCGAGCAGGCTGCGCAGGTAGACGGGCAGGCGCGCCACCGTGGCATCCGGGATCCGTCGCCGTCCCCGCTCGGTCATCGCTTGGATGCTATGGGTGAGCGCACAAGTTCACAAGCTTCGCGCAGACGGATGGGCGTTCGAAGGGAGCAAAATGCCCGGAGGATGAACCTGCACCTCGCCTTGGCGGCCTCGGCAGCGCTGCTGGCGCTCGCGTTTGCGCTGTCCACCCTCGAGCGATGGATCGACCGGCGCAAGCCCCATGAGGGCGCCTGGACCGTGGCGCTGTTCCTCTTCTCGGCTGCGTCGTTGGCGCTGTGGGGAGGCGCGGCGTTCGGGTGGAACGGTGTCTGGTTCCGGCTCTTCTACCTGTTCGGCGCCATCGTCAACGTGCCCTACCTGGCGCTCGGCACGATCTACCTGCTCTCGCCGCTGCACGTGGCCCGACGGGTGGCGACCGGAGTCCACGTCTTCGCCGCCTTCAGCGCAGGTGTGATCGTCGTGGCTCCACTCACCGGCCCGATCGTCGCCGACACGCTGCCGCAGGGCAGTGACGTGTTCGGGCCGCTCCCCCGGATCCTGGCCGCGGGTGGTTCGGGGGTTGCGTCCGTCGTCATCGTCGGCGGTGCGGTGTGGAGCGCGATCCGGCTCGCCCGGCGCCGGTCGACCAGACGCTTGGCCGGCGCGAACGCTCTCATCGCGTTCGGGACGCTCATCCTGGGCGCGGGTGGCCTCCTCAACTCGGTCCTCGACGAGATGGACGGCTTCGCCGTGTCCCTCGTCATCGGCATCACCGTGCTGTTCGCCGGCTTCCTGCTCACGAACGCTCCCCGCCGCCCCGCCGTACGAGTGGTCGAGGCCGCCTGACCGTATTTCGACACGAACTCGCTCCCCTACGGGTCGCTCGTACGTGCTGTCGGCTCGTCGCTGGCGCTTCCCTCGCCGACCGCACCGGACATCGGCCGTCAAGTCGCTACGTCAGGTCAGCGTGCGGCGGAGGAGCTTGCCGGCCGGACCGCGCGACCGTGACGGATCGCGTCCACCGTCGACCGGGGCTCTGTGTCAACTCAGCCACCGAAACCGTGGCCTTGTCGACACAGATCCGGCACAACTCGATTCTGTGTCGACTGAGCCACGCGAATCCGTGGGTCAGTCGACAATGTGCGCGGGGAAGCAGCCCCGGCGACAGCGTCAGGTCAGCGTGCGGCGGAGGACCTTGCCGGTGTTGCCGAGCGGGATCTCGTCCACGAACATGATCTTCTCGGGGCACTTGTACCGGGCGAGGCGCTCGGCGCAGAAGGCGATCAGTTCGTCCTCCTCGACCGACCGGCCCGGCGCGACGACCACGTACGCCTTGACCGCCTCGCCTGTGTACGGATGCGAAACGCCGATCACACCGCATGCCTCGATCGCGGGATGTTCGAGCAGCACGGACTCCACCTCGGCCGGGAAGACGTTGAACCCCGACACGATGATCAGGTCCTTCACCCGGTCGACGAGGAACAACTGTCCGTCGTCGTCGACGACCGCGACGTCTCCCGTGCGTAGCCACCCGTCCTCGGTGAGTGCGGCGGCCGTGGCCTCCTCGTCGTTCCAGTAGCCCTTGAACACGTTCGGGCCGGCAACCCAGATCTCACCGGGGTCGCCCACCAACACGTCGTCGCCCTCGCCATCGACGAGGCGCACACGCACACCCGGCAGCGGGGCGCCGATCGAACCGGGCTTCTCCTGCCCGCCGACAGACGTCGTCACGACCGGCGAGGCTTCGGTGAGCCCGTAGCCCTCGGTGATCACGACGCCGAACCGGCGCTTGAAGGTCTCGCCCACCTCGAGCGGGAGCTTCGCCGCGCCCGAAGCGGCGATCCGCACGGATGCGAATGCGTCGTCTGCTACGTCGGCCAGCGACGCCCACGCCGTCCACATCCCCGGAGCGCCCGGAAGGATCGTGACACCGTGACGCTGCACGGCTTCGAGCGCGGACGTCGGATCGAAGCGCTCGATGAGCAGGATGCGCGACCCCGCGTACAGGGAAACCCCGAGCACGACGTTGAGCCCGAAGATGTGCGACAGCGGCAGCACACCGAGGCTGACGTCGGCGGCCGTCTGCGCGCGCGCCTCGTTCGCCTGCATCTGCTCGATGTTCGAACGCAGGTTGCCATGCGTGAGCATCGCGGCCTTCGGAAAGCCCGCCGTCCCGCTAGTGAACATCAGAACGGCCAGATCGTCGTCGTCCCGCTCCAGCGCCGGTACCGAAGGCTCGGTGGCGAGGAGGTCGTCGAGCAGCACACCTCTCGGCGTGTCGACGTTGTCGGTGACAATGCAGAACTCGAGCGCGGGAAGCCTGGATCGATCGAGTCGAGACAGCGAGGAGAACCCGGCGGGAGCGACGACGACGGCTCGCGCACCGACCTCGCCGAGCTCGTTCTCGAGCTCTCGCGCCGGGCTGGCGGGATTGAGCGGAACGGCGACGAGGCCGGCGCCGAGCGCGGAGAAGTACGCCGCGACGAAGTACCAGTTGGTGCCGCACAGGATGCCGACACGATCGCCGGGCTGGAGGCCGAGGCCGACGAACCCCGCTCGAAGGCCCGCGACCTGCTCACGCAACGCCCGGTAGGTGGTCGTGCGGCCGCGGCTGAGCAGCGCCACGTCGTCGTCGGGATGTCGGTCGAGAACGCTGGCCAGGTTCAGAGGACGCTGATACTTCCTCCGCCGGCGACGAAAGGGCAACCCGGGATCGAGGATCAGCGGAGCCGTGAGCCCTGTTCGCGCAGACACGTCACACTGTTCCCTGTGACTTCGGCGATCGAGGCGCACGACCTCACCCGCAGCTTCGGCGGGAACGTGGCGCTCGACGGCCTGACATTCGAGCTGGAGGCGGGGGAAGTGCTCGCCCTGCTCGGTCCGAACGGAGCGGGCAAGACGACGACGGTGCGCCTCCTCAACGGCGTGTTGCGGCCCGATCGCGGCGGCGCCCGCGTGCTCGGCCTCGATCCTGTCGCCGACGGCGAGGAGCTGCGCCAGCGCACCGGCGTCCTGACCGAGAACGCCGGGCTCGATGACCGCCTGACCGCCCGCGAGAACCTCTCCTTCGTCGCCCAGATCCGAGGACTGCGCGGCCGGCAGGGTGTCGACCGTGTGGACGAGCTCCTCGGGCGAGTTCGGCATGATCGACCGGGCCAACGACAAGGTTCTGGGCTTCTCCACCGGCCAGCGGAAACGTCTCGCGCTGGCTCGTGCGCTGCTTCACGATCCCGAAGTGCTGTTCCTCGACGAGCCGACGTCGGGTCTCGACCCGACCGCGACGCGCGAGGTCATCGACTTGATCGGATCGCTGGCGACCGAACGCGGACGCACGGTCGTGCTCTGCACCCACTTCCTCGCTGAAGCCGGTCGGCTCGCGCACCGCATGGCCGTGTTGGACCACGGCCAGCTCCACGCCTACGGGCGAACGGACGAGCTCGCCGCGCAGCTGTGGGACGGTCTCGACGCCGACCTCGATCTCGGCGCGCCCGCGGAGGATCGGACCGTCGCGCTGCTCGTGGACCTCGACGGCGTCCAGGCGGCCGAGTCGACCTCGGACGGCCTGCGAGTGCGCGTTCGCGACCGTGAGGCTCTGGCGTCGGTCGTGGCGATGCTGGTCGGCCGGGAGGTACCGGTGTACGGCGCCGTTCCGCGGACACCCACACTCGAAGACGTGTACTTCGCCATCGAAGCGAAGTTCCGAAAGGACCGGGCGGATGGCTAGGCGCAGCCGCGAGCCGATCAACTGGACAGCGGTTCGGGCCGTCATGGGCAAGGACCTCGCCGCCATTCGGCGCTCGAAGCCGATCGTCCTCCCGATGCTGATCGTCCCGTTCCTGATGCTGGTCGTGCTGCCGACGATCATCGGCTACGCGGCGCGGGCGCAGACGCACTTCGACATCTCACGCTTCCTGTCGAACCTCCCGGGTGACGTCGCAAAGCCGATCCTTCGGCTGCCGGTCCGCCAACAGCTGGTCGTGCTGGTGAACGGCTACCTGCTCGCGCCGCTGTTCCTGCTCGTCCCCCTCATGGTGTCGGCAGTGCTCGCCGCCGACGCGTTCGCCGGCGAGAAGGAGCGCAAGACGCTCGAGACACTGCTGCACCTTCCGCTCGCAGAGCGCGATCTGTTCATCGCCAAGTTGCTCACTGCCTACATACCGTCGGTGTTGCTCTCGTGGACCGGCTTCGTCTGCTTCGCCATCGTCTCGAATGCCGTCGCGTGGCCCGTGATGCACCGAATCTTCGTGCCGACGCGCCTGTGGATGGTGATGATCGTCTGGGTCGCGCCTGCGGTTGCCGCGCTCGGGCTCGGCGTCATGGTGCGTGTGTCTGTACGCGCGCGCACGTCGCAAGAGGCGAACCAGCTCGGCGGCGCGGTGATCCTGCCTCTGATCTTTCTCGTTGTCGGGCAGGCCTCGGGGCTGCTGCTGGTCGCGATGCCGGTGGCCATCGCCATCGGTGCGGTCTTGTGGGTCGTCGCCATCTGGTTGTGCGCACGCGGCGCGAAGCGATTCACGCGGGACCAGCTCGCAGCTCGAATGTGAACCGACCGAGCTCAGCGAGCGAGGAACACGAACTGCACGATCGCCGCGCCGAAGATGAGGATCAACAGCACCGCGAGCGCGATCGTGGTTCCCTTCCTCACGAGTCGGGCTCCGCTTCGCTGACACGCGCGCAACTGCAACACCGGACCCTCGAACGACTCGAGTGTCACCGGATCGCCTGCGTGCAGCCCGAGCTGGTCCGCAGCGGATCCTCGGTCGACGGCGATCGACAACAGTCCGTACGAGTCGACGACGAGGCCGATCTCGCCGGTGCGCAGCGCGGCGTAGCTGTCCGCACGAACAGCAGTGCGCTTCGTCTCGGCGAACCGAACACGCACGCGATCGCCGAAGCCGGTGACCTCGTCCGGATCGACGTTGAGCTGCGCGTTGCCGAAACGGTCGATCCACAGCACTTCGGCGACGATGGCGCCGTCTTCGTCGCGGGTCACCGGCAGCAGACCCGGCAACAAGTTGGCGGGATCCACCGGCTCGCCGAGCGCATCCAGGTCGACGCCGTTGCACAGATGCGCGGCCGCCGGCGCGAATACGTCGCGCCCGGCGAAGGTCGGACCGGGCGCCGGCAACTGGTAGTCGGGATTGGTGAGCGCGACGGCGCGGTCGGCGCCACCGACCATCGCGACGGCGGCCGCGAGCAAGCCGTTGTCCGGCCCCACGAGCACCGACTGGCCGTCGCCGACCTCGATCGCGACAGCGCGCCGGTCGCTGCCGACGCCCGGATCGACGACGGCGAGGACCACGCCCGGCGCGAGGTACTGGGCGCTGCGGGCGAGCGTCGAGACCCGCGCCGCGAACGTCGTGCGGCTCGATCTCGTGTGTGAGGTCGATGACGAGCGCCTCCGGGGCGATCGATCGAATGACCGACTTCACGACGCCGACGAACTCGTCGGCGAGGCCGTAGTCGGACAGGAAGGTGATCGTGTCGTACCGGCGGCCCATCGAACGGACGACGGTACCGGCTCCGACCGGTCGGCTCCTACCCGGCTTGTGTGTATTGGTTGGCGATGAAGGCGTCGAGGTGGTCCTCGCGCACTCGGTACGACTTGCCGACGCGGACGGCGAGCAGATCGCCGCCCTTGATCAACCGGTACACCGTCATCGTCGACACTCGAAGCAGGTCCGCGACTTCGTGCACGGTCAAGAACCGCGCCGCGCGTCGCGACTGCGCCATGGGAAACCCCTTCCTCCGCTGGGGGAACTGTAGGCCCCTGTTGCTGGTGTTGTCAGGGGCGCAGGTGAGGGGGCGATCAGGTCTGGCCGAGCTCCTTCGAACGCTCGGTTGCCGCGCTGACGGCGTCGAGGAACGCGGCCCGGACGCCTGCCGACTCGAGCACCCGCAGGCCGGCGGCGGTCGTTCCGCCGGGGCTCGTCACCATGGCCCGCAAGGCCTCCGGCGTATCGCCGGTCTCGGTCAACAGCCGGGAGGCGCCGAGCAACGTCTGCGTGGCCAGCGCCGCGCTCGACGTCACGGGGCAAGCCGACGAGCACGCCGGCCTCGATCAAGCGCCTCTGCCACCAGGAAGACGTAGGCGGGGCCCGACCCCGACAGCCCCGTCACGGCGTCGAGCAGGTGCTCGGGCAGCCGGACAACCGTGCCGACGGCGGCGAGGATCGACTCGGCCCATGCAAGGTCGTCGTCGGTCGCGGTTGCGCCGCCGGCGATGGCCGCCGCCCCCGCTCCGACCAGCGCGGGCGTGTTCGGCATCGCCCGCACGACGGGGATGTCACCGCCCAACGGCGGCCTGCAGGCGGCCCAACGTGACGCCTGCGGCGATCGACAGCACGCGCTCGCAGCCCGCCTCGGCGACCGCGGAACAGGCCGCCTCGACGTCGTTCGGCTTGACGGCGACGACAGCTCCCGCTGCCGCGACGAAGTCGGCCGCGATCACGACGCCCGGGAACTGGCTCTCGAGCACCTCGCGCCGCTCGGACAGCTTCTCGACGACGGCGAGGTCCTCGGGCTCCGCCCATTCGGACGCCCGCAAGCCGGTGAGCAGCGCCTCCCCCATCCGACCGCCACCGACGAGGAGGAGCTTCACCGTCGGCGTGTCCCGGCCCCGCAGGCCGTGCGTCCGCTCCTCGGCTGGCGCTCCGTCGGTCGCATCTTCGCACCAACCGTAGCTGGGAGCCCGAAGCGACGACCGGACCGCCCCTTCCCCGATGGGCGGCCGGGCGCCGCTCCGAGCTCGGGTCAGACCTTAGATTGAAATACATGAGATGCAATGAGAGACGTCAGCCTCGCGAAACGGCGACGCGAACCCGATGCGCAGCGCCGGACGGAAGAACTGCTCGACCCACGCGTAGAGCGAACCGAGGACGCGGTCGAGCTCGTCGTCGTCGATGGCCTCGTTCGAGATCTGGCCGATCAGGAACACCGCGTCCTCCTCGCCGATCGCGAAGGCGGCGCCGTACAGCCTCAGGTTGCGGCGCAGCAGGTGCTCGTAGAACTGCTCGTGGTTCTCCTCCGGCGCCGGCATCACGTACGTCTCGTAGTGCAGCGTGCGCTGGCCGAGCGTGAACCAGATCGTGAACGTGTCCTTCTGCTCGCCCTTCATGCGCACGAACCAGCGCCGTGCGCCCGGGTCGCGATCGACCGCGGCGATCGTCGGGTTCTCGAGCCGCTGGCGCTGCGCCCACGCGTCGATGCGTTCGCGCGAGGGCGTCGAGCTCGACCTCGGTGTACGCGTGCTCGGTCACAGCTCGGCTCAGGCGGTGCAGTCGACCGGTCGACGCGACGGTGAGGTCGGCGTAGAGGCGCCGCAGGCGCGCTGCCGTCGTCGACCACGTGTAACCGCGCGCCCGCGTCGCAGCCGCTTCGCTCATCGACTCGAGCCTTCGCAGGGTCGACGAGCAGCGCGTCGACGGCGCGAGCGAACGCCTCGGGTTGCGCGCTCCTCCACGAGGTAGCCGGTCTCGCCGTGCTCGACGAGCGTCCGCAGACCGCCGACGGCGGCCGCCACGACCGGCGTGCCGCACGCCGCGGCCTCGAGCGCGACGAGGCCGAACGACTCGGACCGGCTCGGGACGACACACACGTCGGCGGCGCGGTAGTACGTCGCGAGGAGATGGTGCGGCTGCGGCTCGACCCATCGAATGCGGTCGGCCACGCCGAGCTCGTCGGCGAGTCGCAAGGCCTTCGCCTCTTCCGCCTCACCGTCGGGCCCGCTCGGCCCGCCGACGACGACGAGCTGTGCGCGCTCGTCGCGGAGCTCGCCGAGCGCGCCGATCGCGACATCGAGTCCCTTGAGCGGTTGGATGCGGCCGACGAACAGCAGCATCGGCGACCCGTCGAGCCCGTACCCGAGCGCCTTGCGAGCCCCGTAGCGGTCGCCCGGCGAGAAGAAGGCGTGGATCACGCCCGGAGGGACGAGCTGGATGCGTTCGGGCGCCGCGCCGTACAGCGACACGAGCTGCTGTGCCTCGGCGGTACAGGACGCGGTGATGGCGTCGGAGCAATCCATCACGTCGGTGCTCGGCCTGGACCCGGCGCTCCGGCTCCGGATCGCCCGTCTCCGCCTTGACGCGGGCGAGCGTGTGGAACGTCGACACGAGCGGAACGTCGAGCTGCGTGCTTGAGCCGGTGGCCTGCGACACCCGAGAGCCAGTAGTTGGCGTGGATGGCGTCGACGTCGTCCGTGTGCCGCAACTCGGCGAGGACCCCGTCGGTGAACTCGTCCACGAGCTCGGGTAGCCGATCCTTGGCGACGTCGTAGCGGACCGGCGTCGACGTGGACGACTCGGAAGCCGGGCTCGACGTCGACGACGTCGGCGAGGTCGTCGCGCCAGCGCCGTGTGTACACCGTGCACGCCACTCCGGCCTGCGCCAGCGACGACACGAGCTCGCGCACGTACACGTTCATGCCCCCGCTGTCGCCCGTTCCGGGCTGTGCCAAAGGGGACGTGTGCAGGGAGAGGACGGCCAGCGTGCGCACGACGTTTCGAAGGCTACCGGGAGACGGTCAGTTCCTCGTCGGCAGGTCCCGCAGTGTTCTCGTGTTTGAACGACTCGTAGATGCGGATCAACGTCTTCTTCTGGTCTTCGTTGATGTGTGGGTCGCGCCGAATGTCGCCGACGAGGTCGAATTCGGTGTCCCGAGGATCGAGGATGCCGGCCTGCACGTAAAGCGTCTCGGAGGAGATCTCGAGGGCGCGGGCGATCTGCTGGAGGATCTCGGCAGAGGGCTTGCGCATGCCGCGCTCGATCTGGCTGAGGTAGGGATTCGAGATGCCGGCCATCTCGGACAGCTTGCGCAGCGACAGATGGCCGACTCGCCGCTGATCCCGAATGAACTCGCCCAACTCGCGCATACGCGTCTCGAGATCGGCGACCACGATTTCAGGGTACGCGACCGTCGCGAGCGGCAGCGAGCCAATCGCGAGCGCGCTGCAACGCCGGTCGGCGCAGTGTCGCTCGTTTCGCCCCTCGGCACCAACGGCTCGTAACGTGCGGAACCATGCGCATGCTGATCCGTACGGCGGTCGCGGTCGTCCTGATCGCACTTCCTCTGGGCGCCTGCAGTGGCGGGTCGTCCACGAGCGGTCCGGTGGCAGGAGCAGATGTCACGGTCCACGCGAAGGACACGCTTCGGTTCGACAAGACCGAGTACACGGCCACGGCCAAGGCCGGCGAGGTCAAGATCGGCTACGTCAACGACGGCAGCCTGACGCACACGTTGGTCATCGACGGACATCCGGAGTTCAACAAGCTCCAGGTCACGAGCAAGGGTCAGAGCGAGATCGGCACCGCACAACTCCAGCCGGGCACCTATCAGATCTACTGCGACATACCCGGCCACCGCGCCGCCGGGCATGCAGGCCAACCTGGTCGTCAGCTGAGCCTGCTGCGGCGTCACACGTTCTTCAGGAGCACTTCCCAGCCGATGAAGAAGATGACGGCCCAGTAGACGAACGCGTAGGCGATGGTTCGGCGGTGGTCGTCGAACACGGCCTTGTTGAACGCGTTGTCGAGGCCGCCGATGTAGCCGAGCGCGGACGCCTCGACGAAGGCCCACACCACGATCACGATGATCCAGTACAGAGCCACGTTGTTGAGATCGCCCTTGGCCTCGTAGTATGGCGGGCGAAGTGGGTCGTGAACACCATGAACCACAGCATCGTGACCGAGAAGAAGGTGTTGGCTCGTGACGCGCGGGCGCCCCGCTTGGCGGCGTTGGGCTGCTCCGGATCGGCCTCGCCCCCAGCGAGCTGCTGGCGGACGGAACCGATGACGATCTTCTGGTTCGGCCAGATGATCATCCACACGTTGGCGAGCATGGTGACCGCGAACAGGATACCGGTCAGGATGCTGGCGCCGGTGGCGTGGTTCAGAGACAGGTAGTTCGGCGTTCCGTTCTTGCCACTGTCTGACGAGTAGATCCCGAGCATGACCAGCCCAAGAGGAACGTGGACATGGCGGCCCACCGGAACCACCACAGCGCTCGCCACGTCAGCTTGTCGAACGCCTCGTTGCGGGCGCCGGGGCTGAGCTCGGCGAACGCCGGGGTCTGGACGAAGTTGAAGAAGTACAGCAGCCCGATCCAGGCGATGCCGGCGAGGATGTGAAGCCACCGGGCGATGAACTCGAGCCCGCCGTTGGACTCGAAGAAGTTGTCGAAGATGACAGCGAGCTTCACGTCGAGTCCTCTCTGTACGACCGTCCGCGACCTGGCGAAACATACCTCCGGCGTGGACGCGAGCGGGTGAACCGTCGGATCGGCGGGTAGACAACAGGAGATCCCCTCTTGCTCGAAAGGAGCACGATCGAATGGGCGCTGAGATCTATGTCCTTCCCGACCTCCCGTACGACTACGGCGCGCTCGAGCCGCACATCAGCGGCCAGATCATGGAGTTGCACCACGACAAGCACCACGCCGCCTATGTGAAGGGTGCCAACACCGCGCTCGACAAGCTGGCGACTGCCCGGGACAGCGACAACTTCGACTCGATCAACAAGCTGCAGAAGGACCTCGCGTTCAACCTGTCCGGGCACGTGCTGCACTCGCTGTTCTGGCAGAACCTGTCGCCACACGGTGGCGGCGAACCGAGTGGCGACGTGGCCGAGCAGCTCACGAACGACTTCGGCGGGTTCGATCACTTCAAGCGCCACATGACCGAGGCAGCCTCGACGATCCAAGGGTCGGGCTGGGCGCTGGCGGCGTGGGACCCGGCCAGCCGGCGGGTGATCATCGAGCAGGTCTACGACCATCAGGGCAACCACGGCCAGGGAACGATGCCGCTGCTCGCCATCGACGCGTGGGAGCACGCGTACTACCTGCAGTACAAGAACGTGAAGGCTGACTTCTTCGCCGCGATCTGGAACGTCTTCGACTGGGAGGACGTGGCACAGAAGCTGAAGGCCGCTCGCGACACCGAGTGGGACCCGAACCTCTAGGTCTCAGACCACCAACCCGACGACGAACGCCCACGCGGGCGCGAGCAGGAGGAGCGAGTCGAGGCGGCGGAGCGCGCTCGCCTGCGCCGCGTTCGACGGCAGCACAGCGGACGCAACCAACTGTCCCGCGGGACACAACACGGACGCGAGCGCACCGAAGACGAACGCCTGCGGGAACTGGAACGGTTTGATGTCGAGCGCGCCGATGGCGAACGTCGTCACCACCACGGCAGTGATGCCGGCGATCGGCCCCTCCAAGGCATTGCTCGCGCCGGAACCCACGAGGTAGTCGCCCGTCTCGTACGCGCCGACGATGAGGACGAGCCCGACGACGGCTCCGAACTCGAAGCGCGCGCAGATCGCGACACATGCGGCCGCGAACCCGGGAAACAGCGCGCACCGAACCGTGTACGACGCGTCGACGACAGTGTCGACCAGCGGGTCGCCGACGCGCTCGCCGTACGCGAAGACGAACGCGGCAGCGACGGTGGCGAGGATCGCGACGCCGACGAGTCCCGTCGTCACCGCGCCGGCCATCCCGATCGCGGCTGCGCCGACACCGGCCGTCACTCGATGAGGATGGCGGTGGACGTGGCGCCACGCCTTCGCTGTCTGGAGAGCCGCGATCGCGGCAGTGACCGCGAAAAGCAATGCAATGGTCCAATGGCCGCCGAGCAGCGCGACCAGTTCGAGCAGGAGCCAGCCGACGCCCAGCCGTACACGCGGACCCTGCACGTCGTAGACGACACGCAAGCGACGATGCTTCGCGGCACGTTTGGAGCTCGAGTGCTTGGAGCCCTTGCGCGCCCCTCGGACGTCGACGTCGCTCGGCGCCGACGCCCGCTTCGTAGCCATCAGCCGCCCGAGACCGGTGGGAGCACCGCGACTTCGTCGCGTTCGCTCAACACCGCGGCCGAGGTCGACCTCCTCACCATTGACCCACACACGGCACGTCGCGAGCACGGCCGCGAAGTGGTCGCCGTGCCGTTCGACCGCGTTCGCGAGAAGCTGCTCGACGGTGGTGCCAGGAACTTCTTCGCGTCCTGTGCCGGCTGCTTCTCGAGCGGATGCGAAGAGGCGCAGCACCGGCATGAGGTCGACGACGTCAGCTCGTCGAGACTTCGGCCCATCCGTTCTTCACGACGACGGCTCCCGCCGAGGTCGCTTCGAACGCATAGGCGTGAGCTCCATCTCGCTCACCGGCGTCGTACACGTCCACGTCGACGTCGTTGCCGGGGAGGACGTTGGACGCGAATCGAACAGCGAGCCGCTTCAGGCGTGCCGGATCGCCGTCGCACACCGTCTTGACGACTGCCTGGCTGCACATGGCCATCGTGCACAAGCCGTGAGCGATGATGCCGGGCAACCCGACGCTCTTGGCGAACGCATCATCGATGTGGATGGGCATCTGGTCGCCCGAGGCGTCGCGATAGCGGAACGTCTGGTCGTCGTCCACGTGGACGGAGAACGTCGCCACCTTGTTGCCGCGCACGTCCGCCGGAAAGTCGTGATCGGGCTTGTCGGGTCCGGCGGATTCACCGTCGCTCATACCGCGGACGAAGACCGTGACGTACTGCGTGAGGACGGGACGGCTCTCGCCATCGACACTCTCCACCTTGACGACGAAGCGCGTCCCGGAGCCGCCCACCCGCACGGCGTACGCCTCGGCGATCGTCGTGAGCTCGGTGCCCGGCACGAGAGGTTGATGGAAGTGCATGTCCTGTTCGCCGTGCACGATCATCATGAGGGCTTCCGGCGGAATCACATCGGCCGACGCGACCAACAGCTGGCTCCAGGTCGGAACGACCCCGAAGACCGGCGGCGCGTACTTGCCCGACTCGTAGGCCGGGTTGTCGTCGTTCGTCGCCGCCGCGTATGCCTTGGCGCGCTCGGGGTCGATCACCGTCGTGTCGGGGTCGTACCGCGTGCCGAGCTTGTCGATGGGGAGAGCCATGGCCAGACGGTAGCGTCCGTGAGATGCCCAGCCGGCTGCTGCTCGTACGTCACGGACAGTCGGAATGGAACGCGGTGGGCCGGTGGCAAGGGCAAGCAGATCCGCCGCTGACGGACCTCGGACGCGCGCAGGCGCGCGCCGCAGCGCGCGCCATCGGCACTGTGGACGCGGTCTTTGCCTCAGACCTGCAGCGGGCGCGCGAGACGGCCGATGTCATTGCAGAGTGTCTCGGTGTCGGGCCGGTGATCGCCGACCCCGGCCTGCGTGAACGAGACGCGGGCGAGTGGTCAGGGCTGACCCGACACGAGATCCAGGAGCGCTATCCGGGCTTCCTGCCGGAGGACCGACACATGACGTTCGCGCCGGGCCGCGAGGCCGAGCTGCGGCGCCCGCCGGGATGGGAGACCGACGCCGAGGTGCTCGCCCGCGTGCTCGAGGCGATCCATCGCGTGGACCTCGTGGTCGGCGACGGCGAGGCTCTCGTCGTCACTCACGGCGGCGTGATCTACGTGCTCGAGGGACTCCTGGGCGAGCCGTTCGCCCGCCTCGCCAACGGCGCCGGAAGATGGCTCGACGTCGACGGCGACGTCCTCGCGCTGGGCGAGCGCGTGCTGCTCGTGAACGACGACGCCACGCCCGTCACGGTGCCGACGGAGATCTGATGGCGCTGCCGTTTCGCGTCGAGGTCGTCCGCTCGACGCGGCGGAAGAAGACGGTGTCCGCTTCGCTCGTCGGCGATGTCGTACGGGTGCAGATGCCGGCGTGGATGTCCAAGTCCGACGAAGAGCGCTATGTCTCGCATCTCGTCGAGCGGATCGCACGGCAACAACGACGTGGACGCGTCGACGTCGCGGCCCGCGCACGGAAGCTGGCCGAGCGCTTCGACCTGCCGATCCCGGCGTCTGTTCGATGGGTCGGGAACCAGGACAGCTTGTGGGGTTCGTGCACCATCCACTCGCGTGACATCAGGGTGTCCGACCGGCTGGCGCGCTTTCCAGCGTGGGTCGTCGACTACGTCCTCGTGCACGAGCTCGCGCACCTCGCGGTGCCGAACCACTCCGAGCATTTCTGGACAATCGTCAATCGCTATCCAAAGGCCGAGCGGGCGCGCGGCTTCTTGATCGCGAAAGGACTCGACACCGACGGTGAACCGGTCGAGGACGTCTAGGACGCGGCGTCGGCTTCTGCCTGCGTCTGGTGCGTGATGCAGAACCGCGTGGCCGGCATCGCTTCGAGGCGATCGTCACCGATCTCCGCACCACACGCCTCGCACGTGCCGTAGCGACCGTCGTCGATGCGCTGAAGCGCGCGTTCGACGTCGGCGAGCTCAGCTTCGACCTGTTCGAGGATCGAGAAATCCTTCTCGCGTTCGAACGTCTCCGTGGCGACGTCGGCGGAATGCTGCGCGAGATGTGAGAGCTCGGACATGCTCTCGTCCTCGGACTCGTCGTGCAGGTGCTCGGCGTCGAACCCAACGCGTATCTCCTCGAGACGATCGCGTTCCTCGGCGAGTCGCCGGCGGACGTCCTCCCGATCCATCGACCCGAGCGTAGAACGGCGCGCCCTCGTGGTGCTCGTGACAGGATCGCCCGCTGTGGGCACGCTGGACGGCCATCGAGCGATCGTGACGGGAGGCGGGGGCGGCATCGGTGCCGCGGTCTGCCGCCATTTCGCCGGCGAGGGCGCGCACGTCGCCGTGCTCGACCGGCGCGCCGAAGCGGCCGACGCGATCGCACACGAGGTCGGCGGTATCGGTGTCGCGTGCGACGTCGCCGATCCGCACGAGGTTGCGCGCGCCGTCGAGGCCGCCGCCGACGCGCTCGGCGGCATCACCGATCTCGTCAACAACGCGGGCATGGGACGCAACCAGCCGCTGCACGAGTACAGCGACGACGAATGGGACCTCGTCGTTCGCGTGAACCTGACCGGAGCGTTCTACTGCATGCGCGCTGTGATCCCGCTGCTGCTCGATACAGGCGGTGGCTGCATCGTGAACAACGCGTCGCTGAACGCGTCTGCGCCCGCTACCGGGCGAGGCTCCGTACTCGGCGGCGAAAGCCGGGCTCGTCAACCTCACCATGACCACTGCGCTCGAGTACGCCCCCCTGATCAGGGTCAACTGCGTGTCGCCAGGACTGATCGACACGCCTCTGACCGAGATGGTGACTGCGAACCCCGCATGGGTCGACGCTGCCGAGCGAGGCACGCCGCTGGGGCGAGTCGGATCGGCCGACGAGGTCGCCGCGGTCGTCGCCTTCTTGTGTTCGGACGCTGCGAGCTACATCACGGGACAGAACATCGTCATCGACGGCGGCTCGGGACTTCCGAACCTGCAGGCCGACTCGTTGCTGCGCACGATCATGGCGAGCTTCTCGAGGGGGTCGTCGATCGAGCCCTGAGTACGCTCCGGCCGGGCCGCTAGCTCATCGGGTAGAGCAGGAGACTTTTAATCTCAAGGTGCCGGGTTCGAGCCCCGGGCGGCCCACCTGTCAGACGAAACGAGTGTCGTCGGTCTCGTCGCCCTCCACGAGGCGAGCGCACGTCGGGCAGTACCAGCGGGCCTCGACCGGCGTGCCGCAGGCGGCGTGGTGCACCGGGACGGCGTCGGGGTGGCCGGATGCGCCCCAGTGCGCGAGGAGTCGCAGCGCGCTCGGCGAGCTCCGCCCCGGTTGCCGTGAGCCGGTAGTCGAACCGCGGCGGGCGCCGGGTGTAGGGCGTGGCGACGACGAGGCCTGACGTCTCGAGATGCCGCAGCCGCTTCGACAGCACGTTCGGCGCCAAGCCCGCCATGCCGTCGAGCAGTTCGTTGAACCGCCGCGGCCCGTCGAGCAGCGAGTTCACGACCAGCAGCGTCCACCGGTCCCCGACCTGGGAGACGGCCTCTTCGAGCGCGGTCGCTTCCGGCTGTTCGCTCGGCACGGGTTCATGTTGCCCGGCCGAAGTGGTTGTCGCCATCGACTCACCATAGTAACTTGCAGATAGCAACTCACTAGGGAGTGGTACATGAGCGTATTCGAGGACTTGTCTCAGGCGGCGACGACCGTGCTGGAGGGCGTCGGTCCATCCGTCGTGCGGGTCGGTCGCCATGGCGGCCGCGGGTGTGGCGTCGTGATCGGCGACGGTCTCGTCGCGACCAATGCCCACAACATCCGGGGTGAACAGGCGCTGTTGACGTTTGCGGGCGGCCGCGAAGAAGTCGCGTCCGTCGCCGCGATCGATGTCGACGGCGATGTTGCCGTCCTCCGCGTCGACACCGCGGGCGCCCCCGCGGTCACGTGGTCGTCGGACGGCGGGTCGACCGGCGAGGTGGTGTTCGCCGTGACCCGCTCGGCGGGAGGCGGCGAGCGCGTGTCGTTCGGGATGGTGAGCGGCACCGAACGGGCATTCCGCGGACCACGGGGCCGCCGCATCAAAGGAAGCCTCGAGCACACCGCTCCGCTGCCGCGAGGATCGTCGGGCAGTCCCGTCGTCTCGCTCGACGGAACGGTGATCGGCCTCAACACCAACCGACTCGGTGACGGGTTCTACCTCGCCATCCCCGCCGACCAGGAGTTGCAGGATCGACTCACATCCCTCGCCGCCGGTCAGACGAGGAGTCGGCGACGGCTCGGCGTCGGTCTCGCTCCCCCGCACGTGTCGCGCGCGCTGCGCCGTTCGGTCGGACTCGAGGAGCGTGACGGCCTGCTGGTTCGCGTGGTCGAGGACGACTCCGCAGCAGCCGCTGCCGGCATCCGCCAAGGCGATCTGCTCGTGAGCGTCGACGGCAGTCCGTTGACGAATGCCGACGATCTCTTCGACGCGCTCGACGGCGCGCCCGACGAGGTGCGCGTCGGCGTCGTGCGCGGCACCGAGGATCTCGAGGTCACCGTCCGCTTCGGGCAGGAAACCGATCAGACATGACCCGTCCTCACGCCTGATCGCCGGTGACGTCCACGATGGCGTCGCCGTACACCGCCCTCGCCCAATGCTCGATGTCGGGTCCGCGGCGCAGCGTGTGGCCACCGTCGATCGCCAGAACCTGACCCGTGACCCACGACGACTCCGGTCCGAGCAGGTACCGCACACCCGCCGCGATGTCGTCCACCGTGCCGAGCCGGTGCAACGGCATCTGCGCGAGATAGTCCGCCCGCACCTGCTCGTCGGCGACGAGCGGGTCAGCCAACTCGGTCGGCACGAGTCCCGGGCGCACCGCGTTCACCCGCACGCCGGCGCGCCCGAGCTCGTCCGCCGCGTTGCGGACGAGCGTCTCGATGCCCGCTTTCGACACCGAGTACGGCGCCATGTAGGGATGGGTGAGCGGACCGGCGATCGACGAGATGGCGACGATCGACCCTCCGCCGGCGCGTGCGATCACTGGCGCGGTGTGTTTGATGGTGAGGAACGTGCCCGTGAGGTTGACGTCGAGCACGCGCGCCCACTCGGACATCGACGTCGCGACGACTGGTCCCATGGTTCCCGTTCCCGCGGACGCGACCACGAGCTGCAACTCGCCGGTCACCTTCGATGCCGATGCGACTGCGGCTGCGATGTCGTCTTCTGACGATGCGTCCCCGGCGACCCAGTGCACCTGCGCACCAGCGGCGGCGTCGCCCGCGAGCGCGTCCGCGGCCGAGCGCAGCCGATCGTCCGAACGACCCATGAGCGTGACCGACGCGCCGTCGCGCACGAGATGGCGTGCGCAGGCCAGCCCGATGCCGCTTCCGCCGCCGGTGACGAGCCCTGCCTGTCCCGCAAGTGAATCTGCCATGCGAGTGTTGTAGTCGGTGAGGCTCGAGCAGCTACGGCCGATGAAGGCGGTGACCGGCACGCTGCCGGTCGACGAGGCGGGCTGGGCGTTCGAGATCAAGTGGGACGGGATGCGGATCTTGACGATCGTCCGTCCCGAGCAACTCACGTTGCTGAGCGGCAACGGCATCGATGCGACGAACCGCTATCCCGAGCTCGGCGGCTGCTCAGCGATGCGCTGAGCGGACACACCGTCGTCCTCGATGGGGAAGTCGTCGCCTTCGACGACAAGGGCCGACCGAGCTTCGGTCGGCTGCAACATCGCATGCACCTCGGGGGGGCCGCCGAGGTGAGCCGCCGGGCAGAGGAGGTACCGATCAGCTACGTCGTGTTCGACCTGCTCCACCTCGATGGCCACGACGTGACGCCGCTGCCGTACACCGAGCGGCGGCGACTTCTCGCCGACCTCGTACCCGACGACGGTTGTTGGACCGTTCCCGCGGGAACGGCCCGCGGGCGAGGGCCACTCGCTGTTCGACGCGGCGAAGGAGCAAGGGCTCGAGGGCGTGATGGCCAAGCGGCTCGACAGCCCGTACCTGCCGGGGAAGCGCTCACCGGCGTGGCGGAAGGCGAAAGCTCGTCTCCGTCAAGAGTTCGTCGTCGGAGGCTGGCAACCAGGCGAGGGCAACCGCGACCGGCTATCTGGGATCTCTCCTCGTCGGCGTCTACGAGGCCGGGGTGCTGCGGTACAGCGGCAAGGTGGGCACCGGGTTCAACAGTCGCGAGCTCGACCGGTTGGGCGGGTTGCTCGCGGCGCGCGCAGATCGACTCGTCACCGTTCGAACCCCCGCCGCCGCGGGTCGTCGCGCGGCTCGCGCACTGGGTCCGTCCTGAGCTCGTGGCAGAGGTCGAGTTCGGTGAGTGGACTGAGGAAGGGATCTTGCGCCATCCGAGCTACCTCGGCCTACGAGACGACAAGGCACCGACAGACGTCGTGCGCGAGGGTTGAGTGTGGCGAGCGAGGAGATCCGTCTGGTGCTCCCCGCACAGTCGCGCTACGTCGACGTCGCGGTCGCGACCATGGAGGCACTCGCCGACCGCTGCGGCCTCGATGCCGACGGCGTTGCCGCCATCCGCGCCCAGGTGTACGAGGTGCTCGGCGAGCGTGTGAGCCGCTGTGTCGGGGACAGCGTGGTGCTCTGCTACGAGGTCGGCGACGGCTTCTTGGGCGTTCGTTTGGTGGAGGACACCTCGTACGCGCAGACGTGACCACCCGCGAGCAGATGGGCGACACGTTCCACCTTGGCCTCTGGCAGGACCTCGCGGATGAACTCGAGCTCGGTGCCGCATGCCGTGCCGTACTTCGACGCGACGGCGAGGATGGCGCAGTTGTGCTCGACGATGCGGAACCTGCCGTCGGGTAGGTCGATCGCTTCGGCGAGGTAGCCGTCTTCGTCGAGGATGCGGGACAGCTCGTGGACACGCTCGGACAGCGACCTTCCTTCGAGACGCGTCCTCGCGCGCTCGACACGCCGCACACGACGACGCTCGAACATCCGCTCGACGAGGTCGGGATCCTCTGCTTCGGCCTCGGCGAGCAGGTCGATGGCGACGGCGGCGTACGCCCGCGGGAACAGGCGATCGCCTTCGGGACTCAGCCGGTACAGGTGATGCGGTCGGCCGGGGCCGGCGCGGACTTCGCGATGAAGGACCCAACCTTCGGCTTGCAGCGCGCTGAGGTGCTGGCGCACCGCGCTGACCGTGACGCCGAGGGATTCGGCGAGCTCGTCGACGCGGGCCTCGCCTCGCCGCTTCAACGTGTCGAGCAGCGATCGCCGCGACGGCGGGATCGAGTCGAGGAGCACGGCGTCGGTCACGGCCACCAGCCTAGGGTTCACACAGCATCTCCTGTGCAAACCGCGCCGTTCGACGGCGGCTACGTCCCACTGCTGCCGAACCCTCGAAGACCACGTTCGCTGGCGGGCAGCTCGTCGACGACCACGAAGCGACGACGCCTCGACCGCTTGGACGACGAGCTGCGCGATCCGATCGCCACGTTGCACGGTGTACGGCTCGCGTCGGGTCGGTGTTGACAAGGATCACACGGACCTCGTCGCGGTACCCGGCGTCGATGAGCCCGGGGGTGTTGAGGCACGTGACGCCGTGCCGGAGCGCGAGGCCGCTCCGCGGCAGCACGAAGCCCGCGTAGCCGTCGGGGATGGCGATCGCGAGCCCGGTCGGCACGACGCCGCGTCCTCCGGCGGGAGCGAGGGTGATCGACGTGCGGGCGCAGAGATCGGCGCCGGCATCGCCTGCGTGCGCGTAGGCCGGGATCGGAAGATCCGGGTCGAGTCGAACGATCGGGACCCGGACCACCCGGCGAATCTATGGTGCCGCCGTGCTCGTGTGGATGGACCTCGAGATGACCGGGCTCGATCCGAGCCGTCACGTGATCGTCGAGATCGCGACCATCGTCACCGACGACGCCCTCGACGTCGTCGGCGACGGCCTGGACCTCGTCGTGCACCAGCCGCCCGAGGCGCTCGCGGCGATGGACGACGTCGTGCGTGTGATGCACACGTCGTCAGGACTCGTCGACGCGATCGAGGCGTCGAAGGTCTCGCTGGCGGAAGCCGGTGAACGCACGCTGGACCTGATCAAGTCGCACGTCCCGGAGCGAAGCACGGTTCCCCTGTGCGGCAACAGCATCGGAACCGATCGCCGCTTCTTGGCCGCGTACCTCCCGCAGATCGAGCAGTACCTGCACTACCGATCCGTCGACGTGTCGACGATCAAGGAGCTCGCGCGTCGCTGGTATCCCGGTGTGCTGGCTGCCGCCCCCGACAAGTCCGGCACGCACCGCGCCCTCGACGACGTGGTCGAGAGCATCCGAGAGCTGCGTTACTACCGCGAGACAGTGTTCAAGTCGCCACCGGCGTGAGCGGCTGGCGTACTTGACCGTTGGGTCAAGTAGCGTGAATCCATGCCACGGCAGGAAGCAGAACCGGCCACGACGGACGTCACCGAAGTCGCGCCGGGCATCCTCCGCATGCAACTGCCGCTCCAGATGCCCGGCCTCGGTCACGTCAACTGCTACGCGATGGAAGACGAACGAGGCTGGACGGTCGTCGACCCGGGTATGCCCGGACCGAAACCATGGAAGGCGCTCGTCGACCGGTTCCAGCGGGCCGGCTTCGCTCTGCGCAACATCCACACCGTCGTGGTGACGCACTCGCACGTCGATCACTTCGGCGCGTCGGGCAGGCTCCGGAAGCAAGCAGGCGCCAACGTGGTGACGTCGCGCTCGTTCCGCACGTGGTGGGATCCGACCGATGCCGGCGAGCGCGAGCTCGAGGCCGCCGACGGTGACACGGACATCGAGGTCCCACCCGATCCTCGCCGGCCGTGGGACCAACCGACGCCATGGGGTGGGAAGCACCCGAGGCCGCCCCGCCGGGTACGCATCCGTTACCGGTTGTTGAGGCCGATGATGAAGCAATGGTTCGCCACGCCCAACCCGAGCGTCCGCTTGGCCGACGCGGAGGTCATCGAGTTCGGCAAGCGTGAGTGGGTCGCCGTCCACACCCCCGGTCACACGCCCGACCACCTGTGCCTGTACGACCCCGCGGGCGGCGTGCTGCTCTCCGGCGATCACGTGTTGCCGACGATCACCCCGCACATCTCCGGCATCGACGCCGGCCCCGACCCGCTCAGCGCGTTCTTCTCGTCGCTCGAGAAGGTCGGCGAGATCGAGGGCGTCACGACGGTGTTGCCTGCCCACGGCCATCCGTTCGACGACCTCCGCGGCCGGGTCAAGGACATCGAGCGTCATCACGAGGAACGCCTCGCCGCGACTTCGTGAAGCAACGAACGAGCTCGGGGAGGCGTCGGTCGAGCAGCTCTCACAACGCTTGTTCCGCGAGCGTTCATGGGGTCCGATGGCCGAGAGCGAGACCTACGCCCACCTCGAACACCTGCGGCTTTCGGGCCAAGCGAAGCGAGAAGCCAAGGACGGCACCCTGCTGTATTCGCTCGCCTGAATCACCGATTCCGAAGCGGCGTCCGCGGGGTTCAGCTCCGGCGTCGCACCGGCACGATCGGCTCGCTCGAGAGCCTCGACCTTTCGAGCAAAAACACGGTGTGACGAATATTCAGTTGACGGAGTGACAGCGACGTAGTTCGATGCCCGAGACGTTCGGGGCCACTTGGCTCCGAAAGACTCCAGATTCGAGGCAACCGGTGACGAAGATCGGCGCGTATTACAAGGCGAAGGGGATGCCCCACGCCGCCGCGCCGCGCCCGGCTGCTGGTTCGTCCCTCATTGGTGGTTGCGCGTGGCTCGGCAACGCCCAGGTGATCACGCCGGCCACCCGCATGTTCGTGGACGACCACCCGTCCCGACGGCTTTGGGAGCCCTCGCAGTAGGCACTGTGAGGGACAGAGATTCCAAAGGCCGTCGGGGCAACCCGGCGGCCTTTCTGCATTTCTGGCTCGAAAACACAACCAAGAAGAGGATGGGGGAAGGGGATCCAATGTTTGCCCCTCAGACGGAAACCGAGATAGGTGTGCTGGCGAGCGAACTGGCGTCGTCTACCCACTGGTGGGGCGACGCTCGGTGCAACGACCTCGCGGGCACGATGAGCGGGCTGTTCTTCAGCGAAGAGCTGCAGGACATCGCGCGGGCAAAGGCGATCTGCGCCAAGTGCCCGGTCATTGCCGAGTGCCTCGAGGGCGCGCTCGAGCGGCGTGAGCCGTGGGGTGTGTGGGGGGGTCAGCTCTTCCTCAACGGCAAGGTGCTGGCGAGCAAGCGGCGCCGCGGGCGTCCGCCGAAGGTGCCCCGCCCCGAGGACCAGTTGCCGGACGTCCCGGTGCCCCTGCACCTGCAGGATCGCCTCCGGACCGCCTGACAGTCACAAACGCCAGATCACCCGCAACCCCCTTGACACGGTGGGGGCGGGCCGGGGCAACGGCAGCGTCGTGGGGCGTCCCCCCTCCCGACGACGCGACAGCGAGCCCCGGCCCGCCGTTGCGGGAGGTAGGCGCCCGGAGCATGCGAGGGACGCCGGCACGGGAAGCGCCAGCGTCGGGCCGGCCCTCATGCGGAGGCAGGAGCGATGCGACGCCCGGAGCATGCGGGACGGATACCGTCGTATGCGTGCGACGCGTGGTTGGAGTTTCGATCGCGTGTGCGCTGCTGGCCGTCCTCACCGCTTGTAGCGGGGGCGGATCGAGCAACAAGACACTGGATGCGTCCTTCACGCGCTTCGACGGATCGCAAGCCAGCTTCCGGGATTATCGGGGCAAGCCCGTCGTCGTGAACTTCTTCTCCTCCACCTGTGTGCCCTGCCAGACCGAGATGCCGGCGTTGGAGCAGGTCCATCGCAAGGCAGGCGCGGCAGATCGCTTTCCTCGGACTCGACGTACAGGACACCGTGGCGAGCGGTAAGGCCTTCGTCGAGTCCGTGGGCGTGACCTGGGACATGGGCCGAGACCCGGACGCCTCGATCCTCCAGCGCCTCGGCGGTACCGCGCTGCCCACCACTGTCGTGCTCGATGCGAACGGCAAGATCGTGTACCAGCACCTCGGCAAGCTCGACGTCGACGACCTCAGCAAGCAGCTGCGCCAGCACGGGTTCATCACGTGATCGACGTCGACCCTGGCACTCGCCTTCACCACGGGCATGGTCGCGACCGTCAACCCGTGCGGTTTCGCCATGCTTGCCGGCCTACCTGTCGTTCTTCATCGGCATCGAGGACCGCAACGACGACGATCCGCGTGCCGGCTTGTGGCGGGCACTCGTGGTCGGTCTCGCCGTCACGACTCGGCTTCGCGGCCACGTTCGCAGTCGTCGGACTCGTTCGTCAGCCACGTGACACGCAGCGTGTACGACGTCGCGCCCTGGATCTCGCTGGTGATCGGGCTCGGTCTCGTCGCATTCGGCATCGCATTGCTGGCCGGCTTCGAGTTCACCGTCCGAGCGCCGAGGCTCGACAAGGGTGGCCGAACCCGCGGTCTCGGATCGATGGCGTTGTTCGGCGTGTCGTACGCGGTCGCGTCGATCGGCTGTGAGCTGCCGCTGTTCCTGGCCGCCATGTCGGGCGTCTTCGGCCGAAGCTTCGCGTCCGGCATCGCGTACTTCATCGCGTTCGCACTCGGATTCGGCGTGGTGCTCGTCGGACTCACGGTCGCACTGGCGATGGCGCGGCAGTCGATGGTCCATGGTCTGCGCCGAGGTGCTGCCGTACGTGAGTCGCATCGCCGGCGCGCTCCTGGTGGTGACCGGCGCGTACGTGGCCTGGTACGGGTGGATCGAGATCCGCGGGTCGACGACCGACGCGACAGTCACCCGGGTCAGCGACTGGTCGGCGCAGGCTGCGGACGTCATCACCCGCAACTGGGCGTTGCTCGCGCGTTGCCCTGGCAGCGGTCGTCGCGTGCGGCGTTGCATATCTGGCGTTCGTGCGCACCGAAGCGCAGGACCAGCGCGATGCCGACGCGAATGTCGGTTGAGGCTCGTGTTCGAGGAGCTGCTCGCTCATCCCGGGGTCGAAGAGATCTGCGAGCTGCGCTCGTCGTTTGGGCTCATGGCCTTTCACGGCGGCAACCTGGAGAAAGCGACCGACACGATCGCCTCTCGAGTCGCTGACCGAGCAGGAGCATCGCTGTACGCGGTGCTGCAGCCGCACGATCTGCGCTGGCACGTCCCGTCGACAGCTGTCCAACCGTCCGCATCACCGCAGCTGGCGAAGTTTCTCGACCACGTGGACGTTGCCGTCGCCGTTCACGGCTACGGGCGTGAGGGGTACTGGACGACGATGCTGCTCGGCGGAGCCAATCGTGACCTCGCTCGCCATGTCGGCACCGCGCTGCGGGCAACGGTCGGGCCCCACGGCTACACGGTGATCGACGAGATCGACGACATCCCGACTGCGTTGCGAGGGGTCCATCCGCGGAACCCGGTCAATCTGCCGCCGGCCGCGGGCGTGCAACTCGAGCTGCCACCTCGGGTTCGTGGCACCACGCCGCTCAGCAGGCCCGAGCACACCGAAGCGCTCATCGACGGCTTGGTGGTCGCAGTCTCGTCATGGGGCTAGACGCTGGATGATCCAGCCGTCGGTCGGTGCGCTCGTAGCGGAACCGGTCGTGCAGCCGGTCGGGCTGGTTGAACCAGAGGTCGATGCGATCGGGCTCGAGGCGGTAGCCGCCCCAGAAGTCCGGCCGGGGGACGTCGATGCCCTGGAAACGGGCCTCGAGCTCGATGACGCGTTGCTCGAGCCAGTGCCGATCAGGGATGACCTCGCTCTGGGGCGAGGCCCACGCGCCGATCTGGCTCGCTCGATCTCTGGTCGCGAAGTAGGCGTCGGATTCGCCCTCATCGATGATCGACACGGTCCCGTTCACGATCACCTGTCGCCGGATCGGGAACCAGGGAAAGACCAGCGCCGCACGAGGGTTGGCGCGCAGATCTCGGGCCTTCGCACTCTCGTAGTTCGTGAACCAGACGAACCCGCGATGGTCGATGCCCTTGAGCAGCACGTGGCGGGCGGACGGGCGCCCCGATCCGTCCGCAGTGGCGAGCACCATCGCGGTGGGCTCGGGCAGCGACTCGGCCGCGTCGGCGAGCCATCGCTCGAATTGTGTGATGGGATCCGGATCGATGTCGCCGACGTCCATCGTCGTTGGTGTCTAGCTTGCCGCCATGGCCTACGACGACTTCGAAACGATGCAGGTGACCTCGACGGTCGGCGTGGTGCGAGCGGTCATCGACCATCCACCGGTCAACCTGCTCGATCTCCCGCTGATGCTCGAACTCGATCGTCTCGGGCGAGCGGTCGAGGAGGACGCCGACGCCAAGGTGCTCGTGCTCTCGTCGGCCGACGAAGAGTTCTTCATCGCGCACGCGGACGTGAACCTCATCCTCGGCCTGCCGCGCGAGGACACGAAGCGCGCCGAACGACACGCTCGGGTTCTTCCACGCGATGGTCGATCGGTTCCGCACCATGCCGAAGGCGACGATCGCGGTGATCGAAGGAAAGGTGCGGGGCGGTGGGAGCGAGCTCGTGTCGTCCATGGACATGCGCTTCGCCGACATCGATCGTGCGGTCCTCGGTCAGCCCGAGGTCGCGCTCGGGATCATTCCCGGGCGGCAGTGGCACGCAGCGGTTGCCGTTGCTCGTCGGTCGGGCACGAGCGCTCGAGGTGATCCTCGGGTGCGTCGATGTCGACGCAGCCACGGCCGAGCGGTGGGGATGGGTCAATCGGGCGCTGCCGTCCCGCGACCTCCATGACTACGTCGACGAGCTCGTGACAGCGCATCGCGTCGTTTCCCGTCGAACGCGATCGCCGCGGCCAAAGCGTCGGCGAACAACGCACTACCGGACCCGGTTCCGGCCTCCGTGCCGAGGAGTGGATCTTCTCGCGGACGTTGCTCGACCCCGAGAGCGATCGATCGGATGCAGCGGTTCCTCGAGATCGGTGGCCAGACCCGGCAGGTCGAGCTCGACCTGACCAGCGTCTACAACAACCTGCGCTGATCGCCCTCGCCGTTCTGGCGTTCGTCAGCGCACATCCCGTGTGGCTGACGCACGCCGAGACGAGTGGGGCGGGCGTGGGAAGGTGCGGTGCGCGTGCCGTAGAGACGTCGGTAGCGGTCGACGAGGTGGGGATGCGTCTGGGCGAGATGGCGTGAAGAACACCTCCTTGACCCCGGGACGGAGATGCAGCATCACCCGCGTGATCGAGACGGCGCCGGCGTCGTGGCACGCACGCGTCACCGCGTCGAGTTGTTCGGGCGCGTCGGACAGCCCCGGCAGGATCGGGGCGACGAGCACGCCGCAGGGGATGCCCGGCAGCGTTGAGCTGCTCGACCGCGCGGACCCGCTGCAGTCGGATGCGGCGTACCGGGTTCGGTGGTCTTCCACACGTCGTCGTCGAGCGTGCCGATGGACAGGTTCACCGCGCACGCGCCCGCGAGCCGCGGCCGCCGCGAGCAGCTGCCTTGTCGCGCAGCACGAGCGTCGACTTCGTCAGGATCGAGAACGGATTGTCGTGCTCGATCAAGGTCTCGACGATCCCTCGGGTCAGGCGGTACTTCCCCTCGCATCGTTGATAGGGGTCGGTGTTGGTTCCCATCGCGATGAGGTCGCCGCCCCACGTCCGTGACCGCACCTCGGCCCGCACGCGCTCGACTGCGTTGACCTTCACCACGATCTTGCGATCGAAGTCGTCGTCGGTGTTCAGGTCGAGATACGCGTGGGTGGGCCGGGCGAAGCAGTACACGCACGCGTGGCTGCAGCCGCGGTACGCGTTGATCGAGTACTCGAAGCCGAAGGGAGCGCCCTTGACGCGGTTGATGATCCGCTTCGCCCGGACGTGCAAGGAACTCCATGCCGCGGAACTCGCCCCGCCCCGGCTCACGCTCGAAGATCGGATCCTCGAAGAGCGTGGCCTGGGGCCGAGGCTCGTCTGCGAGTGTCCAGCGCAGCTGACCGTCGGCCATCGCCGACCAGCATAGCCGAACACGTGTTCGACTGCTACACGTTGAATTTCAGTCCGTAGGTCGACTTCAGCCCGGCGATGCACAGCGGCCGCGTCGGGCACTCCGGCGGTCCACCGAACTTCAACGGGTCGGTGACCTTGGCGAGATCGGAGACGGTCTTCAGGCCGTACTTGTCTGCCGTCTGCTTCGTCACCACGAAGGTGTTGACGCTGTCCGCCGGCGCCGGTGTCGTGAGCGTGAAGCCCTTCGCCTCGGCCCGAGGCTTCGCGTCGTTGAGCGTCGCGTTGAGATCGTTCGACGACGTGCCGCCGAGGAACGTGTCGAGTGTCCCGACGAACTCGGGGACGAGATCGAGCTGGCCGTTCTCCAGCGCGGGCAGGTACGCCTCACGCGCTCCGAAGTCCATCTTGTACGACACGTTCGCGCCAGCCTTCTGCAACGCCTGGCCGTAGAGCTGCGCGGCGAACTCGGACTCGGCGAAGTTCGCGCTGCCGACCACGAACGTTCCGCTGGCCGTCGTGCCGGACGGAGGAAGGTTGTTGTCGGTCAGGAACGTCTTGGCGACGTCCTCCGGGTTCTGCCCGTCGATCGAAACGGAAGCGACGGCCTTCTGGACCTCTTCCTTCGTCAGCTTCTTGTCGACGGCGTCGAGGACTGCAGCGACCTGCTGTGTTGCCTTGGTCTTGTTGACGGCAGGCACGAAGTTGTCGACCGGTTGCAGCTTCTTGTCGTCCTCGAGCGACACCCAGTTGTTCTTCGCGATCGCGCCGTCGCTCGAGAACACCAGGCCGATCTGGATGTCGCCATTGCTCAGAGCCTGCTTGGTGATCGGGCCGCCGGCGTCGAGAGGCACGAACGTGAACGTCGCGCCACCCCCACCTGACGACGATGCCGCGCTGTTCGCGTTGTTCGAGCTGTCGCTTCCACACGCAGTTGCCAGCAGCACGGCGACTACCGCTGTGCCGAGGAGCACCCGCATCGGTTTCGTGATCACGAGCCGACCTTTCCGTCTGGGATGGATGTCGCTGCCACCGCGGCAGCTCTCGCTGTCACCAGGTCGGCGCGCAGTCCCCGGGGCGTCATCGCACGCTGGGCGAACCCCAGCGATACCTCAGTGGCCAAGGAGAGCACGGCGACGAGCAAGGCTCCAGCGAAGATCTCAGTGTTGTCGAAGATTGCACGCCCGTCGATGATGTAACCGGCCGAGGCCGCCCGCGCCGACGAAGGCGGCGATCGTCGCGGTCGCGACGACTTGCACCGACGCAGTCCGCACGCCCGCCATGAGCAGCGGGACCGACATCGGCAGTTCGACTCGACGCAGCATCCCGAACTCGCTCATACCGACACCTCGCGCCGCGTCGCGGATCTCATCCGGCACTTCCGCCACGGCGACGTACGAGTTGGTCATCAGCGGTGGGACCGCCAGCGCGACGAGAGCGACGAACGTGGTGAACGAACCGATGACGGGCAGTTCGAGCAAGCCGAAGGCCTGCGTGCCGAGAACGAGGATGGCGAACGATGGAATCGCGCGTCCGACGTTCGTCACGTTGACGGCGAGCGTTCCGAACTGCCGTCGGTGCCCCAACCAGACTGCGACCGGCATCGCGATGATGATCGCCGCGACGATCGCACACACCGAGTACTGGATGTGCTCGATCAGCCGGTTCGGGATACCGGGCTGGCCGCGCCAGTGCGAAGGATCGTTGAACCACGTCGCGACGTCGTGCAGAAGTTCACGTTCGAACAGGGGCTGCGCTCATCGCTCGGCCCGCGATCGGGCCCACGGCGTCAGGAGGCGCTGGATCGCCGCGAGCACGAGATCCGCAGTGACGGCCAGCGCCACCGAGAGCACGATGCCGACAGTGATGGCTGTGCGGATCGGCCGGTTCTGTCCGATGTAGATGAGGTTGCCGAGACTCGGGATCGCCAGCAGTCCCGCGACCGCGGCGAGACCGATGACGGTGACGGTCGCGATGCGAACGCCGGCCATGATCGCAGGCACGGCCAGCGGCAGTTCGATGCGAACGAGCCTGCGAAAGCGGCCGTAGCCCATGCCGTCGGCGGCATCCTTGATGTCGTCGGGGACCCCGTCGAGGCCCTCGACGACGTTGCGCACGAGAATGAGGAGCGTGTACGTGGTGAGCGGAATCAGCGCGGTCGTGCGCGACAGACCGGTCACCGGAAGCAAGAAGGGCAAATGCTGCAAGTGCAGGAATGGTGTACAGCACACCGGTGATCGCCAGCACCGGCGCGTACAACCAGCGCCAGCGCGCCGCTGCGACGCCGAGCAGGGATCGAGATCAACAACCCCAACCCGACCGCACAGGCCGCCAGGATCACGTGTTCGCGCAACGACGACCAGATCAGGTCGGTGTTGCGACCGATCCAGTCCCACCACAACCAACGGTCGACGTTGCTCGCGAGGACCATTCGCAGGCCGAGACTAGTCTCGCCCTGCTGATCTCCCCTCGGGACTCGTTCGTTCATTGATCCGCCTCGACAAGATCACGAAGCGCTATCCCGATGGCACGGTCGCCGTCCACGAACTGAGTCTCGATGTCGACGACGGCGAGATCTGCGTGCTCGTCGGCCCATCGGGGTGTGGCAAGACCACCACGTTGCGGATGGTCAACCGGCTCATCGAGCCGACGAGCGGCCGCATCTTCCTCAACGGCGACGACGTCACCAAGATCGACCCGGTCGAACTGCGCCGCCACATCGGCTACGTGATCCAACAGATCGGTCTGTTCCCACATCAGACCATCGGTACGAACATCGCGACCGTCCCACGCCTGCTCGGCTGGCCCAAGCAGAAGGTGCGGGCGCGAGTGGACGAGTTGCTCGAGTTGATCGGGCTCGACCCCGCCGCGTACCGCGACCGCTATCCGAGTCAGCTGTCAGGTGGACAACGCCAGCGCGTGGGCGTCGCGCGCGCGCTCGGCGCCGATCCGGCCGTGCTGTTGATGGACGAGCCCTTCGGCGCGATCGATCCCATCAACCGTGAACGGCTGCAGGACGAGTTCCTGCGGTTGCAAGCCGAAGTCAAGAAGACCGTCGTGTTCGTGACGCACGACGTCGAGGAGGCCGTCAAGCTCGGGGACCGCATCGCCATTCTCCGCGAGGGCGGGTATCTCGCGCAGTACGACTCGCCGGCAGAGGTGCTCGGCAATCCGGCCGACGACTTCGTCGCCGACTTCGTCGGTGCCGACCGTGCCTTGAAGCGGCTGAAGGTCACGTCCATCGGTCTCGGCGACCTGGAGCAACCCCCGATGGTTGCGTACGACCTCGATCTCGCCGAAGCACGAAGGATCCTCGACGCCGACTCGCAGCAGTTCGCGGTCGTGCTCGACGACGACCGTCGCTTGCGCGGTTACCTGCAACGCGAGCGCGCCGACGGCGACGGGAGGGTAGCCGACAGGCTGCAACGACTTGAAGCCTGGGTGCGCGTTCGGACACCCTCAAGGACGCCTTCGGCGAAGTGTTGCTCCACGATGCCGGGTGGGTAGCAGTTCTGGACGACGACGATCGATTCCTCGGCGTGCTCACCCCCGACTCGCTGTACGCCGCCACTCGCCGATCCATCGACGAACACCGAGATTGACGCCGTTCTGGTCGAGCCGACTCGTCGGTGACCAGCGAGGCGAACCTCAGTCGCCGCCCACTGGGATTTCGGCGGCCGCGCCTCGCTGCGGCGTGGGGATGAACGGCTCGTGGTGGTGCTTCAACATCCCTCGAGAGACCCAGTTGCGCCTGTCGGCCCACACGAGCATCGGGGGCAACACGACGAGCGCGCTGAGCAGCGCCACGGCGACGTTCATCGCGACGATCCGTCCGAAGTCGCGCAGCAGCGGCAGGGACGAGAACGACAGCACTGCCACGCCGGAGATCGCGGTCAGGCCGGACACGATGAACGCTCGTCCGGTTCGGGAGGCAACCACCTCGACGGCGAGCTTCGGCTCGAGACCGCGGTCGCGTTCTTCGATGTAGCGCAACAGGATCAACGACGTGAACTCCGTGCACGCCGCGACGACGAGTGGGCCACCGACGGCCGTCATCGGGCTGAGCTTGAGGCTGAAGAGCCACGCCACGGTCGACGCCGCGCCGACCGCGATGAGCACGGGCACCAGGGACAGCAATGCGCGGATGACGGACTTCAACCGGACGGCGAGGAACAGGAACACGAACAGGATGGCGAGGTAGGTCAGCAGGATTCGATTGGCCTCGAGATTGTCGAGCAGGCCGACGCCCACGACAGCCAACCCGGAGGGCGTCGCTCGGATCCCCGAGGGCGGATGGGTGTTGTCCCGCACCGCTCGCACCATCGGGGCGCGATCCTCCAACGATCCGGGACCAGTCCGGAAGACGATGTTCATCGCCCGCTGATCGAGGCTGACCGTCGAGGCTTTGATGTCGGCCGGTGCGACGTTGTACGCGGCCTCGACGTCCGCACCGGTCGGCGCGATGTCGGTCGCGCCCGGAACGAAGATCAGGTCGCCGATCGTCTTTCGATGCTCGACGCAGTGGCGATGCGCCCGGACGGCTGGTACTTCGCCAGCGTGTCCGCGGTGAACGTATGTGCGAACTGGTGACCTCGTCCGTGAACACGTTGGGCGCGGTGACGTAGACGCCCATCTCGTTCGACGAGTGCACTTGCCGTTCGACTTCGTCGATGTCCTTGATCACCTGCGACTTCTGGTTCACCCACTGGACCGGGTCGGTCTGCAGCGTCAGCTTGCCTTCGACCGTGATCCCGACGACGAAGATCCCGATGCTGAAGATGACGAGCGCGAGCGCGCTCTTCGCCGGGAGCGATCCGAGCCACACCACGAGACGGCCGAGTGGACCTCCGCTGAAGTCCTTGCCCTTGGTCGGTGACCGGAACTCGCGGATCCCGAGGATGGCCAGCGGGAGAATGATGGAGCACAGGCAGATGGCGGCGATGCCGACCGCGAGGAGCAAGCCGAACTGTCTGATCATCGGCACCTTGGCGAAATGCAGCGCTGCGAAGGCGAAGATCGCATCGAAGGTGACGACCAGCAGCGCAGGACAGAGGTTGCGGGCGGTCTCCTGGATCGGGTGCTCGGCGCGGTCGATGATCACCTCTTCCTCGACGCGCGCGTGCATCTGGATCGCGTAGTCGATGCCGATGCCGAGCATCACCGGCAACCCAGCGATCGTCACGACCGTGAGCGGTATGCCCAGGTAGCCGGCGAGGCCGAATGCCCAGACGACGCCGACGAGGATGACGGCGAGCGGCAGCAGTCGCCATCGCACGTTGAACAGGACGAGGAGGATGATGCACATGATCGCGACGGCGATGGCGCCGAGCGTGAGCATCCCGCCCTTGAGGTAGTCGTTGATGTCCTTCAGCAGGATGGACGCGCCCGTCGTGACCGTCGTGGCGTTCTCGAAGCTGCAGCTTGTCGGCTTCGCGCTGTGCCTGCGTCGCCGCCGCGCCTTCCTGGTCGAGCGACTCGTTGCCGAGCAGACGCGTGATGACCTGCGCGTGTGTCGAGTCCGGGAAGAAGCTGAGCAACGGCTTACGGATGTTCCCGGTGTTGTCGTACAGCAGGAACTTGACCCACTCGGGGTTGTCGATCGTGCGCTGCTCCAGCGGTATCGCGCCGAGCCGGGTCAACGTCTGGACGTTGTCAGCGTTGCGGGCGTCGAACTGCGGCGACCCGGGTGTCTCCTTGGCGAGCGCGGTCAAGGTCGCCTTGCCCGCGATGCTCGTGGCCGGGTTGCCGTCCGGACTCTGCACCAGTGAGTTCGAGAACTCCAGCACCGTCAGGGGCGTGATGATGCCCTGGTAGTCGCCGGTGTCGGTCAAGTGTCGTGCAACTGCGTGAACTGCTGCTCGGCCTTGCGGCCGTGAACAGCTCGTCGACCGTGTGCCCCGGGTCCATCGTGATGACCGTGAGCATCGCTTGCCCACCGAAGAGGCTCTGGTAGGCGACGTTGTCCTTGTAGACCTGGTCGCTCTTGTTGAGGTAGCTGTCCTGCCCCGTCGCGAAGTCGAGGCGAGTGATGCCGAAGCCGAGGATCAGCGTGACGAGCAGCCCGATGACGGACACCAGGCCGGCTCGCTTGCCGAGCTCGACGGCGAGTCTCGACCAGAACCGGGTCACCGAGTCCGGACCGTACTCCTCCTGTCCTCAACGCGAAATGGTGTCGAGGCCGCCGAGATACGGATGCAGAACCTTGGGTAGCGCGATCGACCCGTCGACCTGCCTGTTCGTCTCGAGCAGGGCGGCCCAGATCCGGGGCCACCCGAGGGCCGACCCGTTGACGGTGTGGCAGGTCTCGGTGCCCTTGCCCCCTTCGGGGCGGTAGCGAACGTTCGCACGCCGGGCTTGGAAGTCGGAGTACCACGAGACCGACGACACCTCGAGCCAGCGATCGCACCCGGGCGCGTACACCTCCAGATCGAAGGTGCGTGCGTTCGAGAAGCCGAGGTCGCCGGTGCACAGGTCGACGACGCGGTAGGGAAGCGCGAGATCGACCAACAGGCTCTCGGCGCGGCTCAGGATGTCGGACTGCACGCCAGCGGCTTGGTCGGGCGTGCAGTACGAGAACAACTCGACCTTGTCGAACTCGTGCGAGCGAAGCACGCCGCGCGTGTCTGCTCCCGCGGACCCCGCCTCTCGACGGAAGCACGGCGTGTACGCACAGAAGCGCGACGGCAGCTCTCGCTGGTCGAGGATCTCATCACGATGCAGCGACGTGAGTGGCACCTCCGCCGTCGGGATGGCCCACAGGTCGTCGCGCTCGAGGTGGTACGCGTCGTCGTCGAACTTGGGCAGGTGACCCGTCGACACCATCGTGTCGGTGCGCACGAGTGTCGGAGGCCTCACTTCCTCGTACGCGTCGAGGCCTGCAGTATGACGGTCGAGCGCGAGTTGCGTGAGCGCGCGGACGAGGCGTGCACCCATGCCGCGATACAGCACGAACATCGAACCCGAGAGCTTCGCCGCGCGTTCGGGATCGAGGAGCCCGAGCTCTGCGCCGATCTCCCAATGCGGGACGCGCTGATGTTCGCTGTACCCGTCGGGGTCGTAGCCGACGACTCGCATCACGACGTTGTCATCCGGTCCCGCGCCGTCGGGAGCGTCGGATGCGGGCGTGTTCGGGATGCGCAAGAGGATCTCGCGCAACTGCGACGCGACGTCGTCGTAGCGGGCGTCGAACTCGCGTTCGCGGCCGCCGAGCTCTCGCGCTTCGGCTTGGGCGCGTTCGGCGCCTTCGACGTCGCCGGAAGTGCGCAGAGTGCGCACTTCGTTGGACAATGCGCGAACCGCGGCGCGGCCGTCGTCTCGCATCTTGGCGATCTGGCGCAGCTCCAGATCGAGCGCGACCACTGCATCGACATCGGCGGCGACGCTGGGATCGTTGCGGCGAGCGAGTGCAGCCTTGACGCCCTCCGCGTCGTTCCGAATGCGCCGTATGTCGAGCATTACGGAACGGTACCTGTCTCGTGTCGACGGCTCAGGCCGAGTTCTGCACTCGAACACATGGAACTAGGGTCGACCGATGCGCGTGATCGACGTGGACGAACTGGTCGTCCGCTACGGCAGCCTGGCTGCGGTCGACCGCGTCTCGTTTTCGGTTGCGGCCGGTGAGGTGCTCGCGCTCCTCGGCCCCAACGGCGCCGGGAAGACCACGACGGTCGAGACGCTCGAGGGATATCGACGGCCGTCCGCCGGACGGGTCCGGGTGCTCGGACTCGATCCGATCGCGGATCACGTGGCGCTCGTGCGTCGGGCGGGTGCCATGTTGCAGTCCGGCGGGGTCTATCCGGGCATCCATGCACTCGAGGCGGTGCAGTTGTTTGCATCGTACTACGACCATTCCGAGGACCCCGAGGCTCTTCTCGAACGCGTCGGCCTCTCGCACCGCCGCACGACAACGTGGCGGCGGTTGTCGGGAGGTGAGCAGCAGCGCCTCTCCCTCGCACTCGCTCTCGTCGGCAAGCCCGAGGTGGTGTTCCTCGACGAGCCGACGTCGGGGATCGACGTCGCTGGACGCCAGCTGATCAGGGAGCTGATCCGTGAGTTGCGCCATTCGGGCGTCACCGTCCTCGTCACCACGCACGATCTCGAAGAGGCTGAACGGATCGCGGATCGCATCGTGATCATGGACCGCGGCGAGGTCGTCGCGAGCGGGACGCCGGCCGAGCTGATGCGATCGAACAACAACGACGAGATCCGATTCGGCGCACCGCCGCGCCTCGACACCGCGAGCCTCGGACGCGCGCTGAATGCCTTCGTGGACGAGATCGCCCCCGGCGAATACGAGGTCGCCATGCCGCCGACCCCGGCGAACGTGGCCGCGCTGACGGCCTGGCTCGCCGAGCACGAAATGCCGCTGGCCGATCTTCGTGCCGGCCGTCAGCGGCTCGAGGATGTCTTCCTGCGCCTCACCGCGGTCACGGGCGAACACCCGAGGATCACGGTCGATGCCAACGACGAAGGCGAGCAACACGGGCATCGGCGGCGGTCTCGCTCCGGGTGAGCTCGCTGCGCGCGCAGACGCAGGCCGAACTCGTTCTCACGCTCCGCCGCGGCGAGTCCCTGCTCCTGATTCTCGGGATCCCGCTTCTGTTGCTCGGGTTCTTCTCCACGGTCGACATCCTGCCGAAGGGCAACTTCAGCGACCCGATCGACTTCTTGTTCCCCGGCATCGTCGCGCTCGCGGTGATGTCGACCGGCATGGTGCAGCTCGCCATCGGCACCGCGTTCGAGCGCCAATACGGGGTGCTCAAGCGGCTGGGCATCACGCCGTTGGGCCGTCCACGGCTCCTGACCGCGAAGACACTGTCGATCGTTGCGATCGAAGTGGTGCAGATCGTCCTGCTGCTCGCACTGGCACTGGCGCTCGGCTGGGACGAGTACGTCCGGGTGGGCGCCTTCGTCGGTGTCGTGTTGGGAACGATCGCGTTCGCGGGACTCGGGTTGCTGATGGCAGGTCAGTTGAAGGGCGAGGTGACGCTGGCCGCGGCGAACGGCCTGTACCTGATCCTGCTGTTGCTCGGAGGCATGGTCATTCCCCTGTCCGAGCTGCCGACGGGGCTGCGCCGCATCGCCGAGTTGCTGCCGTCGGGCGCGCTGACACAGGTGCTGGTCGGGACGCTGAACGCGGGCCGCACTGTCCCCGTGCACGCGTGGATCGTGCTGGTGGCGTGGGCGGTGTTCGCGCCGTTGGCCGCGGCGACGACCTTCCGTTGGGAGTAAGCAGGGAGCATGCCGGCAGATCTGGATCAGGTTCGACGTCTCGGCCAAGCGGAGCACGGCTTGGTGGTGGTCGCGGTTGCTCGACCCGATGGAACCGTGAACACATCGGTGGTGAATGCCGGCGTGCTCGCCGATCCCGTCACGGGTGAGGACGTCGTGGGCTTCGTCGTCCGTGGCGATGCCCGCAAGCTGCAGTATCTCCGGTCGAATGCTCGCGCGGCAGTGACGTTCCGGTCTGGTTGGCAATGGGTCACGGTCGAGGGGTCGGCGCGTTTGGCCGGCCCCGACGACGAGTTGCCCGGCCTGGCGTCCGAGCAGGTTCCGCAGCTGCTTCGTGACGTGTTCACCGCCGCAGGCGGGACGCACGACGACTGGGACGAGTACGACCGCGCGATGGCCGCCGAACGCCGGACGGCCGTCCTCGTCACGAACTCAGGGTGGAAAACGGGGTCATAGCCCCGGAATCGACCCGAAGTTCGAACGGGGGCAGCAGCCCGTCTAACGGTGGCCGGGATCGGTGGGACTGGGACCGTGGTGCGCGAGCTCGTCGAGCTCGCGTTGGACGGCGTCCCACGTGAGGACGTCGCGTTCCGTGACGGCAATGCCGGCCCGCTCCGCCTCCATGTGACGGCTGGACCACTTGAAGAACAGCACGAGGATCACGCCCCAGATGTAGAAGGCCTCTCCCAACTTCATCATCACGCCCGCGATCTGTTGATCGGTGACGGGGTTGATGCCCCACAGGTGGAACCCCGTGTTGTACGCGCTGTACACGGGCTTCTCGGCGAAGATCAGCCATGCCGACGGAATGGTCGGGATGATCGACTGCAGGAACAGGTAGAACATCTGGCCCGGTAGCGACAACCGCATCTCCGGTAGCGGTCCGCACACCGGTGTCCACATCAGCAACGCCGTCGACACGATCAGCACGTGCAGTGAGAAGTGGAGCGGGGCGGACTGCACCGACGCGTTCACGGCCGCCGGCCAGTGCACGAACACGAACGCAGCGTTGAACAGCACGGCCGCAGGTACCGGACGGCACAGCCGCCGGACGATGTGCCCGGCGAACCAACCGTCGCCGACGATCAACCGCGCGAGCCATGTCGGCGTCGCGAGCAGGAACAACGGTGGCACCACCATCGTGAGCAACAGGTGCTGGGCCATGTGCACCGAGTAGAGGTAGCGCTCGCCGATGTCGTGGATCGGCCAGTCGGCCGCGACCCACAGCACGACGACGCCGAACACGAACCAGAACTTCTGGCGACCCGTCACGATCGGCGAGCCGTCCCGCACGACCTTCGGCCCGATGACCCGCGTTGCGTACACCGCCAGGCCGATGATCCCCGCGATCAACACCCATACTTCGGGGTGGGCGTGGAACCGCCAGGGATCGACGGCTGCGATCACGTCATCGGCCTCGCCTGGTCATGCTCTGCCGTTGAACGTGTGAAAGGTCAACAGCACGATCGTGTAGACGGTCACCGCGAGGACGATCCCGGTCACGAAGAACCACCGGAAGACGTGCGAGTCGAAGCGGAGGTGCATGAAGAACATCGCGACTGTCGCGAACTTGACCGCCGCGAGAAGACCGAGCAGTGGGGCGTAGATGCGAAAGTCGATCTTCAGGTAGTACAGCGCGACCTCGGCACCGGTGACGAGGCCGAGGAAGAGCGCGACGAGCAGGTACTCGCGCTCGCCAGGGTGAGCATGCTCGTGCTCGACATGGGGAGCGTCTGTTGCCGTTGTCATCAGCGACCTTTCTTCGCGCTCACGGGATGAGGTACACGACGGTGAAGATCACGATCCACACCACGTCGACGAAATGCCAGTAGAGCCCGATGATCTCGAGCACCTCAGACTTCGCTTGAGGCAAACGTCCACGTAAGGACATCACGAACAGCGACATGAGCATCAGGATCCCGACGCACACGTGGACGCCGTGGAAACCGGTCAACGTGTAGAAGGACGAGGACGCTGTGTTCGTCGTGTAACCCATGCCCTCTTTGACAAAAGAGGTGAACTCGTAGACCTGGCCCGAGATGAAGGTGGCGCCGAGCATCGCCGTCGTCACGATCCAGGCGCGGCACCGATGTTCGTCGCCCCGCTGCAGCGCGGCGAGCGCGAGGACCATCGTCATCGAGCTCATGAGCAGGACGAAGGACGACACCGACGTGAACGGGATGTCGTAGAGGTCGCGCGGCGTCGGGCCCTGCACGGCGGTGTTCTTGTAGAGCAGGTAGGTCGAGATCAGCCCACCGAACAACAAACATTCGGAGCCCAGGAAGACCCACATGCCGAGCTTCTCGCTCGACACGCCGGTCTGGGTCCACCCATGCTCGCCGGGCTTGGCTTCGTGGTGTCCGAGCTGGGGCTGACCGACGGGAGCGCGTGCGTTCCTCGACAGTGCTCATGACGGAACCGTCTCCTCCTCGGCCGGCGTCGCCGTGGTGTCGTCGGCGCTCTCGTCGCCCGGTGGGAGCTCGGCCTGTGCGCCCTCATCGTCGCCATCGGGTGCGGTGTCGTGCTGGTCGTCGTGGTCGTGACCCGCGTCGGGGTCGACCGACGGTTCGAGCGCCAGCCCGTACACCGCCAGCAGGACGACGAAGGCGCCGACGAAGGCAAAGGCGAGATTGAAGATGACGCCGTAGCCGATGAGCGGCAACCCCGCTGCCAGCACGATCGGCCAGTAGCTCGGTGACGGAAGGTGGGCACCGGTCGGATCACCCGGCTGTACGACGTCCTCGGTGGCGGCGATGCGAACCGGGCGGCCTCGCTCGTCCTCGCCGTACTTCCGGTGCCAGAACTCGTCGAGGTGGGTCACGATCGGCACCTCGTCGTAGTTGTGCGATGGCGTCGGGGACTGCACCATCCACTCGAGCCCGCGGGCATCCCACGGATCGGGCCCGACCTCGATGTGCTCACGCTTGGCGACGGCGCGGCTGTGAACGATGTTGAAGAGGAAGACGAGCACGCCGGCAGCGATGATGAACGCACCGACGGTCTCGATCATGTTCCACACGTCGAAGCCATAACCCTTCTGGTACGTGTACGTGCGCCGCGGCTGTCCTTCGAGCCCGATGATGTGCATCGGCCCGAAGGTGAGATTCATGCCGATGAGGACCAGCCAGAAGTGCCAGCTGCCGAGCTTCTCGGACAGCCGGTAACCGAAGACCTTCGGCCACCAGTAGTAGAGGCCTCCGAAGAAGCCGAGGATGGCACCACCGAAGATCACGTAGTGGAAGTGGGCGACGATGTAATAGGTGTCGGTTTGCTGGAGGTCGGACGGCGAGACCGCGTGCGTCACGCCCGAGAGGCCACCGATGGTGAACATCGCCACCAGACCGATGGCGAACTTCATCGCGGTGGTGAACCAGAGCTTGCCGCCGTACATCGTCGCGATCCAGTTGAGGATCTTCACGCCCGTCGGAACCGCGATGAACATCGTCGACACGGAGAATGCGGCAACGGCAGTCGGGCCGATCCCCGAGGCGAACATGTGGTGCGCCCAGACGCCCCAGCCCATGAAACCGATGGCGATGCCCGAGAACACCATGAACGGATAGCCGAAGATCGGCTTGCGGGAGAACGTCGGGATGATCTCCGACACGATGCCGAAGGCGGGCAAGATGAGGATGTAGACCTCCGGGTGCCCGAATAACCAGAACAGGTTTTGCCAGAGCAAGGGGTCGCCGCCCTGTTTCACCTCGAAGAAGTTCGCTCCGAACAGGCGGTCGAACAGCAGCAGGAACAGAGCGACCGTGATGACGGGCATGGCGAACACGATGAGCAACTGCGTGACCAAGCCCATCCAGGTGAACACCGGCATCTTGAACAGCGTCATGCCCGGCGCCCGCAGGTTGATGACCGTGACGACGAGGTTGATGGCGCCGACCGTCGACGCGATTCCCGTGATGATGAGTCCGAGCGCGTAGAAGTCCATGCCGTGGCTCGGCGAGAAGACCGGGTTGGTGTTCGGCGCGTAGGCGAACCAGCCGCCGTCGGGCGCACCACCGAGGAACCACGACGAGTTGAGGAAGAGGCCGCCGAACAGGAACGCCCAGAAGCTGAACGCGTTGAGGCGCGGGAAGGCGACGTCGCGCGCGCCGATCTGCAGCGGCATCAAGTAGTTCATGAACGCCGCGCCGAGCGGCATCACGACGAGGAAGATCATCGTGATGCCGTGCATCGTGAACACCTGGTTGTACTGCGCCGCGTTGAGCACGGTGCCGTTCGCGTGCGCGAGCTGCAGGCGGATGAGCAGCGCCTCGATGCCGCCGATCAGGAAGAAGAAGATGGCGGTCGTGCCGTACATGACGCCGACGCGCTTGTGGTCGACGGACGTGACCCAGCTCCGCCAGCCCTTGGACTGACCGGGCCGAGCGAAGACGCCGAGCACCGGTGGCCGCACGGCGGTCTCGCCGCTCGGCAATGCCAGCGGGCCGCCGTGTTCGGGAGCTTCGATGATTGCCATCACAACCTCATGGCGAAGAAGTCGGTGGGGTGACGCCCGGTGGGTACGGGCCGAGGGTCTGCAAATAGGAGACCAGTTGGTCGATGTCGTTCTCGGACAGCTGGAGGTTCGGCATGCCACGACCTTGGTCGGGCGCCATCGGCAACAGGGCCGGTGGGTCGCGTAACCACGCCTCGAGCTGATTTCGGTTGAACACCTGCTCGCCGTTGGCGTTGGTCACGTAGAGGGGGAACATCCCGCTCGCGAAAACGGTGCGGCTCATGAGATGGGTCAAGTTCGGCGCATAGCCGGACACCAACGCGGCATGACCCTCGACGTTGTTGATGGTGTTGATCTGGTGGCACTGCGCGCACTTGGCTTTGAACAAGTCGAGCCCGGCCGCGGCCTGCGATCCGGACGGCGGCGTCGGCGGACCTGCCTGCTGGCCACGGAGCCATTCGTCGAAGTCCGATGGCGACAGGACGACGGCACGCGCCCGCATGTTGGCGTGCGAAAGACCACAGAACTCCTTGCACTGACCCTGGTACACGCCCGGATGGTCGGCGACGATCTGCAGTGTCTGCACGCGGCCCGGCACCGCATCTCGGGTTCCGTTGAGCGCTGGGATCCAGAAGCTGTGGATCACGTCGCGCGACTGCACTTCGAGTGTGATCGGCTTGCCCGCAGGTATCACGAGCTCGTTGGGGGTCACGACGTCGGGAATGCCGTCACCGTTGACGTCGTACTGATACGACCACCACCATTGCTGTCCGAACACGCTGATCTTCATCGAGTCGGAGGGCGTGCGGTCGATGCTGATGAGCGTCGCGACGGTCGGGATGGCGACGCCGATCAGGATCAGGAACGGAACGATCGTCCACCCGATCTCGACTCTCGTGTTGCCGTGGATCTGCGTGGGGTCGTCCTCGACCGTGCGGCGGCGGCGCCGGCCGGTGAGCATGACGTAGATCAGCATCACCCCGACGATGAGGCCGACCACTCCGGCAGCGATGAAGACGGGAACCTGCAGCCGGTTGATCTTCTCGGCGTTCGACCCTTTCGGATTGAAGATGGTCTGCGGCGACGAACACGCCGTCAGCACCAGTGCCAGGCCGACGACACACGGATCGTCGGAGGTAGCGCATCAGTTCTCCGGCAGCGTGGTCGGAATCGGCTGGTTGCGGTCGGCCGGCACGAACGGCTTCTCCTGTTCGTGCTTCTCGTAGTCACGCGATCCCTGCGCGGCCGAGATCACGCCGCCGGCGATCACGCCGAGGAACCCGAGGATGCAGATGACCGCCACCGCTGTGCGGATGGATTTGGGCGAAGCCGCGAACACCCAGCCGAGCGTGAGCACGAGGGCGGCGAAGCTGATCGCGATGATCCACGAGGCATTCTCCCCGACCGCCAACAGGACGCGCGAGACACAGAACACGAGCGCGACGATCCCGATCGCACCGAAGACCGGTATCTCGACCGGTTGGATGATGCGGTTGCGGATCCGCCGGTTGGCGGCCGCATCACCCGTGGCGCGTTCTGACCACGCCGACACCATCCACTCGAGCAGCACGACGGCGCCGACCAGGATCCCGAAGACGAAGAGCTGCGGGTTGACGACCAAACCGACGACACAGCACGCCACGGCCACGGCGCCGAGCACCGGCCAGTAGCTGTTGCTCCGGGGCTCGCGCACCTCGGGCAACGTGTCCACACCGGCGAGCGACTCGACCGCGTCTGGGTCGGCGTCGCGGAACGCGATCGTGAGGCCACCCAGGAACGCGGCCGCCGCAGCCGACGCGAGAAAGACTGCGTAACCCGCGTGGTCGCCGACCCCGCCGTAGAGGCCACCGGTCAGGACACCGGACAGGCCCCCGTGGTTGCTCCACGCGAACACCGCGGCGCCGGCCAACGCCAGCGCCGCGAGTCCGAAGAAGAACTTGGCTCCAGTGGTGATCATCGGGTCGTGCTCATTTGGTGACGAAGATCGTGAACCAGATCACCGCGAAGACGATCACGGTGACGTGCCAGTACATCGCGGCCGCGACGATGCCCTCTCGGTCGCGGCCGGAGTACTGGCCGCCCAGTGCCCGGAACGCCATGAGGCCGACGAAGAGCATTCCTGCGCCCGTCATGGCGAGGTGCATGCCGGTGATCGTGAAGATGAGCAGGCCGACCGGGTCGTGCACGGTGATGCCCATCTGCGTGTAGTTGAAGGCCATGCCGTTGATGTACGCACCGCCGAGCAGCACGGTCAGGCCCAGCGCGAGGTAGGCGCGGGGCGGTCGTCGTTGGCGATCGAGTACACCGCCCATTGCACGACCACGGCTGAGATCACCAAGCCGACCATCGCCACGTTCCCCGGCGTCAGGTCGATCGTGACGCCCTTCGGCAACCACGGTTGGTTCGCTTCGAGTCGCGGCAGCACGCCGGCCGACATAGAGGCCGATCAGTCCGGCGAACGCCAACACGATGCCGGCGAGCGCGAACCCGGTGCCGATGAGCAGCACCCTCGGTCGTGCCGGCGGTGGCGGCGGAGGGAGTCCGATCGAGTCATCGGCGACGACGAGCGTCACGCCGAATCTCCTGCGGCCGCTTCCTTCGAATCGAGCAGCGGTGTGGCCGACTCGACGGAGACGGCGACGGGATCAGCGGCCCATTCGAGCGTCTGCCCGTCCCACGGATCGACGGCCGCGTCGTCTCGCGACGAGGCGAGCGACACCGCGAGGTTGACGATGAAGAGGACGACCGCGAGCGCGACCACGACGCCACCGACGAAGGAGACGGCGTTGAGCGTCTCGACGCCGTCGCGCACGGCACCGAGCGACCCGCGGCGCTCGTCCAGCAGTCCCGAGATCAAGTCAGGCAGTGCGAGCGCGAAGACCCCGACGAGCAGCAACAACGCCGTCACGACACCGAGCGCCTTCTTTCAAGGGTCTCGTGAGCACCTGCGGCCACCAGTAGTGGATCGCGCCGATGGCCGCGATCGCCACCGCGCCAAGGGCGTAGTGCGCGATGGACGCATCGGCGGTCGTGTCGACCAACGCCAGCGAGTGCACCGCTCTGATCGCGCCCTCCACGACGCCGGCCAGCAGCATCAGCAACGACGCGACGGCGAACAAGAGCGGACTCGCGAGCTTCGGCCGTCCTCGCAGGAGTGTGTCCACGAAGAAGCCCGCGAACATGAGCACCGGGAGCACGATGAAGAACGAGACGACGACGAACAGGAACTGCTGGTAGATGCGGGGGTTGTCGACCCCTCCGAGGTACGTCCAAGCGCCGAACGACAAACCCGAGAACGCACCGATGGCGGCCATCGCAAGTCCGGAACGACGGGCGCGGGTCGCGCGAAGACGGGCACGACGTCGCCGGCGAACCCGAGCACCGGGATGGCGTATGCGAACACCTGAGGCGCTGTCATCGTCCACCGCAACCAATGGTCGATGTCGGTGCTCGCCCCGAACGCGAAGAGTCGGTACCGGTGGTCGAGGTACAGCAGCACGAGGAGTCCGAACAACAGTCCGAGGCTGGCGATCCAGATCGTGGCGGCAGTGAGCACCGACCACGCGAACAGCGGCACTCGTGCGAGCGACATGCCGGTCGTGCGCAGGCCGAGGACGGTCGTGGCCAGGCACACCGAGGCGAGGACCAACGCCACGACCACCATGGCGAGAGCGGCGAGGAAGAGATCGACGCCCTTGTCGTTGCCTCCGAACGGTCCGCCGTTGATGAGGTAGCTCACCACGACCATGCCGCCGCCGATGAGGAACGTCCAGAACGCCGCGGCAGCGGCACGAGGAAAGGCGACGGTCTCCGCGCCCACCTGGCCCGGAACGACGATCATGGCGATGCCGACGAGGATCGGGATCGCGAACAGGAACAAGCCGCCGACCCCGTGCAGCGACAGCGTCTGCGCGTAGTTGTCCTGGTTGAGGATGTTGTAGGTGTCGGTCTTCAGGCGCTCGGCGCCGAGGACGCCGCCGAGGACTCCGGTGACCACGAAGAAGACCAGCGAGGTGCCGATCCAGAGACGTCCGATGGTGGCGTGCCGGCCGGTCCCGAGGATGCCGGCGAGGCCACCAGCCGCGACGACGTCGTCCGGTGGTGTCTCACGGGACGGCGCGCTCGTCGGGCGCGGCCTCGGGCCGAGTCTCGGTCATCGCCATGGCTGGCTCCGGACTCTATTCACGCCCGCTCCGCCGTTGGAAAATCCCACGAGCTGACCCCCGGCTCGCTCACGATCAGCGCCCCGAACGGAGCAGTTGATCGAGGGCTATCGCCCCGAAGAGCAGGGTCACGTACGTGATCGACCACGAGAACAGACGCATCGCGGCTTTTGGAGTACTTCGCCGGAGCAACTGCACGGCGAACCCGGTGAAGACACCTCCGAGCACGATGGCCGACCCGAGGTACAGGTCACCCATGCCCGCGACCGGCGCGAAGAGCAGGGTCAGGCCCCACAGGAGCAGCGTGTACAGGAGGATCCGCGTCGCGGTCGTGCGGGCGCTCGCGACGACGGGCAGCATCGGGACGTCCGCGGCCGCGTAGTCGTCCCGGTAGCGGATGGCGAGCGCCCAGAAGTGCGGCGGGGTCCAGTAGAAGATGATGGCGAACAGCACGAGCGGCGCCCAGTCGAGCCTGTCGGTGACCGCAGTCCATCCGACGAGCACCGGCACTGCACCCGCGGCGCCGCCGATCACGATGTTGTGCGTCGAGGTCCGCTTCAGCCACATCGTGTACACGAAGACGTAGAAGAGGGTCGCGCTGACGGCCAGAGCCGCAGAGAGCAGGTTCACCGTCGTCCAGAGGAAGACGAACGCCAGCACTTCGAGTGCGATGGCGAAGATCAGCGCGTTCCGGGGCTGGATCACGCCCGTCACCAGTGGGCGCTTACTGGTCCGCTTCATCAGCCGGTCGATGTCGCGGTCGACGTACATGTTGATGGCGTTGGCACCGCCGGCCGCCAGGGCTCCGCCGACCACGGTGGCGACCATCAGCCAGATCGACGGCAGGCCCTTGGCCGCCACGATCATCGTCGGGACTGTCGTGATCAGCAGCAGCTCGATGATCCGCGGCTTGGTCAGGGCGACATAGGCACCGAGGCGCGAACGAGCCGGAAGCCGGACGGACTGGTGCATGTGAAAGAACACACTAGGTCCGTACCCGGAGGGCCTTCCAAGCGCGGTGCGAGGGGCGCGGCGCCCTACGATTCCGCCCGGAGCAGGGGCCGGTTCGACCGTCCCGGGAGCCAACGTGCTGTTCCCGACCATCCGCTTCGCGATCTTCTTCGCTCTGGTCCTGCCGACCAGCTGGCTGCTCATGCCGAAGCCGATGCGCTGGCGGGTCTTCATGATCGCGGCCAGCTTCTTCTTCTACGCCTCCTGGAACAGTCACTACACGCTGCTCCTGGCCGGCTCGATCGTCGGCAACCAGGTGATGGCCAACGTGATCCATCGGGCCAAGGACGACCGCGCCCGTCGCGCCGCGCTCGTCGCCGCGATCGTGGGCAACCTCGCGGTGCTCGCTTGGTTCAAGTACGCCGGCTTCCTCGCCGACTCCACCAGCAACGGGCTCGGGTGGATCGGCATCCAGTGGCGACCGCCGATCCCGAACGTGTTGTTGCCGATCGGGATCTCGTTCTTCACGTTCCAGGCGCTCAGCTACGTGATCGACGTGAGCCGGAAAGTGGTTCGGCCGGCGCGGTTCCTCGACTTCGCTGTCTACCTGTCGTTCTTCCCGCATCTCGTCGCCGGCCCGATCGTGCGCGACGTCCGAGTTCCTGCCCCAGCTCCGCCGGCCGCGCGACCCTCGGCGCATCGACGCCGGGCTCGCGTTCTGGCTCATCACCGCGGGCCTCTTCAAGAAGGTCGTGGTGTCGAGCTATCTCGCGACGGCCGCGAACCGCGTGTTCGACTTTCCGCTGCAGCACGGCGGCCTCGACGCACTCGTCGGTGTGTATGCGTACGCCCTGCAGATCTACGCAGACTTCAGTGGGTACACCGACATCGCGATCGGTCTCGCGCTACTGCTCGGCTTCCGCTTCCCCGCGAACTTCGACGCGCCGTACACCGCGACGTCGCTGCAGGACTTCTGGCGACGATGGCACATCACGCTGTCGCGCTGGCTGCGCGACTACTTGTACGTCGGATTGGGCGGCAACCGTGGCGGGCGCCTGCGCACGTACCGAAACATCATGCTCACGATGCTGCTCGGCGCCCTGTGGCACGGCGCAGCCTGGACGTTCGTGTGCTGGGGTGCGCTCCACGGCGGCGGTCTCGTCGTCGAGCGGTGGTGGCGCGACCGCCGGACAGTTTGCCGCAACAGCAACGGCAACCGCAGACCGTCGCGAGCGGCACGCTCGAGCACGCCGGCGACAGTCACCGGGACCCCGGACTTCGAGATCCACGGCGCAGCGCGAGACCAGCGGGGCCACATCTGGCTCCGGCGGATCGTCACGTTCAACTTCGTGTGCCTTGCGTGGATCTTCTTCCGCGCTGCAACCGTCGATGACGCGTTCACGATCATCGGGCGGGTGCTGTTCCACCACGGTGGCGCAGTCGACCTTCGGGTCGTCGCCGTCATCGGATTGATGCTGGCGTCGCAGTACGTCCCCACCGACATCGTGTCGAGGCTGCAGGCGTCGATCTCGCGCTGGAGCGTGACCGCGCAGGCTGGCGCGCTCGCCGGCGCGTTGATCGTGATCGACGCGCTCGGCCCAGCCGGTATCGCCCCGTTCATCTACTTCCGCTTCTGACGATGCAGACGACTGCCGCTCGAGCCGACCGCCCCTCCGGCAACTCGAACGAACACGATCGCCTTCGCACTCCCCCGTCGCCGGTTGGTGCCGGCCGGACGTGTGGTCCAGACCACGGTGCTGGCGCTGGTCCTCGCCTCGCTGTTCTGCGCGGACAGCCTCGAGCGCGTCGCACAACGGCAGCCGTTCGGCACGACGCGAGACATCGAGCTCGCCATCACCAAACCACTGCATTCCGTGAGTCACGCGCTGTTCCTCGACCGTCCGCGACAATGGTTGGAGGATCGAGCGGGCAACGGCGAAAAGCCGTCGCGGCAGTGCTCCTGCCGACGGCCACGACAGCGGTACCGCCCGGGACTGCCACGACGGTCGTCGGTGCGGCGACGAGCACGCCATCCCCCGCGCCGGTCGTGCCGGCTCGACGAGCGCCCACTCCGGCGACGCCCGTGAAGGTGCTCATGGCCGGCGACTCCCTCGTCGGCAACATCAGCCAGGCGGTGGGTCGGCTGGTCGACGACAACCCGCTCGTCAAACTGCGCACCGACCTCCAAGTGGGCACCGGGTTGTCGCGACCGGACGTGCTCGACTGGGGCGCCGAGTTGTCGAGCACGCTCGCGGCCGAAGACGCCGATGTCGTCGTCCTCAGCTTCGGCGCGAACGACGACCAACCGCTGCGCGATCCCGCTGGCGACCTTCACTCGCTGTTCAGCGACGGATGGGCGCGCGAATACACGCGACGAGTGGCCGCGATCATGGACCTCGTGTCCGGCAGCGGCCGGCGCACCGTCGTGTGGATCGGACTGGCACCCGAGCGTCCCGAACGACTCAACCAGGCCAAGGACACGTTCAACGGGGCCGCACGTGACCAGGCCGCGCTCCGCACCGACGTGCACTATGTCGATCTCGTCCATCAGTTCGGAGGCGTCGACGGCAGCTACAGCGACACGGTCACGCTTCCGGACGGGACGATCGTCAACGCCCGCGACCGAGACGGTGTGCACCTCAGCCATGAGGGCGCGAACCTCCTCGCGCCCGTCCTCTGGCAGACGTTCGCGCCGGAGTGGCATCTGACCGGCTGATCGCGAGGGCCGTAGCCTCTTGCGCAATGTCGGTTCGGCTCCCTCGACTCTTGCCCGCGACGTACCAGCGCATCACTCTGTTCGCGCTCGTCGCGCTCGCGGTCATCGTCGTGACGGGCGGGGCCGTACGGCTCACCGGCTCCGGGCTGGGTTGTCCGCAGTGGCCGAGTTGCGACGCGGGACACCTCACGCCGCACGGTCAGACTGGCTACCACGGGGCCGTCGAGTTCGTGAACCGCGCGTTCACTGGTCTGGTTTCGCTGCTGGTCATCCTGGCCGTTCTCGGATCGTTCCTCCGCGAGCCACGCCGCCGCGACCTGACATGGCTGTCGTTCGGGCTGGTGATCGGCGTGCTCGCGCAGATCGTTCTCGGCGGCCTGACCGTGCTCTACGGACTGTCACCTCCCTGGGTCATGGCGCACTTCCTGCTGTCGATGGTCCTGCTCGCCGACGCCGTCGTGCTCCACATTCGAGCCGCCCGTCCCGAAGGAAGGGTGCGGCCAGTGGTCGAGGCTCGCGTCCGGATCATGGGCTGGGTCGTCGTCGTACTCACCGGGGTGGTCCTCGTCACCGGGACGATCGTGACCGGCGCAGGACCACACGGCGGCGACGAGAACGTGCGCCGCCTCGATGTGTCCGTCACCACGGTGGCCCGCCTGCACGGCGTCGCCGAGAACGTTCTGCTCCTGGCCGTGCTCGCGACGTTGTGGCTCGTCGTGCACACCGGCGCGCCTGCGTCGGTGCGGCGGGATGCTGACATCCTGCTCGTCGTTCTGATCGCACAAGCCGGAGTGGGATACGCGCAGTACTTCTCCGGCGTGCCCGTGGTCCTCGTCGGCATCCACATCCTCGGCGCGGTGTGCGTCTGGATCGCCGCACTACGGTTCGCGCTGCGGATGCAACGGGTCGATACGCGCGTTGTGCCGGCCACCACGATCGGACCCGAGCCCGTTCTGACGGCGACCTGATGTCGACGCCGACGCTCAACCCTGTCGAAGTCGATCAGCCGACCGATGACACCGACGTCGCGCCGGATCGACCATGGGTCGTGATCGTGTGGAACGACCCCATCAACCTCATGGACTACGTCACGTTCGTGTTCCAGAAGTTGTTCGGCTACAGCTTGGAGAAGGCGACGAAGCTCATGCTCGACGTTCATCAGAAGGGCCGTGCTGTCGTGTCGAACGGAACGCGCGAGAAGGCGGAGCTCGACGTGTTCCGTCTCCACGAGCACGGCCTGTGGGCGACAATGCAGCACGACGAATGAGACGCACGATCCGGCGAGCGCGCGACGGCTCGTTCCAGCTGCGGTTGACGGACGACGAACGCGACCTGGTCGTCGATCTTGCGGCCCAGCTGCGCGATCTCTTGGTCAGCGAGGAGACCGAGGGCCTCCAACGGCTGTACCCGCCCGCGTACGCGAACGACCCCGAGCGCGATTCCGAGTACCGGGAGATGGTCCACGACGAGTTGCTGCAGAAGCGGCTGGCGGCCGTCGACGTCGTCGAGCAGACCGCCGCGGCAAAGACACTGACCGAGGATCAGGTGACCGCCTGGATGGGGGCGATCAACGATCTCCGCCTCGTGTTGGGAACGCGCCTCGACGTCACGGAGGACCAGGACTTCCCGCCGTTCGACGATCCAAGTGCGCCGGCATTCGCCGTCTACCAGTACTTGACGCACCTTCTGGCAGAGATCGTGCACGCGCTGTCGCGCGACTAGGAGTCAGCGGCATCAGATAGTTGCCCACTCGGGTGGCGAAGGCGGGCTGCCACCGTGTCCGGGTCGATCCCCTACCGGCTATCCGGCGATCGCTACTGCGCTGCTATGGTCGCCGAGGGACATCCGGGGACGGCGAATAGGGTTCGAGACCGCACGCCTCCGGTTCGAGGCGACGCAGCGACGCGCGTCGCCACCTACCTCTCCACCAGACGCTGTACTAGAGATCATCACAGACATGGGACGAAGGCGGATCGAGTGGGTCGTGCGGGGGGCTCTTGCGTTCTGCCTGCTTTACGCCGTCGTCGCGCTGCCGACCCACGATCACGAGACGTTCCCGATCTTCTCGTGGAATCTGTTCTCGAACGCGCCGAATCCGATCGGCACCGATTATTCCGTGCGCCTGATCGCAGCCGACGGTCTCACCACGCCGCTTCCGGTGTACTACGAGCGCTCGGGTTTGCAGAGCGGGGGTCAAGAGATCCAGGGCTACACGGCCCTGCAGCGCATCGGCCAGGCGTTCGACCAAGGTCAGAAGCGACAGGTTGACACCCTCCGCAAGGCGTTCGAGTCGACCTATCTCAACAAGCTGACCCATCTCCGCTACGAACTGGTCAGGCGCACCTACAACATCCGTGACCGCGTCGATTGCGATTCCTGTTTCCTCAAGGCCACCGTCCTCGGCACCTACGGAACCAGCTGACTCGCGAACGAGCACGATGGAACCACAGCGCACACAGCCGGTCGTCACGAGATTCCTGGCCAAGCGGTTCTGGAGCTCGTCCACGCATCCAACGATCGCCGCGTCGGTTGCGTTCCAGCGGCGCGCCTACAACCGAGCGTCAGTTCTCGTGCGGGCCTACTACGCCGTCGGTGTTCTCTTCGCCCTCCAGGCGATCGGCGGCTGGCCTCGCTACGCCAGCCTGCAGCAGGCCTCGCCGCTCTGGCCTGCGGCCTGGTGGTTCGACTGGTTCAGCGTTCGCACCAGCGTCAACCTCATATTCACCGGTTACCTGGCTGCCAGCATCGTCGCCGTCGCGCTGCCCGAACGACGATGGGCTCGCGCGGCGTACGCATTCGCGTTGCTGCAATACATGGCGTTCATCAATGGTTTCGACAAGACCAACCACAACCTGCACGCATGGCTGTTCGTCGGCGCGATCCTGGTCCTCCTCCCACGAGGCCCGTGGGCGGCCCGAAATCGCAAGGTCGATCGTCAGTACTTCCTCGCTGTGTTCTGGTCCGCGCAGCTCGTCGTGCTGTTCTTCTACTCGCTCACCGGCATGTGGAAGATCTTCTTCGCCTTCAAAGCACTCTTCCAGGGGAGGACCGGTGGCTTCAGCTTCGGCGGGTTCTCGTACATCGTGGCCAACAAGATCCTTCGGGGCAACGTGGACACCGTTCTCGGACACTTCTTCGTCCACCACGAGATCATCGGTTGGGCGCTCTACATCGGCACGATGTACCTCGAGGGCGCTTCCGTTCTCATCGCGTTCCGGCCGCGGCTGCATCGCGTGTGGGGTGTCGCCCTCATCCTGTTCCACTTCGCGACGCAACTGACCATGGGATTCTCCTTTCCGGAGAATGTCGCTCTGCTCGGCCTGCTGTTCGTGTGCTCGCCGTTCACTCCCGAGAAGGTCAGCGTCAAGGAAGCGGTGTGCGACCTGCCAGGCCTGCATTTCGTCATACGCAGGCTCCAGAAGGTCCGGCGGCGCGCCTCGCCCTCGGGCGAACCGTCTCCCGATGTCGACACCACCCCCGCCGCAGTCTGACGCCGGCCGCGCGCATGCGTGTCTCAGACTCGGATGTTGCTCGCGCACCCTTCGGGTCTCGCTCCCGCAACAAGCTGCGGGAGCCGCCAAGAGAATGCACTACGCTGAACGTCGCCTCTCGTGTAGGGGCGTGTACCGGGTTTACAGACCCAGACAAGACCACTAGCACGACGTTCACACGGTCAGCCCCCATCGTCTAGCGGCCTAGGACACCACCCTTTCAAGGTGGCGGCACGGGTTCGAATCCCGTTGGGGGTGCAACAAGACAGCACAATCCTGGTCCCGTGGTGCAGTTTGGAGTGCACGCCGGCCTGTCAAGCCGGAGGCCGCGGGTTCAAATCCCGTCGGGACCGCGGGTGGTTCACCCACCTTGGTCGGGTAGCTCAGTCGGCAGAGCGTCCGCCTGAAAAGCGGAAGGTCACCGGATCGACGCCGGTCCCGACCACCACATCGAAGCGCAGGTCAGCGCCGGTATCCGTCGCTGACCTGCGTCCCGTTTTGGGCTCGAGCGGACCGCTCACGCGACATACACGCGATATCGGCTGTTCACGCGTAACGTTTCGGCGCCTACCTCGTCTCTTCGGGGGCGAAGGCTGCGAGGCCCGCCGTTGCGCAGGCCTCTCCGCGTCCGGCGGCCTCGGTTGCGAACATCGACGAGACCGTCGCAGCTCACTGGAATACTGATGGTCGTGGCGACCAAGTTGATGCTCACCGACGACGAGCGCGTGGTGATCCTGCGCGCTTTGAAGCATCCCCGTGGCCGCTACGACGCGGAGCGCGCCGGGCAACTCTCGGGAATACCAGCGCGCACGCTGTACGAGTGGGCGAAGTCGGAGATCCTCGTCCCCGACTGGGTGCACGCTCAGGCCGCGAGGCTGGTCCTACCGAGACGTCGTATTCGCGCGTCTCCTCGGCTGGCTTCGCTCAAAGCACATGGACCGCAGCGACGCCGCCGATCACGTTCTCGCCGCGAGGCAGAAGCTTTCGCGCTCGAAGATCAACCCATCTATCCGAAGCGACGGAACGATGTTCCTGTTCGGCGACGAGACGGTCGATCAGTTCACTGGCCAGCAGGCATTTGACGGGTTGGCCGAACTGCTCGACGTCTTTGAGCTGACAGAGCCTGTCGAGGGCGTCTCCGTTCGCGCTCTGCGTGCTCCCAACTTGGTGCACCCGTCGACTTTCACCTTCATCTCGCCGTGGGTTGCCGGTGGCGAACCGTGTGTTGTCCAATCCCGCGTCCCGACTGCGACTCTGCACACGCTGAGATCCGACCGTGGGCTCCAACCAGAAGCGATCCAGCGTCTCTATCCGCACCTGTCGCTCGAAGCGATCGAGGACACGCTCGAACTCGAAGCCGGCCTGCGAGCGGCATAGGCCGCCATGCGGCTCCTTCTCGACGAAGGTTTTCCGTCGCCGCCTGGGTTTCGGCCCGAGAGCGTCGATGCAACCGTCGAGGTCGTTTCGCTTCGCGAGTTCGACGCCACCCTGACCGGCGCCTCGACGCCAGATTGGTACTTGTATCTCCACGCGCACGAGGCGGGGTTTGACGCCCTCGTCACCCGGGACTGGCATCAATCCGAGCAACCTGAGGAGCTTTGGGCGCTGACACGGACGAACCTTTCGATCGTCACATGGCGGCGGTCGACGGAGGATCCCGTTCGCGAGTGGGGCCAGCTCCTCGCCTACTTGCCCGAGATCCGGCGAATGATCGATACCCACGGGCCGTCGATCGTGTTTCTCCCCTCGCCGCGTCTCGACAACAAGAGCGTTGAGAAGGCAAGTGATCTCATCGGTCGGCTTGCGTCCGACCTCGGCATCTCGGCCGCTCAGGTTCGTCATCAGGCACGGGACGTGATCGAGGACGAGCTCACTGAACGCGACGAACTTCCGCGCTTCACGGACGTGGTGAGCCGAGGAAGGCGCTGACCCGTCAGCGCGGTTCGCTGGCCTTCTTCTGCGCCGCTCGGTAGGAGTCGTCGAGCTTTGCGGTCAGCGCCGCGTCTAGAGACGGGAACAGGTGGCCGTGGCGATCCGCCGTCACCTGGATCGTCGAGTGACCGAGACGCTCCTTCACGACGAGAAGGTGCGCGCCCTCGTTGACCATGAGCGCGGCGGCAGTGTGCCTGAGATCGTGGAACCGGGTGCGCGGGTCGAGCTCGCCGCGTCGCACCGCTGGCTTGAAGAACCGCGCATAGAAGTTGTTGTGGCGAAGGGGTCCACCATCGGGCGCGGTGAACACGAACGCCTCGGGCGTCGCCGGGCCGATTCTCAAGGTGTCCTCGTACTTCCGACACGAGCGCGTTCTGGAATCGGCACGGATCGACGCTGGTAGGTCTTCGGTGGGCCCTAGACAAGCTCACCGTGAACTTCGCCGACGGACTCGGCGACCTCGAGGCGCCCAAGAAGCGGGTTCACACGCCCTACGCGCAGCGCGCCGATCTCACCGGCCCGAAGACCTGTCAGCGCGGCCAGGCGCACGAGCAACCCGTACTCGGGCCAAGTCTGAAGAGAGTGCCGCCACGGTCGTGGCGGGTTCGCGATCGCTTCCGCCAGCCGCACCACCTCATCAAGCGAGAGGAACACCATCTCTTGACACGCGCCGCGGGGAACACGCAAGCGGTCTGCCGGGTTACGTCGGATTGCATCCGCTCGTAGCGCGTCGGCGAGGACGAGCCGGAGGACCTTGCGAGCTTCCGACACGGTCCCGGGGGCGTAGCCCTTCGCGAGCATGTGATCGACGAAGGCCTTGCAGTCGAGATACGTGATCGACGACACCGGACGCAACTCGAAGACGGGCATCACGTGATTACGCGTTGCCGATTCGTAGGCAACGAACGTCTTCGGCTTCACATGAAGGTTCGCCACCCACTCGCCCGCCCACTCTCCAAAGGTGCGCCTCGACAGCCGCGGATCGAGGGCGCTCGCCTCGCGACCGGTCTGCGTCAATCGAGGAGAGCCACGCGTTGGCATCGGCCTTGGCGAGGAACGACGTCGGCGCTGCGATGCGTTGACCCGTCGCCTCGTCGATGTAGCTCGCCTGCCAGCGGCGGGACGGAAGCTTGTGGATGTACCCGAACGATCGTCTTCCCACGACGACCTCCTACCGATGCAGCGCGCGCGCGGCGCCTTGCGTGGAGTCTCGGTCTGAGCGGACCGGCGGACGCGTTGCGAACAATATCGCCGTAGTGCCGCCGGCCGATCGCCGTTCGGTCCTCGCCGGTGCTGGTCGAGCCAGTTGTCGATCTCGGCCCGGTCGAAGCGCACGAAGTGCCCCACCTTGTAGTGGGGGATGCGACGCTCGGCGACGAGCCGGCGCACGTGGCGCACGCTGGAGGCGATGTACCACGGCGACGCCTCGCGTGTCGAGGAGGTCGTGTCGGCGGTCGGGCCGGCCGTTGCTGGTCGGATTCATGTCTGCGTTTGTCTCCTTCGGTTTCTTTCGCGGTTCATGGGCACACACGTGCACGTGGGAAGGGTCCAACACGACTCGCGACGGGCGAAACGTTGACGCTGCAGCGTCAAGGCGCCTTCCCGTCGCGACTTGCCATCCGATGGGAAGGTGTCGACGACACCCCACGTACGGTTAGCGGGCCGAGCGGCGCGATCAGCGTCCCACCGATTTCCGCACGCTGTTTCGCACGAGCTGCCGGCGACAACGATGAGCAAGACCGCTGCCAGTTGTTGATCGACGCGCTCGTGCTCGACCGCTCGCTATGTCTCCGCGAATCTGTTGCACCGGTGTTGACCATCACGGCCCTACTTCGGTGCAACCCCTTCTCATCGTCGACGCGTCTCGCTACAACCACTCGACCGTTCGAAAAGCGACAACACGATTGCAACCACGCGGCGGTTGCGTCGGGAGGGTGCGATCAGCGTGGCGTGGTTTCGGCCGATGGGTGTCGAAGCAGTCGCCTACCACGAGGCGACGGTGGTTGGTCGCGCCGACGATCATCAGGGCCAGGCGCTCGACTACTACGGGTCACGCGGGGAGACACCGTTGCGGTGGGGCGGCGTCGGCGCCGAACGCCTGGGTTTGACCGGTGAAGTCACTGCCGATGCGTACCGCGCGGCGTTCGGTCCGGGCGGGTTCATCGACCCGGTGTTGGGTGACCGTCTCGTGGACACTCGCCGGCCGGGGTTCGAGCTGGTCGTGTCGGCCCACAAGTCCGTTGCCGTGCTCGGGGTCGTCGCTCGGGCCGATGACATGCATGCCATCCTCGACACCGAAACCGCAGCGACGCTCGAGTGGCTCGACCGGTGGTTTCAAGAACGGGGCGGTCGGCGGGGTCGGGCGCAGGTGCGGACGCCGACGTCGGGGTTGATGTACGCGACGACACGGCACGGCACCAGCCGTGACGGCGACCCGGAACCGCACGATCATGTGCTGGTCGCCAACGTGGTGGAGATGCTCGACAGCAAGGGCGGGTTCAAAGGGTTGGACTCGGCGTCGCTGCGCGACACCGTGGAGGCGGCGACGATGGTCGGCCGGCTCGCGTCCGCGGCGCGGGCGGTCGACCTCGGGTACGCGATCGAGCCGGATGGCGGGCCGTCGGGGCGGCTGCGGCACTGGCGCATCGTGGGCATCCCCCGCGAGGTGTGTGAGCTGTACTCGAAACGGTCCGACGAGATCGACGCCTACCTCGCCGAGTCCGGCCACCGCGGACCACGAGCAGCGGTTGGTGGCGGCCCGTCAGACGCGCACGGTGAAACGGCACACCGGTGTCGATGAACTCGTACCGTCGTGGGTCGCCGAGCTCGAGTCGATCGGCTGGTCCGTCGAACGCCTCAACGCGGCGCTGACCAGGGCCGCTGAGCGGCACAACGGTCCTGCTGAGCCGCACAGCAACCGAGAGATCGACGCCCTCGCCGCTGACATCTTCGATCTCGAAGGTGACTTGTTGCGGGAGCGCAAGGTGTTCACCCGCACCCGGCTGATCGCCGAGGTCGCCCCCCGCCTGTACGGCTCCGATCCCGCCCAGCTCGACCGGGTCATCGACCGCATGCTCGCGTCGCGGGCGGTCGTGACGTTGATCGGGGTGATCGGCGCCCACGAGCAGGCCTACACGACCGCCGAGGTGCTGGCGGTCGAGCACGCCATCGCCGACGTCATCGAACAACTCGCCGACCGCGACGGGCCGACAGTGCCATCCGAGTTGATCGAAGAGACGATCGCGGGCAACGAAGCCGAACGGCTGTACCCGCTGACCGACGGCCAACGCGCCGCCGTGACCACCATCTGCGGCACCGGCCGCGGTGTCAGTGTCGTCGTCGGGGTCGCCGGGTCGGGCAAGACGACCGCGCTGGACACCGCCACCGACGCGCTCAACTTCGCCGGCTACACCGTCATCGGCACCGCGACCTCAGGACAAGCGGCCCGCACCCTGGGCGATGAGACCGGCATCGACACCCGCACGATCGCGTCGCTGCTCGGCCGCCTCGACCGCGGCGAACTCACACTCGAGGAGCGCACGGTCGTGATCGTCGACGAAGTGTCCATGACCGCTGATGTCGATCTGTATCGCCTCGTGCTCGGCGTAAACCGTGCCAGGGCTTCGCTGGTGTTGGTCGGTGACCCCCGCCAGTTGTCCTCGGTCGGTCCCGGCGGCGCGCTCGACGCGGTCTTGGACCGACACCCCGACATCGTCGCCACCCTCACTGACAACGTCCGTCAGCACGACCCCGACGAGCGCGCCGCCCTCGACCAACTCCGGGCCGGCTCCATCGACAAGGCCATCGACTGGTACGGATGCGCCGGGCGCACCGCCATCGCGTCGGACCGCACGACCGCGTTGGCGCACATGGTCGATGCCTGGGCCGCCGACGTCGACGTCGGCCACGACACCGTGTTGCTGGCCTGGCGCCGCCACGACGTCGCCGACCTCAATCGGCTGGCCCACGCTCGAGCCGATCAATCGAACCGGCTGCACGGCCCTGATCTGATCGCGCCGGGCGGGCGCGCCTACGCCGCAGGCGACACCATCGTCGTGCTGCAACCGACCCCCGACGCAGGGCTGGTCACGAGCCAACGCGGCACCGTCACCTCCGTTGACCGCCGCCAACGATCAATCATCGTGGACACCGGCGACGCGGCGGTTCGGCTCGCCGGTGTCCAGATCGACGGCGACCATCTCGACTACGGGTACGCCACCACCGTGCACCGCGCCCAAGGCGCTACCTACGACCGCGCCCACGTGTTCGCCGCCGGCGGCGGCCGCGAGCTCGCCTACGTCGCCCTCAGCCGCGCCCGCCAATGCAGCACCCTGCACGCCGTCGCCGACACCCACGCCCTAGCCCTCGACGACCTGCGCGTCGACTGGACCATCGAACGCCACCAACGCTGGGTCACGCAAACCGCCGCGGTCGCTCCCGACGGCCTGCGGGTCCGGCCCGTTGACGTCGACCGTGACGCCTGGCGCGCCGCGCCCTTGTCGCGGAACGCGAACAGCTGCTGGCGCTCGCGCCACCAGATGCCGTCAGCGAAATGGTCCGCACAGCCCGCTACTACGACGCGGCTCACCGCGACCTCGAGCATCTGCGCTTCGGGCGCGGCGACTGGTCCGACACCCGCGAGGGCGCTCTCGCCCGCCAGCTCGGCGAGGCGCGCCAACAACGGGAACACGCCGAACAGCTAGCCACCAACCGCAACCTCGGCTGGCGCGCACGGCGCCACTGGCGACAGGAATCGTCGACGTGGGGCGATCGAGAACAACAGCTCGAACAGCGATGGGAACAGATCGGCGAACCCGTCGTGAGCCAACTGCACTGGCGGCTCATCACCGCGACTCGCGACCACGAGCGCACGATTCAGCGACACAAAGACCACGAGCGCTGGTTCATCGATCACCCCGAAGTCGAGCAGCGACTCCGCTACATCGACCGCGCCCTTTCGATCGATCACACACGCGACCGGCTCGAGCGCCTCAGCACCCGAGAAACTCCGGACCACGATCTCGGGCTCGGCCTGTGAGCCAGTTCTCGCGCGTTACCGAGCGGGTTTCATCGCCGCTGACCGCGGCCCACACCCATCCGGGTACGGCACCTTCCGGATGTCGTCACTAGTCCCCGAGGACAATTGTCCGAACGAAGGCGCGGTGATACGGCGCGGGCGGCTGGTCCCTACCTCGATGCGAACCGAGCTCGATCGCGATGTCATCCGGAGCTACGAGAGTCGGGTCGATACCGCGCGCACTCAGCGCCGCCTCAACCGCTGACTTGGCAACAGCAGGGTCGCCGTCGCTCCAATCCACGATGACCGTCCAGCCTTCGCGCTCTGGCACGCCCTGAACCTAAGCACTGAAACGGCATGTCTGCGCTCTACTTCGCACCTATTTGTACGTGTGGTCACCGTTCAGCCAACGCCAGAACCGGGACCGCTTCGCCCAGCGAGCGAACCACCAGTCCGGCTCGGGAAGCTCCATCCACGCCGGGCCGTGCCCGGTGAGGCAGTAGCTACACAGCGCCTCCTTGGGGAGCGGCACGTAGCCCTCACCGCCCGAAGGGGTGTTGTCGATCAATAAACGAGCGCAACGTGGACATCGGGCTCCTTCGCCAGGCTTCTTGCGGCTAGTGCGCACCCGCCCAGAATGCCGCACGCGAGCGTCCGGTAGCGGCACGTATGCGCTCCACTCGCGCTGGCGTTTTACTTCGTCAGGCTGCACGGCATGTTCATCTGCATGGCGCTGTCGAAGCACACTGAAGTACCCGGGTGATAGGTGGATGAGTTGCCCGGTTGAACGACCAGCAGCACGATCCCGGTGACAACCACAGCGAGGCAGGCGGCGATTATCAGCGAGAACGCAACCATCGCCCCTCGTGACATGCGGATGTCGAGGGGGTCCTCCATGGATTACGTGACCGGCGATCCGGGCGGCGGCTCCGAGGTTGCGGTGCTCGGCCGACCTCTGCGGGTCACGGCGACGATGGCGACGATGAGTGCCGCTGCGGCGAGGATGATCGCGACAATACCCAAGGTGTTGTTGGTTTGCTTCTTGACCACCGTCGTCGAGGTCACAACGGGAGTACCGCCGTTGGACTCGGAGGTTGAGCTGGCCGACGCGTCGGACGACGCTGCCGCGGTCAACGTCAGGACCGGTGCGGGATGGTCGGGTGCCGCGGCGCCCGGAGTTGTCGGGTCGATCCAAGACACGACAGTGCCGTCTGAGTACGTCTGAAGGGTCGGGAACGACAAGCTGTCGGCGTTGTCAGGGACTCCTTGGGCGAGGATGTCGAAGCTCTCGTACTGGCCCGGAGCGATCTGCCCGCCGGTCCACACGATCTCGCTGGCAACATCACTAAAGGAACCGTCGTCGGTGGTGATCGGCGTCGCGAGATGCGTGGTCATCACTTGCCGCGGTCCACCCGGGCGTCGGGCGAACGTCCACCGATGCAATCGGATGATCGGTCGGCAGTTGCATGTCAACCTTGATCGTGTTGGCGTTGTCCTCCTCGTTCGGGACCCGGAAGCTCAACACCACATCCCCCGTCCCTTTCGGGACAGACTCCGGGTCAACCGTGACATGAGCGAACGCTGGCGCAGCCAGCAGCACCACCGCCGCGACCACGGTGACCACACCACCAACAACCTGCCGCTTGTTGGGCATCGGCTAACCCCCTCGACTCGATGTCAGGGTGATAGTCGTCCCGAAGTCCGCGGCAGTTCCCGGCCAATGCGGCGGCGGAGATGCCGGGTCCAGCACGCGATGTATCGGCACTTACGAGCGGCACGTGGGAAGAGCAGGTCAATCAGAGATCGCTCCTCAGCCGAAAGCGGTCGCGGCGACACGTCCATTCCCGAAGCGTCCACTGATGGCCAGCATTCTGTGCGGGATCACGTCGAACAGCACGAGCGCGGACGCGCAACTCACGAATAGCCAACGGCCTCTGACAAGACCCGTCTGGTCCTGTTGCGACTTGTCGACGCCATTATGGCCCGCGCAGTCCTGCGATCGGGATGAACGCCGCAAGGATGTCTTGCTGCGGCCGGCCCGGATCGTTGTCGGGAACCGTGTCGCTAGGCGTGTGGGGTTATCGGGGTGGTGACTTTGGAGTAGGTGCTGGTGCCGACGGCGTTGACTGCTTGGACTCGGAAGCGGTAGATCCAGCCGTTCGTGAGTCCGGTGACGGTCTCCGTTGTATCGGTCGAGTTGAACTGTCGTGGTGTCCCAGTCCAGTAGCCGACGTAGGGCGTGACGATGTACCCGGTGACTGGTGAGCCGCCGTCGGCGGTGGGGGCAGTCCAGGAGATGCTGGCTTGCCCGCTGGCGGCGACGGCAGTGCCGATGGTCGGCGGTTCGGGCACGTTCGGTGTGGTGATCGCGTTGCTCGGTCTTGAGGCCGCGCTGACCCCGACGGCGTTGATGGCTGCCACTTTGAAGCGGTAGGTGGTGTTGGGCGCGAGCCCCGTCATCGTCTGGGTGGTGGCGGTCGAGATGTAGATGCGCGATTTCTGGGGCGCGAAGCCGATGTAGGGGGTGACGACGTAGCCGATTACGGGTGATCCACCGTCGCTGGCCGGTGGAGTCCATGAAACGGTGGCTTGTCCGTTGCCAGGTGTGGCAGTGACGGCGGACGGTGCACCGGGAACAGCAGCCGGGTTCACGGTGAAGGTGGTCGAACCGTTCCCGGTGTTCCCGGCGTTGTCGGTCGCTGACGCCGAGAATGTGTGGGTTCCGACCCCGAAGCTGTAGGCCGGGCCGGTTATGTTCGAGCAGGTGGTGTTGGCCACGCCGGACAGACTGTCCGCGGCGGCGCAGGTGATCGCCACGTTTTGGTCGGCGGTGTAGGTCCCAGCGTTTCCGGTATAGCTGACAGCGGGTGGCGTTTTATCGATCATCAGGTTGGACACCGAGTCCAAGCCTTGGTTGCCGGCCACGGTGGAGCACGCGTTCGTGAAAGACCCTAACCCTTCGCCTGACATGACCGACGTTGTGGTGCAGTGGTTCGGGTCGATGCCCGAAGTACCTGCGGGTCCTATATTCTGGTTCCAGATGGCGTTGGTTCCGTAATCTTCGGTGCACGGTTTCGCTCCTGGTGCGGAGCAGGCGGCGAAGGAGTTATTGGTGACATCGGTCCAGTTCCACGCCACGTACACGTCCTGATTCGTCCACGTTCCGGGCGTGTACGTTGTGCCGTCTGCATGGGTGAGGGCTGGTGACGCGATTGGCACCGACTCATCGATGTTGACTCTCGTAAAGACGCTGGCGTTGAAGAGGTTGTCTGGGTCCGGGATGATGGCGGGCACAATCCAGGCTTCCGTGAACGACGACCACGGCGCAACGGCTATGCCGTTTTCGATGTTGTCTGTGGGGCACGTCTCCGCGGGCGTCAGGTTCTCGCAGGTGTAGTGCAGGGTCACCGCTTGGTTGGACCACGACCCGAGCGTGTAGGGCGTGCCGTCCGCTTTGGTTCCTGTCACCGTGATCGAGGGCTTGGGCGCAAAGTTGACGGCGATGATGCTCTGTATCAGGTTTCCTCCGGGGTAATCGGCGTAGACGATTCCGGTCCTCGATGTGACGCCAGCGAACCCGGGACGCAGACCGTTGCTGAGCTCGTCGTTGTTCGGACCCGCGAACTGGCTGCCGGCAATATACGCCTCTGCCATCATGTTGAGACCCACGAATGTGACTGAACAAGTCTGCGTGTCGTCCTCCGCGAAGCCAGCGCAGTCTTTGAGTTGGTAAAGCCCTGAGTCCAACATCGACTGGCAGTTGTCATCAGCGAGTTTGCAGGTGCCGTCGTTCCCGAAGGCCGTATACCCGTATGTCCAACCGGTACGTTGGTAGCCGCTCGTGTTGGCGCAGTTGATCGTGCCGCTGGCGAACTCGCACGGATTCTGGGGGGTGTTCCCACCACCAGGAGCTGCGTTGATCTCGTTTATGTAGAGCGAGTTCGTGGTGGCTGCCGTCTGCGGTCCCGTTGTCTTGTTGAATTGATCTCTGATTACTTCCCACTTGTCCTCGCGGGTGAAATCGGTCAAGGGAGCGAAGTCATTAACCGTCGAGGTTTCTTGATCCTGGAGGATGATGGCGTTCGGGTCGGGATTCGCGTAGTAGAACTTCAGTGCCGGTGAAGCAAACGACGAAAACGAACAAGTGCCGCCGTTGCCCGTCGTTCCGCCATCGTTTTGAGGGTCACTTCCGATTCCGAAGTCGTTGATGAGAAAGATCTTCCCTTGAAGCTGAGAGACCTGGGGATTCTCGAGGCCGCCGTTGTAGAAGTAATCCGTATAGGGCCGGCCCGTAGTGCTGAATCCGTTCGATATATCGTCACACGAGTTTCCCGGAAGGTTGCTGCCGTCGTAGTTCTCCGTGCCCGAGTCGCCGAAACGCATCACGAGGAACTCGGTCGGATGGGCGTTAAGGAAGTCTGTGAGCTCGGGCATCAGCACGTTCAGCGCCTCTAGGCACTTTCCACCCGTAAAGTCACCGTGAAACATGTACACCTGGCCGCTGCATGTTCCCGAGGCGCGTTCCCCGACCCTTATATCCAGCGCCCGAATTCCAGCGTTGAGCTGGCCAGGAATCGTCATGGACTGCGCTTGCGCGAGCGGATAGTCCGAGTAGAAGGTGTCGGAGTCGTGAGTTCCCGGAATCGACATCTGATTCAGGTACCGCGACGGATCGACGGTTTTCATCCAATCCGATTGCAACGCGTCAGGGTCCCCGTCTGTCGAGTACGCCCCGTTGTCCGGGTACGCGGTCTTCGAAATCGCCGCAGCGTCTGCCCTATCTTGACTCGACGGCTTCAGCGGCAGCGCGCCGATCCCCGCCAGAACGATCACAACTGCCACAATTGCCATCGCGGCATGCCATACAGACTTCCCGTTCCGTAGGCCGAGGACCGAACCGCGACGAAGATGAAACCTCATGCAAGCCGCCCCTCTTCAGTTGTCCCCCGCCGCCCCAGCACGTCGCCGCGCTGCTCGTCAGATTGATAGCAATAGCACAGCACCCGGTCCTGTCTGGTTAGCGTGAAGCAAACTTCAGAAACCGGCGCGTCCGAAGCTCGTCACCTGCCGATGCTGACAATTCGGCGAACCCCACTGAAATGGTCCTGACGACCTATGCTCCGACAACGAGCTGAGATCGCTCAGAATGCCGGGTCTCGCGTCGCCGCGCTCGCCGGCGAGCCGTCCGGTAACGCACCGCCGGACATTTCCGAGGGGATGAACTCGAGGTGCCGTGCGAGATAACGACGCTCCTATGGATGTCAAGGGCGTGTTTGCTGTGGTGCGGACAAGCCAGGGAGGGGCCACTCCGGGGGGTGGTGACGTTGGAGGGCAGGCTCTTATCAGGTCACGCGTCAGCAGGTCGATGCGGGTGGTCGGGAGCGGCCGACATGTCGTTAGAAGGCCAACGCGAGCGCGCGGCAGGCACTTTGAGGGTCAGGCCGCCCCGAGAATGGGTCAGTCGACGCGGAGGTGGGGGTAGACCTCGCGGGCGACGTAACGCTTGAGGCAGCGGATGATTTCCATCTTGGTTTTGCCCTCGAGCAGTCGGCGCTCCACGTAGGCGCGGGTGCGGGGCTCGAAGCTCATGCGGCTCAACACGATGCGCCACAGCGCATGGTTGGCTTGACGATCACCGGCGGGGTTGAGTCGACGTCGGGTGATCTTGCCCGACGACGCCGGGATCGGCGCGACGCCACACAGGTGCGCCCACGCTGCTTCGCTGCGGAGCCGGTCGGGATGATCACCAGCGGCGATCAACAAGATGGCGGCGGTGTCGGGACCGACACCGGGCAGGGCGAGCAGACTCGCGGCGCGCTCGGCGAGCAGCGGTGCGATCAACGCGTCGAGCCGGTCGATCTCGTCGGCTAAGATACACGGCGCGCCGGCCGAGCTCGCGCAACGCGACCCGCGTCGCATAACCGACGGTGTCACCGCCTCGCGGTCGCAGCCCGGCCGCGTCGGTGACCAACAAGATCGTGCCGTGACTAGCGAATCGGGCCCGTAGATCGTCAGGACCAGTGGCGACCAGGGCGCGCATCTGGTTGATGGTGGCCGTGCGATCCCGGCGAGCGGAGCGGCGGGCGACCATCAGCGTGCGGATCGCTTCCACGATCCCGTCGCGGCCCTTCGACCCGCCGCACGCCCGACCGGACTGCGCGGCACGCGCCGCGCTGATGGCATCGAGGGGATCGGACTTACCTTGTCGACGGCGAGCCTGACGATCAGCGCGGTTGACTTCCACCACCGCGATACCCGCGGCGAGCAGAAACCGCGACAGGCCCGCGCCGTAGGAGCCGGTGCCTTCGATCCCGACGAGCTCGACCGCACCGAAACTGCACAACCAATCGGTCAGCTCGCGGTAACCGACCGCGGTCGTCGCGAACGACTCCACACCCAGCAGCCCGCCGATGCCGTCCAACGCCGCCGCGACATGCACGTCCAGATGAGTGTCGACACCGCCCGTGACGGGACGCGTCTCTACGATGGTCATTGCCACCTCTTTCTCTGTTGGGGTGGCACCGCACACCAGACGATCGGACCTTGTGACGCCGCGCCTTTGCCGAGGCACGACCGATCAAACCGCCGGCTGGCCAATGCCGGGAACGCCCTGGGTCCCGACCGACGAGGCGACTCGCAAGACAACCCGAAACGGTGTCAACCGGCTCGAAAGTCAGGCCGGGACCCAGGACTCCTGGACCCTACGAGCAACCGCCGACAACACCGCGGATGCAACAGCCAGGAACACCCCCACAGTCTCCCTGGCACGTTGCGGACGTTCAGATCGGCAGATCTGGCGCAGCCTCGGCAGGGGTGCTTCGGCTGTTCGGATTGCTTGTTAGCGTGACGATCGTCAGCGAACTGGATCGGAGAACGCGCATGGGTCGGATGGCGTTGGTGATCGGGTTCGCGTTGGCGGCGGTGTCTTTCACGCTTGCGTCGGGTTCGGCGGCGCACGCGCAAACCGGCGACGCGGTGTTTACGGATCCCGAACTCAACGGCGTCAGCGGACAGGATTTCGTCGTTCCCGTGGGTGTGTGCGCGGTGACTGTTGTCGCCCTCGGTGCCGCGGGGGGCGACGGTAACAGCGACGCTGACTTGAGTCTGAGCGTCGGACGGCCTGGTGGCACGGCCGAGGCCACGATCCCGGTGACGCCTGGTGAGACGCTCCACGTCTTCGTAGGCGGCCACGGCGGCGACTTCAACGCTGGCAACGGCGGTATCGGCGGCCTCAACGGCGGCGGAAATGCAGGCAGCCAAGCTTCGTCGGCGAGCTTCCCTGGGGGAGGCGGCGGTGGAGCGTCCGACGTCCGTGAGAGCGGGACCGCGCTCGACGACCGGGTAGTGGTCGCGGGTGGCGGCGGTGGTGGCGGCGGCAGGGGGAGCAGTTTTGACGACGTTCGAGGCGGTGCGGGCGGTGGTACCGACGGAGCGCCCGGCGGACCCGGTGGCGTAACTGCCGGCAAGGGTGGCACACAAGCTGGTCCCGGCAACGGCGGTGTAGCTCTCTTTGGCGCAAATGGCACCGGCGGCGCCCAGGGTGTCGGCGGCGTCGGCGGTGACGGCGATGTGAGTGATGTGCCGGGTGGTGGTGGCGGCGGCGGCGGCGGCCACTTCGGCGGCGGGGGTGGCGCCTCGGGATCGGCGGGAACCGGCGGTGGTGGCGGTTCTGGGTTCACGCCCGACGGCACCGGCTTGACCCAAGGGACTGGTCCCTCCGGCGGACCCGGCCAGGTCACGATTACGCCGGGAGGCCCGTGCCCAATCGAGCCGACCACGACCACGACCACGACCACGACCACGACCACGACCACTACGCAAGCTCCGACAACGAGCACGACGGCGATCGCACCGGACGCCACGGCCCTGCCTGCGACCGGCTCCGGTCAGACGGTGCCAATGGCGCTCATCGGTATTGGCTTAATCGCGGTTGGTACGACCGCCGCCGTCGCGGCAGGGCGCCAGAGACGGCGCGCGGCCTAGCGACTGACGTGGCGCAAGCGTCGTCGCTGCGTTTGGCTGCCGCGCCAGATTGCCGTTCTGGAGCGCCCGAGCACCATCCTGTAATGGCACCCCTCTGTCAAGCGGCGGGGTGTTGCGTAGCCTTTGGTCGGGGTCCGGGTTGTGGCTTCACCGAAGAGCCGGCCGTCGGGGTTGGGTCGGTCACGCTGGTCTTTGTAGTCGTCCCCGTTTGCCCTCCCGGGCCCTGCTCGAGTGCCGCGTCGTCGATGAGCTGACGGTAGATCGCGTCAGAGATCCGGCGCTTCAAGGCGCGCATCGCTTCTTTGTCGGTCTTGCCTTGCGCGCGTTTGCGAGCGAAGTACGCGTGCCCCGCTGACGTCGTCGAACGAACCTGCGTGACCGCGGCGATATGGATGGCGTGGTTGAGCTTGCGGTTGCCTTTGGTGTTCACACGTGGTGGGCACGGTCCCGCGCTGCTGTGTTCGGTGGGGGCAGTGCCGTTGTAGCTGGCGAAGTGATGCCGCGACCGGAACCGCGCCACGTCACCAACCTCGCCGAGGATCCGCGCCGTGTTCACCGGGCCGAGGCCGTAAAGCTTGGTCAGTCGTGTCGGCGCGGACGCGACCGCAGTCTTGATCTCGACGTTGATCGCGGCGAGACGCACATCGATCGACTCGAGATCTTTGATCTGATCGACGAGCAGCTTGCGGCGCAGCCGTCCGATGTCGTCACGGGGACGGATCCGAGCCACGATCGCTCGGGCCTGCTTCGCGGTCAGCCGCTGTGACGAACCGCCGGGCAGCAGCGCCACCAGGTCACGATGGATGCGACACACAGCCTGGGTCCGCAACCCGACAAGCTCGCTGCGCCGGTTCGACAACAACCGCAGCGTCACCGTCATCGCATCCGGACGCACCTCGGGCAGATCGGTGCCGTGCAGCGCGGCCAACGCGATCGACTGCGCGTCGACGTCGTCGGTCTTACGGCCGTTGCCGCCGCCGAACACTCGAATCAACGCGGCGCGCCGCGTTCGACACGTCGAGCACGGTCTCGCCCTCGGCGACGAGA
>CAWGFA010000022.1:0-95197 GCA_963821725.1 uncultured Acidimicrobiia bacterium
GTACAGGTACAAGTGATGAAGGTCAAGCCGAGCGTCAAGAAGATGTGCGACAAGTGCAAGGTCATACGCCGCCACGGTCGTGTGATGGTCATCTGTCAGAACCCGCGCCACAAGCAGCGGCAGGGATAGGAGCGCAACACCTCATGGCACGAATCGCCGGCGTCGACATCCCCCGCGAGAAGCGGTTGGAGATCAGCCTCACCTACATCTTCGGCATCGGTCGCACGATGTCGCACCAGATCATCAGCGAGCTCGAGCTCAATCCCGATACCCGCGTCCGCGACCTCACCGACGAAGAGGTCAACCGCATCCGCAACTACGTCGACTCGAACCTCAAGGTCGAGGGCGACCTGCGCCGAGACATCCAACAGGACATCAAGCGGAAGATGGAGATCGGCTGCTACCAGGGCCTGCGCCATCGGCGCGGCCTGCCGGTCCACGGACAGCGCACCCAGACCAACGCACGCACCCGGAAGGGGCCGAAGAAGACCGTGGCCGGCAAGAAGAAGGCGCGCAAGTAATGGCGAAGCCGAAGCCAGGCGGGCGTCGGCCCCGCAAGCGCGAGCGCAAGAACGTCGCCTACGGCGTTGCGCACATCAAGAGCTCGTTCAACAACACGATCGTCTCCATCACCGACCAGGACGGCAATGTCCTCGCGTGGGCCTCTGCCGGCAACGTCGGATTCAAGGGCTCCCGCAAGTCGACGCCGTTCGCGGCGCAGATGGCCGCCGAGCAGTGCGCCCGGCGCGCGATGGAGCACGGCGTGCGCAAGGTCGACGTCGTCGTGAAAGGACCGGGCTCCGGCCGCGAGACCGCGATTCGTTCCCTCCAGAACGCCGGCATCGAGGTGACCGGCATCAAGGATGTGACCCCCGTGCCGCACAACGGCTGCCGTCCTCCGAAGCGGAGGCGCGTCTGATGGCTCGCTATACCGGTCCGGTGTGCCGGCTCTGCCGGCGTGAGCGCATGAAGCTGTATCTCAAGGGTGCGAAGTGCGACACGATGAAGTGTCCGATCGAGCGCCGTCCGTACCCGCCGGGTGAAGCAGGCCGCAACCGGCAGCGCCAAGGCTCCGAGTACCTGTTGCAGCTGCGCGAGAAGCAGAAGGCTCGTCGCATCTACGGGCTGATGGAGAAGCAGTTCAGCCGGACGTACCAGGAAGCGAACCGTCGCCAGGGCGTGACCGGCGAGAACCTGCTGCAGCTGCTCGAGCTCCGCCTCGACAACGTCGTCTTCCGCTCCGGTTGGGGTTCGAGCCGCGCCCAGGCCCGCCAGTTCGTGCGCCACGGGCACGTCGCGGTCAACGGACGCCGCGTCACGATCCCGAGCTACACCGTCCGCAAGGAAGACGTCGTCACGCTCCGCGACAAGGCCCGCTCGATGATCGTCGTCCGCCACAACATCGACACGCTCGACCGGCAGACGCCCGCGTGGCTCGAGACCGGTGAAGGCGGTCTCCAGGTCACGGTTCGCGAGCTTCCGGCGCGGGCGCAGATCGACGTGCCGGTGCGCGAACAGCTCATCGTCGAGCTCTACTCCAAGTAGCAGTCCCCCCCTTTCCCGCGAGGTACCACACCCATGCTGGTCATCCAACGACCGACCGTCGAAGCGATCGACGAGCAGGTCGGGAACCGTCAGCGGTTCTCGATCAGCCCGCTCGAGCCCGGCTTCGGCCACACACTCGGCAACTCGTTGCGCCGCACGCTGCTGTCGTCGATCCCCGGTGCGGCCGTCACCCAGGTCCGCTTCGACGACGCGCTCCACGAGTTCACCACGATCAAGGGCGTCACCGAGGACATCACCGACATCCTGTTGAACCTCAAGGACCTCGTGCTGCAGGTCTACAGCGACGAGCCCGTCACGCTCCGTCTCGACGCCAAGGCCGCCGGCGCGAACACCGACGTCACCGCCGCCGACATCCAGCCACATGCGGATGTCGACATCCTCAATCCCGACCTCCACATCGCCACGATGGCGACCGGCGCGCGGCTCGCCGTCGACGTCACGGTGACCAAGGGCCGCGGATACGTCTCAGCCGAGCGCAACAAGACGTCGTCGACCATCGGCGTGATCCCGGTCGACTCGATCTTCTCGCCGGTACGACGGGTTGCGTTCGAGGTCGAGCCGACGCGTGTCGAGCAGGACACGAACTACGACCGGCTCATCCTCGACATCGAGACCGATGGCTCGATCACCCCGCGCGAGTCGCTCGCCTCGGCCGGCGCCACGCTCACGTCGCTGGTCGAGCTCGTGCGTGACATGAGCGAGGAGCCGCAGGGTCTCGAGCTCGGCGAGGTATCGACCGTCACCGCGGGCTCGCCCGACCTCGAGCTGCCGATCGAGGATCTCGATCTCTCCGAGCGTCCGCGCAACTGCCTGAAGCGGGCCCAGGTCAACACCATCGGCGAGCTGCTCCTCAAGACCGAGGACGACCTCCTCGCCATCACGAACTTCGGCCAGAAGTCGCTCGACGAGGTGAAGGTGAAGCTCGACGAACGCGGCTTGCAGCTGCGGATCAAGGAGTAAGAAGCGCCATGCCCGCACGTCCGCGCAAGTCCCGCCGCTTCGGCGGTGACGCCGCGCACCAACGGCTGATGATGGCGAACCTCGTCGCGTCGCTCGTCGCTGCGGAGTCGCTGGTGACGACCGAGGCCAAGGCCAAGGCGTTGCGTCCCGTGGCCGAGAAGGTGATCACGAAGGCGAAGCGTGCATCGCTCGATCCGGAGAAGCGCCTCCACCAGATCCGTCAAGTGCACTCGTATCTCGGCGATCGTGAGATGACGGCGAAGCTGTTCGACGAGATCGGCCCCCGCTATGTCGACCGCAACGGCGGCTACACGCGCATTCTCAAGCTCGGCCCCCGCCACGGCGACAACGCGCCGATGGCGCGCATCGAGCTCGTCTGACGCCGACTCGTACCTCCCGGCGGGCTCAGAGCGCCGCGCACGGCCCGTAGAGGTCACGGGGCCGCGGGTACTTTCCGACCAGCGCGACGTACGTTGACCGGGGTGCGGTCGCGCTGGCTGCGGTGTGCGTTGCTCATGGTGCTCGTGTGCGCCGCGTGCTCGAAATCCGGATCGTCTTCGGGGCGGGCGACGAACTCTGCCAACTCGGGGAACCGATCGACGGCCGCGGGCGGGTCCGCGAAGCCCAACGTGTTGTTCGTGCTGACGGACGACATGCGGCTCGACGACTTGCAGTACATGCCGCAGGTACGGGCGCTCATCGGCGATCAGGGCGTGAGCTTCGACTCGTACTTCGACAACGTGACCCTGTGCTGCCCTGCTCGGACATCGATCCTTCGTGGCCAGTACTCACACAACACTGGCGTGTTGACCAATGGCGGCACCAACGGCGGATTCGAGACCGCGCATGCCAAGAACGTCGAGCAGTCGACGATCGCGACGGCGATGCACGACGCCGGCTACACCACCGGGCTGTTCGGCAAGTACCTGAACGGCTACCCCAACACGGCGAGCCCGAGCTTCGTGCCACCGGGATGGGATCGCTGGTCGAGCTCGTCCAAGGGAAATGCGTACGGCGAGTTCGGCTACACGTTGAACGAGGACGGCAAGCAGGTCGACTACGGGCACAGCCCGAGTGACTACGGCACCGACGTCTACGTCCGACAGACCAAGGACTTCATCAACCAAGCGGTCGGGGCGTCGAAGCCGTTCTTCGCGTACCTCGCCGTCTACGCACCGCACAAGCCCGCGACGCCGGCACCCCAGGACGCGAACTCGTTTCCGGGACTCCAGGCCCCTCGAGATCCGTCGTACAACGAGGCCGACGTGTCCGACAAGCCGAAGTACATCCAAGATCTCCCACTCATCGGACCCAAGCGAGCGGCGCGGATCGACGACCTGTATCGCCGGCGCATCCAGTCACTGCAGGCTGTCGATCGCGGGGTCGCCAGCCTCGTCGACCAGCTGAAGGCGGACAACCAGCTCGATCACACCGACATCATCTTCACGTCCGACAACGGCTTCCACTTGGGTCAGCACCGCATGCCCGGCGGCAAGCAGACGGCGTACGAGACCGACATCCATCTCCCCCTTCTCGTGCGTGGGCCGGGGATCACTGCCGGCACGCACGCCGCCGCGCTCGCAGGCAACGTCGATCTCGCCCCCACGATCGCCGACCTGGGCGGCGGGGCGATGGGCGACAATCCCGACGGTCGCTCACTCGTTCCACTGCTCACGGCGCCGACGGCAACGCCGTCGAACTGGCGACAGGCCTACCTCCTCGAGCACTGGGCCGAGGTCGACACCCCACAGGCGTCGAGCGGCGGGGCGCAACTCGAGCCCGACGACCCCGATCAAACCGACACGCAGGAGGATTCGAACAGCTCGGCGCCGCCGACCTCGATTCGCCATGCGGCGGCGGGCGGCGACAACATCCCCGAGTACCAGGGGCTCCGTACTGCGAGCTACGCCTACGTCGAATACGCGACCGGCGAGCGCGAGCTGTACGACCTCACGAAGGATCCGGACGAGCTGAACAACCTCGCGGCGTCAGCAGATCCGTCGCTGCTGGCCACGTTGCACCAGCGCCTGGACAGCCTGCGCTCGTGCGCCGCCGACACGTGCCGCGCCAACGAGAGCGCGCCCCTCGACCTGCCGAACTGACTGACGGCCGCCGACGGCCGGTGGCTGCTACTGCGCGCCCAGCGGCTCGGTGGAGGGAGCCTCCGGCGGAGCCTCGGGCGGAGCCTCCGGCGTGGACGGGGTGGTCTTCTTGCTTCGGCGGAACAAGAACACACCAAGGGCGACAAGGGCGGCGAGGATGACGAGAGCCACCGCCCAGTAGCGCTTGCGCTTGTACCACTTTGTCGGGCTGGCTTTCGGCACCACGACCGCCGACGCGAAGGACGGCTTGCTCTTCGCTCCTTGAGCGTCGATCGCTGTGATCTTGAACGTGTAGTTCGCGTTGTTGTGGAGCCCCGTGACCGTCGCCGTGGTCGCGGGAGCATCCACGGTGACTGGTGCCTGCGCCGCCGTGCCCCGGTACGGCGTGACCTCGTACTTGGCGGCCGCGGCGGCGCCCTGCTTGGCCGATGGCTTCCAGGTCACCTGCACCTGCTGGTTCCCGGCGGTCACCCCGGAGATCGTCGGCGCGGCCGGGCCAGTGGACTGAGTCTTGGGGGCTGCAGGTTTCGTCGTGGACGGCGCGGCAGGCTTCGTCGTGGGCGGCGCGGACTGCGCCCCCACCGGCGTCGCGAGCAGCACGACGACAAGTCCGGCGCACACCGCGCCGACGACGGCTCCGAACGAACGATGGCGCACCCGCTTCACGGCTTCCCCCTCTGGTCGCACCCCGGCGCAACGTACCGGGCGCCACCATAGGCGGCGAAACCACGCCGGTTGGCGCAGTCTCGTCTCCAAGATGACCGCCCCACGGAACGTGGGTAGGTTCCCGCAGCGGTGACGCTCTTCGACGATGAGGCATCGGCGGCCGCGGCGAGGGTGCGGGTCCGGGCCACGGTGGCCTATGACGGCACCGGATTCGCCGGCTTCGCAGCGCAGAACGACGGCCCGTCCACGGTCGGTGGGACACTCGCCGATGCCATCGAGCGGGTGCTCGGCCAACCGGTCGAACTGACGTGCGCGGGGCGCACGGACGCCGGCGTGCATGCGCGGGGGCAAGTCGTGAGCTTCGACGCCGACGAGGCTCGGCTCGACCGCGCCAGCGTCGAGCGAGCCGTGAACAAGATGCTCAGGCCGTCGATCGCGATCCGTGATCTTCGCGTCGTCGACTCCGACTTCGATGCGCGGTTTTCCGCGAAGAGCCGCCGTTACCGGTACACCATTCTCAACCAGGCCGCGCCGTCACCGTTCCTCGCCGCGACGTCGTGGTGGATCGACCGGCCCCTCGACCTCGCAGCGATGCGCCTCGCGTGCGATCCGATGATCGGCGAGCACGACTTCAGCTCCTTCTGCCGCCGTGCGTCGCCAGAGGCGACGCTGGTTCGACGAGTGATCGATGCGCGGTGGGAGATGGTCGACGACGACGACGACGGCTGCCGGCTGCGGTTCTGGGTCGAGGCAAATGCCTTCTGTCATCAGATGGTGCGATCGATCGTCGGCACGATGGTCGACGTCGGGCTCGGCCGGCGCCGCGCCGGTGATGTGACCGGCGTCCTGCGAGCGCTCGACCGGTCGAAGGCCGGCAATCTCGCACCGCCGCATGGTCTCTGCCTGTGGGACGTCCGCTACTGACGGAAGGAATGCTCAGATAGTTTGCCTGGTTACATAACTTGGTGAACAATATGGGCATGACAGAGACCATGGACGACCTGGCCGTGTTGGCAAGCCGCGTGCGCCTTGCCCTCGTCCCTCTGACCAGGCAGTTGCGTCACCAGAACATCGATCTCACGGCGACACAGGCATCCGCGCTCGCCACGATCAGCCGTCGTCAGCCGCTCACCGTCGGTGACCTCGCCAAGGCCGAACACGTGTCGTCCCCCATGGTCACAAAGGTCGTGCGCGGCCTCGAGGAGGCGGGCCTCGTCCGCAAGGAGATCGACGCCCTCGATCGGCGCGTCTCCCTTCTGTCGGTGACGGGCGAGGGGATGAAGCGCCTCGAGCGCAGTCGTACGCGCAAGAACGCGTGGCTCGCCAAGCGCCTCCGCTCCCTCGAGCCGTCCGAGATCGCTGCACTGGAGGCAGCCATCCCTGTCCTGGAACGGCTCACGGCCGATCCGACGGTATGACGCGGCTGAAGGTCGCGACGAGCGAGACGTTCCGTTCGCTGCGGGTCCGCAACTTCCGCATCTTCTTCATCGGACAAGCCATCAGCCAGGTCGGCACCTGGCTGCAGTTCATCGCCCAGGCGTTGCTGGTTCTCCAGTTGACCGACTCCGGCGTCGCGCTCGGGCTCGTCACGGCGTTCCAGTTCCTGCCGGTACTCGTCTTCGGAGCATGGGCGGGCGTGATCTCGGATCGCGTCGACAAGCGCCGGCTGATGCTGGTCACGCAGACCGCGATGATGGTCCTTGCGCTCGCGCTCGGACTGTTCGTGCTGAGTGGTCACATCACCGTCGTCGGCGTGTTCGTGCTCGCTGCGCTCACGGGGACCGCGAACGCGTTCGACAATCCCTCGCGGCGAGTGGTGATCACCGAGCTCGTCGGAGACGCTGAGATCGCGAACGCCGTGGGCCTCAACAGCGCCGTGCTCACCGGATCACGCGTGGTCGGCCCGGCGCTCGCGGCGTGGCTCATCAATGGCGTCGGCATCGGCTGGTGCTTCGTTGCCAACGCGGCCTCGTTCGTCGCGATGCTCGTTGCCCTCCTCATGATCAATCCTGCGGATCTCCACGTGAGCGAGCGGATCGCGAAGGAGAAGGGTCAGATCATCGAAGGTTTTCGCTACGTCTGGCGCAACGACGAGCTCCGTCTCGCCATCGTGCTGATGGGCGTCGTCGCCACGCTGTCGTTCAACTGGCAGGTGTTGCTGCCGTTGCTCGCCGAGCACGAGTTCCACGGCAACGACAACACCTACGCCTTCATCACGACGGTGTTCAGCATCGGCTCGCTGACCGGGTCGCTGCTCATTGCCCGTCGCACGACGATGGACAACCGGCTCCTGGCGCGAGCCAGCGTCGGTCTGGGCATCGCCAGCCTCCTGGTCGCTCTCGCGCCGAGCGTGCCGGCGGCAGCGATCGCGGGAGCGCTCGCGGGCGCGACCGGCATCGCCTTCCTGTCGGCGACGATGACCGCCCTGCAGCTTCACTCGATCCCCGTCATGCGAGGCCGAGTGATGGCGCTGTACTCCATGCTCTTCCTCGGCTCGACGCCCATCGGTGGTCCGCTGTGCGGGTGGATCGCGCAGGCATTCGGCACCAGATGGGCCATCGCGATGGGCGCCGCCGCGGCGCTCGCAAGTGGCGTTGCCGGCCTGTTCGTCTTGCGCCGGCGGACGCACGACGCGGAGGCGAGGGAGCCGGAGCGCGCCATGGTCGAGGCGGCGGCATAGCAGGTCACGGGCTCGTCACTTGCCGGTGAGGCGTTCGGGCCCGTAGCATCGCCCGTCGCCTCTGCGCGCCCCCGCGGCGCCGAGTCGTTGTGAAATCAGACGAGAAGGATCACCCGCGTGCCGACGTTCGCCCCGAAGCCAACCGACATCCAGCGTGCCTGGCACGTGGTGGATGCCGACGGTCTCGTGCTCGGCCGCGTCGCCACTGAAGTCGCTCGCATCCTCCGGGGCAAGCACAAGCCGATCTTCGCCCCGCACGTCGACACCGGCGATCACGTGATCGTGATCAATGCGGCCAAGATCGTCCTCACCGCCGGGAAGGCCGACAAGAAGATCGTGCGCCGACATTCCGGTTATCCCGGGGGGCTCAAGGAGCAGACCTACGCGGAGCTGCTCGCGGCCAGGCCCACGGAGGCCATCCGTCGAACAGTGCGCGGAATGCTCCCGAAGAACCGGCTCGGACGCCAGATGCTGTTGAAGCTGAAGGTGTACGCCGGCCCGACTCATCCGCACACTGCGCAGCAGCCCCAGCCGCTCGTTCTCGAAGCGGCCCGCCGTCGTTCGTAGGAATCAGGAGTCGTACTCGTGTCCAAACCCCCGACCACCGTCAAGAACGCGCCGCTGGTACTGACCACGGGACGGCGCAAGGCGGCGATCGCCCGCGTGTGGTTCCGTCCCGGCAGTGGCGAGATCAAGGTGAACGGGCGCGACGTGGTCGATTACTTCCCCGCGGCAACGCACCGGCAGCTGCTGGCCGAGCCGCTCCGGGTGAGCGAGACCTCCGACGTGTACGACGTGTACGCCACCATCACCGGTGGCGGCACGACCGGCCAGGCCGGCGCACTGCGCCTCGGCATCGCCCGCGCGCTCGCCGAGCTCGACGAGGAGCTGCGGCCCTCGCTCAAGAAGGCCGGATTCCTGACCCGCGACGCCCGCGAGAAGGAGTCGAAGAAGTACGGCCTCAAGAAGGCCAGAAAGGCCCCCCAGTACTCCAAGCGCTGATGCGCCTGCAGCCCCGTCGCCGCCGTCCCCGCGGGCCGCGGCCGCCGTGCGCGCTCGATCGTGCACATTGTCGACTCAGCTACCGAAACGCGTGGCTCAGTCGACACGGAGCGTTCCGCGGCTCGCGTCCGTGTCGACTCAGCTACCGAAAGGGTGGCTCAGTCGACACAGAGCCGATGGCGCTGTCCGAGCCGCGCGGCGCGATCCGGCAGCGGGCGCGCGTCCTGCACCTCTTCGCGTCTGTGTCGACTCAGCTACCGAAAGGGTGGCTCAGTCGACACAGAGTCCGTCGATGCGCTCTCTGTGTCGACTCACCCACCGCTTTTGGTGGCTCAGTCGACAATGTGCGGCGGGACGGCGACCGCCGGCGCGATCCGTCTGGGTCGGGGGCGGGAACGGTGACACTTCGGTTCGGGACCGATGGGGTTCGGGGGGTTGCGAACCTCGACCTCACGCCGGAGTTGGTGGTCGCACTCGGTCGGGCCGCTGGCGCGGGTGTTCGGCGTCGATCGGTTCGTCGTCGGCCGCGACACGCGCATCTCCGGACCGTCGCTCGAAGCCGCGCTCACCGCAGGCCTGACCGCCGAAGGCACGACCGTCGGCACGCTCGGCGTCGTGCCCACACCGGTGGTTGCCTGGACGGCGGCCACGACCGGCGCGGCCGGAGCGATGATCTCCGCGTCCCACAATCGATACCCCGACAACGGCATCAAGCTCTTCAGTCCCGCCGGCCGCAAGCTCGACGACGAGGTCGAGTCCGCTCTGGAGGCGACGCTCGATGAGCTGGTGCAAGGTCGTCGTGAACAGGACCCGTCGCCGACCGGGCCCACCGGCGACGCGATCGGCACGGTCGAAGCCACCCCTGAGTACCTGCTCGCCTACGCCGAGAGCGTCGAGCAGTCGATCGAAGGCCGGGACCTCGGCGGCTTGCGGCTCGTGGTCGACTGCGCCAACGGGTCCGCCACGACCATCGCCCCCCACGTGTTCCGCGGCCTCGGCGCGAGCGTCGTCGTCCTCCACGCCGAGCCCAACGGCACCAACATCAACGAGGGCTGCGGCTCGACCCACCCGGGCGATCTGCAGCGAGCGGTGGTCGAGCGGGGCGCCGACGCCGGACTCGCGTTCGACGGTGACGCCGACCGTGTCCTGGCCGTCGACCGCAACGGTGCCTTGGTCGACGGCGACCAGATCATTGCCGTCAACGCCGTCGATCTGCACCAGCGCGGACGGCTTCGCAGCGACACCGTCGTCGTGACAGTGATGAGCAACCTCGGTCTACGTCTCGCCATGAACGAGCGCGGCATCGCCGTCGTCGAGACACCCGTCGGTGATCGCTTCGTGCTCGATGCGCTCGAAGCGGGCGGCTACGCGCTCGGCGGCGAGCAGTCGGGTCACGTCGTGTTCCCCGACCTCGCCACGACCGGCGACGGTTTGCTGACCGCTGTGCAACTGCTCGACGCGGTGAACCGAGCGGGCAAGGGTCTGGACGAACTGGCGGCCGTGATGACGCGGCTCCCGCAGGTGCTGCGCAATGTTCGTGTCACGTCGAACCGTTGCGCCGGACCTCGACGAGCGGATCGCGGCGGACGTCGCGTCAGCCCGTGCCGAGCTCGGCGACCACGGTCGCGTCCTCGTGCGACGCAGTGGCACCGAGCCCCTCGTGCGAGTGATGGTCGAGGCATCGACGGCGGAGATGGCTGACGCCGTGGCCGAACGACTCGCAGAAGCCGTGACCGCGGCCGCGTCGTAGACTGGACCTCTTATGTGCGGCATCATCGCCGTCGTCCGTCGCCGGACGGCTCGGACACTTCTCGATCGTGACCGCATCCTCGGTCTGCTCGATCCGCTCGCAGATCTCCTCGGTGGCGACGATCTCGCGTCGCTCGACGCGAGGCTTGCCGCAAGCCGCCGGCGCGCTCGAGGAAGCGAACTCGCTGCTGCGCGGGGTTCCCGGGGTCGAAGCACTCCTGCAGTCGCCCGAGCTGCGCGCCGCGATCGGCCGCGACGCGGACGACATCGCGTTCGCGATCGCAGCCATCGACACGAAGTTGGATGCCGGTGCAGTCCCCGACCAACTCGAACGGATCAACACCGTGCTCTCGCGAGTGCGAGATGCCCGCTGGGCCATCGCGAGGGATCGACTCCGCACCGCGGAGGCCGTCGGCGACCTTCTCAACGGAGCCAGCGGACGAAGCGCGATCGAAGCCTTCACATCCGTGCAGATCGCGCTGAGCGCGCTCGACCGTCTCGAAGTACGGGGACGGGACTCGGCCGGTCTCCATCTGCTCGTCCGCGGCCATCAGCTCGATTTGGAGTCGAGCTGGGTCACGGCGCTCCTCGAACGGCGCGCCGCAGATCCTCTGTTCAGGTCCGGCGCCGTTCGCACGCCCGAGGGGATGCTCGCCTTCGTCTACAAGGCGGCGGCCGAGATCGGCGAGCTCGGCGACAACACGCGCGCGTTGCGCGAAGCCATCACGTCCGACGAGTTGCTTGCATCTCGCTGTCGCCGCCGACACGGCCGAGGTCACCGTCCTCGGCCACACGCGGTGGGCGAGCGTCGGCATCATCTCCGAGGCGAATGCCCACCCCCTCGACTCCGGCGAACGGGGGAGTCAGTCAGGGCCGTACGTCGTCGGGCGCGCTCAACGGCGACGTCGACAATTTCGCCGACCTGAAGTCAGCGGAAGGCCTGCGCATCGCCGCCGAGATCACGACCGACGCCAAGGTGATTCCGACGTTGGTCTCGCGCAGGTTGCGAGAAGGCATCGACGTCGAGGAGTCGTTCCGCCGATCAGTCGCGAGCTTCGAAGGCTCTGTCGCCATCGCCGCCAGTTCCGCCATCGCGCCCGATCGTCTTCTGCTCGCGCTGCGAGGAAGCGGTCAGGCGCTGTACGTCGGTCTGGCCGATGACGCATATGTCGTCGCGAGCGAGCCGTACGGGCTCATCGAAGAGACCGCGCGTTACGTGCGCATGGACGGCGAGACGCCGGCCAACGATCAGAACCCCACCGCCAGCCGCGGGCAGCTCCTGTCGCTCGTCGGCGCGCGAGCAGGAACGCTCGAGGGCATCCAACGCCTGCGGCTACGACGGCACCGTCCTGCCGGTGACGGAGGACGACGTCGTCGTGGCGCAGATCACGACTCGCGACATCGATCGCGGCAACTATCGCCACTATCTCCTGAAGGAGATCAGCGAGTCACCCGCGTCCTTCCGCAAGACGTTGCGCGGCAAGCTCGTCGAACGCGACGGCCGGCCGCATCTCGCACTCGGCGACGAAGTCATACCGGCCGATGTCCGCGACGACCTGGCGGCCGGACGCATCACGCGGGTCATCGCCATCGGTCAAGGCACCGCGCACGTCGCCGGGCAGAGCTTCGTGGCCGCGCCTGGAGTCGATGGCGCCCGACCGATTACGACTCGATGCGTCGCTGGCCACCGAGCTGTCTCGGGATTCGGACTGCGAGCCGACATGCGCGACACCCTCGTCGTCGCCATCAGTCAGTCGGGGACGACGACCGACACGAACCGCACCGTCGATCTCGTGCGCAGCCGCGGGGCGCGCGTCGTCGCCATCGTCAATCGCCGCAACAGCGACCTCACCGACAAGGCCGACGGCGTGCTGTACACCTCCGACGGTCGCGACGTCGAGATGTCCGTGGCGTCGACCAAGGCGCTCTACTCGCAGATCGCGGCCGGATTCCTGCTCGCGGGCGCGATCACGGAGACGCTCGGTGGCACCGTCGACGCCGGCCTCCTGTCGGCGTTGCGGACGCTGCCCGACGCCATGGCTGCAGTCGTCGATCGGCGTCCGGAGATCGGCGTCGATCGCGCAGCAGCTCGCGCCGTTCCGCCGCTACTGGGCGATCGTCGGCAACGGCACGAACCGCATCGCGGCCAACGAGCTGCGCATCAAGCTCTCCGAGCTCTGTTACAAGGCGATCGCCTGCGACTCGACCGAGGACAAGAAGCACATCGACCTCTCGTCCGAGCCGCTCATCCTCGTGTGCGCGGCCGGACTCACCGGTTCGAACGCTGACGACGTCGCGAAGGAAGTGGCGATCTTCCGCGCGCACAAGGCGACACCGATCGTGATCGCGAGCGAAGGCGAAGATCGCTTCTCCGCGGCGGTGCAGGCCATCAAGGTGCCGGCGACGCATCCCGTCGCTTGCGTTCGTGCTGTCGTGCATCGCCGGGCATCTCTTCGGCTACGAAGCCGCGCTCGCGATCGACGCACAGGCGCTGCCGCTGCGTGAAGCGCGTGCCGCGATCGAGTCGGCGGTGTCGTCGTCGGCGGCGGTATTCGCGCCGACGGCGATCAGCTGTTGCGGCGGGTGCGGCCCACGCTCGAATCGGCCGGCGCGCGCTTCTTCGACGGTCTGCGCACGGGCGCGTACGACGGTCACCTCGAAGCGTCCACTGCAGTGCGGCTGTCGTCGCTGCTGCGCTACGGGCTCGGCATCAGCCCGCTCGACTCGTACCAGGTCGAGTACGGCAAGATCGGGACGCCCGCCGTCGTCGTCGACGACCTCACGCTCGCGCTGACACGAGGCATCGAAGAGCTGACGCGCCCTGTCGACGCCATCAAGCACCAGGCCAAGACCGTCACCGTCGGCATCTCCCGTTCGGACGAGACGCTGCTGCAGGTCCCGCTGGCGATGGCGGTGATGGCTGCGGGCGCGCCGCGAGACTCGCTCAGCTACCGCACGCTGCGCACGCTCGCCGATCTCGATCCTGCCGTCGAGGAGGTGACCGGTTGGATCCGGTACCGCATCGAGGGCGACCCGACGACCGACGACGAGGTGTTCGCCTCGGTCATCGACCGGGGCGGCATCGCAGCCGAGATCCCGTCGAGGATCGAACGCGATCCGGTGCTGCGCGGCACCAAGCACACCGTCGCGATCGAACGCGAGCTGCTCGTGTTCAGTGGCACGCAGCGACGGGCGCACGTTGATCGCGATCCCGGAGACGAAGGACAACCACTGCACGGGCATCACGCAGTTGCATGTTCGCTTCGAGGATCGGCTGCCGGTCGCCACGTGTCGTGCCGTGCTGCAGGGTTACCGCAACCGGTACGCCGCGCTGAAGGACGCAGTCACCGAGACGGAGCCGAGCTTCCGCGAGGATCTCCTCGGCGAGATCTCGGTGCTCGACCTGCTCACGAAGCCGGTGCACGCCCTGGCCGACCGGTGGCGCACTGATCGTTGATAGGCCTCGGTGTCGACCTCGTCGACCTCGACAGGTTCGCCACCGTGCTCGAGCGGCGCGGCGAACTTCGTCTCACGGGTGTACACGCCCGGCGAGCGCGACTACTGCGAGCAGGCGAGAGGGGCGATGAAACGGGTCGAGCGCTACGCCGTCCGCTTCGCCGCGAAGGAGGCAGTGATGAAGGCGCTCGGCGTCGGGCTCGGCGTCGTTCGGCTTCCACGACGTCGAGATCGAGCGAGCGGAATCGGGCGATCCGACGATCACGCTCCGTCGAAAGGCCGCGGCCATCGCTGCCGACCGAGGCGCGGCGTCATGGCATGTCGCGTTGAGCCACTCGGATGCCGTCGCCATCGCGGTCGTCGCCGTCGAGTAGGGCTGGGACTAGCTGATGCAGCCGATCGTCACCCCTGAAGAGATGGCGGCGATCGATCGAGCCGCACCCGAGCCCGTCGAGGTGCTGATCGGCCGCGCCGGTAGCGCCGTGATGCGGCATGCGATCCGCATGATGGGCGGCACGTACGGCCGCCGGGTCGTCGTCGTCGCCGGCAAGGGCAACAACGGCAACGACGGGCGCGATGCGGCGTCGCGACTTCGAGCCCGCGGCGTTCGAGTCGAAGTGATCGATGCCGCGTCGGCCGAGGGCACACGGCTTCCGGCGGCGGATCTCGTGATCGACGCGGCCTACGGCACAGGGTTCCGCGGCGACTACCACGCGCCCGATCCCGGTGGCGCGCCGGTGCTCGCGGTCGACATCCCGTCGGGCGTGAACGGACGTACCGGCGAGGCCGGCGACGGCGCGGTGCGAGCCGACGAGACGGTCGTCGTTCGCGGCGCTCAAGCCCGGACTCGTCCTCTTGCCGGGACGCGAGCGCGCCGGCCGGGTCCATGTCGTCGACATCGGGCTCGACGTGAGTCGCGCGCGACGCCCATCTCGTCGAGGCGTCCGATGTCGCGCAGTGGCTCCCGCTGCGTCCGCTCGAGTCGCACAAGTGGCGGGCCGCGGTGTGGATCGTCGCCGGGTCGCCAGGCATGACCGGCGCGGCGGCGCTGGCCTCGCGTGGCGCGCAGCGGACGGGCGCCGGCTACGTCCGGCTCAGCAGTCGCCGGGCGCAGTTCATCCGACGCCAACCGCCGTGCCCATCGAGGTCGTGCGCACCGAGGTGCCGAGATCCGGCGTGGGACAGCCCGGTGCTCGACGGCCTCGAGTCGGTTCAAGGCACTCGTGGTCGGTCCGGGACTCGGCACCGAGCCGGTCACGATCGCGGCGGTGCGCGCGTCGTGCAGGAATCGACGGTCCCGACCGTCGTCGACGGTGACGGACTCACGGCGCTCGGCTCGGACGTGGCCCGCTACGCGCACCCACTGTCCGTCCTGACGCCGCACGACGGCGAGTACGAACGACTCGCCGGGCACGCCGCCCGGACCGGATCGGATCACAGCCGCTCGCGACCTCGCCGCGGCGACGGACGCAACGGTGCTGCTCAAGGGATCGACGACGGTCGTCGCCGACGGCGAAGGCCGGGTTCTCGTGTCGACGACCGGAGACGCACGTCTGGCGACGGCAGGCACGGGTGACGTCCTCTCGGGTGTGATCGGTTCTCTCCTCGCGCAAGGCGTCCATCCCTTGCGCGCCGCCGCTGCGGGCGCGTGGCTGCACGGAATGGCGAGTACCCTCGGCCCGCGCCGCGGTCTGGTGGCCGGCGATGTGGCACATGCATCTGCCCACGGTGCTCGACGGCTTGGAGGCCTGAGTGGATCGCAACGAGAGTCACGCCGGTGCAGGGAGTTCCGGCATCGATGGGGACGAGCCCCGGAGGACGTGATCGCACTCACGTTCGGGCCGGACGACGGGGTCGAACAGGCCATGCGGACGTTGCTCGAGCGCAACATCGACGCGGCGCCGTCGTCGACGTCGAGGGAACAGTCGTCGGACTGCTGTCGAACGGCGATCTCATCGTGCAGGAGAGCGAGCTGCACTTCCCGACCGTGATGACGTTCCTCGGCGGCACGTTCGAGTTCGGCCACAAGCACTTCGAGCAGGAGCTGCGGCGCGCCCTCGGGTCGAAGGTGTCGGAGGTGATGTCGACCGAGCCCATCGTCTGCAACGACGACGACACGATCGAGCGAGCTGCGACGCTCATGCACGAGCACGACGTGTCGCGGTTGCCTGTCGTCCACGACCGGACGGCTCGTCGGCATCGTGTCCCGGAACGACGTGCTCCGCGCCATCGTCATCAGCCGAGTAGCACACTCGCGGGATGCTGCAGCGCGCTCGAGGTACGCCCCGACGAGCGTCCCTACGCGTGGGCAGAGGTCGATCTCGGCGCCATTCGGCGACAACGCGTCGCTGCTGGCGTCGATGGCCCGACCGGCAGCGCTGTGCGCTGTCGTCAAGGGGTGGGGCTACGGCCACGGGATCACATCGGGCCGCGCTCGCGGCGGTCGAAGGCGGCGCGACCTGGCTCGGCGTTGCGCTCGTCAGCGAGGCGGTCACCGTTCGCGAGCAACTCGAGCGAACCCGTGCTCGATCCTCGCCGAGCCGCCCGGTCAGCCAGCTCGACGACGTCGCGCGGCTCGACGGAGTGCGTCCGACGCTGTACCGCGCCGAAGCGGTCCGCGCCGCGGCCAAGGAGGTGCGCGACGCCGGTCGCACGTACGCCGCTCCCCGTGCACCTGAAGGTCGACACCGGCATGCATCGAGTGGGCGCGACGCCCGAAGACGCCATCGACCTCGCCCGCTCATCGATGCGAGTGAGGAGCTCGAGCTCGAAGGCGTGTGGACCCACCTCGCCGCCGCCGAGGATCCTCGCGCACGACGACTACACCGCGCACCAGCTCGCAGCGTTCGAGAACGTGCGCGGGCGCTTGGCCGATCTCGGCATCGAGCCGCCGATCGTGCACGCCGCCAACTCCGGCGGCCTGCTCGCGCACCCCGAACGCTCGTTACGACCTCGTCCGTTGCGGCATCGCGCTGTACGGCATCCCGCCACGCCCGCGCATGCCCGAAGCCGACGGTCTGCGTCCCGCGATGGCGCTCAAGGCGCGTGTCTCGTTCGTGAAGCGCGTCGCTGCGGGCGAGCCGATCTCCTACGGCCTGCATCACGTGTGCGACAGACCGTCGGTGATCGCCACGGTGCCGATCGGCTACTACGACGGCGTGTCCCGGCGACTCGGACTCGTCGGTGGCGAGGTGCTCCTCGGGGGAGGCGGCGTCCGGTCGTCGGCGCGGTGACGATGGACCAGCTGATGGTCGACTGCGGCGACGACGACTCGGTCCAGGTGGGCGACGAGGTGGTGCTGTTCGGCCGTCAGGGCGACGAGTCGATCGATGCGTGGGACTGGGCGGAACGGCTCGACACGATCGCCTACGAGGTGGTGTGCGCGGTCGCCATCGACCGCGTCCCGCGCCGGTACCTCGGGTGAGTGCGTGCTGACCGAAGTACCGGGCGTGCGTGTCGGCCATTGGTCCGACGACGAGGCGCGCACCGGGTGCACGGTCGTGCTGTTCCCTGAGGGCACGGTCGCGTCCGGCGAGGTGCGCGGCGGCGCGCCGGCGACGCGCGAGTTCGACGTGCTCGATCCGCGCCGCACCGTCAGCCGCATCGACGCCGTGGTGCTGACCGGAGGATCGGCGTTCGGTCTGCCGCGGCCGACGGCGTGATGCGGTTCTGCGAAGAGCGAGGGCATGGGCTTCCCGACGGCCGGCGGTCCCGTGCCGATCGTCGTCGCGCTCGGCCTCTACGACCTCGCGGAGGGCGACTCTGCGGTGCGACCGCGTGCAGCCGAGGGCTACGCCGCGTGCGAGGCGGCCTCCGCGCTGACCGCAGAAGTCCGCCTCGGGCTGGTCGGCGCGGGCACGGGGGCCACTGTGGCCAAGTGGCAAGGTCGGGACAAGGCGCGGCGAGGAGGTATCGGCGGCGCCGTCCTCACGCACGAGGACGTGGTCGTCGCGGCGTTGGTCGCAGTCAACGCCTACGGCGACGTGCTGAACCCGGCGACACCGAACCGCGCGTGCCGCCTCCGCCCGTCGACACCGCAGAGGCATCGTTCACGAACACGACCATCGGCGTGATCGCGACCAACGCCGTCGCTCACGAAGCGCAGACTGCCTGCTCGTTGCCGAGAGCGGCCACGACGGCGTGAGCCGATCGCTCGCACCCGGTCCACTCGACCGCGGACGGCGATGCGTTGATCGCGGCGGCCACGGGTTTCGTCGAGGCGCAGGTCGAGGTGGTCCGGGCGCTCGGCGCGCCTCGGCCGTCGAGCGGGCGATCCGTTCGGTGGCGTCAGTAGCCTGATCGTCCGTGCCCACGGCCCTCGAGCTGGTCGCCGAGGAGGCGTCCACCTGTCAACGGTGCAAGCTGGCCGACGCCGGCCGCACCCAGGTCGTGTTCGGCATGGGCGATCCGCACGCGCGACCTGATGTTCGTCGGCGAAGGACCGGGCGCCGAGGAGGACCGGCAGGGCCTCCCCTTCGTCGGGCGCTCGGGACAGCTGCTCGACAAGGTGATGCTCGAGGAGCTCGGTATCACCCGCGACCGCGTCTTCATCGCCAACATGGTGAAGTGCCGTCCGCCGGGGAACCGCGACCCCGAGCCGGACGAGATCGCGGCATGCCGCCCTTGGCTCGAGCAGCAGCTCTCGCTGATCGACCCGAAGGTCGTCGTCACGCTCGGCAACTTCGCCACGAAGCTGCTGCTCGAGACGAAGGAAGGAATCACGAAGCTGCGGGGACGGACGTATCCGTTCGGCAATCGCGTCCTGATCCCGACGTTCCATCCGGCCGCGGTGCTTGCGGGGAGGCGGCGAGCAGCTCGCGCAGATGCGCGCCGACCTCGTACGGGCGAAGCAGGCGTTGGCTGCACCGAGCGCCCTCGTGATTGCGTTCCGGCCACGCAGGCCGCGTGTGGCCGCTCCTCCGCTGGCGCTCCGTCGCTCGCATCGTGAACGGGTGCGACAGTCGAACACCGACTGCCAGTCGGTCGACGCACGCGCGCTGTCGGGCGCGGCGGTCTCGGCGCTCGCCCGTCCCGGTGACCTGCTGCTGCTCGCGGGCGAGCTCGGTGCCGGCAAGACTGCGTTCGCGCAGGGCTTCGGCGCCGGGCTCGGCGTGACCGAGCCGATCACGAGCCCGACGTTCGTGCTCGCCCGCGACTACGACGACGGTCGCCTGCCGTTGCACCATCTCGACGTGTACCGCCTCGAGCAGATGAACGAGGTGTACGACATCGGGCTGCCGGAGGTCCTCGACGACGGCGGCGTGACGCTCATCGAGTGGGGCGACGCGATCATGCCGTCGCTGCCGGCCGACTTCCTCGAGGTCAGGCTCACGTTCGGCGCGGACGACGACGACCGCACGATCGTCGTGCGTGCCGTCGGGCCGAGCTGGTCCGGCGCGCGACCACGCGCTCGGTCGCGCGCTCGAAGCATGGGCTGCGCCGGCGAGTGGAGCAGCAGGTTGCTGATCCTCGGCATCGAGTCGAGCACCGTGCAGGTCGGCGCCGCCGTCGGCGGCCACGAGGGCGTGCTCGCGCAGGCCCATTCCGCACGCGGGCAAGCGTCACGCGGAGAACCTCACGCCGACGATCGACTTCGTCCGCCGCCAAGCGAGAGTCGACCTCCGCGAGATCGGATGCGTCGCCGTCGATCTCGGTCCCGGGCTGTTCACCGGCTTGCGCGTCGGGATCGCGTCCGCGAAGGCGCTCGCGCACGCGCTCGCGCGTGCCGATGATCGGGGTGGCCAGTCTCGATCTGCTCGCCTTCCCGGTGCGGTTCTCGCATCGTCTGATCGTCGCCGCGATCGACGCCCGCCGCGGCGAGCTGTTCTACGCGCTGTACCGCCAGGTGCCGGGCGGACTGCAGCGCCTGACGCCGCACCGGGTCGGCAACGCCCGACGATCTCGCGTCCGAGCTCATGGCTTCGGGCGAGGACTGCCTCCTCGTCGGCGACGGCGTCGTCCGCTACTCGCGATCGGTTCGAGGATCTGACGAAGGTCGAGCTCGCCGACAGCGGCCTCGCCTATCCGAGCGCGTCGTCGCTCGTGCAGCTCGCGCACGCGCGCGCGTTGCGCGAGGAGTGGGTCAAGCCGTGGGAGCTCGAGCCGCTCTACCTGCGCGCGCCCGGACGCGGAGATCAACTGGTCGACACGCGAGAGCGCGGGACGTCCGTGACATGGCGGCGCGGGTTCCCGACATCGATCCGAACCTGCTCGAGGTTCGCATGACGACGATGCGCCGGCGTCACCTGCGCGGCGTGCTGCGCATCGAGAACCAGGTCTATCCGCGCCCGTGGTCGCTCGGGCTGTTCATGAGCGAGCTCGCGATGCGCACCGGTCGGATCTATCTGGTGGCGCGGGTCGGCCCGACCGTCGTCGGCTACGCCGGACTGCTGTTCAGCCTCGACGACGGCCACATCACGACGATCGCGGTCGACCCGCCGTGGCATCGCGCCAAGATCGGCACGCGACTGCTGCTTCATCTCGCTCGACGCATCGATCGCCGCCGGAGCCAAGAACCTCACCCTCGAGGTCCGCGTGAGCAACGAGGGCGCGCAGGCGATGTACCGGCGGTTCGGGTTCGCGCCGGCCGGCGTGCGCAAGGGCTACTACGTCGAGACGAACGAGGATGCCATCGTGATGTGGGCGCACGACGTCCACACACCCGAGTACGCCGAGCGACTGGCCGCCATCGAGCGCGCGATCCCCGGTCACACGATCGTGGAGATGAGCGGTGACCGTGAGCGATGTCATCCTCGGGATCGAGACGTCGTGTGACGAGACCGCGGCGGCGATCGTCGTGCGCGGCACCGACGTGCGTTCGTCGGTGGTGTCGAGCCAGGTCGACCTGCACGCCGCGCTACGGCGGCGTCGTGCCCGAGATCGCCAGCCGTGCCCACGTCGAGTTGCTCACGCCTGTGATCGCGCAGGCGGTCGTCGAAGCCGGAGTCGAGGAGTCCTCCATCGAAGCGGTGGCGGCAACGTACGGTCCGGGTCTCGTCGGCTCGCTGCTCGTCGGCGTGAGCGCGGCCAAGTCCCTCGCGTTGGTGTGGGACGTCCCCTTCGTGGCCGTGAACCATCTCGAAGCGCACGTGTACGCGGCGCTGGTCGAGGATCCGTCCCTCGAGCTGCCCGTCGTCGTGCTGATCGTCTCGGGCGGCCACACGATGCTCGTCGAGATGGAGGATCACGGCCGCTACCGGCTGCTCGGCGCCACGGTCGACGACGCCGCGGGGGAGGCGTTCGACAAGGTCGCCCGCTACCTCGGTCTCGGCTACCCGGGCGGTCCGGCCATCGACCGCCTGTCGATGGACGGCGATCCGTCGGCCATCCGGTTCCCGCGGGCCATGCTGGACGACGGCTACGACTTCTCCTTCAGCGGGTTGAAGACCGCGGTGGTCAATCACGTTCGCAGAGCACCCCGAGGTGAGCACCGCGGACGTGTGCGCCTCGTTCCAGGACGCGGTCGTCGACGTGCTCGTCACCAAGGCCCGGCGGGCTGCGGCCGCCGTCGGTGCGAAGGGGATGTGCCTCGGCGGCGGCGTGGCCGCCAACTCTCACCTGCGGGAGCGGTTCCTCGACGCGTGCACGGAGGACAGCCTCCACGGCTTCCTCCCGAGCCGGGCCATGTGCACCGACAACGCCGCCATGGTCGCCGCCACGGCGTGGTGGCGCCTCCGGTCCGACGGCCCGAGCCCGCTCGACACCGGCGCCGACCCCAACGCGAAACTCCCGCTTCTTTGACTGCTCGAGTCGATCGTGCGATCGGCGTCGCAGGTCGGGCGGCCGTCTGCCAGACGGCCGCCCGACACATTGCGGCGCGAGCCAGCGATCGCTCGGAGCAATCGTCCGGTTGAAAGTTCGCGAGAGTCGGCCTAGGGTTAGCACTCGCCAATCGAGAGTGCTAGCGGCGTTCGGCCGCGCCAAGCAACGCAACGGAGGACGAGATGAACCTGCAGCCCCTCGACGACCGCATCGTCGTCAAGCCCGGCGAGTCGGAGGAGACCACGGCCAGCGGGCTGGTCATCCCCGACACGGCCAAGGAGAAGCCACAGCAGGGCGAGGTGCTCGCTGTCGGACCGGGCCGGCGCTCGGACCAGACCGGGGAGATCATCCCGGTCGACGTGAAGGTGGGCGACACCGTCGTCTACTCGAAGTACGGCGGCACCGAGATCACGGTCGAGGGCGATGACCTGCTGATCCTCAATGCCCGCGACGTGCTCGCGATCGTGAAGAAGTAGAGGTCATGCCGAAGATCCTCAAATTCGACGAAGAGGCGCGACGGGCGCTCGAAGCCGGCGTCAACAAGCTCGCCAACTCGGTCAAGGTCACGCTCGGGCCTCGGGGCCGCAACGTGGTCCTCGAGAAGAAGTTCGGTGCACCGACGATCACGAACGACGGTGTGTCGATCGCCCGTGAGGTCGAGCTCGACGACCCCTTCGAGAACATGGGCGCGCAGCTCGTGAAGGAGGTCGCGACCAAGACCAACGACATCGCGGGCGACGGGACGACCACCGCCACCGTGCTCGCGCAGGCCTTGGTACACGAGGGCATGCGCAACGTCGCAGCCGGCGCCGGCCCGATGGCACTCAAGCGCGGCATCGACAAGGCAGTCGCCGCCGCCGTCGACGCGCTGGCCAAGCAATCGACCGAGATCGGCGACAAGGCCGAGATCGCGCAGGTGGCGTCCATCTCGGCGAACAACGACGTCGAGATCGGCGAGGTCATCGCCGATGCCATCGACAAGGTCGGCAAGGACGGCGTGGTCACCGTCGAGGAGTCGAACACGTTCGGCATGGAGCTCGACTTCGTCGAGGGCATGCAGTTCGACAAGGGGTTCGTGTCGCCGTACTTCGTCAGCGATCCCGATCGTCAGGAAGCGGTGCTGAACGACCCGTACGTCCTCATCTACAACGGCAAGGTCAGCTCGGTCCAAGACCTGCTGGCCGTTCTCGAGAAGGTCATGCAGTCGGGCAAGCAGCTCGTCATCATCGCCGAGGACATCGAGGGTGAGGCGCTCGCCACGCTCGTGGTCAACAAGATCCGTGGCACGTTCAACTCGGTCGCGGTGAAGGCCCCGGGCTTCGGTGACCGGCGCAAGGCGATGCTCCAGGACATCGCCGTCCTCACCGGCGGTCAGGTGATCTCCGAGGAGGTCGGCCTCAAGCTCGAAACCGCGACGCTCGATCTGCTCGGCCGTGCTCGCAAGATCGTGGTGACGAAGGACGACACCACGATCGTCGAGGGCGCCGGTTCGGAGGAAGAGGTCAAGGGTCGCATCGCGCAGATCAAGCGTGAGATCGACAACACCGACTCGGATTGGGATCGCGAGAAGCTCCAGGAGCGGCTGGCGAAGCTGTCCGGCGGTGTCGCCGTCGTCAAGGTCGGCGCGGCGACCGAGGTCGAGCTCAAGGAGAAGAAGCACCGCATCGAAGATGCGCTCTCAGCCACACGTGCCGCCATCGAAGAAGGTGTCGTCGCCGGTGGTGGTGTCGCTCTGCTCCGGGCTCGCCCGGCCATCGAGAAAGCGATGAAGAAGCTGTCGGGAGACGAGGCCACCGGCGCCCGCAGCGTGTGGAAGGTCGTCGACACGCCGGCGAAGCTGATCGCCGACAACGCCGGGCTCGAGGGCGCCGTCGTCGTCGAACAGATCCTGCGAGAGTCCGGCAACGTCGGCCTCAACGCCGCGACCGGTGAGTTCGAGGACCTCCTCAAGGCCGGCGTCATCGATCCCGCCAAGGTCACGCGTGCTGCGCTGCAGAACGCGGCATCGATCGCGAGCCTGTTGATCACGACCGAGTCGCTCGTGGCCGACAAGCCCGAGCCTCCTGTCCGCCATGCCGGCGATGCCGCCTGGCGGCGGCATGGGCGGTATGGGTGGCATGGGAATGATGTGATTTCGGCGCCCGACCGGAGGTTGGGCGACCGGGATCGATCTCGTTGTCGAGGGGGGCACTGCCCCCCTCGGTAGCCTCCTTCGCCGTGGACATCCCGCCTCCGGATCCGACCAAGCTGCTCGCGTTCTGGATGGAGTGGGAGCGCGGTGAGACGACCGCCGGGTCGAGTGATGAGCAACCTCAAGACGGGCGGACTGCGGGAGTTGCTCGAGCAGCTCGCGCAGTCGACGCCGGATCCGTGAGCGAACGAGGCGGCCCGCAGCTCATCCCGCGACCACCCGGGACGACGCGGGGCGACCCGGCACCGTGGTCGTTCCTCCCGACGGAACAGCGTGTCGTCACCGCTGACCGCCTGCGGGAGGTCTTCACGGGACGGGTCGGCGAGTCGTCGTTCGTCGAGGCCGGCGGGCTCGGCGAGCGGCGTCGGCGGTGCTCGCGCCGTTCTACGAGCTCGACGGCGAGCTGCGCGTCGTGCTGACCCGCCGGTCGTGGGGCTTGCGATCCCACACCGGCGAGGTGAGCTTTCCCGGTGGACGGGCGGAGCGAAGGTGAGTCGCCCTCGGAGGCTGCCCTGCGCGAGGCGTACGAGGAGATCCGGCTCGACCCGCACGACGTCGAGATCCTCGGCGAGCTCGACCACCTGATGACGGTCACGAGCCGGTCGTTCATCGTCCCGCTCGTCGCGCTGCTGCGCGGACGTGCCCGAGCTGCACCCGAACCCGGACGAGGTCGACGCCGTGCTCCACGTTCCCGTGCACGAGCTCCTGCTCGACGACGTGTACCGCGAGGAGCACTGGATCTTCCGAGACGCCGCCGCCGTGGGTGCCGCCCGACGCCGTGGTTCCGGACGGACCGGTCGAGCGCGCCATCTTCTTCTTCGAGCTCGTCGGCGACACCGTGTGGGGCGCGACGGCCGCGATGCTCCGCCACCTCCTCGGCCTCGCGCTGGACCTCGGCGTCGGCATCGACCACGTGTGAGCATGGCGGCCGTGAGGCAGGACGACTTCCGCGCGGCCGGTCACACGCTCGTCGACTGGGTGGCGGACTACCTCGAGCGGGTCGGCGAGCTGCCGGTCTTCCCGCCCGTCGAGCCAGGATGGGTGCGGACGCAACTGCCGCCGCATCCGCCGGAGCACGGCGAGCCGTGGGACGAGATCGTCGCCGACCTCGACCGCGTCGTCGTGCCCGGCCTCACGCACTGGCAGTCGCCCAACTTCTTCGGCTACTTCCCGGCGAACGCGTCCGGTCCGGCGATCCTCGGCGACCTCGTGAGCTCCGGGCCTCGGCGTGCAAGGGATGCTGTGGGCGACCAGCCCGGCGTGCACCGAGCTCGAGACCCACGTCCTCGACTGGCTGGTCGAGCTCCTCGGCCTACCCGCACGGTTCCGCAGCGACGGACCGGTGGCGGCGTGATCCAGGACTCCGCATCGAGCGCCAACCTGTGCGCGGTCCTCGCCGCGCGTGACCGAACAGCCGACGACCACGAGCCGCGACCGGCTTCGTGCGTACACGTCGACACAGGCGCACTCGTCGATCGAGAAGGCGATCCGAGTCGCGGGTCTGCGCCACGACCAACTCAGGCTCATCGACGTCGACCGCACCTTCGCCATGCGGCCCGACGCGCTCGCAGCCGCCGATCGACGGCGACATCGCGCGACGACCTCGTGCCGTTCATCGTCGTCGGCACCGTCGGGCACGACGTCGTCGCTCGCCATCGACCCCATCGACGCGCTGGCCGACGTGTGCGCACGGCCGATCGCCTCTGGCTGCACGTCGACGCCGCGATGGCGGGCGCAGCCGCGGTCGTTCCCGAGCTGCGACCGCTCGTGAACGACGGTCTCGAGCGGGTCGACAGCTGGTGCTTCGACCCGCACAAGTGGCTGCTCACGAACTTCGACTGCGACGTCCTGTACCTCGCCGATCGCCGGCCGCTCATCAAGTCGCTCAGCGTGTTGCCCGAGTACCTCCGCAACCAGGCGAGCGAGTCCGGGGCGGTCATCGACTACCGCGACTGGCACATCCCGCTCGGCCGGCGGTTCCGGGCGCTGAAGCTGTGGTTCGTCATTCGTCACTACGGCGCCGAAGGACTGCGAGCCCACATCGAGAACAGCGTCGCGTCGGCGCGCTGGCTCGCCCAGGCCGATCGACGACGACGATCGCTTCGAACGGCTCGCGCCCACCGATCTGTCGCTCGTCTGCTTTGCTCATCGAGACGGTGACCAGGCGAGCGAGGAACTGCTCCGAGCGGTCAACGCGAGCGGACGTGCGTTCCTCACCCACACGCGACTCGACGGCCGCTACGCGATCCGAGTTGCAATCGGTGGGACGTCGACCGAACACGCGCACGTCGAGCGCCTCTGGTCGCCTGGTCGCGACGCACACCTAGCGTTCGCGCCATGGACGATCTCGATCCCGGACGCTTCGCCATCCACCGCGCGAGCCCTCGCGGTTTCGCGCAGGCGTACGTGCACGAGAACGCCGGCGGCGCCGGACCGCTCGTGCTCGTGCACGGCTGGCCCGAGACGAAGCGCATCTGGTGGCGCGTCATCGAGCCGCTCGCGCGCGCCGGCTTCGAGGTGATCGTGCCGGACCTGCGCGGCTTCGGCGACTCCGACGTCGGGCCTGACGGCTTCCACGACGTGCCCTCGCACGCACGCGATGTCCACGCGCTCGTGCGCGAGCATCTCGGCCACGAGCGCGCCGTGCTCGTCGGCGGCGATCTCGGTGGCCCGGTGATCCAGGACATCGCGTTGCGGTTCCCCGACTTCGTGCGGCGCATGGTGCTGTTCAACTCGCCGCTCCCGTACGACAAGGAACGCATGCAGGGGATGCGCACCCGTCCGGCCCGCGAGGCGAGCGACTATTTCGTGCGCCAGGGGACCGATGCCGACGGCCTCGCATCCGACCTCGACACCGCCGAGAAGCGTCGTCGCTACATCGCGACGTTCTACACGTCCCGCTTCTGGGCCCACCCTGGAGGCTTTCTCTCGTCAGGAACGCCTGGTGCAAGGTATCCGCAGGCCGGGGAGGGAAGCGCCAGCGACGAGCCGGCAGTCGAGCGGAGGCGTAGCCGGAGCGAGACCGAGATCATCGTCAACTTCCACACCGAGCCCTTCGCCGACGGCGAGAAGCTGCGAGCGAGCTTCGGGGGCTACGAGAGCGTGTTCGACGAAACCGCTCGAAGTGAGTTGCCGATGATGGCGCGCAACGAGAACGTCGAGGTCATGATCCTGTTCGGCTCGAGCGACCACGTGCTCTACCCCGACTTCGATCGAATGGCGGCCGCCGTCTTCCCCAACCACGTCGGGCCGTTCCTGCTACGCGACTGCGGTCACTTCGTGCCCTGGGAAGCGCCGGAGCAACTGGTGAGCGGCGTCCGATCGTTCTGTCGCGACCTCATTTCGCCGTAAGGTCTTGTCGTGGCGTCTTTGACGTTCGAGGGAGAGACGCACGGCGAGATCGTTGTGAAGGTCCGCCGCTGGCTGGCGTCGATCGAAGGTGCGGAAGAGGAGATCACCGTCCACGAGGCGATCCAGCAAGGCGCAGAGCTCACCAAGGACGCGTTGCGCATCATCGCGTCGGCGGCACCCGGTTCGGTCGCCCAGAGCGATGTCGTGAAGGGCCTGACGTCGATGGGCTACAAGGCCACCGACGCGACGAAGCAAGCGCTCATCGAAGGCCTCGACACCGTCGAGGAGATCACGGGCGGGAGCGTGGTGAAGGCGGCTCGTGACGCGAGCCGGTCGGCCGTGTACCAGATGAACGCGACGATGGCGCGACAGCTGCTCAAAGCCCTCAAGCCCAGGTAGCACCGGCTCCACTCTTCGCCAGGTCGCGCCAGTAGACTCGACTCTTTCACCAGTGCGGCCGGGCGCTGCAGGGCACGGAGGTCAGTCAGTGGCTGAGGTCGAGATCGGCATCGGCAAGTCGGGTCGACGGGCGTACGGGTTCGACGACATCGCCATCGTGCCGAGCCGGCGCACACGCGACCCCGAAGACGTCGACATCTCGTGGGAGATCGACGCCTTCCACTTCGAGCTTCCGGTGATGGCGTCGGCCATGGACGGCGTCGTGAGCCCGGCCACTGCCATCGAAGTCGGCAGGCTCGGTGGCGTCGGCGTCCTCAACCTCGAGGGGCTGTGGACCCGCTACGAAGACCCCGATCCCCTGTTCGACGAGATCGCCGAGCTGCCGGCCGACAAGGCCACGGGCCGCATGCAGGAGATCTACTCCGAGCCGATCAACCCCGAACTGATCACCGAGCGCATCCGCGAGATCCGGGCTGCAGGAGTCGTGTCCTGCGCCTCGGTGACCCCGCAACGCACGGAAGCCTTCGCCAAGTACATCGTCGACGCCGAACTGGACCTGCTCGTGATCCAGGGCACGGTCGTGTCGGCTGAGCACGTCTCGAAGACCGTCGAGCCGCTGAACCTCAAGCGCTTCGTCCGCGAGCTCGACATCCCCGTCATCGTCGGCGGCTGCGCGTCGTACCAGGCGGCGCTGCATCTCATGCGCACCGGAGCCGCCGGCATCCTCGTGGGTGTCGGCCCTGGCCATGCCTGCACCACCCGCGGCGTGCTCGGCATCGGCGTGCCGCAGGCCACCGCCATCGCGGACGCCCGCGCCGCTCGCATGCGCCACCTCGACGAGACCGGCGTGTACGTGCACGTCATCGCCGACGGCGGGATGGGAACCGGCGGCGACGTGGCCAAGGCCATCGTCTGTGGCGCCGACGCGGTGATGATCGGATCGCCGCTCGCCGCCGCGGTCGAGGCACCTGGCCGGGGCTACCACTGGGGTATGGCGACGTTCCATCCGACGCTGCCCCGAGGCGCGCGCGTCAAGACGCAGACGCGCGGAACGATCGAAGAGATCCTCGTCGGGCCCCGCGCACGAGAACGACGGCCGGATGAACCTGTTCGGCGCGTTGCGCACGTCGATGGCAACGTGCGGGTACGAGTCGGTCAAGGAATTCCAGAAGGCCGAGATCATGATCGCGCCGGCACTGCAGACCGAAGGCAAGAACCTGCAGAAATCGCAGGGGATCGGAATGGGTCACTGACCCAACCGCCTGTGCCCGAGCAGGCGGTACTGGTCGTCGACTTCGGGGCGCAGTACGCGCAGCTCATCGCACGGCGCGTTCGCGAGGCGCACGTCTATTCCGAGATCGTTCCGCACACCATCACCGCGGACGAACTGCGCGCTCGCCGACCTGCGGGCGTCATCCTGAGTGGCGGTCCCGCGTCGGTCCATGCCGATGGTGCACCTTCCATCGACACGGGGATCTACGACACCGGCATCCCGGTCCTCGGCATCTGCTACGGCGCCCAACTCGTCGCTCGTGATCTCGACGGCGACGTCGCGAAACAGGGCGCGGCGAGTACGGGCGCACGGCGCTGCGCATCCTCGAGGCAGGACGCTTGTTCAGCGCGGACATGCCTGCTGACCAGCAGGTCTGGATGAGTCACTTCGACACGATCACGCACGCGCCCTCCGGCTTCTGCGTCACCGCTTCGACGTCCGACACGCCGGCCGCTGCGTTCGAACACCCGGATCGCAAGCTGTACGCGGTTCAGTTCCATCCCGAGGTTGTGCACACGCCGCACGGCATGGAGATGCTCAAGCACTTCTTGTACGACGTCTGCGGGTGCCTGCCGACGTGGACCATGACCTCGGTCATCGAGTCGTCCGTCGAAGCAATACGCGCGCAGGTCGGAGGGGAGCGAGTCATCTGTGGCCTGTCGGGTGGCGTGGACTCGGCCGTCGCAGCCGCGCTCGTGCACAAGGCGGTGGGGCACCAACTCACGTGTGTGTTCGTCGACACCGGACTCATGCGCCAGGGCGAAGGCGACCAAGTCGTCGAGACCTTCCGCCGCCACCAAGGCATCGAGCTCGTCCACGTGCGCGCCGCCGACCGATTCTTCGAACGACTTGCCGGGGTCGTCGATCCCGAGGAGAAGCGCAAGGCGATCGGCGAGCTGTTCATCCGCGTGTTCGAGGACGCGGCCCAAGGCGTCGAAGACGCGCGGTTCCTCGTGCAGGGAACGCTCTACCCGGACGTCATCGAGTCCGGCGGGGGACACGGCGGCAAGGCCGCGACGATCAAGTCACACCACAACGTCGGTGGTCTTCCGGAGGACATCGAGTTCGAGCTCGTCGAGCCGCTGCGCTCGCTCTTCAAGGACGAAGTCCGTCGTGTCGGCGAAGAGCTCGGCCTGCCCGAAGAGATCGTCTGGCGCCAGCCCTTCCCCGGTCCCGGACTCGGGGTGCGCATCATCGGCGACGTCACGCCGGAGAAGGTGGCGATCCTGCAACTGGCGGACGCGATCGTCCGCGAGGAGATCAAGAAGGCCGGTCTGGAGCGCGAGATCTGGCAGGCGTTCGCGGTGCTGCCCGACATCCGGTCGGTGGGAGTGATGGGAGACGAGCGGACCTACGCGTACCCGATCGTGATCCGGGCCGTCACGAGTGAGGACGCCATGACCGCCGACTGGGCCCGCCTGCCGCACGATCTGCTCGAGCGGATGTCGAGCCGGATCATCAACGAGGTCCGGGGCGTGAACCGGGTGGCCTACGACATCACCTCGAAGCCGCCAGGCACCATCGAGTGGGAGTGACCGACTGCGGGCGGCGAGGGAAGCGCCAGCGACGAGCCGCACTCGGCGGAGGCAGGAGCGCAGCGACGCCCGGAGCCGAGCGAAGACACAGCCCTGACGCGTGCGGCGAGGGAAGCGCCAGCGACGAGCCGCACTCGGCGGAGGCAGGAGCGCAGCGACGCCCGGAGCCGAGCGAAGACACAGCCCTGACGCGCGGCGAGGGAAGCGCCAGCGACGAGCCGCACTCGGCGGAGGCAGGAGCGCAGCGACGCCCGGAGCCGAGCGAAGACACAGCCCTGACGCGGGCGGCGAGGGAAGCGCCAGCGACGAGCCGCACTCGGCGGAGGCAGGAGCGCAGCGACGCCCGGAGCCGAGCGAGGACACGGAATCCGCGACCTGACGGGGCCCTCTCGTTACTGTTCATCCCCGAATGGCACCCGCCCTGTCACGTGTTCGCAACATTCGTCGCGCGTTTGCTACAGTCCTGAACCCATGGTCGACGTGAAGCGCCGACAGCGCGCGTTTGCGCTGTCTCTGGCGGCCCTGACGGTCGCCGCGATCTCTGTCCTGCCTATCCCGGCCGGAGCTGATGCCATCGCCGACAAACAGGCCGAGGCGAACGCGATCGCCGGCAAGATCGACCAGCTCAACCACACGATCGAGCACAACGCCGAGGCGGCCAACGAGGCCCAGATCGAGCTGGACGGGCTCAATCAGCAGGTCCAGGACGCCCAGGGCAAGGTCGCCACGGCCCAGGCGGAGCACGACAAGCACGAAGGCGAGCTCCGGGACTACGCCGTGAACGCCTACGTCCACGGCACCGACGCCGTCTCCCAGGCGCAGGCGTTGACGGGCTCGGACCCGGGCAACCAGGGCCAGCGGCAGGGCTACCTGACCGCTGCCTCCGGCAACCGGCAGCAGCTCGTCGACTCGCTCCGGGCCACGGAGGAGGACCTGAACGCCAGGATCGGCCAGCTGAACCAGTCGAAGGGCGCCGCCGAGGCCAAGGCGAAGGACCTGAAGAACCAGCAAGACGCCGCCCAGTCCGCCGTCCAGCAGCAGCAGTCGCTGTACAACGAGGCGCAGGGCGAGCTCGCAACGCTGGTCCAGCAAGCACAGCAGCGGGCCGCCGCCGAACAGCAGGCAGCTGCCGAAGCCCGTGCCGCAGCCGCACAGGCGCAGGCCCAGGCTCAAGCCGCGCAGGCGCAGGCCGCATCCCGCGGCAGGTCGGGGCGCGACCGCTGCAGCCGCTGCGTCCGCGCCGAGGGCACCGGCTGCTCGCGCCGCCGCGCCCGCCGCGCCGGCCGCGGCCGCCCCGTCGGGCCCCGCGCCGTCAGCCAACGGAGGCGCAGGTGCGGCCATCGCCGAAGCCCAGCGACAGCTCGGCAAGCCGTACGTGTGGGGTGCCGCGGGGCCGAACGCATTCGACTGCTCGGGCCTGACGGCGTGGGCGTGGCGAGCAGGTGGAGTGAGCCTGCCGCACTTCTCGGGTGCGCAGTACGCCTCGACGACGCACATCTCGATGTCGGCCATCCAGCCCGGTGATCTCATCTTCTACGAGAGTCCCGATCAACACGTCGCCCTCTACGTGGGCGGGGGCCAGATCATCCACGCTCCCCATGCCGGGTCCGTCGTGAAGTACGACTCGATCTACTACTGGAACACCTCGATGATGGCGAGCCGCCCGTAACCTCGCGGTTTCGCGGCTACGGCGCCGCGACCTCTTGCCAGAAGGCGATGGCGGCGCGTTCGAATCGCAGGCCCATCTCGAGTGTCGTGCGTTGATGCGCTTCGATGCTCGAGTCCGTCGCGATCTGTTCGTACTCTGCGAGGCGGCGCCGGTGCGCGTCGACGGCGTGGTTGGCCAGCGCCACGACGTCGCCCTCGTCGGCTTGCGCACCGAAGAACAGTTTGAGGATCGACAGGTCGCGGATCTCCGTCGGGTCGTCGTTCGGTTCCGCGAGCCAGTCGCGTAGCGCCTCGCGTCCCGCATCGGTGAGCGTGTACGTGCGGCGCTTGCGTCCCGTGGTCTCCTTCTCCTCGCGCAGCAACCCGAGCGCCGTCAGCCGCGCCGGCTCCGCGTACAGCTGTGAGTGCGGGAATGGCCAGAAGTAACCGATCGACACCGAGACGAACCGCTTCATGTCATACGACGTGCACGGGCCGAATGCGCCCACCAGTCCGAGCACCACGTACGACGTCGGTGTCAACGAAGGCGCGCTCACGCACGCAGATGGTACGGGTCGCATCGCAGTAAGTTCCGGGCCCGATGACTGACGACGCGCTCGACGGATTCGACAAGACGCAGTTCACCTTCGACGGCAAGACCCGCGATGTGTTCCGTGCCGGGAGCGGACCGGCCGTGATCGTCATCGCCGAGATGCCGGGCATCACGCCGAAGGTCGTGGAGTTCGCGTCGCCGCGTCGAGGCGCTGGGTTGCACCGTCGCGCTGCCACACCTGTTCGGGACACCGGGTCGAGATCCGCTCGCGGCCGGCACACTGCAATCGGTTCCGTATGTGCTGAGCAGCATGGTGCCTGCCTGCATCTCTCGTGACTTCCATGCACTCGCGACCGGAAAGACCTCACCGGTGATCGAGTGGTTGCGCGCGCTGGCGCGGTCACTGCACGAGGAGTGTGGCGGTCCCGGCGTCGGCGTCGTCGGCATGTGCTTCACCGGGGGCTTCGCGCTGGCGATGATGGCTGACGCGCCCGTGCTCGCGCCGGTGTTGTCGCAACCCTCGTTGCCGTTCGGCATCGGAGCGAAGCGCAAGCGCGATCTCGGGCTGTCCGACGACGACCTCGCGAAGGTCAAGCAGAAGTGCGCGGCTCAGGATCTCACGGTGTTGGGGCTTCGTTTCACCGGGGACTCGTTCGTTCCTCCCGAACGGTTCGCGAGGTTGCGCGAGGAGCTCGGTGACAACTTCGTCTCCGTCGAGATCGATTCGTCGGCGGACAACGAGCACGGCAATCCGAAGCGGGCGCACTCGGTCCTCACCGAGCACCTGGTGGACGAGCCCGGTCATCCGACGCGGGACGCGCTCGACAAGGTGCTCGAGCTGTTCCGCGTGCGGCTGCTGGCTTGACTACGTCGCGAGCGGGCGGCCGAACGGGAGCGCGTCCTGCCACGTCGACAGAAAGGCTTCGGCCATGCCCACGGCGACGAGCCATGAATCCGGCCCGCTCGGCGCGAGCTCGGTGGCAGTGGCCCGCACACGCTCGACGGGATCGGTGGCGTCTTCGCTGTCGCATGCGGCGAGCAACGGAGCCGCGAGGGCCACGAAGTCCGGAACGTAGGTGACGCCGGCGCGCCGGAACACGGCGTACGCCTTCGCCGTGATCGGGAGGGGTGTCAACGGCACGACCGCTCCGGCCTTGACCCCCTCGGCCACCTCGTGCGTGATCATGCCGGACTTGCCCGCCACGAGCAGCGCGTCGCAAGGTGCGTCGAGCCCGTCGTCGACGACCTCGGCGCCGCGATCGCTGACCGCGATCGCGGCCGCGTCCGCCACCGGACCCGTCCCGGCAACCGTCACGGTCTTGCCGTCGAGCGAACCGATGGTGGCTTCCGTCGCGACGACCGCGCTGTGGGCCGTGAGCTCGTCGTCGGCGAGCGGGGCAACGTCCGAACGTGTGAGGGAGGCGAGGTCGGCATCCTGCAATCCACTTCCGGCGTGGAGAACGAGCGTCCCCGCGCCGGCGAGCGGCGCCAGCTCTGTCGCGAACGCTTCGACTGCCGCATCACGTCCGTCGGGCTTTGCGTTGATGCCAGCCGAGGCGCCGGAGGCCTTCACGCCGAAGGTGGCGAACGAGTAGGTCACCGAACGGGCCTGCATCTCCGCGCCTTCCTGCAGGATCTTGGGCGCGAGCCGCGCGATGCCGACCGAGCGCGCTGCACCTTCGAGGTCCCACACCACGAACGCGTCGGTCGTCTCGAGCTTCTGGATGCGCACGGTCGAAAATCCTTCCATACCGTCGGCGTTCCCCTTCCACGCCGGCCGGCGTGGGCGCGCCATCGCTCGCACGAAGCGACGCGCTTCAGGCAACGCCGAGACGAGCTCGTTGCTCTCGCGGCGCTTCGACGTCGTCGAGTGCTGCGACGAGAAGATCGACCGCTTCGTTCTCGCGTTCGCCCCCGGCGAGATCCTGCTGCTCGGCCGGATCATCGGCGACGTCGAAGAGGTGATTCCCGGTGAACGTCCGTGTCGCCCAGAACGGCAGCCGGTCGCTCGCGTCGAACGGCTGGCGGATCACCGGGACATCCGAACCGGGCATGGTGTCGAGCGCGGCGCGCTTGTCCGGCCGCGGCAGTCGCACCTGTGGGAAGGCATGCACCGGCATCGTCGACCACCGGTTCGACCACATCGCCAGCGGTGCGTTGTCGCCTACCGGCGCGCGGCTGTAGCGCAACGCGCCATCGCGGCCGACGACTTGTACCTCACGTCCCCAGACGCCGGCGAGCGCCCACTCGCGGATGGCTGATCGATCACCGGCGATCAGCGGGACGAGCGAGCTCCCGTGCGTGCGGTGGTCGATGTCGTCGGCGACGCCGAACACCTCAGCGATCGTGGCGTGGATGTCGACGGACGTCGTCAGCGCGTCGACGGTCGTCCCTCGACGGTCTGCGGCCAGGCCGGGCCACCAGACGATGAGCGGCAGGTGCATCATCTGGCCGTAGAGGGGGACCGCGGGCTTGCCCCAGATGCCGCGCTCACCCAGGTAGTGACCGTGATCGGTGCACAGGACCACCGCTGTGTCGTCCCACAGGGCGAGCTCGTCCAGCGCATCGACGAGCCGGCCGAGCCATGCATCGATCATCGAGAGCTTGGCGCCGTAGTTCCCGCGTAGATGGCGGGCGGCTCGATCCGTGAGTCCTGCCTCGTCGGGCGTGCGCGCGTACGGCGGCCAGATCAGGGCCGGCTCCGTCCACGGCTCGGACGGGTCGTCGTACCGGTTCGCCCACGGCAACGGCGTGTCGAAGGGCTCATGAGGATCGAACTCGTCGACGAGAAGGAAGAACCGATCCTGCTCCGGGTCCCGCTGCGGTGATGTGACCTCGCGGCGCAGCCAATCGACGGCCGCTTGCATCGTGCGCGGCCCGGGGAAGTCGCCTTCGTCGCGGAAGTGCGTGCGCGCGATGTCGTAGCCACGACGCCACGGCGCGGGCCGTGCGTCGAGCGCCGGGGTACCCACCCATGACGGATCCGGCCGTGTGCGCCACGGATCGTCCTCGTGACCGCGCACGTAATCCCACGCAGTGAAGTCGCAGTGGTAGTTCTCGCCGCCGGTTTCGAAGAGGTGCGGATGATCGGAGACCAGCATCGTGGTGATGCCGGCCGCGCGCATCGGATACGTGACCGCGTCCTCCCACACTTCGATCGATCCCCACGGCCGCCACAGGAAGTCGAGCGCTCCGACGAGGATGTCGTGGCGGGCAGGCATGCAGGGAAGCGAGCCGGCGACGTGGTTGGTGAATCGAAGACCCCGCGCTGCGAGGCCGTCGATGGTGGGCGTGTCGAACTCGCTCCCGCCGTAGCAGCCGAGCAGATGCCGGTTGAGACTGTCGAGCAAGACCACGATGACGTTTCGGGGCCCGGAACCAGTCATGGCGTGACGGTACTCGTGTGCGACAGAGCGGCCCGGGAAGCGCCAGCGTCGGGCCGGCCGTCACGCGGAGGCAGGAGCGAAGCGACGCCCGGAGCGTGCGAGAGCTGCTGTGGGTGGCCACCCGTAGGATGGCTTCACCGTGTCCGATCTCTCCGTCCCCGACGAGGAACTGCTCGCCGGTCTCAACCCTGTGCAGCGTGAGGCGGTCACGCACCACGACGGCCCGCTGTTGGTGGTCGCCGGAGCGGGATCGGGGAAGACCAGGGTGCTCACGCACCGCATCGCGCACCTGGTCCGCGATCACGGCATCAGCCCGTTCGAGATCCTCGCCATCACGTTCACCAACAAGGCCGCCGACGAGATGAAGCAGCGGGTCGAGGCGCTCGTGGGCCCGGTGGCGCGCAAGATGTGGGTCTCGACGTTCCACTCGGCCTGCGTCCGCATCCTGCGTCGCGAGGCGGCGAAACTCGACTACCCGTCCAACTTCACGATCTACGACCAGTCCGACGCGGTGCGCCTCGTCGGCTACGTCGTGCGAGATCTCGGACTCGATCCGAAGCGATTCCCGCCCCGAGCGGTGCACGCGGCGATCAGCGCGGCAAAGAACGACGATGTGTCGGCGGCCGTGTATCGGGAGCGAGCGGCCGCCATCTTCGAGCGCAAGATCGGCGACGTGTACGTGGAGTACCAGCAGCGGCTCCACAAGGCAGGCGCGATGGACTTCGACGATCTGCTGCTCGTGACCGCCACGTTGCTGCGCCAGCACTCCGACGTGCTCGAGCACTACCGCCGCCGCTTCCGGCACATCCTCGTGGACGAGTACCAGGACACGAACCGGGTCCAGAACGAGTTGGTCCTCGCGCTGGCAAGCGAACATCGCAACATCTGTGTCGTGGGCGACACCGATCAATCCATCTATCGATTCAGGGGCGCTGACATCCGCAACATCCTCGAGTTCGAGGAAGCGTTTCCTGACTGCACGGTGATCGTGCTCGAGCAGAACTACCGGTCGACGCAGACGATCCTCGATGCCGCCAATGCCGTGATCGCGAACAACCTCGGCCGCAAGCCGAAGGAGCTGTGGACCGACAGCGGCGGCGGTCAGCTCATCGTCCGGTATCACGCCGACGACGAGTCCGACGAGGCGCAATGGGTCGCGCACGAGGTCAGCCGTCTGCACGACGAAGGTGAGCGTTGGGGTGACGTCGCCGTCTTCTACCGAACGAACGCGATGAGTCGAGTCGTCGAAGAGCACCTCATGCGGCTGGGCATCCCGTACACGGTCGTCGGCGGTACGAAGTTCTACGACCGACGCGAGGTGAAGGACGCCCTCGCCTACGTGCGGGCCGTCGTCAACCCGATCGACGAGGTCAGCATCAAGCGCGTCCTGAACGTGCCCAAGCGCGGCATCGGTGACTCGACGGTCGGCCGGCTCGACGCGTGGTCGACCGCGAACGGCGGAGCGTTCATCGAAGCGCTTCGTCGATCCGAGGCCGCGGGCGTCAGCGGTCGAGCGGTCAAAGGCATCGCCGAGTTCCTCGATCTCCTCGACGATCTCACCGAGGTCGTACCCGACGGTCCGGCCGCGGTGCTCGAAGCCGCGCTCGACCGCACGGGCTACGTTGCCGACCTGCAAGCCGAGCACACGATCGAAGCCGAAGGCCGGCTCGAGAACCTCGCCGAGCTCATCGGTGTCGCCCGCGACTTCAACGACGTGAACGAGTTCCTCGAGCAGGTGTCGCTCGTCGCGGACACCGACGACCTGGCCGAGGGCGCCGACGAGACGTCCGTCGTGCTCATGACGTTGCATTCGGCGAAAGGGCTCGAGTTCCCGTCTGTCTTCCTCATCGGGCTGGAAGACGGGGTCTTCCCCCATCTGCGCTCACTCGGCGAGCCGGACGAGCTCGAGGAGGAACGGCGGCTCGCGTACGTCGGCATCACGCGGGCACGCGAGCGGTTGTACCTGACCAACGCGTGGAGCCGGATGCTCTACGGCGCCACGCAGTACAACCCGCCGAGCCGGTTCCTGGACGAGATCCCGACGCGTCTGCTGCAGCACGCCGACGGATCGCGTGAAACGCGGCAGGCGCGAACGGGGCACGTCGTTCGGATCCGGTGGTTGGAGCGCATCGATGCACCGCAATCGCGACGAGATCGTCGACCGGGCGATACACACCAAGACCCCGTCACCGAGCGGTGCAGAGGCGCTCGGTCTGCGGGTCGGCGACGACGTCTTTCACGCGAAGTGGGGGGAAGGCGTGATCCTCGACATCGACGGAGTGGGTGACAAGGCCGAGGCGACTGTTCACTTCGCCGATGTCGGCGAGAAGCGACTCCTGCTCAGTTGGGCGCCGTTGCAGAAGGTGTGACGTGATGCCTCTCAACCCGCTCGACCGTGCCTCGCTCTTGCTGCGGCGCAACCAGACGCTCGGCACGATCATGGAGCGACTCGCGAAGGTGCACGGGCGTCGCCGCCTCGTCGAGGAAGCGGGCGACGGCCTTCTCTTGACGTACCCGCAGGCATCCAAGCGGGTGAACCGCTGGGCGGGCGGCATCGCCGCCAAGATCGAGCGTGGCGACCGGGTGGTGGTCGCGACACCGAACGGCTACGAGATGTTGCTGTTGTGCCTCGCCGCGTCCCGTGCCGGTGGCATTCCGGTTCCGGTGAACCCCCAGATGCGACCGGACGAGGTTCGTCACGTCATCGATGACTCGGCGGCGTCGCTCGTGCTTCGAGCCGCGTCCGCCGTCGACGGCGCCGAGCCGCTCGCGGACGCGCGTCCCTTCGAGCCGAACGACGTCGCCGCGCTCTTCTACACGTCCGGCACGACGGGCAAGCCGAAGGGCGTCGAGCTCACGCACCGGTCGCTGGTCGGCCAGGTCGCGATCGCCGGCGCGATGCCGACCAAGCTCATCGTGCGATCCGAGGCCGTGCTCGGACTTCCGATCGCGCACATCATGGGATTCGTCGCTGTCCTGGGCTTGGCCTGCGCCGGCATCCCGGTGTACTTCCTGCCCCGGTTTCGTGCAGACGAGGTGCTCGACGCGATCGAGCAACGCCACCCGTCGATCTTCATCGGCGTGCCGGCGATGTACCGCATGCTGCTCGAGGCGGGCGCGGAGCGACGTGACCTCTCCTCCATCCGTCTGTGGGGATCGGGGGCCGACGCGATGCCTCCGGATCTCGCCGCGAAGTTCAAGCAACTCGGTGCGACGGCGAACCTGCCGTTCGTCGGTCCTGTCGGCGAAGCGATGTTCTTCGAGGGCTACGGGATGGTCGAGTCCGGCGGTGGGGCTGCAGTCAAGGCGTCGCCTCCGATGTCGAAGATCGGTCTCGGCGAGTCGCTCGGCTTTGCGTTGCCCGGCTACAAGTTCCGGATCGTGGACGAGGAGGGCAACGAGGTCGGCACCGGTCAGACCGGCGAGCTCCTGCTCAAGGGACCGGGCGTCACGCCGGGCTACTGGGGCGATGCCGCGGCCACCGGTGCGACGATCACCGACGACGGATGGCTGCGTACCGGTGATCTCGCTCGCAAAGGTGTGCTCGGAACGATCGTGTTCGCGGGACGGCAGAAGGACGTGATCAAGAGCGGTGGCTACTCCGTCTACGCGCTCGAGGTCGAACGAGCGCTCGAGGAGCATCCCGACGTTCTCGAAGCGGCGGTGGTCGGGGTTGCCGATGATCGTCTCGGCGAGGTCCCCGGCGCGGTCATTCGCTTGTCGCCGCATTCGTCGGTGGAGCCGGACGAGCTCATCACGTGGGCGGGCGAGCGACTTGCGTCCTACAAGGTTCCTCGCCGGATCGTCTTCGCCGACGACCTGCCGCGGACCGGCACCCGCAAGGTGCAGAAGCGCGAGCTGCTGTCGTTGTTCGACTCCTAGCGCCACGGACGCTTCCGACCGCCCGTCGACGTCGACGGGAAGCGAGCGAGCGTCAGGTCGTGGCGACGATGAGGACCGCGGCGTGGGCGCGATGTGCCACCGAGTTGGGCACGCTGCTCAACAGCCGGCGTTCCATGCCCTTGTTCCCGACCACGACGAGCTCAGCGCCCTCCTGTTCGGCGACATCGAGGATCGCGGTCACCGGGTCGTCCTCCGCGGCGTGGAGGAGACAGGTGGCGCCAGCGGCCTCGGCCACCTTCGCTGCCCGTCCGAGCGTCACGTCGACCTCGGATCGATCGTGGACGTCCCACGCAAACTCCTCGGGCATCGACGCACGCTGCTGTTGCAGCTTGCGTAGCGGCACCTTCCGGAATGCGGACACGACATGGAGCTGCGTGTTGCACAGCGCCGCCATCTCCGCCGCCACCCGCACCGCTTCCTCTGCGGTCGGGGATCCGTCCGTGCCAACCACGATGTTCTTGAACATCAGCGTCCCCCCACGTGTCGGGCCGCGACCCTATGGGCGGACCGGGCGCAGGAGCATGGCCGTCGGGCAACGCGTCGATGAACAGTCGGTGAAGACCGAACGAACCCTCGAGATCTGGCGCCGCTACTGCTCGAAGTCTTCGGCCGTCACTTCTCTGTCCGACGGCTCGACGAGGACGAGCCAGTTCCCGGAGTTGTCGCGGCACAGGGCCTCGGTGCCATACGGACGTTGCGACGGTGGCTGGATGAACTCGACGCCCTTGGCCTCGAGCTCCTCGTAGGTCTTCTGACAGTCGTCCACGCGTGAGCCCGAGGCCGTTCATGTTCCCCTCGGCCATGGCTCGCTTGATCGCGTCGACGAGTTGGGGCGGATGCGGCGGCCCGGGAACGGCGAGGCTCACCATCAGTTCGGGCTGGCTGGGGTGCACGACCGTGCACCAGCGGTAACCGTCGCCGAGCGTGATGTCGTCCTTCGCTTCGAAGCCGAGCACGTCGGTGTAGAACCGCTTCGACGTCGTCGACATCCGTCACGAACACGTTGACGATCGAGATGTTGGTGATCATGTGTCGCACCCTACGGCGGCGCGGTCGTCGCTGGCTTCTCCGCGATTGCGGTGTTCGCGGCGGTTCCATTCCGTTCCGCCAGGCCCCACATGAAGACGAAGCAACCCGGAATGTGCGGCGCGCCGTCGGCATAGCGCCGCTGGAAGTCGCGGGCGCTCTCGCCCACCAGTGCGCGGAAGCGGCTGCTGAACGAGCCAAGGCTCGAGAAGCCCACGGCGAAGCACACCTCGGTCACGGTCAGGTTCGTCGCACGCAGCAGATCCTGCGCCCGTTCGATCCGGCGACGCGACACGTACTCCATCGGCGTGATCCCGTACGTCTCCCTGAACAGCCGAAGAAAGTGGTACTTCGACATGCACGCGACCGATGCAAGTTCCTCGAGGCTCAAGGACTGCGCGTAGGAACGATCGGCATGGTCGCGAGCTCGGCGCAGTTGCACGAGCGAGTCGCGTTGCGTCCGGGTGGTCACGGGCTGCTGGATGCGGTCGCGGCCGTCGACGTGGTCGTCGCGTTCACGCTGAGGTCCACGATCACGTCGTCTTTCGTCACTGTCACCGGATAGTGGTGCAGGCCACCGCCGTCGGGCGGATACCGCCCGCCGTTGCAGTCGGTGAAGACCTGCGCCTGGCGGTCCCAGGTCACGACGCAGGATCCGATGGCGGCGTCGAAGGCCGTCCACCCAGCGTTGGGATCGTCGCCGAGGTGTTGCACGACCAGCGGCCGCGAGCCGGTGGCCGTGTCGTTGAAGAACAGAGGACCCTCCTGGCGGATGGAGTTCGCCAGGGACGCGGGGGGGCCGACGTTGAACTTGGATTGGGAGGTCTGGGTCGTGTTCCGGTCGCCCCCGAGGTTGTTGGCGAGCAGGACGACTGCGATCATCACCACGCCGACGACGACCCCCGCGATCCCGATGATCGTGGCCCGGCGCGGATCTGATCGGGCCACTGGCATCCACTTAGGATGCCCGCCGTGCAGCGTCCTTATCGAGTCGTCGTGGCCAAGCCCGGCCTCGACGGCCACGATCGGGGCATCAAGGTGATCGCTCGTGCCCTGCGGGACGCGGGGTTCGAGGTGATCTACACGGGCTTGTTCCAGACGCCGGAACAGGTGGCGGAGGCGGCGTTGCAGGAGGATGCCGATGCCGTCGGCCTGTCCGTCCTGTCCGGCGCGCACATGACCCTGTTCCCCCGCGTGGTGGACGAGCTGACCAAGCGTGGCCTCGACCACGTCCTCGTCTTCGGGGGAGGCATCATTCCGGAACCCGACATTCCGAAGCTGGAAGCCGCAGGCGTGGCCGCGATCTTCACCCCGGGGGCCCCGATGGCCTCCATCACCGACTGGCTCGAAGAAGCCCTCGACGCGAGGTAGACGCACCTAGTGGATCTGTACGAGTACCAAGGCAAGCAGTTCTTCGCCCGCTACGACATTCCGGTCTCACCAGGCGAGGCGGTCACATCGGTCGACGATGCGGTCGCGGCCGCCGACCGAATCGGCTATCCGGTCGTCGTGAAGGCGCAGGTGCAGGTGGGCGGGCGAGGCAAGGCGGGCGGCATCAAGCTCGCGGCCGACGCCGCCGAGTGCCGGACGCACGCCTCGAACATCCTCGGGATGGACATCAAGGGCCATGTCGTCCACGTGCTCTGGATCGAGCTCGCCTCGGACATCGACGAGGAGTACTACGCGTCCTTCACGCTCGACCGAGCGGCGAAGAAGCACCTCGGCATGCTGTCGGCGCAAGGCGGTGTCGAGATCGAAGCCGTCGCCGACAAAGACCCCGACGCGATCGCCAAGATCTGGATCGACCCTGTCGACGGGCTTTCCGAGCAACAGGCCCGTGCGTGGGTGGAGGCAGCGAAGCTGAACCCGAAGGCCAACGACGGCGCCGTCGACATCCTGCTGAAGCTGTACCGGGCCTACGTCGACGGCGACGCCGACCTCGTCGAGATCAATCCCTTGATCCTCAAGCCCACGGGCGAAGTGCACGCGCTGGACGCAAAGGTCACGCTCGACGGCAATGCCGTGTTCCGCCATCCCGACTACGTGCAGTACGACGCAACGCAGGTGCGGGACGAGCGAGAGCAGGCGGCCCACGAGAAGGGGCTGCAGTACGTCGGGCTGGACGGCTACGTCGGCGTCATCGCCAACGGTGCGGGCCTCGCGATGAGCACCGTCGACATCGTGAATCAGGTCGGTGGTCAGCCGGCCAACTTCCTCGACATCGGCGGCGGCGCCAACGCCGACGTGATGACGGGCGCGCTCGAGGTCATCAACAACGACCCGAGCGTGCGGTCGATCCTCATCAACATCTTCGGCGGGATCACGAAGGGCGAAGAGGTCGCGAACGGCATCGTGGCCGCGCTGGGTCGCGTCGAGCATCGCGTCGCCGATCGTCATCCGACTCGACGGTACGAACGCCGACGAGGGTCGAGCGATCCTCGAACCGCATCTGTCCGACCGGCTGCAGATGCAGCCCACCATGCTCGACGCCGCGCGCACGGCGGTCGCGCTTGCAGGAGCATCCACGTGAGCATCTTCGTCGACGAGAACACCAAGGTCGTCTACCAAGGACTGACCGGCTCGCAAGGCCGCTTCTACGGCCTGCTCAATCGCGGCTACGGCACGCAGGTGGTAGCGGGCACGAACCCGAAGAAGGCCGGTACCGACGTCGACGGCATCCCGGTCCACGCGTCGGTGGCCGACGCTGTGAAGGCGACCGGCGCGACTGCCTCGTGCATCTTCATCCCTGCGCCCGGCGTGAAGGACGCGGTGCTCGAAGCGGCGGATGGCGGTGTCGAGTTCATCGTGTGCATCACCGAAGGCGTCCCCGCGCAGGACGAAGCGTGGTTCTACAACAAGCTGAAGCGCGACTTCCCGCACGTGCAGCTGCTCGGACCGAACTGTCCCGGCATCATCAGCCCCGGCACGTGCAACATCGGCATCACCGCGGGACACATCGCACTCGCGCCGGAGGCAGGCAAGCCGGCCGTCGGGATCGTGAGCCGGTCGGGCACGCTCACCTATCAGGCGCTGTACGAGCTGAAGCAGAAGGGGATCGGCGTCACGACGTGCGTCGGCATCGGTGGCGACCCTGTTCCGGGAACGACGTTCATCGACTGCCTCGAGCGGTTCGAAGCCGACCCCGAGACGAAGGCCGTGATGATGATCGGTGAGATCGGCGGGTCAGCAGAGGAGGAAGCCGCCGCGTTCATCAAGGACAAGATGAGCAAGCCCGTGTCCGCGTACATCGCCGGTGTCACGGCTCCGGCCGGCAAGAAGATGGGCCACGCCGGTGCGATCGTCTCGGGCGGCAAGGGTACGGCCGCGGCCAAGATGGAGGCCCTGCGCGACGCCGGCGCCAAGGTCGGCAACAACCCCACCGAAGCGGGCGAGCTGATGGCCGAGATCGTCGCCGACCTGTAGCGAATGTTGGTGCGCCTTGGCCGTTCTAGCGGCCACGGCGACCCGAAGTTGCGGAACGTGGGAGGGACAAATGACGAACGTGCGATTCGATCTGCCGACGGATGCGATCCCGACGGCGTGGTTCAACGCCCTGCCCCGGCTGCCGGAGCCGTTGCAGCCGCCGCTGCATCCGGGGACGAAGGAGCCGGTCGGGCCGGACGACCTCGCGCCGCTGTTCCCGATGGCGTTGATCGCGCAGGAGATGTCGGCCGACAAGGAGGTCGACATCCCCGGCGAGGTCATCGACGTGTACCGCCTGTGGCGGCCGACGCCTTTGGTTCGAGCCGTCCGCCTCGAGCAGGCACTCGGGACCCCGGCGCGCATCTACTTCAAGGACGAGTCGGTGTCGCCCGCGGGGAGCCACAAGCCGAACACCGCCGTCCCGCAAGCCTTCTACAACAAGGCCGAAGGCATCACCCGCCTGACGACCGAGACCGGCGCGGGCCAGTGGGGCACTGCGCTGGCGTTCGCCACCACGCAGTTCGATCTCGAGTGCATGGTGTACATGGTGCGTACATCGTTCGAGTCGAAGCCGTACCGGCGCGTCCTCATGGAGACGTGGGGCGCGCAGTGCGTGCCGTCGCCCGTCGACGATCCGACCTCGCCCGGGTCGCTGGGTCTCGCCATCTCCGACGCGGTGCGCGACGCGGCCACGCGCGATGACAGCCACTACTCGCTCGGGTCCGTGCTCAACCACGTGCTGCTGCACCAGACCGTCATCGGTCTCGAGGCCAAGGAACAGCTCGCGCTCGCGGGCGAGACGCGTCCCGACGTCGTCATCGCACCGTGCGGCGGCGGCTCGAACCTCGGCGGGATCTCCCTGCCCTTCCTCGAGGACACTCACGTGCGACTCGTCGCGGTGGAACCGTCGTCCTGCCCGACCCTGACCGAAGGCAAGTTCGACTACGACTTCGGCGACACGGCGGGGATGACACCGCTGCTGCCCATGTTCACGCTCGGTCACGAGTTCATGCCGCCGCCCATCCACGCCGGTGGCCTCCGCTATCACGGCGATGCGCCGATCATCTCGCTACTGGTGAAGACGGGACGCATGGAGGCGATGGCGTACCCGCAGGGCAAGGTGTTCGAGGCGGCGAAGTTGTTCGCCAACGCGGAAGGCAAGGTGGCAGCACCTGAGACGAGTCATGGCATCTGTGCGGTGATCGACGAGGCGCTGGCCGCGAAGGAAACCGGCGAGGAGCGGGTCATCCTGTTCAACTACTCGGGCCACGGACTGCTCGACCTCGCTGCCTATGACGACTTCAACCACGGACGGCTCGTCGACTCGTAGCGCTCGCGAACGTCGTCCTCGATCCGGGCCACGGTGGCAACGAGACCGGAGCGATCGGCCCGAACGGGCTCGTCGAGAAGGACGTCAACTTCGCCACCACATCGCGAACCCGGCTGGGTTGATGTGGGAGGAGATCACCGCCGCCTTCACGCCGTATCACATCGCGGCGGTCCTCGAGGCTGCACCGATCCGCCGCTGTAGGGGGAAAAGCGACGAGGGCCCGCCGGTGAGGCGGACCCTCGACTCAGGACGCGGCGTCGATCAGAAGGGCGTGGGCGGCGTGGTGCCAGGACCGGCGCCCGTGGCGTCGTCTTCTTTGGCTTGGAACTTGAGGTAGGCGCCGACGACCATCACGATCACACCCAGCGAGGTCAGCCACAGGCCGAACTTGCGGTCGGTGCCGCTGTCGCCGGTGATCAGACGCAGCAGCACGAGGACGGCGGCGACGGCGCTGGCGATCAGGTACACCTGCGACCACGTCAGCGAGCCGGCCCGGTCGGGCATGTTCACCTCTTCGGCGAAGAACTTGCGCAGGACGAGGAGGACGACGATCGCGATCGCGATGATCCACGGGATCGTGCCTTGGAAGAAGTAGTGGAAACCGTTGACGCTCTGCTCGGGAATGCTGAATCCCGCGACGGTCCCGCCACCCACTGCGAACCACTTGAAGAACACGCCGAGGAACACGGCGACGCAGCCGCCGGCGAGAATCCAGTCGTTCGTTGTCACCTTCTTCAGGTCGAACTCAGCCAAGTTCCTCCACCTCCCGAGGGGTGTGCCGCCGAAACGTGCGCGTACCGTAACGCACAAAGGGTGCACCAGAGCGGGATAGCGTGCCGTTGTGAGGCTTGGCGTGTTGGCATCGGGGACCGGCACGAACCTCGAAGCCATCCTCACCGAAGGCATCCCGGTCGCAGTCGTCGTGGTCGACCGGCCGTGCCGCGCCACGGAGATCGCGAGCGCGCACGGGGTGCCCGCAGTGCTCGTCGAACGGTCGAGCTTCGGCCCGGACTTCGACCGTCTCGCCTACACGAACGAGGTCATCGACGTGTTGGAGACCCACGAGGTCGACCTCGTGGCGATGGCCGGCTTCGGCACGATCTTCGACAAGCCGATGTTCGACGCGTACGAGGGTCGCATCCTCAACACGCACCCGGCGCTGCTGCCCGCGTTCCCCGGTTGGCACGCCGTGCGTGATGCGCTCGCCGCCGGCGTGAAGGTCACAGGCATCACGGTGCACGTCGCCACGCTCGAGGTCGACGCCGGTCCGATCGTCGCCCAGGAGGCCGTCCGAGTCGAGCCCGGCGACACCGAGGAGACGCTGCACGAGCGGATAAAAGCGGTGGAGCGACGGCTGTTTCCCGCGACGATCAAGGAGATCCTCGAAGCCGGAAAGGTGCAGCCGTGAAGGCTCTGGTCAGCGTGTACGACAAGACGGGCGTCGTCGACTTCGCTCGCTCGCTGCACGAGCTGGGCGTCGAGCTGCTCTCGAGTGGTGGCACGGCGTCGGCGCTGCGCGACGCCGGCCTTCCGGTCACCGACACCGCCGAGTTGACTGGATTTCCCGCGATCCTCGGGCATCGTGTGGTGACGCTGCACCCGAACGTGCACGGGGGGATCCTCGCCGACCGCGACGACCCGGACCATCGAGCCGACCTCGAGCAGTACGGCATCGACCCGATCGATCTCGTCGTCGTCAACCTCTACCCCTTCTCGTCGAACCCCTCGACCGAGCTCATCGACATCGGCGGCCCAGCCATGCTCCGCGCGGCCGCGAAGAACCATGCACACGTCGGCGTCGGTGTCGGACCCGGCCGACTACGACGTCGTTCTCGACGATCTGCGCAAGACCGGCGGTCTTCTCGCTGACACGAGGCGGCGGCTGGCGCGCAAAGCGTTCGCGCACACGGCCGCGTACGACGCCGCCATCGTCGAGTGGTTCGACGGCGACGAGTTGCTGCCCGACTCGCTCGCACTCGCCTACCAGAAGGTGCCGCTCGAGCTCCGTTACGGCGAGAACCCGCACCAGCGGGCCGCGCTCTACCGGCGTCAAGGGGCGACGCCGTGGTGGGACGGCCTGACACAGCACTCGGGACTCGCGCTGTCGTACTTGAATCTGTACGACGCGGACGCGGCCTGGTTGCTCGTGCACGACATGGATCCGTCCGGCGGTCCGGCGTGCGCCATCATCAAGCACGCCAACCCGTGCGGCGCGGCGATCGCGGCGACGCTCGACGAGGCATACCAACTCGCGTTCGAGTGTGACGAGCGATCAGCGTTCGGCGGGATCGTCGCGCTGAACCGGCTCGTCGACGATGCGACTGTCGAGCGGATGGTCGCGGCCGCGCAGGCCGACGTGGTGATCGCACCTGGGTACGGTCCCGGCGTCGTCGAACGGCTCGTCGCGAAGCGCAAGAACACCCGCATCCTCGAAGCGCCGCCACCCGTGCCCGACGGTCGGCACCTCCGTCCCGTCAGCGGCGGTCTTCTCGTCCAGGAACCACATCGCTTTGCGTCGCCACGATCGACGTGGAGGGTCGTCACCGAGCGTCAACCGACCGAGTCCGAGCTCGACGATGCGGAGCTCGCGTTCCGAATCTGCGGCTACGTGAAGTCGAACTCGATCGTGCTCGTGCGCGACGGCGTCGCGTGGGGCATCGGCGCCGGTCAGCAGAACCGAGTCGAGGCGGGCCAGATCGCGGCGCAGAAGGCGGCCGGACGCGCCAAGGGCGGCGCGTGTGCGAGCGACGCGTTCTATCCGTTCCCGGACGGCATCGAAGCCGCGGCCGAAGCCGGCGTCGCCGTCATCATCCAGCCGGGCGGCTCCATCAAGGACGACGCGAACATCGCGAAGGCCGACGAGCTCGACGTCGCCATGGTCTTCACCGGCGAAAGACACTTCCTGCATTGATATCGCTCGGCTCCGAGCGCTCGCTCCGCTCGCTGTCTCCGCCGAGTGCGGCTCGTCGCTGGCGCTTCCCTCGCGATCGCTGGCTCCGAGCGTCGTGGCTCGCTGACTCGCGAGGCGTCGAGGCTGTCCGGTGACGTGAGCGCGGTGATGATGCCGGGTGGGCCGGTGGCGGACGCGGTGTTCGCCGATCTCCAGCCGCGGATCGAGAAGTTGAAGGCGAACGGCCACACTCCCGGGCTCGCCACCGTGCTCGTCGGGAACGACGACGCCAGCGCTCGGTATGTCGGCATGAAGATGAAGAAGGCCGAGGAGCTCGGCTGTGCGAGCCCGCACATCCACTTGCCCGACGACGCCACTACAGAAGATGTCGTCGCCGCCGTGCGAGCGCTCAATGTGGATGACGCGGTCGATGCGATGCTGGTCCAGCACCCCGCACCGCCACAGGTCGACTTCGACGTCGTGCTCATGGCGGTCGATCCCGACAAGGACGTCGACGGCATGCACCCGACGAACCTCGGGCGCATGGCCCTCGGTAGCCCCGGTCCCGTCTCGTGCACACCGGCAGGCATCGAGGCTCTTCTCGCGCACTACGAGATCCCGGTCTCCGGTCGAAACGTCGTCATCCTCGGGCGCGGCGTCACGATCGGACGGCCGCTCGCCCTTCTCCTGTCGCAGAAGCGACCCACCGCGAATGCGGCGGTGACGGTCGTGCACACGGGCGTCCCCGACTGGCCGCGGTACACGAAGGCCGCGGACATCGTCGTCGCGGCCGCCGGCGTCCCGGGCATCATCCAACCCGAGCACATCACCCCCGGGTCCGTGGTCGTGGGCGCCGGCGTTCGTTACCAGGGACGCACGCTGCTGCCCGACGTGGACGAGCGGTGCGAGCAAGTCGCGGGCTACATCACGCCTCGGGTGGGGGGTGTCGGGCCGACGACCATCGCCATGCTGTTCAGGAACTTCGTCGAAGCCGCCGAACGAAGACGGTCGTGACGGGCACGAACGACTTTCCACCGCCAGGGCAGAATCCCTCGACGCCACCTTCGACACCTCCGACCTTCGCCACCCCCGACCGCCCCGGAAGCTCCGGCACCCGGATGGTGGCAGGCCTCGGACGGCAAGTGGTACCCGCCGGAGACCGCGCCCGGCTACACACCCTCACCGGCGTACCGGCCGCCACCGGCGTACGGCGGCGCCGGCTACGGCTACACGCCGTACGCGTCGAACCGTGGGACGAACGGCATGGCGATCGCCTCGCTCGTGCTCGGCATCCTGTGGCTCGACTGGATCGGATCGGTCCTCGCACTGATCTTCGGCTACATCGCGCTGGGCCAGATCAAGCAGCGACAGCAGGGTGGGAGGGGTCTCGCGATCGCAGGAATCACCCTCGGGTGGATCGGCATCGCGTTGCTCGCCCTCGTCATCGCGATCGCCGTCGCGAGGCACTGACCTCGGCACTGGGCACGACTCGGTAGCCTCGGTTGGCCATGGCGAGGATCGCAGACCTTCTGCATGCGGGACCGACGCGCTCGTTCGAGTTCTTTCCACCGAAGACGGACGAGATGGAGCGTCAACTCGACAAGACGGTCGCCGAGCTCGCACTTCTGTCCCCGTCGTTCGTGTCGGTCACGTACGGCGCGCTCGGCTCGACCCGCGATCGCACCCGCGACGTGGTCCTGCGCATCAACCGCGAGCAGACGTTCCCCTGCATGGCCCATCTCACCTGCGTCGGTCACACGCGCGACGACATCGCCCGGCTGCTCGACGAGTACGCCGGCGCCGGTGTCGAGAACATCCTCGCTCTCGGCGGCGATCCACCGGCCGATGGCGGTGATCCCGGCGGCGACTACGGGTACGCCTTCGAGCTGGTCGAGACCGTCCGGGCGCATCCCGCCGGTTTCTGCATCGGTGTTGCCGCGCACCCCGAGTTGCACCCCCGGTCGGTCGATCGACGCTCAGATCGGCAGCGGCTGGCCGAGAAGCTCCGGGCCGCCGACTTCGGTGTCACGCAGTTCTTCTTCGATGCCGACGACTACTTCCGGATGGTGGACGAGCTCGACGCGCTCGGCTGTCGCACGCCCGTGCTGCCCGGGATCATGCCGGTCATCAGCGTCCCGGGAGTGAAGCGGATGGCGGCCATGAACGGGACGGTGATCCCGCCCGCGCTCCTCGCACGTCTGGAAGCAGTCGAAGACGACGCCGACGCGATCGTGGACATCGGCGTCGAAGCGGCGACCGAACTGTGCGCGGAGATGATCGAGGCGAACGCACCCGGACTGCATCTGTATGCGTTGAACCGGCCGACGTCGGTTCGTCGCATCTATGACAACCTCGGCCTCGCCCCGACGAGCTGATCGTCATCGATGACTCTCTTCCTGCACGAGGTGCACAGGGTCCGCGGCTTGAGCGAGGACGACTTCGAGGCGCACTACCGCGACCGATGGCTGCCCGCCCTGTGCGACGGGTCGAACGGCGAAGACGCGCGGTTGCTGTGGTACGCGCACCAGGCACACGGCAGCGGTCCCGCGTACCACGTCGTCACGATCACCGCGATCGCCGATGGCGCCGCGTACCAGCGCTTGGTCGAACGGGTTGCGACCGGCGACCTGCGCTCGTGGGCGCGTGAGCTCGACGGCCTGCAGCACGACAGTGTCGGCAAGCTGCTGCTCGCGTTGCCGTGGTCGCCACTCGCCTCGGTCGACCTGGCTTCGGTTCCGGTCGAGCCCACCGAGCACGAGCTGACCCTCTACATGGAGGACACGGGTTGGCCGCACGCGCCGCTCGACGACTACACGGCGTTCTGGGGTGAGGTGTACGCGCCGCTGCTCGAACGCTCGGCGTTGCTGCGGATCGAGGCGTGCTTCCAGACCGCGCACGGTGCCGGCCGGCGTCCGGAGGCGATCCTGATGCAAAAGGTGATCAGCCACGAGGGGCTGCTGCGTCTGATCGAGACCGAGACCCGTCCCGAGCTGAAGCAGCCAGGAACGTTCATGCACGACGCGCTCCAGGTGCGCGATCAGTGGGAGAGCCGGCTGCTGCGCACCTCGGCCTGGAGCCCGCTGTACTGACCGCCAGTAGGCTCGCCAAGATGCGTGAGCTTCCCGAGACGATTCCGGCCAGGTCGGCGTCGTGCCCGCCAGGGCACAGCCGACACCCGAGCGAGCGAGCCTTGGCGAGCGAGCGAGCGTAGAGACATGGCAGACAAGATCACGACGTCTTCGGACGGGACGCTTCAGGTCAGCGACAACCCCATCATCCCGTTCATCGAAGGCGACGGGACCGGCATCGACATCTGGCCGGCGGCGAAGCTCGTTCTCGACGCGGCCGCGAAGAAGCACGGCAAGACGATCGAGTGGAAAGAGGTTCTCGCCGGCGAGAAGGCGTACAACGCGACGGGCAACTGGCTGCCAGACGAGACCGTCGAGGTCTTCAACGAGTACTTGATCGGCATCAAGGGACCGTTGACGACACCGATCGGCGGCGGCATCCGCTCGCTCAACGTGACGTTGCGCCAGCTCCTCGACCTGTATGTGTGCCTGCGGCCGGTCCGGTGGTTCCAGGGCGTGCCGTCGCCGGTGAAGCACCCCGAGAAGGTCGACATGGTGATCTTCCGCGAGAACACCGAGGACATCTACGCCGGGCTCGAGTTCGAAGCCGGGTCGGCCGAGGCGAAGCGACTGCGCGAGATGCTCGCCGAGTTCGGCGGCAAGTGGGCCGCCATCCGCGAAGACTCGGGACTCGGCATCAAGCCCGTGTCCGAGACGGGCTCGAAGCGGTTGATCCGTGCCTCGTTGAACTACTCGATCAAGCGCGGGCGCAAGAGCGTGACGCTCGTGCACAAGGGCAACATCATGAAGTACACGGAGGGCGCGTTCCGCGCCTGGGGCTACGAGCTCGTGCGCGACGAGTTCGCCGACACTGCCGTCGGTTGGGATGACTGTGACGGCAAGCCCGGCGACAAGATCCTCGTGAAGGACAACATCGCCGACATCACGTTGCAACAGGTACTGACCCGTCCCGACGAGTTCGACGTGATCGCGACGACGAATCTGAACGGCGACTACCTCTCCGACGCGCTCGCCGCGCAGGTCGGTGGCATCGGCATCGCGCCCGGCGGCAACATCAACTACGTCACCGGCCACGGCATCTTCGAAGCGACGCACGGCACCGCGCCGAAGTACGCGGGCCAGGACAAGGTCAACCCCGGCTCGGTGCTCCTCTCCGGCGTGATGATGTTCGAGCACCTCGGGTGGCAGGACGCGGCCGACGACATCGTCGGAGCCCTCGAAGCGACCATCGCCGACAAGGTCGTGACCTACGACTTCGCCCGCCTCATGGACGGCGCCACCGAAGTCAAGTGCTCAGAGTTCGCACAAGCCATCGTCGACCGCCTCTGACCCGAATGTTGGTGCGCCGTGGTCGCTCCAACGACCACGGCGACCCGGGGTTCAGCGAGGTGACATCGCTGGTCGGTGGCCGATAGCGTGCTCACTTGACCGACGAGTCAAGGTTTCTCCGGGGGAGGTCCCACGTGCAGGTCCACGACAAGATCTACATCGACGGAGCATGGGTTCCGTCCAGCGGCAAGGGCAGCATCGACGTCTTCGACTCGAGCGACGGGTCGGTGATCGGCCAGATCCCCGTGGGCACGGCGGAGGACGTCGATCGCGCCGCGAAGGCAGCACGCGCCGCATTCGACGAGTGGGCGAGCAAGTCGCCCGAAGAGCGCGGCGAAGTACTGCACCCGCATCGCCGAAGGCCTCGGCGCCCGCATGGACGAGATCGCCACGATCGTGACCCGAGAGGCGGGCATGCCCAAGTGGCTCAGCCTGATCGTGCAGGCGGGCCTTCCGATCAACTCGTTCTCACAGGCCGCGGTCCAGGCCGAGAACTTCAAGTACGAGGAGCAGGTCGGCAACAGCCTCGTCGTGCGTGAGCCCGTCGGCGTCGTCGGGTGCATCACGCCGTGGAACTACCCGCTGCACCAGATCGCAGCGAAGGTCGCATACGCGATGGCTGCCGGCTGCACCGTCGTTCTCAAGCCGAGCGAGATCGCGCCGCTCGATGCGTACGTGCTCGCCGAGGTCGTCCACGACGCGGGCCTTCCCGGAGGCGTGTTCAACCTCGTCTCCGGTACGGGACCCGTGGTCGGAGAAGCGATCGCGGCCCATCCCGACATCGACATGGTGTCGTTCACCGGTTCGACTCGCGCCGGAAAGCGGGTCGCCGAGGTGGCATCGCAGACGCTGAAGCGTGTGGCGCTCGAGCTCGGCGGCAAGTCCGCCAACATCCTGCTCGACGACCTCGACGATGCGAAGTTCGAGAAGGCCGTGCGCGACGGCATCGGCAAGGCGTACCTCAACTCGGGCCAGACGTGCACTGCGCTGACCCGGATGCTCGTTCCCGAGTCGAAGCTGGCCGATGCCGAGCGCATCGCGGCCGACGAGGTGGAGACCAAGTTCCAGCCGTCGGATCCGTTCGCCGACGGTGCCATGCTCGGCCCGCTGTCGTCACTCGCGCAGGTCGAGCGCGTGACGAACTACATCCAGAAGGGCATCGACGAAGGTGCCAAGGTCGTGACCGGCGGCCCCGGCCGTCCCGAAGGCCTCGAAGAGGGCTACTTCGTGAGGCCGACGGTGTTCTCGAACGTCAGCAACGACATGACGATCGCCCGTGAGGAGATCTTCGGTCCGGTCCTGTCCATCATTCCGTATGGCAGCGAAGAAGAGGCCGTGCGCATCGCCAACGACACCCCGTACGGGTTGTCCGGCGGCGTGTGGTCCGGCGACGACGAGCGGGCCAAGAAGGTCGCCCGCCGGATCCGCACCGGTCAGATCGAGGTCAACGGCGGTGCGTTCAACCCGAACGCCCCGTTCGGTGGCTACAAGCAGTCGGGCTACGGGCGTGAGTACGGGACAGTACGGCTTCGAGGAGTTCCTCGAGGTCAAGTCCATGCAGCTGTAGGTACGCGACTCGACGCCCGGGCGTTCCACCACAACTGGTGTGGTCAGACGCCCGGGCGTTCGTCACTGTTCCGTTGGATAGGGTCGCCTCATGAACGAACCTGTCCGTGTCGCGGTAACGGGTGCCGCGGGCCAGATCGGCTACAGCCTCTTGTTCCGCATCGCCAGCGGGAGCATGCTCGGGCCCGAGCAACCCGTCATCCTGCAGCTGCTCGAGATCACTCCTGCCCTCGGCGCGCTGCAAGGGGTGTGCATGGAGCTCGAGGACTGCGCGTTCCCGCTGCTCCACGGCACGATTCCGACCGACGATGCCGATGTCGCATTCGGCGATGTCGACATCGCGTTGCTCGTCGGTGCCATGCCTCGCAAGGAAGGCATGGAGCGCTCTGATCTGTTGAGCGCCAACGGCGGCATCTTCAAGCCGCAGGGCGAGGCGTTGTCACGGGTGGCGAAGCGCGACGTGAAGGTGCTGGTGGTCGGCAACCCGGCCAACACCAACTGCCTCATCGCGCAGCAGAACGCGAAGGATCTCGACCCGCGCCAATTCACGGCCATGACACGGCTCGACCACAACCGTGCGGTCGGGCAGCTCGCGGCGAAGGCGGGTTCGCACACCACCGACGTCGCGCGCATGACGATCTGGGGCAACCACTCTGCGACGCAGTACCCGGACGTCTTCCACGCGCAGGTCGCCGGCAAGCCCGCGTTCGACGCCGCCGGCGGCGACCACGACTGGCTCGAGAAGGACTTCATCCCGACGGTGCAGCAACGTGGCGCTGCCATCATCAAGGCGCGCGGGCTGTCGTCCGCCGCGTCGGCGGCCAACGCCGCCGTCGATCACGTGCGCACCTGGGTGCAAGGAACCGCCGATGACGACTGGACGTCGATGGCGATCGTCAGCGACGGCAGCTACGGCGTCGCCGAAGGACTCATCTCGTCGTTCCCGTGCACCTGCTCCGACGGCGACTACGAAGTCGTCCAAGGCCTCGACATCGACGACTTCAGCCGCGCCCGCATCGACAAGAGCGTCGGCGAGCTCGGCGAGGAGCGCGACGCCGTCAAAGAACTCGGTCTGACGTAGCGCCCCTACCCTCCGGAACTTCGGGTCGATTCTGGGGCTATGGCCCCAGAATCGCACCAACATTCGCCGACGGGGCTACTTCAGGAACTTCGAGGTCGTGTTGTCGGCGAGGACCTTGCCGCCGGTCTGGCATGTAGGGCAGTAGTCGATCGTGTACGAGCGGTACTCGACCGCTCGGATCGTGTCGCCGCACACCGGACAGGCGTCGCCCTCGCGATGATGGACCGAGCCCGGTCGATCGGCCGACGAGCTCATGTCGTTGCGGGTGCGCTCGTACGCGAGTGACTCGTCGATGCAGATCTGAATCGCGTCGACGAGAACCGCAGCATCGTCAGCGGTCAGCTTGCCGGTCGACGCGTACGGCGAGAGTCGCGCGCGGTGGCAGATCTCGTTCGCGAGCCGGCGGCCGAGCCCCGCGATGTTGTGCTGGTCGCGCAACCAACCGTGCAGCCGCATCGGGTTCTCGTGGAGCAGCTTCAACAGGACGTCCGCATCGACGCGATCGGCCTCGGGCCCGAGTCCGTCGAGCGGGGGTTGCGACTCGGGGTCGCCGGCGACGGCCCACACGCCCGCCCGCCGCTCCGAGCCCGCTTCGGTCAGCAACAGCGAGCGTCCGTCGGCGAACAACCAGCGAGCAACACCGTTCCTGGGCTTCGCTGGTTGCTTGCCCGGCGGTTCCTCCTTGAGCCGGCCGCCTTGCATGAGGTGCACCACGAAGGTCAGCTCGCTGAGATCCAGCAACAGGTGCTTGCCCCGCCGGCTGACGGCGACGAGGTCGTGCCCGTGCGCATCCGACGCGGGCGGCACAGCCGTCTTGAGCGCCGTGAACGTCAGCGGCTTGAACCGCTCGAGCGTGCTGCCGGCATAGCGCTGGTCGAGCCGTTCGGCGTGCGCCTGCAGTTCGGGCAACTCGGGCATGGCTTCAGTATGAGGTCTCGGATCGCAGTTCGGCGAGCGCGTCCTCGATGTCGCTGAAGGCGCCGCTCTGCTCGACGAGCCTCGGAAGATCGCCGCGCATCCGGATGCGGCCGGCCATGAACGCCACCTGCGCGGACAACTCGCCGCGGCCGATGGCGGCCGCCGTGCCGTAGTCCTCCGTGAAGACCACGGTCGGATCCGAGGCCTCGCCGTTGCAGATCCGCACCCCGTCTGCGCCGACGCGGACGTGGTACGTCGACGTCGCCATCCGAGGCGCCCGTGACCACGTGCTGGACGACGAAATCGGCACCGCTCGCTGCCTCCCGCACCGACGTGCTCGCGTCGATCGCCCGCTGCGCCGCGTCGAGCCACTCACGCGACAGATAGCGATGCATCGCCGGGTGACGTTATCTTCGCCGCCCATGCGCATCGTTGGTCGGGGAGCGAAGGTGTTCGACGCGCCGCCCGTCCGGGGTCGGTGGAAGGCGCTCGACGGACCGGACGAGGTCCTCGAGCTCATGACGACGGGCGCCGAGGGTGTGCTCGCGCTCGTCCGCGACGCCGGCGCCACGTTCCTCGCCCCGATCTACCACGAGCTCACGGGCATCGTTTGCACGAGCGGCACGCCGCGCAGCCACATCGGCATCGTCAGCCGGGAGTTCCAGGTGCCGTGCGTGATGGGTTGCGTGTTCGACGAGGCGGAGCCGGAGGACGGGGTCGAAGTCGAGCTCGACTGCTCGGGCGACGAAGCGGTCGTGCGCGTGCCATGAGCGAGAACACGAGCGGCGACGACCGGAAGAAGCGAGCCAACGAACTGATCGCGTATCACAGCCCGATCAGCAGGGCCCTCACCGCCGAGCGCACTGCGCTCGAGTCAGCGCTCATCCCGGTGACCGCGTACATCGTCGTCGCGTGCGCCGAGTCGTACCTCCGCTACGCCGACATGATGCGGGCCATCGACGCCGCCATGCCCGCGGAGGAGATCGGCCGGAGAGCGCGCCGTCCGGGATGTCAGATCGACTCGTGCTTCCTCTGGTCGATTGCCAACTTCCCGCTGGTCGGCCGCAACGTGTACGCCATGCTCGACCCGTCCCTCGACACGCCCGACCGCATGTACACGATCCTCGACTTCTGGGAGCGCGCCACGCTGGCGTATCGAGGTGACGGCACGCGGCAGGCGTGGGACTCGGGGACCGCGACCCCGTACAGCGACGCGGTGCACCAGGCCTTGCTCGCTGGCTCCGCGGCGATCGAAGAGGAGCAACGCGCGCTCATCAAGCGGTTCAACGCGACGCTCGTCACGTATCTGTTCCTGCTCTACTTCGACACCCGCGCCGGCTATTGCGACACCGGGCCGTACACGGTGCCAGGCCACACGAACCGCAAGCTTCTGGTCCGCGACTACTACCGGCTCGCGCAAAGCGACTTCTGGTGGAGCGATGTGGCGAAGGACGTTCCCTATCAGAACCTCACCGCGGCGTTCGTCCTCGAAGACGTGGACTTCACCGTGACCGACTTCGGCACGTCGAACCACGATCCCATCGACTACCTCGACCACGTGGTGTCGTTCGGTTTGTACACGACGGACGGTTGCACGGCGAACGAGCTTCGTCCGGTGGCGCTCGACGAGCTCGACGCGATCATCGCCACGGTACGCGGCGCGCAGGCACAGCACTACCGTCGCATCGCGGCGATGGAGAGGGACGAGAAAATTCGCTGCGGTGCCTACGTGTACTTCTCGTTCCTCCGGCCGTTCGCTTCGGAAGCCGGCGTTGCCGACGAGCTCGACTGGACGGTTCCACGTGACCTGCCGGACATCGCCTACCAGATGCTCTCGGCCATCGAGGGCGACAACAGCGGGACCATGGACGAGGGTGACTACTACGGACCCATTGCATGAGTGAGCGAAGCGAGCGCACGGCAGACGAGGGCCGCCACGAGCCCGGCCCGGAGCAGCTGTGGGGAGAGTCGTGGTACTTCGACTTCTTCGACGACGCCGGGTCCGTCGGAGGATGGGTGCGACTCGGGCTCTATCCGAACCTCGACGTGGCGTGGTACCACGCGTTCGTCGTCGGTCCGTCGCGACAGATCGTGGCCGTCTGCGATCTCGAGGTGCCGTTGCCGTCGGCGCCCGGGCTCGAAATTCGCACGCACGGCCTCTGGGCCGACCACACGTGCGAGACCCCGCTCGACCACTGGAGTGTCGGCAACGAGGCGTTCGGCCTCGGTGTCGACGTACCGGCCGCGCTCTATGCAGACGTACCCATCGGCGACCGCGTCGCGCTCGGCATCGATCTCGAGTGGGAGACCGACGGCACCCCGTACCACTACGGCGCCACGACCCGCTACGAGGTTCCGTGCGAAGTCCACGGCGAGGTGCTCGTGGGCGACGAACGGCTCGACATCGACGGCCACGGGCAGCGCGATCACTCCTGGGGTGTGCGTGACTGGTGGCAGTTCGGATGGTGCTGGACCAGCGGACGCCTCGAAGACGGCACTCGCTTCCACGGGTCCGACATCCGGATCCCCGGCGCCGACGTCGGCTTCGGTTACGTGCAAGGCAACGGCGCGATGAGCACCACGAACGCTGTCGAGGCGGACGAGGAGTCGGACGCGGACGGGCTTCCCGTTCGAGGTCACGTGACCATCGGCGACCTGAGCCTCGACGTCGAGCCGATCGCATTCGGCCCCGCGCTGCTCACCTGGCACGGCAAGGTCAGCCGGTTCCCCAGGGCCATGTGCCGCTTCACCACCCCGGACGGCCGGACCGGCCTGGGGTGGACCGAGTGGAACCAGCCGGTCACGTAGCATCGCCCGAATGCTCTCGACCGTCCTCGCGGCCAGTCCCGTCGACCCCAAGAGCCTGCTCGAGACCTTCGGCGTCCTCGGCATTTTCGGCATCGTGTTCGCGGAGACCGGCCTGATGGTCGGTTTCTTCCTGCCGGGCGACTCACTGCTCGTGCTGGCCGGCCTCACGGCTGCGGTCGGCGCCCAGTCGAAGCTCAACGTCGACGTCAACCTGGGCGTCGTGCTGGTGGGGCTCTTCATCGCTGCCGTCGTCGGTGCCCAGACCGGCTACTTCATCGGCCTGAAGGCGGGTCCCGCTCTGTTCCGCCGGCCTGACTCGCGATTCTTCAAACAGGAGTACGTCGACAGGGCACGGCACTACTTCGACCGCTACGGCGCGAAGACGATCGTCCTCGCTCGTTTCGTTCCGATCGTGCGCACCTTTGCGAACCCGATCGCCGGTGTCGCCGAGATGCCGGTGCGGGAATTCACGATCTTCAACATCGTCGGTGCCGCGCTGTGGACCGTCACCGTCACCATGCTCGGCTACGTGCTCGGCAAGACGATCCCGAGCGCGGAGGACCATCTCATCCTCATCGAGGCGATCATCGTCGTCCTCTCGCTCGTTCCGGTGGCGATCGAGGTCGTGCGCACCCGGAGGGAACGAGCCAAGACCGACGTCTCAGCCTGAGCTGACCCCCATCTCTCGTTCTGGCGTCAACGGGTGCGGCTATGCGCACTGGTCGACGCCAGAACGAATGAAGCTGTCAGCGGGCGGTGGCGGCGGGTTCGGACATCATCTCTTCGACGCCTGCGTCGGCGAGCGACGGTGCCTTGCGCTTCGAGAACCCGATCGCGATCAGCAACACCACGAGTGAGACGCCCGCAATGATGTAGCGGGCATTGTTGTCACGCAGGCTGATCACGGCGGGGAGGATCAGCAGCGAGACCAGGTTCATGACCTTGATGAGCGGGTTCAGCGCGGGACCAGCAGTGTCCTTGAACGGGTCGCCCACCGTGTCGCCGATGACGGCCGCCTTGTGGGCCTCGGAGCCCTTGCCGCCTTCGTGGCCGTCCTCGATGTACTTCTTGGCGTTGTCCCACGCACCGCCCGAATTCGACAGGAAGTTCGCCATGAGCTGACCGGTGAGGATGACCGCGGCGAGGAAGCCGCCGAGGGCGAAGTAGTTGATGCCGAAGCCGACGATCACCGGCGACAACACCGCGAGCAGCGCCGGTGTGGCGAGCTCACGCAGCGAAGCGGTGGTGCAGATGTCGATGACCGGCTCGTAGTCGGGACGCTTCTCGCCCGACATGATCTTGCCGTCGGCGAATTGGCGCCTGACCTCCTGTACGACCACGCCTGCGGTGCGGCCTACAGCTCGGATGGCGAGCGACGAGAACATGAAGGCGATCGAGCCACCGATCAGCAGCCCGATGAACGTCTTCGGATCCGCGGCGTTGATCTGCGTCGCCGCGTCGTGGAAGAGGTCGCTGCCCTCCTTGCCGAGGTTGAGCTCGGACCCGATCGTCTCGATGTAGCTCGAGAACAGCGCCACGGCGGCGATGACAGCGGAACCGATCGCGAAGCCCTTCGTCACGGCCTTGGTGGTGTTTCCGACGGCGTCGAGGTTCACCATGATCCGCTCAGCCTCGCCCTCGAACTCTCCTGACATCTCGGCGATGCCGGCGGCGTTGTCGGCGACCGGGCCGAAGGTGTCCTCCGACACCACGACGCCGGTCGTTGCGAGCATGCCCATGCCGGTCAAGGCGACCAGGTACAGCGAGAACTGGATGTTGCCGCCGCCGAGGGCGATGGCGACACCGAGGGCCCCGGCGATGGCGAGGATGGCCCACACCGACGACTCGAGGCCGGACGAGATGCCGGACAGCACGGTCGTTGCCGGGCCGGTGCGGGCAGCCTCGGCGATCTCGCGCACGGGCGCGGTCTCGGTCGAGGTGAAGTACTCGGTCAGGCGGCTGACGACCTGTGCGAGGACGAGGCCGGTGACCACGGCGCCGAACACACGCCAGCCCGGGTTCGACAGTGCGTTCGGACCGGTCCCCTCGGCGTTGCCGACGTACCCGAGCGCGACGGCGAGCGTACCGACCACGGTCAGGATGCCGGCGGTGAGGAAGCCTCGGTTGATCGGCGCCATCGCGGTGCGGTCCTTGTCGGTGGCCCGCACCGCGAACACGCCGACGATCGACGCCAGCACGCCGATGGCGCGGGCGATGAGCGGGAAGATCAGTCCGAGCACCCACTTCCTCGGGTCGTCCGGATAGATCGACTTGAACGCCGAGACGCCCAGGATGATCGACGCGACGAGCGTGACCTCGTAGCTCTCGAACAGGTCTGCAGCCATGCCGGCGCAGTCACCGACGTTGTCACCGACGTTGTCGGCGATCGTGGCCGGGTTGCGAGGGTCGTCCTCCGGAATCCCCGCCTCGACCTTCCCGACGAGGTCGGCGCCGACGTCCGCCGCCTTGGTGAAGATGCCACCCCCGACCCGCAGGAACAGTGCCAGCAAGGAACCACCGAAGCCGAAACCGATCAGGATCGCCGCGCTCACGTTCTGGAAGATCATGATGATCGTCGTCGCGCCGAGCAGTCCGAGGCCGACGGTGAACATTCCGGCGACGCCGCCCGTGCGGAACGCCACGTGCAGCGCGTCGCGCAACGAGCCGTTCTTCGCCGCTGCCGCCGTCCGAACATTGCCGCGCGTCGCCAGGCTCATGCCGATGAAGCCTGTGAGACCCGACATGAAGCAGCCGGCGATGAACGCGAGCGTGCGGTAGAGCCCGCTCTGCGCCTGGGTCAATGCCTCTGTAGGCCCGTGCAGCGCGTCGCCCGGGTTGACGACCTTGGTCGACGTGAGGAACACGATGAACGCGACCGGGACGAGGATGACGAGGATCGTGCGGAACTGGCGTTTCAGGTAGGTGAGCGCGCCTTCTTGGATCGCCTTTGAAATCTCGATCATCGTCGGCGTCCCCTCGTCGGCGGCGAGCACGCCGCGCATGAGGTAGAGGCCGGTCAGGATGGCGAGTATCGCGGTAGCGGCAGAGAACAGCAGCCAGAACCATTCGGCTGCGCCGAGCGAGAACTGCTGGTAGCCGCCTTCCGCGGCCAGGACGTGCAACATTGGCGGGTGGACTCCCAGGGTGGCGCGGTGGCTCAGGTTTCAGAAGGGTAAAACCCGTACTTTGATAGTACGAACACTGCCCTGACCGCAAGCTTGCACGATCCTGGGGGGGCCGGACGTCCGGCCCGGGGGTGTCAACTGCGGGCGAGGAGCCGGCGGTTCTTCACCTTCGCCTTGAGGTAGTCGCGGTTCATAAGGGCGATGTAGTCGATAGAGATCGATTTGGGACACGCAGCCTCGCACTCGGCGTGGTTCGTGCACGAGCCGAAGTACTCCTCCATCGTGTCGACCATCGCTTCGACGCGGCTGTAGCGCTCGGGCTGTCCTTGCGGGAGCAGGTTGAGGTGCGACACCTTCGCCGACGTGAACAGCTGACCTGCACCGTTCGGGCACGCGGCGACGCATGCACCGCAGCCGATGCAGGCCGCCGCATCGAACGCGGCGTCGGCCGCTGGCTTCGGGACGAGCGTCAGGTTGGCGTCCTGCGCGGATCCCGGCGTGACGGTGATGTATCCGCCGGCCTCGATGATGCGGTCGAGCGCGCTGCGATTGACGACGAGATCACGCACGACCGGGAACGCCGCGGCGCGGAACGGCTCGACGTTGATGACGTCACCGTCGCGGAACTTCCGCATGTGGAGCTGACAGGTCGCCGTGCCTCGCTCGGGGCCGTGCGCCTGACCGTTGATCATCATCCCGCACGATCCGCAGATGCCTTCGCGACAGTCGTGCTCGAATGCGATCGGCTCTTCGCCGTCGAGTACGAGCCGGTCGTTCAAGACGTCGAGCATCTCGAGGAACGACATGTCTGGGTTCACGTCGGGTATGTCGTAGGTGACCATGCGACCCGATTGGTCGGGGCCGTCCTGGCGCCAGACGTTGAGCGTGATGTGGATGGCGCCCTCGGACACCTACTTGTAACTCCTCTGTGCGAGGTGGACGTACTCGAACTCGAGTGGTTCCTTGTGCAGCACGGGCTCGCTCGCCGCGTTGTACTCCCACGCGGCCGCGTAGGCGAAGTGCTCGTCGTCGCGGAGCGCTTCACCGTCCTCGGTCTGATGCTCGACGCGGAAGTGGCCGCCGCACGACTCCTCCCGATGCAATGCGTCGCGCACCAGGAGCTCCGCGAGCTCGAAGAAGTCAGCGACCCGCCCGGCCTTCTCGAGTGACTGGTTCAAGGTCTCGGCCGAGCCGAGAACGCGCAGGTCCTTCTCGAACTCCTCACGCAACGGCGGAATGTCGCTCAACGCCTTCTGGAGGCTCTGCTGCGAGCGCGCCATGCCGCAGTTGTCCCACATGATGTGGCCGAGCTCGCGGTGGAAGTAGTCGACCGGTCGTGTCCCTCGAACTGCCAGCAGCTGGCTGGTGCGCTCGCGCACGGAGGTCTCGGCTTCGGCGAAGGCAGGATCGTCGGTCGGGACCAGTGGCTGCCCGAGCAGGCCGGCGAGATAGTTCGGCACCGTGTACGGAAGGACGAAGTACCCGTCGGACAGGCCTTGCATCAACGCCGACGCGCCGAGCCGGTTGGCGCCGTGGTCGGAGAAGTTCGCCTCGCCGGCCACGAAGCACCCCGGGATCGTCGACTGAAGCTCGTAGTCCACCCAGAGGCCGCCCATCGTGTAGTGGATCGCCGGATAGATGCGCATCGGGACCCGGTACGGGTCCTCGTCGGTGATGCGCTCGTACATCTCGAACAGGTTCCCGTAGCGCTCCTCGATCAGGTCGCGGCCGAGTCGCTCGACGGCGTCCTTGAAGTCGAGGTAGACGCCGTTCTTGAGGGGTCCCACGCCTCGGCCTTCGTCGACGATCGCTTTGATGGCACGAGACGCCACGTCGCGCGGCACGAGGTTTCCGTACGACGGGTAGCGGCGCTCCAAGAAGTAGTCGCGATCGTCGGTCGGGATCTGGTCGGGCGATCGCCGGTCGTCCATCTCCTTCGGAACCCACACGCGCCCGTCGTTGCGCAACGACTCGGACATCAGCGTCAGCTTCGACTGGAAGTCGTCGCTCGTAGGGATGCACGTCGGGTGGATCTGCGTGAAGCACGGATTGGCGAACAACGCGCCGCGCCGGTGCGCGCGCCAGATCGCGGTCGCGTTGGAGGCTTTGGCGTTGGTCGACAGGAAGAAGACGTTGCCGTAACCGCCGGTGGCGAGGATGACGGCGTGCGCGCTGTGGCTGGTGATCTCGCCGGTGTGGAGGTTTCGTACGACGATGCCGCAGGCGCGACCGTCCTTGACGACGAGGTCGAGCATCTCAGAGCGCGGGTAGATCGTGACCGTACCGACACCGATCTGGTGGGCGAGTGCCTGGTAGCAGCCGAGCAGCAACTGCTGGCCGGTCTGACCGCGCGCATAGAACGTGCGCGACACCTGCGCGCCGCCGAAGCTCCGGTTGTCGAGCAGCCCGCCGTACTCGCGTGCGAACGGAACGCCTTGCGCGACGCACTGGTCGATGATGTCGACAGAGATCTGCGCGAGGCGGTAGACGTTCGCCTCTCGCGCCCGGTAGTCGCCACCTTTCACGGTGTCGTAGAAGAGGCGGTAGATCGAGTCGCCGTCGCCCTTGTAGTTCTTGGCCGCGTTGATGCCGCCCTGTGCCGCGATCGAGTGCGCGCGGCGGGGAGAGTCGTGGAAGGTGAAGGTGTGGACGTCGTAGCCGAGCTCGCCGAGCGTTGCTGCGGCGGCGCCGCCGGCGAGACCGGTGCCGACGACGATGACCTTGAACCGGCGTCTGTTGTGCGGAGCCACGAGCTTCATGTCGAACTTGTGCTGGTCCCACATCTGTTCGATCGGAGTGTCCGGGACCCTGGAGTCGAGCAGGGGATCGCTCGTCTGCGTCGTGCGCTGGTCGTCGACCACACTCATCACTGACCTCCCTGACGTTCCTGCTGCGCGACCACCACGTCGTGCTGGCGCTGGTTGAACGTCAGGACGTGGGCCTGCACCAGGATCGGAAAGCTGCAGTTGCCGATCACGATGACGGCGGCGAATGTACGGGCGAAGTACAGCCGCCATTTGTTGAACCGCGGGTTGTTCCACCCGAGGCTCTGGAAGAGGCTCCACGCGCCGTGGAAGATGTGGACACCGAGCGCGATGTTGGCGACGATGTAGAGGATCGCGACGGGAACCCGCTGCATGCTCAGGACCATGTTGTTGTACGGGTCGCCACGCACGAAGTCCGGGTTGGCGAATCCCCACGTCAGGTCGGCGAGGTGCCACACGATGAACAGCAGGACGATGACGCCGGTCCACCGCATCGTGCGTGACGCGAAGTTGGCGGCCACGTAGTCGCGGTGGCTCTCGTATCTCGTCGGCCGGGCACGGTGGTTCAGCTTCGTGAGTACGTACGCGGCATGGATGTGCAGCACGAAGGCGACGATGAGGCTCGCGCGCAACAGCCAGAGAAACAGGGTGCGGGGCAGGATGGGGACAAGGAGCTCACGTAGGAACTCGCCGTAGTCGTCGATCTCGATCGGACCGAGATAGGCCTTGAGATTGCCGATCATGTGCGCGAGCACGTAGCCGAGCAGCACGATGCCCGTGATCGCCATCACGTACTTCTTGCCAACCGCTGACCGATAGAACTCGAGCGGCCACCACTTCCGCCGCCTCGTCGGCCCGTTCACGAGCGGCGTCGGCGCGCTGCTGAGATCCTGCTGCGTCGTCACCATCGATTTCGGACGCTACCCCGAGTGGCGTTGACCGGCGGGAATTGACCATACGAGTTGCGAATGGACCGGTTCGCTCCACAAGATCACGTGCACCGAATCACAATGTCTTCGCTTGGCTTCGAGCGCTCGCTTCGCTCGCTGTCTCCGCCAAGTGCGGCTCGTCGCTGGCGCTTCCCTCGCCGCGTGTCTTCGCTTGGCTTCGAGCGCTCGCTGCGCTCGCTGTCTGCGCCAAGTGCGGCTCGTCGCTGGCGCTTCCCTCGCCGCGTGTCTTCGCTTGGCTTCGAGCGCTCGCTGCGCTCGCTGTCTGCGCCAAGTGCGGCTCGTCGCTGGCGCTTCCCTCGCCGCGTGTCTTCGCTTGGCTTCGAGCGCTCGCTGCGCTCGCTGTCTGCGCCAAGTGCGGCTCGTCGCTGTGTGTTCACGTGAATCGGACGTTGCCGTCACCGCGGCTCCGGGCCGGGCAGATGGCCCGGAGGTACTGTCGGCAACCGTCAGCGACCACGGGAGGAAATGCCGTGTTTCGTTCACCTCGTCTCGTCGGGACGATTGCCATCGTCGTCGGCGTGCTCGCGTTCTTCGCCGGCATCGTCGTGTGGGGCATCGTCCGGTACCAGCTCTCCGAGCAGCACATCACGGTCTCGTCGGATGCGCCGTTCCTGTCCGGCAAAGACGTCAGGGGCCCCTTCACCGCATTCGCCCAGGCCGCTGCGATCAACGAGCACGCCCTCAAGGCCGGCAACGGCCAGACCTACGCCGAGCTCCCGCAGAACGATCCCAACCGCACCACGGTCTTGAACGCCGACTTCCTGCAGGCCTCGCTCTACACCTCGGTGGTCGCGTTCGGCGTGGCGTTCCTCGTATCGATGCTCGGCATCATCTTCTTCCTGATCGGCCTGTCGTTGCACGAGTTGGACCGCCGCACGACGACAGAGGAGTCGACGGCGGACGCCACCGAACCGGCGCCGGACGAACCGGCACCCGGCGACACGATTCCCGCCCCCTCGACGTAGCTGCCTCCCCGCGTTCTGGCGTCAATCAGTGCGCATATCCGCACTCGTTGACGCCAGAACGCGAGAGCGTACGCGTTCGACGCGTGGACGGGCCCGTCGAGGAGGAGTTCGAGGGTCAGTGGGCCGGCGGAACTGGGGACGACCGCCTGCAACGTCCCGACCCGCACGCAGGCGTCGGCGTCGACGTCGCCGGCGAACCTCCACTCGTGCGCACCGCTGGTCCACGCGAGACGGGCGGTGACGACACAACCGATGAGCGGCTCGCGTCGGTCCGACACGACGTGCACGTCCAACGCCAGCGCCTGACCCGGGCGGACGGCGGCGGGCAGGCGATCGGCCACCACGATCACGGGCTGGCACGCGTGCGCCAGTGCGTCGTAGCCGAGCTTGGGCTGGCGGTCGTGCGCCAGCACCGCCCAGGTCACCGCCGGCATCCCGTCGGCGAAGCAGAACTGCGCGAAGCCGCCGGTGGGCCGGTACTTCAGGCGGCGCAACGTCTCGACGTGATGCTTCACGACCTGCGCCTGGTAGCGCTGTGTCGCGACGCGCCAGGAGTCGAAGTCGGCGTAGTCGGCGGGCGGCACGTAGCGGTCGAACATCCGCTTCTGCAGCCCGTGCTTCCGGCCCAGGCGCTCCCAGTCGAGGTCCGGCCAGCGCTCCGGTTCGCAGAACGACGCCTCCACGGGCACAGCCTGCGCGCCGAACTCCGTCACGAACCGGGCGAGCCTCGGCACGGTGGCACACAACGTAGGGAAGTCGCGCTCGTCGCCCCAGTACCAACCGAAGTAGAGGTGACTGTCGGTGCCGTCGAGTTGCGGCGGATGCGGGAGCACACCGGAATGAGCGACGACCGGCCTCGTGCCGTCCGCCTGCCCCAGCGCGCGCTTCACGGACCGGTCGAGGATCGTCTTGTTCCACGTCGGCAGCATCTGCGCGAGCAGCGCCCGGCGGCCCGTGGCGGCATCGAGATCACCGCCGGGATCGATGTCGATCGCCATCGGCTCGTTGTGGCCACACCAGACGGCGATCGACGGATGATGCCCCAAGACCTGCACGGCGACACGCGCCTGTCGGATCGCCTGCCGCCGGATACCGCGCGCGTAGCCCCATTGCAGCGGCATGTCCTGCCAGAGCAGCAGGCCGGCCTCGTCGGCCGCGTCGTACAGCTCCGGTCGGGAGATGTGCGCGTGGAGGCGGAGGAAGTCGAGGCCCGCGTCCTTCGCGAGTCGCACGTCGCCCGCCATCTCGTCCGGCGTCGCTTCGGCGAGGGCCATTCGCGTCGGTCCCTGGTTGGACCCCTTGAGGAAGAGGCGCTCGCCATTGATCGAGAAGATCCACTTGTCGACCTCGACTCGGCGGAGCCCGGTGCGAACGGTCCGACGATGACTGAGCTCCGCGTCGATCCACGCTTCGACGACGACGTCGTGCAGCGGTTGCGGTCCGAGCGCCCACGGCCACCACAGCGCGGGCTGGTCGATGGTCACGGTCCACTCGACGTGGTTCTCGCCGGCCGCGAGCGACTGGTCCGACTCATGATCGACGTCGCCCACCGATGACCGGATACGTACGGTGCGTGGTTCGAGCGTGAGCAGGTTCGCCCGGAACATGACCACAGCCCGCTCGGACGTTGCCTCGCCACACAGCACGCGGAGGTCGCGGATGCGTACCGGCCCCGTGTGCTCGAGTCTCACCGAGCGCCAGATGCCGCCCGGGTTCCAATCGGGGTCGAGGCAGTCCCAGTGCTGGAACACGCCGGTGATGTTGCGTTTGGCCGTCCGGTCGATCTGTGGCGCGCACGTGACCTCGACCGCGAGGTCGTGCTCGGATCGGTCCGCGAGCTGCTCGGTGATCTCGAAGGTGTGCGGAAGGAAGTAGCCCTCGGTGTCACCCAGGTAGGCGCCGTCGAGCCATACGTCGCCTTGGTAGAAGAGGCCGTCGAAGGTGAGCCAGCTTCGGCTCGCGCCACCCGGCGGGGCCTGGTCGAACGTCGAGCGATAGAGGAGCGGACCGTCGGCGTCCGCGAAGGCCGGTGTCGACCGCCAGTGGCTCGGAACCGAGATCTGCTCCCAGCCGTCGGTGTCGTACGAAGGCTCCGTGAAGGCGCGGCGCAACGCTTCGTCGGAACGTGCTGCCCGCCAGGTGCCTCCGAGGTCGCGCACGGCCGAATGATTACCCGGCTTCCGGCACGACGGGGAACCGATCCCCGTTGCCCGGTAGGTTGGCGGCATGTCTCGTCCCGCCACCCTCGGTCAACTGCGCGAGTCGGGATGGCAGTCGGTCCCTGTCAAAGAGGAGATCCGGCGCAACGCCATCACGAAGATCCAGAACGGCGATCCGCTGTTTCCTGGCGTGCTCGGCTACGAGGACACCGTGCTGCCGCAGCTCGAGAACGCGTTGCTCGCCGGCCACGACGTCATCTTTCTCGGCGAGCGCGGTCAGGCAAAGACCCGCATGATCCGCTTGCTCGTCTCGTTGCTCGACGAAGCGTTGCCCGTGATCGCGGGATCCGAGATCAACGACGACCCCTACCAGCCGGTGTCGAAGTACGCGCGCGATCTCGTCCGCGAGCACGGCGACGACACGACGATCGAATGGGTCAACCGTGAGTCGCGCTTCGGCGAGAAGCTGGCGACGCCGGACACATCGATCGCCGACCTCATCGGTGAGGTGGACCCGATCAAGGTCGCCGAGGGCCGTTATCTGTCCGACGAGCTCACGCTTCACTACGGTCTCGTCCCTCGCACGAACCGCGGCATCTTCTCCATCAACGAGCTGCCCGACCTCGCGGAGCGCATCCAGGTCGGACTCCTCAACGTGCTGGAAGAGCGCGACGTGCAAGTCCGCGGGTACAAGATCCGCCTGCCGCTCGACGTGTTGCTGGTCGCGTCCGCCAACCCGGAGGACTACACCAATCGCGGCCGCATCATCACGCCGCTCAAAGACCGGTTCGGCGCGCAGATCCGGACGCACTATCCGCTCGAGGTCGAGACCGAGGTGGCGATCGCGCACCAGGAGGTGCGCCCGCTCGAAGCGCCCGGCATCCGAGTGTCGGTGCCCGAGTTCATGACCGAGATCGTCGCCACGCTCTCGCATCTCGCTCGCTCGAGCCCGCACATCAACCAGCGTTCCGGCGTGTCGGTTCGTCTCACCGTCTCGAACTCGGAGACGCTGGTGGCCAACGCCACCCGGCGCGCGCTGCGCCACGGCGAGAAGGAAGTCGTGCCGCGTGTCAGCGATCTCGACGCGCTCGCGTCGTCGACGTCGGGCAAGGTCGAGATCGAGGCACTCGAAGAGGGGCGGGACGAGCAGATCGTCGAGCACCTGCTTCGGAGCGCGGTGCTGACGGTGTTCAAGGAGCGCGTCGGCACGGAAGCAGTGCGCGAGGTGATCGGCGCGTTCGACGGCGGCACCATCGTCCACGCCGGTGACGACGTCATTTCTGCCGACGAGGCCAAGTTGGTGTCGGACATCCCCGCACTGCGTCAGCCCGTGGCCGCTTTGACCGGCGGCGACGAGTCGCCAGCCGCGGTGGCGAGCGCGGTCGAGTTCATCCTCGAAGGACTGCACCTGAGCAAGCGCCTCAACAAGGACGCCGTGGGCGCTCGCGCCACCTACCGCGCTCGTAGCTGATCGACCAACGCGGTCACTCGCGTGGCGCTGAGCCACTCGGCGCAACGTGTCTCCGGGTCGTGGCGACTGCCCTCCGCCTAGGAGTGAGCGTTCATCGCAGACGCGAGCACCTCGACCGAGTCACGGACGTTGCGGTCGTGGTCGAACAACCCGAAGGGCACGTCGTAGCCGTGGAGCCATTCGTAGTTGTCGACCGCGGTCCAGTGGAAGAACCCCCGAACGTCGATGCCGTCTCCGACGGCGCGTTCGACTTCGTCGAGGCACTCGCGTAGGTACGTCGCTCGCCACTCGTCGTCGTCCGTCCCGATGCCGCATTCGTCGATGAGCAGCGGAAGGTCGGGATGGTCCTCGGCCAGACGGTGCAGCACTTCGCCGAGCCCCGCGCTCCAGGGTGCGTAGCCCATGGGACCGACCCGAGCGTCGGCTGGATAGGGGCCGAACGTTCCCTCCGGTCCGACGGCGAGCGCGCTGTAGTACGAGAACCCGACGAGATCGAACGGCTCGAGCAGTTCCGGTTCGGACCACGAGTTCCAGATCACGTCGTCGACGCGCGCGGCGCGTGATTGAGCTTCCGGGGAGGAGTCGGCGGCGTAGACCGGCGAGAGGTTGTGGATCGTCGCGATCGGTGAGCCCGCGCCCCGCAGCAACCGGGCGGCGTCGCGGTTGGCGCGGTGGATGTTGCGCAGCACGGTGTGGAAGTCATCGACGTCGCGTCGGCCGGGCGGGAACCGCCCCGCGAGAAATCCGGTGAGCGCGTACGCGACGGGCTCGTTGATCGGTTTCCAGCCGTGGACGAGATCCCCGAACGTCTCGGCGCAGAAGTCGACGTGACGTGGCCACCAGTAGCCGGCGGACTTCGAGTCACGGAACCCGGCGAGATCGTCGCCGAACCAACCCGGCAGCGTGAAGTGGTGCAGGCACACCCACGGTTCGATCCCCGCGTCTCGAGCGGCGACGAGCACGTTGCGGTAGTGCTCGACGGCGTCGCTGTCGCGTTCGCCTTGGCGCGGTTCGATCCGTGCCCACTCGATCGAGAGTCGATGATGGGTGAGCCCGTGCTCCGCGAGGAGGGCGAAGTCGTCCGCGTAGCGGGTGCCGAATCCGTTGCCCTCGCCGGACGGAGGAGCGTTGCCGAGCGTTTCCCACCGGGCCCAGTCGGACGCGGCTGCTGCCCCTTCGCACTGTGTCGACGACGCGCCAGTTCCCCACCAGAACCCCTCGGGCCAAGTCACGGTGCGACGCTACCGGTAGCCTCCGGAGCATGTCTCTGTGGCGTCGGCCCTCTCCGAAGTTCCGCTATTCCCGATGGGACGGGACGCAGGCCGGCTTCGACATCGATGCCGACTCGGTCTTCGGCGAGATCACCGACGACCTGCTCTACCACGGCGACCTCAACGCCGCGCTCCGGCGGTTGATGCAATCCGGCTTCCGCGATCGCAACGGCGACCGGGTCCAAGGCATGCGCGAGCTGATGGAGAAGCTGCGCCGCCGCCGCCGAGACGAGCTCGAGCGATACGACCTCGGCGGCGTCTACGACGACATCGCACAAGAGCTGCGCGACGTCGTCGACATGGAGCGCAAGGGACTCGACGACCTCGCGCAGGAAGCGCGCGAGTCCGGGGATCAGCGCCGGCAGGAGATCACCGATCAAGTCGTGCAGGACAAGAACTTGCAGCTCGACATGCTCCCGCCCGACCTCGTCGGGACAGGTGCGCGAGCTGCAGCAGTACGAGTTCACGTCGACCGAGGCACGCGAGAAGTTCGAGCAGTTGATGGAGCAGCTTCGCGAGGAGTTGGTGCAAGAGCTACTTCAACCAGATGTCCGGCGCGATGCAGAACGTGTCGCCCGAAGACATGCAGCGGATGAAGGACATGTTCGCCGAGCTCAACAACCTGCTCGAGATGCGTGAGCGCGGTGAGGACACGCAGCCGGCGTTCGAGCAGTTCATGCAGCGCTACGGCGACTTCTTCCCCGAGAACCCGCAGAACCTCGACGAGTTGCTCGAGATCATGGCGCAGCGCATGGCGGCGATGCAGAGCCTGCTCAACTCGATGACGCCCGAGCAGCGCGCCCAGTTGCAAGGCCTCGCCGAGCAGTTGCTCGAGGACATGGACCTTCGGTGGCAGGTCGAGCAGCTGTCGAGCAACCTGCAGCAGCTGTTCCCGCAGATGGGCTGGGACCGCAAGTACAACTTCCAGGGACAGGACCCGCTCGGGTTCGCAGAGGCAGCGGCGCTCATGCAGGACCTCGGCGACATGGATCAGCTCGAGAACCTGTTGCGGGGCGCGACCAGCCCCGGCGCGCTGGCAGAGGTCGACGTCGACCGCGCGCGTGAGCTGCTCGGCGACGACGCCGCCAACAGCCTCGACCGCATGAGCGAGCTCGCGAAGATGCTCGAAGACGCCGGCCTCATCGAGAACCGTGAGGGTCGCTACGAGCTGACCCCGCGCGGCATCCGCAAGATCGGGTCGAACGCATTGTCGGACCTCTTCAAGAAGCTCAGCCGCGATCGCATGGGCGCCCACGTGCTGGAAAAGACCGGTGCGGGCCACGAACGGGCCTACGACACGAAGCCGTACGAGTTCGGTGACCCGTTCAACCTCCACATCGAGCGCACGGTGCGCAACGCGGTGACGCGTACGGGCAAGGGCACGCCGGTGCACTTGTCGCCCGACGACTTCGAGATCGAGCGCACCGAGCACCTGACGAAGACGAGCACCGTGCTGATGCTCGACCTGTCGCTGTCGATGCCGATGCGCGACAACTTCCTGGCCGCCAAGAAGGTGGCGATGGCGTTGCACTCGTTGATCAGCTCGCAGTTCCCGCGCGACTACCTCGGCATCGTCGGCTTCTCGTCGGTCGCCCGCGAGCTGAAGCCCGAGGACCTGCCCGAGGTGTCGTGGGACTTCGTGTACGGCACCAACATGCAGCACGGCTTCATGCTCAGCCGCCGGCTGCTGGCGCGGCAGGGTGGCACGAAGCAGATCATCATGATCACCGACGGCGAGCCGACCGCGCACTTCGAGCCGGGCATGAGCGAGCCGTTCTTCAGCTACCCGCCGGTGCGCGAGACCGTCGATGCAACGCTGCGCGAGGTCGCCCGTTGCACCCGTGAGGCGGTGCGCATCAACACGTTCATGCTCGACGCCACGAGCTACCTCAAGGCGTTCGTCGAGAAGCTCACGCAGATGAACGGTGGTCGCGCCTTCTTCACCACGCCGGAGACCCTCGGGGACTACGTGCTCGTCGACTTCGTCGAGCAGAAGCGGCGCAGGCCGAGCGCCGCGGCTCCAGCGGCCGCCCGCTAGCGTCCCGATCGGTGCCCGGAGGCGACGACATCGGTGGGCTCAGCCGATGAGCAGGCGCTCGTACGCAGCCTGGGTCGCGCTCGTCGAAGGCCACCAGGTCGACCTGCGTCGACCTCGGTCGGGGTGTCGGCAGGACCGTCGTCGACCGCGCACCGCGGCGCGGCATAGTCCCGCGGGTAGCCGTAGACGCCGGTCGAGATCGCGGGGAAGGCGATCGTACGTCGCACCCAGCGTCGTCGGCGATCTCGAGCGACCGCCGATAACAGCTGGTCAGCAGCTCCGGCTCGGCCCCGGAGCCGCCCGCGCCACACCGGACCGACCGTGTGGATCACCCACCGGGCCGGGAGCCGGTGACCAGCCGTCGCCTTGGCGTCGCCCGTGTCGCAACCGCCGAGACCCCGGCACTCCTCGAGCAGTTCCGGACCGGCGGCACGGTGGATGGCCCCGTCGACGCCGCCGCCGCCGAGCAGCGACGAGTTGGCGGCATTGACGATGGCGTCGACCTCGAGGGTCGTGATGTCACCGCGAACCACCCGGATCTCCATTGCACGATCTTACCCCTTGCGTGAAGGGATCGCATTCCAGGCGATCACACCCTTGCGATTACACCGATGGCGTACAGAGCGCAGTGATGACGCAGAGCACACGAGCTGTAACGACGGTGGTGTCCGAACCGGGCTGCCGTGTCGAGCGGCATGGGGACATGTAGGGGCCAGGTCGTCGCAGGCGGGTCGTGGAGGTCCACATGCGGATCACAATACCGAACGCGTCGACAACGAGGCCAAGGCTGGCAGAACCAGGCGAACTGCCTCGGCGTCGATCCCGATCTGTTCTTTCCCGAGCGGGGCGCCTCGACCCGGGAGGCCAAGGGGTGTGCCGCGGCTGCGTCGTGCGGGAGGAGTGCCTCGAGTACGCCCTCGTCAACGGCGAGAAGTTCGGCATCTGGGGCGGCCTCAGCGAGCGCGAGCGCCGTCGGATCCGTCGCCAGCGCGCGCTCGCACGACGGCGCGGCCGGCGCCTCCGCCTGACGATCTGAGCCGGGGTCCGAGGCCGACCGCGAGCCGGGCACGCCCGAGCGGGTTGGCAGGAACGCCTGAGCCACTCGACGAGCCGGGGTCCGAGTGAGCCTGACGATCGAGGCGGCCCTCGATCGTGCGCTCCTCGTCGAGATCGAGTTGCTCCCACCGCTCGGACGGCGTGGCCCGTCGAGCGACGGCTCTGGGTAGGAGTCCGACCAGTTCCGCCCGGGCGATCGGCGTGCCAGTCGCGGTGACGCGTCGTAGACAGCCAGCGGCCCCACGCTCCAGTCGGTGCGAGCAGGTTCATCGAGACCCGCACGGGAGATCACCGAGTCGAGGCCGAGTGCCCGGACGTGCTCGTTCCGGCGGCGCGGCGGCGAGGCCCCGCGCCAGTGTCGATGTCGCCGTCCTACGCGAAACAGCAGGTCGTACGGCGACCGACGGGAACCACGTGGTCGAGCCCGACCGCGCAGGCGCCCGCCGTGGGGTGCGGATGCGGCGGTCCGCCGTCGGGGGCGAGGTACGATGGAACGACCTGGCGCCGTACGGAGGCAGCCATCGCTCCGGGCCGTACAGGAAGCAGGGCGAGGCCGACGCGGTCGGCGCTCGCCCAGGCTGCGAACGCGTCCCGTCCCGCGATGGCGTCCTCGACGGACGACGGCTTCGAGGGCGGACGAACGGCACGACGTCCAGGAGGCCGATGCGACGGGTGCGACGCCCGTGTCGGCTCGCAGGTCGAGGAATGGATCGACGCGCGGCTCGTGCGACCTGGTGAGTTCGGCGGTCTCGATCCCCAAGCTCGCCGCGCCAGCGTCGGTCACCGCCCGGTTGTGGTGCTCAGTCACGGTGAAGGTCAAGGGGCTGGGACGCCGGCGGACGCGTGACCGTCGGAGCAGGCCGAGGTGTCACCAAGCCGGCTCGAGTGACGATCCGGCCGTCGCACCGGCGACCGGCAGGCTCGAGCGTCGGCCGAGCGGCTGACGGGAGTTCACGAGATGCGGCGACGCTTGAAGGATCCGCCGACGCTCACGCTCGGAGCGTCCCGCCCCACACGCCGTGGTCGATGCGGTTGGCGAGGGCATATTCGAGACAGGACTGACGGACGGGGCACTCGGCGCAGATGCGTCCGGGCGACCTCGACGCCCACGCCGTCGCTCGGGAAGAAGAGGTCGACGGGGCGATCTCCCTGCACAGTCCCCGTGCCATCCACTCGGTCTCCATCGGAGCCTCCGTTCCAGACTTCTCTACGGAGCGAGAGCCCGGAAAGTTGTCATGGCTTTCGATCGGTCGCGTTCTGCGACAGATGAGACACCAACGGACCGAAGACCGGCATCAAGAGACGGCAACCAGGTCGGAGAATGCGCGACGCTGAACGGATAAAGTCCACCGGCTCATGTCTCTCGGCCCCAGAAGAACCCGATGTCAACGCACCGCCACGGGGCCACGTGCGTCGTCGCTCTACCTCGGTCCGGTCGCGCCGCACTGGGAGGTCCATTCCGACTTCGGCGATCGGGCCGCTGATCGAGGAGTTCCGAGCCCGGGTGCTCGCGCGCCTCGAGTTGCTGCCGCCCCTACGACCCCCAGTTCCGCCGCAATCGCGAGCGCGTCATGCGTGACGCCGAGCGTGAGAACATCCTGCTCCTGGACTGGGACCTCGGCCTCCCCGAAGCCGAGCGAGGAGCCAGCCGATCGCGGAGCCCGGCCGTCCGCGGGCGGATCGAGCCCACAACTACGCTGGCTCCAGGGCCCGCCACCGAGACCTCGCCGGGCGCCCGGGTGCTGAATCGTGAGCTGTCGTGGCTCGATTTCAACCGATCGGGTGCTCGCCCTCGCCGAGCGCGACGACGTCCGTTGCTCGAGCGGGCGAAGTTCCTGGCGATCTTCAGCCAGAACCTCGACGAGTTCTTCCAGGTCCGGGTCGCCGGACTGAAGGACCAGAGGCGGCGGGCATCACGGCGTCGACGACCCGACCGGTCGCACGCCGGCTCAGCAGCTGCTCGGATGGCGATGTGGTCGAGAAGCTGTCGGCCCAGGAGTCGAGCGAGCGTCTTCTCGAACGACGGTGGTCCCGGCGCTCGACCAAGGAAGTCGGCATCATCTTCGAGCTCGGACGCGGATCTCGACGACGGACCGACGTCACAGTGGCTCGACGAGGTCTTCGACGGAACGCATCTTCCCGGTGCTCACGCCGCTCGCGGTCGATCCGGGCCATCCGTTCCCGTACATCTCGCACCTGTCGCTGAACTTGGCGGTCGTCGTGACGCGACCCGAGCGACCGTGCGAGCGACGCTTCGCTCGGGTGAAGGTGCCGCCGCTGCTGCCGCGGTTCGTGAGTTGCCCGACGGTGAGCGCTTCGTTCCGCTCGAACAGGTCATCGCCGCCCACCTCGATCAGCTCTCTTCCGGGCATGGAGGGGATCGACGACTACAGCTTCCGGGTCACGCGCAACGCGGACCTCACGTTGGAGGAAGAGGAGGCCGACGATCTGCTCGCCGCGGTCGAGCTCGAGCTGCGCCGGCGTCGCTTCCGCCGAGCTGTTCGGCTCGAGCTCGATGCAGACGCGAGCGCCGAGGTCCGCGAGTTGCTCCAACGCGAGCTCGACCTCGAGGACGACGACGTGTATCCGAACTTCGGTCCGCTCGACCTCGGAGGCCTGTGGTCGGTGCACGAGCTCGATCGGCCGGACCTCAAGGACCCGTCTATCTCCCGGTGATGCCGCGGAATTCATCCGGATCGAGGAAGGGACCGCCGATGTCTTCGAGGCGATGCGGTCGAGCGACATCCTCGTGCACCATCCGTACGAGAGCTTCGCCGCGACCGTCGAGGAGTTCGTCCGCGAGGCGGCGGCCGACCCAGCCGGTGCTGTGCGATCAAGTTGACGCTGTACCGCACATCGGGTGACAGCGCCATCGTCGCTCGCTCATACGGGCCGCCGAGCGAGGGAAGCAGGTGGCGGCGCTGGTCGAGCTCAAAGCGCGGTGCGACGAGCAAGCCAACATCGAGTGGGCACGCGCGCTCGAAGAAGCGGGCGTGCACGTGGTGTACGGCCTCGTCGGTCTCAAGACGCACACGAAGACCGTCGTTGGTCGTGCGCGACGACCCCGATGGCATCCGACGCTACGTGCACGTGGGCACCGGCAACTACAACGCGAAGACAGCCGCGAAGCTCTACGACGATCTCGGCTTGTTCACGACCGACGACGCGACCTCGGCGCGGACCTGTCGCCAGCTTGTTCAACTACCTGACGGGCTACGGCCGCAACGTGAAGTACGAGAAGCTCCTCGTGGCGCCGTACTCCTTGCGACACCGAATCAAGGACTTGATCCTTGCCGAAGCGGCGGCGGCGAAGTCGGTGCCGGGTAGCGGTCGCGTTCATATGAAGCTGAACAGCCTCGTCGACCCCGACATGATCGAAGCGTTGTACGCGGCATCGCAGAGCGGCGTGCAGATCGACTGCATCGTGCGCGGCATCTGCTGCCTCCGCCCCGGGGTCCCTGGCATGTCGGAGAACATTCGGGTTCGATCGATCGTCGGCCGGTACCTCGAGCACTCGCGGATCTATGAGTTCGCCAACGGTGCTGGACAAGGACACGCCGCGTTCTACATCGGGTCTGCCGACCTGATGCCCCGGAACCTCGATCGCCGTGTCGAAGCGCTCACTCCCGTAAACGACCCCGACCTCCAGGACCGCCTGCGCGAGATCCTCGCCGTGGACCTTGCCGACGACGTCCTCGCCTGGACGCTCGGACCCGGCGGCACGTGGAGGAAGGTGCCGACCGCCGACGACGGCACGAGCGTCGACACGCACCTCAAGTTGCAGGAGCTGGCCGCCAGTCGTGGACGGTGGTCCGGGACCTGACGGCCAAGGATCGCCTCGTACGGGCTTCAGGCGGCGTCGTCAGCCGCTCCCGCGACGGCGATGCCGAGGTGTTGCTCGTCCACCGACCGAAGTACGACGACTGGTCGTTGCCGAAAGGCAAGCGCGACCCGGCGGAAACGGATGAGCAGTGCGCGGTCCGAGAAGTGGAAGAGGAGACGGGGCTGCGCTGCCGGCTCGGTCGGGAGCTGCTTCCGACCGCGTACGTGGACGTGTGTGGGCGGTCGAAGCTCGTTCGTTACTGGGCGATGTCGGTCGTGAGCGAGCGCGCGTTCGTGCCGGGTCATGAGATCGACGAGCTCCGATGGGTTTCCGTCGACGAGGTCGCGACGGCGTTGTCCTACGAGCGCGATACGTCGAAGTGGTGCGCTCTCTGTCGCGCCTCTGGGTGAGAGAGTTGTGGTGGTGACGATCGGGATGGCCCAAGCGGTGCCGCTGGCAATCGCCGCCGTCGCCGGCGTGTTGCTGGTCGCCGTCATCGTCATGGCGTGGCGCACGCGACGCGCGTGCAGGTCCGCCGCGTCGTCGACATCGCATTGCGTCTCGAGGATTCGCGGCCGGAGCGCGAGAGCCGCCGGCTCGACAAGAACATGATCCGACTCGAGCATGCCGTCGATGCCGCAGTGCTCGCTCGGGGTGAAGCGACCATGGCCGCCGGCCGCCTGTCCGACGCGCTCGAGGCCGTGGCGCAAGGCGTCGTGGTCTGCGACGAGGGTGGCAACGTCCTCACCCGCAACGCCGCGGCGACCACCCTCGAGGCAGAACGCTACGGCGACGGACCGGTCGGCTCGGTCGTCGACGACATGCTCCAGCGCGCCCTCGAGGGCAAGGCCGAGAAGCGGACGCTCGAGCTGTTCGGGCCGGCGCGACGGACGCTGGTCGTGTCGGTCACCCCGATCGACGACGAGCGACGCACCGTCGGCGGACTCGCCGTCGTCGACGACGTGTCCGATCGCCGCCGGCTCGAAGCGATCCGTCGCGACTTCGTTGCCAATGTGAGTCACGAATTGAAGACGCCCGTCGCCGCGCTCGGCTTGCTGGCCGACACGCTCGCAACCGAAGACGATCCGGTCGTCGCTCGGAGGCTCGCGCAGCGGATGGTGGGCAACTCGATACGCCTCGCTCGCACGATCGACGACCTGCTCGAGCTCAGCAGGATCGAAGCGGAACAGACCCCTGTACGCGAGCCCGTGCCGGTGCATCTGGTGGTGGCGGAAGCCGTGGAGCAGGTGCGGCCGATCGCGGAGCGCGAAGGAGTCGAGGTTCGCGTCGCCGAGGCTCGCCACACGTTGAGCGTCATGGGCGACCGGCGTCAGATCGGCTCGGCGATCTTCAACCTTGTCGACAACGCGGTGAAGTACTCCGATACGGGATCTCAGGTCGACGTCCATGTCACCGCCACGGAAGGCGATGACCACGTGAGCATCGAGGTGCGTGATCAGGGTGCCGGAATTCCGATCCGCGATCACGAGCGGGTCTTCGAGCGCTTCTACCGTGTTGACCGCGGCCGCTCCGACGTGCCAGGCACGGGGCTCGGTCTCGCGATCGTGCGCCATGTCGCCGACAACCTCGGTGGTGACGTGCACCTCGAGTCCCGCGAGGGCGAAGGCTCGACGTTCACGCTCGTGTTGCTCGAGGGGCCCATGCTTCCGTCGGCGGGCGCCGATGAGGACCCGTCGGCCGAGCCCAAGGCGGGCTGACGCTGCCGCGCTGAGGGCGAACTCGACCCCTCGGCAGGCGCCTTTACGATTGTCCATGTGACCGACTCGGGCTCATGGCGTCCGTTGTCCGGGGCGCCGCCCCGGGCCGCCGATGCGTTCACGGTCTCGCCGTTCACCCGCCTGGCTCGGGTGCATGCGTTCTCTGTCGCGACCGACACCCTGGTGACCGTCTCCCTCGCGGGGACGCTGTTCTTTTCGATCCCGTCCGGTGCGGCGCGCGACAAGGTCGCCCTGTACCTCGTGTTGACGATGGCGCCCTTCGCCGTCGTGGCGCCACTCGTCGGTCCTGCGATCGACCGGATCCGCGGCGGTCGCCGTTTCATGGTCGTGCTCGCCTCCGGCCTCCGCTGCGCTCGTGTGCGTCTTCATGGTGAGCCATGTCAACGACTTGTTCCTGTTCCCGTTGGCGTTCCTCATCCTCGTTCTCGGCAAGGCATACGGCATCGCGAAGGCCGCGCTCGTGCCGACCGTCGTCGACGACGACTCCGAGTTGGTGCGCGCCAACTCGCGCCTGTCACTCGTCTCCGGCATCGTCGGACTCGTGGTGGGGGCGCCGGCGGCCCTCATGGTGAAGTTCGTCGGTCCCGAGGCGGCGCTGGTGTGCGGCGCGATCACGTCCGCCACCGCTTGCGTGCTGGCCACCCGGCTGTCGGCTGCCGCCGTTGCGACAGAACCGCCCGACACCGCCGAAGAGGCCGAGCTGCGCGGGGCGGGCATCGTGCACGCCGCGGAGTCGATGGGCCTCCTCCGCGGCATCGTCGGCTTTCTCACCTTCCTGCTCGCGTTCGATCTGAAGGGGGGTGGCAACGACGCACCGGTGCCCGTCGGCCTGTCGATCGGGCGAGCAGTCCGGCACGCGGCCGGCTTTCCCGACCTGGGTACCGGTCATCCCGCGACGGCGCCGACTTGGCATTTCGGTGCTGTCCTCGTCGCGAGCGTCGCGGGCGCGCTGATCGGAGCGTTGATCGCGCCGCGACTCGCGTCGTGTGGTGTCGGAAGAGCGCATCCTCGTCTCGGCGCTGCTGGCGATCGCAGTGGTCGCGGCAGGTTGCGCGCTGCAGGGCGGGCTGCTCGGATCGGTGGCACTCGCACTCATGGTCGGTGTCGGAGCGAGTGCGGGCCGGCTCGCCTTCGATGCGATCGTCCAGCGCGACGCGCCCGACGCGAACTACGGCCGCTCGTTCGCCGGGTTCGAGACCCGTTTCCAGCTCTTGTGGGTCATCGGCGGTTTCCTACCGGTGATCGTCCCGATCCCCGCGCAACTGGGCTTCGTCGTGGTTGCCATCACCGCCGGTTTCGGCGCCTACGCCTACCGGCGTGCGTGGCGCACCGACACGACCACGCCCACGACGCCGGTCGCCGTCACCCCGACCACGACCCCGCTCTGAGTCGGCGCGTATCGGCGGGTCGCCGCCGTTCGGGCGGCCACGGCGGAGTTCAGTTGGCGTCGGGCTCGGGAAGGTCGATGCGCGCCAGCCACAGGCCAGGCGCGTCGATCTCGGCCGGTGTCGGCAGCTCGCGCTCGGACCTCCACATGCGTTCCAGCGCGTCGCTGCCTGCTCGCTCGACGACGCCGTCGACGAACGCAGTGGCGCGGTCGTAGTGCGCCTGGGTCAGTTCGAGCCCGAACAGCCGCTCGACGAACCGGTCCGACGGATCGGCGGTGACGCGCCGCCGGCGCAGGGCTTCGGTCACCATGCCGTACGAGCCGATGAGGCCCTCGCCGATCGTGTCCATGACGTGATCCACGTAGCCGACGACCACCGCGACGGTGGCTTCGAGTTGCGGGAGGAGCTCGCGCTGTTGCGGTGACTGGATGGCGCCGAGCATCACCTCGGGATCGCCGAGCAATTCGGGCAGCTTCTGCAGCGCGTTCGGATCGGACACGTCGAACTCGCCGAGCCGCGTTTCGAGCGCGTTCGGGTCAGGCTCGAACCCGGAGACGTATCGCTTGAGCAACGACTCGAGCCGATCACGGACGTGCGGCACGGACAGGACCGTGTGCCGTGCGACCTCGTGCACGCTCACCCACAGCCGCAGGTCGTCCCTCGGCAGGCTCCACTCCGCGCCGAACTCGTCCACGTTCCCGAGCAGGATCATCAGGTCGTCGCTCGGCGGTCGTGGGATCGGCAGGTCGTACTGGCCGAACGAGCGCCGCGCCAAGTGGCCGAGCAACGATCCGATCGTCATGCCGAGCATGACGGGGCTGAAGACCTGCAGGATGTCGCCGAGCATCTTCGCCATCGGGTCGTCGGAATCGGGTCGGGATCGCCGATGTCACCCGGTGCGATCGTGATGTGCATCCCGCCCGACATCGATCCGGCAAGCGACTCGAACAGGTTGCGATGCGCGTCGAGCGTGCGCTGCATCCAGATCGTGCGCGTGACGGGCTCGATCTTCAGGCCGCGGCCGGACCTCGACGTGGGCAGTGTGGTTGCGTTGCCGACCTGGAGCTCGGCGACCCGTGTGAGTTGCTCGAGCTGGATGCGGGCGAGGGGATCGACATTCGGCTCGGGAGCGCCTTCGGTGGCGATCGACACCGACAGCTGGCGGGCGGCGTCCCAGTTCACGGGACCCTGCTGTTGCAGCATCCGTGCAAGGTCGCCGAAGAGCGGGATGCCCCGGAAGGGATCGTCGCCCTCAGGACCGAATGGACCGCTATCGCTCACGTTGGCATGGTAGGGCGATGTCGACGATCGTCCTCAGCGGCTCGGCGACGCGCTCGGACGGCGCGTGAAGGCCCTGCTCGACGGGTCGGACGGCGTCGATCGGGTCGTCGAGGTCGACGTCGACGGCGAGACGGATCTGAAGGCGTCGATCGAGGGTGCCTCGGCCGTGGTCCAGCTCGACGGCGGGGTCGACGAGACCCGGGCCCTACTCGACGTCGCCGCCGGCATCGGTGCCGCGACCCTCGTCCTGCTGTCGAGCGCAACCGTCTACGGCGCGTGGCCGACGAATCCGGTGCCGCTCACCGAGGACGCGCCGTTGCGTCCGAACGCCGAGCTCGGGTTCGCCGTTCGAGCAGCGGAACGCGAGCGTCTGGCGGTCGAGTGGAAGTCGAGCCATCCCGGCGCGACCGTCGCCATCCTCCGGCCCGCCGTCGCGGTCGCCGAGGACGCCACCGGATGGCTGGACCGGGCGCTGCGCGCCGCCGCGGCCGTGCGGCCGGCCGGCGCCGACGACCCGCCGGCGCAATACGTGCACCTCGACGACGTGGCGACGGCAGTGGAGGTCGCGTTGCGCAGCCGCCTCGACGGTCCGTACAACGTGGCGCCGAACGGATGGATCCCCGGCGACCAGGTCCGAGCGTTGGCGGGTGTGCCTCGTCTGCGCATGCCTGACGCCGTTGTCCAGAAGCTCACGTCGGCGCGATGGAAGCTGGGTCTGTCGTCGATGCCGCCGGGACTGTTGCCGTACACGATCCATCCATGGGTCATTGCGAACGACCGGTTGCGAGCGGCGGGATGGTCACCGACCTCGACCAACGAGGAGGCCTACGTCGCCGGACACCGTCCGGCACCGTGGGCGACCGTGAGCCCGCAGCGACGCCAAGAGCTTGCCCTCGGTGCGGCCGGCGCGGCACTGGTCGCCGCGGCCGCGGGCACGGTGGCGATCATCCGCCGCGCCCGCCGGCGCCACCACTGAACTCAGTTCGGGGTTTTCTCGCCGAGCGTCGCCGTCATCGTGATGTCTTGGCCGGCCCGGGTCACGACGAGTGTGATCCGGTCGCCCGTGTGATGTCCGCGCAGCGTCACCCGCAGCGCCGACATCGACCCGATCTTCGTCCCGTCGACCGCGGCGATGACATCGTCGTTCGTCAGACCCGCCTGCGCCGCGGGGCTCCCACCGACGACCTTCGTCACACGGGCGCCTCCGTCCGCGTCCGCACCCTCGACGCCGAGCCACGAGTGCCTGGCCGTACCGGTGGTGATGATGTCTTCCGCGACGGACCGCACCACGTCGATCGGCACGGCGAAGTCGAGGCCGGCGCCGTCGGCCGGCGCGACCGTGGTCACGAGTCCGATGAGGACGCCGTTCGCATCGGACAGCGCGCCGCCCGAAGCGTCGTGTGTCGCAGCGGCGTCGGTCTCGATCATGTCGCGCAGGCTGACGCCTTCGACGCTGTTGACTTGCTTGCCGAGCGCACTCACGACGCCCACCGTCACCGACGGGTCGCCGCTCGCGGCCTCCGGAGCCCCGACCGCGATCGCGGTCTGCCCGATCTGCAACCCGGTGGCGGAGCCGAACGTCGCCACCGCAACCTGCCCTGCGTCGACCTTGACGACGGCCATCGCCGACCACGCGTCCGAGCCGACCACCGTGGCCGGCACCGAGCGGCCGTCGGCGAGCGTCGCCTGCACAGCGGAAGCGGACTGCAGAAGATGCGCATCGGTCACCAGGTAGCCGTCGTCGCGGAACATGACGCCTGACCCGATCTCCAAGCCCTTGCGCGTCGTGACCTGGAGCGTGACGATCGACGGTGCGACGGCGCGCGTGACCCCGACGACGCCGCTGGGCTGTGACGCGAGCTCGGCGACCGCGCGCACCGGGACCTTCTCGACGACCGGCTTCTCCACGACCTTGCTCTGGAAGCCGCCGACCACCGCCACGACGCCCAACGACAGGGCGGCGCCGACGAGCCCGGCGACGACCGCGACACCCCACAGCGCGGAACCCGAGCGACGTTCCTCGCCTGCCGCTGTCACGGTGGTGAGCCCGTCGATCGGACCGAGCTCGGATGGATGCCGCCACAAACGGTCTTCGGGCGGCAACGGAGCGCCGAACCCTGGCGCTTCGTCGTCACTCTCGTCGTCGGGTGGCACGGCGCAAAACGATAGTGACGGACCTGCTCCGAGGGACGGCAGGCCGTGCTCACGTACGATGCCTGCGTGCGGCCACCGACAGGCGACACGTGGTTGGGGCTGGCCCAGGACGAGCTTCCGGTCGGCCTCGCGACCGAATGGGCCGTCCGGCCGGACTGTGGCGCGGTCGTTTTGTTCAGCGGGACGGCGCGGGACCACGCACCTGATCGACCCGGCGTTCAGCAGCTGGAGTACGAGGCATACGAGGAACAGGTCGTGCCGCGCTTGCAAGCTGTTGCCGACGAGGCGCGAGTCCGGTGGCCGGCCATCGGACGGATCGTGCTCCTGCATCGCAGCGGGGTGGTGCCCATCGGAGGGTCCGCGGTCGTCGTCGTCGTCTCGTCGCCTCACCGCCCCGAAGCCTTCGCGGCAGCGCGCTTCTGCATCGACGCGATCAAGGCCTCCGTTCCCATCTGGAAGCACGAGGTGTGGGACGGCGGAGAGGCTTGGGGCGACGACACCCGGGCTGTGGTCGGCCCGCGTGAAGTAAGGAGGTGATGGGCGTCCATGGGTGTCCTCCTCTTCCTCCTCGTGCCGCTCGCGGTGATCATCGTCGGCTCGTTGATCCTCACGCTGCTGAACCACAAGCCGCAGAGCATGCGTTCGAGCATGCAAGCGTTCGAGCGTGAGATGAAGGCGCTGTCACCCGAGAGTGAACAGCGCAAGCGGGGATAGGGACACTCCTGGCACGCGACCTCGCCATCGATCTCGGCACCGCCAACACGCTGGTGTACGAGCGGTCCCGCGGCATCGTCCTCAACGAGCCGTCCGTCATCGCGCTCAACAGCCGGACGGGCGATGTACTCGCGATGGGCCACGAGGCGTGGCAGATGATCGGCCGTACTCCCGGCTACATCGTCGCGGTGCGCCCGCTGCGCGGCGGAGCGATCACCGACTTCGAGATCACGCAACGGATGATTCGCTTGCTGTTGCAACGCGTCGGCGTGAACCGGTTCAACCGTCCTCGGGTCGTCATCTGCGTCCCGTCCGCGATCACCGAAGTCGAGCGGCGTGCCGTGACCGAGGCGGCCCGGCGAGCCGGCGCGGCAGATGCGCAGCTGATCGAGCAGCCGATGGCCGCTGCCATCGGCGCCGGCCTCCCGATCCACGAGCCCGTCGGCAACATGGTCATCGACGTCGGTGGCGGCACGTCGGAGACCGCGCTGATCTCGCTCGGCGGCATCGTCGCCTTGCAGGCCGTACGGGTCGGCTCGTTCGACATCGACAACGCGGTGCAGACCTACGTCCGTCGCGAGTACGGCATCGCCGTCGGTGAGCGCACGGCCGAGGAGATCAAGGTTGCGATCGGGTCCGCGTACCCGACGCTCGACGAGTTCAAGGCCGAGGTACGCGGACGAGACCTGATGAGCGGCTTGCCCAAGACCGTGATCCTCTCGCCCGAAGAAGTGCGGGAGGCGATCGACGAGCAAGTGGTCGCGGTGATCGACTCCGTCATCGCGTGCTTGGGTCAGGCGCCGCCCGAGCTCGCGCAGGATCTCATCGTGCGAGGTATGTATCTGGTCGGCGGAGGGGGGATGCTGCGCGGGTTCGACATGCGCATCGCCGAGGAGACCGAGATCCCCGTGCACCTCGTCGACGCGCCGCTCGAGTGCGTCGCGCTCGGTGCCGGCAAGGTGATCGAGAACTACGACCGCTTGAAGATGATGTTCATGGGAGCTCGCCGCTGACTCTGCTCGAGCCGAGCGAACGTTGGCTGACGCCGTCCGGCCGCTATGGCGCGCTACGGGCATGACCCGGAGTCCGACGGGCGGCCGAAGTCGCCGTCGCGGAGAGGTCCTCGGCCGCCTGCCGAACCTGCCAGTCGCGGTCGTCGTGGGCTCTCGCCAGCGCCTCGTCGACGTCCGGGCCGTCGAACGGGGCCAGGGCCAGGACGGCTCGACGCCGCACCGCGGGCTTGTCGTGGGTGGCGGCGAGGATGGCCGGAAGCCCGCGAGGGTCGCCGATCGATCCGAGGGCGGCGACCGCGGCCTCCCTCACCAACGCATCTTCGTGGTCGGTCGCCAGCCGAACGAGGCGATCGACGGCGGAGCGCCGCGCTCGCTCGTCGAGACCGGTGAGCTCGCCGCATGCCCACGCGGCAGCCTCGACGACGGTGTCATCCGCGTCGTCGAGCAGCGCCCTCACCGGTGCCCATGCGCCCGGCGGATCGGCGGCAGCGGCCGCTTCCGCGACACGCCGGCGCACGACGACATCGGCGTCCTCGGCGCCGCGCTCGAGATCGGCGGTCGTCAATGCGCCGGCTCGCGCCAGCGCACCGAGCGCCGTCGCCCTGACGCGACCGTCGTCGTCGCCGAGCGCCACACGGACAGTGGCCACGTCGCCTCGGTGCCCGGCGAGCGCGACGTCTCGCCGTCTCTCGACGCCGTCGTCGGGAGTCAGCGTCACTGCACGGCGTTCTGCAGACCAGTCAGGATCAGGGCTCCGCCGAGCAAGATCACCAGCGCCACAAAGGCGCCGACGAGCGCCAGCAGTGTGCTCAACACGACGGCCGCACGGACACGGACCCACCACGGCGTCGGCAGCACAGCGTCAGGTCGCACCACGCGTGCCCCGGGCTCCTTGCGCTCGAACCTCATCCGGGGCAGCTCGCGGTCGCTTTCGGCCTGGTCCGTGGCAGGCTGGGGTGCCCCGTTCATCACGACGCGTGCTGCGATCGCGAGTGCGGCGCCCATGACGACAAGACCGATGACGAATCTCAACACGCCGACCGCGATCGTAACCGGGGCTCCTCCACCCCCTCAGGCAGAGGAGGTGAACCGCCGCCGCGGGTGGCTTCGCCGCTGGTGGTGGGTCATCGCGATGGGCACGATCATGTCGTTGCTCACGACAGCCTTCGTCGTGACGCTTCTCGTCCACGTGCCATACGTCATCGAATCGCCAGGAAGCGCCGAGCCCGTCGAGGGACTCATCACGGTTCCTCCGGATCACAACTTTCCGACCTCGGATCACGTCAACCTCGTCACGGTCACGGTCAACACCGACGTCACCGTGTTCGACAAGTGGCGGGCCGAGCATTCGTCGGATCAGACCATCGTGCCGGCGCAGCAGGTCCTCGGAACGCAGACGCCACAGGAGAACGACCGGCTCAACCAGGTGTTGATGCGCCAGTCGAAGGACGCCGCGGTACTCGTGGCCCTCGGCAAGCTCGGCTACCACGTGACGCCGACACAGACCGGTGCGCTCATCGAGACCATCGACCACGGAACGCCCGCCGACGGCGTCCTGCAGGTCGGCGACACGATCGTGGCCGTCGACGGACAGCCGCTGACCAGTCGCGACCAGCTCGTCCAAGTGCTCGGTGCGCACAAGCCCGGGCGACCAGGTCATGCTCGGCATCGAGGATTCCAACGGCAATCGCCGTGACGCCAAGGTCACGCTGGCCGACCATCCGGACAAGCCGGGAACGGGTTTCCTCGGCGTCGGCGCCGACGACCGGCTCAACTACCCGTCCTTGCCGTTCGACGTGTCGATCGACTCGCAGCGCATCGGCGGGCCGAGCGCCGGGCTCGCGTTCACGCTCGGTCTGCTCGACGAGTTGACGCCGGGTGACCTCACAGGCGGGAAAGAGGTCGCGGCGACCGGGACCATCTCGCCCGACGGGACCGTGGGCGAGATCGGTGGTGTCGAACAGAAGGTGACCGCGGTCCACCGGGCGCACATCCCGTACTTCATGGTGCCGGCCGGAGACGCGGCTGACGCCCAGAAGAACGCCCCGTCCGACGTCAAGATCGTCCCGGTCCACACGCTCGACGACGCGCTCGCGTTCCTCGGATCGATCGGCGGCGGCGGTCTTCCCGCTCCACAGAGCTGACCGGCGGCGACTCGACGTCACAGCACGGACGTCGAAGTCCGCCAAGTCGCTGCGATGCGGTCGTACCATCGAGGGCGATGTCTCTTTCCGACCGTGATGCCGATCAACGCGCGTCGAATCTCGACCCCGAAGCGATCGCGCGCACCACGTTCCCGACCAGCTTCCGCGGGTACGACGCGGAGCACGTCCGGAGATTTCTCGAGCGGGTTGCCGAACAGCTGCGCGACGCTCACCATCGCGAGGCCGGCCTCCTCGAGCGACTCGACGCAGTCGAGGCCAAGCTGGCCGCAGCGTCGCACGTCGACGAAGCCCAGCTCACCGCCGCGCTGGGCGAGGAGACGGCACGCGTCTTGACGGTTGCCCGCGAGGCCGCGGCTGGGATCAAGTCGAAGGCGTCCGACAGCGCTGCGCAGACGCTGCGCGACGCAGAAGAGCATGCGAGCACCGTTCGCAGCGATGCGGACACCCTGATGGCCCGCCGAACCGAGGAAGCCGACGCGGAAGCAGCTCGTATTCGCGCCCAGGTCGACGCCGCGGTCGAGGGCCTGCAGGCCGAGGCCGAGCGGGCGCTCGACGCGGCTCGCACCGACGCCGAGCGCATTCGTCTCGAGGCAACAGAAGCAGGCGGCGTCGAGATCGAAGCGGCGAGAGCACGAGGACGGGAGATGGTCGACGAGGCGCTGCTCGTCCGCGCTCGCATACTCGAAGATCTGGCGCGGAAGCGAAAGGCGTCACGTGTCCAACTCGAGCGGCTGCAGGCAGGACGCGAGCGCTTGATCGACTCGTACGCGATCGTCCAACGCACGCTCGACGAGGCCAACGAAGAGCTTCGCACGTCGTTGACGTCCGCAAAGATCGCAGCGGACGCAGCGGCGCGTCGTGTGGAAGGCGAACCGCTGCCGTCGCCGAGCGAGCTCGATCGCGAGGTCGAAGTAGCGCGTGAGCTCCCCGACTACGCCGAGGAGCTACCGCACGAGGACTTGGTTCCGCTCGAGCCGTCCGCGGAGTTCGAGGCCGTTCGCATCGTGGACGATGCACGACCCAACGGGCGAGGCGAGGCCGCCGAGACGACCGAGATCGTGGAAGTGGTCGAGGTCGTGGAGGTCGTCGAGGTCGCGGACGAGGAAGGCGACGACGAGGCCGTCGACGTCGACGAGCTCTTTGCGCGGATACGCGCCTCGCGGGAAGAAGACGTGGCCAAGGCACTCGACGTGCTCGCCGACGAACCGTCGTCGGACGCGGGCCCTATCGAGGACACCGAGGACGCGCCGGAAGACGGGGTCATCGAGGACAGCGAGCCTGACGTGGTCGACGCTGCACCAGAGGCTTCGTCGGAGCCGGCGGGGTCCGACGACGAGGCCCTGCTCGAACGGCGGGACGCGGTCACCGACGCAGTCGAGAAGCAGGCGGTCCGGAAGCTCAAGCGGGTCCTGGCCGACGAGCAGAACGAGGTGCTCGACGGTCTGCGCCGCAACCCCAAGTCCGGCCTCGACGATCTGTTTCCGGGGGTCGACGAGCACTCCGAACGCTACGCGTCGGTCGTTCGGCCGCAGCTCGTCGATGTGGCGCGGAGTGGCGGGGCCTTCTACGGGGCGAGTCCGGCGAAGACGGATGTGACCGATCTCGCCAACGACCTCGCGGAAGCGTTGACCTTTCCACTGCGCGATCGCATCGACGGCTCGTTGCGAGAGGCGGCGGGTGACGAAGACGCCATGGCCGACGGCGTGCGCGCCGTGTACCGCGACTGGAAGACGCACCGCATCGAGTCGCAGACGCGAGACGCCGTGCTCGCCGCCTTCAACCGGGGACTGTTCGACGCGGCCGATGCCCAGCACGTGCCAGCGCTGGATCGTCGACAACGGCGGCTCGCCGTGCCCTGACGCCGAGGACAACTCGCTCGCCGGCCTGGTCGTGAAGGGTGAGCCCTTCCCGACCGGCCACTGCTACCCGCCGGCTCATCCGGGGTGCCGCTGCCTCCTGGTGGCCGAGCCTCACTAGAGTCCACCGGCGATGCGCGCCGGAGACGAGATGCCACAAGGTGATCGGCGGTCGCGCCGTCGTGAGCGCCGTCCCGGACGCGGTCGGATCCTTCTCATCGTTGCCGCGGTGGCGCTGTTCATCTTCATAACGACACTGCGCAGCGTCGCGTCCTTCTACACCGACTATCTCTGGTTCCAGTCAGTAGGCCAGACCGGCGTCTGGCGCGGCGTGCTGGGAACGAAGATCGGCCTCGCGGTCGTGTTCATCGGGCTTTTCTTCGCGTTGATGTGGGTGAACCTGCTCATCGCAGACCGCCTGGCACCGAAGTTCCGTCCTGCCGGTCCCGAAGAGGAGCTCATCGAGCGCTACCACGAGCTCATCGGACGCCGGCAGGGGGCTCTGCGAATCGGTGTGTCGGCCCTGTTTGCGGTGATCGCCGGTGCGGGTGCCTCCGGCGAGTGGAACGAGTACCTGCTGTTCCGCAACCACCAGTCCTTCGGCATCAAGGATCCCCAGTTCGGCAAGGACGTCGGCTTCTACGTCTTCCAGTTGCCGTTCTTGAGCTGGGTGGTCGGTTGGATGTTCGCAGCGTTCGTGATCGTGTTCATCGTCACCGCGGTCGCGCACTACCTGAACGGCGGCATCCGGGTGCAGACACCGTTCCAGCGGGTCACGCCGCAGGTGAAGGCGCACCTGTCGGTCCTGCTCGCCGTGCTCGCGTTGGTCAAGGCGGCGGGTTACTACCTCCAGCAGTTCTCCCTCTCGACCTCGACGCGTGGCACGGTCGACGGGCCGACGTACACGGACGTGCACGCGCAGCTACCGGCCATTCGGTTGCTGTTGGTGATCTCGCTCTTCTCTGTTGCGCTGTTCCTCTACAACATCTTTCGGCGCGGCTGGGTGCTGCCGGTGCTGGGTGTCGGCTTGTGGGCGTTCGTCGCCGTGGTCGCGGGCACGATCGTTCCCGCGTTCATCCAGAAGTTCCGAGTCGAGCCATCCGAGTCGACGAAGGAGCGGCCCTACATCGAACGCAACATCGAAGCCACGAAAGCCGCGATGAACCTCGACGGCGTCGCGGTGAAGGACTTCGCGAACGACAACCAGCTGAACACACAAGCGCTCGTCGACAACCAGACCACGGTGCGCAACATCCGCCTGTGGGACCCGTCGCCGAACATCTCGTTGAAGACGTTCCAGACCCTGCAATCGCTGAAGCCGTTCTACAAGATCGACGACGTGGACGTCGACCGCTACGTCATCAACGGTCAGACGACGCAGGTGTTGCTGTCCTCGCGCGAGTTGAACACCGGCGGCGTACCGCAGGCGTCATGGGAAGGAACGCACCTCGCGTTCACCCACGGGTACGGCCTCGTGCTCGCTCCGTCGAATGCGCAGACACCCGAGGGCCAACCCGACTTCAACGTGCAGGACATCCCGATCTCGAACACGACGGGCATCCCGCTCGACCAACCCGACATCTACTTCGGCGAGCACCTCGACGGCTACGTCGTCGTGAACACGAAGCGACCTGAGATCGACTACCAGGACGCGAGCGGAAACAACGTCCCGACGACGTACTCCGGCCAAGACGGCATCAAGATGAGCTCGTTCATCAAGCGTGCCGCGTTCGCGTTGCGCTTCGGTGACTTCAACCCGTTGGTCTCAGGCAACATCACGCCGTCGTCGAAGATCGTGATCAACCGCGACATCTATGCACGCGTGACCGCGATCGCACCGTTCATGTCGTGGGACGCCGACGCGTACCCAGTGATCCTCAACGGTCGTACGCAATGGATCATCGACGGGTACACGACGACGGATCGCTACCCGTACTCGCAGCGCGCCACGACCGACGGCGGCGGCGGGCTCTCCGGGCAACGGTTCAACTACGTGCGCAACTCGGTGAAGGCCGTCATCGACGCCTACGACGGCACGACCACGCTGTACATCGTCGACAAGGACGATCCGATCGCCAAGGCGTACTCGAAGGCGTTCCCGAGCCTGTTTTCGAAGTCCGATCCGCCCCCGGACCTCGCGGCGCACTTCCGGTATCCCGAGGACATGTTCCGCACGCAGACGAACATGTGGGGCCGGTACCACCTGGACAATCCCGACGCCTTCTACACGAACGCCAACGCGTGGACGGTTGCACCCGACCCGGGAACGCAGACGCAGACCGGGGCCACCGTCACCACGCTCAACCCGGACACGCAGGTGCCGCCGTCGCCGACCGGGCGCATCCCGCCGTACTACGTGCAGTTGAGCCTGCCGGGGGAGGAGCAGCAGGGGTTCATGCTCTTCCGGCCGTTCGTGCCGACGCAGAACGCGAACCAGCAGATGACCGCGTTCATGATCGCCAAGTCCGACCCTGGGCACTACGGCGAGCTCGAGACGTTCCAGATGCCGAGCAACAACCTGCCGCCGTCACCCACGCTGGTGGCCAGCACGATGACGACCGATCCGCAGGTCGCAGGTCTGCAGACACTGCTCGGTGTGCGCGGCGGTGGGTCCGAGGTTCTCTTCGGCAACCTCATCGTCGTTCCGATCGAGCAGTCGCTGTTGTATGTGAGACCGGTGTACGTGCAGACGACCGGTGAGAACAACCCGCCGCTCCTGCGCAAGGTGATCGTCCTCTACAAGGGGCAGGTGCAGGTGGCGGACACGTTGCCGCAAGCGCTGCAACAGTTCCCCGACTTCTCCAACCTTCCTGTGTCGCCGGGGCAGCAGCCGTCACAGCCGACGAACCCGTCGCAGCCGACGAACCCGTCGCAGCCGACGAACCCGTCGCAGCCCACGCAACCTCCCACGCAGACGCAGACGCCGACGCAGTTGCTGCAGCAGGCCCTCGACGCGTTCAACGCGGCGGACGCGGCGCTGAAGCAGAGCCCGCCCGACTACAACGTCTACGGCCAGAAGCTGCAGCAGGCGCAGGCACTCGTGGCGCAGGCGCAGGCGCAACTCGGGGGCCCGACCACGACGACCACGACAACCGTCCCAGGCGGAGGCTCCGCGTAGGCGCGGTCGGGATGCGCCGCTGTTGGTCGGCCCGCGGCCCACTGGTAGGGTGATCGCCTTCACCGCGGGGTGGAGCAGTCTGGTAGCTCGTCGGGCTCATAACCCGAAGGTCGCGGGTTCAAATCCCGCCCCCGCCACCAGTAAGTGCAGGTCAGAGGCCCTTTCCGCTCGCCGGGAGGGCCTCTCTTGTCACCACCGTGTCACCACCACGGTGACAACTTGGTGACGGGACGCCTGTCAGCGCCGGCGACAGCACAAGTGTCCAGGTCAGTACCCGTCGACGCGTCGTCTGCGTGACTGACCTTCGGGTTGCCAACCCGAAGAGCCCTGCCAAGGTGCGTTCTGTTCTGCTCAACGGAGCCCTCGCAGGCCCTGAACCCCGAACGCGTGCTGTCGGTAGGTGACCGACGAGCCTTGGGCGGGGCGAGAGAAGTGGCGGGCCGGATGCTCAGCCGTTGGGTGTGCCGCGGCCACGTGACTCGGTCGAGTGCGGAGGTGACGGAGCT
>CAWGFA010000023.1:0-175114 GCA_963821725.1 uncultured Acidimicrobiia bacterium
AGGTGCAGCGACTCGATGATGTCGTTCTTGGACGAGTCGGACAGGGTGACGATCTTCGAACGGCGATAGACGAGCGGGGCGATGCGACGCTCGATCGTGTCGCCGAGCGTCGCTGCCCACGGTGCTTCATCGCCGAGCACCATCTTCCACATCTCGGCGTGGACATGGTGCAGGAGGATGATGCCGGGGCCCCGGTTCCACACCGGCGAGAAGAACGGCATGCCGTTCCAGATCTCGACCAGCGCGTCTGAGAGCCGTGGCGGCCGATCAACTCCGAGCCCGCGGCGCGCGGAAACAAGATAACGGCCGGCGCGGCGCATCCACGCGGTAGCCATCCCGTGTCACCACGGGTGCCTGACCTCGCGCGTACGACGTGCGCAGCGTGACGTCGATGCCTGCTTCGGCCCACAGCTTCGCGACCGTGGCCGCGTGCACCTCCGAGCCACCCGCTTCCACGTCTGCGAGATCACGCCACGAGAGCATGTGGATTCGGCGCAGGCCGGCCGCGGCGGCGAGGTCGCCGATCTTCTCGATGCTCGACCTGGTGCCGTTGGACGCGTCGCGCGTTGGACGCCGGCGGACCCACGACGTCGAGGGTAGTCGGCCACCACTAGGGTCAACGGGCATGGTCGGCTCCTTCGGCGAGGCGCTCCGCGCCGTCGAGAAGGTCGACGGATGGATGACCGACCACCAGGCGCGCCGACTGTGGGACCGTGCGGCCGGTTTGCGGCCCGGTGACCAGATCGTCGAGATCGGATCGTTCCGCGGCCGTTCGACGGTGATCCTCGCTTCCGCCGCGCCGGAAGGGGTCGACCTCTTCGCCATCGATCCTCATGCCGGCAACGACCGTGGACCGCAGGAGATCGAGGGGTATACCGAGGCTGCGGCGGTCGACGACGACGTGTTCCACGAGAACCTGCGCGCCTTCGCCGGTGGACGACCGGGTCCACCACCTGCGGGCCTTCTCGCTGGATGCGCTCGGCGCCGTCGAAGGCGACGTCGATTTGCTGTACATCGACGGCGCTCATCGGGTCGAACCCGCGCTGGCTGACATCCGCGTGTGGGGCGGCCGCGTCCGCGCCGGGCGGGACGATGCTGATCCACGACTCGTTCAGCTCCGTCGGGGTGACGCTTCGCGATCCTCCGCTCTCTGGCTCTCGGCCGCCGGTTCCGTTACGCGGGGCGGTCGGGCTCGATGACCGAGTACCGCCGCCAGCTGGTCGCGGGCAGCGGCCGGTTCCGCAACGCCCTCGCGCAACTGGCGCAGCTCCCGTGGTTCGTGAAGAACCTCGGACTCAAGGTCCTCATCGTCACCAAGCTCCGGAAAAGGCCCCTGGCCGTATTGACGACACGAACTCGCTCCCCTGCGGGTCGCTCGTACGTGCGGTCGGCTCGTCGCTGGCGCTTCCCTCGCCGTGTCTCGACACAACTCGCTCCCCACGGTCGCTCGTACGTGCGGTCGGCTCGTCGCTGGCGCTTCCCTCGCCGACGGTGCCAGGCGGGTCAGCCGCGGATCGACGCGGGTTACCAGGCGGTGCCAGCGGTCGCGGAGGCCCCACCAGGTGCACGCGGGTGAGCTCCTCGAAGATCACGGCGCCGGACATCTTCGACGTTCCGCGGACGCGATCCGTGAACGTGATCGGGACCTCGGCGATGTTCTCGCCGTGTTGTGCGACCCGGTACGCGAGCTCCATCTGGAACAAGTAGCCCGTGGCGTTCGTCGTCTTGTAGTCGATGTGTTCGAGCGTGCTCGCCTTCCACGCGCGGAATCCGGAGGTGAGATCGCGAGCCTTCAGGCCGAGCGCGAGGCCGCGTGTAGAGGTTGCCGTACTTGGACAGGAAGCGGCGGTACCACGGCCAGTGTGGGATGTGGCCCCCGGGCACGTAGCGCGAGCCGATCACGAGTCCCACGTCGCCCTCCAGCGCGCCGAGCAACGACGGTATCGACGCAGGATCGTGGGACAGATCCGCGTCCATCTGGAGGATGACCTCGTACCCACGCTCGATGCCGATGCCGAACCCGGCGCGGTACGCGGTGCCGAGTCCTGCCTTCTCCTTGCGGACGAGCACGTCGATGTGCCCGAGCTCGTCGTTGAGCGCCTCTGCCAGCTTGGCCGTGCCGTCGGGGCTGTTGTCGTCGACCACGAGGACGTCGACATCGGGCGCGGCCGCGCGGATGCGTTGCAGGAGCTCGGTGACGTTGCTGGCTTCTTCGTATGTGGGCACGACGACCAGCGTGCGCATGACGCAGGGAGGCTACTGCCGATCGCACCGCTGATAGAGCTCGTAGAGGCCGTGGCCGAAGAGTCCCTGGCCCCAGGAGCCGACCTTGCAGAAGTCCCGTTGCAGGACTTGGTTGGGCTCGTCGGAACCGAGGTCACGTGACGCGTTCGGCTCGACCCAGTCGTCGCGGATCGACGACAGGATCGCGATGTCCGACGACGCCAGGTCGTCGGCCAGTCCCGAGTCGCTGCGGTTGGCGACGCCGGGATCCATCTCGATGTAGCGCGTGCCCGGTCGCGTCTGCGGCAACAGGTAGTACAGGAACGCCTCGCTGTAGGGCGTCTTGCGCAGGTCACCGGTGCCGACGAAGAGCTTGTCGCCAGGGCGAGCGATGCTGTCGACGACAGGCAGCATCGCGTTCACGGCGTCGGCGGCGTCCTTTCGGCCGTAGTAGAAGCTGCGGCCCTCGTTCTGCATCACGTACGACTCTCGGTGCTTGCCGAACGTTTGCGCAACCGCGTCGGCGTAGGTGCGGAACGTGTGGTGCGGGACGAGAACGAGCAGCACGATGGCGGGCGCGACCGCCGCGACCGTGAGCCTCCGTGCCGCCGACCAACGAGGTCGAACGCTCCGTACGAGGTCGGCGATCGCCACCGGGAGCAGCCCGAAGGGCACCGCGCTGACCCACGCCAGATGAGTCGAATCCGGGCGCTGCAGCGCCTGTGGCAGCAGTCCGAGGCTGAACACCCCCATCACGAGCACGGCCCGTGCCGCCACGCGTGCGCGGAGATCGGCGGGTGATCCGCCAACCGACGGCGACGATCGTGACCACCGCGGCGACCAGGAGGAGGAGCCACAGGGTGAGCTGTCCCGGCGACGGCGGCGCGGGGAACGGCCAGGGCGGTTCGTTGAGCACCCCCGCCTTCTGCAGGAATCCGTCGAAGTGGCTCCACGAAGGCGGCAACGGGCAGGTGGCGGCCGGCGCGCAACTGGAAGACGGGTTGGATCACCATTCCGTAGAACGCGTGGCCCGGCCCGGCCATGACGATTTGGACGAGGTACGGACTGAGGCCGATGCCGAGCCCGCCGAGCAGCCGCTTGCGTTGTGCGCGAGCGAGGACGGTCCACAGCACGGCGAAGCCGAGGCCCACTGCGATCACGAGGTCCGGCCGGTACAGCAGCGCGAACCCGCCGAGGAGTCCGGCCAGCAGGAACCGTCCTCGTAGCGCCGCGACCATGGCCCACAGGCCCAACGCGACCCCGCCGACCCACGCCAGAGCGGTGAGCCCGATGGGCGGGATGATGATGATCGCGGCGATCACTGCGCCGCCGAGCGCGAGGCGGCGACCGTACGGCCGCACGATGGCGTACACGGCCGCGACGAGTGCGAGCTGCTGCAGGTAGCCGGCGACCCGTTCGGTCCACAACGTCGTCGAGAAGACCTTGAACAGGGCGGCGAGCACCCACAGGCTCCCCGGCCCGTACAGGTGCAGGAAGTCACGGTTCGGGATCGCGCCGCGCAACACCTCCTCGGGGAAGACGAGCATGAAGCCCTCTTCCATGGGAGGGCCGGGGGCGCGCAGCAGCCCCCTGAGCGGCAGCAGCACGACCACTGCGAGGACGCCGATCGGGAGCCATCGCTTCAACCGCGACGAGCGCGCCGGCTCGACCTCGTCGTCTGAGCGCGCAGGGGCCTCGACGGTGGCGCTCACAATTTCGCGGGGGCTGCGCCCCCGAGCCCCATCGGCGTCCGTCGATACAGATCGACGACGGACTCCACGTGATCGCCTGCGGTCGCCGATCTGCGCCGACTGGCGGTCGCACGTCCGCCGTGCGCTCGCCTTGCTCGCTCATGACGGGTTCAGAGGGTACTAGCGGTCTTCACTAACCTCCGGAGCATGCTCCGGTACGAGCAGCTGGTGGTCTCGGAGCTGACCACGACGAGCGATCCCGCGCGGCGCGACGACGTCGCGTCGTTCGTCGACGGCGCGCTGCGGTCCATGCCCGAGCACCTCCGCGCCGCACTCGTCGCCGCGTCGCTGGTCCTGGGCGCTGTTCTCGCTGGTCGTGGGGCGCGGCCGACCGAGCGTGCACTCGCTCGACACCAGCCCGATCCCACAGCTGCGCCAGTACGTCCGGGTGTTCCGCTCGCTCGTGCTGTTCGCCGAGCAGGAGTTGCCCGCGTCGTCGCCCGCCGTGCTTGCCGCGACATGACGTCGCTGCAGACGGAGGTTCTCGTCGTCGGCTCCGGGGCGGGCGGGTCGACCACGGCGTCGCAGCTCACGGCGGCCGGTCGCACAGTCACGATGGTCGAAGAAGGACCGTGGATCGAGCCCGACGCCGTCGAGCCCTTCTCGCTCGACGAGATGGTGCTGAAGTACCGCCATCGGGGGTCGTCGGCGACGCTCGGTTCGCCGCCGGTCGCGTACGCAGAAGGCCGATGCGTCGGAGGAAGCACCGAGATCAACTCGGGACTGTGGCACCGGTTGCCTTCCTACCTCTCGGAGGACTGGCGTCGAGAGTTCGGCATCGAGGAGTTCACCGAGGCCGTGCTGGACAAGTACGCCGAGCAGGTCGAGACGGCCCTTGGTGTCTCGAGTCTGCCGTCCGCGCCACCGCCGTCGTCGGCGACGCTCGAGCGCGGAGCCACGAAGCTCGGCTGGCGATCGGTCGAGTTCCCGAGGGTGTTCCGGTACGACGAGCAGGGCAGAGGCGTGAAGCAGACGATGGCGCGCACGCTCGTCCCGAGGTCTGTCGCGAACGGCGCCACGGTGATCGCTGACTGTCGCGTGCTCAAGCTCGACGTGCGCGGCGACCACGTCACCGGCGCGCTGTGCGAACGAGCCCGCCCCGACGGATCGACCGAGCGCGTGATCATCGAGGCCGACCACGTGTTCGTGTGCGCGGGCGCGATCCAGACTCCCGCGCTGCTCCATCGCAGCGGCTTCCGAGGCCAGATCGGGCGAGGGCTCAAACTGCACCCGACGGTCAAGATCGCGGCGCGCTTTCCGAGTCCGCTCGACCATGCGGGCGTGCCGATGCATCGCGTCACCGAGTTCGCCCCGAGCTTGACGATTGGTGGGTCGGTCAGCCGCAAAGGCCATATCGCGCTCGCGCTCGCCGACTCTGCTGCCGACTTCAGCGACGCGCTCGCGGACTGGGAGCGCGTGTACGTGTACTACGCAGCGATACGCGGCGACGCGAGCGGGCGCGTCGTTGCGGTTCCTGGTCTTCGCGCGCCGGTCATCTCGTACCGGCTGACCGACGCAGACATGAGCCGGCTCGCTCGCGGCCTGTTGCACCTCGGCGAAGTGCTCCTCGCTGCAGGAGCGACCGAGCTGTACCCGTCCGTCATCGGCGGCCGAGTGGTGCGCCGGCCCGACGAGCTCGTGTCGTGGTGGGACGCGGTGACGCGGTCGAGCGCCAACCTCATGACCGTCCACCTGACGTCGTCGGTGCGCATGGGCGAGGATCGTGAGCGCACCGGCGCCGACAGCTTCGGGCGCGTGTGGGGTGTCCGCAATCTTCACGTCAACGACGCCTCGCTGTTGCCCGACGCGCCGGGCGTCAACCCTCAGGCCGCGATCATGACGATCGCAGCACGGAACGCCGATCACTTCCTCGCGTCCTCGTGACGTCGACGGTTGTCGTGACCGGCGCGGCCGGATGGCTCGGCCAGAACCTCGTGCGCGCGCTCGCACCGAACCGCGAGCGCGTGCGGTGTCTCGTGCGTGACGAGGCCGACGCGTCCCTGCTCTCTGTCGTCGGTCCGTCGATCGAGCCGGTCGTCGGCGACGTTCGCGACCCCACGGCGCTCGACGCCCTGTTCGACGGCATCGGGCCGTCGACGGTGTTCCACGCTGCGGGCGTCATCCATCCGGAAGCCAGGATCCGCAGCCTGTTCGACGTGAACGTGGGCGGCACGCAGCTCACCCTCGACCGCGCCCGTCGCGCCGGGACGCGTCCGCTTCGTGCACGTGTCGTCGAACTCGCCCTTCGGCGCGAACGAGGCGCCGTCCGACCGGTTCACGGAGGACTCGCCGTATCACCCGTACATGGCCTACGGACAGTCGAAGCTCGAAGCCGAGCAACTGGTGATGCGCAGCTACGAGCACGGCGACGTGGAGACCGTCATCGTGCGGCCGCCGTGGTTCTACGGACCGTTCCAACCGCCACGCCAGGCGCAGTTCCTCGCCGCCGTCCGGCGGGGCCGGTTCCCGCTCGTGGGCGACGGCACGCAGCAGCGCTCGATGGTGTTCACCGGCAACCTCGTCCACGGCATGCTGCTGGCCGAGACGGCGGACAAGGCCCCGGGCAACGCGTACTGGATCGCCGACGCGGAGCCGTACGAGCTGCGCTGACATCTTCGACACGATCCGGGACGCGCTCGCCGCGGAAGGGCTCGAGGTCACCGAGCGCCGTCCGATCCGTGTTCCCGCGCTGGTCGGGCTGATCGCCGAGAAGGCCGACAAGTTCGTGCAGGATCGTGGGCGCTACGTGCAGGCAGTGCACGTCCTCGGCGAGCTGAAGGACACGATCGCGTGCGACATCGCGCGTGCCCGTGACGAGCTGGGCTACGAGCCGCCCGTCGCGCTGCTCGAAGGCATGCAAGAGAGCATCCGTTGGTGCCTCGCCAACGGCGAGCAGCTCTGATGGGACGGACCGTTCTGGTCACGGGAGGCAGCGGGTACTTCGGGACCGTTGTCGCGAGCCAGGCGATGGCGCGAGGCGATCGCGTTCGCATCTTCGATCTCAACCACCCGACGACGCCCGACGGTCCGTCGATCGGAGACCTCGAGTTCGTGGCGGGCGACGTCGCGCGACCGCGCCGCGGTGCGCGCCGCGTGCGAGGGCGCCGATGTCGTGCTCCACAACGTCGCGCAGGTTCCGCTGGCACGCGACCGAGCGCTGTTCGACTCGGTCAACGTCGTCGGTACGGCGAACGTCCTCGTGGGCGCGCGCGATGCAGGCGTCGCCAAGGTCGTGCACACGTCGTCGAGCGCAGTGTTCGGCATCCCGGAGTCGAACCCGGTCCGCGAGGATTCACCGTGCCGGCCGCTGGAGGCGTACGGCCGCGCCAAGTTGCGGGCCGAACAGCTCTGTCACGAGGCGGCGGCGGCAGGACTCGACGTCACGATCGTTCGTCCCCGGACGATCCTCGGCCACGGCCGGCTCGGCATCTTCGCCGTTCTGTTCGAGTTCATCGCCGAAGGCGCCCCGGTGTACGTCTTGGGCCGCGGCGACAACCGTTACCAGCTCGTCCACGCGAACGATCTCGCGGACGCGTGCCTGCGGGCCGGCGACCGCCCCGGCTCGGCCACGTACAACGTCGGCGCCGGTGAGTTCGGGACGATGCGCGAGACGATCCAAGCACTCGTCGATCATGCGGGGACGGGCTCGGTCATCCGTTCGCTGCCCACAAGGATGGCCAAGTCGGCGATGCAGGCCCTGGCGACCCTGGGGCTGGCGCCGTTCGCCCCGTACCACTGGTTGCTGTACGCCGAGTCGCTGTACTTCGACACCACCAAGGCCCGCACCGAGCTCGGCTGGACCCCGCGCCACTCCAACGCGTCCATGCTCATCGAGTCGTACGACTGGTACCTGGCCCACCGCGACGAGCTCGTCGGCTCGGGCTCGCACCACCAGTCACCCGTGCGACTCGGCGCCCTGAAGGTCCTCCGCCACCTGCCCTGACCCGCCCCCTCTCGCGTTTCGGCGTGCATCACCCACATCCCGTGTGGGTGATGCACGCCAGTTCGAGGGAGGGGGGCGTCGCAGATCGCCAAGGGCCGCGTTTCTATACTCGCTCGATGCCGCCCGTTCACTCGCCCGGCGTCGCGCTGGCCGATGAACAGGTGGTCGACGAGGCCCGCGAATCGGACTTCAGCGACGAAACGCCGGCGTCTGCGGACGGTCCGGGTTGGTGGCGCGGGCTGGTTGCCCGTCCCTGGTTGTTGATCGCTGTTCTGCTGGCGATCGTCGCGCTCCCGCTCGTGGTCGCCGTCGTCGCGCTGCACCGCACGCACTGGTTCCCCGTGCTCGACCTCGCAATGACCGAGGTGCGGGTGCGCGATGTCGGCACGGCGCACACGCCCCTGATCGGATTGCCCGGGCGCATCGGCACGCTCGCGCAACAGGGCAGCCACCCCGGGCCCCTGAGCTTCTATGCGCTCGCGCCCTTCTACCGGCTGTTCGGGTCGACCTCGTGGGCACTGGAGGCGGCCACGGCGGCCCTCAACATCGTCGCCCTCGGCATCGGTCTCGTGCTCGCCCATCGCCGCGGCGGCTACCGCCTCGTCGTCGGGGTCGCCGCGGTGCTCGCGTTCCTCGTGCGGGGCTACGGCGTCGGCACGCTGACCGAGCCCTGGAACCCGTACCTCCCGCTGCTCTGGTGGGTCGTGCTCCTGCTCGCGGTCTGGTCGGTGGTGTGCGGCGACTTCATCGTGCTTCCGCTCGCCGTCTTCGCGGCCTCGTTCTGCGCGCAGACGCACCTGCCGTACCTCGGGCTCTCTCTCGGCCTCGGCACGCTCGCCATCGTGGCGGCGGCCGTCCTCGCCCGGCGGGCGCCGGCCAAGTCGACCGAGCGACGCAGGTTCGTGCGGTGGACCCTCGTCGGGCTCGCGCTCGGGCTCGCGTTGTGGGCGCCAGTGGTGGTCGATCAAGTGCGCCACCAGCCCGGCAACCTCAGCCTGCTGCGCGACTACTTCCAGCATCCACCCGAAAAGCCCGTCGGCTTCCGCACCGGCGTCCGGCTCGAGTTGCTGCACCTCGACATCTCGAAGCTCACGCAGGACCAGCGCAACGACACCGGCTCGCTGGTCAACGCCGCGGGTGACCCCGACGGTTCGATCGTCCCCGGTCTCGTCGTGCTCGCCCTGTGGGCGGCGAGCGTCGTGATGGCGCGCCGCATCAAACACTCGCGGCTGCTGCGGCTCGATCTCGTGATCGGCGTCTCGCTCGTGCTCGCCGTCATCTCGATGGCCCGCATCTTCGGGCACCTGTGGTTCTACCTGATGCTCTGGTCGTGGTCGATCTCGGCGCTGGTCCTCTTCGCCATCGTGTGGACGGCGGTCGAAGTCGTACGCGGGCGCATCGGTTCGGACACGCGCACTCGGGTGCTGAAGGCAGGCACCGCGGTCGCGGGGGCGTTCATCGTCTTGTCGAGCGTCGCGCTCGCGGCTGACGCGCGGAACGTGGATCCGCCGGCCCCCGAGCTGTCGTCGGTGCTCGCGAGCGTCATGCCGCCGACCGAGCAGGCGTTGCTCGACCACAAGGGGGCCGCGACCGGACGTGACGGTCGCTATTCGGTCACCTGGTCGGACGCGCTGTACATCGGGTCGCAGGGCTATGGCATCGTGCTCGAGCTCGAGCGTCAGGGCTTCACCGCCGGCGCGCCAGGGTCCGCACGCGTGCCCATGACGGCATCACGCGTCATCGAGCCCGCCGATGCGACCGCGGTCGTTCATCTCGCCACCGGGTTCCACATCGACGAATGGCGCAAGGTCCCGGGAGCGGTCGAGGTGGCGTTCGACGAACCGCGTAGTGCTGCACAGCAGGCGGAGTTCGCCCGCATCCGCAGTGAAGTGATCCCGATGCTGCACGCGGCGGGACTCGACGACATCGTCCCCCACGTCGACGACAACCTCTTCGGTGCTGCCATCGACGACCGGCTGACCTCGCCCGAGAACCAACCGATCCAGGAACGGCTGCAGACGATGTTGGACCTCGGGCTGCCGACCGCGATCTTCGTCGCTCCGCCCGGCACCGTCACCCCGTGAAGACACCGACCGACGTCGACCGGGCGACAGCCGCGAGCCGGCAGGCCCGGACACGGAGGTCGAGCAACGACCACCGACGAGCTCGCGGCCGCCGTCGCTGGCCAAGCGGATCTACCTGGCGTCGATCGCGATCACGATCGTGCCGCTCGTGAGCGCCACGGTCGGTGCGCTGATCCGCGGGTGGATCCCGATCGGCGACAACGCGTACTTCGAGCTTCGGGCGCGCGATGTCTTCAGTCACCACTTCCCGTTGCTCGGTACGTGGACATCCGCGTCGCAGAGCACCAGCACCAACGTCAACAATCCCGGTCCGCTCTTCTTCGACCTCCTCGCGATCCCGGTCAAGCTGTTCAACTCACCCGGGCTCGCCATCGGGGTGCTGCTGCTCAACAGTGCCGCGATCGTCGGCATCGCCGTCGTCGCCTACCGCCGCGGCGGTCCTGTCGCGGGCACCGCCGCGATGGCGATGGCCGCGGGGCTCACGTGGACCATGGGGAGCGAGCTGCTGTTCGATCCGTGGCAACCGCACGCGATGTTGCTTCCGTTCCTGTTCTTCGTCGTGCTCGTGTGGTCGCTCGCGTGCGGCGATCTCGCACTGCTGCCGCTTGCCGTCGGCGTCGCGAGCCTCGTACTCGAGACCCATTTGAGTTACGCGGTGCTCGTCCCCGTGCTGGCGATCTGGGGCACGGGTGCGCTCGCGTGGACGATGTGGCAGCGGCGACGTGGTGATCCCGACGGCTGGCCCGAACTTCGCCGGAAGGTGCGGCGCACGTCGTTGGTGTCGGCCGTCGTGTTCCTCGTGCTTTGGGCGCCGCCGCTGATCGAGGAGGCACTGCACGGAAGCGACGGCAACCTCAGCAGTCTGGTGAGCACGATCGGCGCGGCGAAGCAGACGGTCGGCTGGTCCTTCGGCACGCGCATCGTGGCGGCAATCGTGTCGCTTCCGCCGTGGTGGCTGCGGCCGTCGTTCGGTGATGCATTCGTGCCGAAGATCAACGGCGTTCCGCTCGTCGGTGTGCAACCCGATCTCGCCCACGTCCCGTCGCTCGCCGCTGCGGTCATCTCCATGGTGGTCGTGCTCGCGTTGGTCGGCACGCTGCTGCGGGACGCATGGCGTCGAGCGGACCGCACCGCCTCTGCCGCCTTGGCGACCGCACTCGTCGCGGCCGGCGGTGCGCTCGTCACGGCGGGGACGCTTCCTCGCGGCTTCTTCGGCATCGCGCCACATCAGTTCCGGTGGCTGTGGCCCGTCAGCCTCTTCATGCTCTTCGCCGTGCGCGCTCGCGATCGCGCGAAGGTCGTCACGATTGCACGCCACGAAGTTGACCGGCGCGTTCGGAGCCACCGCGGTCCTGCTCGCAGTCCTCAACCTGCCGGTCTACAACCAGCACACGGGTCCGAGCGCCGACGCGGCATCGATTCCTGCGGTGCACGACATGCTCTCCCAACTCGCCTCGCTCGACGGCAAGCACACGCTCTTGCTCGATACCCACGGACTGCGATTCGGCGAACCGTGGGACGCCGCGCTGGTCAACGGCCTCGACCGACGCGGCCACGAGATCGTGGTGGACGACCCCGTGATGATCCGCCAGTACGGGACGGCGCGCGCCTTCAACGGTCACGCGGACGGCGAGCTCGTCATCGAGGAAGGAGACAACGCGATGCGGGACTATCCCGGCATGTCCCGCGCCATCCTGCACGTCGACCTCGACGCGGCGGAGCAGACCGAGCGACTCGAGCTCCAGAGCCAGATCGGCGACATGCTCGCCTCGGGCGGGCTCCGACTGACTCCCGACGGGCAGCAAGCCGTCACGGACGGCAAGATCGCCGCGCTCGTCCAACCGGCAAACGGGGTCCGTCCTGACCCGCGTGGGCTGCTCGTCGGCGATCAGATCCGAGACATGCTCTCCAATCGCTGGATCGAAGTGGATCCGGCGTGGAAGGAACGGTTCGCGCGTGCTACGCCGACCTGCAGCACCGGTGGAACTTTCAGACGGTCGGTGTGTTCGTCGGGCCGGTACAAGGCTCGTGATCGAGCGCACACTCGGCCTCGTGGTTCCGATGTTCAACGAGGAGACGCGGCTCGTCGATTACGGCAAGCGTCTGCTCGACTTCATCGCGCAGCAGCCGATCGGGAGTGAGCTCGTGTTCGTCGACGACGGCAGCGCGGACGGCACCGTTCGAGCGGTCGAGGAGTTGCTCGCCGGTGCGCCCGGTACGCCCGCGCGGCTCGTCCGCGGTCCGCACCGCGGCAAGGGTGCAGCGGTCGCCACCGGCCTCACGCAACTGACGACCGACTATGGAGGGTTCTGCGACCTCGATCTGTCCACTCCGCTCGAGCACTTCGAGCGTGTCGTCGACGCCGCCGCGCGTGCGCCGGTGCTCGCCATCGGTTCGCGTGACCTTCCGGCCTCACGGCTCGTACAACCGGAGAGCCGTGCCCGGGAGCTGTTGGGTCGGGCGTACAACCGCCTGTTGCAGGCGACCTTGACGCCAGGCGTCGTAGACACGCAATGCGGTGCCAAGGTGGCCGCCCGGTCGGTGTGGGAGCTGGTCCTCCCGCACGTGCACGAAGTGGGATTCGCGTGGGATGCCGAGCTCGTCGCCGTCGCGCAGGCGCAAGGGATCGAGATCGTCGAGGTGCCGGTGGAATGGAGCCACGACGATCGGTCGCATGTCAACGTCGGACGCGACGGCATCGCGATGGTCCTGGCGACACCACGCATCTGGCGGCAGACACGTCGCGTGCGGTTCGAGCGTCGTCGCGCTCCATCAACGCGCGAGGTTCGGGCCGGCGAGGTCTTCGACGACGCGAATGCGGCGCGGTTGACGGAATCGGATCGGTCGCACTGGTGGTTCCGTAGCAAGGCAGCATTCGTGTCCACCGCGCTCAAACGCAACGTTCGCCACGCAGACGGATGGTTGGTCGACGCGGGCGGTGGCGCCGGCGGCGTCACCGCGATGCTCGGCTGGAACCCCGACCGCACGCTCGTCGTCGAGGGCAACGCAACACTCGCCTCCGAAGCGAAGCGTCGCCACGGGTTCGACACCGCTCGTGCAGAGGTCGACTGGCTTCCCCTCGGTGACGCGGCGGTGGACGTCGTGTGCCTGCTCGATGTGATCGAGCATCTCGACGATCCCGTCGCCGCGCTGCGTGAAGCAAGCCGTGTGCTCGACCCCGAGGGCGTCCTGATCGTCAACGTTCCCGCCCACCAGTGGTTGTGGAGCGCGAGTGACGAGGTGTTGGGCCACCGGCGTCGCTACACGCGCTCGATGCTTCATGCCCAACTCGCAGCAGCCGGGCTCGAACCGGTGATGAGCACTCACGTCTTCAGCTGGTTGGTGCTGCCGGTGTTCATCAAGCGACGAGTGGCGAGCCACGACGCCGAACTGGGACTCGACCAGACGTCAGCGCTGATCGACTTCGCCGCCATGGTGCTCACCCGTCTCGAGCGCTCGGTCGTCGGGCGTGCGTCGCTGCCGCTCGGCACGTCGGTGCTGTGCGTCGCCCGCCCAGCAGCCTCCCGCCAAGCGTGAGTCGACGCGGCCTACCGCGCCCACCCGACGGCGCTCATCGTGATCGTCGCCGCCGGCTTCGTGTTGCGCCTCGCGTGGTGCATCTACGCGGCGCGTGAACCGCAGGGGCTACATGATCCGTTTCTGTACCGGGCGTTGAGCGACGCGGTCGCGCACGGCCACGGCTACGACTACCCGCCACCGTTCAACGGGTCCGGCATCGGCTACGCGCCGACGGCCTACTACCCACCGGGCTATCCGCTCCTGCTCGGCGCGCTCGAGTGGATCACGCTGCACACGTTCCTCCCGGAGGGGATGACCGGCATCGTCGTGCTGGTGAACCTCGTGGCCGGCGTGGCCACGATCGTCCTCGTGTACGCGATCGCCCACCGCCTTGCCGACGTACGGACCGGCCTCGTGGCGGCCGCCATCGTCGCGTTCTGGCCGAACCTCATCCTCCACACCGCCGTCACGCTGAGCGAGACGCTGTTCATCGCACTGATGCTGCTCACGATCTGGCTCGTCGTCAGGGCTCCCCGCGACGGCTACCAATGGCCGCAGATGTGTGCCGCCGGCCTCGCGCTCGGCCTGGCGACGATCGTGCGACCGATCTCGCTCCCGTTGATCGGCGCGTTTGCCGTGGCGTGGCTGATCGCACGCGTGGCGTGGCGTACGACCCTGGTGCGGACCGGGCTCGTGACGCTCACGTGCGTCGCCGTGCTCGTCCCGTGGATCGTGCGCAACTCGGTCGTGATGGGCGCCACCGTGCTCACGACCAATACGGGCGACAACCTCTGCATGAGCCGCCAGCCCGATGCCACGGGGGGATTCCAGCTCACGACCTATTGCAACGGGAGCATCGAAGGTCTGCACCGTCCGGAGTCCGAGATCCGCAAGGACGAGGACGGCCGCGAAGCGGCCGCCACGTTCATTCGCGAGAACCCCGGCAAGGAGGTCCGGCTCTGGTTCTCGAGGCTGCGATACGGCTACGAGAACGACGCCGATGCTGTTCGGGCCGCGGAGTCGTACGGCGACGACCCGTTCCTCCCGCACTGGGCGCGGCACACCTTGTCCACCGGCGCCAACGTGTGGTTCATCGCGGTCAGCGTGCTCGCACTGGTGTCTTTGTGGTGGTGGCTGCGCCGGCGCAACTTCGGCGGCTGGCTCCTGGTCCTGTCCACCGTCGCAATCGGGGTCATCCCGATCGTCGTGTTCTTCGGCGACGCGCGCTTCCACGTCCCCGTCGACCCGCTCCTCGCCATCCTTGCCGCCGGTCTGCTCAGCGGTTGGTTGCGATCGACCGCCAGCGTCACGGCGACGCCGGACGACCGTCACCTCGACGAGTCGCCGCAGCCTCTTCCTGTGCATGGCGGGGGATGATCGGTGCATCGCGGCCCGTTCGGTCGCCGCCGGCGTCCGCGACCTCCTCGTGGTACTCGGCCTCGACGTTCACCGACCAGATGTCGTGGCCCGCGCTGTGCAGGATGTTGTCCACCGTCAACATCGCCGTGTACATCGAGTGATCCTGGTTGTTGTACTTGTGCATCCCGTTGCGACCGACGGGATGCACGTTTCGAGCGTGCGCGGCCAGCCAGCCCTTCATGATCTCGACGTTCTCGCGGTAGGCCTCGTCGTAGGTGGGATACGCCTTCGGCATGCGCACGACGTAGCCGGCCTCGACCCGCGTCGGGTCGACGAGGCCGAGCAGGTCCAACTCGTGCTTGCCCAGCGCGATGAGGTCCTCGTCCTTCATCGTCCACAGCTCATCGCCTTCGAACACGAAGTACTCGAGCCCGAGGCACGTCCGGCCTTCCTTGACCATGAACGGCGACCATGCGCCGAAGTTCTGGATGCGTCCGAGCCGCGCGACGGGATCGTGCACGTAGATCCAGTTGTCGGGAAAGGCGTCCTCCGCCGGAACGACGAGCGCGACGGACATGTGGTCGCGGAAGTGGATCGCGTCCGCAGCCCGCCGGACCTCGTCGGGGACCGGCGGGTCCATGGCCTTCAGCAGATGGGGGAGCGGCATGGAGGAGATGACGTCGGTGACGGGGAGAGAGCCCGGATCCTCGCCGCCGAAGTCCACCTTCGTCGCACGTCCGTCCTCGTGCTCGATGCGAGTGACAGGCGCTTCGAGCAGTACTCGCCCGCCGTCCTTTTCGACGAGCTCCGTGCAGCGCTCCCACATCATCCCCGGACCGAGCTTCGGATACTCGAACTCCTCGATCAGGGACGTGATGTCCTTCTGGTTGCGCTTGGGCATGAGTGCATTCATGGCAGCGCTGAAGAACGTGAGGTTCTTGATGCGCTGCGCCGCCCAATCCGCCTGGATCTCCGTGGCGGGCACGCCCCAGACCTTTTCCGTGTAGGTCTTGAACAGCATGCGGTACAGGCGCCACCCGAACCGGGCTGCCGTCCATCCTTCGAAGGTCGTCTGGTCCTTCGGCGGGCGGACCTTCACCCAGAGGTACGAGAACAGACACCGGAACGCCTCGACGATGCCGAGCGTGCGCAACACGTTGAATGCTCGGAGCGGGTAGTCGTAGTACTTGCCCTTGTAGAAGATGCGGCTCATCCGGGGCCGGAGGAGGAAGTCGCCGTCGGGGAGGATCTCGTGCCACAGCTGCTCGACGGCGCGGACCTTCGTGAAGAAGCGGTGGCCGCCGAGATCGAAGCGCCAACCATCGCGCTCCACGGTGCGGCTGATGCCGCCGACGACCGAATCCGATTCGAGCACCGTTGCCGGGATGCCGGCTTTGCCCAGTTCGTAGGCGGCCGTGAGTCCCGCGGGCCCCGCACCGATGACGACGATCCGATGCTTCGTCTGGTCGGACTGAGAAGGGTGACTAGCGGTCTGCTCGTCGGCGTCTGAGGTGGCGGTTTCCGTCATCTGCTTCGAGTGTAGAAGGGCATGCTCCGGGCTTCGGAGACCCCACAACTACAGTCGCAAGACGTGGTCCTGACCGACGCCGAGCCTCTGTCACCGTCCGCGGACCCAGCGCGCTCCGTGGAAGACGGCCGTCCCTCGCTCTCGAGGGTGGAAGCGGTGGTGGTCGCGCTCGCTGTGGTCGCCGGCCTCGTGTTGCGGTTCTGGACGCGCTCGCACCTGTGGCTCGACGAAGCGCTCAGCGTGGACATCGCCCGTCTGCCGCTCACCGACATCGGAGCGGCGCTGCGTCAGGACGGTCACCCGCCGCTGTACTACTACCTGCTGCACGGGTGGATGCAGGTGTTCGGCCAAGGCGACACAGCCGTGCGCGCGCTGTCCGGCCTCTTCGGAGTGGCGACGCTGCCGTTGGGTTGGTTCGCCGGGCGCCGCGCCGGCGGCCCACGGACGGGGTGGGCGTTCGTCGTGCTGCTGTCGCTGTCGCCGTTCGCCATTCGGTACTCGACCGAGACACGCATGTACTCGCTCGTCATGGTGCTGGTCCTCGCCGGCTACCTGCTGGTCCGCAACGCGCTCGAGCGCCCGACCGCGGCGCGGTTGGTCTCCATCGCGTTGATCACGGGCGCACTGCTGCTCACGCACTACTGGGCGATGTGGCTGCTGGCCGCGACCGTGGTCGTGCTCGCGTGGCGAGCCTGGCGATCCGCAGCCACGCGGGGGCCGAGCGTCCGAGTGTTGGTCGCCGTGCTGGCCGGCGGCGTCTTCCTGCTGCCGTGGTTGCCGTCGATGCTCTACCAATCCGCTCACACGGGCACGCCGTGGGCTGCGCCCGTCCGCCCGACGACGATGGTGATGTGGTCGGTGCAGGACTTCGGCGGCGGCTACAACGGCGAGGGCGTGTTGCTGGGGTGGGGCCTGGTCGCCTTGTTCGTGCTCGGCCTGCTCGCGACCAAGCTCGACGACCACCGGCTCGTGCTCGACGTGCGCACCGTGCCCCAGGTCCGCCGAGAGGCCATGGTCGTCGGCTTGACCCTGGCCATCGCAGCCGCGGCCGGCTACGTCAGCAAGACCACGTTCGCCACGCGGTACGCCGCGGTGTTCTTCCCGTTGTTCCTCGTCGTCGCCGCGGTCGGACTGACCCGGCTCGACATGCCGATCGTCCGTCCGGTCGCGGTCTCTGCGTTGCTCGTCCTCGCGCTGATCGGTGGGCTGAACAACGTCGTGACGGATCGGACGCAGGCCGGTGAGATCGCCACCGAGATCCGGTCCGGCGTGCAACCGGGTGACCTGGTCGTGATGTGCCCCGACCAACTCGGGCCGTCGACGCATCGCCTCCTGCCGGCGTCGGTCCAGCAGGTGACGTACCCCACGTTCGGCTCGCCGGACCGGGTCGACTGGCGCGACTACGAGGCGCGGAACGAAAAGGCCGACCCGAAGGCGTTCGCGGCCGGAGTGGTCGACCGCGCGAACGCATCGAGCGCCCATTCGGTCTGGCTCGTCGCGAGCGGGAGCTACAAGACGCTCAAAGGCCAGTGCGAGGCACTGACGAACGAGTTGGGCGCACGGCTCGGGGCCGGAACGGGGTTGATCACGGAGAACGCCAACAGCTTCTTCGAGCACGCCGCCCTGATCCGCTTCCCCGGCCCAGCCGCCTCGTGACCAATGTTGGTGCGATTCCGGGGCCAGAGCCCCGGAACTCGACCCGGAGTTGCGACGTCGGTCAGTAGCCGGGGCGGGGACGGAACAGGTCGAACCGCAGGCCTTGGTCGTCGATGCATTCGGCGTTGCCGCCGGACTCGTACTGGGTGATGGCCAGAACCTCTCCACCGAGTTCGCGCACGCGGTCGGCAGCGGCTTCGATGTCGCCCACCCGGAAGTACAGGCGGACCTCCGGTGCGCCCTCACGTCCGTGGATTCCCGACGGTGGCGTGATGGAAGAGATGTGGAACGAACCCGGTTGGTACCCGCCCCTGGTGTCCCAGCCGAACAGCTCGCTGTAGAAGCGCTGGGCGCGGTCACCGTCGGGGACCTCGAGCGTCACGTAGCCGAGGTCGCCGTACCGGCGGCCCGGGACGTCCTCGACCGGAACGTCGTCCGGTTCGATGGCGGTGGCGACGAACCAACGATGTCCGAACGGGTCGCGGATCACGCCCGACCGAGCGCCGTACTGCACGGTGACCGGGCGCAGCATCTCTGCGCCTTCGGCCAACGCCAGCCGGAACGTCGCATCCGAGTCCTGCACGTGGATCATCAACGCAACGCTGCTCCCGCCGAGCGTGTCGGGTCCGAGGTGTCGCTCCTCCGGAAACTCGTCGGCGAGCATGAACACCGTGTCGCCGACGCGAAGCTCGGCGTGGCCGACATGGCCATCGGGCATGATCACCGGATCGCCGAGCAGACGGGCTCCGAACACCTGCTGGTACCACTCGATGGCGCGGTCGGCATCCCTGCACGCGAGATACGGCGTGACGGAATGCAGCCGCGCCGGGGTGTACTCGCGGATCTCCTGGTGCTCGGTCGGTGTTGCTTCGATGCCGAGAGCCGCGGTCAGCCGGTCGCGAAGCTGGTTGGCGAACTGTGGCCGGGGTGCCACCGGAGCGATCGGCTCGCGCAGTGACTCGAACGCGTCAGGCATCCTCGCACCCCCCTTCTGCGTACTCGACGCGGAAGGCGTTGCGGGCTCGCACCAGCAATGCCTCGGTCGCGTGCACCGTGCGACCGATCAGGTCGGCCACCTCCGGGACGGACAAACCGTCGAGGTAGCGCAGCGTGAGCGCGGCGCGGTGGTGTGCGCCGAGCCGCTCGAGCACTTCGCGCGCCCGCTGGCGGTCGAAGCGCTGCTCGATGTCGTCTTCGAACGACTCGGGTGAGTCGACGAGGTGCAGCGTGCGCTCCTCTCGCTCCTGCCGGCGCCAGTGGTCGACCAACTTGTTGCGTGCCACGGTGATCAACCATGCGACGGTGAGGTCGGCGACGGTGTCACGCTGCACCGCCTGCGCCGCGGCGAGGAAGGTTTCCGACGCGAGGTCCTCGGCGAGGACTGTGTTGCGCGTGCGGGCCGCGAGGTAGCCGTAGACCTGGGGAAGGGCGTTGTCGTACATGCCGAGCAGTGCCGTGCCCTGGTCGCTGGCACCTGCCTCGAGCCCCGTCACGTCCTGATCATCGTTCGTGGAGCCCCGCTCCGACGGGTCCCGAGCAAAATGCTTCTGTGGACGACGCCGGACGGCGCGAGCACCGAGGTCAGTGCGCCTGGATCCGGCGCAACGGCATGCGCGGACCGCGGCGAGGCGCCGTCATCCCGCCGGCCTCGATCAAGCGGACGACCCGGCCGCGGTGACCTGCGAACGGCGCGAGGAGCTCGAGCATGCGGGCGTCGTCGCCGCGCGGCTCGCCTGCGAGGGTCCAGGTGACGGCGTGAGGAAGGTGGTAGTCACCGACGCTGACGGCATCGGGATCGCCGAGCGCGACGATGGCGACCTCGGCCGCCGTCCACGGCCCGACACCAGGGATGGAGAGCAGCCGCCGTTGGAGCTCGCCACCGTCGCTCGTGATCTCCAGGCGGTGCGCGACGGTGGCGACGCGGCGGACGGTCTCGGCGCGTTTGCGCTCCACGCCGAGCTGGTGCCACGTGGCGGTCGTGATGGCCTGGAGCCGGGACGGAGGGGGAGCGACGAGGAGGTCCACCGGTCCGGGTGCAGGCTCGCCGAAGGAGCGCACGAGAGCCGCCCAGGCGCGTCGGGCTTCGCGTCCTGTGACCTTCTGTTCGAGGATCGCCGGGACGAGCGCGTCGAGGACCCGCTCGGTGCGGCACAGACGCATCCCGGGCATGCGACGTGCGAGCCGTTCGACCGCGGGATGTCGCTCGGGCTCGAAGCCCTCGAGCGAGTCGAGCGCGCCACACAGCGCTTGGGCGCGGTCGAGGAGCCAGTCGCCGCCCGCCCCCCAGGTCTGCGCAGTCACGCTGCAGCCACCCGCTTCGATCTCGAGATGGATCGTGCCCGGACCGTCGGGCGTCCGCGTGGCGCGCCAGACACCGTCGGTCGCGTAGCGGATCGTCGGGTCCGATCGACCATGACCCACGAGTGCGAGCGTGCGCCGGAGGTCGGCGCGGTGCGGGAGTGAGATTCGCTCGACTACGCCATGCATCGCAGCGGCCGGCCGCCGTTGTACGTGATCATGTCGGCGAAGGCCTGCGGATCGATCGGCTGCCCGAGTGGGTCGCCGCGAAGCTCCGAGTAGGCGCGGTACACGTTGCCGACGAGCCGTTCGGGATCGTGCAGGCCGGCGAAGCGTCCGAGGTCAGTTGCCAACGAGAGGTCGAGCGGCGGCACGCCTTCGTCGAACCCGCGGCGGGCGACCTCTTGCACGAACCGAAGGTACGCGACCTGGTCGTCGATGGCGTCGATGCCGCACACGGGTCCGTGTCCGGGGACGACGACGTCGGGACCGAGCCCGCGGATCCGTTCGAGTGCGGCCAATGAACCCGAGACGGAGCCCATCACCACGAACGGCGTGCCCCCGTTGAACACGAGGTCGCCGGCGAAGAGCACGCGCTGCTGTGGAAGCCATGCGACGACGTCGTTCGTCGTGTGAGCCGGGCCGACGAACTGCAGCTCGACCTTGCGATCGTCGACGTACAGGTTGAGATGGTCGTCGAAGCAGACGAACGGGGGAGCGACCTCGAGTCGCCCCCAGTCGACGCCGGGGAAGAGGTTCGTGGCGATGTGGCCGCTCTCGATCATCTCGTCGCGGCATCGATCGTGGCCGATGATGGTCGCCGCCGGCATGAGGTAGTTCCCGTGCGTGTGATCGCCGTGATGGTGCGTGTTCACGAGCGTGCGCAACGGGCGTGGCGTGACCGACCCGATCGTGTCGATGAGGGCGCGCGTGCGTCGCTCGGTGAAGCACGTGTCGATGACGGTCACGCCGTCGCGTCCGACGAGGAAGCCGCTGTTGTTGAGCCCCCACGACCCGTCGAGTTGCACGTAGGCGTACACGCCGTCGCTCACCTCTTCGAGCGTCGGCGGCGGGATGTCGGGGTGGTCGTGGTCGTGGGCGGGTGCGGTCATGCGCCGACGGGACGACCGGATCAGTCCGTGGCGCGTTCGCTGATCGTCAACGACTGCATCACGTCACCTTGCTGCATGCCCTGCGCGACGTCCATGCCGTCGATGACATAGCCGAACAGGTTGTAGAGCGGTTGCAGCTTGTTGCGGCAATCGTCGATGCAGATGAAGAACTGACTGCCGTTGGTGTTCGGTCCGGCATTCGCCATCGCGACCGCCCCGAGTGTGTACTCACCCTTCACGGGCTCGTCTTCGAATTTGTAGCCGGGACCGCCTCGACCTGAGCCTTCGGGATCGCCGCCCTGGATGACGAACTCCGACACGACCCGGTGGAACTTGAGACCGTCGTAGTAGCCGTCGCGCGCCAGCGAGACGAAGTTGTTGACCGTGTTGGGTGCGAGCTTGGGATCGAGCTCCATGGTGATGGCGCCCTTGTCGGTCTCGATGACGACCTGATAGATGGTGTCGAGATCGATCTGCATCGCAGGGGGTTTGGCCATCGGCGTACCGTAGCCCGATGCCTCCCGCTCGGAGCACGCTGCGGGACGCGGTCGATGCCGTGTCGGCCATCGATCCGGTGATGGCGGAGTTGGCGGCCGAACACGGTCTCCCGAAGCTCAGCGGCCGCCGTACGGGCGACTCGAGGTTCGAGCAACTGGCCGAGGCCATCTGCTATCAGCAACTCGCGGGCAAGGCGGCGGAGGCGATCTGGGGCCGCACACGCGCCATCGTCGACGGACCGTTCACGCCCGAGGCCGTGTTGGCCGCCGGCTACGACGCGCTACGAGCCGCTGGCAGTTCGGGTTCGAAAGCAGTGTCGACGCTCGACCTCGCCGCGAAAGTGGCGTCCGGTGAAGTGCGGCTCGAGCGCATCGGTCGCCTGTCCGACGAGGAGGTCGTCGAAGAGCTGGTTCAGGTCAAGGGCATCGGCCCGTGGACCGCTGAGATGTTCCTCATCTTCACGTTGCGCCGACTCGATGTGTGGCCCATCGGCGACTACGGGGTCCGCGTCGGCTACGCGCGCGCGTACGGGTTGGCCGAGACGCCGACCGCGAAGGAGCTCATGCCCCTCGGCGATCGCTTCCGGCCCTACCGCACCGTCGCCACCTGGTACTGCTGGCGGGTCGCGGGCACCAAACCCCCTGCCTGACCGGTCAACTCCGGGTCGATTCTGGGGCTATGACCCCGCAATCGAACCAACATTCGGTTCGGGGAGCGGTCAGGTGGGGACGGATTCGGGCGACCGGTGCTGGGGGAGGGCGATGCCGTGGCGGTCGAGGCTCGACAGGCCGGTCCAGAGGAAATCGAAGATGAGATCGCCGAGCCGGCCGATGTCGGTGTCGCGGTCGCGCAACCAGTCGAACGTGGCGGACTCGAGCATGCCCACGACGCCATAGGCGAGCGTGCGGCCCTCGGGACCGTCGGCGCCCCACGCGAGCGCCAGCCGTTCCATGTGCCGCTGGCGGGCCGACTGCACCGCGGGATGGTTGAGCGCCCCCGTCATCTGCAACAACCGCCACGCCGCGGCGTGTTCGACGGCGAACCGCAGGTAGCCGCGCACGATCGTCCGCAGCCGCTCTTCCGGCGGCGCGTCCGGGTCGATGGCCGTGTTGAGGTGCTCGTTCAGCTCGTGAAAGGTGTGCAGGTACACCGCAGCCACGAGTCCGCCGCGGTCGCCGAAGTAGTTGTAGACGAGCGCCCGCGACACGCCCGCAGCCTCAGCGATCTCTTCGAAGGTGACCTCGACCGGGTCGGTCTCGGAGAACACCCGAACGGCTGCCTCGACGATCTGGCTGCGCCGAAGCTGAGGGTCGAGCCGGGTTCTCGTCTTTTCATGTGCCTCCACGGCGGCTCCTCCCATCGGGCCGTGCCGCAGGACTACTTGGCCCCCGCGATCGCGACCTCGGCCGTGGACTGACCGCGCGGCGCGTCTTCTGCGTCGACCAAAGGGAAGTGGCAGGCCACGAAGTGATCCTTGGAGCCGACGATCGGCCGCATCTGCGGCTCCTCCTGGGCGCAAAGCTCCTCCGCCCGCGGGCACCGGGTTCGGAAGCGACAGCCCGACGGGGGCGCCAGCGGAGAAGGCAGCTCGCCCGAGGCCGCCGCGTCGACCCGCGTGGACGCCTCCGGATCAGGAACCGGGATCGCCGACAGCAGCGCGGCCGTGTACGGGTGTGCGGGCTCCGCGTAGAGCGCGTCCGGCGGGGAGACCTCGCACAGCTTGCCGAGGTACATGACGATGACGCGGTCACTCACGTTCTTCACGACCGCGAGGTCGTGGGCGATGAAGATGAGCGTCAGCCCGTACCGGTGCTTCATGTCCTCGAGCAGGTTCAGGATCTGCGCCTGCACCGACACGTCGAGCGCCGACACGGGCTCGTCGCAGATGATGACCTTCGGATCGAGCACGAGCGCTCTTGCGATGCAGATGCGCTGGCACTGTCCGCCGGAGAACTCGTGTGGCCGGCGTCCGCGGGAGACGCTCGGATCGAGACCGACGGCCTCGAGCACTTCGTCCACGACTGCATCGCGCTTCTTCGCGTCGCCCCGGCTCCAGATCTCGAGCGGCTCGCGCACGATGTCGCCGACCTTGCGGCGCGGGTTCAGCGACGAGATCGGATCCTGGAAGATCAGCTGCAACTCGGGACGGACCTGCCGCAGCTTCTCGCCGGGCAGCTGCGTCAGGTCCCGGCCGCCGAACTCGACCTTGCCCGACGTCGGCCGGGGCAGCTGCATGATCGCTCTCCCCGTCGTCGATTTGCCGCAGCCCGACTCGCCGACCAGGCCGAGCGTCTCGCCCTCGAGCACGTCGAGGCTGATGTCCGAGACCGCATGGACCTTCATGTGGCGGCCGACGGGAAACTCGACGACGAGGTCTTCGACGCGCAGGAGCGCCTCGCCAGGTGAGCGCAGGTGAGCCTTACCGGATCCGGCCATAGGTCGTCAGCTCTCCACGGGAACGGACTCTGCCGGGGCCATCGCGGCGGCGTCGAGCGCGGTCTCGAGCCTCGCGGCCAGCACCGCATCGCCGGCGACTGCAGCTTCGGCCTGCGGCACGTGTGCCGCGAGGTTTCGCTCGAGCGCTTCGCGGCCCGCATCGGTCCCGACGGGGAACCAGCAGCGGAAGTAGTGGCCCGGCGTCTCGGCCTCGATCAACGGGGGCGCCTCGATACGACAGCGCTCCTGCACGTACGGGCAGCGCGGGGAGAACTTGCAACCGATCGGCGGGTTGATCAGGTCGGGGGGGCGGCCCCCGATGATCTCGAGACGGCTGTGGCTCGGCTGTTCGAGCTTCGGGATCGACTTGAGCAGGCCCTCGGTGTACGGCATCCGCATCTGCGCGAACAGCGTGCGGGTGGGTGCCGTCTCGACGATCTGTCCCGCGTACATGACGGCGATGTCGTCGGCGCGACCGGCGACGACACCGAGGTCGTGGGTGACGAGGACCATCGCCATGTCGCGCTCGCGCTGTTGTTGTGCGAGCAGATTGAGGATCTGGGCCTGCACGGTGACGTCGAGCGCGGTGGTCGGCTCGTCGGCGAACAGCAGCTTCGGGCCACATGCGAGCGCGACCGCGATCACGATGCGCTGCCGCATGCCACCGGACATCTGGTGCGGGTACTCGTGGAGGCGACGCTCGGGTTCCGGAATGCCGACTGACTTCATCAACGACAACGCGGTTGCATTGGCCTGATCGCGCGGCATGTCGAGGTGATAGCGAAGCGACTCGGTGATCTGGCGGCCGATGTTCACCACCGGGTTGAGCGATGTCATCGGGTCCTGGAAGATCATCGCCATCTCGGTGCCCCAGAACTCGCGCATCGCGGTGGGCGACAGTTGCGCGATCTCGGTCCCCTCGAACTGCACGCTGCCCTCTCGCTCGACATTGCGGCGGGGGAGCAGTCCCATGATCGTGCGCGACAGCACGGACTTGCCCGAGCCGGACTCGCCCACGACGCCGAGCGTCTTGCCCCGATCGAGGATGAACGAGACGCCGTTGACGGCCTTCACCAAGCCCTTCTCGGTCCTGAAATTGGTGTGGAGGTCGCTGACCTCGAGCAGCCGCGCCGACGCCGGCTGCGCGGAGATCGTGCGATTGACCTGCTTGCGCCGTCCGAACATCAGCGTCCTCCGCGAGGCATCAGATGGCGGCTTCGCGGACGTCGAACCGGGCTCGCACGACGTCACCGAGGTAGTTGAGCGACAGCACCGTCAGGAAGATCGCGATCGACGGAGCGATGATCACTTGCGGCGACGCGCCGATGATCTTGGTCAGCTCGTTGCGACCTGTCGCGATGAGGTTGCCCCACGACGGCGTCGAAGGCGGGATGCCCACGCCGAGGATGCTCAAGCCTCCTTCGAGGACGATGACCACGGCGATGCCCAGAATCGCGATGGAGAACATGGCGGGCAACACGTTGGGCAACACGTCACGTCGCATGATGCGACCGTTCTTCGCGCCCATGCTGCGCGACCGCGAGCACGAACTCCCGCTGCCCCCACGTCAGCGTGGACGCCCGGGTGATGCGGCCGATGATCGGAATCGACACGAGGCCGATCGAGATGATCAACCAGAACTCGCGTTTGCCGACCGAGACCGCTGGATCGCTGGCGAACACTGCTATCAGCGCGAGCGCCAGAACCAACTGCGGGATCGCGAGGAACACGTTGAAGATGTTGACCAGGACCGTGTCGAGCTTGCCGCGGTAGTAGCCGGCGATGAGTCCGAGGATGCCCCCGAAGATCAGGCCGAACAACACCGCGGAGACTGCGACGACGAGCGACGCCCGAGCACCCCAGATCACCCGCGACAACATGTCCTGCCCGGTGCCGTCTGTTCCCATCGGGTGCGACAGCGACGGGCCTTGGTTGATGTCCAGGAGGAAGTGCTTGTCCGGGGCCGGGATGGGCAGGACCGGCGCAAAGATGGCCCAGATGAGGACGTTCGTCATCCAGCCCGATCGCGAGCCAGCCGAACAGGCCGAGCTTCTTCGTCGCGGCCTTCTCGACGAGGACCTCGCCTTCGACCGGTGGGACGTCGAAGACGAGCGTCTGACCCCCAGCTTGGACAGCACCGCTCTCGACGGCGACACCTTTGCCGAAGAGACCGGTCTCTGGATTATTAAGCGATGGCTCGGGCATGGCGGATCCGTGGGTCGAGGATGGTGTACAGGATGTCGACGAGGAAGTTCACGAGCACGTAGCCGAGGGCGAGGATGGCGACGTAGCTCTGCAGCGCGACGTACTGACGGCGGGCGATCGCATCGGCGATCAGGAACCCCATGCCGTGGATGACGAAGATGTTCTCGATCACCACTGCGCCGCCGATGAGCGCGCCGACGTTGAGCCCGGCGACCGTCAACAACGTGAGGCTCGACGGCCGAAGCGCGTGGCGCCACAGGATGCGCGTCGGGCTCAGGCCCTTCGCGCGCGCCATCGTGACGAAGTCCTCTTGCAGCGTCGCGATCATGTCGCTGCGCAGCAGCCGCATGTAGACGGCCACCTGTCCGACCGCAAGGCTGATGACCGGTAGCAGGAGTTGTTGGAAGTACCCGACCGGGTCCTGTCCGAAGTCGATGTAGCCCGTCGGGTCGACCCAGTTGAGCTTGGTGCCGACGTAATAGGCCAGGAGCAGCGCGAGGACGAAGTTGGGAATCGCGAGCAGCGCGAACGCCGTCGTGTTGACGGTCTTGTCGAACACGCTCCCCGCCCGATACGCGGTCAGTACGCCCATGGGTATCGCGATCACCAGGGCGAGGAGCTGCGCGTAGAACATCAACGCCAGCGAGATCGGCAACGCGTCCTTGACGCGATCGGCGACCTTGTCAGGACACGAGCTCGCGGTGCTGTACCCGGAGGTCCCGTAGTAGCAGCCGAGGTTGCCGTGCACGAGACCGTTGACCCACTCGCCGTAGCGCTCGATGGGTGAGCGGTCGAGGTGCAGCTGGTGCCGCAGGTCCTGTCGCTGCTGCGGGGTGGCGACCGGTGCCAGGGTGTACGTGACATCGCCTGGCACCGCGTCGATCAGGAACGACGTGAAGATCGTGACCAGGAAGAGCACCAGGAACAGCTGGAGCACTCGCCGGAGGACCGCTCGCACGCGCTACGCCTCCGTTTCCGGCGTCGCGCGGCGAGCGGTGCTGTTCGTCACGATGTCTTGAACAGTCCAGCCATCGAGTGACCGGTGGCGAGCCCCGGGTTCGGGGCGCTGCCATCGGGCAGTGGCGGCCCGTAGATGTCGTGGACCTTCGTCGATGTCGACGACCGACCACACGACCCAGCTCGTCCAGAGGTTGTAGAGCTGCTTCGAGAACTGGCGGTTCAGGTCCTCGTAGTACCCGGCACGCTTCGCCGGATCGGGGTCGGTCCGGCCCTTGTCGAGGTCCGAGTTGATCACCGGATCGTTGAAGCCACCGAAGTTCACGAGGTTGTCGCACGCCGCCGGCGCTGCGTTGTTGCAGTGCCACCAGACGAACAACGAGTCGGGGTCGCTCCCCGGGAAGTTGCGCCAGCCGTACATCTGGAAGTTCCTGGCGACGGCCACGTTGATGTACTGGGTCTGCTCGACCGTGTAGGTCGACACCTTCATGCCGGCCGCTTCGAACATCGACTTGATGAAGTTCTGCGTGTCGACGCCTTCGGGGTCAGGGGTGCCGCCGTACGTGAACGTCAGGTCCTTGCCTGTGTCCTGCTTGTAGGCGGCCACTTCCGCCTTGGCCTTGTCGAGGTTGAACTGCGGGAACCCGGCGTCGGCCAGGTACCCGACCGCGCCAGGCCCGAAGGGCCCGCTCGCGATCTGCGGGATGTCCTTGCCTCTGACGTGGTTGAGGGTCTGGCGGTCGAGTGCGTAGGCCACCGCGTTGCGAGCATGGACGTTCTCGAACGGGCTTCCGGGGCAGACCGTGTCCGTCGGCGGGGCCGTGCACAGCATCAGGTGCGCGTTCTCGGCGAACTTGTCGGACTCGTTGTCGGTGATCTTGCCCTGCTTCGCGAGGGCGCGAAGTTGTTCGATGTCGATGTCGCTCGAGGTGTGGATGAGATCGAACTGCCCGCTCTGCAGGCCGTTCAGACGCTGCTGGCCATCGGGAACCGGCTTGAACGTGATCGAGTCGAGGTACGGAAGCTGGTTGCCGTCCTTGTCCTTCGCCCAGTAGTTCGGGTTCCGGTCAGCGGTCAGGTGATCGTTCACGACCCACTCGCGGAGCTTGAACGGGCCGGTGCCGATGAGGTCCTTCGCGCAGTCCTTGCTGTCGAGCTGGGCCTGCGCCATGATCCCGAGCCGGCTGCTCGACCACAGGTAGGACGGGAACGCCGGCCACGGCTGTGCGACCGTCACGTTCACGGTGAGGGGGTCGACCACGTCGACCGACTTGATGTACGGGCCGAACACCAGACCGAACAGGATCGGCGAACGTCCGGGATACGCGCCGCGGTACGCGTCGAGGTTGTTCTTCACGACCTGCGAGTCGAGCGCAGTTCCGTCGTGGAACTTGATGCCGTCGCGCAGCCCGATCGTCCACACCGTGTAGTCGGCGTTGTGGTCGACCGACTTGGCGAGGTACGGAACGAAGTCTCCCTTGTCGTTGGGCATCGTGAGCGTGTCGTAGATCGCGCGGGCGTAGTTGATGCCCGAGATGTCGAGCTGGGCTTCGGGGAGGCAGAGGCCGCCGGCGTCCTCGGCTTCTTGCGCGTAGGTGACACTCCCGCCCATGACGGGCTTGGTGGTGTCGGAGCTGCTCGCACCGACCGAGGCTGCCGCCGTGCTGCTGCTGCTCTTGCTGGAGCACGCGGCGGCCACCAGCAAGCCGATGAGGAGTAGGGCTGCTATCCGTCGTGTCGTCTTACGCGGCGAAGCAGATTTCGGCACGGTTCCCCCCGATTGTCTGATGCGTTGGAGACGTCGCCGGGTACCTCAGTTGTTGGCCCCCACGACCGCCCCACTAGTTGTGACGAGCGGCACATCGCCCGACGGTCGGGAACCTAAGCCGGAAGTGTCACGGTGTCAACAGCACCCCGCCGAATGAGCAGGCGAGACGTGCGATTCGTAACAATCGCAATGCGGCTTCGAGCGGCACGGTTCCTCAGGCGGCCACGAGGGGATGCCACGGCGCGAGGACGACCTCGGTCGTCGCGTGCGGGACCGCACCGTCGCGATCGGCGATCAGGGCGCGGGCCACTTCGCACGCGGCTCGAGCGACCAGCGTCGTGTCCTCGCGACTCACCGGAACGGTCGAGCGATCCGCAGCGTCGAGCACCGCGACGGAAGCCCGATGAGCGGCGAGGCCGGCTTCGCGAGAGCGATGGTGGTGCTTGAGGGTGGCGCCGATGACGACCGTGGCTCGCCACCATGCGACCTCACCGTCCACGGACTCCATCTCGTGGCGGAGCGTGGTGGCCAGCGCCAGGATCGCATGACCACTGAGGTCGGCAAGCCGCTCCAGGAACTCGTCGGGTTCCACGTCACCATGACCTACTGCTGACGGCGGTCGAAGTGGGGGATGGTCGCGGGTCTCGCTACTTCATGCGGGCCAACGTGAGGCCGTCACCGATGGGAAGCATCACGACGTCGACGCGCTCGTCCGCGGCCACGTGGTCGTTGAAGGCGCGGATCGCAACCGTGTCGTCGTCGTTCGCCTCGGAGTCGATGACGCGGCCGGACCAGAGCACGTTGTCGACGAGGAGCACTCCGTTCGGGCGCAGGCGCGCCACGAGCTCGTCGTAGTAGCCGAGGTAGCCGGACTTGTCGGCGTCGATGAAGCCGAGGTCGACGGTCCGCTCGTTCGGTAGCGACCGCAGCGTCTCGATCGCCGGTGCGATGCGCAGATCGATTCGGTCGGCGACGCCCGCCTGCTCCCAGTGGCGCCGGCCGATCGACGTCCACTCCTCGCTCACGTCACAGCACAGGAGCCGGCCTCCGGGGCGAGCCCGCGGGCGATGCACAGGGACGAATAGCCGGTGAACGTCCCGACTTCCACCGCGAACGTCGCGCCCACGAGCCGAGTGAGCATCGTCATGAAGTCGCCCTGCTCGGGACCGATCTGCATGCCCGAGACACGGCCGAGCTTGGCGGTCTCCTCCATCAGCGATCGCTGGACGGCGTCGGGCGCGGCGCTGTGGCCGAGGATGTAGTCGTGCAGCTCTGGCGTGACGGAGATGGACGAGCGGTTCACCCGCGGGACACTACGGGACGCTCAACGCGAACGTGGCGTAGCCCTTTGCGAACGCCAGGACGGCTGCGGCGTACGAGCCGGACTGGTTGTAGCTCAGGAACCCGCGGGTCATGTCGTCGTCGGTCTGCATCGGCCCGGATGCGCACAGGTAACGAGCGGCGGCCGCGGCAGCGTCGTAGATGTTGTTCGGGTCCGCGACGCCGTCACCGTTGCCGTCGCTCGCCCACCGGCGCCACGTCGACGGGATGAACTGCATCGGCCCGACGGCACGGTCGAAGACGGGGTCACCGTCGAGGGTGCCGCCGTCCGAGTCCGCCGATGAGGGCGGTGTTGTTCGCGCCATCGAGCGGCACGCCCACGATGCGCTGGCTCGTGTCGCCGTTGTACAGCAGCGTCGAACCTCCGAACGTGCCGTGCTTGCTCTCGACGCGCGTGATGCCGGCGAGCGCCCACCACGCGATCCCGCACCCCGGATCGACGAACGCGCTGATGGCTGCCGCTCGTCGATACGCGTCGAGTGCAACCAGTTGGAAGTCGGCGCCGACGACGTTCGCCGTCACACGCGTGCGGTCGACGTCGGCTTGTGCTGATGCGACTGCGGCCGCGTACTCGCGCGACGCTCGCGGCGGCGCGGTCCTGGATCTGCTGCACCTTCAAGATCCGCTGGCGCGCGGCGGTGCGCTGATCGAGTACGTCGTTCATGCTGTGCGACACCGTGTCGACCGTGCTCCGAGCTACGGTTGCGTGGTCGGACTCGGTCGCTGCTCACCGCGTCCACGAGGCTGCGACGCTCGAGCGCCGCGTATCGAGTTGTCGAGCTCGTCTGCGGGCGCGGGGTCGGCGGCAGGATCGTTGGCCGGCGAACCCGCGTAGGTCGCAGCCGCGAGCGTCCGAAGCGTCGCCCGGGCCGAAGCGAGATCGACGGTTGCTTGCTTCCTGGCTGCCGTCTGCATCGCGAGCTCGGCCGTGAGCCGGGCATCGTCGGCATGCAGCCTGTCGAGCTCACCGGCGCTGTTGGCGGCGATCTGCTGCGCGTCGGCGAGCGCGGCGGCGGACGCCTGGTAACGGGTCTCGGCGGCGCGGTACTCCAGGCTGTCCACCGGAACCGACGAGAGATCCGGCGCCACCTGGGTCACGGAGGCTGCCGCGCGGTCCGTTCGCGCGAGCGCGCCGAACACGAGGATCGCAAGTGCAGCGACAGCGAAGTGGGGGAGACGCCGGAGATTGACCCGTCCAGTGTTGCGGGTCGGCGGCCACGAGTAGGACCATGGCGGCATGTCAGACCGCGTGAGCATCGCCATCGACGGCGGCGTCGCCGACGTCCGCCTGAACCGTCCCGACAAGCTGAACGCCGTCGACGGCGCCATGTTCAGCGGCCTGGTCGAAGCGGGCGAGAGCCTCAAGACCGACCCGGCCGTCCGCGCCGTCGTGCTGTCCGGTGAGGGAAAGGGGTTCTGCGCCGGCCTCGACTTCGCCAGCTTCCAGGCGATGGGGACGGGTGAGTTCGGCGCATCGCTCGGCGACGTCCCCCGGCGGGACGCAGGCCGGATCACCAACGCCGGGCAGCAGGCCGCCTACGTGTGGACGGAGATGCCGGCGCCGGTGATCGCCGCGATCCACGGGCCCGCGCTCGGCGCCGGCTTCCAGATCGCACTAGCGGCGGACATCCGCTTCATCGCACCGGACGCCAAGATGTCGGCGCTCGAGATCCGGTGGGGCCTCGTACCGGACATGACCGGCACGCAGATGCTGCCGCGGCTCGTGGGCCTCGACGTGGCCAAGGAGCTCGCGTTCACGGGTCGGATGGTTTCGGGAGAGGAAGCGGTCGAGCTCGGCCTCGCCACCCATCTGGCCGACGACCCGCGCGCCGCGGCGCTCGAGCTCGCTCGCGAGATCGCGTCGAAGAGCCCGCAAGCGGTGCGCGGGGTCAAGAAGCTGATCGACATGGCAGGGCAGGTGCCGCTCGAGGATGCGTTCAAGGCGGAGGAGCGCACGATGGCGTCGCTCATCGGCAGCCCCAACAACCTCGAGGCCGTCACCGCCTACTTCGAGAAGCGAGACCCGAACTTCACTGACGTCGGTTCCTGAACGACCCGGTACACCGCCGGCCGGGAAGCGCCAGCGTCGGGCCGGCCGGCATGCGGAGGCAGGAGCGAAGCGACGCCCGGAGCATGTAGTGGTGCAGCCTCAGTAACCGACCGCGGCGCCGACCAGTGCTCTCGGATCGGCGGCACCGGCGAGGCCGGAGTCGGTGACCTCGATGAGCTGCGCGTGTCCGAACGTTCCGGTCACCCCGTCGACGACCTCGACGACGTGACCGCGATCGCGCAGGCCCTCCACCCAGTCCGGCGCGGCCTCGTCTTCGACGTGCACGACGGTCGCGTCGGCGTCGACCCAGGTGTCGAACCCGGACGACGTCGCTTGACGGAGCGCCCATCGCGGCGCCGCGATCGTCGTCCCTGCTGACTGGCCGTGGTGCAGCAGCCGCGTGAGCAACTGCAGGAGGATCTGTGGCTGCGTGTCGCCGCCCATCGTGCCGATCACGGCCCGCAGTCCGCCGTCCGCTCGGGTCACCACTGCGGGCGCCAGCGTGTGCGGAGGCCGGCGGCCCGGTCCGTACTCCGCCGGGATGGCCCGGCTCGAGCGAGAAGCCGATGCCTCGGTTGTGCAGCCCGATGCCGGTCGCCGGTTCGAACAGGAGTGACCCGAACCCGGACGCGTTCGACTGGATCAGCGACACGCCCATGCGTTCGCGGTCGACCGCGCACAGGTACATCGTGTCGCCCGCGCCTGCGGGCGCGTGCAGCATCGTGCGGTGCGACGGGTCGATCAACGCACGGCGACGCGCCACCTCGGATTCGTCGAGGAGCGTCGACACGTCTGCGCCTTCGTGGAGGACCGACGGACGGTCGTGCGCGGCGGCTCGTGCCGCCTCGACGAGCAGGTGGGCCCAGCCGCTGTCCGCCGGCGCGTCCGGCAGCGCGAGCCCTTCGGCGACGGCGGCGCCGAGCAGTGTGAGGTACCCCTGCGAGTTCGGCGGGATCGTCCACACGTCGTGGTCCCAGACGCGGACGTGCAGCGGTTCGACCCAGTCGGCCATCGGTTGCGCGAGGTCTGCGGCCGAGTATTCGCCTTCACCGAGCTCGAGCAGGCCCTCGCCGAACGGGCCCTGATAGAAGCCGGCGCGTCCGTGGGCGACGATTGCTTCCAGGGCGAGTGCGACGCCCGGGCGCCGGACCCGATCGCCGCTCCTGAGCCGGCCGTTGGCCGCAAGGTCGTCGGTGCCGGGAACGTCGCGCAGCAGCAACAACGCCGCAGCGAGGAGCGGCGAGGCCGGGAACCCACTCGCCGCGTACACGATGGCCGGGTCGAGCACGGTCGCGAGCGGCAACCGCCCGTACTGCCCGTGCAGCGCCAACCATCCGTCGACGCAACCGGGCACGGGCGTGGATCGGATGTCGCCGGTGAACGGCATGTTCGTGTAACCGTCGAGCCTCAGCCGCTCGGCGTCGGCGCCGCTGCCGCGCGCGCCCGGAGGCGTTGAGCGCGGCCGGCGGCCCCGTCCCGTCGTGCACGAGCGCGAAGAGATCGCCGCCCATCCCGCACAGGTGCGGGCACGTCACGGCGACGACCGCGCTCGCTGCGACCGCGGCGTCGGCCGCGCTTCCTCCCTGTTGCAGCATCGCCACGCCTGCTGACGACGCGAGATGGTCGACCGCGGCGACCATCCCGTGCGGCGCGTGGCGGGTCGCGTACGGCATCGCCGGCGAAGTTACTGTCGGCTCGGCATGCCCGCTGCTCGCTTCGTCCCGAGTCTCGAGGTGATCGACCCCGCCGGCGCCATCGTGTTCACCGTCGGCCTCGGGACCGTCGCCGTCGTCGACGCCGACTCGGTGGACCACGACCACGACCTCACCACTGCCATGTGCCTCGGCACGCTCGACGGGCGTCCGTGCTTCGCCGTCGCGGTCGACACCGACGACCATGCCGGCGCGACGCCACTGATGGGGCTGTGGGGACAGGTCGACGACACCGTGTGGACGGTCGCCGGCCGCGCGGTGCAACTCGTCGAGTGGGAGCGCACGCACCGGTTCTGTGGACGTTGTGGCACGCCGACCGAGCCCGCCCCGGGCGAGCGCGCCCGTCGTTGCCCGGCGTGCAGGTTGCTGGCGTTCCCACGGCTCGCGCCGGCGATCATCGTGCTCGTCGAGCGCGACGACGGCCGCGCACTGCTGGCGCGCGGACGCACGTTCCCGATTCCGATGTACAGCTGCCTCGCCGGGTTCGTCGAGCCTGGCGAGACGCTCGAGGAGGCCGTACATCGCGAGGTGTTCGAAGAGGTCGGCATCGAGATCGACAGCGTGCGCTACTGGGCGAGCCAGCCGTGGCCGTTCCCGCACTCGTTGATGCTCGGATTCAACGCGCGGTACGTGGACGGCGAGTTGGTGCTCGACGAGACCGAGATCGTCGACGCGCAGTGGTACCGACACGACGACCTGCCGCCGATCCCGCCGGGGCTGAGCATCGCGCGCCGCCTCATCGACGACTGGTTGTCGCGTCGCGGCGAATGATCGAAGAGCTCCGGTCGATCGTGGGGCCGTCCCACGTGTTGACCGATCCGTCGGTCACGGAGACGTATGCCGTCGACTGGACGGGTCGCTTTCGCGGGACCACACCGGCGGTCGTGCGGCCCGGTTCGACCGACGAGGTCGCGGAGGTGTTGCGCGTCTGCGGACGGCACGGCGTGGCCGTCGTCCCGCAAGGCGGCAACACGGGTCTGGTCGCCGGCGGCGTCCCGCTCGCGGGGGAGATCGTGCTGTCGCTGCGGCGGCTCGACACGATCGATCCCGCTTCGGTCGATCCCGCCGCGGGACAACTGACGGCCGGCGCGGGAACGACGATCGCAGACGTGCAGACCGCGGCGCGACGCTCCGGATGGGACTACGGCGTCGACTGGGCCGCCCGGGACACGGCGACGGTGGGTGGCTCGATCGCGACGAACGCGGGCGGCGTGCGCGTGTTGCGCTACGGCGACGCGCGTGCGCAGGTGCTCGGCGTCGAGGCCGTGCTCGCCGACGGCTCGGTCGTCTCTCACCTGACGGGACTGGTGAAGGACAACACCGGTTACCACCTTCCCTCGTTGGTCTGTGGCAGTGAGGGCACGCTCGCCGTCGTGACGGCCGCACGGCTGGCGCTCGTCCCTCGTCGTGACGAGCGCGTTGTCGCGCTGCTCGGCTTTGCGAGCGCCGACACTGCACTACAGGCATGCGCGTCGCTGCGCCGGTCGTTGCCGTCGCTCGAAGCGGCCGAGCTGTTCTTCGCCGACGGCGTCGCACTCGTGTGCGAACGACTGGCGCGCCCGCAGCCGCCCGTCGTCGCGGACGTGTACCTCCTCGTCGAGTGCGCGGATCACGTCGATCCCGCGCCTGCCCTCGCCCGCGCCGTCGACCAGATCGAGGTCGGCGACGTTGCGGTCGCCGTCGAACCGGCGCAACGTGCGGCATTGTGGCGCTACCGCGAGGATCACACCGAGGCCATCAACTCGATCGGTCCGCCGCACAAGCTCGACGTCACCCTGCCACAAGCGGATCTCGCGTCGTTCTGTACCGAGGTGCGCACCGCGGTTGCGTCGGTGGCGCCGTCGTCGCGCGTGTGGTTGTTCGGTCACGCTGCCGACGGCAACCTCCACGTCAATGTCACCGGTGTGGAGCCCGGCGACGACCGCATCGACGACGTGGTCCTGCAACTCGTCGTCGATCGAGGCGGGAGCATCTCCGCGGAGCACGGCATCGGTACGGCCAAGAAGCGTTGGCTCCCGCTCAACCGGAGCGAAGCCGAGCTCGCCGCGATGCGTGCCATCAAGCACGCCCTCGACCCTCAGGGCATCCTCAACCCGAACGTGTTGTTCTGATGACTTCGCAACGCCGACGGCGGTCGGCGAGGGAAGCGCCAGCGACGAGCCGACACTCCGCGGAGGCAGCGAGCGAAGCGAGCGCCCGGAGCGGAGCGATGTCACAGGTCGCGGAGTTGTGTCTTCTGGATCTTGCCGGTGCCGCCCTGGGGGAGCGAGTCGAGGAAGACGACGGACTTCGGTGCCTTGAAGTGCGCGAGCCGTTCGCGCACCCAGTCGATGATGTCGCGCTCCGACGGGGGCGACGGCACGCCTGCCTTCAGGGCGACATACGCGCGTGGCACCTCGCCCCATCGCTCGTCGGGGATCCCGATCACGGCGACCTCGGCGACGGCGGGATGGGCGCCGATGGCCTTTTCCACCTCGACCGACGCGATGTTCTCGCCGCCGGACACGATGACGTCCTTCTTGCGGTCGACGATGGTCAGGTAGCCGTCACGGTCCACCACGGCGAGATCGCCGGTGCGCAGCCAGCCGCCGCGCAGCGCCTCGGCAGTCTCGTCCGGCCGGTTCCAGTAGCCGATCATCACGTGGTTGGAACGGGCGACGATCTCGCCGATGGACGAACCGTCCCAGGGCACCTCTTCGTCATCGTCGTCGAACACCCGCACATCGACACCGACGATCGGGAGGCCGGTGGTGACTCGACGCGCGAGCGACTTCGGCTCCCCGGGCTTGTCGAGCGAACGGGTGAGCGTCGGACTCGACTCGGTCATGCCGTAGCCGCAGATGCATTCACACCCGAGGCGGGTCTCGACCTCCGCCACCAGCTCCGGCCCTGCCGGCGCGCCGCCGATCGAGACCTGGCGCAGCGACGACACGTCACGTTCGCCGAGCGACGCGTCGCCGAGTATCGAACGCGCCATCGTCGGCACGACGAACAACCGCGTGACCCGTTCTGCTTCGATCAGGCGTAGCACCTCGCCCGCGTCGAACCGAGGCAACATGACGTGGACGCCGCCAAGCCCCGTCACGTAGTGCGGCGTGCCCCAGCCGTTCACGTGGAAGAGCGGGATGGTGTGGATCACGACGTCGTCGCCCGACAAGCCACCCGTCAACGCGTTGTGCACGGCGTGGAGATAGAGCCCCCGGTGCGACAACATGGCGCCCTTCGGCGTCCCGGTCGATCCGGACGTGTAGAAGAGCTCCGCCGGCGCGTTCTCGTCGACCGCGGGCTGAGGGAACGGTGCGTTCGGCTGCGCGGCGAGCAGCGCCTCGTACTCGTCGCCCAGCACGATCTCGCGTACGCCGTGGCCGGGGTCGGGTTGGCCGGGATGCCGGAACAGCACGACCGCGCCACTGTCGTCGAGCACGAACCGCGTCTCCGCGGTCGCGAGCCGGATGTTCAGCGGAAGCAGCACCGCGCCCGCGAGCAACACGCCGTAGTACGCCTCGAGCAACTCGTGCGTGTTCCCGCACAGCCAGGCGACGCGCTCACCCGGCTGCACGCCGAGGTCACGCGTCAATGCCCACGCCAGCCGGTCGCAGCGCGCCGCGAAGTCCGCGTACGTCAACCGGAGAGCGCCGTCGACGACGCCGACGCGATCCGGGAACAGCCGCCGAGCTCGTTGCAGGAAGTCGAGAGGTGTGAGAGGGACGTTCAAGACGTCCACTGACCGCGCCGCTCGAGAACATCACGAAGGACCTTCGGGCGGTCGGTCATGATGCCGTCGACGCCGAGGTCGAGCAGGCGCGTCATCTCGTCGGCTTCGTCGATCGTCCACACGTGCACCTGCATCTCGCGTCGGTGTGCCGCCTCGATGAACGCAGGCGTGACGATCTCCGTCTCCAGGTAGTGCGTCGGCACCTGGACGCACGGAGACGGCAGGTCGGGAACCTCTTCGCCCTGCGCGGCCAGCCCGAGCTGCAGCGTGCCCAGCGGGCCGAGCGACGTGCACACGCCCGGCAGCAGTGCGCGCACTCGCTCGAGTCGGTCATCGCTGAACGCGCCGATGCACACACGATCAACGGCCTCGCACTTCCTGAGCACCGATGCCAGTGGCTCGACGGCGTGGTCGTGCTTCGGATCGATGTTCACGCGCACATCGGGCCATGCGCCGAGCAGATCCTCGAGCAAGGGGATGGGCTCGCGGCCGTCGACCTTCGCCTCACGTACGACCGACCACGGCAGCTCGTCGATGACGCCGGTGCCGTCGGTGACCCGGTCCAACACGTCGTCGTGGAAGGCGAGCAGCACGCCGTCGGTCGTGACGTGCACGTCCGTCTCGATGTAGCGGTAGCCGAGCTCGACCGCGTGCTCGAAGGCCGGCATGGTGTTCTCGGGGACCTCGCTCGCACCGCCGCGGTGCGCGAACGGGATCGGTCCCGGCCAGTCGAGGAAAGCAAAATCGCGGGCGCGTGGCACGCGCCGGACGTTACCCAGCCGTCGTCAGGGGCGTGTTGTCCCACGAGGGCCGCAGCGGGATCCCGGAGCGTCCGTTGTCAGGCTTCACCGCGAGCACCTGATGGATCTGCGTGCGGTTCGCCTCGAAGTTCAGGGCGGACCCCGCCATGTACAGGCGCCAGATGCGCGCACGGGATTGTCCGACGAGCTCGACGGCCTCGTCCCACCGGGCTTCCAGGTTGGCGACCCAATGGCGCAAGGTCTTGGCGTAGTGCTCCCGAAGGGACTCGACGTGTCGAACCTCGAACCCTGCCTGCTGCACGATCGAGACGACACGCCCGATCTCATGGAGCTCGCCGTCGGGGAACACATAGCGGTCGATGAACCCACCGCGTGCGATCGCAGGCTTGGACTTGCCGTCCGACCGAGGCGGCCGGCTGATCCCGTGATTGAGCAGACGACCGCCAGGCGGCAGGAGGTCGTACAACCGGCCGAAGTACTCCGCCAATCGCGCCTCGCCCACGTGTTCGAACATGCCGATCGACGAGATGGCGTCGAACGGACCGTCGCTCACCAGCCGGTAGTCCTGGTTGCGGATCTGGACGCGATCGGCGAGCCCCGCTTCGGCGACGCGCTTCGACGCGAGCTCGACCTGGCGGATCGAGACCGTGACGCCGACGGCGGACACGCCGTGCGCCTCGGCCGCGTGCATCACCATGCCACCCCAGCCGCAGCCGACGTCGAGGAGCCGCATCTCCGGCTGCAGATCGAGCTTGCGCGACACCAACTCGTACTTGCTCGCCTGCGCGTCCTCCAACGACATGTCGCCGTCGCTGAACACGGCGCACGAGTACGTGAGCGACGGGCCGAGGAACAGCCGGTAGAAGTCGTTCGAGACGTCGTAGTGATGTGAGACGGCCGCTCGGTCACGCACGACGGAGTGGCGACGGCCGTGGAGGCGCGCCTCTTCTGGTGGGGGTGGCAACGGGCGCAGGTTTCGCCAGCCGAGCTCACGAGCGACCGCGAGGAGCTGCTGCGGATGGAGCTTGACGTCGGGGAGGCGATCGCGCAGCGTGAGTCCCGCGAAGATGTCGCCCTCCAGGTCGAGGTCACCCGCGACGTAGGCCCGGGCGAAGCCCAGCTCACCCGGCGCGGTGATGATCCGGCGCAACGCGTCGGGGGAGCGCAGATAGATGGTGGCCGGGGGATCGGGTGGACCGATCGCGCTGCCGTCGTAGGCTCGCACTGCCACCGGAAGATCGGTGCCGAGCACGGATTCGATGATCGGGGCGAGTGCCATCGGGGCAACCTCCACGGTCTCGGTGTTGGGTCGTGGTTCAAGCATGCCCGGTTCGGGGCAGGGGAAACGACATGAGCGAACGGAGTAGTGAGCGAACAACGCGGGATCCGCTGGCGGGTGAGCGACATCGCTCCGACGAGTCGATCGAGGTCGTCAGACCCGTATGACGGCTCGACGATCGGGCGGGTGCCGAAGTGCACCACGGCGGATGTCGACCGTGCCGTTCGAGCCGCGTCCGAGCGTCCTTCGCCGCGAGCCACTGCCGCCGTGGCGTCGCGCCGAGATCCTCGATCGCGCCGCGACCTTGCTCGAGGAGCGTCACGAGGAGTTCGCCCACACCATCTCCGTCGAGGCCGCGAAGCCGATCAAGACGGCTCGGGTCGAGGCGACGCGCGCGGTCAGCACGTTCCAGTTCTCGGCGGCGGTGGCCCGCACGCTGACCGGCGAGATGGTGCCGATCGATGCGAGCGAGGTGGGCGAAGGCAAGCTCGGTTTCGTCCTGCGCGTACCAGTCGGCGTCGTCGGCGCGATCAGCCCGTTCAACTTCCCCTTGAACCTGGTCGCGCACAAGCTTGCGCCGGCGATCGCGGCGGGGTGTCCCGTCGTCCTCAAGCCCGCGAGTCAGACGCCGTTCTCGGGCATCGCGCTGGCCGACCTCCTGCTCGACGAGTGCGGCCTTCCGCCCGGGTGGCTCAACGTCGTGACGGGAAGCGGCGGCGAGGTGGGCAACGCGCTCGTGGACCATCCCGATGTCGCGCTGATCAGCTTCACGGGCTCGCCTCCCGTCGGCTGGGGCATCCGTGAGCGCGCGCCGCGCAAGCGTGTCGGACTCGAGCTCGGCAACAACGCGCCGGTGATCATCGAGCCCAGCGCGGACTGGAAGAACGCCGCGTCCAAGATCAAGGTCGCGGGGTTCAGCCACGCGGGACAGTCGTGCATCTCGACACAACGCGTGTACGTGCAGCGTTCGATCCACGACGACTTCGTCGCCGCGCTCGCGCACGAGGTCTCGTCTCTCGTCGTCGGCGACCCGCTCGACGACGCCACCGACGTGTCGTCGCTCATCTCACCCGACGACACCGAACGGGTGCGCTCGTGGATCGAGGAGGCGGTCGGTGAGGGAGCCCATGTGGAGGTCGGCGGCAACGTGCACGGACGGCTGCTCGAGCCCACCGTCCTGACCGGCGTCGCTGCCGGACATGAAGGTGTGCACCGAGGAGGTGTTCGGTCCGGTGGTCGGCGATCGCCGCGTACGACGATGTCGACGAAGCGCTGCAGCTCGCGAACGACACGCGCTACGGACTGCAGGCGGCGATCTTCACCAACGAGCTCGACGTCGCGTTGCGGGCGGCGCGGACGTTGGACTTCGGCGGTGTGCTGGTGAACGAGGTTCCGACGTGGCGGACCGATCAGATGCCGTACGGCGGCTTGCGCGACAGCGGCAACACTCGCGAGGGGCCGGCGTACGCGGTGCGTGAGATGACGGAGGAACGCCTCGTCGTGATCCAGGGCTGAATGAGCGAGGACTCGATGTGATCGACCCGGATCGTCCACCGCGCTGGTGGACCGTCGACGAGGCGAACGCGGCGCTGCCGCGCGTCGCGGGCGTCGTCGAGCGCGCCAAGCAGGGCGCACAGGAGTTGTCCCAACGCGCCGGAGGCCGTCGCGGGCCAGGCGCGGGGAAACGGCCACACACCGCGGGGAGACGAGGCGTCTGTCTTCCACGACGCGGTGACCGAGTTGGAGACGGAAGGCATCGTGCTGCGCGACGTGCGTCAGGGGCTCGTCGACTTCCCGGCACGCGCGGCGAACGGGCGTGGCTACTGGCTCTGCTGGCTGGTCGGTGAGCCGACGGTGGCGTGGTGGCACTGGCCCGAGGACGGGTTCGCGGGTCGCACACCGTTGACGACACCGCCGGCCTGAGCTCGGTACCGGCATCGTCGATGGATCCCACCGCCCGCTTCATCACGTTGATGCGAGGACCCGAGTCGGCAGTCCCGCTCGACCAGGCCGCGCTCCTCGTCGCCGCGCACGCGAACCCGGCCGTCGACATCGGGCGCTCGATCGATCGCCTCGACGAAATCGCAGCGCGCTGCTCGGATCGTTCGTTCGGCGGCGTCATCGATCATCTCTTCGCCGCCGAGAAGTTCACCGGCAATCACGACGACTACTACGACCCTCGCAACTCGTTCCTCGACGAGGTCGTCAGCCGACGCCTCGGCATCCCGATCACGCTCGGGATCGTCGCGGTGGAGATCGGCCGCCGCGTCGGCGTGCCGATCGCCGGCGTCGGGATGCCCGGACACTTCCTCGTGCGCGACGCGATGTCGCTCGAGCGCTACGCGGATCCGTTCGACGGACGGACGCTCGATCGGGACGGGTGCCGCGCCCTGTTCGCAGCGGCGCAGGGTGGCGCCGAGTTCTCGGACGAGCTCCTCGCGCCGGTCGGCGCTGCGCGCGATCGTGGCCCGGCTGCTCGCGAACCTGAAAGGCATCTATCTGTCACGGCGTGACCGGCGCAACCTCGCCTGGGTGTTGAAGCTGCGATCCGAGATTCCGGGCGTGTCGCTCGACGAACGGCGTGAGCTGGCGTCCGCGCTCGCGGCCGACGGGCGGTTCGTCGCAGCCGCCGTGGAGCTCGACCAGCTCGGGCTCCTCGCAGAGGAAGCGGGCCACGCCGAGCTGGCCGATGATTCGCGGCGCGGCGCCACGCGGCTGCGGGCAAGGTTGAACTGATGGAGCTCCTCGTCCTCTTCCTCCTCGGCGGCGGCTTCGCCGCTCTCCTCGCGGTGGCTCGGCATCAGCGCGCAGAACGGCGGGCCGCCGCGGCGACGGTCTCCTTCGCCGTCGACGACTGGGGCGTGCGCCGCAGCGCTCGCGGATGGCCGGTACGAGGAGGTGAGCTGGGACGAGCTTCAGGAAGTCCGGGCCACGACGTTGCCCCGAGGCCCGTGGGAGGAGCGACTGCGGTTCATCCTCGACGGCGGCGGCGAACGAGGCTGCATCGTCGCCTACGAGGTGGCCGACAACGGCGGTCTCGTGCCCGCTATCGCCGCGCTGCCGGGCTTCGACCACCGGCTGCTCGCCGAGGTCCTCGACAAGCCCAGGACCGGCACCGTCATCCTCTGGCAGCGACCGTAGTTCGGTCGGAAGGGAAACCCTTCCGACCGAGTCGATGGCGTCGACCTTTGGTCGACACCGAAGGCGTGGTCCTGGTCGACCGGCAGAGCCGGATCGACCAGAAGGTGGGGGCTCCGGCGTGAACGCCTCTGCCCCCACACCCCCGCCTTTTCGGCGGTGGAGGGTCGATCTTGACCGGCCGGTCAAGTTACGCTTCAGGGTATGAGCATCACTGAGGACGAGGTCGTCGAACGGACCGAGAAGCTGCTGGTCGACCATCCCCCGGCCGAGACTCCCGTTGTCGAGTTCCTCGGCGCCCAGTTCGACGCCGGTCTCGCCTGGGTGCACTTCCCCGAGGGCCACGGCGGACTCGACGGCAGCCCGAAGTTGCAGCGGGCCATCAACGACGTGCTGGTGGCGGCGCATGCCCCGTTCCCGTACGGGCGCAACCCGATCGGCTACGGCATGGGCGCGCCGACGATCGTCACGCACGGCAGCGAGCAGCAACGAGATCGCTATCTGCGTCCGCTGTTCACCGGCGAAGAGGTGTGGTGCCAGCTGTTCAGCGAACCGGGCGCAGGCTCCGACGTGGCGAGCCTCGCCGCACGTGCGGTGCGTGACGGTGACGAGTGGATCGTCAACGGCCAGAAGGTGTGGACGACGCTCGCGCACCTTGCCCGCTGGGGCATGTTGATCGTGCGCACCGATCCCGACGCGCCGAAGCACAAGGGCATGACCTACTTCGTCGTCGACATGCACGCGCCCGGTGTCGAAGTGAAGCCGCTGTTCCAGATCACCGGCGAGGCCGAGTTCAACGAGGTGTTCTTCACCGACGTTCGCATCCCCGACAGCGAACGTCTCAGCGACGTCGGCGAGGGCTGGCGCGTCTCGCTGACGACGCTGATGAACGAGCGCGTCGCGATCGGCGGACAGATCCCGCCGCGGGGCGGTGGCTTCATCGGCGAAGCGGTCAAGGTGTGGAAGGAAAAGTCATACGACGATCCCGCCGTGCGCGATCAGCTCATGAAGCTGTGGGTGCGAGCCGAGGTCCTCCGTCTCACCAACATCCGTGCGCAGCAGTTGCGCGCCGTCGGCACTCCCGGGCCCGAGGGCTCGATCAGCAAGGCGGCCTCGGCCGACCTCAACAAGGACATCTCGGCGTTCACGATGAACCTGCTCGGCGCCGAGGGGATGATCAAGCCGGACGGCTACCCGATGGACCGTCCGAAGCACGCCATGCTGTGGGCGAACCCGCAGCAGGCGTTCCTGCGGGCGCGTGCCAACTCGATCGAGGGCGGCACGACCGAGATCATGAAGAACATCCTCGGCGAGCGCGTCCTCGGCCTTCCCGGCGACGTCCGCGTCGACAAGGAGCTCCCCTGGTCGAAGGTCCCCCGCTCCTGAGGAATGCCGCTCCGAGGAATGTGGTGCGCCGTGGTCGTCATGGCGACCACGGCGACCCGGAGAACGGGCGGAGCATCCCCGGAGTTCGTTCAGAGGAGGGCGCGGACGTGGCCGTGCTCGTTGATCGACCGCAACTGGCGCTGTCCGGTGCGAGCGGCCATGACGCGTGAGACACCGGTGTAGGCCGGTTCGAAGAACATCGGCCCGGCCGGGCCGTCGATGTCGAGCACGTGCGCGAGGTAGGCGTTGATGACGCCGCCGTGGCACACGATCGCGACCGTGCGACCGGGGTTGGCCGCGATCACGCGCTCGACCGCCTCGACGACGACGGCTTGGAACGTCGCGGGGTCGACCTCACCGTCGGTGCCCCAGCGTCCGGCGACCAGGTCGTCCCAGCGTTCGTCCTTCTCGGCCTTCAACTCCTCGTACGGGATGTAGAAGTGCGAATGGCGATCGAACTCCGCAAGCTCCTCGTCGACGATCACGTCGTGCCCGGTGCGAGCGGCGACGTGCTCGGCGGTTTGCAGCGCGCGTCGCAGCGGGCTGGCGATGAGCACGTCGATGTGTTCACCGCTCAGGAACTCGGCGAGCGCCTCTGCTTGCGCATGCCCTGCGTCGCTCAGCTCGGGATCTGCTGCGGTCCCTTCCTCCACCTCGACGCGATACGGGAGCGCGTGGCGGATGAGAAGGAGCTGCATGGACCGACGAAGGTAGTGCCGTAGGGTCATCGCCATGGAAGTCCTGTCGAGCCGCGTTCTGCTGTCGCCGCTCGACTTCGAACGATCACGGCGGTGGTACACCGACGTGCTCGGGCTTCGGATCTACCGCGAGTACGGCACCGCAGGACGGGTCACCGGCATCGTCCTGTTCCTCGGTGGCGGCTTCCTCGAGCTGACCAGCGCGCGGCGCGGCTCGTCACAACGGCGACGAACCGCTTCCGATGACGCTGTGGCTCCAGGTGCCCGACGTCGACGCCGAACACGACCGGCTCGCGTCGACCGGTGACGTGAACGTCCTCGCGCCGCCGAAGACGATGCCGTGGGGACTGCGCGAGATGGTGATCGAGGACCCGGACGGGTTGCACTTGGTGCTCGTCGAGGTTCCGGAACTGCATCCGCTGCGGCGCCGTCTCGAATGACCACGGCGTTCGTCCTGGGGGGCGGCGGGAACCTCGGCGCGGTCCAGGTCGGCATGCTCCGAGCGCTGCTCGAGCGCGACATCACCCCGGACGCCGTCTTCGGATGCTCCGTCGGCGCCCTGAACGGCGCGGGACTGTGCGAGGACCCGACGCTCGCCAACGTCGATCGTCTCATCGAACTGTGGAAGAGCCTGCACGGCAAGGACGTCATGCCGACCGGCTGGTTCTCGACCGCGGTGCAGTTCGCGAGGCGGGGCGAGGCGCTCCACACCTTGGGCCCGTTGCGCGATCTCGTCGAGTCGTTCTTGACCGCAAGGCAGTTCGACGAGCTCGTCGTGCACTTCGAGTGTGTCGTCACCGCCGTCGACGAAGCCGCTGAGGTGTGGCTCGACCGACGGCTCGTTGGTCGATGCGATCCTCGCCTCGTCCGCGATCCCTTCGGTCTATCCGTCCGTCGTCATCGACGGCGTTCGCTACCGCGACGGCGCGATCGTCAACGACATCCCGATCTCGCGTGCCGTCGATTGGGGCTCGACCAAGATCTACGTGCTGCACGTCGGCACGTTCGACCGTCCGCGGCTCGAACCGAAGCGACCCTTCGACGCGGCCCTCGAGGCGTACTGGATCGCGCGCCGTCACCGATTCATCCGTGACCTGCATGCGTTGCCGCCGGATGTCGATGCGTTGCTGTTGCCGACCGGCGAGCCACCGCGGTTGCCGTTCAACGACTTCAGTCACAGCGAGGAGCTCATCGCGAACGCGTACCGGGCGAGCAGCGACCTGCTCGACGAGCGGGCTGTGCGCCGGCAGTAGCTTGCAGTCGATGTCGGAACCGCGCTCCGTGTCCTTCTCTGGCTCCGGTCCGCCCGAGACCGTGCTGGACCCCGAACCTCGCGAGGCGGTTGCGGCGCTCGATGCCGCGCTGGCGACGGAGCCCGCAGAGCGGCGCGACGCCATCGCGCCGGTCGTCGCTCGCTGGCCCCGGTTTCTCGACGGCTGGGGCCGGCTGGGCGAATTCGCCCGCGACGACATCGAGGCGTACGCCGCGTTCCGCGTCGGCTATCACCGGGGCCTCGACCGCCTCAGGCAGAACGGCTGGCGGGGATCCGGGTACGTGCGCTGGGAACATCCCGAGAACCGCGGCTTCCTGCGGTCGCTGGCGGGCTTGCAACGGATCGCGGCTGCCATCGGCGAGGAGGACGAAGCCGATCGGTGCCTGCAGTTCCTGTACCAACTCGATCCGTCCTGGCCTCCCGACGCGGAGGCGTGATCAGAGCGGCGTGACGTAAGCGCCGGAGATGCCGCCGTCCACCAGGAACGTGGACGCGGTGATGAACGACGCGTCGTCGCTGGCCAGGAACGCCGCCGCCGCCGCGATCTCCGATGCCTCGGCGAAACGCCCCATGGGGATGTGTACGAGTCGACGGGCGGCACGTTCGGGATCCTTGGCGAACAGCTCCTGCAGCATCGGCGTGTTCACCGGACCGGGACACAGTGCGTTCACCCGGATCCTCTCGCGCTGCGAACTGCACGCCGAGCTCCCGGGAGAGCGCGAGCACGCCTCCCTTCGATGCCGTGTACGAGACCTGCGACGTCGCCGCGCCCATCACGGCGACGAACGAGGCGGTGTTGATGATCGATCCACCGCCGCGCGCTTGCAGCCGCGGGATCGCATGACGGCAACACAGGTACACCGAGGTCAGGTTCACCTCTTGCACTCGACGCCACACGTCGAGACCCGTGTCGAGGATCGAGTCGTCATCGGGTGGTGAGATCCCGGCGTTGTGGAACGAGATGTCGATGCCGCCGTACTCGATCGGTCGCGGTGGCGAACATGGCTCGCACATCCGTCTCGGACGTCACGTCCACCCGCACGAACAGACCGTCGACTTCCTGCGCCGCGGCGCGGCCGGTGGACTCGTCGACGTCAGCGCACACGACACGGGCACCGTCGGCGGCGAAGCGGCGCACGGTGGCGAGGCCGATGCCGCTGCCGGCGCCGGTCACGACCGCGACTTTGCCGTCGAGCCTGCCCGTCACAGCCGCTCGAAGCCCCGGTAGCGCTCCCAGTCCGTGACCGCGGCGTCGAACGCCGCCAGCTCGACCCGCGCCATGTTGGCGTAGTGGTCGACGACGTCGTCACCGAACGCGCCTCGGGCGATCGAGCTGCACTTCCACAAGTCGAGCGCGTCGCGCAGCGTGGTCGGCACTCGCGCGCCGGGTTCGGCATACGCGTTGGAGGTGCACGCCGGTTCGAGTGGAAGCGAGTGTTCGATGCCGTGCAAACCGGCCGCGACGAGCGCGGCAACCGCGAGATACGGGTTCACGTCCGCGCCGGGAACGCGATGTTCCATGCGCAGCGACTCGCCGTGCCCCACGACTCGAAGCGAGCACGTTCGGTTGTCGCGACCCCAACGAACTGCCGTCGGCGCGAACGTCTCCGGCTGATAACGCTTGTACGAGTTGATGTTCGGCGCGAGGAACAGACAGAGCTCGCGCATCGCAGCGAGTTGACCGGCGAGGAAGTGCTCCATGAGCGCGGACATGCCGGTTCGATCTTCGGCCATGATCGGCGCGCCGGCTTCGTCGCGCAGGCTGAGGTGGATGTGACAGGAGCTGCCCTCGAGCTGGTTCAGCTTCGCCATGAACGTGATGGCCATCTGTTGCTGCGCGGCGATCTCTTTCGCGCCGTTCTTGTAGACGACGTGGTTGTCGCAGGTGACCATGGCCTCGTCGTAGCGGAACGTGATCTCGTGCTGGCCGAGATTGCATTCGCCTTTGGCGGACTCGACGACCATGGCCGCTTCGGTCATCGAGTTGCGGATGCGACGAAGCAGCGGCTCGATGCGTGACGTCGCCAGGATCGAGTAATCGGCGTTGTACTGGTTGGCCGGCTCGAGATCGCGGTAGCCCTTCGACCATGCGTCCTCGTAGCTGTTCGCCAGGACGATGAACTCGAGCTCGGTGCCGACCATCGCCGTCCAGCCTCGCTCCGCGAGCCGGTCGAGCTGCCGCTCGAGCACCTGACGGGGCGACGGCCGCACGGCCTCGCCGTTCTCCCACGCGACGTCGGCGAGCACGAGCGCCGTGCCGTCATGCCAGGGAAGCCGCCGCAGCGTGCCCAGGTCCGGCACCAGGACGAAGTCGCCGTAGCCGCGTTCCCACGAAGCAAGCTCGTAGCCGTCGACGGTGTGCATGTCGACGTCGATGGCGAGCAGGTAGTTGCACGCCTCGCTTCCGTGTGTGAGCACCTCGTCGAGGAAGTAACGGGCGTGGAGGCGCTTGCCCTGGAGGCGTCCCTGCATGTCGGTGAAGCCGATGAGGACGGTGTCGACGTCGCCGCGCACGACCTCGGCGCGTAGCTCGTCGACGGTCAGAAGCCCGCGCCGCTCCACGATGGAAACCTACCCCAGACGCGATTTTGCCCCGCCGGCGGACACGGGAGCCGTGTACGCCGGCGGGGCACAGGAACAGGGATCAGCGGTCGCTGCGGTGCATCGCGTCGTGGTGCTCGGCTTCGCGACTCATGGCGCCGTCGTCGCGCTGGTCACGCAGGTCGACGTCGTCGCGGCGATCGGCCGGCACACGCTCCCGGTCACGATCGTCCCGATCACGATCGCCATAGTCGGCGGCGACGGTGCGGTCGTCGACGTCACGGTCCTCGACGGCACGGTTCTCGCGATCACCGCGCCCCGCGGTCGACATGGCGTCGATCTCGCGCCGGCGTTCGTCGGCAAGACGATCACGCTCGGCGATCTCGGCGCGACGCTCACGACGGCGGACTCGACTGCGGCGCATGCCGGCGAACGTCAGCCACAGGCCGAACGCGCCGACCAGCGCGGTGACGACGCCGACGAGGAAGGCGGCCGCCGGGTTCGACGACCAGACGTGATTGAACGCTTCGACGTCGACTTGCCGGTCGTTCGATATTCCGATCTCGATGCCGACCACGACGGCTGCGGCCAACAGCAAGATTCCGATGATGAACATGAGTTGCTCCTCCGGGTGGACGGCTCGCTTCGTCCCTGGGTACCCGCGTGGACCGGTTGTAAGCCCCCGTGCGGGCATCGGGGTCGTGGCATGGCACGATCGCGGCCTGAGGAACGGCGCTCCTCGCTCTCGCGGCGCGGCCGAAGAGGCCCTACCGCTCTAGCGAGCGCACGCCGTCGAAGCCGAAGAGCAGGCGAAGCCACCGAAGCCGAAGCAGGCACGTAAGGTCCGCTCCGTGGCCGCACCCGGAGGCACTGGACCGATCGGCCCGTTTCCCGACGGGGTCGAGACCGACGAACAACGCGACGAGTACGACAAGCTGCGCACGGCGGTTGCTGTGGACGTTCCCGTCAGGCCTCTACGTCGTCGGATCTCGCTCCGGTGACCGCCGCAACCTGATGACCTTGAACTGGTGCACCCAGGTGAGCTTCGATCCGAAGTTGCTCGGCATCTCGGTCGAGAAGTCAGCGGTGACGCACGAGCTCGTGTCCGGCGGCGGCGCATTCACGGTTTGCACGATCGACCGCGAAGACCGCGCCATCGTCCGCAAGTTCACGAAGCCGGTGGACGTCGACGTCGACGCGGGGACGTTGAACGACTTCCCGTTCCACGACGGCCCGGCGACAGGCGTGCCGGTGCTCGATCAAGCGGTTGCGTTCATCGAGTGCTCCGTGCGCGAGCAGGTCGACTGCGGCGGGCACACGTTCTTCGTGGGCGAGGTCGTCAACGCGCAGTTCCAGAAGGCGGAGGACACCCCGGTGCTGCGCATGGAGGACACGCGCATGAGCTACGGAGGTTGAGCGGACGAGCCTGGCAGCGTCCCGCCGCTCAGGCAGAACTCGTTGTCCTCGACGTCGTGCAGGACGACGTTGCGATACACGCGAGCGACCTCGGGAGGGAACTCCTCCTCCCAGGCCACCGTGCCGCCGAGCCGCTCCAGACGCTCGATCGTTGCGTCGAGTTCCGCGAGGTGCTCCTGCGGAGCAGCCGAGGTGCACGCGGTTCTTGATCGTTTTCGGCTCCGGAACACGTACGAACTCGAGGTAGATGCCGCCGCCCGGAGGTCCGCACACTGCACCGGATCCGTCCGGAGCGGCGGCGACGCCGCCCCAGCTCAGGGCTTCGTTCCAGAATGCGGCGACCTTGCCGGGGTTGGCGCAGTCGACCGTGACGCACGTGATCTCCACAGACGCCATCGTCATCGTGGCCCGTCCACTGGTCAACGTCACACGCACGTGGGCAAGGTGGCGGTGTGAGCGTCGCCGTCCCACCGGACAACCACGTGCACACGGAGTGGTCGTGGGACGCGGCCGCCGGTTCGATGGAAGGCTCGTGCGCTCGTGCAATCGAGCTCGGCCTGCCGTCGATCGCCTTCACCGAGCACGTCGATCACACGCGGTGGGTGCTGCCCGGGCCCGCTGCAACTCGCGCCGCTGAGGCTGATCGACTCGGTGCCGACGGCCGCTTCGAGCCGCCGCCGTTCGACGTCGACGGCTACCTCGCATGCGTGGAACGCTGCCGGGCGCGCTTTCCGAGCCTGCGCATCCTGTCCGGCGTGGAGCTGGGGGAGCCGCACTGGTTCGTGACCCAGACCGACGGCCTGCTGTCGACTGGATCGTTCGACCGCGTGCTCGGGTCACTGCATTCACTCGACGTCGACGGTGATCCCTGGGTCGTGGATCTCGCGTACGACGCGGCCGCGCCTCACGAGCTCGATGCCGCGGGGGTCGTGCGTTCGTACCTCGAAGAGGTCGAGCGCATGATCGAAGCATCCAGCGTGTTCGCAGTGCTCGCGCACATCGACTACCCGATTCGCCATTGGCCCGCCGATGCGGCGGCGTTCGATCCTGTCGACTTCGAGGAAGAGTTCCGGTCGGTGCTCCGCGCGCTCGCACGCTCAGGACGAGCGCTCGAGGTGAACACGCGTGTCCCGCTACGACAGGAGATCGTTCGCTGGTGGTACGAGGAGGGCGGAGACGCCGTTTCCTTCGGTAGCGACGCGCATGCGCCTGATGTGGTTGCTCGCGGGTTTCCCGACGCCGCGGCGATGGTCGAGGCGCACGGCTTCTCGGCCGGACGCGGTCCCCACGACTTCTGGCGCCGTCATCCGTGAGCGCCGCTCACGCCTCCCAATAGTTCGCCATCAGCTCGCGCGCCCATGCGGGCTCTCGAACGTCGCCTCGCGGGCCGAACTCCGCCATGTACGGCTTGATGTCGAGCACCGGCGTGCCGTCGACGGCATCGAGGCCGCGGACGCGAACTTCGAGACCGGCGACGCCGACCAGTGCGCACGTCGTCACCCCGATGCGGTTCGGCCGCGCCTTTGCCCGTTGGGCGAAGATGCCGACCCTCGGCCAGTCCGTCCTCCCGCGTGGATGTCGGGCACCGAGGTTCACGTCGTCCGGCTCGACGAGATGGAACACGTAGAGCACGTCGAGATGCGAGAAGGCGTCGAGGCCGGCGACCACGTCCGGCGAGAACCGATCGGCGTCGAGGACGATGGTCGCCTCGCTCGCACCCCAGTCGTCGTCGACCGCCTCGGCTCGCCCGCCCCGTACGACGCCCACCGGCTGCATGTCGATCGAGTCCACGTCGGCGCCCTCCGTCCTCGAATGTTGCGTGAGAACGGGTGCTCTAGCACCCATTTCTCCCTGGAGTTCGGTGCAGGAAGCCGCGGTTGTGCCAGAGTCGAGTCATGGCGGCATCGCGTGCAGTGCAAACCGTCGGCGCGTCGACCGATGCCGATGCAGTGGCGGCGGTTCTCGCCGAGGACGGCTGCGTCGTGGTCGAGCGGCTGGTTCCGCCAGAGACCATGGACGCGATCCACGACGAGCTGGCGCCCCACATCGCGGCGACCGCTGCCGGTCCCGACGAGTTCAGCGGCTTCAACACTCGACGCACCGGCAGCCTGATCGCCCGGTCGCCGAGCTTTCGCTCGCTTGCCGCGCACCCGCTCGTGCTGGCGACCCTCGATCGAGTCCTGGGCGAGCACTCGACGAACTACCAGTTGCACCTGACCCAGGTCATCGACATCGGCCCGGGTGAGCCCGCTCAACTCGTGCATCGCGATCAATGGGCGTTCGACTTCTTCCCCTTCCCGCAGGGCTACGAGGTCGAGTGCCACACGATGTGGGCGATGTCCGACTTCACCGAGGCCAACGGCGCGACCCGTGTGATCCCCGGTAGCCACCGCTGGGCGGACAAGCTGCGGCCGGACCACTCCGAGACGGTCGGGGCGGCCATGCCGAAAGGATCGGTGTTCGTCTACGTGGGGTCCGTGTACCACGGCGGCGGTGCCAACCGGTCCGAGGCGCACCGCCTCGGCATCAACGTGGGTTACACGCTCGCGTGGCTACGGCAGGAGGAGAACCAGTACCTCGCGTGCCCGCCGGACGTGGCTCGCGAGCTGCCGCTCGAGCTCGCCAAGCTCGTCGGGTACAGCCGTGCCGCGTACGCGTTGGGATACTTCGGCGACCTCCAGGATCCGCTCGAAGCCGTGCACGGCCGTGACGCCGGCAAGGTCGGGTTCTCCGTCGACCGTTGACCGATTGGTCCGGAGCGGTCTTGGCCGGCGGTTCGAGCCGGCGGATGGGCCGTGACAAGGCGCTGTTGGAGATCGACGGGCGACCGATGGCACAGCGGGTCGCAGACGCGCTCTGGGGCGCCGGCGCCGCCGAGGTGTTCTGCGTCGGTGGCGACCCCGCGCTCGCGGTCGCATGGCGTGCGGTTGGTGCCCGACGATCGTCCCGGCGAGGGCCCCCTCGGCGGACTCGTCACCGCGTTCGAGGGAGGCGGCGCACGATCTCGTCGTGGTGCTCGCCTGCGATCTGATCGACCCGTCGATCGCCGCCGTCGAGCGTCTGGTCGATGCTGCGGAGGGCGGACGAGCCGTCGCCGCGGCGATCATCCCCGTGGTCGGGAACCGAGCCCAGTGGCTGCACGGCGCCTGGTGGCGCGAGGCGTGCCTTCCGCCGTTGCGCTCCGCGTTCGACGACGGCGAACGATCGATCCGCGGCGCCGCCGTCGGCCTCGACGTCCGCTATCTGGACGTCACCGGAGCAGGGTTCGCTGACGCCGACGTGCCCGAGGATCTCCCTGACGGCAGGTAGCGTGTGACCCGGTGGCAGTGCCCGAGATCGACGTCGACGAGCTCGCCGAGTTGCGCGAGCAGGGCGTCGTTCTCATCGACGTCCGCAACCCCGACGAGTTCGAGAGCTTTCGGGTGCCAGGCGCTCGGTTGATCCCCTTGCCGGAGGTACCCGAGCGCATCGAAGAGATTCCTGACGACGAGACCGTCTACGTGATCTGCAAGACCGGTAGCCGCAGCGCTCGAGCCGTCGAGTACCTCAACCGGCAGGGACACGACACGGTGAACGTGCGCGGCGGGAGCCGCGCCTGGGTGGAGGCGGGGCGTCCGGTCGATTCCGGCCCGGGGTGAGCCATTGGTGGGTCGACAGCGCGGGCGAGCTGAGCAAGCTCGTCGACGCGCTCGGTGCTGAATCGGAGATCGCGCTCGACACCGAGTTCCACCGCGAGCGCTCCTACCATCCGCACCTCGCACTGCTGCAAGTGGGCTGGGGCGAGGCCAACATCGCACTCGTCGACGCGCTCGGCGCGTCGACCTGACTCCGCTACGGCCCGTGATCACCGGGCCGGCAACGATCGTCATGCATGCCGCGGCGCAGGACCTCGAGGTCCTGATCCGAGCCTGCGGGGCCCTCCCGGCGCACGTGTACGACACCCAGATCGCGGCCGGTTTCGCGGGATACAGCAACCCGTCGCTGGTGACACTCGTCGAGGGGGTCCTGTCCGTGCGACTCCCCAAGGGCGACCGCCTGGCCGATTGGCTGCGCCGGCCCTTGAGCAGCGATCAACAGGAGTACGCGGCCTCCGACGTCGCGTATCTCCTTGCGCTGCGTCGCTGGTTGGTCGAGCGACTCACCGGCGACGGACGCGAGACGTGGGCCGAAGACGAGTGCGCGGAACTGCTCCGCCGGGCCGCGGTGCCGCGCGACCCGGAGGAGGCGTGGTGGAAGATCAAGGAGTCGCGTCAGCTCCGCGGTCGCGCCATGGGCGTCGCACAGTCCGTCGCCGCGTGGCGTGAGCGCCGAGCCTCCGAGCTCGATCAGCCGGTTCGGTTCGTCCTGCCCGATCTGGCCCTGGTCGGCATCGCGCAGCGTCCACCGGCGGATCTCGAAGCGCTCCGCCGCGTGCGCGGGCTCGATGAGCGCCATCTCAGAGGGTCGGTTCCCGGCGAACTGCTCGCCGCGGTGGCCGAAGGGCTCGCGCTCCCTCGGCACCGCTTGCGCGTCCCCGCGGCGGGCGACGTCGACCGGGATCTGCGTCCTGCGATCTCCCTGATCAGCGCCTGGGTCGCACAGCTCGGCCGCCAGCTCCACATCGACCCGACCCTGCTCGCGACCAGAGCGGACGTGGAGGCGTTGTTGCGGGGCGACGAGCGCGCTCGCCTCGCGCACGGCTGGCGCGCAGAGGTCCTCGGACAGGACATCCGCCGTCTCGTCGAGGGTCGGGCTGCGATCGCGTTCGACGGACGCGGCGGTCTGCGTGCTCGAAGACCGGTAGCCACCTCCGCCGAACTTCGGGTCGATTGTGGGGCCAGGGCCCCACAATCGCACCAACATTCGAGCTCAGGACGAGCGCAGGACGACGGCTTCGTCTGGGGCGAGGGTGCCGTCGAACGGTCCGGGGTCGCGGCCCGCGACGCTCGACACCGCGATCTCGCCTGCGTGCTCGTACGCGATCGACGCCGTCGTGAAGTTGACGACGACCGTGAGCGTGTCGTCGCCGTCGCCGTCGGCTGTCGTGCGCTCGTACGCGAGCACCCCGTCGGGCGCATCGAGGAGCCGAAGGTCGCCGCGCTGCAGCCCGGCGCAGGAACGACGCAATGCCAGAAGGTCTCGGTAGAGGTGTGTGATCGAGCGGGGATCGGCTGTCATCGCCTCGACCGACCGTTCGCCGGGCGACGGCGGAAACGGAAGCCAAGGCTCGTGCCCTTGCCAGCCGTGGGGCGCGTCGACCGTCCACGGAATCGGCGCGCGACACCCGTCACGTCCACCCGGGTCCACGACGCGATCGGGTGGCACGACCGCATCCTCGAGCCCGAGCTCTTCGCCTTGGTAGAGGAACGGCGTGCCCCGCAAGGTGAGCAACAGCACCGCGGCGGCGCGGGCTCTGGCTTCGGAGCCGTAGCGCGTGCGATGGCGCGGGTTGTCGTGGTTCGACAGCACCCATGTCGGCCATGCACCACGTGGGTCGAGCTCCTGTTGCACACGTTCGATGCGCGTGCGCCACTTGCGCGCGTCCCAAGGTGCGTACAGAGGCGGGAAGTTGAACGCGAGGTGCAGCTCGTCGCCGTCGCCGTAGTACGTCGCGACCTTCGCCGTCGAAAGGATGTAGACCTCACCGACGCTGACTCGATCACCGGGATAGCTGTCGAGCAGCGTGCGAATCTCGCGCAGGCGCTGATGGATCGCGGGAGGGTCGAAGCGGCTCTCGTCGACCATCTGTGCGAAGCCCTCTTCGACGTCCGCGAGGTCCGCGCGCTTGACGATGCCGTGGACCACGTCCATCCGGAAGCCGTCGACGCCGCGATCGAGCCAGAACCGCAGCGTGTCGTGCATCGCCTCGGCGACTTCAGGGTTGCGCCAGTTGAGATCCGGCTGCTGCGGAAGGAAGAGATGGAGGTAGTACTGCCCGGTCGTGCCGTCGAAGGTCCAGGCGCTCCCGCCGTCGGTGAAGGCCGAGATCCAGTTGTTCGGCGGGCCGCCGTCGGGCGCCGGGTCGTGCCAGATGTACCAGTCCCGCTTCGGGTTGTCGCGAGACGAGCGCGACTCGACGAACCACGGATGGCGGTCCGAGCTGTGGTTCGGGACCCAGTCGATGACGACCTTGAGTCCCTTGGCGTGGGCGTCGGCCACCAGCGCGTCGAAGTCGGCGAGCGTGCCGAACAGCGGGTCGACGTCGCAGTAGTCGGAGACGTCGTAGCCGAAGTCCGCCATGGGCGACCGGAAGAACGGCGACAGCCAGATGGCGTCCACGCCGAGCCAGGCGAGGTGGTCGAGATGGCGGCGGATGCCCTCGAGATCACCGACGCCGTCGCCGTTCGAGTCGGCGAAGGACCGGGGGTACAACTGCTCGACCACGGCCGTCTGCCACCACGGGTGACTCGTCCCAGCGCCGTTCATCGCCGTGAGCGTAGGGGGGAGGCGTCACGGGGTGTCATGTCGGGGTGTCCCCGGCTCTGGCTACAATGCAGGGCCGAACACCAGCCATCAACGTGGGAGCTGGCCCGTGAAGAAGGGTCGTCATCGTCGCTTCGAAGAAGCGCGCGCGCTCAAGCGGACCAACGACAATCTCGACGCGCTCTTCGGCCCGGAGGACACCGAACCGTGCGTCGAGTGTGGCGCCATCCCCGGAGCAGACCACGCCAGCTGGTGTCTCGTCGGCAAGGAAGAAGCGGACAGCGATCAGGACGGATTCTGACCTTCACGACCGCTTCGTCCTCCGTCTGCTGACGGCGACCCCCGACAAATCCCGATTGCAGTGAACGAACCCCTTCGCACCGTCGCGCTCGTCGCGCACGTCGACCACGGCAAGACGACCATGGTCGATGCGATGCTGCGCGCCACCGGTGTCTTCCGTGCCAACCAAGACCTCGTCGACCGCGTGCTCGATTCGAACGACCAGGAGCGCGAGCGAGGCATCACGATCCTCGCAAAGGCGGCATCGGTCCGGTGGAACGGCGTGCGCCTGAACCTCGTCGACACGCCTGGGCATGCCGACTTCGGCGGGGAGGTCGAGCGCGCGCTCGCCATGGTCGACGGCGTGCTGCTACTCGTCGACGCCGCCGAGGGACCGCTGCCGCAGACGCGCTACGTCCTGTCCAAGGCAATCGCCGCGCGTCTGCCGACGGTGCTCGTGCTGAACAAGGTCGACCGTCACGACGCCCGCCCGCAAGAGGTGCTCGAGGACGTCGAAGAGCTCTTTCTCGACCTGCATCCTCCGGTCGAACTGCTCGACTTTCCCGTCATCTCCGCCGTTGCTCGCGAGGGAAGGGCCGTGAAGGGCGTTGGCCTTCCATGCCGAAGACGCCGACCTCACACCCCTGTTCCAGGCGATCGTCGACTCCATCCCCGCGCCGTCGGGCGATCCTGCCGCTCCGCTGCAGGCAATCGTCACGAACCTGGACGCCTCCGACTACCTGGGCCGGCTGGCGATCGGCAGGGTCGTGGACGGCACGCTTCGACGGGGCGAGAACGTCGCGTTGTGCGACGAGGAGACGTCGGAGGGTCAGCCGCCGCTCGTGCGGCGGCTCACGCAGCTGCTCGGCTTCGACGGGATCACTCGAACCGAGGTCGACACGCGCGCCGCGGGCGACCTGTTCGTGATTGCAGGGTTTCCCGGAGGTCGAGATCGGCGACACGCTGGCCGATCCGTCCGACCCGAAGCCGTTGCCGCGGCTCGCCGTCGACGAGCCGGTACTGCGGATGACCTTCGCCGTGAACACGTCTCCGTTGGCAGGACGCGAGGGCCGCTATCTCACGTCGCGTCATCTCCGTGATCGGCTCGACCGCGAGGTGCTCGGCAACGTCTCGATCCGCGTCGAGGAGACGGACTCGCCCGACGTGCTCTCCGTCGCCGGACGTGGTGAGTTGCAGCTGGCCGTGCTCATCGAGTCGATGCGGCGAGAGGGATACGAGCTGCAGGTCAGCCGTCCGGAGGTGATCGTCCGCGACATCGCCGGCACACGCCACGAGCCCCTCGAACGAGTGGTCGTCGACGTGCCCGACGACCACGTCGGGACGGTCACGCAAGCTGTCGCCCCCCGCAAGGGGCAGGTGGTCGACATCCGGCCCGGCGACCCGGGCCGGTCCATCCTCACCTTCGAAGCACCAGCGCGGGGACTGATCGGGTTCCGTTCGCTGCTGCTCACCGCGACGCGCGGCACCGCTCTCATCCATCAACACAACGCCGGATGGGTGCCGTGGGCGGGTGAGCTGCCACACCGCCAGGGTGGGGCCCTGATCTCCGATCGCGCCGGAACGACCACCGGCTACGCGCTCGACAATCTCCAGGCGCGCGGCGAGTTCTTCCTGGGCCCGGGCAAGGACGTGTACGAGGGCATGGTCGTGGGCGAGAGCGCGCGCCCGGACGACATGGTCGTGAACGTCACGCGAGAGAAGCAGAAGACCAACATCCGCACGCACAGTCACGACGACGCGATCAAGCTCAACCCGCCGCGGCTCCTCTCACTCGAAACCGCGATCGAGTTCATCGCCGAGGACGAGCTGGTCGAGGTGACGCCGGCATCGCTCCGCGTGCGCAAGCGGCAGCTCCGCGAGCACGCCCGACGCCGCGCCGCGAGGACCTGAGCTCTACTCCCTGGGGGCTGCGCCCCCTCGGCGCCTGCGGCGCCTGCCCCATCGCCGCCCGGCTCACTGGCGTTCGCTCGGTCGGCTTCTGCTCGGTCCCGAAACTGCTCGAGACGTCATACCTTCACGGGACCGAGCACCGGTCGCCGGAAGCTCTCAGATGTAGCGGCGGCGGCGCTTCGCGGCGGCGAGCATCACCGTTCCGGTGAGCACCAGTCCGGCTCCGATGACCGCCAGCGGCGCAGACGAGCTGGTGCCCGTCCTGGCCAGGCCCACGTCGCTCACAGTCGGCGCGCCGGTCGCCGCCGAGCCCGTACCGGCGCCTCCGTTGGACGGCGGCAGCTGGGTCGTCGAGCTCGCATCCACGATGACGGGCGACACGTTCGTGGTAGTGGTCTGACCGTCGCTATCGGGCGGGGTGGTGTCCTGGGGCGGGGTGGTGTCCTGGGGCGGGGTGGTGTCCTGGGGCGGGGTGGTGTCTTGGGGCGGGGTGGTGTCCTGGGGCGGGGTGGTGTCTTGGGGCGGGGTGGTGTCTTGGGGCGGGGTGGTGTCTTGGGGCGGGGTGGTGTCTGCTCGGGGCGGGGTGGTGTCTTGGGGCGGGGTGGTGTCTGTGGGGCGGGGTGGTGTCTTGGGGCGGGGTGGTGTCTTGGGGCGGGGTGGTGTCTTGGCGGCGGGGTGGTGGTGGGCCCCTGGTCGCTCACGACGCAGTGGGCATCGAGGATCGCCTTGCCCTGGGGCCAGTTGAGCCCGTCGAAATGCCCGCCGTCGTAGTCGAAGGGCGGGATGATGTCATCGGGGTGGCTGCTGTGGCCGCTCTTGATGATCGAGTCTGCGGCGGTCTGGTGGTACACGTAGTGCGACGGGGTCGCGTGGCAGTACGCCACCTTGGCCCGGGGCGCGGCCGAAGCGGCGACTGCCCAGCCCATCACGACGACGCCGCCGATCACGAGTGTTGCGGCGAATGCCGTGAACGTCTTGAGGCGAGAGCGCATGCGATGCCGGTCGGCAGATCCGGGCACCGTCGACATGGGCCATCTGACCCTTCCGACGTGGCATCGCCGTCACCGGATGGTGGCGGACTCGCTCAGGCCAGCGATCTGCGGTACAGCTCGACTGCCTGGTCGACGTCGTGACCCACATCGAGCACGAGGTCGCCGAGCAGGATCCCGTGGCGCGTTCCGCTCTCGGCGTGGTGCTCGGGCACGTAGCGGAGCGGCCCGGCTCGAAGCGTGGCCCCGACCACGCGAACCGTCGGCTCGCCCAGGCGATCGGCCACGGCCACGAACAGCTCGTGCTTCCGGCGGGTGATCTCGTCGCACTGCTCCATCACGGTCGACGCATCGACGGGATCGTCACGGCGTTCGATCACGGCGACGGCCGGCCGGTAGTAGCGGGCCCGCATGCCGGCTCGTGCCTTCTGCATGGCGCGCGCGGTGGGGCGGCGGTGTCGTACCGATGCGAGTGTTCGGTGGTCGAGCGCCCGGATCGCCCGCGTACCGTTGTAGCGAGCGTGACGGATGACATCGTCGTCACCGTGCGAGTGGCCGGTCGGATCCGCAGCGCGGGCCGCGTCACGAAGCGGCGCCGAGGGCGTGGACGAGCACCTGGTTCTCGTCCGTGTCGTACGCCTTCGCCGGCGAGGCGCAGATGAAGACGTTGCCGGCGCCGGGACTCGCGGCGCGTGCAGCGATCGTCTCGCTCCACAAGATCGGACCGCGAACGTCGCCGTCCGATCGTGTCGGACTCGACGTGGTCGCCACCGCCAAGCGATCGAACGATCGTCGTGCATGCGGTCGAGCAGTTGATCGGCCTCGCGTGACGTCGCGAGCCGGACCCCGACGAACTGGCGCGCCGCGGTGCGATGCAAGCCGGTGATGGCTTCCACCGCGTTGATCGGATCGAACGGCCGCTCGAGCCTGTTCCACAACTCGATCGTCGCCTCAGACGTCATGACGGCCCACTCACGGGATCACGTCGACGCCGAGGACCTCCATGATCGTCCGCTGCGCCTCCTGCTGCTCGGGCGGGTCGAGCACCGCGGCAATCGTGCGGTACAGCGAAGCGGCGCGGGCGTCGTCCATGCCCTCGAACTGAGGGAGGAAGAACGCGTAGAAGGTCTCGTAGAGCAGGCGCGACTCGGTCGGGCTGTCTGGCGGCGCGGCGCGCAGCGAACCTGGCGGCATCGAGGTAGACCGCGGGGCCGAGATCGCGGTGAGCCCGCAACGGCAGCAGACGTCGCACGACGGCGCCGGGTCCCTCGAGCAGGCGGTGGAACACGTCTTCGGTCGGCGACGTGACCTCGATGAACGCGAACCGGCGCATCAGCGCGTACGACATCTCGAACAGGAGGTTCTTGTCGAAGACGTTCATGGTCGCCACGATCCGCCAACGGGGCGGCACCCGGATCGGCTCGGTGTCGTGGGGAGGCTCGACGCCGTGGGGCACGATCGACAACGGCTTGCCCTGGCCGGCGCGCTTGAACGGCAGGACGACTGGTTGGCCGGACAGCACGGTGAACAACTGGCCGAAGGCGCGGTCGAAGTTCGACCGGTTGAGCTCGTCGATCACGAGCCATTGCCCGGACTCGATCGCCTCGACGAACAGCCCGGGCCGGTAGATGAACCCCTCGGCCGTGGGCTGGAAGCCACCGATGGTCTCGAACGTCGTCCACTCGGTGGTCGCCGTGGTCGGGAGGTAGCCGGTGCACAGCATCGCCTGCTGTGCCCACGTCGGCGGCCAGGTAGGCCAGGGTGGTCTTGCCCGTGCCCGGCGGGCCGGTGAGCACCACGTGCTTTCCGGCGTCGATGGCGGCCACGAGCTGGTCGAGCACGTGGGCGGGGTAGACCATGTCGAGCTCATCGGCGGCCCTCGCCAGCTCGTCGGCGGTGAAGCGAGAGCATCGCCTCCTTACTTCGGCCGTGACGGGCCGAACCTTGAGCGCGGGGTGCGGCAAGCGAGGTGCCGTTCCGGCGCCGGACCAGCTCGACGAACATCCGGTAGGGCGTCTCGCCGACCAGCTCGACGAGCTCGTCGCGCATGGTCTCGTACACCGGTCGCTGTCGCCACGAAGGCCTCGTGGCGAGTCGGTGCACCACCAGTGGAACTCGTCGCCGCCCTCGCCCCAGTCCCGGCGCTTCCACTCCCGAACGGTCGACGTGACGTGGCCGTACTCGTCGGTCTCGTCGATGCGGCGCAGCGGCAGCTGCCAGCACACCTCGGGCTTCCAGTCGATCGGACGCTCGTCGCCGGCGCGAGCGCGGCCTGGTGCAGCGCGCAGCCGGGGCCGGCCGTCGAAGCCCGGGCGGTTGAGGAAGATGCACGCCCCGTCGACGAGCCGGGTGACCGACTCGCCGTCGTCGTTGACCTTGATCGGCCCGCCGCGCCGGTCGGACTGCTTCTTGAACTGCCACTCGTCCGTGCGTCAGCTTCTTCGCCAGCCGCTCGGTGCGCCGGCGATCGGCGTTGTCGGTGAAGTGCGCGCCGTACGAGCAGCAGCCCTGCACGAGCTCGGGCGCTGGCTTCGGTCAGCACGCCCTGGCATCCGCTGGCCGAAGATGCAGGTCCACGGACTGCGAGAGGAACGTGACGTCGAACATCCACGTGCGCTCTTCGTCGGGATCGTCGAAGGAGATCCACTCGTGCAGATCGTCGGGAGGTCGTCTTCACCGGCTGCACGTTAGTTGGGGGCAAGATGGATCCATGGGAGCCGGCAGCGTTCGCGTCGACGATGTGCGCGACGCGCTCGTCGACGACCTTCGCGACGCGCTCTCGGACGATCGGGTGCGCGCCGAACCACACGAGCTCGACCTCTACGGACACGACGCGTCGATCGTCGTCGGCGGCGATGCCGCCGTCGGTCTGCTTCCCGCTGACGACCGCCGAGGTGCAGATCGTGCGTGCAGGCTGGCGCGGCGCGCACGGCCGTCCGTTCGTCGCGCCGGGGCGCGGGCACCGGGCTCGCCGGCGGCGCGGTGCCGCTCGACGGCCCGGTCGTCATCGTGACCACGAAGATGAACCGGATCTCTCGAGTCGATCCCGACGACCGCGTCGCGTGGGTCGAGCCGGGCGTGATCAACCTCGACCTGCACGCGCGCCGCTCGCCCGCTTCGGGCTGCACTTCGCGCCCGACCCGTCGAGCCAGCAGGCGTGCTCGATCGGCGGCAACGTCGCCAACAACTCCGGCGGGCCGCACTGCCTCGCGTACGGCGTGACGTCGGCGCACGTGCTGGCGATCGAGGTCGTGCTGCCCGACGGCTCGGTCGGCGATGCTCGGTGGTCTCGAGCCCGAGCCCGCCGGCTACGACCTGCGCGGCGCGTTCGTCGGCAGCGAGGGGACGCTGGGCATCGCGACCGAAGATCGCGGTGCGGCTCACGCCCGATCCGCCCGCGGTGCGCACGCTGCTCGTCGACTTCGACGTCGATGGACGATGCCGGCCGCGTGCGTCAGCGCGATCATCGCCGCCGGCCTCGTGCCGGCCGCGCTCGAGATGATGGCCGGCGACATGATCGACGCGGTCGAGGCCTTCGTCGCACGCCGGCTACCCGACCGACGCCGCCGCGGTGCTCCTCGTCGAGGTCGACGGCCTGCCCGCGTTCGTGGACGGTCGCCGTCGAACGCGTCGCGTGCGATCAGCGAGGCCGCATCGGCGCGCGACGGTGCGGGTCGCGGCCGACGAGGCCGAACGGCAGCTGCTGTGGAAGGGCCGCAAGTCCGCGTTCGGCGCGGTCGCGCGGATCGCGCCCGACTACTACCTGCACGACACCGTGGTGCCGCGCACTCGGCTGGTCGAGGTGCTGCGTCGGGTCGACGAGATCGCGGCCGCGCGACGACCTTCTCGTGCTCAACGTCTTCCACGCCGGCGACGGCAACCTCCACCCGCTGCTCGTGTTCGACGCGCGCGAGCCCGGCGTGCTCGAGCAGGTGCACGCCGCCGGCGAGGAGATCGTGGTCGCCTCGCTCGCTGCCGGCGGCGTGCTGTCGGGCGAGCACGGCATCGGCATCGAGAAGCGCGACCTCATGCGCCGGATGTTCTCGCGCCGACGACCTCGACGCGCAGGCGCGGCGTGCGCGAGGCGTTCGATCCCGGACGGCGCCGCCAACCCCGGCAAGGTGCTGCCCGCCGGATCTCGGTGCGGCGAGGTCGCGCGCATCCCCGACGGGCGTGTGGGTGTGACGCTCGCGGACTTCGCGGCCGAGGTCGGCGGGCGTCGACGCGGACCGGTCGTCGCGGTCGGCGGCCGCACGCAGTTCGACGTCGGCGGACCGGTCGCCGGCGCGGCGCGCGCGAGGTGCGCGCGCCCGTCGGCGTCGTCGAGCACGAGCCGGCCGAGATGACCGTGCGCGTGCGCGCCGGGACGACCGTGGCCGACCTCGACGAGGCGCTGGCGGAGCACGGCCAGTGCGTCGCCGTGCCCGCACTCGACGGGCGCCACGGTCGGCGGCGTGCTCGCGGTCGGCCACAGCGGCATCCGCCGGCTCGGCTGGGGTCCGGTGCGCGACACCGTGCTCGAGGTGCGTTACGTGTCCGCCGACGGCCGCCTGGTCAAGGGCGGCGGGCCCGACCGTGAAGAACGTCAGCGGCTTCGACCTCCCGCGACTGCTCGTCGGCTCGCTCGGGCACGCTCGGGCTCATCGGCGAGGTCGTGCTGCGGACTCGTCCGGTTCCACCGTGCGAGCGATGGTTCACGGGCGAGGCCGACCCGTTCGTCGTTGCTGCACCGGCTGCACCGTCCCGGCGTGCGTCTGTGGGACGGCACGACGACGTGGGTGCTGCTCGACGGGCACCCGGACGACGTCGAGGCGCAGGGTCGGCTGGCCGGATTGCGAGAAGCCGAGGGTCCACCGCCGTCGCTGCCCGCGCTCAGCACATCGTTGGTCGATGCCGCCGATCGCAGCTTCGGTCGTTGCCGTCGGACGGACACGGGCCCTTCGTCGCCGAGGTCGGCGTCGGTGTCGTGCACCGCGGTGTGCCGCAGCCGCGGCCACCGCTCGACCCCGTCGTGGCCGAGCTCCACCAGCGGATGAAGGCCGCTGTTCGACCCAACCGGACGGCTCGCTCCCGGACGCGCGGTGCTGCCGTGAACCTCGCACTCGACGACGACGCCCTCGCCGCGTGCGTGCAGTGCGGCCTGTGCCTGCCGCACTGCCCGACGTACCGGGTCACCGGTGAGGAGTCGGCGTCACCGCGCGGACGCATCGCGTTGATGCGCCAGGTGCAATGGTCGGACGCGCCCGTCGACGACTGCGTTCACCGGCTACATGGACGCGTGCGTGCAGTGCCGGGCGTGCGAGACGGCGTGCCCCGCCGGCGTCCCGTTCGGCCGGCTCATGGAGGGACACGCGCGACGTGCTCGCGCGCGAACGGCAGTCGTACCAACCGTGGTGGCGGCGCGCCGGCTACCGCGCGCTCGCGCACCACCGCCTCGTGCTGGCGGGGTCGAGCGCGCTCGGCGCGGCGCAGCGCGGCAGGCTGCTGTCTCGCCGGCGTTCACGTCGACTCGGGCTGCCCGATCGTCTGCCGGTGCGCCGGCCGCAGCTGCGGCCGAGCGGCAACGACGTCTGGTTGTTCACGGGCTGCGTCATGGACGCGTGGCAGCGCGACGTGCACGCGGCGGCGCAACGAGTGGTCGAAGCGACCGGTGCGGCGTCGCGCTGCCGTCGACCGCGCGCGGCGCGGGCTGCTGCGGCGCGCTCGCCGTGCACGCGGGGCTCGTCCGAGCATCGCGAGTCGGATGGCGACGGCGGTGATGGCGTCGATGCCCGGCGACGCGCCGATCCTCGTCGACTCCGCCGGGATGCGGCGCGGCCATGAAGGACTACGGCCATCTGCTCGGCACGGAAGCGGCGGCTGCGTTCAGCGCGCGTGTCTTCGACGTGCACGAGTGGCTCGCGGACACGGTCGACCGCCTACCTCCCGCTGCGTCGCGCCGCGGCCGACGGTCGGCCGGTCGCGGTGCAGGACCCGTGCCACCTGCGTCACGTGCAACGCGCCCATGCGCACGTGCGCACGGTTCTCGGGCCGTACGTTGCGCAACTCGTGGAGCTCGACGACGAAGGCTTGTGCTGCGGTGCCGGGGGCGCGTACGCCGCGCTCCATGCCGAACCTGGCCGGCGCGATCCGCGACCGCAAGGTGGCCGCCATCGAACGATCCGGGAGCGACGGTCGTCGCGTCGGCCAACCCCGGCTGCATGGTGCACCTCGCCAACGCCGGACTCGACGTCCGCCATCCGATGACACTGATCGACGAGGCGATCGGCTGATGGCCGACATCGACGAGGTCCGCGCCCGTCTCGAAGCGATCGCCGAAGAGCTCGCCGACATGGCCCTCGACGTCCTCCGCGAAGCCGTCGATCAGGGCGCCGACAACCGCCCCGAGCTCGAAAAGCGCATCACCCGCGCCCGCACCGCCGTCGAGAAAGCCGCCAACCTCCTCCACGACTGACCCCGTCGCCTCCCGAACTTCGGGTCGCCGTGGCGCTATGGCGCCACGGCGCACCAACATTCGGGAAGGGTCAGAGGCGGTTGAGGGCGTCGATGAGGCGGCGGAGGCGGCCGGGGGCGAAGCCGTTGTAGCGGAGGGCGATGCGGTCGAGGTCGAGGTTGTCCTTGCTGCGGACCTCGGCGGGCAGCGGGTCCGTGCGGCGGATGCGGCCGTCGGTGGCGATCGAGCCGAACTCGTCTTGGAGCCGCTGCAGCTGTCGTCGGACGGGCCCCGTTGCATGCGCAGGATGAGGACGTCGTTGACCCATCGCAGCGAGTGGTAGTTGCGCACGAACGTGCGGACCTCGTCGACGGCGACCTGCACGTCGTCGGTCACGAGGAACGAGGTCGCGGTCGTCGTCGTCGATCAGACGCACGGGGCGCGACCTCGTCGTCGAGGAAGCGCACGAACGCCGCCCAGAACGTCCCACGCGGCTCGTCGAGCAGCACGATCGGCGCGGGCGATGCCTTGCCTGTCTGCACGAGCGTCAAGAGCTCCATCGTCTCGTCGAGGGTGCCGAACCCGCCGGGCAGCGAGATGAATCCCTTGGACTCCTTCATCAGCATCAGCTTGCGGGTGAAGAAGTACTTCATCGAGACGAGCTTCTCGTCGCCCGCGATGAACGGGTTCGCCGCCTGCTCGAACGGCAACCGGATGTTGACGCCGAACGACTGAGTCGCGTCCCGCGCCTTCGAGGCCGGCGGCCATGATCCCCGGGCCCGCACCGGTCACGACCATCCAGCCCGTGATCGCGCGAGCAGTCGCGCCAGATGCACGCGCCTGCGTGTACGACGGATCGTCGGGCAGCGTGCGGGCCGACCCGAAGATCGTCGCCTTCGGGATGTCCTGGTAGGGCGCGAAGGCGCGGAACGCGGCGCGCATCTCGCGCAGCGCGGCACTCGTGATCTTCAGGTCGAGCCGGTCGATCCCGTCGCCGGCCATGCCGACTCCCGAGATGAGGATGTCTCGCAACACGTCGGCATCGCGGGGCGGTCCGATGCGCGCCAGGAGGTCGTCGATCTGTCGGTCGAGCTCGGTGTCGCCCGTCGAGCGGCGCCGCGAGCGGGGTTGCGGCGGCACCGTTACTCCCACCACTCCTCTGGCAACTTCGCTTCGATCGAGCGCACGTTGGCGCGGGTGCACTCGAGGCAGAGCAGGCCGACCCCGCGCTCGTCGGTCACGAGCGACCACCCCGCCGGCAGCGATCCCTCGCAGTCCGAGGGTGCGCCGCAGCGTGAGCAGTTCTCGGAGCTCACGCGGCCCAGTTGAAGTAGACGAGTCGGCGCATGCCGGATCGGAGGCGGCACCATCGTCAGCATCGTGCGCGTCACGGTGGTGCCGGCGCGGAGAACGAGCTTGCGCCGCCCGTCCCACGGCAAGCCGTACTGCTCGCGGCAGAGGTCGCGGCAGCATGCCGACGGTGACGAACCGGAACACCGCGAGCGGCGGTTCGGCGACGAGGGGCAGGCGCGGGTGCAGGACGCTAGTGGCCCATGCGCCGGGCGTGTCGGTGACCTCGAGCGTGTGCGACCATGTCGTGCACGTACGCGTCGGAACTCGTCCAGATCCGGCTGGTTGCCGATCGCGTGGGCAGCCGAGGATCTCGGCGATGCGTGTCGACTCCTCGTAGTAGCGAGCCGCGTCCGCGTCCGTGAGCGGGCCGATCGAGGTCGCTGTACACGCGCATCGCGGTGTCGGTCAGCGTCGCATTGACCCAGCACAGCAGCTCAGGATCGTTCGCGCGGTAGCCCGGTCCCGCGACGCGGTCGTGGACGGCGCGGACCGCGGCCGCGGCCCTGGCCGCGTCCTCGTCCGTACCGAAGACGAGCGTGGACGTCGCGTCGAGCGTCGCCCGGAGGCGAGCCAGTCGGATCGGCTTCGAAGTCGCTGTGCTCGGCCACGGCCTGTGCCACAGACGGATGGGCGAGTTGCATCAACAGCGCACGGCCGCCTCCGACCACGAGCACGCCCTCGCGGCCCAGGCGCCGGATCACGGCATCGTCAGCGAACAGCGACGACATCGGCTCGACCGTACTGCCGGACGAACGCGTGGCTAGGGCACGCTGAAGTCGCGGTTGGGCTCGGCCGGTGGTGGAACGAAGTTCGGTGCCGGGCGCCATCCCAACGACTTCATGTCGTCGAGGACGTGGACCATGTTGAGCTGGTCCTCTTCGTACCGGAACTTGCCGTCGCCCGCATAGATCAGTCGCGTGTAGCCGGACTGGCGACGGCCGTTCGGCAGGAGCTGTGTCCACTTGATGACCACGTTGTCGCCGTCGACCGCGGTGAACTCGATCGGGAAGCGCCAGTCCTCGAGGCCGCGCATGCTCTCGTCGAGGAACCGGCGGATGGCGTCGAGTCCTTCGACCCGCCCGTACGCGGGGTCGATGTACACGGCGTCATCGGTGAAGATGCCCGGCGAGGTCCGTCCAGGTGGCCTCGCCGCGCTCGATCTGCTCGCGCAGACGGACGTACGCCGCGAGGGCCGCCTGGACTTCGTCGGACCTCGCCATCAGATCGCGGCGACGCGGCCGTACAGCGTGGTGCGTTGCTCGAGCGTGCGCCCAAGTGGCTCGACGAGTGCGCGGAAGTCGTCCTCCTCGATGCCTTGCCCGTGCGACGCGCCCGCGGCTCGGGAGATGCTCTCGTTCATCAACGTGCCGCCGAGATCGTTGACGCCCGCACGCAGCAGTTGCTGCGCGCCTGACGGTCCGAGCTTCACCCACGACGCTTGGATGTTGTCGATCAACCCGTGGTACGCGATGCGAGCGACGGCGTGCATGAGCACCACCTCCCGCCAGGTCGGTCCTCGACGCGCCCGCCGTTGCAGATAGATCGGCGCTGCCATGTGCACGAACGAGAGCGGCACGAACTCGGTGAAGCCACCTGTCTCCTTCTGCAACGCGCGGGTGCGGACGATGTGGCGGGCCCACGAGACCGGTTGCTCGACTGCGCCGAACATGATCGTGATGTTCGAACGGAGACCGACGCCGTGGGCGACGCGGTGGCACTCGAGCCACTCGTCGGTGTTGATCTTGTCGGGGCAGAGCACGGCGCGGACAGGGTCGTCGAGGATCTCCGCAGCGGTGCCCGGCAAGCGACCGCAGGCCCGCGTCCATGAGTCGCCGCAGGTAGACGTCGAGGGGCTCGCTCAGCCGGCGGGCGCCTTCGGTGACCTCGAGCGCCGTGAATCCGTGGACGTGGATGTCCGGCGCGGCCGCCTTCACGGCCCGGGCGACGTCGATGTAGTAGTCGCCGTCGAAGTCGGGATGGATGCCGCCCTGCAGGCACACCTCGGTGGCGCCGACGTCCCAGGCCTCGCGCACGCGCTCGGCAATGTCGTCGAGCGTGAGCAGATAGGGCGTGCCCCGCAGGTTCAGCGACAGCGGTCCCTTCGAGAACCCGCAGAAGCGGCACTTGAACGTGCAGACGTTGGTGTAGTTGATGTTGCGGTTGCGGACGAACGTGACGACGTCGCCGACGGTCACCGCTCGCAGCTCGTCGGCGAGCTGCGCGACGGCGCCGACCTCCGGACCGCGGGCCTGGAACAGCGTCACGAGCTCGTCGATGCCGGGTTCCTGGCCGAGCCGCACGCCGTCGAGCACCTCGCCGACATCGCCGGCGTCGCCGGCGCGGCGAGGCAAGCGCGAGCGATGAGCCGCACTCGGCGGAGACTGCGAGCGAAGCGATCGCTGGCAGCCGAGCAGTACTTCAGGCTGGACGTCCGCGCCGGAGTACCACGCCGTCGACCGACGACCGACGAGCACCACTTCGGCGCCGTCGCCGACGTTGCGGATCTCGCCGACGTTCTGCGGAAAGACGGCGCCGGGATCGTCGCGCCCGAGTCCTTCGGCGTCGCTGCGATCGAGGACCGGGAAGCGCATGCGCTCGTCGAGCCACCGCTGCGGGTCGAGCGCGAACTCCGGGTACACCGTCAACCGGGGTGCCAGCGTGAAGCCTTCTGCCTCCGTCACCTCGCGCAGGCGGTCGAGTGCCGGCCACGGCCGCTCGGGATTGACGTGATCGGCCGTCACCGGCGACACGCCACCCCAGTCGTCGATGCCCGCGTCGAGCAACAGCCCGAAGTCGTCGCTCAGGTTGGGCGGCGCCTGCACATGAACGTCGGCCGGCAACAACACACGCGCCAGCGCGATGGCATCGAGATACTCGTCCGCCGGGAACGGCGGCGCGTTGTGCATCGCGGTGCCTTCCTTCGGGAGGAAGTTCTGCACGATGACCTCTTGCACATGTCCGTGCCGCGCGTGCGACTCCGCGATCGCGACGAGCGCTTCAGCGCGGTCGCGCCGGTTCTCGCCGATGCCGACGAGGATCCCTGTCGTGAACGGGATGGACGACGTCCCGGCGGCTTCGAGCGTCGCGAGTCGCCGGTCGGGGGTCTTGTCGGGCGAACCTCGATGGCAGTCGAGGTCGTCGCGGAGCGACTCGATCATCATCCCTTGGCTGGCGCTGACCGGCCGCAGCTTCGTGAGCTCGTCGGCGAACAGCGCGCCCGCGTTGGCATGGGGCAGCAGGCCTGTCTCGCGTGAGTACGAGGTCGCACATCGCCGCGAGATAGTCGACCGTCGATCCGTAGCCGTGGTCGTCGAGCCACTCGCGCGCCACGGGGTACCGGTCCTCAGGTCGTTCGCCCAGCGTGAACAACGCCTCGTGGCAACCGGCCGCCGCGCCGCGACGGGCGATGCCGACGACCTCTTCCGGTGAGAGGTACGGCGCGCTCAAGCGGGCAGGTGGTTGGGCGAACGTGCAGTAGCCGCACTTGTCGCGACACAACATCGTGAGCGGGATGAATACCTTGGGCGAGTACGTCACCCGGCGCCCGAACGCCCTGTCGCGCGTCTGTCGAGCGCGGAGCAGGAGCTCATCGGATGGCAGCGCGAGCACCTCGGCGGCATCCATGGGCGCACGCTACTGGCAAGCTGTTGACCCACAACCAACGAGAGGGGGGAACATGAGGAGCGGAGCGACCTCATCGCGGACGAGCGACCGCCAGGGAGCCGGACGCGATGGGGTACGGGGGCGCAGCCCCTGCGGAACATGAGCGACGCGAAGCCAACCTTCGGACTGAGTGTCGTGGCGGGCGACGTCGACGCGAGCATCGCCTTCTATCGGACACTCGGCGTACCGATCCCCGACGAAGCCAACTGGCGGTCGCACCACGTCGGCATCCCGATCGAACGGGACGGATCTCGATCTCGACAGCGTCGAGCTCACGCAGGGTTACGACGCGAGCTGGACCGGCACCGGCGTGATCCTCATCATGCGGGTACCGACCCGCGACGCCGTCGACGAGGCGTACGAGCGAGTGGTCGCGGCCGGCCATCGCGGCCACCTCGAGCCGATCGACGCGTTCTGGGGCGCTCGCTACGCCGTCGTCCTCGATCCCGACGGCAACCACATCGGGCTCATGAGTCCCATGGACGAGTCGCTCGGCGGTGAACCCCCCGTTTGAGGGACAGAGTTCCTGAAGCGTCTCTATTCACGCGAGTCGGACAATCGGTCTAGGGTGGCTCAGTCTTCGCGGCAGCGGGCGCCGATGAGGGCAGAACAGGAGCGATCGTCCCATGTCCCTCCGTCGACTCGCCCGATCGGCCACGGCCTTGGCCGCGGTCGTCCTCGTCCTGACGGCGTTCACGGCTACAACCGGTGCCCAGACCGGCGGCGACAGTCGTGTGACCGCGGGCAGCCCGTCCACGCCGTTCTCGCAGAACAAGCAGAACGAGCCCGCCATTGCCATCGACCCGATGCACCCGAACGTCGTGGTCGCCGGCTCCAACGACAACATCGACATGGAGGCGTGCAACGCCGCTGAAGACAACACGTGTCCCTTCACCGCAGGCGTCGGCGTCTCCGGGGTCTACTTCTCCTTCGACTCCGCGGACTCCTGGACACAGCCGACCTACACCGGTCTGTCGGCCCGCAACTGCCTCGGCGCGCCCGGCGACAGCGATCCGCCGTGCGAACCGACCACAGGCCCGATCGGCACGTTGCCGAACTACGACACAGCGGGACTGGCCTCCGGTGGCGACCCCGCCGTTGCGTTCGGGCCCGCACCCGCGAACGGATCGTTCTCGTGGAGCAACGGCTCGCGCCTGTACTACGCCAACCTTGCAGCCGCGATCCCCGGCGAGTCGCCGTTCAAGGGCGCTGAGGCGGTCGCCGTTTCGCACACCGACGACATCGAAGCGGCGGCCGCGGGATCGAACGCGGCCTGGAGCGCGCCGGTCATCGCCAGCCAGCAGAACGGATCGAAGTTCTCCGACAAAGAGCAGATCTGGGCCGACAACGCCGAGAGCAGCCCGTTCTTCGGCAATGCCTACGTCTGCTACGCGGCGTTCCGCGGCAACGGCCGGGGTGGCGGCACCAACCAACCGCTCGACGTCATCACCTCGACCGACGGTGGCTCGACGTGGACCGACAGGCAGGTCACGACCGCTGCCAACAACATCCACACCACCAACGGGTTCGGACGGTCGGGATGCACCGTGCGCACCGACTCGCACGGCGTCGTGTACGTGTTCGACTACCAGTTCGGGTTCAATCCGTCGGGAGCTGCTGCCGGCCAGATCCAGATGATCACCTCGACCGACGGTGGCCGTCACTGGTCGAGCGCGCCGGCGACATCGAGACGGCGTTCGATCTGTGCAACAACGTCGAACCGTCCATCGGTCGGTGCGTGAACGACGGTGTCGGTGGGGCGCGTGACGATCTCGGTCCCGCACCTTCCGTCGACATCGCCAACGGCGCACCCACGGGCTCGGACGCGACCGACCAGATCGTGATGACGTGGGTCGACGGCAGGGACGGCACGAACCACGAGCACGTGATGTTCACGTCGTCCACCGATGCCGGTACGAGCTGGACGACGCCTGACGCCATCGAGCAGCCAGGTGACCGCGGCTACTACTCCGCGCCCGCGATCTCGCCGAACGGGTCGGACGTCTACCTCGTCTACAACGCGTGGCTGACACCGTTCAGGGACGGTACGGAGGGCCCGTCGAACGATCGCCAGCTCGTCGGTGTCGTGTTGCACGCGGATGTGACCGGCGGTGCCGTCGGGTCGTTCTCCGAGCTCCATCGAGGCGAGCCCGGCGACGCACGGGGCTCGTCGCAGAACAACCTTGCTGCTGAGTTCCTCGGCGACTACGTGTATGCCGCCGCCACCCGGACGTACGGCGCGGCGGTGTGGAACGACGTCCGCGACGCCGCTGACTGCCCGGCCGTCGACACGTACCGCCAGGACCTCCACGACGAGGCGGTGGCGACCGGCCAGCAGACAGCCGAAGCCGAGGAGCCGCCTGGCGCCGACGAGGGCAAGAAGCCCACGCAGGAAGAGGATCCGGCGACCGCACCGAATATCCAGCAGGTCTGCCCGGCGAACTTCGGCAACTCCGACATCTTCGGCGGCGGGTATCCGGACCCGACGCCGTAGGGAGGTCAGTTCCCCGGCCCGAACCTCAGCGGGAGTCGGGCAGGGCCCCAGATGCCGACGGTCGGCGGCTTCCACTCGATGGAGCCGTCGACCGTCAGGTCCGGCATGCGCCGGGCGAGCAGTGGGCAGCGCCTCGGCCAGTTCGGCACGAGCGAGCGACGCGCCCAGACAGAAGTGGATGCCGGATCCGAACGTCATCTGCGCCGTGTCGCGCTCCTTCGTGATGTCGAAGGTCTCGGGCGTCGTCGAATGCCGCGTCGTCGTAGTTCGCGCCCGCCAGGCTGGTGGCGACGAACGTGCCGGTAGGGAACACCACGCCTCGGTACTCGACGTCTTCGCCGGTGATGCGCACGGTGCCGCGGATCGCTCCGAGGAAGCGCATGGTCTCCTCGACGGCGCGCTTCGCGAGGTCGGGTCGCTCGGCGAGCATCGCCCACTGATCCGGATGCTCGGTGAACAGGGCGACCGCGCACGCGAGCTGGTTGCGGGTGGTGTCGGTCCCGGCCATCAACACGGCTTCGGCCAGGCCGACCAGATCATCGGTGTCGAGGCGGTCGCCCTCCTCCTCGATCGCGATCAGGTCGCTCAAAAGGTCGTCGGCCGGATGCGACCGCCGCTCGTCGATCATCGCTCGCACGTACGCGTCCAACTCGTCCGAGGCGGCGTCGATGCGGTCCATGTCGTTCTCGAGGTCGTTGTTGAAGATGCGGAAGATGTCGCTCGCCCAGTTGGAGAACAGCTTCCAGTCCTCCTTCGGCGCGCCCAGCAGCTCGCAGATGATCGGGATGGGATATGGCTCACAGATGTCTTCGACGAGCTCGCAGCGCCCGTCGGGCGCGACCTTGTCGACGAGGCCGTTGATCACTTCGCGCATGAACGGCCGCAACCGATCGGCCGACTTCGGCGTGAACGCCGGGGCGACGAGTCTTCGTAGGCGAGCGTGCTCGTCCCCGTCGACCGACAGGATCGATCGATTGCGCCGCGACAGGAACCTCGACTCGTCGATGCCCTGCATCTGCGTGATGAGTGAGAGCGCGGAGAGGAACCGGCGGTCGCGCAGGATGGCGGTCACGTCTTCGTAGCGGGTGACCATGTAGCCCACGGGTGTGCGCGCCAGCCAGTGGCCCTCGCGGGCATCCGCGAGGACGGCGAGCGCCTCGGCGCGGTCGAGATCGATCAGCGCGATCTCCGGCAGCTCGAGATCGTTCACCGAGACAGCCATTGCGCTCCTCCTTGCCGGTTCAGTTGATCGCGATCAGACGGTCGAGGCCGCACATGACGAGCTCGCGCATGACCGTCGGGGACGGGTGCCGGACCGTCACGTGGGCCCCGCGCTTGTACGCGCTGGCGAGGGCGCCGATGCCGCTCGAGTCCATGAACGTCACGCCTTCCACGTCCACGGTCAGCCTGTCGTGGTCTTGTTCGATGATCTCGTTGAGCGCGTCCCGGAGCCGCGCTGTCGTGCTCTGGTCGACGTAGCCCGTCAGCACGATCACGGGGTCGCGCCCGGAGAAGTCGATCGAGATCTCCAAGCCATCGGACTCCGCCATCGCCCCCATCATGTCGTGTCCCCGACGGGTTCTGCGACAGGCGGTTCCCGACGCCAGAGCGCCCGTTCCCATCCAACATTCGCGAAGTGGCGGGGGATCAGGCGGTGATGTCGCCGGCGGCGGCCCGGTCGACGAGCCACACGACGCGGTCTGCGGTGACCCGCGACGCCGGCGCGGTCGGGTCGCCCTCGTGGACCCGGCGGAACGCGTCGCGCTTGTCCTCGCCGGCGACGGTGAAGACGACCAGCCGCGCTCGTGCGATGCCGGCGAACGTGAGCGTCATGCGGGGCAGCTTGTTGTGGCCGAGCGGGTCCTCGTTCATCACGACCAGCCGTCCGGGATCGGCGTCCAACGCCGAGGACCGAGGGAACAGCGATGCGGTGTGGCCGTCGGGGCCCATCCCGAGGTGGACGAGGTCGAGCTTGCCGAGCTCACCGATGCGCAACTGGTACGGGTCCGGACCCTCCGCGCAACGCATGGGGTACGTCGCGTTCGCGGCGCCGACACGATCGAGCAAGCGCCTCTCGTGCGAGCCGGTAGTTCGAGTCCTCGCTGTCGAGGGGCACGCATCGTTCGTCGCCCCAGTAGAAGTCCACCTTCCACCAGTCGATCTGCGAGTCGTCGTCCTCGGCGAGGCACTCGTAGCAGGAGCGCGCCGTGGAACCACCGGACAGCACGAAAGAAAAGTCATCGTTGGCGCGCGACGAGAAGGCAGTTGCGACGTGCTCGGTGAACGCACGCGGTAAGTCGTCCAGTACGACGAGCTCCCCGTTCATCGGCGGAGAACGTACCCGGCGGGGGGGCCGCTACTCGCTTCTCAGCGCGTCGGCTTTCGTCTCGAGGCTCGTGATCAACTCGTCGAACGACTTCGAGAACGAGGCGACCCCTTCCTCTTCGAGGGTCTTCGTGACGTCGCGCATGTCGATCCCCACTGACGTCAGCTCGTCGATGACCGCGTGCGCGCCGGGAAGATCCGCGTCGACCGTGCGCTCGAGCCGGCCGTGGTCCTCGAACTGCTCGAGGGTGGTGTCGGGCATCGTGTTGACCGTGTCGGGACCGATCAGGTTGTCGACGTACAACGTGTCGGGGTACGCAGGATCCTTGGTCGACGTCGACGCCCACAGAGGACGCTGCACCCGCGCGCCCTTGCCTGCGAGCTGCTTCCAACGGTCGGTCGCACACCGTTGCATGAACAGCTCGTACGCGAGCTGCGCGTTGGCCACGGCGGCCTTTCCCTTCATCCCGAGCGCCTTGTCGGTACCGATCGCTTCGAGGCGGCGATCGACCTCGGTGTCGACACGACTCACGAAGAACGACGCGACGCTGGCGATGTTGGAGACGTCGCCGCCCGACGCGTCGAGCTCTTCGAGACCCTGCATGTAGGCATCGATCACCTCGCCGTAGCGTTCGAGGCCGAAGAGCAACGTGACGTTGATGTTGATGCCCTCACTCAGGCACTGACGGATCGCCGGCAACCCCTCGGCGGTGCCCGGGATCTTGACGAACAGGTTGGGCTCGTCGATCTGCTGCCAGAGCTGGCGGGCGGCTTCGACCGTGCCATTCGTGTCGCGGGCGAGCTGCGGCGCGACCTCGACGGACACGAAGCCGTCGCCGCCGTGGGAACCATCGGCGACGGGACGCAGGATCGACAGCGCGTCTTCGATGTCCCGCTTCACGAGCTCCCAGTAGGAGTCCTCGACCGTGTTCCGTTCCTTCACGAGCGTGCGGAACTGGTCGTCGTAGTCGGCAGAGCCCTCGATCGCCTTGGCGAAGATCGTCGGGTTCGAGGTGATGCCGCGCACGCCTCGCTGCGTCCAACGCTTCAACTCACCGGAGGTGATCCATCCCCGCTTCAGGTTGTCGAGCCACGGGCTCTGGCCGAAGTCCTCGTAGAGCTGGTGCAGGCGTCCCATCAGTCCTCCTCTTCGAGCTCCGCCAGGAGCCGGCGCGCCCGGTCGGTGACGTTCTCCGGCGTGAAGCCGAGCTTCTCGAGTGCCACCTTCCCGGGTGCGGATTCACCGAACCGGTCGATCGACACGGAGTCGTCGGCCCAGCGATCCCAACCGAACGACGTGGCCGCCTCGACGGCGAGCGTCGGGACGTCGGCGGGAAGGACCTCGTCCTCCGCGTCTTCGTCGAGCGCTTCGAACAGCGTCCAGCACGGCATCGACACGACCCGGACGCGCAACCCGTCGGCCTCGAGCAGCGGCTTCGCGTCGAGACACACCGACAGCTCGGATCCGGTGCCGATCAGGATCAGGTCCAAGTCCGCCTGCGGATCGCCGACGCCGTCGCTGTCGGTCACGACATACGCCCCCCGCAGCAGCCCGCGCGCTTGCTCCGGCGTGACCACGACCGGGACGTCCTGGCGAGTGAGGACAAGACCCGTCGGGCCGTTGCTCTCGACCACCACCTGCCACGCGACCGCCGTCTCGTTCGCGTCCGACGGCCGGATGACGCGCAAGCCCGGTATGGCCCGCACGGCGGCGAGTTGCTCGATCGGCTGATGAGTCGGACCGTCCTCGCCGAGGCCGACCGAGTCGTGCGTCCAGACGAAGACGACCTTCGCCTGTTGGAGTGCTGCCAACCGCACGCCGCCTCGCATGTAGTCGCTGAACGTGAAGAACGTGCCGCCGGCGGGCAGCACGCCACCGTGCATCGCCATGCCGTTCATGGCAGTGGCCATGCCGTGCTCGCGCACGCCGAAGTAGATCTGGCGTCCACCCGGCTCGGCCGCGGACTGCACGCCGTGATCCTTGATGACCGTCCCCGTGTTGCCCGTGAGATCGGCGCCTCCCGCCATGAGCCCCGGGACGACGTCGACGAGCCCCTGGACGCACGCGCCGTTCGCGCGGCGAGTCGCGAGCTTGTCGCCGACGGACCAGGTGGGCAGTTTGCCCTCCCAGCCATTGACGCCGCTGCCGGCGAGACATGCGTCCCACGCGGCCCGATCGATCTGGAGTGAGGCGAGTCGCTTCTCCCATTCCTCACGGCCCGGCCGGCCGCGCACGCCCGCGTCGCGATAGAGCGAGAGCACGTCCTCGGGCACGTAGAACGTCTCGTTCGGGGGAAGGCCGAGGATCTCCTTCACGACGCGCACCTCGTCCTCGCCCAGCGGATTCCCGTGCGCGTGCGCCGTGTCGGTGTACTTCGGCGACGGCCAGCCGATGTGGCTGCGCAGGATGATCAACGACGGCGCATCTTCGTCGGCGATGGCGCGCCGGAGCGCAGCCTCGAGCGCTTCGGTGTCGTTGGCGACCTCGCCGATGCGGTCGACGTGCCAGCCGTAGGCCTCGAACCGCTCGCCGGCGTCGTCGCTGTAGCTCAGCTCCGTCGGACCGTCGATCGTGATGTGGTTGTCGTCGTACACGTAGACGAGCCGGCCGAGCTGCAGATGACCCGCGAGCGAGGCCGCTTCGTGGCTGACTCCCTCTTCGAGGCAACCGTCGCCGGCAAAGACGAACGTGTGATGGTCGCAGGCATCGCTGCCGAACCGACTGCGCAGGTAGCGCTCGGCGATGCCCATCCCGACCCCGTTGCCGAATCCTTGACCGAGCGGCCCGGTCGTCACCTCGACGCCGATGGTGTGGCGCGCTTCGGGATGGCCGGGCGTCTTCGAGCCCCACTGGCGGAACTGCTTCAGGTCGTCGAGCGTGAGGTCGCCGGTGCCCGTGAGGAAGAGCATCGAGTACAGGAGGATCGACGCGTGCCCGTTCGAGAGGATGAAGCGATCGCGGTCCGGCCAGTGCGGATCCGACGCGTCGTACTTCATGATGCGCGTCCACAGGACGTGGGCGAGCGGCGCGAGCGCCATGCCGGTACCGGGATGGCCGGAGTTCGCGGCCTGCGGTCCGTCCATGCACAGGCCTCGGATGACGTTGATCGCCCGCTGCTCGAGGTCGGCCGTCGTCTCCGTCGCCGTCATGCGCGCGACCCTACCCACCGGGCCGCTCAGTCTTGGAACAACAAGACCGATGCCGTGAAGCCGTGGAGGAAGCTGCGATCGCCGATGGGACCGATCTCGCCCGCGCAGAACATGCCGGCGGTCGCCCCGTTGGCGACATGTGCGTTGACCACCTCTGCGTCGTGATCGGGGCGCCCGAACAGATGCGTGCCTCGGCCGTTGCAGGTGAACACGAGCGCGCCGTTCGCTCGCCGACCGGTCAAGAGCTCTCGGAGGTCGTCGTCGGCGGAGATCGCGTCGCGCACCTGGAACTGCACGGTCGCACCGACCTCGATCTCGTCTCCCACCGCGATGGCGCCGACCTCTCGGTCGCCGCCGAGCACGGTGCGGATGAGGAAGTCGCCGCGTTCGAAGTCGGCCTTGTGCTCGTCGATGACGCGGCCGAGGTGGATGCCGCGTTGGGCGAGCGCGCGGTCGTCCGGTTCGAGCTTCTCGAGCAGGTCGACCAATCGCTCGAGCGCGGGCCGTCCCGCCAGCTCGTAGATCACGCGACCTTCGCTCTTGGTGACGGTCAGCGCCTGACCGATCGGACGGCAGCCCTGCGAGACGACTGTCTCGGCGCCGTCCGGTGGCGCCAGCAGCGCGCCCACGGCCCCGTCCGTGAACACCTTGTCGTCGAGCACGAGCCGATTGCCGCCCGGTCCGCGAGCGGCCGAGGCGAGGCCGCCGATGACCCGCAGTCCCGGATATGTCTCGGAGGAGGACTCGAGAAACCCGTCCAGCGGGGTCGAGAACGGATCGGCGACGAGCACCAGCGTGCGAGGCGTCGTGTCGCCGGCGATCGACGCCGGCAGACCGCTCACGGTCGTACCGATCGACGACGTGCTCGGATCGAACCGCACCGGTGTCACCGGCGCAGGCAGCCGACCGGCCCACAGGCTGACGGCCGGCTGTTCCTCGACCTCATGGTCGCCGCCGAGGACGGAGACGGCGGTGACGCCGAGCAACGCAGCCGGTCGAAGGATCTCGCGGACCGCGCCCGCGATGTCCTCGATCGCGCCACCGTTGGCCGCGGTGACGAAGATCATCGCCAGGTCCGGCTCCTCGCCGAGGGACTCGAGCACCTGTCCGATCACTTCACCGGTCGCGTGCGACGCGATCGGGTGCTCGGACATGGCCGCGGCGAAGGGCATCTCAGTGGACCTCCGAGACCGGCTCGACGGCGGGCGCGGAGCGCATCAGGGCGGCGGGAGCAAGGTGAACGGGACCACGGTGGGTTCGCCGCCGTCGAGGCTGCAGCGCGCCTCGACGGTTCCGTAGTCGTCGAAGGTGAGCTCGGCCCGCACGAGGCGGTAGGTGAACTTGCCGGGCTCGACGGCGAGGAGCTGCACATTGCGCGCCACCTGTTCGCCGTCCCGGTGATACGTGACCTCGAGAGCCGCGTCGCCTTTGTGGTCCGCCGGCCGGTGCACGAGCACGACGAGATGCGGCTCGATCGTCACCGGGAGCGGTCCGTCGGCGACTTCGGAGAACTTCACACCCCCGAGGTCGATCCGGGTCGACGGACCTGCGCACCTCGCGCAACTCGATGGTGTCGATGAACACGGCAGCCACGATCCGCACGGCGGGACGCTACTCGGCGGCGCGGCCCCGCACCCACGTCGACTGGACCGTGAGGTCAGGACCGATCGCCACGAGGTCGGCGCGCCGGCCGGGGACGATCTCGCCGCGGTCGTCGAGCCCGAGCAGTCGCGCCGGCGTCGCCGTCGCGGCGTGGATCGCGTCGAGCAACGAGACGCCGCCGTGCTCGACGACGTTGCGTATGGCGGTGTCCATGGTCAACGCCGAACCGGCGAGGGTGCCGTCCGCCAGCGCGCGGCCGTGCCGTCGAACGTCAGGTGCACCGCCTCGCCGACGGTGCCGCGTGCCCACGCCACCGCGTCGGTGACGAGCGCGACGCGGTGCGCTCCCTTGGCACGGAAGACGAGGGAGATCGCCGCCGGATGAACGTGCACGAGGTCGGCGATGAGGGACGCCGCGAGCCGGTCGTCGGTCAGCGCGGCACCGATCAGGCCGGGCTCGCGATGGTGCAACGGGCCCATCCCGTTGAAGCAGTGCGTGACCAAGCCGAGCGCCCGCGTCTGCCGCGTCGACGGCCTGTTCGTACGACGCGGTCGAGTGTCCCAGTGCGACCAGCACACCGCGTGCCCGCAGCGACTCGATGCACGCCGTCGCACCGTGCGCCTCCGGCGCGAGCGTGATCACCTTGACGATCGGCGGCAGGCCGTCGAGCCACTGCTCGTCGATGGGGCGGATCAAGTGCGCCGGATGCGCGCCGGGCGCACCGCCGAGGAAGGGGCCTTCGAGGTGCGCGCCCGCGATCGAAGGTCGAACGACACCGCCGTCACCTTCGGCACCTTCGTCCCGCCGCCGCTGCGGAGGCGATGCGCGCCAACGGCGCGGCATACGAGTCGAGGGGCGCGGTCACCAACGTCGGGCACCAGGTCGTCACCCCTTGCGCGAGCAGGGCGCGGTCGAGCTCGTCCCACTCGTCGCCGTGCGGCCGACGCGACGTCGACGGAGCCGATGCCGTTGACTTGGAGGTCGATGAAGCCGGGCGCGAGCGTCCGGTCGGGCACCGGGTCGGTGGTCGGCTCGATGGCGACGATCCGGCCCGACGTCGACGACGACGACTGCCGGGCCGGTGATGCGTGTCGGCATGACGACGCGCGCCGCTTCGAGCCGCTCCACGGCCCCGGTCCTACACCCCGGCGGGTTGCTTCAGCTTCACGTCCTGATGGCGCACCGAAAGCCAGCGAAGCCGCTGCATCGCGACGATCAACGGCCAGGCGACGTCGAGCTCGCCGCGGTTCAACGCGAACTTGGCCGACGTCGGCGCGGCGTGATGGTTGTTGTGCAGGCCCTCGCCCACGGTGAGCAGAGCCAGCCACTGGAGGTTGGTCGCGGTGTTGTCGAAGGGGCGGTCGCCGAAGGTGTGGGTCACGGCGTTCACCGCGGCGTTCAGGCCGAGGTACAAGCCCGCGTGGATGCCGGCGGCCAGGAGCCCGACCAACGGTCCGAACACGACCACGAGCAACGAGATGCCGATGGTCAGGCCCAGCCAGGATCGATCGAAGAGCACTCGGTCCCACCGATCGGGTGGCAGGTCACGTGCGTAGCGGCGGACCTGCTCTTGGTCGGTCGCGACCTTGCGGTACAGCGCGACGTTGCGGAACTGGACCGTCGTCCAGCCGAGGAGCTTCGGGGAGTGCGGATCGCCCTCGACGTCGGTGTACGCGTGGTGCTTGCGATGCACGGCCACCCACTCCCGCGGACGGATGCCGGTCGTTATCCACAGGACGGCCCGGCACAGGAAGAGCAGCCCCGGCCGCATGGTGATGGCCCGATGCGACAGCGTGCGGTGCAGGTACAGCGTGGTCACGAGCGTGGCCAGCTGGGCCACGGCGAACCCGACGATGAAGGCCAGCAGGAGAGAGCTCATGGAAGTCCCTCACCCTAGCCTACCGACTGGTAGGTAGACAAACAGGGGCGAAAACCCCATGTCAGAGAGTCGGTGTCAGTAGCCTGAGGCGCAGTGTCCATCGGCGGCAAGTCCACGCGAGAAGCGATCCTGCGCGAGGCGACCCGTCGTTTCGCCGCGTTCGGCTACGACGGCGCCTCGCTGAACGACATCGCCGGCGCCGTCGGCATCCGCCGGCCGAGCCTGCTGCACCACTTCGCGTCGAAGGAAGCCCTCTATCGAGAGGTCTTCGAGGTGGCCATGGCCGACTGGTTCGAGCGGGTCGAGAAGGCGGTCGCGGAGCCGACGTTCGAAGACGGGTGGAGCAAGGTCGACCACGTGCTGCGGGCGGCGTTCGACTTCTTCAAGGCGAACCCGGACTTCGTTCGTCTCGTGCGCCGCGAAGCCCTCGACAGCCAGAACCACCTGGGCGTCGACATCGGCGCCGCGCTGCGGCCGCAGTTCCTGCGCGCAGTGGCGTACTTCGAACGGGGAATCGACGAAGGCACCTTCCGGCGTCACGATCCCGAGCAACTCATCCTCACGGGATACGGCGCGCTGCTGAGCTATTTCAGCGATGTGCCGTTCATGGTCGGGCTCCTCGACCGCAATCCGCTCTCGGATGCCGCGCTCGAGGCCCGCTTCGCGCACATCCGTGACTTCGTGCGCGCCGCCCTGCAACCCTGACCGTCAAGGCACGTTCGACGACCGGGCGGCGAAGAAGTTGAGCGCGGCGCGGACGAGAGCGTCGACAGCGTTGCGGTTCTCGATGACGGACTCGGGGCGGAACGCCCAGGTCCCGTCCGGTCGTTGCCCGAGCACCGGTTGCAGGCCGTAGCGCGGGCCCATCACGGTCTTCTCCGCACGACGAACCGCGGCCCAGACGACGCCGATCCCGAAGGCGACCTCGATGCCCTTGGCGAACCGTTCCTGACGCGCGAGGTCGACCAACCGGAGCGCGTCGAGCCCGAGACGGGCTTCGGTGCGGACCTGCTCGACCCACGGGCCGGCTTCGTCCTCGAGTCCCGGAGCGGCGCACTCCGAGGCGGCCGCCAACCATTCGCGCAACGGTGCGACCACGTTCGGCCAATCGTTGTCCTCGTCGATCCACTCGACCGCCTGTTCCACCAGCGCTTGGGGCACCGCGCCGTCACACGCCTCGGCGAACACCCGCAACTGCATCGCTTGCGCCTCGGCGGCCCACGCGCTCAACGGGTCGTCGCCCAGGAGCCATGCTGCGATCGAAGCGAGCGGAAGCTTCGACGACCGCGGTTGCACGAGCGGATTGGACAGGTATCCGCAGCATTCGTCCGCCAGTCCGGCCTCACGTCCCCACAGCGGCCCCAGGTGCAGCCGGTCGGTCATCACGCCGTCGTTCACCGGGAAGTTGTCCCACACCAGCGGCGCGCGACCACCGAGTGCCGCGGCGCGTGCCCTTGCCTCGTCGACCGTGATGGCCGCGTTCACGACCGCGTCGCCTGTCCACGCGATCGCGAACATCAGCCGGCACACCCTCCGCGAGCGTGGTCAGGTACGGAGTCGGCGCCTGCCCGACGTACTCGGTGGGCACCAAGACGAGCGCTGGCGCGGTCACCGAGGTGCTCCCGGAGCCATGTCGTCAGCGCCGCGTGCGCCAGCCCTTGGTGCGCGCCGCCGAAGGGGATGTCGTCGAGCGCGAGGCACACGAGCTCGACGCCGACACCGACCACCTGATCGACCTTGGCGGCGAGCGCGGCCCGATCGTCGGCGGAATCGAAGTCCATCGACAGGCCGGGGGAGATCCCGAAGCCGACCTGCAGCGTCTGCTCGGCGGCGAGGCGAGCGAACCCGTCGAGCGTCTCGTTGTCGTACGGCGAACGCCACGCGACGCGATGCTTCGGGTCGTCCTTCGGCGCGTACACGTAGTGGCGCATGCCCCGCTCGTGACAGAAGCGCATCACGTCGGCGCGCTCGTCCCATGTCCACGGCCGGCCGTAGAAACCTTCGATGATCCCCGCGACGGCCCATGCCATGGGCGGCGACGTTACGCGCCTCTCCTACGATGTCGAGCCGATGCCCACGATGTCAGAGGCGGATTCCAAGCAGTTGCTCGCGGCCCATGGCGTACCCGTGCTCGACGAGCGGACCGTGACGAGTGCGGACGAAGCGACGCAGGCCGCGAAGGAGATCGGCTTCCCGGTCGTTGCCAAGTTGTGCGGCGCGGCCATCGCGCACAAGACGGAACGAGGTCTCGTGCGCCTCGGACTCGCGGACGACGCGGCCGTGCGGGTTGCGACGAACGAACTGCTCGCCGCGGCACGACCCGAAGACGGCGAGGTCGCCGTACTCCTCGCACCCATGGTGTCGGGCACGCGTGAGCTCATCGCGGGTCTGGCGGACGACCCGACCTTCGGTCGGACCGTGATGCTCGGGGTCGGCGGGATCCTGGCCGAAGCGGTGGCCGATGTCACCTTCCGGCTCGTGCCGATCACCGCGGGCGGACGCCGAGGACATGATCGACGATCTCGCCACGCAGCGGCTGTTCGGTCCGTTCCGCGGCGAGCCGGCGATCGACCGAGCGAAGCTGGTCGACGTGCTGGTCGGACTGTCCGACGCGGCGGTCGCCCATCCCGAGATCTGCGGAGCGCGACGTGAATCCGCTGATCGTCGTCGACGGCGCACCGGTCGCTGTCGACGCGCTGGTCGAGGTTCATGCGGTGAGCAGCTGACGCGGCGCGACTTCGGCGCGCTGTTCGATCCCAAAGGCGTGATCATCGCCGGCGCATCGACGCATCCAGGCAAGTTCGGTTTCGTCGCGCTCGCACAACCTGCTCGCCGCCGGTTACAAGGGCAACGTCTTCGCCACCAACCTCGAAGGCACGTCCGTGCTCGGCGTCGACACGGTGGCCGATGTCGACGAGCTGCCCGATGGCGAGGCGGACCTCGTGTTCGTGTGCACGCCGGCCAAGACGAACATCGAGCTGTTGCGCAAGTGCGCGGCGAAGGGTGTGCGCGCCGCGTTCCTCACCTCCGCGGGCTACGGCGAAGCCGGACCCGGAAGGCAAGGCCGCGCAGGACGAGTTGGTCCGCGTCGCGGACGAGCTCGACATCCTCCTTGTCGGGACCGAACGGGCAAGGTGTCATCTCGACCCCGGCCAGCATGTGCGCGCAGATCGTCGCGCCGTATCCGCCGCCGGGTCGCATCGGCATCGCCAGCCAGTCCGGCAACTTCGTGTCGAGTTTCATGAACTACGCGTGGCATTACGGCGTGGGAGTGAGTCGCGCTGGTCAGCGCAGGCAACGCGGCTGCGGTGACGGTTCCCGACTTCCTCGACTACTACGCCGACGATCTCGAGACCGGTGTCGGCCTTGCCTACGTCGAGGGCATCGTCGACGGGCGGGACTACTTCGAACGACTGCGGTCGGTTGCGCACCGCATGCCGCTGGTGGTGGTGAAAGGTGGCACGTCCGATGTCGGGGCCCGCGGCCGCGGCGAGCCACACCGGCAGCCTCGCCACCGACGACCGGGTCTTCGACGGCGCCTGCCGTCAGGCGGGCGTCGTGCGCGCCGCGACCATCGAAGAGGCCTACGAGGCGGCGGCCACGTTCGCCACGCAACCTTTGCCCCAAGGCCCGAACGTGTGCGTGGTGTCGACCGCCGGCGGCTGGGGTGTCGTGACGGCGGATGCGATCAGCCGGACGCCCGGCCTCAGGTTGCTTCCGCTGCCCGATGACCTGAAAGAAGAGCTGGACCGACACCTTCCGCCGCGCTGGAGCCGCAACAATCCGATCGACATGGCCGGCGGCGAGACCAAGGACACGATCCCAACGGTGCTCGAGATCGCCGCGCGACATCCCGCGGTCGACGCCGTCGTCGTCCTCGGCTTGGGAATCCAGGGCAACGAGGGTCGCATGGAGCTGGAGGGGCCGTTCTATCCGGGCCACGGCCTCGAACGGATCGTCGGCTACCACGAGCGGCAAGACCGTCGGTTCACCGAGACGGCGGCGGCGCTGTCGAAGGAGATCGGCAAGCCGATCCTCATGGCGACCGAGCTCGCGATCGACAGATCGCGACAACCCGGCGGTCGCCGGCTGCCGCGACAGCGGCCAGCTCTGCTACGCGTCGGCCAACCGTGCAGTGACTGCGCTCGGCCATCTCTGGACGTACGCCGCGCTACCGGCAACGACGATCAGATTGACCTTCGCTTGACCCGTTGGAGGGTGCTCGTCATCGCGCTCGCGGTCGTGCTCGTCGTCTCGACGGCGATCGCCGTGCAGGCAGAGCGAGCGCCCGACGCTGTTGCCGCGACGGGCGTGCGCACCGCAGCAGACACCGGTGTTGTCCGCGCGCCGGGAACCGGAGCTGATCGCCGCTCCTGTCGCGGACCGCCGGCTCGCCGCGCACCTGAACGACCTCCTGAGCCGCACACCTGGCTCGTCGTGCCTCACCGTCGCGGTCGACGGCCACGTCGTCTTCAGTTCGAACGCGACGACCCCGTTGATTCCCGCGTCGGTCCAGAAGCTCACGACCGCGGACACGGCGCTGTCGACGCTGGGTCCGGGCTCGAAGTTGACCACCTCGGTGAGGGGGAGCGCGATCGCCCGCACAACGGAGTCGTCGACGGCGATCTCTGGCTCGTCGGCGGTGGTGATCCGCTTCTCATGACCGACGCCTACGCGCAGCACTTCAGGAACCAACCGGTCACGCATACGTCGCTCGAGCAGCTGGCCGACCAGATCGTCGCAGCGGGCGTCCACGAGGTGCGCGGCAGCATCGTGGGTGACGACTCCCGCTACGACCGCATGCGCGCGCAGTGCCGCAATGGGCCGGCGAGGACGTCACGGCGAACGACATCGGACCGCTCGGCGCCCTGATGGTCAACGACGGACTGACGCAGTTCCCGCCGAGGTTCAACGCGAGCACCCCGACGAGCGACCGCGGCGGCCGATCCGGCCGAGGAGGCGGCGAATCAGCTCACGCAACTCCTTCAGGCTCGCGGTGTCATCGTCGCCGGGCCGCCGCAATCGGGCGCCGCGCCACAGAACACCACCGAGATCACCAGGCTCGATTCCCAGCCGATCGACCAGATCGTCGGCGAGATGCTCCGTGAGAGCGACAACGAGACGGCGGAGATCCTGACGAAGGAGATCGGTCTGCACGACGCGAAGGCTGGAACGACCGCGAACGGAGTCACCGGGATCCGTCAGACGCTGCAAGGTCGCAACCTTCCACTCGACGGGACCGCGCAGGTCGACGGATCGGGACTGTCACGCGAGGACCAGACCACGTGCGGGTCGGTCCAAGCGCTTCTCGATGCGGACGGTCCGGAGTCGACCGTGGCCAAGGACCTGCCGGTGGCCGGGACAGACGGGCACGCTCGCCCTGCGCTTCCTCGGTACGCCGATCGTCGGTCAGCTACGCGCGAAGACCGGCACGCTCAACCAGGTCACGGCGCTCGCCGGGTACGTGCAAACGGCGCGCGGGTCGCACGTGAGCTTCGCCTACATCGTCAACTTGCCTCCGCCGAAGCTGATCACCGTGGCCGACGTCGCGCTCGGGGACCAGCTCGGCGGCATCCTCTTCCAGTATCCGGAGACGCCGGACATCAACGCCCTCGGACCGAAGAGCGGCTGATGGAGCTGCCGATGTTCCCGCTCGGCATGGTGCTCTTTCCGAGCCTGTTCCTTCCGTTGCACGTGTTCGAGCCGCGCTACCGCGTGCTGGCCCGTCACTGCATGGACGGCAGCCGTGAGTTCGGTGTCGTGTTGATCGAACGGGGGAGCGAGGTCGGCGGCAACGACGTCCGCACGTCGGTGGGCACCGTCGCGCAGATCGCCGATGCGACCGAGCTCGACGACGGTCGGTGGGTTCTCGGAACGGTCGGCACACGTCGCGTGCGGGTGCACGAATGGTTGTCCGACGACCCGTATCCCCGAGCAGATGTCGAGGACTGGGACGACGACGCGGTGGAAGGCGACCTACTGCCGGCGTACGACGACGTACGGTCGGTCCTGCGACGTGTACTCGCGCTCAAGGCCGAGCTCGCGGAGCCCGCGGTGGACGCGACGATCGCGCTCAGCGACGATCCTGCGCTCGGGTCGTATCAGGCGTCAGCGGTCGCGCCGTTGGGGCCGGCCGACCAGCAGGAGCTATTGGCCGCTCCCGACCCGAGTTCGCGCCTGTCAAGGCTCACGGAGCTGCTGGGCGAGGAGGAGATGTTCCTGCGCGCTCGTATGCACATGCAGTAGCCGGGTATCCCCGGACATCCGATCGCTTGCGCGTACTCCGATGTTCGCCTAGGCAATGCGTTGCCATGGCCTCGAGGACTCCCGTGCCGGAACAGCCGAAGACCATCCCCCAGGTGTTGACCGAGCTGCGGGAGTTGCTCATCGCCTACGGCAAACAGGAGACGATCGAGCCCCTCAAGGGCTTGGGGCACTTCGTGGGATTCGGGCTCGCGGCTGCGGTGGTCGGCGCCACCGGCATTCTCATGCTCACGCTGGGAACCATGCGGGTGCTGCAGACTCAGACCGGTGGCAGCCTGGGCGGCAACTGGAACTGGGTTCCGTACGTCGCCGGACTCGTCGTGCTCGGGATCCTGATCGCGCTCGCCATCAGCAGGATCAACAAGAGGGGAGCACGGAAGTCATGAATGCAGTGCCGGAAGAGATCGGGCGGGGCGACATCGAGCGCAAGTTCCGCGAGTTGCAGACGGATGTCGTCGACACAGTCGGAGCCGAGGTCCGTTCCTATGCCATCGCCGCTGGCGCGGTGCTGTTCGTCTCCGTCATGACCATCGCGTACGTGGTCGGCCGCCGCCGCGGCCGGAAGCGCTCGACGGTCGTCGAGATCCGGCGAATCTGAGTGAAGGTCTGACATGTGGCGTCTGGTCTCGATGTTGCGGCGGCACGCCTGGCGCAGAGGCATCGGCGAGGGCCGGCACGTGTGGTTCTCGATCTGGATCGTGGTCGGGGCGGCGCAGGTGATTCGCCGGTTCACCGTGGCGAGGCCGGTCGTCGAACGGATGGAGCTGCGACCCGGCGAGACCATCGTGGTCACCGATCTCGGCGCCATCCGCCGGCAGTAGGTCCCTACCGAGCGGCGACGCGGCGCATCTCGCACGAGCGGTCGCTGACATCCCCGCCCTACAGTCCCGCGACAGAGAGGTCCTAGCCTGTCCGCCGTGAAGGTGGTGTTGCGCAACCCGCGTCGCGAGCTCGACGTGCCCGCGCCCATCTCCGTTGTCGCGTTGCTCAACCGTCTGGACTTGAACCGAGAGTCCGTCCTCGTCATCGAGGGCGACACGCTCGTTCCCGGCGACGCCGTTCTCGCCGGCGACCAGCTCGTCGAGATCCGGCCGGTCATCTCGGGCGGGTTCGGATGAAGTGTCGGGTGTGCCGAGGCCCCGCGGTCATCGACGTTCGCCGTCAGAACGCCAACTACTGCTCCGAGCACTTCTTGCGCATGTGCCGCGACCAGGTCACGAAGACCATCGACGAGTTCTCGATGATCGAGCCCGGCGACCGTGTGCTCGTCGCAGTCAGCGGTGGCAAGGACTCGCTCGCCTGTTGGGACATCCTGCGAGGGCTCGGCTACGACGCCGACGGCTTCGTCATCGGTCTCGGGATCGGCGACTACTCGGACGAGTCGAGCCGGTACGCACGCGCGTTCGCAGACGAGCGTGGGCTCACGCTCCTCACCTGCGACCTTCGTGAGGAGTACGGCTTCGACATCCCGACGGCCGCGTCCGCGACTCGGCGGGTGCCGTGCTCGGCGTGCGGGCTGTCGAAGCGCCACCTGTTCGACACGGCGGCCCGTGACAACGGCTACGACGTCGTCGCGACCGGGCACAACCTCGACGACGAGGCGGCCGTGCTGCTCGGCAACGTCTTGCGGTGGCAGACCGAGTACCTGGGTCGTCAGCTACCGGTGCTTCCCGCGCGCAACGGGTTCCCGCGCAAAGTGAAGCCGCTGGTGAGGCTCAGCGAGCGCGACATGGCCGCGTACTGCGTGCTGGCCGGGATCGACTACATCGTCGAAGAGTGTCCGATGGCAGCGGGCAACAAGCACCTCGGATACAAGGAGGCGCTCAACCAGATCGAAGCGCAGTCGCCTGGTTCGAAGCTCGACTTCTACATCGGCTACCTGAAGCGCGCGTCGTCCCGCTTCGTCTCCGAAGCCGAAGCCGAACAAGGCAACCTCGCGCCCTGCGAACGGTGTGGCGCACCGACGACGGGCCAGTTGTGTGCGTTCTGCAAGTTGGTCGAACGCTCGAGCGGCGCAGAGCCGGTGCAACTGCGGACGACCTCCTGATGGCAGGCGAGTTCCGCGCCGGCGACAAGGTGTTGCTCGTCGACAACAAGGACCGCAGGTACCTCATCACCCTGACAGAGGGTGGTGAGTTCCACTCGCACACAGGCGTGATCCCACACGTCGCCATCGCCGGTATGCCCGAGGGGACGGTGTTCCGGTCGAGCCGCGGGTCTCGCTTCGTCGCCTTTCGGCCGCGGCTGTCCGACTTCGTGCTCAAGATGCCGCGCGGTGCGCAGGTCATCTATCCGAAGGATCTGGGGCCGCTGCTGTTGCTGGCTGACATCCGCCCGGGCGTCCGCGTGCTCGAGTCCGGGCGTCGGCTCGGGCGCGTTGTCGATGGCCATGGTCCGTGCGGGCGCCGACGTCGTCGGCTACGAGTTGCGCGAGGAGTTCGCGGAGCGCGCCATCGCGAACGTGCGTGGCTTCCTGGGCGAAGACGTCATGTCGCGCTATCGGGTTCAGCTTCGCAACTGCTACGAGGGAATCGACGATTCGGAGCTCGATCGAGTGGTGCTCGACCTGCCTGAGCCGTGGCAGGTCGTGAAGCACGCGGAACGGGCGCTGCGACCCGGCGGACTGCTCGTGGCCTACACGCCCACGATCGTTCAGGCGGTCCAGTTGCGCGAGACCCTCGACTCGAGCCGGTTCGCGCTGGCCGAGACGCTCGAGGTGCTGCACCGCTCATGGCACATCGAGGGGCAGTCCGTGCGTCCCGACCATCGGATGGTCGCGCACACCGGTTTTCTGACTGCTGCGCGCCTGCTCGCCGACCTGAGCTGAGTCACATCCATGGACACGCTCGACGTCGTCGTCTTGCTCCTCGCCGTCATGGCCGGGATCGGCGGCTTCCGCATGGGTTTCGTGGCCCGCGCTGCCTCTTGGGCGGGCATGGCGCTCGGGATCGTGCTGGCGGTCAAGCTGCTCCCGTCCCTGACGTCATCCGAGGTCGACCCGCAGCGTCTGCTCCTGTTGGGTCTCGTCGTCGTGTTCGCAGGCGCGATCGCGGGGCAGATCCTCGGTTTCGTCGTGGGCGCGCAGTTGCGCATGGTGATCCCGGGTGGCGGTGCGCAGTCGGTCGACCGTGCCGGCGGCGCGGCGGCGGGCGTCGTCGGTGTCCTCGTCGGCTACTGGCTCCTGTTGCCGATCTTCGCCCAGACGCCGCAATGGCCGGCGCAACAGGCGCGCAACTCCGCGATCGCGTCGTTCATCCACGACTACTTTCCCGAGGCGCCCGACACCACGCAGGCGCTGCGTCGAGTGCTCGGACCTCGAGTGTTCGAGGGCTTCGGGCCGGCACCTTCGATCGGTGCGCCGCCCGCGGCGAGCGGCCTGTCGCAGGAGACGGCCAAGCAGGTCGCTCGACTCGACCGTCAAGGTCGAGGCGCCCGCGTGCTCGCGGGTGCAAGAGGGGAGTGGGTCGGTCGTCGGTCCGGATCTGATCACGACCAACGCCCACGTCGTGGCGGGAGGCAAGGACGTGAGTGTGATCCGCGACGACGGCGAGCGACTCGATGCGACGGTCGTCGCGTTCGACCCCGATCGGGATGTCGCGGTCCTGCGCGTGCCCGACATCTCGCGTCCGGTGCTCCCGATGGGAGGTGGCCCCTTCGGCTCCGGCGCGACTGGCGCCGTGTTCGGGCATCCGTACGGCGGCGACCTGACCTTGAGCCCGTTCGAGGTCGCGGAAACGGTCGACGCACGAGGCTTCGACATCTATGACCAGCACCGCACGACCCGGCACATCTTCGTGCTGAGCTCGGATCTGGCTCCCGGAGACTCCGGCGGCGCACTGGTGGACCCCGATGGTCAGGTCGAAGGCATGGCGTTCGCGATCGCGCCCCGACCAGCGAGGCGTGGGCTACGCGCTGACGCTCGAGGAGCTGCAACCCGTGCTCGCGGGCGACCTGTCCCACGAGGTCGGCACGGGGCCTTGCATCGGCTGAGCGCTTCCGACCTCTGTCCTCGCTCGCCTCAAGCGGCGCCGTGCCCGTCCGCAAGGCAACTCGCGTCGCATTCTGGCGTCAACCGCGGCTCATATCCGCACTGGCTGACGCCAGAACGTCGGAGGAGGCGACGCTCAGTCGACCTCGATGAAGATGCATTCGCCGGGGCACTCCTCGGCGGACTCGATCACCGCTTCCTCCTGGCCGGCAGGGACGATGGCCAGACCGTCGGCCCCTTGGGCGTTGCCCTTCGCGGTGGCGAAGATCTTGTCGCCTTCCTTGACGTAGGCGAGGCCGTCGTCGAGGAGCGTGAAGACGTCCGGAGCGATCTCTTCGCAGAGACCGTCGCCGGTGCAGAGATCCTGGTCGATCCAGACCTTCATGTCGGGGGTTCCTCTCCTGGTGACTGCCGTCGTGTCGATGGTCTGCCGCGGCTCGGTTCGGTCAGCGCTCGACCGATCGTCATCGACTGATCCTCACCGTCGCGGGCGTGTGCACACTCTAACCGCTCTCGCCAATAAACACGGAACGCGCCGGTTGAACTGTGGCCGGTGCCACAGCCGGCGCGCTCCAGAGAGTCAACCGTTTTCCAGGGGTGCGGTGTATCGTCGCCTCGACCTCGATGCAGGGAGGTGGTTCCCGTCAACGACCCCGAGTACGAGCGGCGGCTCGGCGCCTATGAGTCCGAGATGGCCCAACTCCGAGAGCAGTCGAAGGCGCTCGAGGAGGAGGTCATCTCTCTTCGGCGACGGCTGCAGGACGCGCCCAAGCGAGTGCGCACGCTCGAAGAGCGCCTGCTCGAGACGAAGGGCCAGCTCGCGCAGGCGGTGTCGCAGAACGAGAAGCTGACCTACACGTTGCGCGAAGCACGCGAGCACATCGCCGCGCTGCGCGAAGAGGTCGACAAGTTGACGCGGCCGCCGTCCGCGTACGGCACGTACCTCGGACGCAACGACGACGGCACCGTCGACGTCTTCTCCGGTGGTCGCAAGATGCGTGTGGCGCTGCATCCCGAGCTCGAGCAAGAAGAGCTGACGCGTGGTGCCGAAGTCGTGCTCAACGAGTCGTTGAACGTCGTGCTCGCGCGCTCGGGCGAGCTCACGGGTGAAGTCGTGACCCTCAAGGAGGTGCTCGACGACCGCACTCGGGCTCTGATCGTCGGGCGTGCCGACGAGGAGCGAGTGGCCGAGCTGGCCGACTCACTCATCGGCGAGCGACTGCGCGCGGGCGACACGTTGCTGATGGACGCTCGATCGGGACTGCTCCTCGAACGACTGCCCCGGCCCGAAGTCGAGGAGCTGGTTCTCGAAGAGGTACCCGACATCTCCTACGCAGACGTCGGTGGTCTCGACAGCCAGATCGAACAGATCGCCGACGCGGTCGAGCTGCCGTTCCTGCACCAGGAGCTGTTCGCCGAGTACCGCCTGCCCGCGCCCAAGGGCATCTTGTTGTACGGCCCCCCCGGTTGCGGCAAGACGCTCATCGCGAAGGCTGTCGCCAACTCTCTCGCGAAGAAGGTTGCCGAGACCTCCGGTGACAAGGAAGCGCGCAGCTACTTCCTGAACATCAAAGGTCCAGAGCTCCTCAACAAGTACGTCGGTGAGACCGAGCGGCAGATCCGGCTCGTGTTCCAACGCGCACGCGAGAAGTCGGAGGAAGGCTGGCCGGTCATCGTCTTCTTCGACGAGATGGACTCGATGTTCCGCACGCGCGGGTCCGGCATCAGCTCCGACATGGAGTCCACCATCGTCCCACAGCTCCTGGCGGAGATCGACGGCGTGGAGACGTTGAAGAACGTGATCGTCATCGGTGCATCGAACCGCGAGGACCTGATCGACCCGGCGATCCTCCGTCCCGGCCGGCTCGACGTGAAGATCAAGATCGAGCGTCCCGACGAGCGGGCAGCCGCGCAGATCTTCTCGCGCTACCTCACCCCCGACCTTCCGCTCGACGCGGACACCGTGCGCGACGCGGGCGGCGGCGACGCGCCGAAGGCCGTGGAGGCGATGATCGAGCGCACGGTCGACGAGATGTACGCCGAGTCCGAGCGCAACCGCTTCCTCGAGGTCACGTACCAGAACGGTGACAAGGAAGTGATGTTCTTCAAGGACTTCTCTTCGGGCGCCATGATCGAGAACATCGTCCGCCGGGCGAAGAAGCTGGCCATCAAGCGCCAGATCGCAGGTGCCGCGGCCGGCGTCTGCACCGAGGACCTGGTGGCGTCGATCGCGCAGGAGTTCAAAGAGCACGAGGACCTGCCCAACACGACGAACCCCGACGACTGGGCCAAGATCTCGGGGAAGAAGGGCGAGCGGATCGTGTACGTCCGCACCCTCATCAAGAAGGACGACGACGCGTCGACCACCGGCGGGCGCGCCATCGAGCGCGTCGCCACCGGCCAGTACCTGTAGCGGCTGCGGAACCCTCCATACGCGGCCGGCAGCGCAGCCGGTAACGTCGCCGTGTGGCACTCAGGAAGGTCCTCGGGATCGAGACCGAATACGGGATCTTGATCCGGGGTGCGGCGGACTCGAATCCGATCGCGGCATCGAGCGTGCTCATCAACGCGTACGTGAACGACCTCGCCCGCGGCGCGGCAGCCACCGGTACGACACCGAAGATCGGTTGGGATTTCGAGGACGAGTCACCGGGCAACGACGCACGCGGGTTCGCGCCCGAAGGCACGATGGCGCCCGAGATCGAGACGCACTTGGTGAACGCCGTGCTCACGAACGGAGCGCGCTACTACGTCGACCACGCGCACCCGGAGCTGTCGACTCCCGAGTGTGCCGACCCGCGCACCGTCGTCGTCTACGACCGCGCGGCCGAGGCGATCCTGCGCCGCTCGATGGTCGCGGCGAACCGGACCTTGCCGCCCGGCCAGGAGATCGTCGTCTACAAGAACAATTCCGACCGCAAGGGCAACAGCTACGGCTGCCACGAGAACTACTTGATGGACCGAACGGTCCCGTTCGGGCGCATCGTCACGCACGTGATGCCCCACTTCATCACCCGCCAGATCTTCTGCGGGTCGGGCAAGGTCGGTTCCGAAGCGAGCGGGGTGCCGTTCGACGAGGTGCCGTTCCAGTTGAGCCAGCGGGCCGACTTCTTCGAAGAGGAAGTGGGACTCGAGACGACGTTGAAGCGCCCGATCGTCAACACCCGCGACGAGCCGCACGCGGACGCGCAGAAGTACCGGCGGCTCCATGTCATCGTCGGCGACGCGAACCTCGCGGAGGTCTCGACGTTCCTGAAGGTCGGGACGACGGCTCTCGTGCTGTCGATGATCGAGGACGACGTCCTTCCGCGCGACTTCACGTTCGCCGCGCCGGTGCAGGCGCTGCGCCGCGTGTCGTACGACCTGACGTTGCGCCGTCCCCTCGAACTGGCGGACGGATCGATGGTGACCCCGCTCGACGTGCAGTGGGAATTGCTCGACCGCGCGAAGAAGTTCGGCGAGGTGCAGGGTTTCGAGTCGGTCGGCGGTGACGAGGTCGGCGGTGAGATCGTCCGCCGGTGGGAGTCGGTGCTGACCGCGCTGGAGACCGATCCCGCGGCCGCCGCCGACCAGGTCGACTGGGTCGCGAAGCACCGTTTGATCGACGGCTACCGCGAGCGTCACGGGCTCTCGTGGGACGACGCCCGGCTCGCGGCGATGGACCTCCAGTACCACGACCTTCGACCGGACAAGGGCCTGGCCGCTCGGGTCGGGCTCGAGCGGATGACGACCGACGGTGAGATCGAGTTCGCCGTCGTCGAACCGCCTCCTGACACGCGCGCGTACTTCCGTGGCAAGTGCTTGCAACGCTGGGGTGACGAGATCGTTGCCGCGAACTGGGATTCGCTCGTGTTCGACATCGGGGGCGATCCGCTGCGCCGAGTGCCGATGATGGAACCGATGCGAGGAACGCAAGCGCACGTGGGTAGCTTGATCGACGAGTGTTCCACGGCCGCCGAGTTGCTCGAGCGGCTCGGTACCTAGAGAGTTGAAGTGAGCTGATCGTCATGGCAGAGCGAGAACAGAAGAAGAAGCCGGCTCCCCCGAAGCAGGACGAGGTCGTCGAAGACGCGCCGGTGAAGTCCGAGACCGGCGAGAAGATCAAGGCGGAGCTCGACGACCTGCTCGACGAGATCGACGAGGTCCTCGAAGTGAACGCCGAGGAGTTCGTGAAGTCCTACGTGCAGAAGGGCGGGGAATAGCCCGACGCTGCACGCACGCCCGGCTGTCGCGGGCAAACCTGTCGGGCGAACCTCTCGGGCCCACGGGACAATCCGGGGGGCTGCAGCCGATAGCCTCCGCGGCCGATGACCCTCCCCTTGTTCCCGCCCGCGGACGACCCTGGTCCGAGCTTCGCCGCGCTCTTGCGGCGCACCGGCAACGTGCCACCGTCGGTCGAAGGGAACGTCGACGATCGTTTTGCGGTCACGCACGGCACCACCGTCGTCGCGGTTCGCTACGGCGATGGTGTGGTGATGGCCGGCGACCGGCGCGCCACGAGCGGGAACCTCATCAGCCATCGCACGATGGAGAAGGTCTTTCCCGCTGATCGTCACAGCGGGGTCGCCATTGCCGGCGCGGCGGGCCCGGCGATGGAGATGGTCAAGCTGTTCCAGCTCCAACTCGAGCACTACGAGAAGGTCGAAGGCATCGAGCTGAGCTTGGACGGCAAGGCCAATCAGCTGTCGTCCATGGTGCGTCAGCACCTGCCCGCAGCGATGCAGGGACTCGTCGTGGTGCCGCTGTTCGCGGGCTACGACGTCCGTCGGCGCCACGGTCGTCTGTTCCAGTACGACGTGACCGGCGGACGGTACGAGGAGCACAACTTCGCTTCGACCGGTTCGGGGAGCTTGCACGCCGCCACGGTCGTGAAGCTCGGGTACCGCGCGGACCTCCCGCGCATCGACGCGGTCGACCTCGTGATCGCCGCCCTCTTCCAGGCCGCGGACGAGGATTCCGCGACGGGCGGCCCGGACCTCGTGCGGGGCATCTATCCGACGGTGGCCACGATCACGTCCGACGGCTTCGACAAGATGCCCGACGAAGAGGTGGCTGATCGCTTCCGGGTCCTGGTCGATCGACTCTCGACACCCGAGAGCACGGCAACCGTCGGTCCTTCGCCGACGATCGAGAACGGAGGTGGTCGCTGATGTCCATGCCGTTCTACGTCGCGCCGGAGCAGGTGATGAAGGACCGCGCCGACTATGCGCGCAAGGGCATCGCCCGCGGCCGCGCCCTGATCGCGCTTCGATACGACGACGGCATCCTCCTCTGCGCCGAGAATCCTTCGAACACCTTGCGCAAGGTCAGTGAGATCTACGACCGCATCGCCTTCGCCGGCGTCGGCCGGTACAGCGAGTTCGACCAGCTGCGGATCGCAGGCGTCCGCCATGCCGACCTGAAGGGCTACTCGTTCAGTCGCGAGGACGTCGACGCGCGAAGCCTGGCGAACGTGTACGCGCAGATCCTGAACCAGGTCTTCACCCACGAGATCAAGCCGCTCGAGGTCGAGATCCTGGTGGCCGAGGTGGGGGACAGTGGCGGCGAGCACCGCAGCGACCAGCTGTTCCACATCCTGTACGACGGCACGGTGATGGACGAGCAACGGTTCAGCGTGCTCGGCGGCGAAGCGGAGGAGATCACCCAACGCGTCGAGTCGGCGTGGCGTGACGAGCTGACGCTCGCCGACAGCCTTCCGATCGCGGTGTCGGCGCTCGCCGGCCCCGACCGCTCACTGGTGGCGGACGATCTCGAAGTCGCCGTGTTGCGGCGAACGAACGGCCGCCGGGCTTTTCACCGCGTCGAGGGAGACGCACTCGAGGCGTTGGTGCCACCGGCGCCGCCGGCGGACGAATCGGCTCCCGCCGACGAGCCGGCGACCTGAATCAGCTGATCCAGCTCCAGCTCAGACTCGCGCGGCCATGCGCGCGAAGGCGAAGAGGATCACCAGCACGACCACCAGGGCCAGCCAGAGCACCTCGCGCCCGGTCCGTCGCTCGGCCGGAGACCACGCCGAGCCCACGAACGAGGACTCGACGTCGTCGGTGAGCAGCAGCTCCCTCGCGGACTCGTAGCCCTCGGCGTCGACGAGCACCTCGACCGGCCCCACCGCCAGCGGCCCGTCGACCGAGCCTCGGAACTGCCAGACGATCCCCTCGGCGCCGAGCCGCGCAGCGATGATGCGTGCTTCCATCGGGTTCGCAGCCGTGACGAGGCGCACCATCTGGAACTCGGCCACCGCCGTGAACGCTACCTGTCGAGGGCATGCCGGTAGCCTCCCGTCGAGATGGAACGGCGCATCTTCGGCCTCGAGAACGAATACGGCGTGACCTGCACGCTGCGGGGCCAACGCCGGCTGAGTCCGGACGAGGTGGCGCGCTACCTGTTCCGGCGCGTGGTCTCCTGGGGTCGCAGCTCGAATGTGTTCCTCGCCAACGGGGCCCGGCTGTACCTCGACGTCGGTTCGCATCCCGAGTACGCCACGCCGGAGTGCGACTCGATCCTCGACCTGGTCGTGCACGACAAGGCCGGCGAGCGCATCCTCGAACAGCTGCTGGCATCGGCTGAGCAGCGGCTCCGCGAAGAGGGGATCCGCGGGGTCATCTACCTGTTCAAGAACAACACGGACTCCGCGGGCAACTCCTACGGATGCCACGAGAACTACCTGACGTCGCGGCGAGACGACTTCGCTCACTACGCCGAGGTTCTCATCCCGTTCTTCGTGTCACGCCAGATCTACGCGGGCGCGGGCAAGGTGCTGCAGACGGCGCGCGGGGCGATGTTCTGCATCAGCCAGCGCGCCGAGCACATCTGGGAAGGCGTCTCCTCGGCGACCACGCGCAGTCGCCCGATCATCAACACGCGCGACGAACCGCACGCCGACGCGGAGCGCTACCGCAGGCTGCACGTGATCGTCGGCGACTCGAACATGAGCGAGTACGCGACGTTCCTCAAGGTCGGCGCCACGTCGATCCTGTTGCGGATGCTCGAGGACCCGTCCGTCGTCTTGCGCGACATGACGCTCGAGAACCCGATCCGTGCCATCCGGGAGATCAGTCACGACATGACGTGCACCCGGCGGGTGCGGCTGGCCAACGGTCGCGAGCTGAGTGCCCTCGAGATCCAGGGCGAGTACCTCAACCGCGCGCTCCGGTACGCGGACACGAAGGGTCTGTCGCCGCTCGAGCAGCGCGCCCTCGAGATGTGGGAGCACTGCCTCACCACGCTCGAGAGCGATCCGTTCAAGCTCGACCGCGAGTGCGACTGGGTCATCAAGCACAACCTGATCGAGTCGTATCGCGCCAAGCACGACCTTCCGCTGGCGTCACCGAAGGTCGCGCTCGTCGACTTGCAGTACCACGATGTCAACCGTTCGCGTGGCCTGTTCTACCGGATGCAGGAGCGCGGCTTCGTCGAGCGCATGTGCACCGACGAAGCCATCGACACCGCCGTCGACGAGCCGCCGCAGACGACACGGGCACGGCTGCGGGGCGAGTTCATCCGGCGGGCGAAGGAGCGCAAGCGCGACTACACGGTCGACTGGGTGCACCTGAAGCTCAACGATCAGGCGCAGCGAACCGTCCTGTGCAAGGACCCGTTCAAGGCCCGCGACGAGCGTGTGGAGAAGCTGATCGCGTCGTTGTGACCGTGTTCCCGAAGGACTACGCCACCGATCCGGCGCGGTTCGCAGCGGCCCGGGAGAGTGCGTCGCGCTGGTCGACCGTGGGCGACGTGCATCGCCCGGTAGCGGCCCGCTTCGAGGACGAACGTCTCGAACCGGTGTTGGACATCGGCTGCGGCGACGGGGCGTTGCGGATGGCGCTCGCGCCATCGTGGCCCTGGGTCGGCATCGACGAAGACGAGGCGCTTCTGCGCGCCGCCGGCCGTCCCGGAGCGGTGGCCGATGCCGCGCACTGCCCCGCCCGCGACGCGGCCTTCGGCGGGGTCGCCGCGTTGTGGATGCTGTACCACCTCGACGATCCGCGGCTCGCCATCGTCGAGGCCCGCCGCGTGCTGCGACCCGGGGGCCTGTTCGCGACATGCACGACCGCGCGCGACGACTCACCAGAACTGTTCGAGTTCTTCGGTCCCCCCGAGCCGACGCCGTTCGACGCGGAAGAGGCGCCGGGCATCGTGGCCGATGTGTTCGGAGCGGACCGCGTCACGGTCGACAGGTGGGACGGCCCGTTCACCGTGCTGCCCGATCGACGACGCGGTGGCGACGTTCTTGCGAGGGCGCGGCATCAGTGTCGAGCGCGCCGGGGAGGTCGCGGCTGCGGTCGCGACGCCGTTCACCGTGACCAAACGTGGCGTGCTCGTCTGGGCTCGAAAGTAGGGTCGACTCGTGGCGTCGACGGCGAAGCTCGAGCGCCTGCTCAACCTCACCGCCGCGCTGCTCGAGACCCCGAGGCCGTTGACCGCGGAACAGATCGCGGAGCGGATCTTCGGGTACCCGGAAGACAAGACCGCGTTCCGGCGCGCGTTCGAGCGTGACAAGGAAGCACTGCGGGACATGGGGATCCCCATCGTCATGGCGGAGGTGGCCGGCGCCGATCCGCCCCAGATGGGCTACCGGATCCCGAAGGACCAGTACTACCTCCGCGACCCCGGGTTGGAAGCCGACGAGCTGGCAGCGTTGCACCTTGCCGCGTCGGCGATCCGGCTCGAGGGGGTCGAAGGCACCGCCGGTCTGTGGAAGCTCGGCGGCGTGCCTGCCCCGCAGACCAAGGCGTCGTCGCCCGCGACGGTGGCGGCCATCCCGGTCGACGATCGCCTGGTGGCGCTGTTCGGCGCGGTCGGGGAGCGCCGCCCGGTCTCGTTCACGTACCGCGACGAACGGCGCACGGTCGACCCGTACCGCCTCGACTTCCACCGCGGCCGCTGGTACATCACGGGCTACGACCACGGCCGTGCGGACGAGCGCGTGTTCCGCCTCGACCGCGTCGCAGGTGAGGTGGAGTCGGGCGCTCCACGCAGCTTCGAACCGCCTGCCGTCGCCGTGCCCGGGGCCCGAGTGGAGCCGTGGCAGCTCGGCGAGGGCGAACCGCTGCGCGCCCAGGTTCTCGTCGAGGCGGAGCAGGCGCCGATCGCGGTCGGCATCGTCGGTCCGGACGCAGTGACCGAGCAGCGACCCGACGGTTCGATCGTGGTGGAGCTCCCGGTGAGCAACTCCGACGGCTTCCGTGCGTTCGTCCTCGGCTTCCTCGAGCACGCGGAGGTACTCGGACCGGAGGAGCTGCGCGCCGATCTCGTCGCGTGGCTGCGCGCCATTGCGAACGGTGGGGCGCACGGATGACTCGCATCACCGCCGCCGACCGGCTCCGCCGGCTGTTGTCGTTGCTGCCGTGGGTGGCGTCGCACGACGGACCGACGGTCGAGGAGGTGTGCTCGCGCTTCGAGCTCGATCCGGACGAGCTGCTGAGCGACGTCGCGCTCGTCACGATGGTGGGCGTACCGCCGTACTCACCCGGCGACCTGTTCGACGTGGTGGTCGAGGAGGGACGCGTGTGGGTGCACCTGTCACCGAGCTTCGACCGCTCGCTGCGCTTGACCCCGGAGGAGGCACTCGCACTGGTGGCCGCCGGGGCGAGCCTGCTCGCCGTGCCGGGCGCCGATGCCGCGGGTCCCCTCGCCCGTGGGCTCGACAAGCTGGCGACCACACTCGGGATCGATCCGGAGGACGCATTCGAAATCGATCTCGGACGCGCCGCGCCCGGCGTGCTCGCCGCGGTGCAGCAGGCGACGGAGGAGCACCGCAGGCTGCGGCTCAGCTACTACACGCATTCCCGCGACCAGCACACCGAACGGGAGGTCGACCCGTATCGCGTGCACGCCGAGCAGGGACGCTGGTACCTGGTCGGTTTCGACCACCTGCGGGGCGAGGTGCGCCTGTTCCGGGTCGACCGCGTGCTTGCTGCGAAAGTGCTCGACGACTCGTTCGAACCCCCGCACGAGCTGCCGGAGCCGGAGCTCTTCGAAGCGGGCGTCGACGACCCGCGGGTCGTGCTCGACCTCGCGCCGGAGGCCGAGTGGGTGGTCGAGTCCTATGCCGTGGACGACGTGTCGACGACCGAGGAAGGCCGGCTGCGCGTGACGCTGCCCGTGTCCGGACGTTCGTGGCTCGAGCGGCTGCTGCTGCAACTCGGTCCACGCGCGCGGCTCGTCGAGGTGCGGGGCGATGTTGCGCTGGCTGCATGCGGACCCGAGGCCGCTCGCCGCGTGCTGTCGAGGTACGAACCGGGCTGACGCGACGACGGGAACGCCGGAGTCGTGGGGTACCCTCGGCTCCGCCGTGTCCGAAGACCTGCCCACCCTCGACGAGTCTTCGGTCACCGCGTCCGAGGCCGGCCAGGAGCCGCCTGTCGCGGTCGCCGCGCACGGCGATGGCGGCGCGCGGACGGCGTGGACGGCTCCGACGGTGATGGGGCCACGGGCTCCGGGACGCGAGCGGCCCGGCGGCGGGCCCACCGGCGCCGCAACACGATCGAGTGGATCGTCGTGCTCGCCGGCGCGCTGGTCATCGCGGTGGTCATCAAGACGTTCCTGTTCCAGGCGTTCTACATCCCGAGCGACTCGATGGAGCCGACCCTCATGGTCGGCGACCGCGTGCTGGTCAACAAGCTCAGCTACCGCGTCCACGACGTGAACCACGGCGACATCGTGGTCTTCGACCGGCCGTCGACGTCGGGCCAGACCGTGCAGGGTTGCGACGGCAACACGGTCACGATCCCGCCGTCGAACAGCTTCAGCGGTGAAGAGGTGAACGACCTGATCAAGCGCGTCATCGCCATCGAGGGCGACACCGTCGAGCAGCGCAACGGGCACGTCCTCGTCAACGGGAAGCCGCTCGACGAGCCGTACGTGCACAAGACGAACGGCGTCACCGACCAGACGCCGCCAGTTCAGGTTCTCGTCGCAGTGCATCACGGTCCCCCCGGGGAAGGTGTTCGTGCTGGGTGACAATCGCCTCGACTCGAACGCCAGCAACATGTTCGGACCGATACCCGCGAGCTCGATCGTCGGCCGCGCCTTCGTCCGCGTCTGGCCACCCAGCTCGATCGGCGGCGTGTAGCGCCGTCGCCGGCGTCCGCCGTCGCGCACATTGTCGACTGAGCCACCAATTTCGGTGGCTGAGCAGACGCAGACGACAGGACGCTTGCGTCTGTGTCGATTGAGCCACCGTTTCCGTGGTTGAGCAGACACAGACTGCGCGCACCGCTCGTCTGTGTCGACGGAGCCACCAGCGTCGTGTACCTGTGGGTGAGCAGACACAGACTGCGCGCACCGCTCGTCTGTGTCGACTGAGCCACCCGTTTCCGTAGCTGAGTCGACAATGTGCGCGCTCCGGGGAGTCAGCCCGGTCCGTCGAGGCGGGCGAGGGCCTCGACCATCACAGTCGGTGTGGTCGGAGTACACCGCGTCGATGCCCATGTCGAAGAGCTCGTCGAGGATGCGGGCGTACTGGGCGTCCCAGCCGAAGGTGAGCACGCCGAAGCGGTGGAACAGGGTCGTGAGCCCGCCCGTCCAATCGGTGTGGTGGAGGTTCACCGCGTCGATGCCCGCTGCGGCGAGCGCGGCAGCACGGCGCTCGGGGCCGTCCTTCATCGATCGCAGTCGAGTGGAGTCGACGAGCTTCACATCCGGGAACTCGTCGCGCCACGCCGCGACCACGCGCCAGTCGTGGTGGCACAGCCAGAGCCGCTCCGGAGCGCCGTTGCCGGCGGCGCGCGCCACCGCCACCGTCGTCGCGGCCGCGTCGGCGTCCTTCACGTCGAGCGAGAGCTCGTAGCCCGTTCCGCATTCGGCGTACAGGTCGGCCAGGGCCGGGATGTGAGGGGGCAGATCGGCCCGGTTCACGTCGCGAATCCTGCGTCGCCGGCGCCTCACTCGGACCACACCGTCGTGATCGAGGACGGCGATGCCGTCGGCGGTGAGCCAGACATCGCTCTCGAGGCCGGTGGCGCCGAGGCGGCGTGCGAGCACGAAGGCCTCGAGCGTGTTCTCCGGGGCGTGCGCCCGAGCGCCGCGGTGCGCGAAGGCGATGGGTGGGCGGCGGATCGACGGGAGGCGAGGCGGGGTCACGGAGCGGATCTGGACACTCTGGGCCCCGGAATGGACCGAGCGACCTATTGAAGAGGGGTGGGTTCCTACCGACGATGCATGTGCAGAGCCAGTACGCGCAAGAGGCCAATCGGCAGGAGGCATTTTCTCGCATGGCAACGATTCGAGCGACGTGCTCGGACTGTGGTGACGTGGAGCTCACCACCGACGACGTCCGTGTTCGTGTGTGCCTCGAGGACAGTGTCGGCTCCTATCAGTTCCGGTGCCCGCTTTGTCAGATGGCGGTGGTCAAGTCGGCCGAGCCGCGGATCGTCGATCTGCTGGCCGCCTCCGGCGTCGAAGTGTCCATGTGGCGACTCCCCGCCGAGCTGTACGAGCCCCGGTCCGGGCCCCGCATCGACCACGACGACCTGCTCGACTTCCACGAACTGCTGAAGTCCGATTCCTGGTTCGACGACCTCGTACGGGTCATCGACTCCCGACCTGGACCAGTGCTGGACGCCGAGCCCCTGGCCGAACCCGAGTTCGACTCGGAACGCTGAGCTCGTCTGGCCTCTAGGCTCACGGCACCGTGAGCGTCCTGTGGGTCCTGCCGCTGCTGTTCTACGCGGGCGGCGCTGTGCTGCTCCTGGCGGTCACCCGCCGGGCGGCGGAGGCGGGCGCTGAGCTGCGAGCGGCGTGCAACCGGCTCGACGACCTTCGGACCGAGCTGATCCAGCTTCGAACCGAGAGCGAGCGGCCCCGGGCTGCGCTCGACGGGTGGCACTTCCGGTCGGATTCGCGGGCCCCGCGGGGTTAGCCTTTCGCGCGTGTTCAGCGTCGGTGGTGGCGAGATTTTCGTCATCCTCCTCGTTGCCCTGATCGTGCTCGGTCCGGACAAGCTGCCGGAGGCCGCACGGAAGATCGGCAACGTGATGGGCGAGGTGCGACGCATGTCTGCCGGGTTCCAGGACGAGATGCGCGCAGCCATCGAAGACGCCGGCCGTCAAGAGCCGGCCAAGCCCAACCTCGAGCCAGTCCCTGACGAACACACGCCTGCATCCGGAGACGCCGACCGTCCCGACTCCCAGGCGACGGATGACTCCGCGGCGTAGGCCGCCGGCGTCTTCCGCTCCGTAGTCCAGTTCGATGAGCACCAGCGCGTTACCCGCGGGAGCGGCCGACGAGGGTCGGATGACCCTGATCGAGCACCTGGTCGAGCTTCGGCGCCGCATCATCGTCTGCTCGATCGCCGTCGGCCTGGCCGCGGTGATCGGATGGTTCCTCTACCCGTGGGTGTCGAACCTGTTGCTCGCGCCGTACCGCGACATCGCCAGTCGCAGCATCGCCGGCGGCAATCTCATCGCGACGAGTCCGATCGAGGGCTTCGCGGTGCGGGTGAAGATCACGATCTACGTCGCTGTCGCGCTCGCGATGCCCGTGATCCTCTGGCAGATCTGGCGCTTCGTGTCGCCCGGTCTCTACAAGCACGAACGGCGCTACGCGTGGCCGTTCGTCCTGTCGGCGCATCGTGCTGTTCATCATGGGCGCGCTGCTCGCCTACTGGACGCTGCCGAAGGCACTCGATTGGCTCAGCGCGATCGGCGGCGACAACATCACGCAGGCCTACACGGCAGAGAAGTACTACCAACTGATCGCGTACATGATGCTGGCCTTCGGCATCTGCTTCGAGTTCCCGATCCTGCTCGTGTTCCTGCAGATGGCCGGCATCGTCACCAACGAGTGGCTTCGGAAGTACCGCCGGCACGCCATCGTCGTCATCTTCATCATCGTGGCGGTCGCGACACCGAGCAACGATCCGATCAGCCTGTTCGCGTTGTCGTTGCCGCTCTGTGTGTTCTACGAGATCGCGATCGTGGTCGGACGGCTGCAGAACCGGCGCAAGCGCCGCGCCGCCGCTGCCGCTGCCGACAGTTGATGTCCGCCGGAGACGGGCTGCTCGGCTCGTACGGATTCGAGCTCGACGAGTTCCAGCTCCGCGCCGTCGACGCGCTCGATGCGGGCCGCTCGGTGCTGGTCGCGGCACCGACGGGATCGGGCAAGACCGTTGTCGCCGAGTACGCCGTCGAGCTCGCGCTCCGCAACGGCGGCAAGGCGTTCTACACCGCGCCGATCAAGGCACTGTCGAACCAGAAGTTCGGCGACCTGAGTCGCCGCTACGGCGCCGAACGGGTCGGTCTGCTCACGGGCGACAACAGCATCAACGGTGCTGCTCCGGTGGTCGTCATGACGACCGAAGTCTTGCGGAACATGATCTACGCGGGGAGCACCGCTCTCGATCGTTTGCGCTACGTCGTGCTCGACGAGGTGCACTACCTCCAGGACACCTACCGAGGACCGGTGTGGGAGGAGGTCATCCTTCATCTTCCGCAACACGTGAACCTCGTGTGCCTTTCCGCGACGGTGTCGAACGCCGAGGAGCTCGCGGACTGGATCACCACCGTGCGCGGCCCGACGACGGCGGTGATCGAAGAACGGCGCCCGGTCGATCTCGTGAACCTCTATTGCGTCGGCGACCGCTCCTTCCCGGAGTTGCACCTGCTTCCGACGCTCGTCGACGGCGAACCCAACTCGGAGGCCACGCGACTCGATGCCGAGTCGTTGCGCGGTCAGGGAGTTCGCGGCCGGGCGCGTCGCCGTTTGTTCACGCCGAGGCGGGTCGAGGTCGTCGAGCGTCTGTCGGACGACGAGCTCGTCCCGGCGATCTACTTCATCTTCAGCCGGGCCGCGTGCGACGACGCCGTGGACGCGTGTGTCGGTGCCGGACTCCGACTGACCACCGCCGACGAGCGCGTTCGCATCCGCGCGATCGCGGAAGAGCACGTCGAGCGCGCTGACGGACGGAGATCTCGACGTGCTGAACTACGACCGTTGGCTCACCGGCCTCGAGCTGGGCATCGCGGCCCATCACGCGGGCATGGTGCCGCCGTTCAAGGAGGCGGTCGAGTCGTGCTTCGCGCACGGTCTCGTCAAAGTGGTCTTCGCGACCGAGACGCTGTCGCTCGGCATCAACATGCCGGCTCGCACCGTCGTGATCGAGAACCTGTCGAAGTTCACCGGCGAACGACACGAGTTCCTCACCGCGGGGGAGTACACGCAACTCACGGGCCGCGCCGGACGCAGGGGCATCGACCCGGTCGGCTACGCGATCGTCCTCTGGTCGCCGTTCGTGCCGTTCGAACAGGTCGCGTCGCTGGCATCGAGCCGCGCGTTCCGGCTCACGTCCGCCTTTCGTCCGACGTACAACATGGCTGCCAACCTCGTGGCGAGATGCGCACCGGCGGAGGCGCATCACCTGCTCAACCTGTCGTTCGCGCAGTACCAGGCCGACCGCTCCGTGGTCCGGCTCGAGGCGCGCCTCGAGAAGCGGCGCAGTGCGTTGACCGCCCTCGACCACGAGGCGACGTGTGATCGAGGCGACGTCGAGGAGTACCGCCGGCTCCTCGACGACGTGGATGCCGCTCGGCGCCGCGTGCAGCCTTCGCGCCGCGAGATCTCGGACGCGCTGACGGCGTTGAAGCCCGGCGACGTTCTGCACATGAGCGCCGGCCGCAACGGCGCTGCACGCGGTCGTGTTGAGCTTTGCTCGACGCAGCAGCGACTCGAGGCTCAAGGTGGTGACCGACCATCGCAAAGTGCTCACACTCGGAACCGCGGACTTCGACGATGCACCATCACCCGTCGGCCACATCGATCTGCCGGTGCCGTACACGCCGAACAGCCGCGACTTCCAGCAGAAGGTGGCACGGCGATTGCAGCGCACGAGCTTGCGCGGTCCTGACAACGGACGCCGTCGCCGCGACGTGGCCGCGCACGTGGAGACGCAGGCGATCGCCGACGCTCATCCGGTGGCGCACTGTCCGGATCGCGACCGCCACATCCGCGCGATCGGGCAGCTTCGCCGGGTGCGGTCCGAGGTGGACGAGCTCGAGCGATCGGTCAAGGGTCGGACCGAGTCGCTGGCTCGCCGGTTCGACCGCGTCCTTCGCCTGCTCGACGCGTGGGGCCATCTGGACGGATGGGCGCTCACCGAAAAGGGCAATCGGCTGGCGCACCTGTATCACGAGTGCGACCTGCTGATCGTCGAGGCGCTCGAGGTACAACTGCTCGACGATCTCGACCCCGCTTCGCTCGCGGGACTCGTATCCGTGTTCACGTACGAGCACCGAAGCGCGGCGCCGCCTCCTGCGCCCTGGTTCCCGTCGCGCAAGGTGCGCGACCGGTTCGAGGCGATCGGCGAGCTGGCCAAGGAGTTGCAAGCCGACGAGCACCGTGCCGGCCTGACGTTGACCCGCGATCCGGATCCGGGGTTCGTCGCGCTCGCGTTCGCGTGGGCTGCCGGCGAGGACCTCGACGACGTCCTCGAGGACGAAGCGCTCTCCGGTGGCGACTTCGTACGCAACGTGAAGCAGCTGATCGACCTGCTCCGCCAGCTCGGTCAGACATCGCGTCCCGAGTTGGCCCGCGTCGCGAACCAGGCGGCAGACCAACTCCTCAGGGGCGTGATCGCGGCCTCTTCGATGGTGAGCATGGATGACTGAGCAATGCAGGCGGCGGAGCGTCATCGCAGGAGCGGCCACGACGGGCCTGCGTGGTCCAGGAACGCAGGATCCGTGACGATCAGGAAAGGGGAGGCCTGGGGCGAAGCCGGGCCGCTGGCGGCGGACGGCGTCCTCGTTCGCAGCGACGCCGAAGCGCGCGCGGTCGTCGAGCACGCGAGGCGAGCGAGCGAGCCGATTCCGCCGCTCGGGCTGCTCGGCGGTGATCTGTGCCGCACGGTCGGCGGAACGGGTGACGAGGCACGGCTCCGGTCCTCGGACGCGATGCAGCTTCCGATCGATGTGGGTGCGGTGCTCGTGGATGGACAGCTCCACTGGTTCGTCGCCCATTTGATCGCTCGGAAGCGCTGGTGGCGCGGGCGCATCTACGCGGCGATGAACGCGGAGTTCCTCGGTCATTGGGACGTTGCACCTCGGAGTCATCCCAACGACGGCGTGCTCGACACGTTCGACGTGACGATGCCGTTGAGCGAGCGCCTCAAGGCTCGTTCTCGCCTGCCGACCGGCGAGCACGTGCCGCACCGCGGAATCAAGGAGCGGCGCGTCGGCGCGGTCCAGGTCGACGTCGACGGACTCGACGTGTGGCTCGACGGTGAGCGGATCGGGCCGGCGCGGACACTGTCGATCCGAGTGGAGCCCGACGCGTTCACCTGCGTGGTGTAGACCGAAGACCATGGACGAGCGAAGCGAGGCCATGGCGGCCGAGCGACCGCCAGGGAGCCGGACGCAGATGGGGTCCGGGGGCGCAGCCCCCGCAAAAGCATGAATGAGCGAAGCGACGTGGAAGCCGTCAAGGAACGCATCGCTGCCGAGGTCGACAAGCGCGCCGACGCCCTCATCGATGCGTCGCACGAGATCCACGCCAACCCCGAGCTCAACTTCGAGGAGCACTTCGCGCACGACATCCTGACCGGCATCCTCGAAGCCGAGGGACTCGAGCTCGAGCGGAAGGCCTACGGCCTCGACACGGCCTTCGTCGCCCGCGCCGGGAGCACCGGGCCGACGATCGCGGTCCTGTGCGAGTACGACGCGTTGCCCGGTATCGGCCACGCGTGCGGGCACAACATCATCGGGACTGCAGGCCTGGGAGCGGGCATTGCCGTCGCGTCACTTGCGGACGAGCTCGGCGGGCGCGTCGTGATCCTCGGCACCCCGGCCGAGGAAGGCGGCGGTGGCAAGGTGCTCATGGCCGACCGCGGCGCGTTCGACGGAGTCGACGCCGCGATGATGGTGCATCCCGCGGGCGCGGACCTGCCCCGCATGGACGTCATCGCCATCCAGCAGCTGTGGGTCGACTACCACGGCAAGGCGGCGCACGCGGCGGCGTTCCCGCAGAAGGGACGCAACGCGCTCGACGCCGCCGTCCTCGGGTACATGAACGTCGCCGCGTTGCGGCAACACATCTTGCCGACCGAGCGCGTGCACGGCATCTTCCCGCGCGCCGGCGACAAGCCGAACATCGTGCCCGAGCTCACGAGTGCGCACTGGTATGTCCGTTCACCCACGTTGAAATCACTCGAACGGCTCAAGCCGCGGGTCTTCACGTGTCTCGAGGCGGGCGCCGCCGCTGCGGGATGCGAGATGACCCACGAATGGCGCGACCCGGCCTACGCCGACATGGTCGACAACGCCGCGATGCTCGATCTGTACGTCGCCAATGCGGCGCGCACCGGTCGCACGTTGAGCGATCCCCCGGTGCGGCGTACCCCGTGGTCGGCAGCACGGACATGGGCAACGTGTCCTATGTCGTTCCGTCGATCCACCCGATGATCAAGGTCGGGCCGCCGCACGTGTCGATCCACTCGCAGGAGTTCGCGTCGTACACCGCTTCCGGCGACGGCGACGCCGCGGTCATCGACGGCGCCAAGGCACTCGCCATGACGGTGGTCGACCTCTGGCTGCAGCCCGACGTGCTGGCCGCCGTCAAAAGCGAGTTCGCAGAGAGCGTTCGAACCCGCTCGAACTGATCACTGAACGTGGTCCGCGGTCGCAGGACGAGGCCCGCGTACAGTCGGCCCTCTCTATGACGGTCTACGTCGCCGAGGACTTCGAACCCCACGAAGCAGACGTCCTCCGCCGCTACTTCACCAACCTCGACGGCCCGGTGTTCGCCCTGGTCAACCTGCCCGAGGTCGTGAAGGGCGCGCTGTTCGCCCGCTACAGCCGCTCCTCCAAGAGCCTGCGCCGGCTGTTCCTCGACGAGTTCGTCGGCGACCTGGACATCTCCGGTGACCAGACCGTCGACGCCACGGTCGGACTCCGTCGCGCCGAAGAGCTGTACGACCGCGTCTTCTTCGAGTACGGCGACGATTCGGTGGCGCAGCTCGGCGGCGTGCACCTCGCCTGCGAGCAGGCGTCGAACCTGCTGACCAAGGTGCTCGAGTGGGGCCGGCTGATGAGCTATCTCGAGCAGTCGACGCGGTACATCGCGTACGACACCCGGATCGGTGGCCGGTACCGGTTCTACCGCGATCCCGAAGTGCTCGGATCCGTGCTCGGCACCCGTTATGTCGGCGACATGGATCGGCTTTTCGACACGTACGCCGAGCTCGTGCCGGTGCTGTCGGAGTTCTTCCGGCAGCGGTTCCCGAAGGACCCCGGCGACACGGACTTCGTGTACCGGCAAGCCATTCGCGCGAAGGCGTTCGACTCGTTGCGCGGGATCCTCCCGGCGGCGTCGCTGTCGAACGTGGGCATCTACGGCACCGGTCAGGGCTACGAGCAGTTGCTGTTGCGCATGCGCGCCCACCCGCTGCCCGAAGCGCGTGCGTATGCCGATCTCATGCTGAGCGAACTGCGCAAGGTGATCCCTTCGTTTCTCAAGCGCGTCGACCTCGATGACCGCGGCGTGGCATGGAGCACGTATCTCGCGTCGACGCGCACGGCGATGGAGGAACTGGCCGAGCGGTGGTTCCCGACCACAGCGACGGCCGCACCGGGCGACGATGCGACGCTGCGTCTGGTGGACTTCGACCCTGACGGCGAGGTCAAGCTGGTCGCCTCGATGCTCTACCAGTACGCGCATGTGCCGGAGGCGGACATCGAGGCGCGCGTGCGAGAGATGACCTCGGACGAGCGCATCGCGGTGGTGCACGCGTACGTCGGTGAGCGAAGCAATCGACGGCACAAGCCGGGTCGCGCGCTCGAACGTCTGCAGTATCGCTTCGACGTCCTCGCCGACTATGGCGCGTTCCGCGATCTCCAGCGCCATCGCATGTTGACCATCGAATGGCAACCGCTGTCGCCGCGCCACGGTTACACGCGACCGGAAGCCGTCGACCTCGCGGGACAATCCTCGGCGTTCGACGCGGCGATGGAACGGTCCGCCTCGTTGTACGACGCGCTGGCCGCGCGCTTTCCGGCGCAGGCGCCGTACGCGGTGTCGCTCGCATACAAGGTTCGTTTCGTGTTGCAGCTCAACGCACGTGAAGCGATGCACTTGATCGAATTGCGATCGACGCCGCAAGGACATCCCGCGTACCGAGTGGTCGCCCAGGACATGCACCGCCTGATCGACGAGCAGGCCGGGCACCACGCGGTCGCCGAGATGATGCGGTTCGTCGATCACTCGCCCGAGCCTTCGCTCGAACGCCTCGCCGCGGAACGTCGCGCCGAAGCCCGCCGCTCGTCGCGCTGATCGCGGCCAGCACCGCACCGCGTTCTGGGCGCGCATCAGCCACATCCCGTCTGCCTGATGCACGCCGAATGGGCAGCGAACGTGATGACAATGTGGGTCGAGGGGTTGAAGTGGCTGGTGTGATCATTTACCGTGGCAAGAACGCGGGCGGAGCCCCGGAGGTTCTGACATCCGCGTCCCAACCAGCTCTCGAATACGCCGCACAGGCCGCACTGCGCTCCTCGTGGGCGTGGTGGCCCTCACCGCGATGGCCGGACTGGCTCAGACCGGGCGCTACACCGTCCGCCGCGGCGACACCCTGTCCTCGGTCGCGGACCGCAACGGCACGACCGTGCAGGCGCTGGCGTTCGCGAACGCCATTCGCAACCCGAACTTCATCCTGATCGGCCAGAGCCTGCTGTTGCCCGGTGCGCCCACGCCCGCGTCGGCGCCGGCTCCGGCGAAGGCGGCTTCGAGTCCGGGGATCGTGGTCGTCCAGCCCGGCGACACGCTGGCCAAGCTCGCGGCGCGCACCGGCGTGCCCGCGGCGACGATCATGGCGGCGAACAACTTGAAGCCGACGTCGATGCTCTTCGCCGGCGGGCAGTTGCTGCTTGCGTCGCGCAACGGCGCGGGGGCCGGCGCGCTGGCGCGCTGTCCCGTGCCGGGCGCCCGGTTCATGAACGACTGGGGCTTCCCGCGCTCGGACACCGGCTTCCATCAGGGCAACGACATGATGGCGAAGCGAGGAACTCCCATCGCGGCGCCGGTCAGCGGAACGGTGACGCAGAACGTCGGCAGCATCAGCGGCAACCAGTTCCGCCTCGTCGGCGCCGACGGGACCTTGTACGTCGGTGCACATCTCGACCGGTTCGGCAAGGCAGGCAGGGTCAAGGCGGGCGACACGATCGGCTACGTGGGCGACACCGGTGACGCAAAGGGCGGCCCGACGCACCTTCACTTCGAGGTCCATCCCGCCGGCGGCGCGGCGGTGAATCCGTACCTGTTCCTGATCGCTGCGTGCCGGTGAGCCGCCGCCTCACGACGGCGGTGTGTGTCCTCGCGGTCGCCGCGCTCGCGTTTGCCGGTCAAGCAGCGGCGACGAGATCCTCCACCGCTTCGGCGTCGCAGACGTACGTCGTGAAGCCGGGGGACACGTTGTCGGCGATCGCGAGCCGCTACGGCACGACGGTCTCGGCGATCGCGTCCGCCAACAACATCCGGAATCAGAACCTCGTGGTGATCGGTCGGCGGCTCACGATCCCCAGTGGCGGACAGTCCGCGTCGCGTGGAGGGGGCGTGCTGCCGGCGAAGCTGCAAGCGCACCCCGAACGTGTGGCGCTGCGCCCGCTCTTCAGATGGTGGGCGGCGTACTACGGCGTGGCGCCCGATCTGGTCCAGGCGGTCGCGTGGGTCGAGTCGGGCTGGCAGACGAACGTCGTGTCGAGAACCGGGGCGATCGGTATCGGACAGCTCGAACCCGCGACCGTGGACTTCACGCGATCGTTGATCGGGATCAAGCTCAGCCCGACTGTCGCGAGCGACAACATCCGCATGTCAGCGCGTTTGCTCCGCTATCTCCTCGATCGCACCGGCAACAACGTGACGTTGTCGGTCGCCGCGTACTACCAGGGCCTCAGGTCGGTCATGAACCGAGTGGCGTTGCCGGACACGTGGCTGTACGTCGCCGCCATTCTGGCCGTCCGACCGTCATTCGCGTAACGATGCGCTGGTGACGTCGTGGACCAGCGCCGACATCCCTGACCAGACCGGCAAGACCGTCCTCGTCACCGGGGCCAACAGCGGACTCGGACTGCGTTCCGCGCAGGCGATGGCGCGTGCCGGTGCGAGCGTGATCCTCGCGTGTCGCAACCCGGCCAAGGCCGCTGAGGCGCTCACCGAGGTCAAGGACGGCAGCCAGAGGCGCCGAGCCGGTGGCGGTCTCGCTCGATCTTGCCGACCTGTCGTCCGTCGCCGCCTGCGCCGAGGAGGTCGGCGGCCGGGCGACCCGACTCGACGTGCTGATGAACAACGCCGGTGTGATGGCGATCCCTCGGCAAGAGACCGCTGACGGCTTCGAGGCGCAGTTCGGTACGAACCACCTCGGCCACTTCGCCCTCACGGGGCGGCTCCTGCCGCTCCTGCTGCAGGCTCCCGCGCCACGGGTCGTCACGACGTCCTCGCAGGCGCACCGCATCGGCAAGATGCGCTGGGACGACCCGCATCGCCATGACCACTACGGCAAGTGGCGCGCCTATGGACAATCCAAGTTGGCGAACCTCTTGTTCGCGTCCGAGCTCGACCGCCGAGCCCGTGCCGCACGAGCGCCGCTCGTGTCGGTTGCCGCGCACCCGGGCTACGCGGCAACGCATCTCCAGGCGGTCGGCCCTGAAATGAGTGGCAACGCGCTGATGGGACGCGTGATGGCGTTCGCGAACAAGGCCGTCGCGCAGAGCGACACGCAAGGCGCCTGGCCGCAGCTGTACGCGGCGACGATGGACGACGTCGAGGGCGGCACCTACTACGGACCGGGCGGCGCGTTCCAGACGCGCGGGCACCCGAAGTTGGTGCACGCGAGCCGTCGTGCTCGCAACGAGGCGGACGCCGCCCGACTCTGGACGTTGTCGGAAGAAGCGACCGGCGTGACCTACACCTGGCCCTGACCGGGCGCCCCATCGCGTTTGGCGCGCATACGGTTGCGCCATGTTCGAATGGTCTGAAGAGCATCAGATGATCCGCGATGCCGTCCGTCAGTTCGTCGAGGCGGAGATCGTGCCCAAGCGCGACGAGCTCGAGCACGGTGATCTGCCGCCCTACGACATCCTGCGCAAGCTGTTCGCCACGTTCGGGATGGACGCCATGGCGCGCGAGCAGTTCAAGCGTCGCATCGAACGCGAACGGACGCCCGAGCCTCCGACCGCGGACACGTCCGGCCGTACCAGCGACGCCGCGGTGTCGATGATCCCGATCATCGAGTTGTGCCGCCACTGTCCCGGCATGGTCACCGCGATGGGTGTGTCGATGGGTCTCACGAGCGCGGCGATCATGAGCCGGGGTACGACGGCGCAGAAGGAGCGGTGGGCTCTCGACCTCCTGACGCTCGACAAGATCGGGGCGTGGGCGATCACCGAGCCGAACTCCGGGTCGGACGCCTTCGGTTCGATGCGATCGACGGCACGGCGCGACGGCGACGAGTACGTGCTCAACGGATCGAAGACGTTCATCACGAACGGCCCGTACGCCGACACGATCGTCTTCATCTGCAAGCTCGACGAAGGCAACCCGCCGGCAGAGCGCAAGATCCTGTCGTTCGTCCTCGACTCCGGCATGCCGGGCCTCGAGCAAACGAAGCCATTGCGCAAGATGGGAATGCACTCGTCGCCGACCGGCGAGCTCTTCCTCGCGGACGTGCGCGTCGGCCGTGACCGGCTGCTGGGCGAGACGGAAGACGTGCCCGCGGGTGGCCGCGAGGGTGCGAAGGACACCTTCTCGATGGAACGAACAGGTGTCGCAGCGATGGCGCTCGGCATCATCGAGCAGTGCCTCGAGACGTGCGTGGAGTACGCGAAGAACCGCGTGCAGTTCGGTCAGCCGATCGGTGACTTCCAGCTCATCCAGGAGAAGCTCGCTCGCATGGAGGTGGCGCGGCTCAACGTGCAGAACCTCGTGTTCCGCGTCATCGAGATGGGAGCGGCAGGACGAAGCCTCACGCTGGCCGAAGCGTCCGCGATGAAGCTGTACTCCGCGCGGGCCGCGACCGAGGTGGCGATGGAGGCCGTGCAGCTCCACGGCGGCAACGGTTACATGTCCGAGTTCCACGTCGAGCAGCTCGCACGCGATGCCAAGGTCCTGCAGATCTACGCAGGAACCGACGAGATCCAGATCACCCACATCGCCAAGGACCTCTTGCGGCGCTGACGGCCGGGCCGCCTGGCTGCGCCCCGCCGTCAACGCGGCGGCGAGATCCTGTCGATCTCGGCTCGCTCGTCGTCTGCCAGCTTCCAGCTCACCGCGACGGCGTTGGCCCGCACCTGCTCCGGCTTGGTCGCACCGGCGATGACCGACGCGAGGTGCGGCAGCCCGACCAGCCAGGACATCGCGAGCTCGAGGAGCGTGTGGTCGTGATCTCGCGCGAACGCGTCGAGTTGCTCGACGACGTCGAAGCGACGGTCGGACAGGGCACGCTCGCGGCCTTCGACAGGCATGCCTGCGAGCCGTGTCCCGTCGGGCGGGTCCTCGCCGCGGCGGTACTTGCCGGTCAACATCCCGGATGCGAGCGGGAAGTACGGAAGGATGGCGAGGTCGTGGCGCGCGCACGCATCGATCAGATCCGATTCGCCGCGGCGGCGTAGCACGCTCAGCTCGTTCTGCACGCTCACGAACGCTGTCGAACCGGACGTCGCCGCCGCGGACGCGGCCGCATCGAGCCGCGCTCCGTCGAAATTCGAACAACCGATCTCGCGCACCTTGCCATCGGTCACCAGCTGATCGAGCGCCGCGAGCGTCTCGTCGACAGGCGTGGTGTCGTCGGGCGCGTGCAGCTGGTAGAGGTCGATGCGGTCGGTTCCGAGCCGTCGAAGACTTCCTTCGACCGCCGATGCGATCGACTTGGCGCTCGCGCCCTTCGGCAGGCTCGTGCCATCGCCCATTCCGAACTTCGTCGCGATCACGACCGCATCGCGCCGGGATCCGAGCGCCTTGCCGAGGAACTCCTCGCTCTGGCCCACTCCGTACGTGTCAGCGGTGTCGAACAGCGTGATGTCTTCGTCGAGCGCGGCGTCGACAACGGCTCGGGACGCCGCCTCGTCGAGACGCCGTCCGAAGTTGTTGCAACCGACGCCGACCACAGAGACGGTCAAGCTTCCGATCGTGCGGGTCTCCATGGCCGCACGCTACGGGAAGCGGAGCCAGAGGTTCAGCCGCCAGGGGGCGTGTACTTCACCTTCTTTTCCGCGGCACCGTCGATCTCGTCGGGCGTGATCAGCACCGTGGTCGTGACCGCCGCGCCGCCGCCTGCCGTGACGGCGAGCGCGAAGGCTGCCGCCGCTTGGTTGTCCGGCAGGTCGGCGACCGCGTAAACGTCCGTGCCACCGAACGCGAAGTAGAAGGAGTCGATCTTGCCGCCGACGCTCTTGGCGGCAGCCTGGGCCGCCGACTTCCGCGCCGACCCGCCTTTGGCGAGAACGCCGCGAACTCCGTCGAGCGTGTAGTTGACCTGGAGCAGATACTTCGGCATCGCATGTCTCCTCCTTGTTGGGGACGCCTCGACCGCGTCGAGAGGTCCGGGTTCCACGTCAACGTATTCCGCGCAACGCGGACGTGCCGCGCCGCCGGTACGATCAGCGCGACAAACCGAAACCCTGGGGAGCTCGGGACAGCCGGGCTGAGAGGGTGGCCGGCATCGCCTGACGGCAGACAGCAGCGCCACCGACCCACCGAACCTGAACTGGGTAATGCCAGCGGAGGGAACCGTGCCCGGTCTACGTGAGCTTTGCATCGTTGTCGCCGGCGGCGACGCACCCGATCGACAGGCGTTGGCCGGGCTCGACTTACCGAAGGACGTGTTCGTGATCGCGGCGGACTCGGGCGTGGACCACGCGCTCGCGGCTGGCCTCCACGTCGACGTCGCGATCGGCGACTTCGATTCAGTGTCGGCAGAAGGGCTGGACGCGGTCATCGCGGCCGGCGCGCGGGTCGAACGCCACCCCGCCGCGAAGGACCACACCGACCTCGAGCTTGCGATGGACGAGGCGCTCGCCGCCGGCGCGCGTGACGTGATCGTCCTCGGAGCCGACGGCGGTCGGCGCGACCACCTGTTCGCCAACCTCCTCGTGCTGGCATCGCCCCGCTTCCGGACGTGTCGCATCGCCGCATACCTCGGCCGAGGTCGCGTGCACGTCCTGCACGGAGGACAAGCCGTACGGGTCGACGGTGAGCACGGCGAGCTCGTCTCGCTGCTGCCCGTCCACGGCCCCGCCGAGGGCGTCCGCACGAGCGGCCTGCGCTATCCGCTGAACGGCGAGACCCTTCCCGCTGGGACGTCACGGGGCGTGAGCAACGTGCTCGAGACACCGCCGGCCGAGGTGGTGCTCGACGCGGGCACGTTGGTCGTCGTGCTCCCGGGCGAATGTGATGGAGGAGAGGCGTGATGCCGAGCCGGCGCCCGATTCGATCGACTGCGGTGATCGTCCTGGCCGTCCTCGCGGTGGCCGCGGCTGCGGTGCAGCAGCGGCGGGAGCGGCAAGTCGTCGAGCCAGACGATCACGATCGTCACCCACGACTCGTTCGCCGTCAGCGACGACGTGCTCAAGGCCTTCGAGGACCAGAGCGGCATCACCGTGAAGCAGGTGAAGAGCGGTGACGCTGGCGCGCTCGTGAACCAGGCGATTCTCACGAAGGACCATCCGCAGGGCGACCTGCTCTACGGCATCGACAACACGCTGCTCACCAAGGGACTCGACGAGGGCTTGTTCGAGCCCTACACCTCACCGGCGCTGAGCGCCGTCGACCCGGCCTTCGACCTCGACCGCGACCAGCACCGGGTCACGCCGGTCGACGAGAGCGACGTGTGCCTGAACTACGACAAGCGCGCCTTCGGCGGCGCCGACCAACCCGCCGCGCCGACGACGCTCGAGGACCTCACGACGTCGCCCTTCGCGAACAAGGTCGTGGTCGAGAACCCCGCCACCTCGAGTCCGGGCCTCGCCTTCCTCGTCGCGACCGTCGAGCACTTCGGGCCGGACCACTACCTGGACTACTGGCGTCAGCTCAAGGCCAACGGGTTGAAGGTGGTCGACGGGTGGGACCAGGCGTACAACAACGAGTTCACGGTCGGCAGCGCGGGCACCGGCACCCGCACGGTCGTGCTGTCCTACGCGACGAGCCCGCCCGCCGACGTCGTGTTCGCCAACCCGCCGAAGAACGACACCGCCGTGGGTGTCGTACAGGACAGTTGCTTCCGCCAGGTCGAGTTCGCGGGCGTCCTGAAGGGCACGTCGCACGCCGACGCCGCGCACAAGTTCATCGACTTCATGCTCTCGAAGCAGTTCCAAGAGGACATGCCGCTGCAGATGTACGTCTACCCCGTGCGGACCGACGCGGCGGTGCCGGACGTGTTCACGAAGTTCGCGGTCAAGCCGCCGAACCCGATCGAGGTCGACCCGGCCACGATCGGTCAGAACCGGGAACGATGGATCGACGACTGGACCTCTGCGGTCCTCGGATGACGCCATGACGCGACGCCGCGGCATCGGTGTGGCGGCGCTCGCGACAGTCCCCGCGGTCTTCATCGCGGTGTTCTTCGTGTGGCCCGTGACGCGCATCATCCTTCGCGGTCTTCGCCCGGACGGACAGTGGGACCCAGGTGCGGTCGCCGACGTTCTCTCGGACCCGGTGACCAGACGAGTCCTCTGGTTCACCGTGTGGCAGGCGGCGGTGTCGACGCTGCTGACACTCGCGCTCGCGTTGCCAGGCGGCGTACGTGTTCGCGCGGTTCGCCTTCCGAGGCAAGAACCTGCTGCGGGCCGCCGTCACGGTGCCGTTCGTTCTCCCCACCATCGTCGTGGGGTCCGCATTCCTGGCCATCATCGGATCACGCGGCGTCCTGGGCGGACGGTTCTCGCTCGAGGACTCGGTCTGGGCGATCCTGCTCGCCCACCTGTTCTTCAACTACGCGGTCGTCGTTCGAACCGTGGGCGGTCTGTGGTCACATCTCGATCCTGCGCTCGACGACGCGGCCCGCACACTCGGCGCGTCGCGATGGCGCGCCCTGCGAGAGGTCACCTGGCCGTTGCTGCGACCGGCGGTCGTCTCCGCCGCCGCGATCGTGTTCCTGTTCTCGTTCACCTCGTTCGGCGTCATCCTCGTGCTCGGCGGCGAGCAACACGCCACCCTCGAGGTCGCCATCAAGCGCGCGACCCTCGATCGGCTCGACCTCCGCACCGCGAGCGTGCTCGCCCTTGTGCAACTCGCTGCCGTCATCGCGCTGCTCGTCGTCTCCTCGTGGGCGACCAACAAGCGCAGCGTGCAACAACGACTGCTGGCGGTGGCGGACGTCGCTCATCGCCCCCGTCGCGGCGAACGCTGGTTCCTCGCCGCCAACTTGGGGGTGATGGCCGTGGTGCTCGGGACACCGATGGCCGTCCTCGTGGAGCGTTCGTTGCACACCGCGTCGGGGTACGGCTTCGGCTACTACCGCGCGCTGGTCGAGACGCCGAGGATCGCGACCAGGTTCGTGCCACCGCTCGACGCGGTCCGCAACTCGCTGGCGTTCGCAACGGTCGCGACCGCGATCGCGCTCACCATCGGAGGCATCGCCGCCTTCATCGTGGCCGGCGGGGCGCGCCGGCGGAGCCGGAGGCGCGTCGCGTTCGACCTGTTGTTGATGCTGCCGCTCGGAACGTCGGCGGTCACCGTCGGCTTCGGCTTCCTCATCGCGCTCGATCGTCCCGTCGACCTGCGCTCGTCATGGATCATCGTCCCGATCGCACATTCGCTCATCGCCATCCCGTTCGTCGTGCGCATCCTCGTCCCGGTGCTCCGCTCGATCGACGATCGGCTTCGGGAGGCGGCGACCGTGCTCGGGGCGTCGCCGTCGCGTGTCTGGAGGGAGATCGACCTCCCGATCGTGCGGCGAGCAGTCCTCGTCGCGGCCGGCTTCGCGTTCGCCATATCGCTCGGTGAGTTCGGCGCGACGCTGTTCATCGCGCGACCCGACCGGCCCACGATGCCGGTGGCGATCTTCCGCTACCTCTCGCAGGCAGGTGCGGCGAACTTCGGAGCAGCGATGGCGATGAGCACCTTGCTGATGCTGATCACCGCGACGGCGATCTTCACCATCGAGCGCTTTCGGACTCCTGGTCTGGGTGAGTTTTGAGCACCCTCGACATCGGGGGGCTGCGCGTCACCTATGGCGAGACGGTCGCGCTGGACGCCGTCGACTTGCACGTGGCCTCGGGCGAGATCCTCACGCTGCTCGGGCCCAGTGGCTGCGGCAAGAGCACGATGCTGCGCGCCATCGCGGGACTCGTGACACCCGACGCAGGTTGCATCGCCGTCGACGGCGCGGATCTCGCCGGAGTGCCGCCCCATCGGCGGCGGCTCGGACTGATGTTCCAGGACTACGCGCTGTTCCCGCACCGCGACGTCGCCGGCAATGTCGCCTTCGGTCCTCGCATGCAGCGCAGCGAGCACGCCGCGGTCACCGAGCAGGTGCACAAGGCATTGGAGCTCGTCGGACTCGCGGGGTACGAACGGCGGTCGATCGCCTCGTTGTCCGGCGGCGAGCAACAACGGGTCGCGCTGGCGCGAGCGCTGGCGCCCAGCCCGCGTCTGTTGATGCTCGACGAGCCGCTCGGCTCACTCGATCGGTCGCTGCGCGAGCGGCTGACCGTGGAGTTGCGCGATCTGTTCCGCGCGCTGGAGACCACGACGATCACCGTCACGCACGATCAGGGCGAGGCCTTCACGATCGCGGACCGCGTTGCGGTGATGCGGGCCGGGACGATCGTGCAACTCGGTACACCCCAAGACGTGTGGCGTCGGCCGGCCGACGGGTTCGTCGCCCGCTTCCTCGGCTTCACGAACGTCTTCGACGTCGACGTACGCCAGGGACGTGCCGTCTGCCCGGCGGGCACCTTCGCGTCGGAGCGGGGTGACGGGCCCGCCTGCGTGGTGCTCCGCCCGGACGCCGTGACGCTCGCGCCGCCCGCTGGCGCCGACGCGCAGGGTGAGGCGCTGCCGCCGGGCTTCAGGGGTGACCACTTTCTGGTCCCCGTTCGCCTCCAGACTGGGGGCGTGATCGAGGTGGTCGTGCGCTCTGCCGGCGTCCCAGATGCGGGCGACCGTGTGGGGATCTGCGTCGACCCCCGGGCAGTCTTGGTCGTCGATCGGGCCCCGGAGACGTCCGCCTTCAAACAGGCGCCTCCGAAACCGAAAGAATGACGGAGATGCGTAGGTCGCGGGCGATCATCCTCATTGCCGCAGTGGTGCTCGGAACTGCGCTCCCTGCCGCGGCCCAGACGCCGGTGAGCACGCCGGAAACCACGCCTGACACCACACCCGACACCACGCCGGTGACGGTGCCCGACACGAGCGTGCCCCCGGACACCACGCCGGACACGACTCCCGAGACCACACCCGACACGACGCCCACGCCGCCGACCACCCCGCCTGACGCCGATCGTCGACCCCGGGATCAACGGCGATGCGCCGCCCGAGAGCGTGCCGCAGGACAACGTGACGATCCCGGACGCGACCGTGCCGCCAGGAGCCACGTCGGCGGTCGTGCCCCCGCGGGCCCATGTGGTGCAGGTCGACGTGCAAACCGCTCGGGCAGACGCCCTCCTCCGTCAAGCGGCCTACGCCGGCGCCGTGGCCCGGCGTCAGGATCTCGAGACGGCGCTCGGACAGATCCAGCTGCAGCTCAACGGGCTCGACGGCCGGAACCGCGACGCGGTCCGCAACCTGACCGACGCCCACGACGCGCTCGTGGCTCGGGCCGATCTACGCATATGTCCGCGGTGGTGCCGAGGAACAGGAGTGGGCCGAGGCCGACGACAACTCGGGCCAGCGCGCGACGCTGCTGGCCGCGGTCGCCGATCGTGACCAGACCGTGATCGCGCGTTACAAGGACGCGCAGACGCAAGTGACCCGCGACGAGGCCAAGTCCGTCGCAGGACCTCAGCGCGACTCAAGCGGCGCTCGATCTTGCCCGGGTGGCCGAGGCGCAGACCCTCGCCGACCTGAACAGCGCGCAGCTCGAGCTCGCGGTCACCACAGCGGGCGGCACCGTCGTCGTCCACGGATTCGTGTTCCCGGTCGCGTCGCCCCATTCGTTCACCGCGGACTTCGGCGCACCGCGGTTCCCCGGCACCCCGCAGGCGCACACCCATCAGGGAGTCGACATCGTCGCGGCGGAAGGCACCGAGCTGTACGCCGCCGAGCGAGGGATCGTGACCCAGTTGAGCTCGGGCGGTCTGGGCGGCAACGGGTTGTGGCTCAAGGGCGAGAGCGGGACGTACTACTACTACGCCCACCTGTCGGCCTACGTCCTCGGACTCGCGGCCGGGCAGTTGGTGGAAGCGGGCCAGCTGGTCGGCTACGTCGGTCACACCGGCGACGCGTACGGACCGCATCTCCACTTCGAGGTGCACCCGAACGGCGGTGCCGGCGGTCGACCCGTACCCCATCCTGCTGGCCGCTGACCCACAGCGAGTACCCCCGGCGCAGCCCTGACGCGTGGACGTCCTGCGGAGTTGACCGCGCCCTGCGCGCCGGAGGTGTTGTACCGGTGCGTGGTGGATCTCGGCGTGTACCCGGAGTGGCTCGACATCGTTCCTCGCGCCGTTCCAGAGGACGGCGACGAGCCGGCGTGGGTGGTCGACCTGCGCGGCCGCCTCGGACCGTTCGCCCGTTCGAAGCGGCTGCGCATGGTGCGCACGACGCAAGACGCTCCGACGAAGGTCGTGTTCGAGCGACGAGAGCGCGACGGCCGCTCACACTCGCCGTGGGTGTTGCAGGCCGACGTCGAACCGGCCGACGGCGGAAGCCGGCTCGTCATGCACCTGCACTACGGCGGAGCCCTCTGGGGCCCCGTGCTCGAACGCATCCTCGGCGACGAGATCGAGAACTCGAAACCTCGCCTGCTCGCCCTCCTCGAGCGCGTCTGACGCCGAATGTTGGTGCGATTGCGGGGCTCCAGCCACGGAATTGACCCGGAGTTCGCCGGATCGGCGGGCGCTCAGCGGGCGAAGGCGAACCAGCGGTCGTGGCGGCGTTCGAGGACGACGTCCATGTCGAAGCAGGCGCCGAGCGAGTCGGTGGTCAACGTGTCCTCGAGCGGGCCGCACGCGAGCACGCGACCTCGGCGCAGCAGCAGCACGTGGTCGAACCCGGGCGGGATCTCGTCGACGTGGTGGGTGACGAGGACGGTGGCCGGTGTCGACGGGTCGGCCGCGAGCCCGGCGAGCCGGTTGACGAGGTCCTCGCGGCCGGCGAGGTCGAGGCCCGCGGTCGGCTCGTCGAGGAGCAGCAGTCCCGGCTCCGTCATCAGCGTGCGCGCCAACTGCACCCGTTGCCGTTCGCCCGACGACAGGGTCCCGAAGGGATGTTCGGCCATCGCGCCGCACCCGAACCGCTCGAGCAGGTCGCGCGCCCGCTGACGGTCTCGATCGGTGTACTCGTGCCACCACGGCTCGAGCGCGGCGTGCTCGGCCGTCATCACCACGTCGAGGGCGGTGATCGACGGACGCAACAGAGTCGGCGAACGACGACGACACCATGCCGATGTTCCGGCGGTGGGCCCGCACGTCGACTCGGCCCAGCGTCTGACCGAGCACCTCGACCGTTCCGGCCGACGGATGGAGGTAGAGCGACGCGATTCGCAGCAGGGAGGTCTTGCCCGAGCCGTTGGCGCCGAGCACGATCCATCGCTCGCCGTCGCGGACCGTCCAGTCGATGCCTTCGAGGATGAAGCGGTGATCCCGCACGAGTCCGACACCGTCCATCCGCAGCGCAGTCACAGAAGCTCCTTCAACAGCACGCTCACGGCGGCAACGGTGGACAGCAACAGCACGAACGGGCGAGCCGTGCGCCGGTCCACGTGTCCGGCGAGCCACGGCGAGCCGATCAGACCGATGAGCATTCCCGGCACCAGCACCAGCAGCTTGCAGCAGTTCCTCGCGGCCGAGCTTGCCGACGACCACCAGCGTCACGATCGTGATCGCGCCGCCGACGAGGAAGTAACGGGGCAGCGTGGCGCGCAGCGTCCGCCCGGACTCGTGTTGGTAGAGCAGCGCGATCGGAGGGCCGCCGATGCCCGACACCGTCCCCATGAACCCGGACAGCACGCCGGCACCGAACAGGGTCGAAGGACGCTTCACCACGTGCCAACCGATGCCCGTGAGCGCGACGGCGACGATGACCATGACCGCGAAGGCGATGCTCAGGCCGCGCGGCGACAGCGCGAGCAGCGTCGCACCCGCGGCGATCGTGCCCGGCACGAGGCCACCGAGCGACCATCGCACTTCACGATCGAAGGCCGCCGCGTCGGCCGCGCGGATGATGAACAGGTTCAAGACCGTCGTCACCACCGTGATCGGGCCCGGGACGAAGCTCGTGTCGACGAGCGCGAGCAGCGGAGCGGCCACGAGCGCGGAGCCGAACCCGATCCCACCCTGGACCCACGCGCCGAGCGCCATCGCCGCCGACGCGGCGCCGGCCTGTGCGGGACTCACCGCCCTTGATTAGTCGAGCGCCACTAGTTGGAGCATCAGTACCGCGCTCGGCCTGCTGGCCGTTCTGGTTCTCATCTTCGGCAACGGGTTGTTCGTCGCGGCGGAGTTCAGCTTCGTCGCGGTCGATCGAGCGCGAATCGAAGCGCTCGCCGCGCGTGGCAGCGTCGGCGCGCGCTTCGTCGAACGTGTCCTGCACCGGCTCGCCTTCTACCTGTCGGGAACGCAGCTCGGCGTCACGGTGACCTCGTTGCTGCTCGGCTTCATCGCGGAGCCGATGGTCGCGTCGTTGCTCGAACCGGTCGTCGGCAACGCCATGGCCATCGTGCTCGCGCTCGATTCTCGTGACCGTCGGGTCGATGGTCCTGGGCGAGCTGATTCCGAAGAACGTCGCCATCGCGCGCGCCAGAGCGATCTCGGTCGTGCTCGGCCCGTCCGGTCCTGTACTTCGCCACCGCGTTCCGTCCGGTGATCCAACTCGTGAACAACACCGCGAACGCGACGGTGCGCAAGCTCGGTATCGAGCCGCAGGAAGAGCTGGCGGCGGTGCGGGCGCTCGACGAGTACGAGTTGCTGTTCGAGTCGTCGAGTGCGGAAGGGACCATCGATCCCGAAGCGCTCGACCTCCTGACCCGCACGCTCCGCTTCAACGACAAGACGGCGGCCGACGCGCTCGTGCCGCGGGTGCAGGTCAAGTACACGATCCCGGACGCCATGATCCCGGAGCTCGTCACGCTGTCCGTGTCCACGGGCTTCAGCCGGTTTCCGGTCTGCGGCACCGATCTCGACGACGTGGTCGGTGTCGTGCACGTGAAGGACGTCTACCGCGTTCCGTTCGACGAGCGGGCGTCGGTCACGGTCGGATCGGTGATGAGCGAGCCGTTCGTCGTGCCCGAGAGCCGAGAGTTGAGCTCGGTGCTGCGGGATCTACGCGAAGGCGGTCATCTGGCCGTCGTCGTGGACGAGTACGGCGGCACCGCCGGGATCATCACACTCGAAGACGTGCTCGAGGAGATCGTCGGCGAGATCGACGACGAGTACGACACCGCCGCGGCCGCCCTCACGCGGGTGCTCCCCGCGGGCACGTACGAGCTGCCCGGCACGTTGCATCCCGACGAGGTGCGTGAGGCCTGCGGGTTCGAGATGCCGGAGGGTGAGTACGAGACGCTCGCCGGCTTCGTGCTCGATCGGCTCGGGCGCATTCCCGACGTCGGCGATCAGTTCAGCTACGACGGCTGGTTGATCGAGATCGTCGAGATGGATCGCCGGCGCGTCGCGCGGCTGCGTTTGACGGCGCCCGAGCGCAGCGTCGCGACCGCCGGCAGCGGAGCCGAATCGTGATCCTCGGATTTCTGGTCGTCGCCGTCGTGCTCCTCGTCCTGAACGGGTTGTTCGTCGCCAACGAGTTCTCGCTCGTGGCGAGCCGGCCGACGCGGCTCGAGACCCTGGCGAAGGAAGGCGACACGCGCGCCCGCTACGCGTTGCAGTCGTCGCGCGACCTGCCGTTGCAGCTGGCGTCGTCGCAGCTCGGCATCACGATGTGCTCGCTCGGTCTCGGCGCGGTCGCGGAGCCGTCCGTGGTCCAAGCGATCGAGCATCTGCTTTCGCCGTTCTCCGTCCCGGACGCGGTGTCGCAGGTACTCGCCGTCGTGGTCGGCCTCGGCCTCGTCGTGTTCCTGCACATGGTGTTCGGCGAAGTCGTTCCTCGGTACCTCGCGCTCGCCGATCCCGAGAGCGCGTTGTTGCGCCTGTCGATCTTCAACCGGGTCTACGTCGCGCTCTTCCGTCCGGTCACCCGCGTGGTGCAGGCGTTGGGAAACGGCGGCACCCGGCTGCTGGGCGTCGAGCCCCGCGACGACCTGATGAGCGCGCACACCGTCGACGAGATCAGCCGGATGCTCGCCGAGTCACACGAGGAAGGGCTCATCGAGGAGACCGCGCACGATCTGCTGTCGGGCGCGCTCGACTTCGGCGAACGGCCCGTGCTGCAGGTCATGGTGCCCCGTGACGACATCATGCGGGTCACGCGGCGAACGACCGTCGCGGAGGCGGAGGAACAGGTCGTGGCGAGTGGTCACTCGCGGCTGCTCGTCACCGGCCGCGACCTCGACGACATCGTCGGGTTCGTCCATGCCAAGGATCTGCTCACGGTGCCTGCGGAGGCCCGCGACCGCCCCCTGCCGCTCGCTCGCATCCGTCGCGTGCTCGTGCTGCCCGAGCACCAGCCCCTCGACGAGGTGCTCGTGGCGATGCGACGGTCGCGTACGCACCTCGGCGTCGTCATCGACGAGGCCCGGAGCGTGCTCGGACTCGCCACGCTCGAAGACGTCCTCGAGGTGCTGGTCGGTGACATCCGGGACGAGTCCGACACGGAAGCCACCGGCACGCACACGAGCTCCGGGGAGAAACGGACGCTCTAGCGCCCACTTCCATCCACCATTCGGGCCGACTGCGCTACGCCCCCACGGCGTGGAAGCCGCCGTCGACGTGGACGAGCTCGCCCGTGGTCTTGGGGAACCAGTCGGACAGCAGCGCGACGCAGGCACGGCCGACGGCCTCCTGGTCGCCCTTCACGTCCCAGCCGAGCGGGGCGCGCTCGTCCCACACGTCCTCGAAGCGGCTGAACCCGCTGATCGACCGGGCGGCCAAGGTCTTGATCGGGCCGGCGGCGACGAGGTTGACGCGGATGCCTCGGGGTCCGAGCGCGCGGGCGAGATAGCGGGACGACGACTCGAGCGCGGCCTTCGCCACGCCCATCCAGTCGTACGCCGGCCACGCTTGCGTGCTGTTGTCGAAGTCGAGCCCCACGATCGCCCCCCCGGCGTCCATCAGCGGCACCACGACGTCAGCGAGCACCTTCAACGAGTAGGCGGAGACCTCGAGCGCGATCGCGACGTCGTCCCACGGCGCGTCCAGGAAGCCGTCGCCCAGGCACGACGGCGGCGCGAACCCGATGGCGTGGAGCGCGCCGTCGACCGAACCCCACTTCTCGGTCAGCCGTGATCGCACGGCGCCGGCGTGCTCCGCCTTCGTCACGTCCAACTCCAGCACCTCGGGCTCTGACGGCAGACGGCGCGCCACCCGCTCGGTCAGGCGCAGGCCCCGACCTGCTCCGGTCAGCACGATCTCCGCGCCCTGCTCCTGCGCGATCCGGGCGACCGAGAACGCCAGCGAGTCGTCCGTCAGCACTCCGGTGACGAGAATGCGCTTGCCTTCGAGCAATCCCATGGGGCCTCCGACCTGGTCCGAATGGCAGGACGTTACGGCGTTCCCTCTAGTCTCATTCCCGTGCGGATCGGAATCCTGGGGGGCACCGGACCAGCCGGGAGCGCCCTCGCATGCCGTTTGGCGGTCGCCGGCTTCGACGTCGTCATCGGCTCACGCTCGAAGTACCGGGCGATGGAGAAAGTCGACGAGCTCCACGATCGCTGGCCCGACCGGCACCTCGAGATCGGTTCGGGCGACAACCAGAGCGCGGCCGACACGGACCTGGTCGTCATCGCGACGCCGTGGGACGGCGCGACCCAGACCGCCACGTCGGTCGAGCACCTCCTGCGGGGCAAGGTCGTCATCTCGATGGCCAACGCGCTCACCCGCATCGGCAAGGAGTTCCAGCCTCTCGTCCCACCCCGCGGATCCGTGGCGGCGAGCGTGCAGGCCGCGGTGCCCGACTGCCAGGTGGCGGCGGCCTTCCACCACGTTCCGGCCAAGGAGCTCGGCGATCTCGCTCATCCGATCGTCAGCGACGTCCTGATCTGCTCCGACCATCGGCGGGCGACGGACGCCACCTCCGAGATCGTCTCCAAGATCCCGAACATGCGCCCGCTGGACGCCGGCGGCCTGTCGCTGGCGACGCCGATCGAGTCGTTCACGGCGGTGCTGCTTCAGCTCAACGTGCACTACAAGACGCGCGTGGCGGTGACGTTCACGGGCATCCCGGAGTCCCCTACTCCCGCTCCGTGAGCCCGATGCGTCTGTACGACACCGCCCGGCAGGCGATCGTGCCGTTCGAGCCCGGGCCGGTGGTCACGATGTACACGTGCGGGATCACCCCGTACGACTCGACCCATCTCGGTCACGCGGCGGTGTACATCACCTACGACGTGTTGCAGCGGCGACTCCGTGACCTCGGGCACGACACGAAGCTCGTCCGCAACGTGACCGACGTCGACGATTCGCTCCTGGAGAAGGCGCGTTCACTCGGCGTGCACTATCTCGATCTGGCGGCGGCCGAGACCGCCCGCTTCGACGCGGACATGGCCGCGCTCGACGTCCTGCCGTGTTGGAGCGAGCCCCGCGCCACCTCGGCGATCCCCGACATCCGCGGCTTCATCGGGATGGTGCTCGACCGCGGGCACGCGTACCTCGCCGGGGGAGCTGTGTACTTCGACGTGTCGAGCTTTCCCGACTTCGGCAGCGTCTCGCACTACACCCGCGAGCAGATGCTCGCCTACGCCGCCGAACGCGGCGGCAACGTCGACGATCCTCACAAGCGCGACCCGCTCGACTTCGTGCTGTGGCAGCCGTCGCTCGACGACGAGCCGTCGTGGGAGTCGATGTGGGGACCAGGGCGGCCCGGATGGCACATCGAGTGCTCCGCGCTCGCGTTGCGTGAGCTCGGGACGACCATCGACCTGCACGGGGGCGGCGCCGACCTGATCTTCCCGCACCACGAGTGCGAGCGGGCGCAATCCGAAGCGGCCACCGGCGACACGTTCGTGCGTCATTGGATGCACCAGGCGATGGTCCGCATGGACGGCGAGAAGATGTCCAAGTCACTGGGCAACCTGATCTTCGTGTCGGACCTGTTGAAGCAGTGGGACGCCCCCGCGGTGCGGCTCATGATCGTCGAGAACCGCTACCGGACCGAGTGGGAGTGGGACGACAGTCGCATGCCGCGCGCCGCCGAGCGGCTCGAACGTTGGCGCGCCGCGGGGCCGGGCGACGGCGCCCTCGAAGAGGTCCGCGCCGCGCTCGACGACGACCTCGACACGCCCGCCGCGCTCGCCGCCGTGGACCGTGCTGCAGCATCGGGTCAGGGGGTCGCCACCGCCGGCGAGCTGCTCGGCGTCGACTTGTCGGTCTGAGGCCGTCGCGTCTACCGATCGCAGATCCGGGGTGAAAGACTCCATCGGTGGTTGGAGCGGACGTCCGTAGCGACGAGATCAAGGTCGGGCAGTTCTTCGACGTCGCGAAAACCGTCCTCAGCCCGGTGCTGAAGTTCGGGTGGAAGGTCCAGGTCGACGGGTTGGACAACCTGCCGGCGGACGGATCTCCCGCAATTCTCTGCCCGAACCACACGTCGTTCATCGATTCGGTCTTCCTCCCGTTGGTGCTGCCGCGGCGCATCACGTACGTCGGCAAGGCCGAGTACATGGACGACTGGAAGACGAAGCACCTGTTCCCGGCGATCGGCATGATCCCGCTCGACCGCTCAGGGGGAAGCGCCAGCGAGCGAGCCCTCAACGCGGCGGCGCGTGTGCTCGAGCGGGGCGAGCTGTTCGGGATCTTTCCCGAGGGCACCCGCTCACGCGACGGCGCGCTGCACAAGGGACACACCGGCCCCGCTCGTCTCGCGCTGCGAACGGGTGCGCCGCTCGTACCCGTCGGCCTGCGCGGCACGCGTGCGATCCAGCCGCCCGAAGCGAAGTTCCCGAAGCCCTTCATGGCGTGCTCGATCGGCATCGGCACCCCGATCAGCGTGGACAGGTACGTCGATCGTGCCGACGACCACATCACGCTCCGGCAACTCACCGACGAGGTGATGTTCGAGATCCGCAACCTGTCGGGACAGGAGTACGTCGACACCTACGCGACCAAGAAGGCAGAGAGCCTCCCCACGGACGTCGCCCGTGTGCCAGCCGCCAACGGACATGAGACGAGCGAGGCGCCGCGCCGATCGTCCGCGGACGTCCTGAATCCGCAAGGGGCAGTGCCGGTCGCTCACTAACGTCGATGTGATGGCCAGCGACCAGATCACGATCCGGCTTCCCGACGGTTCGACGCGCGGCGTCGCCGCCGGGACCACCGCCGGTGATCTGGCCAAGGAGATCGGGCGCAACCTTCGCAAGGCCGCAGTGATCGCCGACGTGAACGGCACCGAGCGCGATCTCGGGTGGCCGCTCGAGGACGGCGACGAGGTCGCGATCATCACCGATCGCGACGAACGAGGCCTGTACACGATCCGCCATTCGACGGCGCACGTCCTCGCGCAGGCCGTGCTCGACCTGTTTCCCGGTGCGACGTTCGGCATCGGGCCGCCCATCGAGGACGGCTTCTACTACGACTTCGAGTTGCCCGACGGCAAGCACTTCCACGACGACGACCTGCCGCGCATCGAGGCCCGCATGCGCGAGATCATGCAGGAACAGCAGCCTTTCATCCGCGACGAGCTGCGCGCCGACGACGCCCGCCGGTTGTTCAAGGACCACAAGTACAAGCTCGAGATCATCGACGACGCGTCGACGGATCCCATGTCCGCCACGGAGTCCGGGCTCGTGCGCACGTACGAGAACCCGCCGCGGTTCATCGACCTGTGCCGCGGTCCCCACGTCGAGCACACGGGCTCGCATCTCGGACACTTCAAGCTCATGCGTGTCGCGGGCGCGTACTGGCGCGGCGACGAGAAGAAGCCGCAGTTGCAACGCATCTACGGCACGGCTTGGGCGTCGAAGGCCGATCTCGACGCGCACTTGAAGCGGCTCGAGGAGGCAGCGAAGCGCGACCACCGCAAGCTCGGCGTCGAGCTCGACCTGTTCAGCTTCCCCGACGAGATCGGTTCGGGATTGGCGGTGTTCCATCCCAAAGGCGGACTCGTACGCATGCTCATGGAGGACTACTCGCGTCAGCGCCACCTGGCCGCCGGCTACGAGTTCGTCAACTCGCCGCACATCTCCAAGCAGGAACTGTTCGACACGTCCGGGCACCTCGACTGGTTCGCGGACGGCATGTTCCCGCCGATGGAGCTCGACGACGGGCAGCGGTACTACCTCAAGCCGATGAACTGCCCGTTCCACATCCTCATCTACCGGAGCCGGCTGCGTTCGTACCGCGAGCTGCCGTTGCGCTTGTTCGAGTTCGGCTCGGTGTACCGCTACGAGAAGTCAGGCGTGGTCCACGGGCTCACGCGCGTCCGCGGCATGACGCAGGACGACGCGCACATCTTCTGCTCGAAGGAGCAGATGGGTGACGAGCTGGGTTCGTTGCTCACCTTCGTGCTCGACCTGTTGCGCGACTACGGCCTCGACGACTTCTACCTCGAGCTCTCCACGAAGCCCGAGGACAAGGCGGTCGGGAGCGACGAGGAATGGGACGAGGCCACAGAGGCGTTACGCGCCGCCGCGATGACCAAGGATCTCGAGCTCGTGATGGATCCGGGCGGCGGCGCGTTCTACGGGCCGAAGATCTCGGTGCAGGCGCGCGACGCCATCGGACGCACGTGGCAGATGTCGACGATCCAGCTCGACTTCCAGGAGCCGCAGCGTTTCGACCTCTCGTACATCGGCGCCGACAACGAACGCCACCAACCGATCATGATCCACCGCGCCCTGTTCGGATCGATCGAGCGGTTCTTCGGTGTCCTCGTCGAGCACTACGCAGGCGCGTTCCCCGCGTGGCTCGCGCCGGTGCAGGCCCGCGTGCTTGCCGATCAGTGAGGCGCACGAGGCATATGCCACACGCATCGTCGACCGCCTGCGGGCCGAGGGCTTCCGCGCCGACCTCGTGGAGGCGAACGAGCCGCTCGGCGGACGCATCCGCAAGGCCAAGCTCGAGAAGCTGCCGTACGTCCTCGTCGTCGGCGACGACGACGTCGACCACGGCACGGTCGGCGTCAACGCCCGCGGCTCGCAGCGTCCGGAACGGGACGTCCCCGTCGACGAGTTCGTCGACCGGCTCCGGTCCGACGTCACCGCCCGCGTATGACCTGCGGCAGTCGCGGCAATCGCTGCGAATGTTGGTGCGATTGTGGGGCTCTAGCCCCACAATCGACCCGCAGTTCGGCGGCGGAGGGCTGATGGATCGGTTGTGGGCGGGTTGGCGGTCCACCTACATCGAAGAGGTGACCTCGGCGGACGACGCCGCGGCGGGTGACGTGTTCACGCGAATCCTGCAGAGCGGCGTGCCGGACGAGGAGACGTACATCGTGTGGCGGGGCGCGCTGACCTTCGCCATCCTCAACCGCTACCCGTACATCAGCGGACACGTGCTCGTGATGCCGTACCGGGAAGTGGGCGAGCTCGAGGACCTCACCACGGCCGAGCACTCGGAGTTGTGGGCGGCCGTGACGGATTGCGTTCAGGCCATCAAATCGGCGTACCGGCCGCACGGCCTCAACGTCGGGATGAACCTCGGGGCCGCGGCCGGCGCGGGCATCCCGTCGCACCTCCACGTCCACGTGATGCCCCGGTGGGGCGCCGACTCGAACTTCATGACATCCGTGGCCGAGACGCGGGTGCTGCCGGAAGCCCTGCCCGACACGTGGCGCAAGTTGCGCGAAGCATGGGGCCAGCCACGACAATGAAGGGGATGGCCGAGGACCACGAGATCCGCGACGAGCTGCCCGAGGACCTCGACGCGTCCAACTTCGTCGGCCCCTACATGTTCCCGAACAACAACCGGCGCCGCATCCCGGCCGTGCTCTACGGCGTGATCGGCCTGGGTGCCATCGGCGTGTGGTTGGCGTCCCGTGGCAACGATCCCGTGCTCGTGAACGCCGGCCTGTTGTGGGGCGGCGTCGCGCTCGTCCTGTTCGGCATCTACTCGTACCAAGCGGGCTTCGACCTCGATTTCGACGAGCGCGACGCGCTCGCGGCAGCCGGACGAACCGTCGACTTTCCGGTCGGTCATGCGTCGGCGCAGCTGGGGTGGCGTGGGCTTCGCAGCCGTCCGACGTGGCGCATCCTGGTGTACTCGAGCGAGGAGCCGCCGGCGAAGCGTGGCATCGTCCTCGTCGACGGCGTCAAGGGTGACGTGCTGCAACACTTCGTAGAGGACAACCCCGAAGACTGGTCGGAGGTCGGATAGCGATGGAATGGCCGACGTTCTGCTCGGTGTGCGGGCTCCGCCTGAACCAGAGCTACCTCGCGCACATCGAGACGGCGTTCCCGGAGGCGTCTGCCGACCCCACGATCGTGGCCGCGTACTGCAGCCGGGAGTGCCTCGAGTCAGCGGAGCTGTACGAGCCCTCCGTCTCGGTCGACAATCCGGACGAGCAGCCTTAGCGCGCGCCGTCGGTCGACGCGCGCATCACACCGCGCGCTCGCGCCGGCGGACATCACGGAACGCCGGGACTTCCACGACAGCAGCGACAGCACGCTCGCGGCCGAGCCGATCGACGCGATCGAAGCGAACGAGCCGATCGAACCGACGGAGAGGAACGAGCCGACGGAGCCGATCGACAACGCCGATCCCTTCGACGCGATCGACAGGAACGAGTCCTCGGACCACAAGGACAACGTTGAACGCCGCGACGTAGGCATCCGGTACAGGTTGCCACCCCTACGAGGACCGAGCCGTCGCAGACAGCGCTGCAAGCCCGGCTCGGAGCTCGTCGTGGGAAGGCCACCCGAAGCCGAGCCGGAAGTGACGGTCGTCGAGCTCGAACCAGTGGCCCGCGCCGACATACGTCCCGAACTCGTGGAGCAGCGTGTGGTGGAACTTGGCGGCATCGAAGTCGAGGTGTGGACGAACTCGAACGAGGCCCACGACGCCCCCCTCGGGTTCCACCCACTCGAAGACGTCCTGATCGGCCATCCAGTCGCGCACGATGCGAAGGCGGCTGAGAGCGTCCGAACGGATCGGCGGCAGTATGCGGTCGCGTTGCTCGAGGATCCTCGCCGCGATGGCCTCGTCGAGCGTGGCACCGCAGATGACGACCTGCTCCTTGGCCGCGAGCAGCCGCTCGAATGTGGTGGGGTCGGTCGCGACGGCCCACCCGATCCTCAGGCCGGGGACGCCGTACGACTTGGACATCGACGACGTGCTGATGACGCTCGGGGAGAGCGTCGCGGCGAGCGGCAGCCGGTCGCCATAGGTCAGCTCGCGGTACGTCTCGTCGACGACGAGCGTCGCGCCTGAGGTCTCGGCGAGCTCGACGAGCTCGGTCAACGTGCGCGAGCTGATCACTGCGCCCGTCGGGTTGTGCGGGTACGTGACGCTGATGAGCTTGGTCTCGGGCCGCACTCGCGCCCGCAACCGGTCGACGTCCAGGTTCCACTCCTCGTCGTAGCGGAGGTCGAAGTGCTCGAGCTCTGCACCGATGGCGCGAGGCGTTTCGAGGTTCGTCGCGTAGTTGGTCCGCAGGACCACGGCGTGGTCGCCGGGCTCGAGGATCGAGGTCGCGGCGAAGAACAAGGACGCCGCCGCGCCCGGCGTGACGAGCACCGATTCGGGCGACACGTCGTCGGTCGCACCGATGGCTTCGCGCAAGCCGGGATCACCGAGGTGGTCGCCGTAGCACAGCAGCAACTCGTCGAGATCGACATCGATACCGAGATCACGCAGCCGGCGATCAGCGACAGAGCTCTCGGAGAGGTTGTTCGCGATCGTGTCGTACCCGAGTTGCTCGGGCGACTCGATCTCGATCGGCATCCGTCGGTAGCGCACGTCCCCAGCGTCGATCAGCCGCGCTTCGCGGCTTCGATGGCGCGCTCCGCGGCGTGCAGATGGTTCGCGCCGGTCCGCACGGCCTCGCGGACGATCTCCAGTGCGCTCATCGTCTGTCCGGAACCGGCGACGGTCCCGGCGCGCGTCCACGCATCGGCCGGCGTGTGCTCGATCGTGTCCGCCATTGCGTTGCACTCGACGCCGAGGAAGTCGAGCGCCGTCTCCACGTTCGACGGCTGCGCCGCCATCTGCCACTCGCGGGCACCGTCGTCGGCAACCGCGGGCAACAGCGTCGGCTCGTCGTGCACGAGCACCTGCCGCAGCGCCTCACCGAGGATCGCGATCGAACGAGCGACGTGGTCGGCGTGATCGACGGCCGACTGGCCGTCGGGTCCGGACCGGTGCACGAGGTCGTCGGCGCGCTCGTCCTCGTCGAGCGACGTCAACAGTGCTCGGAACCGGCGCGGGTACGAGCGCAGCGCTGCGACTGCGTCCGACGGCGACAATCGCGAAAGATCCAGTCCGCCGCTCACGTCTTCCTCCTCGTTCACCTTCCCCGTGCGGCGCGCAACACGCGCCCGATGTCGAGTAGATGGTGCTCGCCTTCGTGCACGGTGTGGCGCACCACCCACGTGAGCGGGCGCTCCGCACGTTCCGGGAAGAAGTAGGTCATCGTGCGCGTCCAGTCGGACGGCCCGAACGTCTCGACGTCGGCCGCAATCGCCTCCGCATTGGCGGCGACGTCGTCGGTCACGTTCACCGGATCCTGGTCGTTGTACGCCAGTTCGGCGACCCGCTCCTCGCGGCGCATCGGCTCTGGCTCATAACCCTCTTGGGTCCGCGCCACGCTCAAGCGCTCGCGTTGGATCGACAGCACGTCCCGATAGTGGCAGGCGTACTCGAGCGCGGACCACGTGCCTTGCATCGGATGCGCACGCAGCAGCGCGTCGAGGTCCTCACCCTTCAGCCCACGAGTGAGCGGCACGCGGTAGCGAGTGCCGAGGCCACGCAGCGCGGCAGGCGCATCCTCGATGGCGAGCGAGCCATGCGAGAACCCACACTCCGCGCACGGCATCAGTCCTGGTCCTTGGTCTCCCGTTTGACCTTGTCGACCAGATGGGACGGCAGGACGTCGTAGTGGTCGTGGGTGGCGGTGAAGCGTCCGCGTCCGCCCGGTCAGCGAACGGAGATCGATCGCGTACCGCAGGATCTCGGACGTCGGCACCAACGCAGTCACCGTCTGTTCGCCGTCACCCGCCGTCTCCGTCCCCTGCACCCGGCCGCGACGGGCGTTGAGGTCGCCCATGACGTCGCCCTGATACTCCACCGGCACGGTCACTTCGAGCAGCGAGACAGGCTCGAGCAACACGGGGTCGGCTTTCGCCATCGCTTCGCGGATCGCGAGCCGTCCTGCGATCTTGAAGGCCATCTCGGAGGAGTCGACCGCGTGCTGCTTGCCGTCGACGAGTTCGACCTTGACGTCGACGATGGGATGTCCGTACAGACCGCCCGAAGCCATCGTCTCCTCGATGCCCTTCTGCACTGCGGGGATGTAGCCGCGAGCGATCGCGCCACCGACGATCTTGTCGACGAACTGGAAGCCTTCGCCGCGGGGGAGCGGCTCGACGTTGATCACCGCGACACCGAACTGGCCGTGACCGCCTGACTGCTTCTTGTGCTTGCCCTCGATGTTCAGCGCGCTGCCGTTGATCGTCTCGCGATAGGGCACGCGCACGTCCTCGGTGTCGACATCGACGCCGAACTTGCGGGCGAGCTTCTCGAGGGTGATCTGCAGATGCGTCTCGCCAGTGCCGCGCATCACCGTCTGCTTGGTCTCCTCGCTGCGCTCGATGACGAGCGAGGGGTCCTCTTCCTGCAGGCGGTGCAATGCGTTGGCGAGCTTGTCCTCGTCGGCCTGTGTCCTTGCGAGGATGGCGGTCGCCAGCACCGGCGGCGGGCTGGCGATGGGCTCCACCCTCACCGGCTTCCCCTTCGGTGCGAGCGTGTCGCCCGTGGCGGTTGCAGCGAGCTTGGCCGCGGCCGCCAGGTCGCCGGCCGGCACCTCGCTCAACTGGACTTGTTCCTTCCCGCGCAGGGAGAACAGTCCGTGCAGCCGCTCGTCGGCTCCCGACCGCGAGTTGGAGAGGTGATCGTCGGGACGGATGGTTCCGGACAGCACCTTGAACAACGAGATGTGACCGACGTACGCGTCGGCGATCGTCTTGAACACGAACGCCAGCGGATCGCCGCTCGGGTCAGCGGCCACTTCGACCTCTGTGTCGCCCGCCTTCACCGTGACCGGTGGTCGATCGGTGGGTGCCGGGCCGATCTCGCAGATGAAATCGGCCAGACGGTCGACCGCGACGTCGCCCACCGCCGACCCGACCACGACCGGGAACACCGACGCCTCCGCCACGCCCTTGGCGAGGGTGCGCTCGAGCTCGTCGGTCGAGATCTCGTCACCGCCGAGGTAGCGCTCGAGCAACTCGTCGTCGGCGACGACGATCCCTTCGACGAGGTTGTCGTGGACCTGGTGCTCGAGGTCGGCGAGCTCGTCGGGCACCTCGCCGTGCGTCGCCGTTCCACCGTCGTAGAAGAACGCGGTGTCCGTCAGGAGGTCGGCGACACCGCGGAACGCCGCTTCTTCGCCGATGGGAAGTTCGAGCGGCGCGACGCCGGCGCCGAACCGATCACGCAGCTGCTCCAGGGTCCGCTCGAAGTTGGCCCTCTCACGGTCGAGCTTGTTGACGAAGACCATGCGCGGCACGCCGAGCTGTGCGGCGATCTTCCAGGTCGCATAGGTCTGGACCTCGACGCCCTCGACCGCGCTCACCACGAACACGGCCAGGTCGGCCACCCGGAGCGCGGCCTGCACGTCGCCGACGAAGTCCGCGTAGCCCGGACAGTCGATCAGGTTGATCTTGTGGTCTTTCCACTCGAACGGCGCAAGCGCCAGCGACAGCGACAAGCCCCGCTTCTGCTCCTCGGGATCGAAGTCGGTGACCGTCGTGCCGTCCTCGACCCTGCCGACTCGGTTGATGGCCCCGGCACAGTGCAACAGCGCCTCGGCCAGGGTCGTCTTCCCGGACCCGCCATGGCCGACCAAGGCGACATTGCGGATCTGCTCCGGCGGAAAACGCTTCAAGTCGATGGCCCCCCAAGAACTCGTTCGGTTGAGCATTGACGCTACATGCCGTGCGTCACGGGTCGCCCCCTCAGGAGTGGTATGTCGGTGGTTCGGGAACGTCGCTGGTAGCGTTTGCCGGAGTTCGCACCCCCCTCCGCGGAGCCCCCGATGTTCGACAAGCGGTTGCGACCGAGCGTGGAGCAGCGACTGCACCCGGTCGGCGCCAACCTCGAGCGCAGCGGCATCACCGCCGACCACCTCACCCTGGTCGGCGTCGTGATGGCCGTCGGCGCGGCCGTGGCCATTGCCAACGGGGCGCTGCGGCTCGGGTTCGTCCTGCTCCTGTTCACCGCCGTGCCCGACGTGCTCGACGGTGCCGTCGCCAAGGCATCCGGCACGGCGACCCCACGGGGCGCCTTCTTCGACTCGGTCGTCGGACCGGGTGAGCGACGCCGCTGCTCCTCGTCGGCGTGGCCTGGTACCTCGAGAACAACTACCCCGGCCACATCGCGATCCTGCCGATGGCCGTGCTCGCCATGACCATGCTCGTCTCCTATGAGCGGGCGAAGGCAGAGTCCCTCGGCTTCGACGCGCGGGGCGGTCTCATGGAGCGCGCCGAGCGACTAATGGCCCTGGCCGTCGGCCTTCTGTTCGAAGGACTGCTCGTCGCCGTTCTCTGGGTCATGCTCGTGCTCACCGCCTTCACGGCGGTGCAACGGTTCGTCAAGGTGTGGTCGCAGGCGTCGCACCACCCGTCCGCGCACGACACACACCCGGTGGCGCTACCCGCGGGTCGCACGAGACAGCGAGCGCAACCGGATGCGACGGGAGCGGTGGGCGGCTGCGCGCGAGGCACGCCGTCGCGCTCGCTGACCGATCCCACCGTCGCCGCATTCAAGCTCGGCGCGGTCGTGGCGCGGCGCGATGCCGCCGTCCATTGCCGACCTCACCGCTCGAGCCGCCGGACTCGGTGTCGCGCAGTTCTCCGCCGGACGGCGCGCACAGGTCGAGCGCAATCTGCGCCGCGTCCGCGGGCCTGACTTCCGTGGCGCGGCGCTGCGGCGGGCCGTGGCGGCGACGTTCGAGTCGTACGCGCGCTACTGGGCCGAATCGTTTCGCCTGCCCGGCACCAGTCCGGCGGTGCTCGATGCCGGAATGTCGCACCGCGGCTGGAACCACGTGGAGGAGGGATTGGCTGCCGGCCGTGGCGTGATCCTGGCACTGCCACATCTCGGGGGGTGGGAGTGGGCCGGCTTCTGGCTGGCCGAGGTGCAGCGTCGGCCGGTGACTGTCGTGGTCGAGGCCTTGGACCCGCCAGAGCTCTTCGAGTGGTTCGCCGAGCTACGCCGAGCCTTCGGCATGAACATCGTCCCGCTCGACGCCGACGCGGGGACCGCGGTCGTGCGGGCGTTGCGGGCAAACCACGTGGTGTGCCTCCTGTGCGATCGCGACATCGGCGGCGGCGGGGTCGAAGTGGAGTTCTTCGGCGAGCGCACGTTGCTGCCGGCCGGCCCGGCCACGCTGTCGTTGCGGACGGGCGCGCCCATCCTGCCGGTCGCGGTGTACTTCCGGCCTCACGACCATCTCGGCGACGTGCACGGCCCGCTTCCCGCCGAGCGCGAAGGCCGTCTGCGCGACGACGTGATCCGCGTGACGCAGCGACTGGCACACGCGCTCGAGGACCTCATACGTGCCGCGCCGGAGCAATGGCACCTCATGCAGCCGAACTGGCCGAGCGATCCAGGGTGGCAGGACCGCGGCAACCAGGACCGCCACAAGGCAGGGTGACCGTCGCGCGGGAACTACCGTTTCGCCCGTGCGGGTCGGCCTCGTCTGCCCCTACAGCCTGACCACACCGGGCGGTGTGCAGGGACAGGTGCTCGGACTGGCGCGCTCGCTGCGACACGCCGGTCATCACGCTCGCGTCCTCGGCCCGTGCGACGCGCCTCCTCCCGACGCGGGCGTGACGCCGCTCGGGCGATCGATCCGGACCGCGGCCAACGGGTCGGTAGCGCCGATCGCGCCCGACCCCTCCTGTCAGCTGCGAACGATCCGCGCGCTCCGGGACGAGTCGTTCGACGTGCTGCACCTGCACGAGCCGCTCGTCCCTGGTCCGACGATGACCGCGATCCTGTTCCGCAACGCGCCGATCATCGGAACCTTCCACGCCGCAGGCGGCAGTGCCGCGTACCGGTACCTGACTCCGCTCGTGCGGTGGTTGGCCGGGCGCATCGACCAGCGGTGCGCCGTCTCGGAGGCCGCCCGCGCCATGGCACACGAGGCGCTCGGAGGCGAGTACCTGCTCTTGTTCAACGGCATCGAGATCGACCGGTTCGCCAAGGCGCCGGCCTGGCATGCGGACAGCCGCACCGGTGGCGGCACCGACGGCCCGGTCATCTTCTTCGTCGGCCGCCACGAGCCCCGCAAGGGCCTCGACATCCTGCTCACCGCGCTGCGCTATCTGCCGGCCGACGTGCGGGTGTGGGTCGCCGGCGACGGACCGGAATCGTTGGCGTTGCAGGCCCAGCACACGGGTGACCCGCGCATCGAGTGGCTCGGCAGGATCAGCGACGAGGAGAAGGCGTCGCGGCTGCGAGGGGCGGACGTGTTCTGCGCGCCCTCGCTGCGAGGCGAGTCGTTCGGTGTCGTCTTGCTCGAGGCGATGGCCGCTCGGACCCCCGTGGTGGCGAGCGACCTCGACGGCTACCGCAACGTCGCCCGGTCCGGGGCGGACGCGCTCCTGGTCCCGCCGGGCGACCCGCGTGCACTGGCCGCCGCACTGCACGAGGTCATCTCGAACCCGTCGTGCGCCGAGGCCCTCGTGACGTCGGGACAGCAGCGGGCGGAGGAGTTCTCGATGGACAACCTCGCCCATCGGTACGTCGACCTGTACGCACGGCTGTAGGACGGCGGACTAGCCCCGGGGAACTAGCGAAAACCCCCCGATCGCGTCATGGCGCTGCGTTCACTTCTGCCGCACGCTGCAGCGCAACCACGCAGCGCGAGCGCCGCACCACGCAGAACGCATCATCCTTCGCAGCAACGGGGGGCAAACACGACGAGGAGGGGCCGAGTCACTCGGCCCCTCCTGTCGTCTTCGGTCCCGGCGGTCTCGAAAGCAGCCCGGCCCGTAGAACAGCGAGTGCGCCGAGTACGATGAGTGGCCGTGATCGCACTCATCATCGTGTTGATCCTGATCGTGGTCGCCGTGATCGTTGCGATCGTTGCGTTCAACGGCTTGGTCAGGCTGCGCAACCGGGTCGATGCCGCGTGGGCGCAGATCGACGTGCAACTCAAGCGTCGGTACGACCTCATCCCGAACCTCGTCGAGACCGTCAAGGGCTACGCCGCTCACGAGCGCCAGACGCTCGAGGCGGTGATCCAGGCCCGCAACATGGCGGTCAACGCGCAAGGCCCCGCCCAACAGGCCCAAGCCGAGAACATGATCAGCGGGGCGCTGAAGTCGCTGTTCGCGCTGTCCGAGGCGTATCCCGACCTCAAAGCCAACCAGAACTTCGCCCAGTTGCAGGAGGAGTTGACCGGGACGGAGGGCCGCATCGCCTACGCGCGGCAGTTCTACAACGACACGGTTCAGCGCTACAACACGAAGATCCAGACGTTCCCGTCCGCCGTGATCGCGGGTGCGATGAACTTCTCGCCCCGTGAGTACTTCGAGGTCGACGAGCAGTCGCGCGAGCCGGTGCGCGTTTCCTTCGACACGACGCCGCCGGCCGCCGACCAGCCCGCCGCTGCCCAACCGCCTGCGACGGGTACACCCCCCCAGACCGGCGGCCAACCACCCGCCGCCGGCCAGGCGCCGCAGTAACCCCTTCGAACGCCTCTAACCGGAACCCCTCACCCTGTACGACCAGGTCGCATCCAACAAAAGACGGTCCGCGCTGTTGATCGCGGGCTTCGTGCTGCTCGCCGTGCTCGTCGCGTTGGTACTCAACGCGCTCCTGCAGTTCGGCTTCGTGGGTGTCGCCATCGCGCTCGTCGGTCGCGGCGAGCCTCTCGTTCGTCGCGTACTGGAAGTCGGACGCGGTCGCGCTCGCGATGAGCCGCGCCCGCCCCGCCGACCCCGTCGAGTACGCGCGGCTGTACAACATCGTGGAGGGCTTGTGCATCGCAGCCGGTCTGCCGAAGCCGCGCGTCTACATCATCGATGACGAGGCACCGAACGCCTTCGCCACGGGGCGGGACCCCAAGCACGCGGCGATCGCCGTCACGACGGGACTCCTCGACAAGATGAACCGCATCGAGCTCGAGGGCGTCATCGCACACGAGCTCAGCCACATCAAGAACTACGACATCCTCGTGTCGACGCTGGCCGTGACACTCGTCGGCTTCATCGCGCTGGCGTCAGATCTGGGGATTCGTTTCTTGTGGTGGGGAGGCGGTCGCAACCGTGACGACAACAACGGTGGCGGCCCCCAAGCCATCCTCGCCCTGTTCGGGTTCGCACTCCTGATCCTCGCGCCGCTCATCGCTCAGCTGATGCAGTTCGCGGTGAGCCGCCGGCGCGAGTCGCTGGCGGACATGTCCGGCGTCGAGTTGACGAGGTATCCACCAGGACTGATCTCCGCGCTCGAGAAGCTTCGTGACGACCAGACGGTCGTCCACTCCCACTCCCGAGCGACCGCACATCTCTGGATCGAGCAGCCGATGCCCACCCAAAAGGACGAGGGTCGGCTGTCACGCCTGAACCGATTGTTCGATACCCACCCGCCGCTCGAAGACCGGATCGCAGCCCTGCGGGAGCTGTGAGGGTCTCGATCGTCTCGGCGGACTCATGCACGCGGTGAATCGACGCCGGACGTTTGCGCTGCTCTCGCTGGCGCTCCTGTCGATCGCCGCCTGCAGCGCCAAGACCAAGACGGCAGCGGTCACGACCACGACCACGTCGACGACCGCGACGACGGTCCCGCCGCCGCCCGTCTATCCGTTGACCGGGCTGCCGATCACCGACCCCGCCACCGCGAGCCGGCCCGCGTTGGTGGTGAAGATCGACATCGTCTTCGGCGACGGACCGGGCAGTGCGCCGTCGACTACGTGTGGACACCCGGCGCGGGCGCGTTCGCACGGACCCAGAAAGGCTCGCCGCACGTCGACGAGCACGGCGTGCAGATCGCGCCGCAGAACGTCGTCGTGCAGTTCGTCACGTACCACGACACGGGCTACACCGATGTCCTCGGCACCCCCGTTCCCGAAGCCGACCTCGTCGGGTCAGGCACGTGTTGGATCCTCACGAACGGCTCGATCATCGACGGCAACTGGGCGAAGTCGGCACCGGACGCGATTCCCGCCTACACCGACAAGGCCGGCAACCCCGTGAAGCTGACACCGGGGCGCACGTGGGTCGAGCTGGTCCCGATCGGCGGCGGGACCGTTACGGGTTGAGCGAGACCACGGCGACCTGAATACAAACTGGCCGTCGCGCTCCGACCTTTAGACTCGATCACGATGAGCGCGCACGAGACCGGAACGTTCCGCGTCAAGCGGGGCCTGGCCGAGATGTTGAAGGGCGGCGTCGTCATGGACGTCGTCACGCCGGACCAGGCGAAGATCGCCGAAGACGCGGGCGCCAGTTCGGTGATGGCACTCGAGCGGGTGCCCGCCGACATCCGTCGTGATGGTGGCGTTGCCCGGATGAGCGATCCGGAGATGATCGAGGGCATCAAGGCCGCGGTCACCATCCCGGTGATGGCGAAGGCGCGTATCGGTCACTTCGCGGAGGCGCAGATTCTCGAAGCGCTCGGCGTCGACTACGTCGACGAGTCCGAAGTGCTCACGCCCGCCGACGAGGCGCATCACATCGACAAGTGGCGGTTCACCGTCCCCTTCGTGTGCGGTGCGACGAACCTCGGCGAGGCGCTCCGGCGCATCAGCGAAGGCGCCGCGATGATCCGGTCGAAAGGCGAAGCGGGCACCGGCAACATCGTCGAGGCCGTCCGTCACCTCCGGTCGATCCTCGGTGACCTCCGCAAGATCACACAGGCCGATTCGGCCGAGGTCTACGACTGGGCCAAGCAGCTGCGCTCGCCGGTCGGGCTGGTGCAGGAGATCGCCGAGACGGGCGCACTGCCCGTGCCGCTGTTCTGCGCCGGCGGCATCGCCACCCCGGCCGACGCGTCGCTCGTGATGCAGCTCGGGGCCGAGGCTGTCTTCGTCGGCTCGGGCATCTTCAAGTCCGACAACCCGCCGGCGAGGGCGAAGGCGATCGTCGAAGCGACGACTCACTTCCGCGACCCGGACATCCTGGCGAAGGTGAGCCGCGGCCTCGGCACCCCGATGCGTGGCGAGGACATCGGCGAGCTCGACGTGAAGCTGGCCGAACGCGGCTGGTAGTCAAGCCGTCGGCAGCAAGAAGCCCCGCAACATCGTGAGTGGCTCGACGTCGACCGGTTCGCCGAGGGGCTCGACGACGTCGGCGACATCGGGCCCTCGTCCGGCAAGCGCATCGAGCAACGTCCCGAGGTCCGCGCGGATCGCCGGCTTCGTGTCCGTGCCGCGGAACTCGACACAGACGCGCTCCGGTGTGGTGGCGGCGATCTCGTACACGCCGGGCGCGAAACCCGTCATCTCGATCGGGAGCATGACGGTCGAACCGAAGAACGTCGGGGCGACCGATGAGATCGCGAGTCCGTAGAGCGCAGCGAGACGATTCTCCGCGAGCGGCGCGTCGTGTTCCAGCTCGAGCGGAAGCGCGATGTCGCGCTCGTGCAGCCACGCATCCCAGAAGAGATGAGCGCCGAGTGAGGACCAGTGCAACGGACCGTACGGACCCGGCAGCAGCTCGTCGCCGCCGTCGCGGACGTGCTGCTCGAAGATCGAGCGTTCCTCCTCGGCCATCGACTCGAACGCGGCCACGGTGTCCGATGGCGACTGTCCCCGCGAGGCCTCGAGCCATCTTCCCGGATCGTTCCTTGGATCGATGCGGCCGCCCTCGTTGCGCGGCTCTTCGCCACGCTGGAGTGCGATGTCCATGTCGGCCACGTCGACCAGATGGCGGACGACGTCATGCACGGTCCATTCGCTGCACCGACTTGGCGTCTGCCATTGGTCATCGTCGAGGCTGCGGAAGAGCGCGAACATGCGTCGCCGCTGGCTGCTCAATGCGCTTGCGAGGGCGGCTGGCCCCGGTCCGACGCCGCGAAAGCGGTCGACGCTCGTGGCCACGGCTTCGGTCATGTGCCAAGCCTGCCGTGCATGCCGTGCCGGGGTGCAAATGCTCGCCTCTACACTCGTGCGGCGATGCGTCAGAGGCCTCCAGGTGAAGATCGGCATCCTCGCCCTGCAGGGTGCGTTCGCCTCGCACGCCGGGGTTCTGCGCGCCCTCGGCGCTGACGCCCGAGAGGTCCGCGTTCCCGCTGATCTCGACGGCGTCGACGCACTCGTGCTCCCTGGCGGGGAGTCGACGACGATGTCGATGCTGCTCGACTCATCCGGGCTGCGCGAGCCGATCGGGCAGCGGCTCGGGGCCGGATTGCCCGCGCTCGGCACGTGCGCCGGGATGATCCTCCTCGCGACCGACGTGCTCGATGGTCGAGACGACCAACGCAGCTTCGGCGTGCTCGACATCGACGTGCGCCGCAACGCCTTCGGACGGCAGGTCGACAGCTTCGAGAGCGACCTCGACGTCCGCGGGCTCGACGGCAGTCCGTTCCACGCGGTGTTCATCCGCGCGCCGGTCGTCGAACACGCCGGCGCGAGCGTCGACGTTCTCGCAACGGTCGACGGCAAACCCGTCCTCGTTCGGCGCGGATCGCTGGTTGCGGCCGCGTTCCACCCCGAGCTGTCGAACGACGATCGCATCCACCGGCTTTTCCTCGAGGGGGTCTAACCGATGTCGGGACACTCGAAGTGGGCGACGATCAAGCACCAGAAGGGAGCGAAGGACAAAGCCCGCGGCAAGTTGTTCGCCAAGGTGCTCCGCCAGGTCGAGGTGGCCGCGCGTGAAGGCGGCGGCGATCCCGATGCCAATCCGACGTTGCGCACGATGTACCAGAAGGCACGTGACGCGTCGATTCCGACGGACACGATCGACCGCGCCATCAAGCGGGGCACGGGGAGCTCGAAGGTGTCACGTACGAGCAGATCACGTACGAGGGGTACGCGTCGGGCGGCGTCGCGGTGCTCGTCGAAGTGTTGACCGACAACCGCAATCGCACGGGCGCGGACATCCGCAGCCTGTTCACTCGCAACGGCGGTTCGATCGCGGAACCGGGTGCCGTGGCATGGCAGTTCGACCGCAGAGGTCAGGTCCTCGTCGACCGGAAGGCGGACGAGGAGGAGCTGATGTTGACAGCGCTCGACGCGGGGGCCGAGGACATCGCCGACGACGGCGAGCTCTGGCGGGTGACGACTGCGCCGACGGATCTGCATCGAGTTCGATCCGCGATCGAAGAAGCGGGTATGGCCGTCGACTCGGCCGACCTGACGATGGTGCCGCAGACGACGATTCCACTCACCGACGCCGAGGGTGCGAAGAAGGTGCTTCGGCTGATCGACGCGCTCGACGAGCACGACGACGTGCAGAACGTGCACGCCAACTTCGACATCCCCGACGACATCCTCACCGCGGCGTCGGCGTAGCGTCTCCACCCCTTCGTTCTCGGCGTCAACCACGGCTCACATCCGCCTGGTTGACGCCAGAATGCAGGGGGGGGCACCATCCACGTCCGGACATGCGGTGAGGGCTAGCGTCGTACGCGTGTTCGTGTTGGGCATCGATCCGGGGCTGTCCCGGTGCGGGTACGGGGTCCTCGAGCCGCTGTCCGCCGGCAAGGTGCGAGCGGTGGCCGCCGGGGTCATCACCACGCCCGCTTCCGCACCGTTGCCCGAACGCCTCGGTGAGCTCCAGCTCGAGATACGGGCGCTCCTCGCGCAGACGCCGCCGGCGGTGGTGGCCGTCGAGCGCGTGTACTTCCAATCGAACGTGCGGACCGCCATGTCGGTCGGTCAGGCAAGCGGTGTCGTGATGGCCGAGGCCATCAACGCCGGGTGCGAGGTCGCGCAGTACGGTCCCAACGAGGTCAAGCAGGCGGTCGCCGGATGGGGCGGCGCCGGGAAGGACGAGATCGAGCGCATGGTGCAGCGCCTGCTCGGCATCGACCAGCCGCTGCGACCGGTGGACGCGGCCGACGCTGTGGCTCTGGCGCTGTGCCATCTCGCGCACGAGCCGATCCTTCGAAGGCTGGCCGCTCGATGATCGGGTCGTTGCGAGGCCGCGTGCTCGACCGCACCGAGCAGGAAGTTCTCGTCGAGGTCGAAGGCGTCGGCTATCGAGTGTTGGTGTCGCCATCGACCGCGGTCGGGCTCGGCGCCGTCGGCGACGAGGCGTTGGTGCACGTCCATCATCACGTACGCGAAGACGCGCAGACGTTGTACGGGTTCGCGTCGGCCGGGGAGCGCCGCTGTTTCGAAGCGCTCCTCGGTGCGCACGGCGTCGGCCCCTCGCTCGCGCTCGCCATCCTCTCGGTGCACAGCCCGGAATCGCTGCAACGCACCCTCGCCGACGACGACATCGCCGCGCTGTGTCTCGTACCCGGCGTCGGCAAGAAGACCGCGGCGCGGCTGCTGGTCGAGCTGAAGTCGCGCTTGAGCGCAGCCGATGTCGATCTCACGAGGGCCGCGGTGAGCGGCAACGGCAATGGCAACGGCTCCGTCGGCGCGGACGAGACGACACCGTCGGTGCGAGCCGACGTGCGCGAGGCGCTCGCGGGACTGGGCTACGAACCGGACGAGGTCCGCGAGGCGCTCGCAGAGGTGCCCGACGAGGGCGACGTCGCTGTCCTGTTGAAACAGGCCCTGCAGCGCTTGGCCTTCGTCCGATGAGGCGCGCCGATGCGTGAAGAGCTCTTGAGCCCCGAGCCGGTGCCGGGCGACGAGATCGGCTGAGGACGGCGGCCTCCGACCGCGCCGGCTCCAGGACTTCGTCGGGCAAGCAGAGCTCAAGGAGCATCTCTCGATCATCCTCGAGGCCGCGCGGGCGCGCGGTCAGGCTTCCGATCACCTGCTGTTCGCCGGTCCGCCCGGACTCGGCAAGACGACGCTCGCCAACATCGTCGCCGCGGAGCTCGGCGTGCGCCTGCACGTGACGTCGGGTCCCGCCATCGAGCGCGCCGGAGATCTGGCCGTGCTCCTCACGAACCTCGACGAGGGCGACGTGTTGTTCATCGACGAGATCCACCGGTTGGCGCGCGCCGTGGAAGAAGTGCTGTATCCGGCGATGGAGGACTTCCAACTCGACATCGTCCTCGGCAAGGGTCCCGCGGCCCGATCGATCCGTCTCGACCTCCCTCGGTTCACGCTCGTCGGCGCGACGACGCGCACGGGTCTCATCACGGGACCGCTCCGAGACCGGTTCGGTCTCGTGGCTCGCCTCGACTACTACGACGTCGACGACCTGGAGTCGATCGTGGTGCGCGCTGCCGGCATCCTCGGTGTGGAGGTCGACGAGCAGGGCGCGAACGAGATCGCACCGGCGCGCCCGTGGCACGCCTCGCATCGCCAACCGCCTCCTACGCCGCAGCCGCGATTTCGCCGAGGTCCGGGGCAGCGGTGTCGTCGACGGCGCCACCGCGCATGCCGGTCTCACGGTCTTCGGCGTCGACGAACGCGGGCTCGACAAGGTCGACCGGGCGGTGCTCACCGCGCTGTGCGCGCGGTTCGGCGGCGGACCGGTCGGTTTGAAGACCCTCGCCATCTCGGTCGGCGAACCGGACGAGACGGTCGAGGACGTCTACGAACCCTTCCTCATCCAGCAGGGGCTGCTGATGCGGACCCATCGCGGCCGGGTCGCCACCCCGGCGGCGTGGGCGCACCTGGCGCTCGAGCCGCCGGCGAACCAGGGCGAGTGAGGCGGCGCCGGGGTTGTTCGGCTAAGACCGTCTGGTCTTGGACGTTTCCGAACTCGACTACCCGCTACCGGACACGGCGATCGCGCAGGAGCCGATCGAGCCGCGCGATGCCGCTCGCCTGCTGGTCGATCGAGGGCCCGGTGCGACGCCCCGGCACCATGTGGTCGCGGACCTTCCCGACCTGTTGCAGCCCGGCGACCTGCTCGTGGTCAACGACAGCCGCGTGCGTGCCGCGCGACTGCACGTCCGCAAGGCCACTGGAGGCGAGGTCGAGGTGCTGCTCGTCGAACCGGTCGGGAACGCGGAACGACGGCAACGAGTGGGAGGCACTGGTGCGACCGAGCCGGCGAGTGCGCGCCGGCATGCATCTGTCCTCGCCGGACGGCTCGGTACGGCTCGTGCTGCACGAATCGCTCGGTGAAGGACGGTGGCGCGTCGCCGTCGACGGCGATGTCGACCGCGCCGGCGAGGTGCCGCTGCCGCCATACGTGCACGCGAAGCTCGCCGATCCCGAGCGGTACCAGACGGTCTTCTCCCGTCGACCTGTCTCGGCGGCGGCTCCGACCGCGGGACTCCACCTCACCGAGCCACTGCTCGAGCGCGTGTCGCGCGCGAGGCATCGGCGTCGCCACGATCGAGCTCGCGGTCGGCCTCGACACGTTTCGTCCAGTCACCGAGGCACGCGTCGAGGACCACGCCATGCACACCGAGGCCTACGTCGTCCCGCCGTCGACGATGGAGGCGTGTGCTGACACGCGGCGCGGGTGGTCGCGATCGGAACCACGGTGGTCCGCACGCTCGAGGCGGCCGCGGTGACGGGAACGCTGGCGGGGCGTACCGACCTGTTCATCACGCGCGGGTTCTCGTTCCGGGTCGTCGACGTGCTGCTCACGAACTTCCACGTACCGCGAACGACGTTGCTCGCTCTGATCGACGCGTTCGTCGGTCCGCGCTGGCGTGCGCTGTACGACATCGCGCTCGAGTCCGGCTACCGCTTCCTGTCCTTCGGCGACGCCATGCTGGTCGAGCGCCAAGCGATGAGCGAGCGCGAAGCGGTATGAGCGGCGTCGACATCACCATCGACGCGGTCGACGGTGACGCCCGCGTCGGGCGTGCCTGCACGCCCACCGGTCACGTGGTCACGACGCCGTGCTTCATGCCGGTCGGCACGCGTGGCGCCATTCGTGGCCTCGACGCCGACGACCTTCGTGCCCTCGGCGTCGACATGGTGCTGGCGAACACGTACCACCTGATGCTCAAGCCGGGCGCCGACGTGGTCGAGGCGGTCGGCGGCCTGCACCGCTTCACCGGCTGGGACGGACCGATGCTCACCGATTCCGGCGGCTTCCAGGTGTTCTCGCTTCGGCCCGAAGGTGGACGACACGGGCGTGAGCTTCCGTTCGACGTACGACGGCGGCACGCATCGCCTCACGCCCGAGAGCGCGGTGCGCATCCAGGAGCAACTCGGCGCGGACATCCAGATGGTGCTCGACGTCTGTCCGCCGCTTCCCTCGCCTCATGCGGTCGTGCGGACGGCGGTGGACCGCACGGCTGCGTGGGCGGCGCGGGCCAAGGCCGCGCACCGTCGGTCCGACCAGGCGTTGTTCGGGATCGTGCAAGGCGGCGTCGACGAGACGCTGCGGGTCGAGAGCGCGGAGCGCACCGTCGCCGTCGGCTTCGACGGCTACGCGATCGGCGGCCTGTCCGTGGGGGAGCGCCGCGACGAGATGGTGCCGGCGCTGCGCGCCGCCATCGCCGTACTCCCGACCGACCGCGTGCGCTACCTCATGGGCGTCGGCGATCCGGCCGGTCTGGTCGAGGCCGTCGCCGCCGGCGTCGATCTGTTCGATTGCGTGCTGCCCACTCGCCACGGCCGCCACGGCACGGTGCTGACGGACGGCGGTCGCCTCAACCTGCGCAACGCCCGGTTCGCCTCCGACGACCGACCGCTCGACCCGGCCTGCCCCTGTCGCGTCTGCCGGCGATGGTCGCGGGCCTACCTCCGCCACCTGCTGTCGGTGCGGGAGCCGACCGGCCCTCGGCTCGTCACGGCGCACAACGTCGCGTGGACCTTGCGGTTCGTAGAGGCGATGCGCGACGCCATCCGGTCCGGGCGGTTCGCTACGTTTCGCCAGGACACGGCGGCGATTTGGGGCTGAGGACCGAAGGCGGCGCCGGGCGGCTACGGTTGATGGGCCGTGGGTAGTGTCATCTTCCTTGCCGTCATGCTCGTCGTGGCGTGGTTTTTCGTCATCCGGCCGCAGCAACGCCGGGTGCGCACGCACCAGCGGTGGTGGCGAGCTCTGCACGAGGGCGACGAGGTGATGACCACGTCCGGGATCCTCGGCACGATCAAGTCGATGGAGGGTGACATCGTGCAACTCGAGGTGTCGCCGGGCATCGAGTTGCGAGTGGTGAAGGGCGCGATCGCGAGGCGAACGGAACCCGGGGCGAGCGCTCCGGATGCGGCCCACGATGACAAGGACGCGGGCACGGGCGCAGAGGCCGCGTCCGCGGCCGAGGAGTGATGCGTCGCTCCGGAGCCTTCTCGCTCGTCCTCGTCGTCGTACTCGCCGTCGGCTGGTTGACCTACACGCTCACGGTGGGAGGTCGCAGCCCGCAGTTGGGGTTGGATCTCCAGGGCGGCACGTCGGTGGTGCTGGCGCCGCGAGAGCAGGCCTCGAGCGCGCAGCTCGACCAGGCGATCTCGATCATCCGTCGCCGCGTCGACGGCCTCGGAGTAGCCGAACCCGAGATCGACGCGTCAGGGCGACTTCATCGTCGTGTCGCTGCCCGGTGTGAAGGATCGCGATCGCGCCATTTCAGTGGTCGGTCAGACCGCCAAGCTGCAGTTCCGACCGTTCTGCGGCGAGATGCAGACCGGCCTCCCGGACGATCAGTACGAGCAGGCCCTCAGCCCGACCGGGCAATTCGGAACTTGCGTCGCCCCCAATGGTGCGACCGCGACGACGACCCCGGACCCGGCGCGCTACCACTCCTGGCGGCCAGAGCAGCGTCCCGGTTCAACCGGGCGCACCGGCCTCCGGCGCCGGCACGGGATCGAGCCAGAACAGTCTGGGCTTGCCACCGCACGGACACCTGAGCGCGGCGCAGACGCCCGGCGTCCACGGACACCACCGCCCCGGCGACCACCGCGCCACCGGCAGGCACGCGCCGGCGACGAGCGCCCCGGCGGGTTCGGTTCCCGCGCCGCCCGCATCGACGGCGCCACAGAACCCGCTGCCCTGCGGTGCCGCGGGTGATCGGGCCAGCACGACGCCGGACGACCAACCGATCGTGGCCCAGGACGACCAGAACAAGGACGGCAAGGTCGACGGCTGCGCGGTTCTCGGCCCGACGGCGCTCGGTGGCACCGCGGTGTCGAACGCGCAGGCGGCGATCCCGCAGGGTGCGTGGGTCGTCGACCTCACGATGAAGGACTCGGGCCTGCAGGGCTTCAACGACCTGTCGAGTCGTTGCTACAACCGCGACGGGACGTGCCCGGGCGGGAGCACGGCGATCGTCCTCGACGGACAGGTCGAGTCGAACCCGAGGCCCCAGACGCCGACGTTCTCGAGCAGCAACATCGAGATCAGCGGTTCGTTCGACAACAAGACGGCGTCCGACCTCGCGCTCGTCCTGAACTACGGCGCGCTGCCGATCGAGTTGCAGCAGCAGCGCGTCGAGACCGTGTCGGCGACGCTCGGCCATGACTCGCTGCACGCCGGCCTCGTCGCCGGCGCCGTCGGGCTCGCGCTCGTCGCGCTCTACATGATCCTCTACTACCGAGCCTTGGGCGTGGTCGTGGTTCTCGGTCTCGCGGTGTGGGCGGCGCTGAACTACTGCATCATCGTGTGGCTGTCGGGCAACGCCGGGTTGGCGCTGAGCCTGGCCGGCGTGACGGGCATCGTCGTATCGGTCGGCGTCACCACTGACTCGTACATCGTGTACTTCGAACGCATGAAGGACGAGGTGAAGACGGGGAAGACGATGCGCGCCGCGGTCGACTACGGGTTCAAGCGCGCCTGGCACACGATCGTCGCAGCAGACCTCGCCTCCTTCATCGGCGCGGTCCTGCTGTACTGGTTGACGGTGGGCGCCGTGCGAGGCTTCGCCTTCTTCCTCGGTCTGTCGGTGCTGCTCGACCTGTTCACCGCGTACTTCTTCAAGCGACCGATGGTGGCGTGGCTCGTGCGCAGCCGCTGGCTCACCGACACCCGCTGGATCGGCGTGCGCGCGGGCCTCGCGATGGAACCTCTGCCCAAGGAGACCGAGACGCCGATCGCCGCGCCGGCGGGTGGCGGAGGTCGATGAGCGAAGCAAGTTCTGACGTCGCGTTCGCGCCGGTCCAGCCGCGCAAGCGCGGGCCGCTCGGCCGGCTGTACCACGGCGAGACACACATCGACTTCATCGGCCGCACGAAGTTGTGGTTCGGGCTGTCGGCAATCTTCCTCGTCATCGGGCTGGGCTCGCTCGCGACTCGAGGCCTCAACCTCGGCATCGATTTCGAGGGCGGCGCGATCTTCCAGGTCCCATCGGGCACCATGACGGTCGACCAGGCCCACGACGTGGTCAGCGGATTCGGCCTGGGTGGGGCCAAGATCCAAGAGGTCACGAGCGAGAGCGGGCGGTCGATCAGCGTGCAGACCGACACGCTCGACAGCGCCAAGTCCACCCAGGTTCGAGACGCCCTCGCGGCGAAGGCGGGCGTGCCGGCGGATCAGGTGAACCGCGACGAGGTCGGGCCGTCGTGGGGGAAGGAGATCAGCCAGAAGGCTCGCAACGCGCTGATCGTGTTCTTGATCGTGATCACGCTGTACATCACGCTCAGATTCGAGTTCAAGATGGCCGTCCCGACGCTTGCTGCGTTGGTGCACGACGTCCTCGTGACCGTCGGTGTCTACTCGCTGAGCGGACTCGAGGTCACGCCCGCGACGGTGGTGGCGTTGCTCACCATCCTCGGCTATTCGATCTATGACGGCATCGTCGTGTTCGACAAGGTGAACGAGAACACGCGTCTTGTGTCAGCGACCAACGGAGTCACCTACGGCGACATGGTGAATCTCTCGCTGAACCAGACCTTGATGCGGTCGTTGAACACGTCGATCGCGGCGGTCATCCCGATCATGTCGCTGCTCGTCATCGGATCGCTCATGCTCGGTGCGAAGACGCTCGAGGAGTTCGGCCTCGCGTTGCTGATCGGTCTGATCTCCGGTGCGTACTCGTCGATCTTCATCGCGTCGCCGCTGCTTGCGATCATGAAGGAGCGAGAGCCGCGCGACCGCGACATCCGGCGCCGCATCGAGACCCGAAGCACGACGCGTCGGGCGGCCGAGCGAGAGCCGGTGCCGGCCGAGTCGACGCCGAGCAACGGCGAGGAGTTGCGAGAGCCGGTCCCGGTCCCCGCCACTGCCGGTGGCCCAGGCCGGGTCGCGACCAACATCCCGCCACGACCCCGAAAGAAGGGCAAGCGGAGATGAATGCGTGAACGTCGACGATCTCCCGGCGTTCATCCGCGACATCCCTGACTTCCCACAACCGGGCGTGGTGTTCAAGGACATCACACCGCTGCTGGCCGACGTCGACGCGTTCCGCACCACCATCGACGCGATCGCGGAGCACTTCGAGGGCCGTCCCATCGACCGCGTGCTCGGCATCGAGGCCCGTGGCTTCATCGCCGCAGCACCGGTGGCCTACCGGTTCGGCGCCGCGTTCGTGCCCGTTCGCAAGGCGGGCAAGCTCCCGTGGGAGATCGAGCGGGTCGAGTACGAGCTCGAGTACGGGACCGATCTGTTGGAGATCCATCGCGACGCGGTCACGCCGGGCGACCACGTGTTGATCGTCGACGACGTGCTCGCCACCGGTGGCACGGCGTCGGCGACGGTGCGCTTGGTCGAAAAGCTCGGTGGCATCGTCGAAGGACTCGCGTTCGTGATCGCCATCGAAGCGCTCGGCGGCCAGGCAAAGCTCGACGGCCGCGACGTCCTCACGTTGATCTCCTGCTGACCCGCCCGCCGGATCCGACAGCGGCCGACACGCCGGGCCCCGTCGCGCACATTGTCGACTGAGCGACTGATTTCGGTGGCTCAGGCGACACAGACCGAAGGTGCGGCCGGTCTGTGTCTGCTGAGCCACGGTTTTCGTGGCTCAGTCGACACGGAGTAGATCGAGATCGCGTCGACCGCGGCGCCCACGACCACGTGGCCGGCGGACCGTCTCTGTGTCGAGTCAGCCACCGGAATGGTGGCTCAGTCGACCCAGACCGCGACCAACCGAAGTCTGTGTCTGGTGAGCCACGTGTTTCGGTGGCTGAGCCGACAATGTGCGCGAGAGGGGAGGGGAGCCGGTCGACGGTCGAGCCTCGTGGCGAGAACCACGAGGAGTGAGCCGTAGACTTGCAACGACATGGCAACCGTCACCCGGGTTCTGCCGTGGCGGCGCAACACCGTGCCGGCTGCGGAGGAGATCGCTCCGCTCATCAACACGTTCCGGGCAAAGCACCCGAAGGCCACCACGGCGATGATCACGCGGGCTACGAGCTCGCAGCCGACGCGCACCGCCAGCAGGTCCGGCGCTCGGGCGAGTCGTACATCCACCACCCGCTCGCGGTGGCACGCATCGTCGCCGACCTCGGCCTCGACGACGTCACCGTGGCCGCTGCGCTGCTGCACGACGCCGTGGAGGACACCGAGGTCACCCTGGCCGACGTCACCGCGGAGTTCGGGCCCGACGTCGCAGGCATCGTCGACGGCGTCACGAAGCTCGAGCGGATCCAGTTCGACTCGAAGGAAGCGCAACAGGCCGCCACCATGCGCAAGATGCTGGTGGCGATGGCGAAGGACGTACACGTCCTCATCATCAAGCTCTCCGACCGGCTGCACAACATGGCCACCCTCGCGGCGCTTCCCGCGAGCAAGCAGGAGCGGATCGCACGCGAGACGATCGACATCTACGCGCCGCTGGCGCATCGCCTCGGCATGCAGGACATGAAGCAGCAGCTCGAAGACCTCGCGTTCGCGACGCTGCATCCGAAGCGGTACGCAGAGATCGACCACATGGTGTCGAACCGCACACCCGAACGCGAGCTGTACCTCGCGCAAGTGCTCGAGCAGGTCCGCGAGCGGCTCGCCGAGCTGCGCATCGTCGCCGAGGTCACTGGACGCCCGAAGCACCTCTGGAGCATCTACGAGAAGATGGTCGTCAAGGGCAAGGAGTTCGAGGAGATCTTCGACCTCGTCGGCATCCGCGTCATCGTCGACACCGTGAAGGACTGCTACGCCGCACTCGGCTCGATCCACGCGACCTGGAAGCCGGTGCAAGGCCGGTTCAAGGACTACATCGCGATGCCCAAGTTCAACCTGTACCAGTCGCTGCACACCACGGTCGTCGGCGCGGGCGGCAAGACGGTCGAAGTGCAGATCCGGACTCGCGAGATGCACCAGCGGGCTGAGTACGGCGTCGCTGCACACTTCACGTACAAGGACGGCGAGTCGGCGTCCGACATGCCGTGGCTCAGTCGCATCATCGACTGGCAGCAGGAGACGCAAGACCCGGGCGCGTTCATGGAGACCTTGAAGATCGACCTCGACCAGGACGAGGTCTACGTCTTCACGCCGAAGGGTCGTGTGATCACACTCCCGGTGGGCGCCACTCCGATCGACTTCGCCTACTCCATCCATACCGAGGTCGGCCACGCGTGCATCGGCGCGCGTGAACGGCCGCCTCGTGCCACTCGACTCGGCGATCGTGTCCGGCGACACCGTCGAGATCTTCACGTCGAAGGTCCAGGGCGCGGGTCCGTCCCGGGACTGGCTGAAGATCGCCAGGACGCCGAGAGCGGCGAACAAGATCCGCCAATGGTTCTCGCGTGAGCGTCGCGAGGATGCGATCGAGACGGGCCGCGACGAGCTGACGAAGGCCCTTCGCCGTGAGGGCCTACCGGTTCAGAAGATCTTCGCGACGTCCTTGCTGTCCGAGATCGCGACGACCCTGAACTACGCCGACCTCGACGCGTTGCACGCCTCGATCGGCGAGAACCACGTGTCCGCCAAGTCGGTCGCTTCACGCGTCGCCAAGTCGCTGCGCGAAGGCGACGGCGAACACGAAGAGCAACTGCCGACGACCGTCCGTCAGCCGCGCGCTCGTCGAGGCAAGCAAGCCGCCGGCGTGCACGTCGAAGGACTCGACGACGTGATGGTCCGTCTGTCTCGTTGCTGCACGCCGGTGCCGGGCGACGAGATCATGGGATTCGTCACGCGCGGCCGTGGCGTGTCCGTCCACCGGGCCGATTGCGCGAACGCGGTCTCATTGGCGACGGGCAAGGGCGAGCGCCTCATCGAGGTCGAGTGGGACACCGAGATCTCGGGATCGTTCGTCGCGTCGATCGAGATCAAGGCGCTCGATCGGGCGCGCCTGCTCTCCGATGTGGCCCGTGCACTGTCCGACCACCACGTGAACATCCTGTCGTGCAGCTCGAACACCGGAAGCGATCGAATCTCCAAGATGCGCTTCGACTTCGAGCTCGGCGACCCGTCGCATCTCGATTCGGTCCTGTCGACCATCAAGCGGATCGAGAGCGTCTACGACACGTATCGCGTGGTGCCCGGCAAGGGCGTCTGAAGCCGCGACCTTCTCTCGGCTGGGGGCCGCTACTGTCGCCGATCCATGAGACGCTCCGGCCGCCGGATAGCTCACGCCTTGTGTGCGCTTCTCGTGGTCGCAGGATGTACGTCCGGCGGGCAATCCACTACCTCGAACGGACAGGCTGCCTCACGTCCGAACATTCTCTTCATCCTGACGGACGACATGCGGCTCGACGACATGCAGTTCATGCCGCATGTGCAGCAATTGATCGGCAACAGCGGCGCCACGTTCGACAACTACTTCGACAACGTGTCTCTGTGTTGCCCTGCTCGAGCCTCGATCCTTCGTGGTCAGTACTCCCACAACACGGGGGTACTCGCGGAACGGCGGGAGCAATGGCGGATTCGAGACAGCGTTCGCCAAAGGCATCGAACGATCCACGATTGCCACCGCGCTTCATGACGATCAGTACCGGACAGGGTTGTTCGGGAAGTATCTGAACGGGTACCCGGACACCGCGGGCCCGGGCTATGTCCCGCCCGGCTGGGATCGATGGGTCAGTCCCACGAGCGGGAACCCCTATGGCGAGTACGACTACACCGCCAACGAGGACGGTAAGCAGGTACCGCATGGGAACAAGCCCGAGGACTACGGCACGAACCTGTACATGCGCGAGGCCAAGGGCTTCATCGACGACGCGATCGGAAAATCGAAGTCGTTCTTCGCCTACGTGTCGGTCTACGCGCCGCACGAGCCGGCTACTCCGGCACTGCAGGACGTCGGTGCCTTCCCGGGACTACAAGCGCCACGTGATCCTTCATTCAACGAAGCAGACGTCAGCGACAAGCCCACGTTCGTGCAAGCGTTTCCGCCCCTCACGGATGCACAACAGCAGACGATCGATGCCTTCTATCGCAAGCGAGCCCAGTCACTTCAGGCCGTGGACCGTGGCGTCGCCATGCTGGTCGACGACCTTCGAGCGAAGAATCAGCTCGACCACACCTACTTGATCTTCGCCTCCGACAATGGACTCCATCTCGGGCAGCATCGCCTGCCCAACGGCAAGGAGACCGCGTACGAAACCGATATTCACCTTCCGTTGCTCATCGCCGGTCCGGGAATCGCACCGGCCTCGCACGTCGGTGCACTGGCCGGCAACGTCGACCTCGCACCGACGATGGCCGACATGGCCGGCACGACACTCACTGACAATGCGGACGGTCGATCGCTGGTCCCGCTTGTTCGCGGACCGGCGGCCTCTCAGCCGGGAAACTGGCGTCAGGTGTTCCTTCTCGAGCACTGGACCGAGGTCGACTCCCAGCAAGGGAACCGCGGTGGCGCGGCTGTCGAGCCCACGGACCCTGACCAACAGCAGTCGACGTCATCGGGATCGAGTTCTTCGAGACGCTCCTTGGCGGCTTCGAGCCCTGTTCCCGAATTCCAGGGCCTTCGCATGGCCGGATACACCTATGTCGAGTACGCGACCGGAGAACGCGAGCTCTACGACTTGACGGCGGACCCGTACGAACTCGACAACATGGCCGCTACCGCGAATCCCACGCTGCTCAGCGAGTTGCACCAACGATTGCAGTCCTTGCGCAGCTGCGCAGGTGACGGCTGCCGCGCGGCAGAGAGCGGTCCGGCCCCGTCGTCTCGCTGAGGAACGAGCGGAGCGGGGTTCGATCGCTTCCGTGACCACGTCTCGTCGTAGCCTCGCGCCGTGAGCTCTCTGGAGCGCGGGCGGGTGGTCGTGCTCAACGGCGGATCGAGCTCGGGCAAGACCGCGATCGCGCGCAGGCTGCAAGCAGGGCTCGACGGGACGTGGCTCGTGCTCGGGGTCGACCTCTTCTTGTGGACGCTTCCGAGCCGCTTGTTCGCTGACCCCGCAGGGTTCGACGTCGCCGACGGCGTCATCACGCGCGGCGAGGAGTTCATGCGGCTGTACGGCGCGTTCCAGAGCGCGACCGCGACACTTGCCGACAGTGGTGTCGACATCGTGATCGACGAGGTGCTGCTCGACGGAGCACGCGATCAACGATCGTGGATGGCCGCGCTCAAGATCTCGACGTCTGCTGGATTGCCGTGCATTGCGACGCGGAGCTCGCGGAAGCGCGTGCCGCGCAACGTGGTGATCGCATCGCAGGCGCGGCGCGCGTACAAGCGGAGTCCGTCCATGAAGGCGTCCGGTACGACTTCGAAGTCGACACCGGTGCGCTCGACGCCGAGCAGTCGGCGCGAGTCGTTGCCGACCACCTCCGCGCACGCTGGCCGTCGCTCGGTGTCTCGACATCCGACGTGGCCTTCACGTACCCACTGACGTCAGCGTGGACCGCGGGCGGATCCATCCGTCCTGCACCGTGGGAACGACGTCCGACCCCGGAAGTCGAGTAGCGCCGCGGGCAGTACACCGACCGCGGCCCGACAGACACGAAAGACAGTTCGGAGGCGGGAGGTCGTCCCACTAACGTCCGATCTCATCGCCGACGCCGACCAGTTCCGAGCACCCAAGGGCACCCACGACATCCTCCCGCCGGAATCGGCACGGTGGACCGCGCTCGTCGGCGTGTTCGCGGAGCAGGTGGCTCGAGCCGGCTACGGCCTGCACGTCCCGCCGATGTTCGAGCACTACGAGGTGTTCGCGCGAGTCGGCGAGTCGACCGACATCGTCCAGAAGGAGATGTACTCGTTCGAGGACCGCGGCGGTCGACGCTTGGCCCTGCGGCCCGAGGGAACGGGCTCCGTCGTTCGCGCCTTCGTCGAACATCGGCCGACGACCCCGTGGAAGGTCTGGTACGTGGCCCCGAACTTCCGGGCCGAGGCACCCCAGGCGGGTCGGTACCGCCAGCACCACCAGGTCGGCGTCGAAGCGCTCGGGTCGATGGACCCGGACTTGGACGTCGAGGTGATCCACCTGCTCGACGGCTTCTTCCGGTCGCTCGGGCCTGCGCAATTATCGCGTGCTGGTGAACTCGCTCGGCGACCCGGCGTCGCGCGCCACCTACCTCGACGCGCTACGGCGCTTTCTCGAGGACCACAGCGGTGAGCTGAGCGCACAGGCGCGGCACACGCTCACGTTGAATCCGCTGCGCGTCCTCGACTCGAAGCGCACGGAAGACGCGGAGGTCGTCGCGAACGCACCCCGAATGCTCGACCACCTCTCAGACGAGGCAGCCGCGCACTTCGAACGAGTGCAGTCGGGCCTGCGCGCCGTCGGCGTCGAGTACGAGCTCGCACCGCTGCTGGTGCGCGGGCTCGACTACTACACGCGCACGACGTTCGAGTTCGCCGCCGATTCGCTCGGTTCCGCGCAGAACGCGATCGGTGGCGGAGGTCGGTACGACCTTCTGGCCGAGCAGATGGGCGGACCCCCGACGCCCGGCATCGGCTTCGGATCCGGCATCGAGCGCACGCTGCTCGCGTGTGACGCCGAGGGAGTGTTTCCGGCGCCGACGTCGACGGTCGACGCGTTCGTCGTCGACGTGGTGGACGGCACGCACGCGCTCGCGCTCACGACCGAGTTGCGCGCTGCGGGCGTGCGCGCCGATCGGGCCTTCGACCAACGGTCGATGAGGGCCCAGATGAAGCAAGCCGACCGGTCGGGTGCGGCGATCGCGCTCATCGTGGGCGAGCAGGAGGCCGCTGACGACACCGTCACCGTTCGTCGGATGGCCGATGCGGTGCAGGAGACCGTCCCCCGAGAGAAGGCCGTCGAGGCCGTGCGACAAGGGCTGCCGTGAGCATGCGAACCCATTGGTGCGGTGACCTGCGCCCAGAGCATGTCGGTCTGGAAGTGTCCGTGTGTGGCTGGGTCGCGCGCCGGCGCGAGCACGGCGAGCATCTCGCGTTCATCGATGTTCGTGACCGAACCGGTTTGATCCAGTGCGTCGTCGACGGCGCGCACGACCTGCGGGCCGAGTACGTCGTGCGAATAACGGGCACGGTGCGCGCACAGACCCGAGGGGACGATCAACCCGCAACTCGCGACGGGCGAGGTGGAAGTGGGCGACTGCGTGGTCGAGATCCTCAACGTCGCCGAACCGCCACCGTTCCCGCTCGACGACCGCACGGAGATCGACGAGGTCGTGCGGTTGAAGTACCGCTATCTCGATCTCCGTCGCGACCGCATGCAGCGCAATCTCGCGGTCCACGCGACCGTGAACTCGGCCGTGCGCAAGGCGATGGAGCGACAGGGTTTCATCGAGGTCGAGACGCCGATGCTGATGGCGTCGACGCCCGAAGGCGCTCGCGAGTTCCTCGTTCCTTCGCGCCAGAGCGCCGGGTCGTTCTACGCGCTGCCGCAGAGCCCGCAGCTGTTCAAGCAACTGCTCATGCTGGGTGGAGTCGAGCGCTATTACCAGATCGCACGGTGCCTGCGCGACGAAGACCTCCGCGCCGACCGGCAGTACGAGTTCATGCAACTCGACGCCGAAGCGAGCTTCGTCGAACAGGAGGACGTGCTCGAGTTCATCAGCGAAGCCGTGCTCGATGCCGCGGAGGCCGTCACCGGCGAACGCCCGTCGACGATCCGGCGCATGACATGGCACGAATCCATGAACCGGTTCGGGGTCGACAAGCCCGATCTGCGATTCGGTATGGAGCTCATCGATCTCGGCGGGGTGTTCGAGCAGACCGAGGCCCGCGTCTTCCAGGCACCGACGATCAAGGGCCTGCGCGTCCAGGGTGCCGCGGAGGACCTGACCCGAAACAAGCTCGACGGACTGACCGACCGCGCGAAGCAGATGGGAGCCAAGGGACTGGCGTGGTTCAAGGTCGCCGAGGATGGCGGGCTCGAATCACCGCTGACGAAGTTCCTGAGCGACGACGAACGGCGCGCCCTCGTCGACAGTACGGGAGCGACGACCGGCGACGTCCTGCTGCTCGTCGCCGACGAGTGGATGACTGCGTGTGAGGTGCTCGGCCAGATCCGCAACGATCTCGCTCGTCCGCCCGTCTACGAAGGGCCGTACGAGTACGTCTGGATCGTGGACTTCCCGATGTTCGTCGGCGTGTCCGAGGAGGGGCACCCGAAGCCGGCGCACCACGCGTTCACGCATCCACATCCGGACGACCTCGACAAGCTCGAGATCGATCCGATGTCGGTGCGCAGCCAGGCCTACGACCTCGTGCTCAACGGATGGGAGCTGGGATCGGGAAGCATCCGGATCCACGATCCGGCGCTGCAGCAGCGGGTGTTCAACCTCCTCGGAATCGACGAGGAGGAGGCCAACCGCCGCTTCGGGTTCTTCCTGACCCCGTTCCGTTACGGCGCGCCGCCCCACGGCGGCTTCGCGTTCGGCATGGAACGGCTCGTCGCCATCCTCGCCGGTGAGGAGAACATCCGCGAGATCGTCGCGTTCCCGAAGACACAGTCCGGTCTCGATCCCATGACCGGCGCGCCCACACGAGTCGACGAACGTCAACTCGCCGAGCTCGGCTTGCGCGTCCTCCCTCCCAAGGACTGATCCCGCCACCCCGCGTAACCTCCGCGGGTGGCCAAGGGCGACGACTTGTTCCACGCAGCCGCGGTCGAGCGCCTCGCGGCACGCGCTCCACTGGCCGACCGTCTTCGCCCGACCCGTCTCGACGACATCGTCGGCCAACCCCACCTGCTCGCGCCCGGGGCGCCGCTGCGCGCCCTCATCGAGACCGATCGCCTGTCATCGGTGATCCTGTGGGGCCCGCCGGGCACGGGGAAGACCACGATCGCCCGCCTGATCGCCGGCGCGACCGCGAAGGAGTTCGAGCAGCTGTCGGCAGTCAGCGCGGGCGTCAAGGATGTCCGAGACGTGCTCGACACGGGCGCAGAGCCGGCTCGGTGAGCACGGCACCGGCACGATCCTGTTCCTCGACGAGGTCCACCGCTTCAACAAGGCGCAGCAGGACGCACTGCTGCCGTCGGTCGAGAGCGGCCTCATCGTCCTCATCGGGGCCACGACCGAGAACCCGTACTTCGAGGTCAATCCGCCGCTCATGTCACGGTCCACGCTCTTCCGGCTCGAGCCGCTGGACGAAGCGGCCACGACCGAGCTGGTGCAGCGCGGTCTCGCAGCCGAAGGAGCGACGATCGACCAAGACGCGCTCGCCCACCTCGTCGCGATGACACAGGGCGACGGTCGTCAGGCGCTCACCACGGTCGAAGTGGCCGTCGCACTCGTGCGCGCTGCGTGGCGGCGAGATCAACGTCACGTTGGCCGATGCCGAGTCCGCCATCGGAACGAAGGCTCTGCGCTACGGCGAAGACGAGCACTACGACGTGATCAGCGCGTTCATCAAGAGCATTCGCGGGTCCGACGTCGATGCAGGTCTGTACTGGCTCGCTCGCATGCTGGAAGCGGGCGAGGACGCACGGTTCATCGCGCGACGGCTCGTGATCCTGGCATCCGAAGACGTCGGCATGGCCGACCCGATGGCCCTCCTCGTGGCGGACGCTGCCGCGCGGGCCGTCGAGTTCGTGGGGTTGCCGGAAGCTCAGCTCAACCTGGCCCAGGCCGTGGTCCACCTCGCGACGGCGCCGAAGTCGAACCGGGCGGCGACGGCGATCTGGCAGGCCCGCGAGGACGTCACGGGCGGCGCTGCGGGTGAGGTCCCCGCTCATCTCCGCGGCACCGGCTACCACAGCGCGGCCAAGCTCGGCCACGGGGTCGGTTACCACTATCCTCACGACGACCCCAGGGGCTGGGTCGAGCAGGAATACCGCCCCCCAGCGGCTGCAGGGCGTACGTACTACACGCCATCAATCCACGGCTTCGAAGAGGAGATCGCCGAGCGCATGGCACGCCTTCGCAACCAGGTCCGCAACGAGGCCCGCACGGGGAGCGACGACGATGGACGCCAGTGACACCGCCGCGGTGATCGTGGCGGTGGCCAGTGGCATGGCCATCCTGGTGCTCGTCTACGCGATCGTGCAGCTCACGCGGACGTTGACGGTGCTGCGCGAATCCATCGAGGAGGTCCGGCGGGAGACGCTGCCGGTCGTGGTCGAGATGCGAAGCGCCGTCGGTCAGGCGACGGCCGACCTCGAACGGGTCGACATGTTGCTCGGCACGGCCGAGTCCATCTCCACGACCCTCGATTCGGCGTCGAGGCTCGCGTACCTCGCGTTCTCCAATCCGGTCATCAAGACGCTGGCGTTCGCGTCGGGGACCGGGCCGAGCCGCCCGTCGGTTCCGGCGCCGGCGGCTCCACGAGTAGGGCCACGGGACCGACGCGTGTTCAAGCGACTGTTCTGGCTCGCCATGGGTGTCGGGTTCGGATTCGGGCTGTCGTTCTGGCTCACCCGGTACCTGCGCGAGACCCTGGCGAAGTACACACCCGAGCGGCTGTCGAGCGAACTGGCGAGCGCCCTTCGCAGCCTCGGCGCGGACGTCCGGGCCGCGGTCTCCGACGGCAGGGAAGCGATGCGGGAACGGGAGGACGAGATCCGAGCCGAGCTCGCGTCGGCCCACCGGTAGCGTTGACCTGATGCAGAGCAGCGAGCTGCGCCGCGCCTTCCTCGACTTCTTCGTCGCGCGCCGGCACACGGTCGTGCCCTCTGCGAGCCTGATCCCGCATCACCCCACGGCGCCGATGTTCACGAACTCGGGGATGATGCAGTTCGTCCCGTACTTCCTCGGCGAGGAGCCGGTCCCGTACGAGCCGCCACGGGTGGCGGACGTGCAGAAGTGCGTGCGAGCCGGCGGCAAGCACAACGACCTCGACGCCATCGGACGGACGCCGCGCCATCTCAGCTTCTTCGAGATGCTCGGCAACTGGAGCTTCGGCGACTACTTCAAGCGCGACGCGATCCGGTGGGCGTGGGAGTTCCACACCGAAGTGCTCCGGCTCGACGCCGACCGGCTGTGGGTGACCGTGCACGTGAGCGACGACGAGGCCGAGGAGATCTGGGCCGATGACGTCGGGTTTCCGCGGTCGCGCATCCAGCGTCTCGACGAGGAGAACTTCTGGGAGATGGGCGACGTCGGTCCGTGCGGTCCGAGCTCGGAGGTCTTCTGGGACTACGGCCCGGAGCACGGTCCGGACACGGGTCCCGCCGACCCTGCCGCCGAGGAACGCTACGTCGAGATCTGGAACCTCGTCTTCACGCAGTACTTCCGCCGGCCCGACGGCGGCCTCGACGACCTGCCCCGGCGCAATGTCGACACCGGTGCCGGCCTCGAACGCAATCTGGCCGCGGTCAACGGCGTCTACTCCGTGTTCGAGACCGACATCCTCGCCTCCCTCGTCGACGCGGCACAGTCGATCACGGGCAAGACGTTGGGGCGCGACGAGCGCGCCGACATCGGCTTGAAGGTGATCGCCGACCACGCCCGCACGATGACGTTCCTCGTCAGCGACGGCGTGATCCCATCGAACGAGGACCGCGGCTATGTGCTGCGTCGCATCATCCGCCGCGCAGTCCGCTACGGCTACCTGCTCGGTGCCCCGAACGAGATGACGGCCCCGCTCGTCGACCGTTGCATCGGGCTGATGGAGGAGTCGTACCCCGATCTTCGTTCCAACCGGGACTACATCGCAGACACCATTGCTCGCGAAGAGGCGGCCTTCCGGCGAACCCTCGAGCGCGGGTCGACCCTTCTCGAGAACAAGCTCGCATCCCTCCCCGACGGCGCCACGCTCGCCGGCGATGTGGCATTCGACCTCTACGAGACGTACGGGTTCCCGCTCGAGGTCACGCAGGAGATCACGGCTGAACGTGGCATCGAGGTCGACGTCGACGGTTACGAAACGGCGCTTCGGCGCGCGCAGGAGATCAGCGGCGGCAAGACGAGCAAGGAGTCGCTGTACGCAGACCTGAGCGACTTCCAGTCGGTCCTCGACCGGTTCGGGCCCACGGACTTCGTGGGGCGGGAGGAGTTCGAGATCAAGGCGACCGTGATCGCGGTCGTCCCCGGCCGCGAGGGTGAGGTCGCGATCGTGCTCGACCGCACCCCGTTCTACGCGGAGGCCGGCGGCCAGGTCGGCGACACGGGCACGATCACGACCGACACGGGTACGGCCGAGGTGCTCGACACGAACTACGCGCTGCCGGGCCTGCACCGCCATGTCGCTCGCATCGTCGACGGCGAGATCATCGCCGGCCAGGAGGCGACGGCGGCGATCGACGTCGCACGACGCGATGCGATTCGGCGCAACCACACCGGCACGCACATCCTCCACTGGGCCTTGCGACAGGTACTCGGCGACCACGTGAAGCAGCAGGGATCACTCGTCGCTCCGGACCGGCTGCGGTTCGACTTCAGTCACTACCAGCCGGTCACTGCCGAGGAGATCCAAGCGATCGAAGACCTCGCCAACGCCGAGATCCTCGCCAATGACCCGGTGCACCACTACGAGACGACCAAGCCCAATGCCGAACAACTCGGCGCGATCGCGTTCTTCGGCGACAAGTACGGCGACATCGTGCGCGTCCTCGAAGCGGGCCGCCACTCGATCGAACTGTGCGGTGGCACGCACGTGCGCGCCCTCGGCGACATCGGACCGGTCAAGGTCGTGCGGGAGGAGTCGATCGGATCGAACCTCCGTCGCATCGAGGCGGTCACGGGCACCGGTCCGATCGAGCGGCTTCGCACCGAGGAGCACTTGCTCGACTCGGTGGCGCAGTTGCTGAACGTCCCGCGCGAGGACCTCGTCGACGGTGTCCGCAAGCGGCTCGACGAGATCAAGGGTCTGCGCGACGAGGTCAAGACGTTGCGCCGTCAGGCCGCCACCGGCCGCTCGGCCGAACTCACCGCGAGCGCGGTGGACGGGATCGTGGTCGCCAGAGTCGACGGCGTCGACCGCGACGGGCTGCGTGACCTGGCGATCGCCGTCCGTGATGTGGGCGGTGTCAAAGCCGTGGTGCTCGGCTCCGCGCCCGAAGGTGGGGGAGCGGCGCTCGTCAGCGCGGTGACCGACGACAGCGGCCTCGACGCGGCTGCCTTGATCGCCGACGCCGCGAAGGCCATCAAGGGCGGCGGCGGCCGCGATCCGCGTCTCGCGGTGGCCGGCGGCAAGGATCCGAGTGGTCTCGATGCCGCGCTCGAGCACGGCACGCGCCGCCGCCGGCTTGTCACAGGCATGAGCGGCAGTTGCGGGCAGTGCGACGTGACGGCGCGCGCACGTGAGGGCGCTCGGGCTCGATCTCGGGTCGAAGCGCATCGGTGTCGCCATCAGCGACGAGGACGGACGAGTCGCCACGCCGATCGAGACCATCAATCGTTCGCGGGCCGGACGAGAGCTAGACCATCAGGCCGTGGCCGGGCTCGTCGTCGAATGGGGTGCCGGCATCGTCGTGGTGGGGCTGCCGCTGTCGCTCGACGGCACCGAGGGGCCCGGCCGCGCGAGCCGTCCTCGACGAGATCGCGGAGCTCGAGGTCGCGCTCGCCGTGCCCGTCGAGACGATCGACGAGCGCTTCACGACCGTGACGGCTGATCGACAGCTCCGACAGCAGGGTGTACGAGGCAAGAGCCGTACCGCGGTCGTCGATCGCGCCGCGGCCGCGATCCTGTTGCAGTCGTGGCTCGATCGACGCCGTTCCGGAGCCAACGGCGAGTGACCGAGGTGCGCGGCGACGACGACGTCCTCGGCATCGAGGACGGCGTCGAATACGAAGAGCTTCGCCCTGAGCTCTCGAGACGGCGAAAGGTCGCGATCCTCGTCGCCAGCATCCTCACCGTGTTGGTGTTGCTCGCGGCAGTCGTCGGCGTGTGGGCGCACCGCCAGCTCTTCCCGAGCGGCACCAGTTCGAACGAGGTCGTGCTCGACGTGCCGACCGGCTCGTCCACGAACTCGATCGCGGACCTGCTCGAGAAGAAGGGCGTGCTCGACAACGCGTTCCTCTTCAAGCTCTACGTGCGCTGGAAGGGAGGCGGTCCCTTCAAGGCCGGGAGCTACCGGTTCCCTCAACCCGCGCAAGCCGACGAGGTGATCCGCACCCTCGAAGCCGGACCGCTGCCGCCGCCGACGAAGCGGTTCACCGTTCCACCCGGCCTCAACCTGCGCCAGGTTCCGGCGCAGATCGTGAAGGACATACCCGACCCTGTCCGTCGACAAGATCAATCAGGCGCTGACCGACGGGCAGGTCAGGTCGATCTTCGAGCCGCAGGGTCAGGGCATCGAAGGCTTCCTGTTCCCTGACACGTACGACATCGGCGAGGGCGCGGACGAGCGCGCGGTCGTGCAGACGATGGTGGCGCAGTTCGACAAGGTGGCGTCGTCGGTCGGGCCTGCAGGACGCACAGGCCGCGGGTGGGCCACTCGCCGTACGAGGCGCTGATCGTGGCGTCGCTCGTCGAGGAGGAGGCCAAGGTCGACGAGGACCGGCCGAAGATCGCCCGCGTCATCTACAACCGGCTCGCGCAAGGCATGCCTCTCGGCGTCGACGCGACGCTGTGCTACCAGAAGGACGAGCGGCCGTGTGTCCTGCACGAAAGCGATCCTCGCGTCGACCTCGCCGTACAACACGCGCAAGAACACCGGCCTCCCGCCGACGCCGATCGCGAACGTCGAGCCGGGCGTCCCTCGACGCCGCGCTCAACCCCGATCCGGGCGACGAGCTGCTACTACGTGCTCGATCCGAACCTGCCGCCCGGACAGCACCTCTTCACCGCGAGCGCGGCGGAGTTCGAGGCGGCGAAGGCGCGCTGCAAGGCCGCCGGGCTCGGGTGCGACTGATGAGTCGCCGCCTTCACTCGCTCGCGTGCCGTTGAAGCGCATCTCCGGAGCCACCCGAGTCGCGGGGGTCGTCGGAATGCCGGTGAGGCATTCGCTGTCGCCCACGATCGTCAACGCCGCCTTCGACGCCCTCGGTGTCGACTGGTCGTACGTCGCGTTCGAGGTCGCGCCCGACGACATCGAAGCCGCGATCGACGGGATGCGCACGCTGCAGCTCGGAGGGCTGTCGGTGACGATGCCGCACAAGGAACGCGTCGCTGAGCTCGTCGACCGCTGCTCAGCGGACGCCGCGGCCTTGGGAGCTGTCAACTGCGTCGTGCGCGACGGCGACGACCTGATCGGCGAGAACACCGACGGGCCCGGCTTCGTCGACGCGCTCGAGTGGGACCTGAGCTTCGACGCCGTCGGCCGTCGAGCCGTCGTGCTCGGTGCCGGGGGAGCGGCGCGGGCCGTGGTGCTCGCGCTGGCGCGTGCCGGAGCGGCGGACGTGGCCGTCGTCAACCGCACACCCAGCAAGGCGGAGCGTGCGGTCGCGCTTGCAGGCTCTGTGGGCCGCATCGCTGACGCCACTGACGCAGTACCCGATGCCGATCTCGTCGTGAACGCGACCCCTGTCGGGATGACCGAAGACGGGATGGCGATCGACCCGACTCTGCTCGGGCCGCGTCAGCGCCGTCGTCGATCTGATCTATCACCCGTCGACCACGCCGCTGCTCGACGCCGCCTCCGAGCGCGGTTGCTGCGGTCGCGAATGGTCTCGGAATGCTCGTCCATCAAGCAGCGCATGCCGTGCGGCTGTGGACCGGGCTCGATCCGCCGATCGACGTCGATGCGCGAAGCGGCTGCGCTCGGTCGTGGAGACGCGGAAAACGTTGACATGACATATCCGGATTATTAGTGTCCGGGTTGTGCAGTTGGGCGAGGGTGTCGAGTGGGCACTGCACTGCTGCACGCTGCTGGCGTTGGTTCCACCGGATCGCACGTTCCCGCGTCCCGGCTCGCGGAGTACCACGGCGTGCCCCCGGCCTACCTGGCGAAGCATCTGCCAGGCGCTCGCGCAGGCGGGCATCGTGGAGTCGGTGCCGGGACGCAAGGGCGGCTACCGCCTCGCCGACCGGCCGGCGAGATCACGCTGCTCGAGGTCGTCGACGCGGTCGAGGGCACCGGTCCTTCGTTCCGGTGCACCGAGATCCGCCGCCGTGGTCCCGCGACGGGTCGGTGCGGCCGAATACCGCTCTCCATGCGGGATCCACGTCGCGATGCAGCGGGCAGAGACCGCGTGGCGAGCGGAGCTCGAACGCCAGACGATCGCCGACTTGTTGCAGCCCTGCTCCGCCGAGCGCCGAGCCCGGTGGCCGTACGGAAGTCCGCGAGTTGGTTCCAGGAGGTACTTCGATGAAGGTTTTCGTTACTGGAGGGACACGCGCGATCGGTCGCTTCGTGATCCCAGCGCTCGCGACGCCGGCCACGAGGTCGACCGCGCTCGGCGAGAAACGACGTCAAGGCCACGTGGCTCGGACGGCAAGGTGCCCGTCCGGTCGAGGTCTCGTTGTTCGACTCGAGGCGCTTGACCGGTGCGTTCGCCGGCCACGACGCGGTTGCCAACCTCGCGACGGCGATCCCGCCGACGAAGGATGCCCTGAAGGCGTCCGCCTGGGAGACGAACACGCCGGATCCGGCACCGAAGGATCCAGACGCGGTCGTCGATGCCGCCCTCGCCGCGGGCGTTCCGAGCCTCGTCCAGGAGTCGATCACCTTCATGTACGCGGACGGCGGCGACAGATGGTTGGACGAGAGCGATCCGATCGATCCGCCGCCCGGCATCGACGCGGTGGCGGTGGCCGAGGCGAACGCGACGCGCTTCACGAATCGGGACGTACCGGAATCGTGTTGCGATTCGGTTTCTTCTACGGAGCCGGGAGCGCGCACACCGACGAGTTCATTCGTTTCGCCCGGCGCGTATCGGTCCGGTCGCGGGTCATCCGCACGCGTACCAGTCGTCGATCCACCTCGCGGATGCGGCATCAGCGGTGGTCGCCGCGCTCGATGCGCCGGCAGGCACGTACAACGTGTGGACGACGAACCGCTGACGAAGAAGGAGTACGCGAGGGCGGTGGGGGCCGCAGTCGGGAGACGCGACGTGGATCGAGTTCCCGGGACGGTTCGCCGGTGTCGCCGGCAAGACGTCCGAGATGCTGACCCGCTCACAGCGCGTCAGCAACACGAAGTTCAAGGAGGCGACCAGTTGGTCGCCGCGGTATCCGTCAGCCCGGGAGGGTTGGCTGGCGAAGGAGACGTCGATGCATGACCGGTACACGCGGGTGCTTCTCGCGATCGTGGCCGTCGGGTACCTCGGCGTCGGCACGTGGGCCACGTTGGCGCCGCCGCTCGTTCTACGACAACTTCCCTGGAGGCGGACACCAATGGGTCTCTGCTGACGGGCCGTTCAACGAGCACCTCGTGCGCGACGTCGGGACGCTCAACCTTGCGCTCGCCGCGGTCACCATCGCAGCGCTCGTACGTCCCGGGCGCTACCTGGTGCAAGTTGTGGCGGGAGCAACGCTCGTGTACTCGGCTCCCCACTTCCTGTACCACCTGTTTCACTTGGACCTGTTCGACACGAGCGACAAGGTTCTCCAGACGGGAAGCCTCGCGATCACGGTGATCGCACCACTGCTGTTGCTGATCCACGCTCGGCCGACTGACAGGACATCTGCGCCGCAGCCGCTGGCGCGTACCTGATCGCGTCCGGACTCGACCTCGGGCAGAAGTAGCGTCACCGGCGGTGAGCGCCGGAGTCGTGGTGTTGTGCGCCGTGCTCGGTGCGGCTGCCGGTGCGGTCGCGGTCGCTTCCGGCGTTGCGGATCATCCCCGAGCCGTGGAAACCACCGGTCCCGGCTCAGATCGCAATCATCGTGGTCAACGCTTTCTTGTGGGCGCTCGCAGCGAACAAGTTCTCGAAATGGTGGGTGCTTCTTCCCTACTTCGTCGTGTTCTCGTTGATGCTCGCGGTGTCGGTCGTGGATCTCCGGCTCGTACCGCATACCCGACCGCTTCGTGTTCCCCGGCACTCCTCGTCACCATCGCGCTCGATGGTGATCGCATCGTTCGTCGTGCTGCCGAGCGCGAGCGACACGTGTCCGCGCGCTCGTATGCAGGCATGGGGCTCGTCGCCTACTTCGGAATCTTGTTCATCGCCCACATCGTCAGCCCCGGGGGCATGGGCTTCGGCGACGTCAAGCTCGCTGCGCTGATGGGTTTGGCGCTCGGCTGGCTGGCAACGTCGTACGGGTCCGCCATCTACCTCGTGCTGATCGCACTGATCATCGGATGCGTGCTCGGCATCGTGTTCGGTCTCATCTGGCGGATGGTGCAATCAGGACGAAAGGCGCTCCCCTTCGGGCCAGCGCTCGCCGTGGGCTTCATCTACGTCGTCCT
>CAWGFA010000024.1:0-122473 GCA_963821725.1 uncultured Acidimicrobiia bacterium
CTTACAGTGAATCTGAACCGCCGCCGTAGGGTAGGCTTTCAGCCTGCCAACCGAGCGAAGCTCGGGCGCGGGAGCTTCATGCTCCGCAAAACCAGGCCAGGCGGGGAAATGCTCCGCCTCGAAGCCGCGCTACGCAGCGAGGGCCGCTGAAGCTCATCGCGGGCTATTCGCCGCACCCTGGAGAAAGATACTCTGGGCGGGCTTTGCTCCTACGCGAGCGCGCCCGCACGACCGACTACCGCGCGCGGCCCGGCCCGGACGGAGCGGCGGTGGCGGGCCTGTTCATGGGAGAGTCGATGTACTTGACCCTGTCTTCCTCACCGGCCACACAGCCCACTCTCTCGCTGTCGCGCGTGTGCGAGCCGGAGAGTCCGAAGCTGATCGCGTAGCCCCTGCCATTGCGGCAGCTTACGAGTTCGACTCGGTATTCCGTCAAGCCTTCGGCCAGTTCGGGACCAGCGATTCCTGCGGAGGAGAGTTCGCCTATGTTACCCGCATACCAGCCGAAGCGCGCACGGTAGGATTCCTCCGCGGCTTCGATTTTGCGCACCAGGTTCATTGTTGCCTCCGGACGAGCCGCGACGCGGTCATGGATGGCAGCGATGCACAAGATCGCGGCGAAGCCTGCGAGAATAGCGAAGACGAAAAGCGGCATTCGCCGAACCATAGCGCTCATGCTTTAAACCATCGTAAGGCCTCATGCCAGCGGGCCGGGGCGCGGGGAACGATTCTAAGCTCCCGCGGCGTGGCTCGCGAGCGCCTGCCGGCATTGCATCTGATACTCGGCGATCTTCGCTTTCGCGAAACGGGCCAGACCGGAATCGAGGCGTCTGCGCTCGATGTAGGCGAGCGACTGGTCCCAGAGATGGAAGGCATCCTGATAGCGGCCTTCGGCTTGGGCGATGGAGGCTTCGATGCTGGCGGTGGAATCGGGGCGGCGGACGTTGCGCGCGCGGTCGAGCCAAATCCGCGCGGCCTCGGGGTTCGAGCGGAGCAAGGCTGACGAGGCCGCAGCTTCGAGGAAGATCCAATGGCGAATGGGGCGTCCGCCGGAACCGGAGGCGGCGAGTGCGGTTTCCAGGTGAGTGAGGGCGGCGGCGTCATCGCCCTCATCGATCGTGCGATAGAAGGCGAGCATGTGCCGGTAGCCGGCGGCCCCGGAGCCCGCGCTGCCGGTGGGCGCCATCATGGCGGCGAACCAGTCAGCGTTCCAATCGCGGGGCAACACGCCGATGGTTTCCTCGCTCTGCACCTGCATCGCCGCCAGGTGCGCGCGAAAGATTGCCGGGCGGAAGAGGATCTGGAGCAGACGTGGAATGTCGGATTCATTGAGCCCGCTCGCGGGGATCATGGTGGCGAAGAGAAGGAAGAGGTTGATCCATTGCAGCGAGGGGAGCCAGTTGGAATCGGGTTCGGGGGATTGGCGGAGCGCGAGCGCGGCGAGGCCCGCGAGCAGGGCCGTAGCGATGGGGCCGCCGGCGACCACCCAGGCGTAGCGCTTGGCGGAGAGGCTCCCATTCTGATGAGCGGCTTGGCGAGCCCGCCGGACAGGATGCGGCGCCATTCGAAACGGCAGATCCAGCGGCTGCCCGACTTGAGGATGACGATGCCGCCGACTGCGATGCCCCCCACGTCCATGCCGGCCAGCTTGGCCGCGGCGAGGTGGCCCAGTTCGTGTACAGCGATGCTGAGGTAGAGGAGGGGTAGCCACCAGATGGGATCGATATAGACTTTGCCGAGGAGGGTGACGCCGATCACGACGCCTACCAGCGCGCCGCCCAGCGTGCCGGCGTGCGAGGAGCGAAGGGTGGGAGGGGGGATTTCGAGGTCAAAAATCGGCGTCGCCGACATGAGGTGATTGTCGCACTCCTAAGCACGCGCGGGCGCTTAGATCATCATGAGCAACAGGGCCTTCTGGGCGTGCAGGCGGTTTTCAGCCTGATCGAAGACGACGGAGGCGGGCACTCGATGACTTCGTCGGTAACTTCTTCGCCGCGCTTGGCGGGGAGGCAATGCATGAAGATCGCGTCGGGGCCGGCCGGGAGACATAAGATCGTCGTTGACCTGATAGGGCTCGAAGATGGAGCGGCGGCGATCGGCCTCGGCTTCCTGGCCCATGCTGGCCCAGACGTCGGTGTAGACGGCGTGGGCGCCCGTGAGCGCTCGGCCGGTGAATTGGTGATGAGGACGGATGCGCCGGTGACGGCCGCGAGCCCTTCGGCCTGCGCGACGATTTCGGGATTGGGCTCATAGCCCTTGGGCGAAGCGAGCGCAAAATCCATACCGAGGCGCACGCCGGTAAGCATGAGCGAATGAGCGACGTTGTTGCCGTCGCCGATGAAGGCGAGCTTGAGGCCCTTGCAGGCGTTCGAAGCGTTCGCGGATGGTGAGCACGTCGGCAAGGGCCTGGCAGGGGTGGTAAAGATCGCAGAGGGCGTTGATGACGGGGACGGACGACCACTGCGCGAGGGTGGTGACGGTGCAGTGCGTGAAGACGCGGGCGACGATGCCGTCGACCCAGCGATCGAGATTGCGGGCGACGTCCTTCGAGCGGTTCGCGCGCGCCGACGCCGATGGGGCCCTTCGCAAAAGACGGAGTCGCCGCCCATCTGACGGATGGCGAGTTCGAAGGTGAGGCGAGTGCGGAGAGAAGGCTTTTCGAAGAGGAGGGCGATGGAGCGTCCGGCGAGCGCGTTCGAGAAGTTGCCGGGAGCGGATTTGATTTCAGAGGCGAGGTCGAGTAAAGAAACGACCTCGTCATTGGTAAGATCGAGATCGTTGAGCAGGTTGTCCGCGCTCATGCGGGCGACGGACTTGATAGGGTAAACACTCGACATGGATTTTTATTCACTCAAATGAATAATAACACATATGGCGGGCATGGCCCAGGCGGGGTGGTGGGTGGAATGGGTTTGGCGGGCAGCGCCGGAGCCGAATCGGGCGGACACGCCGGGGTGGTCGAGGTGAGTTGAGGGAGCGGCCCGGTTGGGCGCACACGGGAGAGCGGATTGAACTTTTTGATCGGATTGATGCGCGGCCTGCATATGGCGATCGGGATTCACACGCCGCCGCCGGAGCAGGAACGGCTGTATGTGTGGGTGTGGATCGGCATCATTATTGCGGGGGGCTGCGGGATGATGCTGATGTTTTATATCTTGATGAGATAGCGCCGAGACAGGCGGCGCGGCGCCGCGCCTGAAACGGCATGAACGACATCAGGTACGCCCGGCGTTCGCGGGCGCGGACCCGGGGTTCAGCGCGATCGCGATTCACGCGCTTGGGTTGGGGATCAGGGCGAGCGCCGCGGTGTTCAGCATCGTCGATGGCGCACTGGTGCTGCTCGCTGCCTGTATCGCGCCGCTGGCGAAGATTTTTGCGAGCTATCGCGACTTCGAGGAATACGCGAAGCATGCAAGAGCATCGAGCCGATCGGGCAGCAACCCGGCGACGTTCGCGACGGTGGCAGGGATCATGATTAGCGCCGCGGCGGTCGCGGTGATGCTGCCCGCGCGGCGGGCGGTTCGTGTGGACCAGCGACGGCACTGCGCGAAGAGTGAAATCAGTTTCGGAGGGGGTGCGATCGATGTGGCCGCAGCCAGGACGTACGTCCGGTTGCGCGGCCTTGATGGGCCCAACTTCGAATTCGGCTGCCTGTCGGCCAAAGGCCGCGAACCATGAGCGTCCCAAAGCATATGACGAACGCTCGTGCACCGCGTTGAGGCGATCGGGGCGGGGTTAGTTCGAGCGCGAACGATCGAGGCAGAGCGGGGTCACCAGATAAACGTAATTGTGACAGTGAGCCGATATAATGGCGTTTCTTTTCAGGCAAGGCTTAATCTGGCGGGCCGGCGGGGAGGATTTATCGACGATGCAAAAGCCGAATGAAGTATGCAGGCTAGGGAGAGCTCTCCGGATTTTCCTGATAGCCGGTTCAACCGTAGTTTTGGGTCAAGCTCAAGATCCACAAGCTACCAATCCCAATCGCACCGTTGGCCCGCAGAAGGATGGGTCTGTCGTCGCGTCGGACAACCAGACGCTGACGCCTGCCGGCAAGATCATTGAACTCGGCTCGCCGGTGCGCGCCAAAGCCATTGCTCTGAATCCGAATGTCAAGACGAATAGCGGCGCCGTCCTGCTGATGGGCTCGCCCCAGCCGATTATCGTGTTCAATACCGCTACCGGACAGGTTCTGCAGCGCTTCACTCCCGCCTTCTATGAAAGGCACGGAATCCACATCCAGCAAAGCGGGCTCCTTCACCGGCATCACTTACTCCGCGGACGGCAAGAGCCTGTTCTTCAGCCAGGACGACAACCACGTCGTCATCGCCAATGTGAATCCGCAGACGGGTCTTTTGACCAACGGGCAGAGCGTGGAACTACCCGGTCCGCCGGCAGATGGCCGGCCCTATCACAATGCGAAATCCATCAACCCGGGCGGTATCGCGGTTTCCGACGACGGCAAGCGCGCCTATGTGGCGCTGAACGCGGCCAACACGCTCGGCGTGATCGACCTGGCCGCCTCTCCGGCCAAACTCATCGCTCAGATTCCGGTCGGCAATGCGCCGAATAGCGTGGTCATCCATGGCAAATATGCCTATGTCAGCAACGAAGGCGGACGCCCTGCCACCAGCGAAGACTTCACGAACTATTCCGGACGGCACGCCGATCGTCGTCGACCGGAAAGATGCTTTTGCGATCACCGGCACGGTGTCCGTCGTGGATCTCTCGGCGGGCAAGGAGGTGAAGACTATCAAGGTCGGCCTGCACCCGGCCGGCATGACCATCTCCGGCTCCGAATCTTTACGTTGCCAATGCGTACAGCGACAGCCTCTCGGTCATCGACCTGCAGTACCGATGAGGTCGTGCGCACGATCGATCTCAGCGTTCCGATCGCCGGCGGGGTCTTCGGCTCCGGACCGAATGGCGTCGCGGTGACCGATGACGGACGGGCTTATGTCACGCTGGGCCAAGCCAACGCCGTCGCCGTCGTCAACCTTCAGGGACGGGATGCGCATCCGGTCATCGGTTACATTCCGACCGGCTATTTCCCGACCTCCATCGCCTATGACAAAGCGCAGAAACAACTGGTTGTCGCCGACGACAAGGGATTGGGCACGCACGTTCCATCGCGTTCCGGCGGCCTCTCCGGTTTTAGCACGCATCAGGATACCGGAACCGTCAATCTGATCCCGCTGCCGAACGCGACTCAACTGGCCGCGGTTCAGCAAACAGGTCTTCGACAATAATCACTGGAACCTGACCACGAATATCGAGGTGGGACCGCAATACGTCGACGCGCACGCGCGCGCCGGTGGCTGTTCCCAGGCACATCGGCGAGCCCTCATTCATCAAGTACGTCTTTCTGGTCATCAAAGAGAACCGCACCTACGACCAGATGCTGGGAGACGTGCCGTGGGGCAACGGCGACCCGTCGCTCGCGATCTTTGCGTCCGGCGTTCCCAATCAGCACGCATTCGTCAAACGCTTCCCGCTGCTCGACAATGTCTACGCTCCGAGCCGCCAGTCGGCGGATGGTCATCCGTGGATCGGGATGTCGGGCTCCTTCTACTCCAATGACATCCTGTCGCCGGACTGGATTCGTTCCTATCCGGGCGGCGATTCCGACGATGCTCTGACATATACTCCGAGAGGCTTTCTATGGACTGCGGCGGAAGCCAAGGGACTTTCCGCCAGGCTGTACGGCGAATGGAGTAACGTCAAAGGTCGCCAAAAAGCGCGGATGGCACGAACTACACCTGGAGCGATTTCTACCGTACCGCGATGTGCAAGGAAGGCAAAGCGCCGAAGTCCAGTTGCGTCGTTCCGGACGATGCGGTCAGCGTAACCTCCGACGATTCCCTCGGCGGCCAAGATCATGGACCCGCATTATCCGCCGTTCAATCTCATCATTCCCGACCAGTACCGGATGGATTACTGGATACCCGAGTTCCAGCGCCTGGATGCGGCCAATCAGGTTCCCAATCTGACGATTCTCTGGCTTCCGAACGACCACGCCGCTGGAACCACAAAGGGCCAACCCCTACCCGATCAACTACCAGGCCGACAACGATCTGGCTCTTGGCCGTATGGTGGAAGCGATCAGCCACAGCAAGATATGGGCGCAATCGGCCATCTTCGTAGAGGAAGACGATTCACAGGGCGGCGTCGATCACGTGGATGGCCACCGTCAGCCGGTTTTTGTCATCAGCCCTTACACTGTCGCCCCGCAGGCGCCCGGCCAGGGCAAGGCGATTCATACCACGTACACAGCCGAGAACATCAATCGCACCATCGAGAACATTCTGGGGATGAAGCCGCTGACGCAGTTCGATCTGGTGGCATCGCCCATGTTCGACGCGTTTCAAAACACGCCCGATCTGACGCCGTACGACGTACCTGGCGTCCGGTGATTCCTCTCGACAAGGGACCGGACCTCGGCGCCGACAAGACGCTTGGGTACAGCCCGATGCAGAAGGCCTGGCTCAAGGCTACGGCGGAGGTGATGAAAGGCAAGTACGACAAGGCCGACGCGGTCGACCCGAATTTCCTGAACCATGTAACGTGGTACTCGTCGACGGATTGGAAACGGCCCTATCCGGGGGAGAGCAAGGTGGAGATGCCCGGGCCATTCGTCAAAGCCGCCAAGAAATACCGCGACGACGACGACGATAAGTGAGGCGAAAATAATCCACATGTCCTTTTGCTTTTTCCTGTTGTTTGTGATCGAGATCATTTGTCGGGATGAACTGAGGTTCACCACTCGAGCGTGCGATCCATGTGGTCGACGATCACGATGCCTATGGGGCGGGCCTCGACGGCTTCTTCGAGTGCCGGGCCCAGGGAATGTCGCCCACGATACCTTGAAGCAACGGAAATGCGGAGCTGGTCCTCCACGCCAGTAAGAAGCTAGACGATGCGCAGGATTTCGCGGCTTCCGGTGATCCAAAGCTCGGTGTAGCCGGCCATCCGCTCGCGGTACATCTGGCTCGACATGGTTTCCTGCATTCTTTTTTCGACTTCATCGAGGGATTCGGCGGAGTGCTCCATGATGACGCGGTTGAAATCGCCAGTGAGATCCGTTAGGATGCGGGCCCCGGGCATTTGAAAGGCGGCTACGGCTTCTTTAAGCTGAGCAGCGAGTTTGCTGGCGCTGCCCGGTTTTGCGACGAAAATGTTGCGGATGACGTACATGATCTCCTCCTCGCGACATTGTGCCGGTCGGGCTGGAAAAGCAAGACCCACGGAGTGCGGCAGCGCCGTTCACGCTAGCGAAGCGCGGGCTTTTCACGCGGCGGGGCCGTTGATTCCACGAGCCGTCCCATTTTGGGTGGTCCCGATGGCACAGAACGAAGGGTTTTTGGGCGGAGCAGCACTCGTCCGGATTGTTATGCGGCGCTGGGCGCGATGCTGTAGTCCTTCGGGCTTCGCCGGGTTTCAGTTAGGATCACGTAATTATTCGGGGCTTTCGCTGGCAAACCGCGCACGTTTGCCTGCTGGTCGCGAAGGATGGCCGGCATGTTACCAGCTGGATGTTGAGGTTCCAAAGGTGGCCGGGAAACAAATTGTGTTCCTGGCGCGCTTTATTAGTGGCGCAAGGCGCCGAGAACTTCTGAATGCGCAGGGACCATCCTAACGAGCTCGGACCTGCGGTTAGCAGTCATTCGAAGCTCGCCGATCACTTAACCGGGCGCCATTTCATCCCGGGCGATCAGATGATCACCGTCGAACTTGTGGAAAGGCGACGCAGCGGATAGGTCGCCTGGTTCATCCAGAACGAGAGCATCGAGGTGCTTGCCTATCTGTACATGACGGCAGAGGGCGAACATGGGACAATTCGGCGGATCGAGGAGCGCGATGCCCTGGACATGCCCATGCATGGCTGCTGCAGCCCATGATGCCCTGTTTTGCGACCGGCGCGGCGAACCAGAGCAACCCAGCCCGGTTCCAGCGACGAATCAGTCTGGCCCTCTTCGAAGATCGTCGCGGTCGTCGCCGTCCTGGTTGGTGGTATGGTTTTTGGCACGGTGATCGCTGTGACTGCTTTCGGCAGCCGGGGCGGTCAAGCGAGCGCTCAGACCAATTCGAGTCCGGACTCGAAATCCCGATTTGAGGAAGCGTTCGACGCCAGATTCAAATCCTCCTACCAGAGCACAGCAATGGAACAACGGGAAGCTCTCCCGAGCATCGGCGGAGAATTATTGTTCCTGCGCCCTGCCCATTTTCAAACAGACTCACTATATGGGGAAGACCGCGGCGAGCTGCCAGAAATATATTGTGCGATAGGTGGGAGCCCCGACCGCGCAACCGGTCAAGGCTGGGTCGGGCGGCCCTCGCACCGCCCCTCGCACCGATTGCGCAGCGCGCGTTCATCCGTTACCCTGACTGCGAGGGCGGGAGGGTTTCGAAGAATGGACGCAGTTCGTTTTTGGCGCAGTGCCGCTGCTGCTTGCTCGCCTTTGTTTCTCATGCGCCCGCGCAGTTGATTAACCCCGCCCCGCCTTGTGCGGTAACCACTAAAGATGCGACGTATCGAACGCCACCTTTGACGTATCCGATGACTTCGGACGGCGTACGCTGTCCAATACCAATTGGACAACAGCGGCAACCTGGACCACTGCGCAGGCTTACATCAGCTATTACGGCGGGACCAATGCTTCGCCGCAGCCGCAGTTCCTCGGGCTACGTGGCCGATACGTCGACATTGTTGGCGAGTATTCCGCCGCTGCAAACACGGCGGTGGCGTACTCCGCGTCATCAAAGTGTTTGGTTCGGCATTTCCAGCCATCAACCAAGTATCGGTCCGCCCACAGGCCAAAAGATTCACGTCGATTCCGTGAGCGGCAGCGTGGCGCAGATTTCTACCACCACCGCCGCGAATTTCGCGGGCGATCAGTTCCTCTGTGGTGGGCCGGCGATTCGCAGCAAAGCAGTATCATTCAGAGCCTGGTCTTCTTCCTGAATCAACCCTATGCAAGACCCACGGGCAGCAAAGTGAAAGTCATGGGGAGGCGGCTGGCGACCTGTGGCGAATCTCTCCTCCTTCGACACGCTGGACTTCGAAGAAGCGAGGCCGCCGTCGCTTTACCGGCGCCCAGGCGTCCGTGGTCCCCGCCAACATCGTTAACGTTTTTCTTGGGCCGGGCGCGTGGCTCCAGGGCATACTCCGATTCGTGCAGGCGGGCAGTGGCAGCACGAGACGGATTTACGGTCCGGCGTCTGCGACATAAGCCGCTTTGAATACGACCTTCGGTCCTGCGACGCGAACAACGGCTATGCGGATCAAGGCTACGAAGCCATTTCGTTCGCCGATCCGCCGAAGAATACCGCTCCCGACCGATTCCAACTGGATGGGTTCGTCATCACCTACCACAATCACGCGGTTGCCGACCTGATCACGAACGGCTCCGTGAACAATGTGAATACGATCGGCTGGAACTGGCCTCAACGGTGGATTCCGGATCGGAGAACACCACTTCCGTGTCCAATCTGTTTATTCGCGCCGGAGACGATTCGTTGATGATGTGGTCGTTTCATTACGGTTACGAACGCAACCGTTTGGCAGAACTACAACGGCGGCGTATTGAACCTCGGCTGGTCCGACAATTCGCCGGCGACTATTCCCTGGTGGACGGTCTTTACGTGGTGAAGACGGATTGGTCCACACCCACGGTTCCCAGTTGGACAGCGACAAATCTGAACGGTCAAAACGACGCGGTCATCGCATCGCTGATGGTTCCCGGCACGATGTTCGGCTCGGTGCAGCCCTCGCTGTACCGGAATATCTTCGTCGAGGACGCTCCTCGGACTCTGTTCAGCCTGAAGATCGACGTTTCTGGAATGCAGTGATCCGAATCAGCCCCGGGACGATAACTGCGCCCAAGTCGATCTGACCCAGACAAGTCTTCTCAATCTCAATATCGAAAATCTTTTCTCTCCCGCCTCGATCGTCCAGAATTCAATCGGCTTCCAAACTCTTCCGGCTGGTTCGGCGCCGGAACGCAGACCTTTCCAAGCGCGGATACTGACCGGCAGCATGAACATCGGTTTGAGTAATGTGGTGCTGACGCCGCCAAACGGAGCGGCGACCACCCTCACCAGCGCAAATGCCGTAACCGCGGAAATATCGGCATGAACGGCGGGAAGGTCATCGTAACTTGTTCCGTACAAGGGGGTGAATTCACCGCTGCTCCCGGCGATCGCGTCCGGGGGTATCGCGCCCGCCACGATTGAACCCGGGGAATGGGTTTCGATTTTCGGCAACAATCTGGCCACCAGTACGGCCACGTGGAACGGCGATTTTCCCACTTCCCTGGGCGGGGCTACGGTGACGATTAACGGTGCAAGCCGCGTATCTCTCTTACGCGAGCCCAAGTCAGATTAACTTGCAAGCGCCCGCCGACACGACGACCGGCTCAGTACCAGTGGTGGTCACCACGGGTGCAGGCGTCGCGAAGTCCACCGCGACTCTGGGCGCATCAGCTCTGTTCTTCCTGCTTGATGGCACGCACGTTGCCGGTATCATTTTGCGATCGAACGGAAAGGGGCGCGTATGGCGGCGGCTCCTACGACATTATTGGTCCGACCGGCGGATCGCTAGGAGTACGCTACGGTCGCGGCGAAAGCGGGCGATATCGTCTCTCGTTCGGTAGGGTTTCGGAATGACGAGTCCCGCTGGGGTTCCGGGGCAAGCGTTTTCGGGAGCTGCGCCGACGAGCAATCCGGTGAAGGCTAAATCAAGGCGTTAGTATCACGCCGACGTTTGCTGGGCTATCCGGAGCAGGACTCTACCAATTGAATCTCACGATCCCGATCGGGTCTAGGAACGGGAGACGTTTCTTTACAGGGTGTGGTCAGCGGGTTCAAAGTCCCTCGGGCGTTGTGATTTCCCTGCAATGATCGCGAGGGAAGTCTAGCGTCGCTTTCTTCGACGCGAACCAGCCACCAAGCGCCGCGGCTGCCAAGGGGCGGTCCGCCGTGGGCGATCGGTACACCTGAGCAGCGGCGTCATTCTCGGGTGGGTCCGTGAAGGCCACGCCACGTCCTCGCTTCGCAGATTCAGAGCCTCGCGGTGACTGTCGTCGTCGAGCGGGGAGGTACGTTTCTCGAAGATCTCGGCCGAACCCGCAGTGTTGAAGTTGAGAGCACCCATGTATTCCGCCGCGAAGACGATTCATGGCGGCTCGTTCACAGGCACGCCGATCCTCTCACCAACACTCATGAGATTGAGTCGGTGGTTCATCTGATCTGAACCGATAGCTCAGGAAGGCCTCAGCGGGGCCAGCGCCGATGCATTTATTTCCCAGCCGGGAAGTACCGAGGGCGATGTCGTCGTAATAGATATCGAAGCCGGTCATCGGGTTCTGCCACGCGCGCACGCCGAATCCAAATTCCTTTGAAACCGCCGACGAGGTTCGAGGTCGTGGTGGAGTCCTTCGGCCACTTGTAGGTCACGGTGGCGACGGCTTCGGTTCCCATCTTGTTGGGGAGCGGTTCGCCATCCACCCAGAGAGTCATACTGGCGGGGTCGTCGTTGATTTCCCACTCGAAAAGAAACCATTTGTCAGTGACAGGAGTCACTTCCGAGCGATACGTGGTCTCGCCTCTTCCCTGACCCGCGGCGCGATTTGTTTTCCTGGTACGACGGCATCCAGAAGCCGCGATACAGGCCGATTTCGTAGAACTTCGAGAGCTGCCAGCCTGGTTCACCGGTGATGATCAATGGATTGTGGCTCGGGGGATGGTTCCGGTGATTTTCATGTACGCCCGGCCGAAAACACGCGTCTTCAGCGAATCGGGCACGTGCGTGGCTATCGCCATCGCGTAAGCGCCGCGCGTCATTTCGGGATAGTGCGCGTGCAACGCATATTTGCCGTGTGCTCCTTCGACCGGCTCGACCGTGATGATCGCCGGACCCATGGTGCGGACGTCCCAAATGGCGGGGTCGAGTTTGCCGGACTCGAAGTTTTCGGAGAAGACCGGTTTCGACTGCGGGGTCAGGAAGGAGGCGAATGCCGCGGCAATGACGATGGCGCTGAAGAAGGTTTTGCATCATGGGTGGACTCGCCGCGAGTTTATCACTTGCAGCCGGGCACGGCAAATGAGCCAATGCGCGTCGTCGAGGATGTAGCGCCGCTCTTGAGGTAGTTGCCGACGAACCAGAAGGTGCAGTCGTCGGACGGGTCGACCGCGATGTTGGTGTAGTCTTCCCAGCGCAGGCTGCCGGTCTGCGACGCCTTGCCGTTCGGCCAGCACGGATTCGTGAAAGGTAAGCTGGCCCTTTGGGATCGTTCGCCAGGCGCGCGGCGAAGCGCTGGCCGGGATAGTTGGGATCGCCGCCGAAGGAATAGCCGATGCCGATGTTGCCCTTGCGGTCCATCGCCATGCTTCCCAGCCAGCGATAGAATCCGTCCGGGCGCGTAGGTGCCCTGCTGGTACAAGACCGGGTCGCGCTGCTTGTTCAGGCGGAACTCGTACCAGCGCACGCCGCCGCCGTGCGCGGCGGTCGCGATGGAATGCTCCGCCAGGATGGATTCGTGATCGCCGAAGTTGCGGTACACCAGCCGCTGCATCAGCTTGTCGCCCTGCGAATCGAGGCGGCGCTCGGTGCCCGGCTGCGAGACGCAGTTGCTCAACTGGCCGTCGCAGAGATAGTGATAGGGCGCCACCGCGATCTTTTGCGGCGCCGAGACGCGTGGTCTTCGAGGGGTCGTTCCAATCGACGTGCACCTTGTAGAAATAGATGCCGTCGTCCTCGAAGATCTTCATCGAGCTGCGTGCCGCCGGTCGACATCATGATGTTGGGCGCGCCCGCGGGCGGCAGACCGCTTGCCGTCCACGTCGGCGTTCAACATGAAGACGCCGCCGTCGATGATCACGCACTGCTCGGTGGCGGGCAGACCCTTGAGCATCTTGTTGCGGTCGGCGATGCAGTCGTGTTTCTGGGTAATGACGTCGGGCAGCAGGTTGTCGCTGGTGCTGGTGGGGTTGTAGTAGCCGTCGGGCCAGATCGCGGGGCGCGGATAATCGGGAAAGAGCGGCCGCTGGAACTCGTAGCGGTAGTACGGCGCCCAGCGGGTCGGACGTCACGCTCACCGCGTAGCACATGGCGTAAGGGCCCTGCGGATTGTCCGGCGGCCGCGCGAAGACCGGAAGCACGAAGAGCCAGCGATCGGCCAGCTGGTCGTAGCGCACCACGGTATCGCTGTTGTTGGTCACGCCGCAGCGAACGCCGAAGCCGGCGAAGACGGTGTTGTTGGGAACCGCGCCGTAGAGCAGCTTGCCGGTGGTGTCGTACTTCTTGCCCTTCTTGGTGAAGACGGCCAGGTTGCCGCCGAGGATCTCGAAGATGTGGTCGGGACCGACGGCCAGGCTGATGTCGATACCGCCGCGTCCGCCGCCGCCGCGTCCACCATTGGCTTCGCCCGCTTCGGCGGCGCCGGGGAATTCGCGGCCGGTGAAGCCTTCGCCGAGGCCGTCAAAGGCGTCCAAGACGGGAATCGCGGGGCGTCTGCCCTGCTTGGTCTGCTCGACAGCGGCGCCGCCGGCTTGATCTCGGGCGCGGGCGGAGGAGGCGGAATCGGCGGCGGGCCGGCAGCGCCACGGCGCCACGGCCGGCGCGCCCACCGCCGCGAGCGCCTGCGCCGACCGCCGCGCGCAGCCGGCACAGTCGGCGGCGTCGTTCCCAAGACCCGCGCCCGGCCCTTGCATCGAGCCTTGTGTCTCCGGCTGGCTTTCCACGGCGGGGTGAATGACGATCTGCTTATCGGGGATGAACTGCTCGATCGAGTCGAGCGGAAGAGACGTATCGAAGAGCGTTGCGGCGCGCGAGACCGCGACGTGGGGTTTTCGGCCTCAGCCGTGCGGGCGGGCCCCGCCAGCAGACATGCAATCGCAACCGTCACCACACCGAGACCAAACAGCGGCAATACCGAACGTTTCATACGTGCCCTCTCGCGATAAGGTACCACAGGCGTGTAAGCGGTTTCAGGAATTTTCTGCCAACCTGCGAGCTTCTTGGAAAACCGGAAGCGTGGAAGGGGACCGGAACTGGCGATCGGCATAACGCGCTACGCTACGCAGATGGGCCGACAGAAGGAGTGGCGGAAGGTCTCGATTCGGAAGTGAAGCGTTGGTCGGCCCTGTCTTGCGGAGAGTTACTGCCTGCGTGTGGTCTCTTTGTAACCCCAGCACGTAATGCGGAATCCGTGCGGCGACTAACTCGTCTGATGGCTTGTCATCAGCAGCGGCGGGGGTGCGGCCGGCCCGCGAGCGGGCCGGCTTGGCAGACAGGATGTCTGCCCCACGGTTAGTTAGCGGCGCGCGGTACAGGTGGCGGTGGCGGATTTCGCCGGGTCGGACTCGGATTGAGCTTTGAGTGTGACTCGCGCGGTCGAAGCGGATCCGGCGGAGTGAGTCATATGGATGGGAACCGTGGCCGTCTCACCGGCCGTGACTGCGGCCAGGGCGTCGGCGAGATCGGCGGTCCATCCGGCGCCTTGAGCGGTGGCGGAGAGGCGGTAGATATCGTTGGAGTACGTGGCGTCGGACGCCGCGGCGCCGGTGTTGGTGAGGTTGAAAGAGCACGACGCCGCCGGGGTTCGCCGCGAGCGTGACGCCGCGGGTTTGTGGGCCAGCGCCGTCGAGCGACGTACGCCGATGGTGTAGGTGAGGATCCCGCGCCCATCCTTTTCCAGATCGACGACGTAGAACTGCAGGCGATTCGGCTTGTCGATCCACTCGAATTGACTGCCGGATTTCAGACCGGCGTGGAAGAGCGCGTCGTTCAGTTGGCGGTAGTCGCCGACGGTGCGCATGACAGGCTCGCCGTGGGGCGTTTGAAGTCCACCACGTGGATGTCTTCGGGATGCGCGTCGATGACGTAGGTGAACGGATGGAAGCCGCCGCGTCCGCCGCCGCGCAGTTCGTTGTCGAGGTTCTTGGAGAGAAGGACGCCGTTGTCGGGCGTGAAGGAATCGTAGCCGATGCGCTGCACCACTTCGAGGGTGTAGAAATCGTACTTGGTGTCGCCGGAAGAGTTGGGATTTGTGGCGTAATCTTTCGGCGGCGTATGGTCGCCGGGACCCGTCGAGCCGCACGACGATCCCAGCCAGGTATCCGGAGCCGGATCCACGGCGCGCGCGGTGACTTTGGCGATCGGCCGACCCCGCTCGGCGTAGTTCGTCGCGGCGAAGCGTGAGCAGGGCGCCAGGACGAAGGAACTCGAAGCGCATTTTGCTGCGCAGCATGAGGCCGGCGGGCATCGCGGCGCCATCGGAGGCGGGCACCACCCAGCGGCGATGGGGGCCGCCAGGGCCGTTGAACGAGCCACGGTCCATGATGTCCCAAGGGCCGGAGCCGGCGCGCGGAAAAGGCGGCTCGTAGGGGTTGTTGTTGTTGTCGCCGACGCGGAAGGCGAAGTGGACGATTTCGTGCGTGATGGTGCCGGAGCTTTCGCCCTGACGTACCGACGACAGCCCCCACTGCTGCATGGCAGCGCGCCAACTGGTCCAGGGTACGTAGCGCGTGGGCACCCAGCGCGGCTTGCTGGGTCGGGGTTGCCCCATTCGGCGGGGATGTCTTCCTTCGTCTGGAATTTCATCTCGCCGAATTCCTGCCAGACGCTGGTTTCGTCATAGCCGGCGTAAATGCGGATGACGATATCGTACTTGGACTTGATGTCCGTTCCAGCGGCGTCGGCCCACAGGGCGTCGGCATCGGGTTCCATGCGGCCATGACGGGACGTCGTCCGGCGCGGAGTGCTTCTGGCCGTACTCGTTCAGGCCGTACTCGATAGAGGTTCTTCGGCATGTTGTAGGGGCCGAAGGCGTCGAGCTTGGCGATGCCGATCTGGCCGCGCGATTGCTCCATCCAGTAGCCGTTGATGGTGTGGCCGTGATTGACGGCTGAGGGCGTGTTGTAGAAGTCGGCGTAGAACTGGGCGACTTTCTCGCGCGTGACGGGGTCGATCTGCGGATTGCCGAAGAGGTCGGAGTGTTTGGGCAGGGTGATGACGAAGGGCTGGTCGGGGAAATCGATGGCGATCAGGGCGACGCGGAACTGCTTTTTGGTGGGCTTGAGATTGGGGTCGGCCCAATCGGCGCCGGGGATGGGGTGGTAGTCGGCCCAGGTCATGGCATCCTGGTCCTGAACTTTCTGAGGGTCGATGGGGATAGGGCGAGGGGCTTGGGCGAAAGCGGCGGCGGCGAGAATGAGAGCGCTTACAGCGGTGCGGATCATGGGTTCTATGCTAACGCAGGTGCGGGCGAAAAGCATCGGTTGCGGGTTGCGGTTGCGGACCGTTTGCGGACGGTCGAAGAACGTTCACGCCTATTGCGGCGCGATTGGGATTGGCGGGGCGGCGCCGGCGGCGGAGACCGCCAGCGGTACTAAAACAAAGTCTCACCGGAGCGGGGGCTTGGCCAAAGTAAGAACGGTAGGGCCTTAGAGGTGTTCCAACCCACGCTGCAACGCGGTGACAACTGCCTGCGTGCGGTCACTCACGCCGAGGCGTTCGAGGATCACGCTGACGTGGCACTTCACCGTTGCCTCAGTGATGCCCAGATTCGCGGCGATTTCCTTATTGCTCTTGCCCTGGACGATGAGCGAACAACTTGTGTTACGAAGCTGCGGAACGCTTATTGAATTTAACCGGAAATGTAAAGCAGAGCGCCCGCGACTCTGGATGAACACTGAAGTCGTCCGCGACGAACTTCACGGCCGCCTCGATCCCATTTGCCCGCTCGGCGCTCTGCTGTGGTCGGTGGCGCACCCCGCGCGGAGATGGTGAGGTGAAGGTGATGGTGATGAGCCTGACAACGCCTGATAAGATCCGGAACCTTCAGAGAAAGCTATGTTCGCCGGAGGACATGCGTCCGGAAACAGGTGCCGCATACTGCAAAGCGAAGGCGGAGCCCACCTTCCGCTTCTATCTGCTCTACGACAAGATCTGTCGCGAGGACATCCTGGTCCACGCCTATCGGCTCGCTCGCGTCAATGCAGGTGCACCGGGTGTGGATGGGATGACGTTTGCTGGCGCTTCGAGGAGCAGGGCCTGGAAGCATGGTTGGCGGGCTTGCGTGCGGAACTGGTCTCGAAGACGTACCGACCTGATCCGGTGCGGCGGGTGATGATCCCTAAAGCGAATGGTGGCGAGCGTCCACTCGGCATTCCGACCATTCGTGATCGTGCGATTCAGACTGCCGCCAAGATCGTGATCGAACCCATCTTCGAGGCTGACTTCGAGGACAATGCCTACGGCTACCGGCCCGCTCGCGGGGCGGTGGACGCGGTCAAGGAAGTGCACCGGCATTTATGCCGGGGCTACGCTGATGTAGTTGATGCTGATGTGTCCAAGTACTTCGATATGATTCCGCACTCCGAGCTGACAAAGTCAGTAGCCCGGCGTGTCGTGGATCGAAACGTCCTGCGCCTCATCAAGATGTGGCTGAGGGCGCCGATCGAGGAACGGGACGCGGACGGAACCCGGCGCATGAGTGGCGGCAAGGGAAACACTGTTATTCGGAAAACAATATTGGCTCTGACGCAATTTTGGTGCAGCGGTGATCATGTGGCACCGATCAAGCGGGCCTGCAGCAGGTCGAGCTTGGCGCGCCCGAACATCTGACGCTTGACGAGCTTGAGCTTGGTGATCTGACCTTCGGTCTGCCCGTTGGACCAAGCTGTTGTAATCGCAGCGTTGATGGCGGCCTTGTCTTTGGTGATGCCGTTGAAGGACGCGACGAGGCTTGTGCATGCTCGTTCCAACCATGGGTCAAGATCTGTGTGAGCCTTCTTGCGGATCATCGTATGGAAAGCGGTGATGACCTCTGAGCTTCCACCAGGAGAGGAACGCCTTGCTCGATCGCCGCGATGGTAACGGTCTCAGACTTTGATAACGCATCGCGGCCATTGGTCATCAGGCGGGCGATAGTTCTGGCGGACGGCACGCGCTGTAGACTTTTAGCATCGGGCGTTTCGGCGCGCCGACGGCGTGTCGCCCGTTCTCTAACAACCCGCTCCGACCCCCTAAAGCCCTGAAGGGTGTGCGACGGCCTTGCTCGTCGGTCTGCTTGTTCATGTACCGAGACATGATGTAGTGCGTAATCTGACGCATCGTCATTCGCATCGAAAACTCGATATCCTCAGAGATGGTAATAGTACCGTTCTCGTAGTGTTTTTATGTGGTCATCGAGTTCTGCGTAGAGTTTCTTCATGCTTGAAGTGTACCGCGCATTTGTGCAAGCTCCACGCGTGCTGGGGATAAAGGGAGCGTAGGATGACTGACCCAGAAGAGTTCGCTCACCTGTCGATCGAAAAGATGCACAAGCACAGTGTGACGCTCGATTCGCATTCGGATAATCTGACTAAGGCTGCCGTTGCGCGTATCGCACTGGAGGGAACAACGGGCAAGAAAGTCTTGCAAGAGGTGGCGGATCGCCGCCGCTACCTGCGAATCATCGATCATTTTTATGGAGACGACGACCCAATTCCGCGGTCGGTATTGGAGGCTGTGATGATGAGCCAACGCGCCATCGCGAACGCCACCAATGGCGTTGTCTTGATGATGGCACTTGGACTGGATATAGGGAACTAGATTCCGCGCTGCTCAATCTCTCGCGGCATGACGCCACGACGCTGGATGGCTGATACCGACTGCTCGTACGTGCCACTGGTCGCGTCCCTAAGCAGTTCAAAGTACATGCGCATGAGGAAGGTGTCGCCGGTATCGGGTGAGCGGCGCGCGCGAAGTTCCTTTTCAATATCATTCATTTCTTCACTGGCTTTAGCCCGATCTCGACCAGGCGGCGGATCGCTTCGCTACATGCGACCATATGGGCGTCATCAATGCGAGGGCTTGTTAGGCGAGATTCGGACCGACCACCGTGTCCAGTAGTTTCAAATACAAGCGTCTTTTAGGGCTTGTTCTCTGTGCTCGTCGGGCGTGATGATGTAGATGACCTGGGCGAGCGTCCCGATCGCTTTGATGAATGCATCGTGCGCGTCATAGTGCGCGGCTAGCAAAATCTTTTCCGCTAGTTCCGACGTGAACTTCAAGTTATCCTTGATTGCCTTGTCGGTCTCTTTGTCACCGGCCACGGCGGGACCTTTCATTTCTTCACCCCCGAGCTCGACCAGCGCGACTTGATTAAAGCAGGCGCCTATAGGCTGAGGGGCACACAATTTGGGACTATGGCTCAGCCCAGCACTTGATCAGCGGGAATCAAAGTCCGGCTGCTCAGGAGTAGTGTCCTGGGTTTCCGGTCCCTATCCCCTGGGGCCGGACGCTCCCGACTATCGGCCTCGGCGCCCCCCGCTGGGGCCGTTTTTGTTGGTGACAGATCGGACCCCCGATAGGATAGTCGCCGTGGCCGTGGCTCGCGCCATGGCCCATTACAATGCCAACTTGCCCCGCTGCCCCTCGGCGGTGGGGCTTTCATTTGCCGAAAATAGGGCTGGGCGCGCGTCATAGGAACGAAGCGGCGGCCCAGGAATGACCTGTGGCGTCCCGGCGCCAGGTCTATTGGTTATTGGGTTTCCTCCGGCGGAGCTTGGCAAAGCTCAGCCTCAGGATCGGGCACCATTTCTAACAGCGGACGGAGTGCGGCCAATCTTCTCCGCGATCTCGTTGAGTGACTTGCCTGCCATGATTTCCCGAGCGAGCGCGGCATCGTCCTCGCTGGTCCAAAGCCGCTTCTTCCACTTCATCAATACTCTCGCCCTTCAACAGATCTCGAACAGGCGCTCTACTTCCAGGCGCGGGCCCTTCGAAACGCTTCGATCCGCAGTCGGTCATCACGGTCCGAATGTTTGTCTCGGGGGCCGACCAGGCGCAGCAGGGTTCGGCACGACAGACAGCGAAACGAGCGCAGTGCATAGTTTGTTGTGGGCCGGTGCACGGTAACGAGATCGCGTGCGAGCCCGCACCGCACACAAGGCGCTGACGGGTACTCACTATCCGCGGTCATGGGCTCGTTTTACCGTGGTTTGTCCTTGGCGGTCGCCGCAGCTTCCCGTGCCAATCGCTCTGCTTTTAGACGCTTCCGGTTATCATGGAACGCCTTCTGCTTCTTCTCGTGCTCGCTCATGGCCTTTCCGGCCTCCGCTACTCTAAAAACCTTGCGGGCTTCGCGCTCGTCTCGAGTTATAACCTTTCGCTCAAACGTTGCTTCCTTACTCATTTCTTCATCCTCAACCAGCTCGACAAGGCGGCGTTCAGTCCTTCTGCTCACGATCGACGCGCGAGTTGTGAAACTCTTCTGGTCCTTTGAGCAACCGTCGCTTTCGGTTTGCCACTTCGTCAATCGGAGTCGCAGGGTCGACCAGGCGATCGATCGCCTCCGCAGCAAGTTGTTTCGCCCTCGCAACTCGCCGGTAGAGCGTGATATGACAAACTTTTTGCTGTGGGCCAATCCCATCTCGACTAGCCGACGGATGGCCTCAGAGCGGCCGGGCATATCGTCCTGCTGGCGGCCCATTTGTCGACGGTTGCACGCAACTCAGCGGATAAGCGAATAGCGGTTACAGGATCTCTTCCTGTTGCAGGTCGACCCCGCCCTTTTTTGGTACTACCTTATTTGACTTTGCCATAAAATGTAGTACCATCAAAAGGCGAGCCGAGGGGAAGCTGCTACTTCCGCCCCGGCTCTTAAGCACTGTCTGGGTAGACCGAAGATTGGTCCGTGCTAGCTTTGATCGAGTCCGCCAATTGGCTTTTGCGATGCGACTGCTTGGGTTATGTTCCAGTCTATGGAGATGTTTAGCGGAAGTCCGACCTCAAATTCGATCAACTTCCGCTCTTTGCGGCTTTTTGACCGACCAATACTGTGAGGAAGCATCATGGCGCCTCAGCAGACCGGTAGTTTCGGATCGTGGACCTCCCCCATCACAGCCGATGCGGCCGTGGCCGAAACCGGATCACTAACGGAGCCGCGAATTGACGGCGACATTATCTACTGATCGAGGGAAGACCACTCGAGAAGGGCCGCAACGTCGTCGGGATGGCCAGAGCCGCCGACGGCACGATCGGAGACATTACGCCATCCCCTTTCAACGTCAGATCGCAGGTCTATAGTTACGGCGGGAGCGCCTATGCTGTCAGTAACAACGTCGTGTATTTCGTCAATTTCGGCGACAATCAAATTTACCAACAGGTCGCGGGCGGCGCTCCGACGAAAATCACGTCTAGTGCGAATTGCTTGTTTGCAGATATTTGCGTCGACGTCGCACGAAATCGACTGATCGCAATAAGAGAGGAGCGTCCAAACGGCGACGTCATCAAAGCGATCCATGCGCTGGTCGCCATCGACATCGCTACGGGCCGTGAAGCAACGCTCGACAGCGGATATGGCTTTTACGCCGTTCGCCGACGCTCAACGTGGATGGGTCGACACCACGATGTTTGCGCGACCGGCAACGTCGAGACATTGCCGTGGACTCCACTTATCTGAATGTAGCAGGTTTCAGTGGATCAAGCGGGCACGACTCGACAACAAACAAATAGTCCAAGGCGGTTCAAGTCGCGATTTCAACCCAAATGGTCGCACAGACGGGAAGCTCTTCTTTTCATTTCCGACCGCACAGATTTCTGGAACCTATATCGTTGGAATGCCCCAGGCGTGGAGTGCGTCCTACCTCGAGACGCGGGATTTCGGTGTCCCTCAGTGGCTCCTCGGTCTCTCGACCTACGCGTTTGTGTCACCAGATATTCTGATCTACTCGTTTGTCCAAAACGGTACATGGCGCCTGGGCCGGTTAGAAATACCAACACGGACCGCTCACGATTATCCCATGGAATTTTCCTCCTTGTCGGGCGTACATGCATCGGCAACGAATGTAGTGCTGCGTTGCGCCACCATGACCTCGCCGGCGGCAATCGCGACCGTCGACGTGAACACGGGAGTGGTGTTGCCGATTAAGTTTTTGGTTTCATCGGATAGCCTGCAAAGAATTTCAAAACTACTTTTCGACGCCGCAACCGATCGAATTTCCAACAAGCGACGGCGATATTGCTCATGCCTTCTTTTATCGTCCGTACAATCCGGACTGGCAGGCGCCAGCTTCGGAAAGACCTCCCTTACTCGTGAAGAGCCATGGCGGGCCGACCACCGCGACCGATTCGGCACTCAATCTTTCGGTACAGTTCTGGACCAGTCGGGGGTTCGGTGTCCTTGACGTGAATTATCGCGGAAGCACCGGGTACGGAAGGAAATACCGGGAAAGGCTTTACGGTCAGTGGGGCGTCATTGACGTCGTGGATTGCATTTCGGGCGCAAAATTCCTTGCCGCTCGTGCCGATGTCGACGGCGGAAAGTTGGCGATCACGGGCGGCAGCGCTGGCGGCTATACGACGTTGTGCGGGCTCACGTTTCATACCGAATTTGCCGTCGGTGCGAGCTACTACGGGGTTCCAGTGATCTGGTCGCGCTCGCCACCGAGAACTCATAAATTCGAGCTGCATTACACCGACTGGCTTATTGAGCCGTTTAGGCCGAACAGCGCACTTTACCACGACCGTTCGCCGATCAATTTCACCGACAGGCTGTCCGCTCCAGTGATATTTCTCCACGGTAAGGACGATCCAGTCGTGCCGATCAATCAGGCTCAAAGGGTATGTACTCCGCGCTTCAACGCCGAAATATCCCGACCTGTCTGCTTGTATTCCAGGACGAGAAGCACGGATTTCGTCAGTCCGCACATCTTCGCCAAGCCCTTGAAGCGGAGCTTCTGTCTATTCCATGAACCTGACACGGGCTCCGCTTACATCGTGATCTCCGGCCAGAGCATTGCACCTCTGGGAGCGACGCACTTCCAGATGAAAACGCTCAAGAACGTCGGTACCGAAAGGCGCTACACGTCCTGGCCTACAACATGAAAAGGGTAATCAGCATTCTGGGCGTTGGTGGTTTGATGGAGGCGATCCGGGCCTGAGCCAGGCCTAGCGTCACCATGTCGAGCTTGCCTACCCAAAAACTCGCGTTTCCACACAGGCTGGGGTCAAAAAGCGAGTTACCCTCCCGAGCAAATGTCTTCCGGGTTGCATTTGATAACGGACATTGGCGAAGTTCTCTTTTTTTTTGCCTTTCAGCAAGTGAGCGTCCTTCAGCCTTGCTGCATTCGACCGTCGAACATCCATCGAACGGTGGATAATCCAGGTACGGCGGCTCGCCGTCGCATGCTCGGCTCAGACAAATCCCGTTTTGGTCCGCGCTTCAGGCGCGGCATGGTTTTCCCGGACCGTGTAGGAAGCGTACCGCGTGTGATCCTCCTGCTTCAGGTCTTTGAGAAGGTGAAACAAGGCGAGAGTAGCAAGGTGCCACGGTAGAACCCGTCGCGCCGCGAAATCCTGATTCGCACGAAACGCCCAACAGATCACCGTCGACAATGTCCGGTTCACCCTCGTAGCGACCAAACAACGGACATCGTGGGATGTCTCAGAATGGGATGGACCGGCCGTGCTCCCGCCCCTAACGGGCTCTAGAAGACCGGGCCAGCTCTGACAGCACCACCTAGCGGACATCGCAAGCTTCGGGCAAAATTATTCCCGTTCGGCGGCTCACTCGCAACGCCGCTTCGCTCCGGACGGCATATTTGCCGCGAACCCACCCCGCCAAAAGTCTGATACTATTCGGTACTTTCTCAGCGGGTCGGAGTTCATTGGAGAATGTTTCCATGCGAACATGCCGGATTTTCAGCGCATTATCTGTTGCTGTACGGTTTCATCCGACATCGGCCGTCGCGCAGGATACCAAAATTCCCAAAATTGGAGTTATCCTACAGGGATGTTCCTGGTGAGTGAATTGACCCGAGCACAGCATTTGTGCGGGACGTCATCGGCGCCCGATTGTCGCCCGGACAAGATTACGCTGGAACAGGAGATCAAACGAAGCCGTCATGCGGTTCTCGTCGTGAACACGCGCTCGCGATATGGTGCGCACGCCTATTCGGAAGCCAAGAGGCTGCTCGCAGAGGCGGGAATCGCCCTCGATGCGGCCTATCCCGTTCGGAACGCGGAGAGGCTGCATGAGATAGTACGGGAGGAAATTGCCAAAGGACGCAAGTTCATCATCCTTGGCGGTGGGGACGGCACCATCAGTTCGGTGGTCGATCATTTTGCCTACACCAGCGTCGTATTTGGCGTGCTGCCGCTCGGCACGGCCAACAGTTTTGCGCGCACGCTCGGGATCCCGCTTGACCTGACGGGCGCCATCGATGTGCTGGTCAACGGGAAGGTCGCCAACATCGATCTCGGCAAGATCAATGAAGATTACTTTGCCAACGGGTCGTCAATCGGAATGCCCGCCATTGTCGGTCGGGCGACGCCGCACAGCCTGAAGAAATGGCTCGGCCGAGGTGCCTATGGCCTGGTCGCGGCGTACAAGTTCATGCGCTTTGCGCCGTTCCGCTGCATCGTCACGGTCAATGGTCAGCAGACCTCGTTCCAGGCATTCGACGTTCTGATTGCAAGCGGCGGGTATCAGGGCGGTGTCCTGGTTGCCCGCGAAGCGAACCCCTACGACGGCAAGATTGTCATCCGCATTCTCAAGGGGCCGTCCAAGTGGGCATTGGCAAAAAAGTGGGCGCGGATTGCGTTAGGCGTGCCCTTCGGCCCTTCCGACCTTGAGGTCATAAGAGTCCCGGAACTGACAATCGACACCGTCCCGCAGCAATACGTTGCCGTCGATGGCGAGGTCATCACGCAGACGCCGATCCGGGTCTCGGTGGCGCGTGAAGCATTGCATTTGATGACGCCTGAGGGTTTCGAAGAATTGAAGATCGAGAGACAGGGCAAGTCGAACGAGTTACAAGAACGACGCTTGCGAGGCTGAAGCGGAGAGCGACGCTGGCGTGAATGACGAACCGAGCCTTGCTGTCTCGATTTGCCGAATAGATATCACTGAATTTTACAACGTTAATTGACCCACTTTTTGAAACGTCTGTTCCGGTGGGCCACATGAGCGAGCTGCGTTGCGAGTTATCGTCTGCCGCGCTTTGATAGACAACATGTCTCAACGCACCATCCACATACCCTGTCCGGCGGCGACCGAAAGGCCAGGCCAATGGCATCGCCAGGCGCACGGACTGCACATCAGTAGGTGAAGCTCGAATTGCGTACGATCACGAACAGCGATTTGAACCGCGACAGCGCGGTGATGATGTCTTCCACCATGCGTCGGCAAAACACTCACTGCTCCGGATCGCCGCTCATGCTCTGAAAAAGGCAGAACTAACGATGAAGGAGAAGTATCGATGAGCGTCGGACTGATCGCCCTTCTGGACGATATCGCGGCGATCGCAAAGGTGGCGGCAGCTTCCCTCGACGATGTCGCCGGCCAGGCCGCGAAGGCAGGGGTAAAGGCGGCGGGCGTCGTCATCGACGATGCCGCGGTTACGCCGGGTTACGTGATCGGATTTGCTGCCAAGCGCGAACTGCCGATCGTGGGCAGGATCGCGGCGGGATCGCTTCGCAACAAGCTCCTGATCCTGTTGCCCGTTGCCCTGGCCCTTAGCTACTTCCTTCCCTGGACGATCACGCCGCTTCTCATGATTGGCGGCGCCTATCTCTGCTACGAAGGCGTAGAAAAAGTGCTCGAAGCCGTCATGCCGCATCGCGCACATCAGCATGAAGCGCAGCTCGGCACGGTCGCGTTGAATGCGAAGACGGTGGAGGACGAGAAGGTCGCAAGCGCCATCAAGACCGACTTCATCCTTTCGGCGGAGATCATGGCGATCGCGCTGGCGGCGCTTCCCGCGGGAAGCTTCGTGACGCAGGCCCTTGTGCTGGCGCTTGTCGGGATCGGGATCACCGTCGCCGTGTATGGCGTCGTAGCGCTGATCGTGAAAGCCGACGATTTCGGTGTGGCCCTTGCCAACAACGACCGCGCCTCGGTCCTTGCCGGCATCGGCCGGGCGCTCGGACGCGCCCTTGTTCGCGGGATGCCCGTGTTCCTGACAATTCTCAGCGCCGTCGGCACAGCCGCCATGATCTGGGTTGGCGGCGGCATCGTCCTGCATGGCCTGGAAGTATACGGCCCGCCTTCGATCGGCTCGACGGTCCACGCCGCCGCCGAAACCGCGGCTCACGCACTGCCATCGGCCGCCGGGGCGCTCGAATGGATCGTTGAGGCGGCCATCTCGGGTGTCCTTGGATTGTTGATTGGCGCGGCCACAATCCCGATCGTTGGATTTGCCGTTGCGCCTGCATGGAAAGGGTTGAAGCGTTTTCTGCCGGGCCGTCAGAAATAAATGCCTGGACACTATGGGCTCGCACCGTCTCCCGCGCAGCTTCAAGACCGAAGACCAGCGCTGCTTTAGCCGGGAGGCTTTTTCCCCCCACTGTTCACCGGATAAGAAACTGTGCGGGGCGAAGAATTGACGGGGAGGTTTAACAGCCGGCGCAAAGGTGCCCAGTGAGCATTGACCAATGCAGGGGCTTTGACCGATCAAGGCCGGATGTCCGATCCGGGTCCCGAAGCGGAGGTTGACCTCGAGTGCTCGCTCGCGAAGGTATGGCGGTTGCGCTCCAAAGAAACGATGTGAGCACCGCATACAGGATCGAAGGCCGAGGATATTTGATCATGAACCGCCAGCATTTCCGTAAACCGATGTTAAAACATCCACAGGACGCCGAAGCTGATAGACCATGCTACGAGTGTGCGCCTCGCCGAATAGTATAACCGTGAGGTCCTCGAGTGTCCGCGAGGTGATGCTGGCGACGGTCGTGGTCGCCGACGTTATTTCGGAAGACATTCCACATTAAAGGCAATGATGATCTGCGCTGGGTCAGCCTTACCTATGCTCTTCAAGTCTTCTAAGCCACTTTTTAGCTTGGCTCCCGCCTCCCTTAAGCTGCCTTCAAGTGTCGACTTGGCCGCCCTGCATCGCTCTTCATTCGAGAACTCCTGAAACACCACGGTTGGGAGGAGCCTCCATTCCGCCCTGTCGTTTGTAGCGGCCGGACTAACTGAGTAGGAGAAGACGTACATCAGGATCCACATCGGTATGCTCCACTTGTGATGCGACGGGCAGTGACGGCCTGCGCACCTAACGCCATCGTCGATAAGATGGTCGCGCCTCGCTTGCTTCGGCGTGTTCGGTGTCTTCGTGATAACGGTCCCCGCCTCATCAGCAAGCCATGATCTAGATCAACGCGGTCGCTGGCGATGGCAACGGCCTACGCCCTACGCGACATCCTAAAAGCACATATTGGTGCCGACGATCAGTTGCTCATATTGGACGTTAGTGGCGATAGAGCAGGATGGGCCGGCGTCAGCGATGCCGGCAGCAAGTGGTTAAAAGAAAATATTGACCACCAAGATGATCTTTCTCGCGATCAAAATGCTTGTTTCCATTACCACTTCCATGGACCAAGCCAATAAACGCGGTCCGTTCGCGCGCAGAGGAACGAAAACGTCAGCGGCGAGGTTACTTTCTTGGAGACGAAATCTTGCGAGAAGCCGGACAGTTTCCCACACGGCCCTGCGGTGTAAAGCCCGCAGGGCCGGTTCTCATCGGCGTTCGCGAAGCGAGACTGCGCGAGACCACTGACAGCAGATTATGGATGAACGTTATGGCTGAAGCTGGCCCACTCGTGACCGGTTCTGAGTGAGGTCGATTTCTTGGGCGCAGATCAAACGTCGCAAGTCGATCGATGCCCCAGCGTTCCGACCCCAAGACGGGCTGCGGCGTCATCTCGATTTTGGGATATGCAGGAAAGATGATTGAAGCTGGCCGCTCGGTGCAACAAGCATTTCCCAAGTATCGCAACTATTTTGTGTCGAAGCTTTTCCCAGCGTAGTTTCGGTGTCCCGAAGAATGCTTGGGACAAGCCGTTCGGAGAAGCCCGCTAGGAAGCTCCAAACAACGAGAAGCGCCAAATCCTTAGTAGGATAGTAAAGGTTCAGCGCGGCAAGGAGATTCCCCGCTTTTTCAGAAGATTGAATGCGCTCTATGCCAACGTCCGAGAACGTTGGGAACAAACTACCCGCCATAACCCCTGATTTGAGGAAAAAAAATACAATGACAGCTCCAATCATGCCGACGCATCCTCGTAGGATGATTGAAGTGAATTCGCGTGCATCTTTGAGGCCGCCAACTGTCAGCGCGTCCCATTTCGATTGCAGATAGAGCAAACGGCTAAACGAAAGACCTCCGAAGAGGCCGGCGGTCGCAGCTGTATAGATTGGAAGCCATGCCCAGGAGGCGATAGGATCCCTTGCTCCATGCCACACGTAAAAATACAGCGTTAGATAAGGAAGCATGAAGAGCGCAAATGCCGCCATCCCGAAGCAAACGATCCTCCTTGTGGCGCTTTTCCGGATTGGTCGAGAATAGAATTTCCTCTGGACCGTCCAGTGAAGTCTCTTCCCAAGGTTTCAAGCAAGAGAGACCTGACAACCAGGTCTCCGCCCGGCAGCAGGCTCCCGGGTGTTTTAGGGTCTAGAACAAGGGGCGCCATGGCATCTGTAGAGGCAACTAGCCGCGCGGTCGATCCAACGTTTTCATCCGCCGCTTCGGCAAGACGACGCTTTAGCTCCGCCCATAGGTTTTCTGATGGCTCAACAAGTGCGAATAGCCTTTCCAGTCGATTGGCTTCATTCCACGCTGCATCTTCGTTGGCAGAACCAACGTAGGTAGTTGCAAAATCAGCTGACGCTCTCTTAATCTCCTCAAGTGCGCCTTGCCTCACTGGATCGCTGCCATCCACAATTGTCGGAGATAATCGTCGAAGCCGCACGTCGAGCGCACCGAGGAAGTACGCCAACATGGGATCCAATTTGCCGGATTCGCTTGTATCGGCGCCTGGGATGAATTGTTTTAAGCTCTTCACGTGCTTTCTCTGAGGACAGGGCCCCAAGGGTGGATGGCAGATCGCATCCTAGGCAACTCTACTTTTAGGCGCATGTGATATAGATTACACTCTAGGAGCTCTTTGAACCGGCTCGCGACCGAATATGGCACCGCGAAATGGCTCTGGCGGGGCACTGTAGCGCCTATTGAGAAAACAGAATCAGACGCTGAGCCAGATGAACGAACGCATCGATTGCTTCTTATTCGAAATAGAAATGACGTTCTCTATCTGGCGTCTACAGCACGTGTTGCAACCAAGTTGAGATGTCCCTTGCTCTGCAAAGTTGAAATGTCATTCGGCTGCCTCACTGGGAGCTTTGGTTTATGGCAAAGAAAAGTGTGGTACCAAAGCAAAGACGGGGCCCGGTACCGACTGGCAAGGGCACCCAGGTCGGCGAGCGCTGGCATGACAAAACGCTTACCCGATCGCACGCGATCCGGCGTCTGGTCGCGCTCGGGCTGAAGGCAAAAGCAAAATGACCACGGACCTGGTGCCCGCCATTTTCACGATCGACGTCGACGATCGGCCGACGATGACATTCGAGGCTCTAAATCTCCGCGAAGCCCGTGAGCTATGCCACGAGCATTGGCTCAAAGAAGACTTGGCAGAGGCCAGGTCAAGCGGCGTTCCATTGTGGGATGGGAAAGCCAAATTGCGAGCACGGCGCGCGTCGCCCGACGAGACGGTTCTGTTTACCATTGCCCGAGATAATTCTCAGCCGTCTGACGGTCTGATGTTCGTCTACCTTGTCGAAGTGGACGGCAGTACGACGGATATCCTGTCAACCTGAATTGATTAAAAGCAATTCCTCTTCGAGGGGAATATCGGCGCACGTAAACCGTTAATCAGCTTGTCCATGACCGTGCAGGGCCTCTTCAAATGGAGATGCCTGCCGCCTGTCAAGCTCGGGCTCAAGGCAAAGGGGAAAATGATAAAACGGACCGTCTACAAATTTCTTTTGACGGTCATGGTCCTGGTTGTCCTCTGGGCAGGATTGACATTGGACCGGCATCATTCGTCCGGCTGCAGCATGAATTGCCCGGGGCCGGATCCGTGGACGATCGTGCAACCGGCCACGTTCGCCAGCGAGCAGTCGGGCAGCGCTGGGATGTCGCTTCTGCGCCGCCCTCCAGTCCAGCGAGCGGGCCGCGGCGCCGCTGTCGGTGTGGAGGATCGCGGGCACCAGGACCAGCCCACCGATCAGGCTGAGCGCCAGCCCGGCCGCGATGACCGGCTTCGGGAAGCCGTCCAGCCATGGCGAGAAGCGCACCCGAAGTTCGAGCACGTGGTAGCTCGCCGCGGCCAGCGCGGTTGCGACGACGCACGTGACCGCGAACACGCCCAGGTGTCCGAGTGACAGCTCGTGAGTCAGAACGACGATCACCGGCCAGTGCCACAGATAGGTGCCGTACGAGAGCCGCCCGAGGTAGGCGAGCTTGGGTCGTGACAGCGCTTGCGTCACCGGAGCCGTCCGCACGTTCTCGATGGCGACGATGAGCGCGACGGTCGCGATCGCGGTCGCAATGCCGCGGTGGATGGCATTGATGTCGAACGCCGAGGTCGCGAGGACGACGATCGCCGCGAGACTTCCGAACGCGACGATGCCGCCGAAGCGCGTGGCGCCGCCGGCCGAGTGCGAACAACCTCGGGGTCAGGGCGAGAAACGCGCCGGCGAGCAGTTGGTAGCCACGCGTGTCGGTGCCGTAGTACGCGCGGTTCAGGTCGTACCCGGACACGTGAAGCGCCTCGATGACCGAGGCGAGCCCCAGCACGACGACGGCGACACGTACGAACGTCGTGCGCCGCTCGCCGAACCAGCGGGACGCCGCGAACAGCGCGCCGAGCAGCGAGCGGCCACAGCAGATAGAACTGCTCCTCGACCGCGAGCGACCAGAAGTGGATGACCGGGCTGCGGTTGATGTCGGCCGCGAAGTAGTCGGCGGACTGCCGGATGAAGTACCAGTTCGCGTAGTAGAGGAACGAGGCACGAAATGCTCCGACCGCGTCGGCGACTTCGGCCGCCGACGCGACGACCACCCACATCACCGCGGTGCGATGAGCGCGACGAACGCGGCCGGCAGCAGCCGGCGGTACCGCCGGGCGTAGAAGCGAGCCGGCCGGATGCGGTTCGACCACCTCGATGTCCCGCAGGAGCAAGCAGCGTCACCAGGTAGCCGGACAGGACGAAGAACACGTCGACGCCGATGAATCCGCCCGAGAACGCCCCGATCTCCGAGTGGTAGGCGACGACGAGGTAGACGGCGACGGCTCTGAGCCCGTCGAGGTGGGGGCGGTAGTTCGAGCGCCGTCCTGGCCGGGTACGCGGTTCGGTCCTCGCGGTGGCGGTGGCGGTCACGCATGTGCCGCTCAATCCGTGGCCTCAGGGAGCCAGCGTCGCGCGCCCGCCGGTCGCATCGCCGAATGGTAAGCCGGTGTCGTGGTGCAGGCGGACGCGACGAGCGGCACGACGCCGAAGACGTTCTTCCTCTGGGGTCTCAAGCGCAGCGGCAACCACCTGGTCGCCAACTGGCTCTACGCGAACCTCGGCGCCAGCGCCAAGCAGCCGCTGGACTCGACCGACATCCACACGCAGCTCCGCCAGGCGCACTGCGATCCTGCCGCCGACGTGGCCTTCTACAACAACTGCGGTCAACTCAACTCGCGCCGGTTCCAGCTCGGCATCTTGACTCGCGCCGACTTCGAGGTCGCACGGCGCCGGCATCGCGTCACGATCTTCGGCATCGAGGACTGCCAGCTCCGGTACGCGAAGAGGACGCCAACCGGGACCGGTACTGTCACGTTCTTGTGCTTCGCGATCCGTTGAACAACGTCGCGTCACGACTCGAGGCGGCGAAGACTCGGCCGGAGGTGTTTCGTACCGACCGAGACCTACGTCGACCTGATTGCGTCGTACTGCGCGGAATTCGTCGGTCTGACCGACCAGCTCGGACAACAAGGTGGTCGTCAACTTCAACCGGTTCGTGGGAGAGCGCGCGTACCGCGATCGGATCGCAGCCGAGCTCGCTCTCGACAACCGCGACGTCCTCGACGAGGCGTCCGACTACGGAGGAAGCAGCAGCTTCTCGCCGGGGAGCGGACCCAGCACGACCCGAGAGCTGCTGACCCGGTTCCGGCAGCATCGGCTTCCCGACGACATGATCGACGCTGCTGCTCGACCGACCCGTGATCCGAGAGACGTGCTCCACGGTCTTCGGCTACGACCTGGCCGACTCGTGGTCGACGGTGGATGCCTGATGGCGACGAACGACGACGAGCTTCGAGTTCGACGCGGAGGACGACTTCTTCCTGTTCGCAGGTCCTCGCTCGGTGTTCCTGCACAAACAGGCTTACGCGGAGGAAGGGCTGCGGTGGCGGAACTCCGACGAGCGGGTTGCGCCGACCTCGCTGCTCTACCCACGGTCGTGGGTCGACGGCGTGAACCAGATGTCGGGCGAGAAGAAGTACGACTACTCCTTCATCGGAACGCTCTATCGCCCGGAGACCTATCCCCAGCGCGCTGGATCCTCGACTTCGCCAAGCGACGGTTCACCGACAGGTCGTACTTCCTGCTCAGCGAGGACTCACCCGAGCACGAGCTTCTCGGATCGTTCGATCGGACCGGCAAGGACGTCGACACGTTCGTACCCAAGAACGTTCCCTGGGTGGAGCGGGACTACTTCAACGACCGCGTTCTACCGGATCCTGCGAGCAAGCGAGTTCGCGCTGTGTCCCGAAGGCGATGCCCCGTGGAGCATGCGGTTCTTCGAGGCGATCATGTGCCGGTCGATACCGATCGTGTCGAGCCTGCGACACACCGGCAGGAACAAGGCCGAGCTGTCGATCGGCTACAAGGTGTTCTTCCCGGACGACGACCACGTCTACGACACGAGGCATCGCCGAGCACAACTACCGACTCTTCATCGAGCACCAGACACTCATAGGTGCGGACGATCCCGACGTGACGGAACAGCCGGCGATCGCGGCCGCGCTCCGGAAGTGGCTGTTGGAGATGCTCCCGAAGCACTCGGTCGGGGCCGAGATCGGTGTTCACAAAGGCGACTTCTCCGCGGTCGATCCTCGACACCGTCGCACCGACCCGTCTGCACCTGATCGATCCGTGGCACCACGAGCCGTCAGCTGACGTACGAGGGAGCGTGGTACGGCGGTCAGGCCACGGGCGGCCAGGCGGAGATGGATGCGCGGTACGAGTCCGTACTGACCCGATTCGCGGCCGAGATCGAAGCGGGCACCGTCGTCGTGCATCGAGCGGAGTCGGCGGCCGTCCTTGCGTCGTTGCCTGACCAGTACTTCGACTGGGTGTACATCGACGGCAACCATCTCTACGAGTACGTGCGTCAAGACCTCGAGTGGTCCGTGCGCAAGACCAAGGTCGGGGGCCTGATCACCGGCGACGACTACCGCGATGGCGGTTGGTGGGACGGCGGGGTCAAGAAGGCCGTCGATGAGTTCGTGGCGGCCGGTGCAGCGCGACTCCTCGAGTGCAGCAACGGACAGTGGGTGTTCGAACGGTCGGTCACAACGACTGGCTGACACCACGAGCGGAAGCCGAGGGAAGTCCGGCGACGATCTTCCCATCGAGGAGTCCCGGCCGCGGGACGACGCAAGGACGCCGAGCGGGACCGGTATCTTGCGCGGTTACTGTGCTTCGCGATCCGTTGAACAACGTCGCACCACGACCTGAGATGGCCAACGTGCGGCGACAGGTCTTCGGTGTCGATGCGACCTATATGTATGGGTTTGCGCATTACCGTCCGGAGAACTGCACCCTGATCGACCCCGCCGAACTCCCATGAGCGAAGATGTCGGCGACCGGGGTGAGTCTCCTGGTCTGACGAAGCAGGGCGACACGGCCATGCGCATCGCTGACGCGGTGTTCGCGGTGGCCGTAGCCGTCACCCTTGTCTGCTACTTCGTCAAGTCGCGAAGCGTCGTTCTCAATGGTGACGACTGGGCAACGGTTCCCCGCGGCAACACGTTCGTCGACTATTTCCGGCCTTACCAGACGAACCTGAGCGTGGTACCCATCGCCGTGTACCACTTCGTGTTCACGGTCTTTGGCTTCGGGACGTATTGGCCATTGCGCTTCGCAGGTGTCGCAAGCCACATGGCCATCGCAGTGACGATGTTCTTGATCGTGCGATCGCGATGGGGCTCGGCGGTCGCTCTGGTGGTCGGAGTCGCGATTCTCTGGTACCCGATCGCGCTCCTCACTCCGGCGCTCTTCAACCACTGGCTCGCCTTGACTGGGTGTCTCGTCGCTGGGTGGGCCCTCACATTGAAGCCCGGTCGCTCTGACTGGATCGTGGCCGTCGCGCTCACGTTTGCGCTGTGCAGCTCTGGTGTCGGCGTGGCGGGAGCGGTGGGCTGCCTCGTCTATGTCGCTCTCACCAAGGCGCCGCTGCGGCGGTGGCTGGCAGTCGGAGTACCCGCCGGACTGTTCGTTGTGTGGTGGTTCACGCTGGCGAGCAACGACCACGGCCAGAATGCGCATCTCTCAGCGCTCGACCGGGTCCGCTACGTGATCGACGGCATCACGTATTCGTTCCAACTCTTCCAGCCTGGCGGACGATGGCTGGGTATTCCTCTTGCGATCCTTTTCCTCGCCGGCATCCTGTGGCCGCTTCGGAAGGGCCTGCGAGCCGGGGCAATGGGCGTGGCGTGGACCCTCGCCATCCTGGCCTGGTGGGGCGGACTCGCGTTGACGCGCGCCGGAGCCAAGACTGGCGACCCCGACTCGTTCCGCTATCGCGTCGTGACATGCGCCTTCGCCGCGTTGGCGCTCATGCCGCTGGCGATGTCGCCCAAGGTGAAGCAGTTCTTGCTGAGTCGACGAGCCCTCGCCGTTGCGCTGGCCGCATCCGCGGTGCTCGTTGCGATAAATGGTCCTGGCATCTTTCGCCGCGCCGACACAGATGCGGCCGTCTATCGACAGCAAGCGGCGAAGATGGTCGTGCTGAACCTGGGACCATCTGTTGTGCCCGACGATACTTTGGTGCGCTTCGACCCATTCGTGTCGATGACCGCACGTCGCTATCGCCAGCTTGTCGACAAGTACGGCGAGGTCGCAGGCACCAGTCCGGCCCATCCCGATGCCACGCTTGTCAAGCTGACCGACATCAAGCCGGTACCCGTGGCCGATCCATCGGAGAACTGCGCCCCGCTTCCGGAGTCGACTCCCGTGCCGAAGAGGGCCGATGTTTTACAGGGCGTGAATACATGGACTCGAGTCGTGTTGCGGGCGCAGTCGACCGACGTCGACCTTCAGCTTCAACGGTACGAGAAGGACTCGTGGGTCACAGTCGGTCGGATTCCAGCGGGAACCACCGCGACCCTCGATCTGCCGAATCTGCTCGGGCGACCGCCGTGGGTGCTTCGTTCGGCCGGCGCGTGTGCAGTGCGGTTGTGAGTATCACCCACGGCTGAACGCCGCAGGCGCCACGTACGTCGCGACCCACGTCATCCGCCATCATGGTCGGCGCGTGGATCGGTACACGATGAAGCGGCGGATGATGCGCCCGGTGACCGCATGGCGGCGACGTCGAGCCCACAAGCTCGGGCCGATCAACCGGCACGTATGGGCGGCTCAGGACTACAGCCACGCCATGCGGCGCTTCTACTTCGCAGTGAAGAAGAACCCGGAGCTCCTCGTCGACGTCGACCTCCGCAGTCCCGCGGTGGTGCTCGACGTCGGCGCATACGAGGGCTCGTGGTCGATGCGCCTGCTCGATCGAGCAGTGCTGCGACAACGACACGATGTGCGGATCCACGCCTTCGAGCCGGAGCCGAGTGCGATCGAAAGATGCCGCCGAACCATTGCGGACGAGCCACGGATCGAGCTGCATCCGTTCGGCCTTGCCGGTCGCCGGCGCAACGAGAAGCTGACCGTCGGCGGACCGGGCAGTTCCATCTACGCCGATCCGCGCTCGGGCCGAGCGTTCGAGTCGGTCGAGATCGAGTTGCGCGACGTCGCCGACGTGTTGGACGCGATGGGCGTCGACCGCGTCGACCTCATCAAGGTCAACATCGAGGGTGGCGAGTACGAGCTACTGGATCGCCTTCACGAGACCGGCTGGCTCCGCAGGATCGAGACCGTCATCGTGCAGTTCCACGAATTCGCCCCGAACGCCTACCGATCACGACGCCGGAATCGCCGGCAGCTCGCCGAGACCCATCGTTGCACGTGGAACTACCGCTGGGTCTACGAGCGATGGGATCGCAGCACCCGGTGAGCGGCGCTCGACGCGCGGCGCACTGTCCGCGGCAGAGTCCATGGGCACGCTCCGACGGATTCGCGCGGCTCGTAGAGTGTCGAGCCGCGTGAACAGGTACACGATCAAGCGACGAGTGTTGCGCCCTGTGACAGCTTGGCGACGGCGTCGAGCGGGGGCGCTCGGGCCCTACAAACGCGCGGTACTCGAAGCGCACGACTATCGGCCGGCCGTGAATCGGTTCTTCGGTGCCGCTCGTGAGAACCCTCAACTCCTCTACGACATCGGTCTGCGCGATGGCGCAGTCATGGTCGATGTCGGAGGATACGAAGGCGAATGGTCCGAGCAGATACTCGCCCGCGCCGAGACGCAGGGGGCTCGTGCCGTCGAGCTTCACGTGTTCGAACCGGAGCCCAACTCGCTCGAACGGCTTCAGCGAGCAATTGGCGACGACACGAGAGTCCATGTGCACCCATTCGGGTTGGCACGTCGTGATCGGGTGCAACGAATGGCGGTAGGCGGCCCGGGGACATCGCAGTTCAAGAGCGGGTCGCAACCCGGCTTCTTCGGAGCCGTCGATCTCGAGTTGCGTGACGTGAGCACTGTCCTGACGGGACTCGGCATCGACCACATCGACGTGATGATGGTCAACATCGAGGGCGGCGAGTTCGAACTGCTCGATCGGCTGGGCGAGACCGACTGGCTCCCGCGGATCGACTGCTTGCTGGTGCAGTTCCACGAGTTCGCCCCCGATGCCTACCGTGCTCGGCGGAGGACTCGTCGAGAGCTCGCCAAGTCCCATCGATGCACCTGGAACTACAAGTGGGTCTTTGAGCGCTGGGACAGGCGCGGGTCATCACCCTGAAGCGAGACGATCCTGGATATGAACGTACAGTCGCGAACGTGAGTGCCTCACTACCGACACCTGTCGGCAGCGTCTTCGAAGTTGACAACACGAGATTTCGGATCGATTTCTTCTACCCCTCGACGCCGAAGCAGCTGATCATTCGTAAGCCTGCCGACCTGATCGATGGCTACCCGGGTCTCCTCGAGCAGTTCCATCCTCGGACGATCGTGGAACTGGGCATCTGTTCCGGCGGAAGCACGGCGCTCCTCGCCCTCCTGACCGATCCGAAGAAGCTCGTCGCGCTGGAGATCGAAGCCGAACCAATCGCGGCGCTGACGCAATTCATCGAAGAACGCGGACTCGGCGACCGAGTGCGTCCGTACTACGGCGTCGATCAGGCGGACCGAACACGGGTCGCGGAGATCGCTCAGGAGGAATTCAATGAGGAGCCCATTGACCTCGTCATCGACGACGCCTCGCACTTGCTCGACGAGACGCAGGCATCGTTCGAGGTGCTCTATCCGCTGGTCAGGCCGGGCGGCGCGTATGTGATCGAAGACTGGTCCGCGCATCACCTCTACGCCGACATCGCCGCACGACGTGCGGGCGCGACAGCGGATTCTCCACCGAGTCGCCCGAACCGCTTGCTCGACGACCTCGGTCGCGTTCTGCGGATGGACGAGCCCGCCCGATGGCGTCCGGTCACCCGGCTCGTCATCGAGTTGCTGCTGGCACGAGCGTCGTCCGGCGAGGCTGTCGCGGAGCTGCAGATCTGTGGGCACTGGATCGTCATTCGACGGGGGCCCGGTGACCTCGACCCTGCATCGTTCCGGGTCGCGGACCTCTACACGGACCACTTCCACCAACTTCGTTGACGCCCTGTTCGCAGTCCTGACGCCGCCTGATGGTTCTCGGCTTCGTTGCTGCCGCGAGTCTCTCAGAGATGCTCGACGAAGTGATCCCCTGGATCCGTCTGGTCATTGCCGACCGGGTCTTGTGACGGAACCAAGCCAGCGGAGGCTGTCGATGCCGACTCGACCGCGGGTACCGCTGCGGGCCTGACCTCGCCGGCTGCGGCTGCCGCGCCGCCTTCGCGCGAGGCCGCGGCTTCAGCGCGAGGAACGGCCGCTCGATGCAGAACCAGGAGAACACGACGACCACTGCTGTTGCGGCCCATGCGATCACGAGGCGAGTCAAGGGCGGTAGCGCGTCGCCTCGAATCTGCACGAACACGAACACCGGGACGTGCCAGAGGTAGATGCCGTAGGAGACTCGCCCGACGGCCCTGATCGGCTTCCAGGCGAGAACCTTCGCGCCGCGCCAGTCATTGACGATCGCAAGGATCAGCATCGTCGTTGCGACGCCCATCGCGGTCCAGCCGATGAGCTGCAACATCTTCATGTCGCCGTGGTGGCCGACCAACCAGATCACGATGGCGACTCCCGACCATCCGAGCCACCCGACTCGACGGGGCGCAGCACGCGTGGCCCATAGATAGGCGCCGAGGGCGCCGATCAGCAGCGAATCGGCGCGGGCGAGTGTGCTGATGTACAGCAGAAGATCGGGCTGGCCGCCGAACAGCACATGGAACCGATAGGCGAACGAGACGCACAGGAACGCGCCCACCAGCCACGTGAGCGCGCGCTCCGCCCCGAAGCCACCACCACGCCACGATCGCCGGCCACACGATGTAGAACTGCTCCTCCACCGACAAGGACCATGTGTGCAGGAGCAGCGGCGACATGCGGGATGTGCAGGATCTGCATCCAGTTTGCGAAGTAGAAGAGCGAGCCGAACACGCTTTGCACCTGCCTGTGCGCGGCGTAGCCGGTGACCGCCGCGTAGATGCTGGTCGCGACCAACACTGCGACCAAGGCAGGAAGAAGGCGTAGCGCGCGACGGATGTAGAACGCACGAAAGTCGATGCGTCCTGTTTGCTGGAACTCCGTGAACAACAGTGCGGTGATGAGGAAGCCGCTGAGCGCGAAGAACATGTCGACCCCGAAGGCTCCTCCGGGCACCGGGCTCCAGTTCTGGGCGAAGAGACTCGAGTTCTGGGCGAAGAGACTCGACTGCCGCCACAGGAGCATCTCGTAGCTGTGAGCGAGGACGACGAGTGCGACCGCGACCGCGCGCACGCCGTCCAGAGCCGGAACGTACCGCCAATGCCTCGTCGTGCCGTCGTTCACCCAGTTCCCCCGCCGCCGAGGATATTCGTCTCCCGCGGACGCGCCCGGTCAGTCGACCTCGTTGGGGCGAATGCCCACGTAGATCGACTGCTTGCAGAGGAGCCAGCGAACAGCTGGTAGGCGATCGTCGGTACCTCCTCTCACGGAGTCGGCGAGACGAACCCCCGTTGGCGAGCGGCCAAGAGGTACGAGGCCCCCAGTCGCGCGAGGCTTTCGCCGCTCGCGGACCACTCGAAGCTTTCGGCGAACGTGGCGCCGTTGCCCGCCAGGGACGCGCGCAGTGAGTCGTCACAGACGAGCAGGCTGAGCGCGTCCACCATCTCGTCGACGTCCGTCCCGCACACGAGTGCGGTCTCGTGATCGCGCGCGTACTCGGCGGAGCCGCCGTTGTCCGTCGTGACGAGCGCACACCCGCATGCCATTGCCTCGAGCGCGCACAATCCGAATCCCTCCGTCACGCTGGGCTGGAGGTACATGGTCGAGCGGTTGTAGATGCTGTCCGCGACGACGGCCTGGGGCGGAGCGAGCGCGAAGCGCAAGCCCGGACCGGGCGGTTCGGCCGGAGGCCGAGCGCCGAACAGGATCGACGGCACACCGAGCTCACGGTAGACACGGCGCAGCGCGTCGATGCCGGCGTCGATGTGCTTCAAGGGATGGGAGTTGAAGTTCATCGCCACTTGCAGTTCGCGTCCGACGACGGGCTGCGTCACACGGAAGATCCGGTGGTCGATCCCGTTCGGGATGTGCACCACGTCGGCTGACGGCAATCCACCACCGACGAGCGCACGCGCGATCCAGGACGCGACGCAGACCTTCGGGCCCGCCCCGCGGAAGGAAAGCTCCTCGATCGAGTCGGGGAAGATGCCCAACGCCTGCACGAACAGCATCGGTAGGCCTGCTCGGCTCGCAGGCGCTTGCAACTGTTCGACCAGGCGCCGCCCGAGCGGATCTGCTTCCGTTCCTGCTCCGAGTGCCACCGCCATGATCGTGTACACGACAAGGTCGGCGTCCGGGAGCAGGTCGGGATCGAGGCCGGCCAGGAAGACGTGTTCGACGGCGGGATGAAACGCGAACCACGAGATGTCGGACGCGTTCCGCAGCCTGCCTTCGTCGGTCGGCATGTGTACGAGTCGGACGACGGCGTCGTCGTGTCGGCTCGCAAGGGCGTTCGCGTACTCGAACATCGCGAAGTTCCCGCCGGCAGGGCGGAGGAGGCCGGGGACGAGGAACGTCCACCGGATCCGGTCGCCGGCCGACGTGGCGATCACGGATAGAGACGCGCGAGGCGTTGTCGGATGGCGTCGAGGTGAGTAGGTGGCAAACGGATGTGGGCGCCATTCGCGTTCAAGAAATAGCCGTCGAGGGGTGGCAGCACTGACCGGGTGATGCCGAGCAACTCGGCGAAGGTGGGGATGACAGTGCCGTCTCGCTCCATGATCTCGTCGTAGTCGAAGGTCTCGACGTTGTCGGTGCCGAAGCAGCGGCGATAGCCATCGAGCAGCGCGTCGTAGTCGACCAACCACGAATCCGGACGCACGTACGCGAACGAGGTCGGGTCGTCGCTGAGCTCGAAGCCCGTTCCTTCGAGTTGCGAGGCATACGAACGCAGGAACGCCTCCCGTTCGCGTAGGAACACGACGACGGTGACGGCCCTGTCGCCGAGCAGGTCGCGCAGCCGCGCGAACTCGTCGTCGTGACGCAGATAGCTCAGATCTTCGTGCAGGTAGACGAGCACGTCGGGGGCCGGCGCGGCCACCTGGTCGCGGACGTGAGCCTTCGCGGCTGCCTGCCACGAGCTTCGCTGGGTCTCGGGAAACCGCAGTCGTGCCGGCCACGTGCGGTCAGGTCGGATCGTGAGCAACGGGAGCTCGGTGTGCACGATGGGCAGCAGAAATCCCTCGGCGTACGACGCGCCCGTCCCGGCGACGAGGTCGTCGTTCTGGTCACGCAGGAATTGTTGAATCGACGTCGTGCCGGTCTTGTGCGTGCCGACATGCAGCAGGACCCGACGAGACACCGTTGGGAGTGTATTCAGTGCCGTTTCCCGCCTTCCCGCCCTCGAGTCTCAACCGCGACGCGGGAAGGGGGTGTCGGGAACAGGAACGCCGAGGAACGGACACAGCGCCTCCCACCCTTCGCCCGCGGAGATGTCGAGCACGAGCAAGTCGCCCGGACGATCGGCGAAGTACGAGCGCACGCGACGGTCGTGCTCCGTTCGCTCCGCGGTCCAACCCGGATAGTCCACGACCAGGAACGTCCCGCTGTACTCGCCGCGCTCGTGCCGTTCGACGTTGGTCTCGACATGGCGCCTGCGACTGTCGAGCCACTCGTCGAGATCACGGACGGTCAGGATGAACTTGCTCCCCGGGTACTGCCGATCGAGGACGTCGAAGTTCGCGCTGAGCGCCAGGATGTCCGAGTAGCTATCCACGTCGTCGACGTCCTCGAGCAGCGGACGGCCCTCCGCGAGCGCTCGTTCCACCGCCGCACGGATCTCCGGTCCGCGGCGCAACGCGGTCGCGGGGTCGGAGCCGCCCCAGTGCAGACTGCAGTACCCGAGGATCTCGAGGGCGTCGCTCAACGAGCGCGTGCCGGTCTTGTTGAGGCCGATGCAGAAGATCTTCATCGGGTTCGCTTCAGGAAGCCTCCGGGGTTGAAGGTCAGCCCGAAGCGCTCCAACTCGGGATCGGCGAAGAATTCACCATGGCGTTGCAGCAGCAGCTTGAGCGCTTCCATCGGACCGGGACCGAACCCCGTCCACACCGGGTTCCCGTTGACGATCGTATCGGTGACGATGAGGTACGAGCCCACGCTCACCAGCGGTGCGTACGCCGCGAAGATCCGGCGCGTGGCTTCCGCGGGCACACGACTGCCGAGGACGACGAGGGTCGTCGAGGCCGGCCCGACGAGATTGCCCACGCGTGTCAGCGTCGCTTCGTCGTCGGCGACGCCGTCGAGATAGGTGATGCGCGGGTGAAGGGGCAGACCCTCGGACAGGTCCTCGCCGATCGAGACGACCTGGCCGTGATCGAGCAGGTCGCAGATCGACGCGAGGAACAGCGTGCGCGCGCCGTCGTGGGTGCCCGTCTCGACGATCCAGTCCGGGCGGACGGACGCGACCGCCTGCTGGTACGCGATGAGATCGGTTGGCGCGCTCTCGATGTGACGACCGAGCCAGGTGGTTCGTTTCCATGCGAGGCTGCGCCACACCGCTTCGATGAAGCTCGAACGCAGGTCCTCGGGGATGGGGACCGGTGACGTCGGCAGCCCGTCCGGTTCGGGGGTCGGCGCCGCCTGCCCGAAGATGTCCACGGTCAGGCGTCGGGGACGTGAGCGTCGAGCAGCCGGAGACTCGATGACGGCCCACGTAGTGGATCGGCTTGCCGGGTCCACGGAAGCGCCGGCCTCGAAGATCGGCGAAGTGCTCGCGGTAGCCGTGGATCCTGCTGTGTCGTTCGTCGGCTTCGGCTTCGTTCGTGCTGACGCCGCCGTGGAGCTGGTGGAACGAGCCTTCGCCGATGATGCTCACCACGGTGACGTCGGGTGACGAGCCGAGGCGTTCGTAGAGATCGAGGTTCGCGAAGCCGCCGCCCGGCATCGAGAAGTTCTCGTCGAAGCCACCGACCTGCTCGAGCTGGGCGCGCGAGGCGAACATGCAGTTGCTCTCCCACACGCCGTCGAGCCAGTCGCGACCGCCGACGAAGTGTCCGATCTCGAAGAGCCGGTAGCCCTGCATCCGGCCAGCCGATGCGGTTGAAGAGCCGGTCTTCGTACGCTTGGTCGTAGCCGTCGCTCATGGCGTCGCCCTGCTGGCCGGGCCCGACGTACCACTGCTGGGTCGCGACGATCGCCGGCGCGTAGGTCTCGCAGTCCCTTGAGGCCGAACTGCAGCACGCTGGGCGTGAGGACGTGCGCGCCGTCGATCATGAGCGCGTAGTTGTTGCCATGTCCTTCCTTGATGCCGACGGTTCAACGCGTGCGACGGCGACGGGCGAGCGTCGTCGCCCATGTCGATGTAGCGGAACTCGGGACCGAAGCTCTCGACGAACTCGGTGCTCGAGCTTCTGGTCGGGATCCGAGCCGTTCTCGACCGCGATGACCTCGTAGCCGACGGCGTCGAGGCCCAGCTGGTAGGCACGTGACAGCGAGCGCAGGGTGCGGGCCGCTTCTCGGCGCATGTTGTAGAAGACGACGACGACCGTCAGGTCGATCGCGTCGACCGGCGCGGGCGGTGCCAGCGGCAGACCCATCGACGCGCGTTTCCGCCGGCAGCCAACCGCCCGGTTGCGCGTGCGACATCGTCGGTCTTGCGCCACGCGACGGCCGACCAGTCGACTGCCTCGAGTGGCTCCGTGATGCCGTGGTGCGTCTCGGAACTCCTCGACGGCACGCGCGCACGCCGGGTCGGTGTGCTCGTCGACGATCACGAAGCCGCCGATCGCGACCTTCGGGTACAGCGCCTCGAGCACACCGCTGCGCCGCTGCGCCGATGCCCGTCACCCAGCCGGAGCAAAGCGACGCGTGTCGATCGGCGATGTCGCCAGCGTCGTATCGACGGGGCCGTGGAGGAAGCGCACTCGCCCGTCGAGCAGGTCGAAGCGATGGTACGCGTCGCGCACGAGGTTGAGGTCGGCCTGCAGGTCGCCCATCGTGTCGTCGACGGTCTGCGCCTCCTTGGCCGGCGCGGGTGTCGCCCGGAACTCGTCGACGACCCAGACCTTGCGGTCCGGCAGCTCGTGGGCGACGAGGTACCCGCGCATGAAGATGCCCGGCGCCTCCGCGGCCGGTGCTGCACTCGACGAGGTCCCCGGGCACCGCCTCGACGTGGATCGACGCCGAGACAGCGCTCGAGGTGATCGAGCCGGTTCCGGCCGAGTGGTCGCGTACGGGAGGAAGCCGTTCTCACGGTCGACCTGCATGTCGATCCGGCACGACGACGGCGGAGAAGCTGCTCGTACGCGCCCGGTTGGGCCCTGATCGGATCGCGAACTCGGTCCGCCTCGGCTTGCTCGCCGTTCGCTCGCACACTTCGCGAGGTACTTCAGCCGCATCTCGTTCTCGAGGTAGTGCTCGTCGAGGAGCGCGCCCTTCAGGAGCTCGAGGTACCTGCTCGCGCCTCGAGCCGATGCGTCGCTGGCTGCGCTCGATCGTGCTGTGGAGCCGCATCTGCGCGCGCAGCCGCATGTTCTCCGCGACCGCGAGCAAGGCCTGCTGGCCTTCGCCGCTCTCGATGCTGTCGAGCGCGGTCGCGCAGCTCGGGTCGTCGCGCGAGGCGCTCCTCGTCGACCACGATCGCCAGGCCGAAGAAAACGGGAACGACCACCTTCCGCACCGGGCGGCCGTACTCGGCGAGGAAGTCGTCGAGCGCGGTCATGACGCCGTTGCGAGGGCCGCCTTCGACTTCGGCGTTGCACATCGTCGGGTTGATGCCGCCGGTCTCGAGCAGCTCCTTCGTCCCCGGTTGCATTCCCGCGCGCCGGTAGGGCTGTCGGAACTCGCTCCGGGATCTGATCGGGCGCGTAGTAGAGGTCGCGGCGGCCGTACGGCCATCCGACGTCGTGCATGATCAGGATTGGAAGGATGGCGCCGGCCGCGGCGGAGACCTGGGCGAGCATCTGGAGCTCGTTGTGGACCGTGTACCAGTTGTGGTCGCCGTCGATCAGCGCCACGTCCATCGGCGGCAGCTCGGGCAGCACACGCAGGCTCAGGTCCGGGTGGAAGTGGTAGCGCCCCGGGAATCGCTGCTGGGGCTCGGACGGGTCGAAGCTCGGCGTCGGATCGACCACGTGCAGCTCGGCGTCGGGCTCGAGGAAGTCGAGCGTGAGCTTCGTGGTCTCGCCTCGGAAGGCACCGATCTCGACGACTCGTCGTGCTCCGGCCGTACGGAGCACGGGCGCGATCGCTGCGTCCCAAAGCGGAAACATCTGTTGTGGACCCCCCATCCGTTCCGAAGGGACCAAGGATAAATGCGAACGAGATTCAGCCGGGACCGGGACGACGAGTGGGAGGCGAGGTCAGCGCCGGAGGTGCAGCGCTGAGGTGTCCAGGCGGGCCGCTTCGGTGACTTCGGTGCTCACCTTCTCGGCGTTCTCGTGCGCGGCGAGCAGGATCTCGACGATCCGCTCGACGGTGGAGACCGCCAAGTCCGGATAGATCGGCAGCGACGTCACCGAACGGGAGATCGCTTCGACCGACGACAGATCGGTTACCTGCTCACCGTCGAACGCTCGGTGCAGATGCAGCGGCGGGTCGAAGTAGTTCCGGGTGTCGACGCCCTCCGCCGCGAGCACGGCGACGAGCTGGTCGCGGTTCATGCCGAAGGCCTGCTCGTCGACGGTGATCGTGAAGTCCTTGAACGTCGACTCGTCGGTGATGGGCACCGCCTGGTAGCTGATGCCGGGCACCTCGTCGAGCCAACGGCGATAGACCGCCGCGAGCTGGCGCCGTCGCCGCAGTGTGACGCCCAGAGCGTCGAGGGACTCGAGGGCGAGCGCGGCGTGGAGCTCGGACATCCTGGCGTTGAGACCCGGGAACCAGGTGTCGTAGTCGCCGGGATTCCCGTAGTTGCGGGCGATGCGCAGCCGGGCGGCGAGAGCGTCGTCTCTCGTCGCGATGAGGCCGCCCTCGGCGGCGACGAGGACCTTCGTCGGGGTGAGGCTGAACACTTCCGCCTCGCCGAAGCCACCGATCTCGACTCCACCGGTGCGCGCGCCGAAAGCGTGCGCGGCATCGAAGAGCACGGGGACGCGGGCGATGCGGCCCACCGCCTCGACGCTCGCCGGGTCGCACGGCGCGCCGAAGACGTGGGTGGCGATCAACGCACTCGCGCCGTCGAGGGCCGCCATTGCACACTCGATGTCGATCTCGAAGCTCGCCGGGTCGGACGTGACGAACCGTGGCCTGCGCTGGTTCCACGAAGCAGCGAGGCAGGTGGCCGAGAACGTGAAGCTCGGCATCACGACCGGCCCCGGACGTTCTTCGGTCAGCGCTTGCAACGTGAGGATGAGGCCCGAGGTGCACGAGCTGACCGCCACGACGTGTGGGACACCAATGCGTTCGGCGGCGCGTTCCTCGAGCTCGGCGACGAGTGCCCCGTTGGTGAGGATCCCCGAGTCGTACGACGCCTGCAGTCGGTGCATCACCCGGTCGAGCGGCGGTCGAGCGGGCCGGGCGAAGGGGATCGCAGTGTCGAACGCGGGGCGGCCGCCCAGGATCGCGAGCGCCCGTCCGCGGCCCCGGTGAACGGTCACATCTTCCTCGGTCGTGATCTCGAGTTGCGGATGCTCCTCGGGCGCTCGGAGATCGATCTCCTGGCTCGCAAGCTCGCACGGAACGCCTTGCGCGTGGAGGATCTCGACCAGCAACCGCACGGCAGCTTGGTCGTCACAGCTCGCGACCGCGGTCGCGAGCTCGTCGACATCGGCGTGGAGCTGCTCCCATTCGAGCGTGATCTTCGGCTCGAGGACGGAGATCGACGGGTGATCACCCGGGCGCAGGGTCTCGGCGTCGTCGTGCAGCCGCTCCTCCATGCGCTCACCCGGGCGAAGCCCGATGAACGCGATCGGGATGTCGTGTTCCGGGCGAAGGCCTGCGAGCCGGATCATCTGGCGGGCGAGGTCGAGGATCGACACCGGCTCGCCCATGTCGAGCAGGAAGACCTTGCGTTGGCTGGCCATCGAGCCGGACTGGAGCACGAGGCTCACGGCTTCGGGGATGGTCATGAAGTAGCGGGTCATGTCGGGGCTCGTCACCGTCACCGGTCCGCCGTCGAGGATCTGGTGGAGGAACGTCGGCACGACGCTGCCGCGGCTGCCGAGCACGTTCCCGAAACGCACGGCGACGAACGGTCGGTCGTAGCGCCGCCCCATTTCGAAGACGATCTGCTCCGCGACCCGCTTGGTGGCGCCCATGACCGAGCACGGGTGTGCGGCCTTGTCGGTCGAGACGTGCACCAGCCCCACGCAGCCGTGCTTCGTCGCCGCCCGGGCGACGTACCACGTGCCGAGGATGTTCGCTCGCACGGCCTCGGTGGGGTGCTGCTCGAGGATCGGAACGTGCTTGTTGGCGGCGGCGTGGAAGACGACCTCCGGGCGGTACTTCTCGAAGATCCGGTCGACCTGCACTTCGTTGGTGACGTCGCCCAGCACCGTCTCTGCGTTGCACAAGCCCTGGAGTGCGAGCTCGTGCAGCAACGTCTCGTCCCGGTCGACCAGGACCAGCTTCTTCGGTCCGTACTCGGCGACCTGACGAGCGATCTCACTACCGATCGAGCCGCCGGCGCCGGTGACCACGACGGTCGCCCCGGCGAGGTATCGCTCGACGTCGTGTGAGTGGACCGGCGAGTGCGGACGACCGAGCAGGTCGGTGACGTCGAGGTCGCGCAGGCTGCTGAGGAGCGAGCCTGCCACGCGCTCGGACGTCGGAGGAAGCACCTTGACTTGCGACTCCGTGGCCGAGCGCGCGGTTGATGACCGTCTTGCGATGTTCGCTGTCGGCCAGCGTCACAAGGATGCGATCGATGCGGTGCTTCTTGCAGATCGTGTCGAGTTGTGAAGAGGATCCGAGCACGGGAAGGCTTCGAACGGACCGCCCCTTCAGACTCGGATCGTCGTCGACGAAACCGACCACTCGGACGGGGTCGTCGGCCGCGCAATGACCGAGCTCGTAGGCAAGCGCTGCACCGCTGTCGCCGGCACCTGCGATCAGGACGCGCACGGCCTGTCGTTCTGGCGCGCTCTCGCGTGTGCGCTGGCGCTCGACCGCGTACAACCTCGATTGGAAACGAGTGCCACCGACGCCGACCAGGGCGAGCAGCGCGGCGATCGGCGACGCCACCAACATCGAGACCCCGATGTCCGCGATGCTCACAACGGCGATGACCGCGAGCGACGACAGCGTCGTTCCGACCGCGACCGCGACAACGACGCGGATGGCTTCGTCGACCGATGCGTACCGCCACACCGGTCCGTACAGGCCTGCGACTTGGTTGACGATCATCGAGATGACAACTGGGATGCCGACGAACCACAGGAGGTTGCGCAGCGATGCAGCGTCCGCCCGATCGTCGAACGCCGCCACACCGGCGATCAACCACGCGCCGCCGATGGCACAGATGTCGAGCACCCGTAAGCCGAGCGACTTGTCGAATCGCTGCGCGAAGCCGTACAACGGTGTGCGCAACGTGGACGTTGCCCTACGCGCTCGTCTACCTGCCGATGCAGTCCGGATCACCGCACCGCCCCCCTTCACCACGGTCCGTGGCCAACCCCGCCGCGACTGAACCACCCCAGCAGGGTGGTTCGCAAGCGCACCTTCATCCGCAGTCTCTTTTGTCCGGTTTCGGAACGGACAGGTCTTCCCAAGTCGGAGAATCTCGACAAAGAATTCTGACCGAGATGCCCTATTTGCGGCCACGCGTCACGGTCGTCCACCGTCATCCACGAGGTCGCGCAGGCGCTCGTCGAAGACGAGCGCGGTAGTCGCGGTCGAATACTTCGCGCTTCGCTCCCGTCCGAGCTTGCTCATGCCCTGCCGTGCCTGGTCGTCCGCGAGCAGCGCGGCGACCGCTTCTGCCGTCGAGCGCACGTCGGGCTGTTCGACGACGATGCCGGTTTCGAGGTCGTCGATGACGTCGGCCACCGACCCGACAGGAAAACTGACCACGGGGCAGCCCGCCATCTGGGCTTCGATCACCACACCGGGCACGCCCTCCGACTCGCTGGTGATCACGATGAGATCGACGCCGCCATAGATCCACTCGATGTCGTCACGGTGGCCCAGCAGCGTCACGAACTGCTGCAATCCACGCTCGGCCACCCGTTGCTCGACGCTGCGGCGCAGGGGACCGTCGCCCGCGATCACGAGGTGCGCGTCGGTGCCATCGCGCCGCAGGTCGTCGAGCACCTCGACCGCGAGTTCGGGCTGCTTCTGCGGAACCAGATGACCGACGAAGCCGACCAGGAACGCATCGCCGGCAATGTCGAGCTCGGCGTGCAGGCTCTCAGACGCCTCGTCGCGATCGACGCTCTCGAATCGCGCCGGGTTGCGAGCGTTCGGAATCGTCCAGACGGGGCCGCGATACGCGAGGCGCTTCATCTCTCCTTCGAGCTCCGAGCTGATCACGATCGCAGCGTCGAATCGGTTCGCGATCCAGCGCCAGTACGTGCGGCGGAACCCGTGCCATGCGCGCTCGGGCATGCCGAGTATTCGCTGCCACACCAAGCGGCCATGGGTTCGCCGCAAACCGAGCGCCGTGACCTGTGCTGCCCAGCCTCCATGCGCGATCACGACGTCTGCAGGCGACGCCGACAACCGCTTCCGTAGCCGCCAGCCGCTTCGCAGCATCGTGACGGGACCGACGGACGTCGTCGGTACGAGCGGCGGCAGCCGCGTGTCGGCATGGCCGTCGAACGCGAGGGCCAGTGCGACCACCTCGTCGTCGTGGCCGAGCGCGTCGAGCTCGTCGGCGAGCTCGATCGCGACGATCTCTGCGCCGCGACGGTGCGATCTCGTGACGACGTGCACGATGCGCATCGAGACATGGTCGCACGGCTTGTCAACCACGCCGTCAACAGCGGGTGAAGAGGTGCTGAACCGATCGCTACACTCTCGGCCGGTGACGGCACCGTCCGGACAGACAGGGGTCGTCTTCGTCTTGCCGACCACCACGCAAGGCCAGCTGGGACCGGTCGCGGGGTGGATCAGTACGAGCGGTTGGGCGGCGGCGGCGGAGCGCGTGCTCGGGAAGGCATGGGTGGTCACGCCGCACGGCGTCCTCGATGTCGAGACGGTGCGCGAGCAAGCGGCGCACCGCGCGCCGGCGGGAACGACGGGCCGAGTTCCGAGCGGACGGTCCTTGCTTCGTGCGACGCCGTTGACGGTCAAGACAGCGGTCAAAGATGTGCGCGGGTGGGGGAGGGCGCGCCGGTTTCATGTCGATGCCCATGGACCGTGGACCGCCCCAGACGCACACGTGGAGTTCGTTTGGCAGCGCCACGAGCTTTTCCACACCGCCGGTGTCGAGCTTGCTCGCGCGCTCGACGTTCCCTCGGTTCTGTTCGTGCCCGCGCTGCACGTGTGGCAGGCGAAGCAGCGGGGCGTGAAACGGCCCGGTTGGGCAGCGAGGCTCGAGCGACGCGGCGAGCAACCCGCGCTGCTCGGGGCAACGCTCGTCGCCTGCGGTACCGACGTCGTGGCGGACCAGGTGCTGCGGCTCGGCGTGCAACCCGAGCGTGTGCTGATCACGCCGACGGGCGTCGACCTCGATCGCTTCAGTCCTCCGCCCGACGGACAGGAGATTCGAGCGCGGTTCGGCCTCGACGGCAAGGTCGTGATCGGATGGGCGGGCAGCTTCCGCGGCTTCCACGTCGTCGAGCAACTCGTCGCTGCCGCTCCCCGAAGGCCGGGGACGGTGTTGCTCTTCGTCGGCGACGGCCCGGAACGAGCCCGCATCGAAGCGCTCGTCGAGGACGCCGGCGTCGACGCTGTGTTCACCGGAACCGTCGCGCCGTCCGCGTTGCCCCATCACCTCGCCGCTATGGATGTCGGCGTCGTGATGGCTGACTCTCGCTCGTTCCACTATTCGCCGCTGAAGCTCGCCGAGTATCTCGCTGCCGGCTTGCCCGTCGTCGCGCCGGATGTGGCGCCCCTCGGAGAGCTGCTCGAGCCTGACGGCAACGCCGTCCTCTACGCAGCAGGGGACGTTGCCTCGCTGCAGCGTGCGCTCGAGGAGCTCGCGACAGACGCGCCGCGACGGCAGCGGCTGCACGCTGGCGCGCTGGCGAGCGCACCGCGGTGGTCCTGGGACGAACAAGTGCGTCGCGTGCGTGCCGCGGTTGCTTCACTGGGCAGATAGCGACCATTCGTCGGTTCTGCGCCGCGCTACGGCCGCGTAGCTCGATCGAACCATGAACCCCACTGGCCTTGACGGAAGGGCGACGCGCCTAGTCAGATAGCGCTCGACGTCACAGCGCGTGGCGTCGCGAGGGGGCGATTGTTGCTGGCGGCTTGGGGCCGCTTGCACGAGGGGGACAAGGGGGAACGCATGGCGCACATTCGTCATCGATCTCGTGTCGCGCGCCCAGACAGTCGGTACGGCGACCCAGGAGAAGCGAACCACATGCGACCCACCCAATCCGTCAGCGAACACGGATCCAAGCCTCGAGCAGGTAGACGCCAGCGCCGCATCGGCATGACGATGCTCGTCGGAGGGATCATCGTGCTCGTCGCCGCCTTCGCACCGACGAGTGCGAATGCCGTCATCCCGAACAGCGCGTTGGTGCCGGCCGGCCCGGCGTCATTCACGTTGAGTTGCACGGGCGCCGATGCCGCCACGGCCAACCTTCTCAAGGCGACGGGCCTGAGCCCCATCCTCTTGGGGGCGACGGTCACCACGAACGGGATCGACAGTCCCGCCGACGGTGACCAGTTCACCTTGCAGCTGACCTGGCAGTTCACGTTGCCGGCCACGCTGGCCGCCGCTGCGGTGGAACTTGGGAATCCGACGTGGTCCAGTCCGACGCAACGCTCCCGATCAACGCCACGAGCGGCGCCACCGGGACAGCCACCTCGACCGCGCCGGGGCCTCACACCGTGAGCCTCGGTGACGGAACGCAAGCTGTGTCTTTCCAAGAAGGTCCGTTCGACGCGACGTTCACGCGGTCGGGCACCGGCACTCCGGTTGTGTTGTCACCGGGCACCGTCACCACGACCTCGAAGGCGGGCGCCATCGCTCTGCACCTGACTTGCGCGCCGACGGACGTGACTCCGCTGACCCTGAACGACCAGGCAGGACCGACGCCGCCGTCGACGACGCAACCACCGCCGGCGACGTTGCCGCTGTCGCGCCGACCACGGCGCCGGCCGCTACGACTGGCGGGACCGGCGGCACGTCCACGGGTTCTGGCACCGCCTGACCACGACTCGTACGACGGCGCTTGCCCGTACCGGATTCCATGCCGAGTTGCTGTACCTGGGCATCGCCATGCTCGGCGCCGGCTACGCACTCTCGTTGGCGGGCCGACGACGTGCCAGAGCATCAGTCAGTTCACGCTGATCCAGCTTCGGGAGTCTGCTGAACGCTCAGCAGACTCCCGACGTAGTACGGCGACCGCGCCGCATGAGCGGGGGGCTCGTGCCGCGCGGTCGCCGTCGTCGTCATCCGCCTGTCTCGGGTGGTCGCCCGCCACGAGCCCGGATGTCGTCGAAGCGCTCGCCGAAGTGCCAGCGGTGTCCCTCCGGATCCGTGGCCTCGTAACGACGCTCACCGTAAAAGGCGTCGGCGAGCTCCATCGTGATGTTCGCTCCCTCTGCGACGGCGTGCGCGTAGTGCGCATCGATGTCGTGGACGTAGACGTTGATCATCACGGTCGTGAGCCCGGCTTCGAGCGGGCTGTGGATGCGGTGGATGTCGGGGTTGGCGTGACCGATCATCACGATCCCGGTGCCGACCCGTAGCCAGCACAGGTACTTGCCGTCGTACTCCATCCGTGCCTCGCGGTTCTCCGTGAACTGGAACACCCGCGTGAGGTAGTCGACGGCTGCGAGTTCGTCGCGATACGCGAGCCGCGGATAGATGTCAGGCGTGGTGAGGATCTCGGCCGTCGTATGACTCTCGTCGATCGTGGACATGAACCGCTCTTTCGCTCGGGAGAACACAGCCGGGTCCCCCGGGTCGTCCGGCTCGATGCGATCGGGTCGCAAGCGGCGGAGCGGATCGAAGTCGTCGCTCACGACTGGATCCTTCCAGGACGGCGGCCCGTGACGTTGTCGACGTTGTCGACGTGCTCTCTCGCGCTCGCCGCCGCGAGTTCACGGAGTCGTTGCCGAGCGCGGTGGAGGCGTGAGCGCACGGTTCCGATCGGGACGCCGAGCGCGTCCGCGACGTCCTCGTAGCCGAGTCCTTCCCAGACGTGCAGCATCAGCGCGTCGCGCTCCGGTTCCGGCAGTGTGGCCACCGCATCGACGACCCGGGGCCATGCGTCCGCGGCATCGACTTCGACCGCGACCCGGTCGGCGATGTCGATCGGTGGCAGTCGCTGTGCCGCGAGTCGCGCGACGGCGCGAAGCCGCCTCGCCTCGCCGCGCCGGTGCTTCGCGACCAGGTTGGTGGCGATGCCGTAGAGCCATGGCCGCGCAGCCGGTCGCGACAGGTCGTAGGTGGCGCGTCGCTCGAACGCGATGCGGAAGATGTCGCCCACCATGGCCTCTGCTTCGTCGGGTCCCAAGCGGCGAACGAGGTACCGGTGCAGCACCGTCGCGTGACGATCGAACAGGACACCGAACTGCGCTGGTTCCTGCAGCGACGCCTCGATCACGTCGGCGTCGGACTCGTCGTCCACACACTCATCTTTCCCGCCCCGGCCGTCGAGTTCGCTCACTGCATTCTGGCGTCGACGAGTGCGTCTATGCGCACCGGTTGACGCCAGAACGAGAGGAGGGTCAGCTGCTGTGCGACAGTGGGACGGTCAAGGGGGAGCGGATGGCAGAGATCCACGGGTCGGTCGAACCAGGATTCGAAGACGTACGCGACACCCTGTCGGCGAACCTCGACAGCGGCGAAGATGTCGGTGCCAGTGTGGCGGTGATCGTCGACGGCAAGACCGTCGTCGACATCTGGGGAGGACACCGCGACGTAGCGCGCACCGAGCCGTGGGAGCGCGACACGATCATCAACGTCTACTCCACGACGAAGACGATGGCCGCCTTGTGCGCCCTCGTGCTCGCCGATCGGGGTGAACTCGACTTGCACTCGCCGGTCGCGCGCTACTGGCCGGAGTTCAAGGAGAACGGGAAAGAAGGCGTCGAAGTCGCTCACGTTCTCAGTCACAGCGCCGGCCTCTCGGGATGGCAGGAACCGATGCAACCGTCGGACCTCTACGACTGGGACAAGGCGACGTCGCTGCTCGCCGCGCAAGAGCCTTGGTGGGAACCGGGTACGGCGAACGGCTACCACGCGATCACGCAGGGATATCTCGTCGGCGAGATCGTCCGGCGCATCACCGGTAGCAGCGTCGGCACGTTCTTCGCCAACGAGATCGCGCGTCCGCTCGTCGCCGACTTCCACATCGGGACCGGGCCGGAGCACGACGAGCGCGTTGCCCTCGTGATCCCGCCGCCCCCGTTGCCGATGGAAGGGCTCGACCCCGACAGCGTCGCCGTCCGTACGATGACGAACCCGACGATCTCGGCGGAGCAGTCGTGGGAGATCGACTGGCGTCGGAGCGAGATCCCCGCTGCTGGGGGTCACGGCAACGCCCGATCGGTCGCGACGGTCCAGTCGGTGCTCGCGTGCGGAGGAGAGCTCAACGGTGTCCGCCTGCTGTCCGAGGCCGGTTGCGAAGCCGTGCTCGAAGAAATGTCGTACACGACCGACCTGGTGCTCGGCGTACCACTGCGCTTCGGCATGGGCTACGGGCTGAACTCGCCGAACACGCCGATCAGCGAGAACCCGCGTACGTGCTTCTGGGGCGGCTGGGGCGGATCGCTGGTCCTCGTCGATCTCGACGCGCGCATGGTCGTCGCCTACGTGATGAACAAGATGGGTGAAGGGACCCTCGGCGACCTCCGCGGCGTCGAGATCGCGTTCAGCGCGTACGCGGGCCTGGACGCATCGTCGTAGTCGCCGGTGGCGCGATGACCGAGACCGTGACCGCCGACGGCGTCCGCCGCGAGGTGCGAGCGTGGCTCGACGAGACGTGGGATCCGGACCTGCCGCTCGTCGAGTGGCGACGGTTGCTGGTGGCTTCGGGGTGGGCCGTCCCGTCGTGGCCGCAGCGCTGGCACGGACGGGGGTTGCCGGCGTGGACGGACGACGTCGTCGGCGACGAGATCCGTGCCGTGGGGGCCGTCGGTCTCCCGCTCGGCAGCGGGGCGTGGCTCGCCGGCCCGACGATCCTCGAGCACGGCCCCGACGACGTTCGCGAGCGTCTGCTTCGACCGATCCTCACCGGCGAGGAGACGTGGTGCCAGCTGTTCAGTGAACCTGGCGCCGGCTCTGACCTCGCAGGACTCACCACGCGGGCCGAGCTCGACGGTGACGAGTGGGTGGTCAACGGGCAGAAGGTGTGGAACACGAGCGCGCACCACGCCGACTTCGGCATGCTCGTCGCCCGCACGGACTGGGACGCGCCGAAGCATCGCGGATTGACCTACTTCGCGCTTCCGATGCGACAGCAAGGAGTCGAAGCCCGACCGTTGCGCCAGATGAACGACCACAGCTCGTTCAACGAGGTGTTCATGACGGATGCCCGGATCCCGCGCGACCTCGTGGTCGGCAACGTCGGCGCAGGTTGGACCGTCGCCCTCACGACACTCGCGTACGAACGTCGATTCGGCGGCATGGGCAGGCCGCAGTTCTCGCCCCGCTCGGGTCGTGCACTCGACGAAGCGCGCAAGGAGGCCGAGGAGCATTTCGCCACGTACGCGTGGTACCCGCAACGCGCCGGCCGCGTCGACCTCGTCGTCGATCGGGCGCGAGCCTCGGGCCGCGCGGAGGACCCGGTCGTGCGCCAAGCGATCGCCAAGCTGCTGTCGATGCACCGAGCGAGTGGGTGGACGGCCGATCGGGCACGAGCGGCTCGCGCGCTCGGGCGACCGCCGGGCGCGGAGGGGTCCATCGGCAAGCTGGCGCTCAGCGAGGTGGCGCGTCAAGCCGCACGCGTCCACACGATGCTCGCAGGAAGCGACGGCATGCTGACGGGGCCCACGAGTCTGCTCGGCGGGGTCGTCGCCGAGATCCTCGTATCGGTCCCCGCGCAGTCGATCGCCGGCGGTACCGACGAGATCCAACGCAACATTCTCGGCGAGAAGGTCCTGGGTCTTCCCCGTGAGCCGAGCACCGACCGCGATACCCCCTTCCGAGATCTCCCGCGCAACGGCTGATCAGCTGCGGCTCGGCCGCGAGCGGAGCACGACGCAGCACTGTCCCCGTCCGGCCGGTGCGACGCGCGTAGCTCACCTCGAGCAAGCCGTCTTCGACGAGTTGGTCGAGGTGGTACGCAGCCAGGGAGCGGCCGATGGCGACGGCCTCAGCCGCCTCCTCGCGGCCGACGGGCTCCTCGGCACCGACCACGAACGTGTACAGCCGCCGCCGGATGGGATCGAATGGTTGGGACGGCCCAGGACAGGAGGTCGCGATGCGCCGCTTCTCGGTACGCCCGGCGATCACGCTGCGCGGCAGGCAGTTCAAGGGGTTGCGAGGTTGGGCAGGGAAGCCGTTCCATCCCCCCCTGACCGACTTCCCGATCGTCGCGTACGTGCTCGGCGCGCTCTTCGACGTCGGATCGGTCATCGGTGGCGACAAGCGGACCTGGGGACGAGAGCTCTGGCATGCAGGAACGTTCGTGTTCATCTGTGGTGCGGTGGTGTCGGTGCTCGCGGCGTTGACGGGATTCTTCGACTGGCTGCGTTCGACCGAGCAGGGCACACAAGCGCGCCGGACCGCCAACACACACGCCACGATCATGGTGACCGTCACGGTCCTCGCGCTCGCCGACATCGCGCTTCGGTTGAACAGCTATCACACCGAGAAGTCGACACCGGTCCCGATCATGATCCTGTCGATCGTGATCGCGGCGCTCGTGTCCTGGGGAGCTACCTACGGCGGCACGCTCGTTTTCGACTACGGCTTCAACGTGGAGACAGCCGGCGACAGTCCGGTCTGGCACCAGTCGGAACTCGACGCCTTGCCGGGGGACAAGGGAGCCAAAGAATGACATCACTCGAGTCGCTCGAAGCTAATCAGGGAGCAGCGGGACGGTGAGCCCGGGGTCGCGTCCCAGGTGCACGGCGCGGGTGATGGCCGCCGAGCCGTACCGCTCACGGAGTTCGTCCAGCGCCCCGTCGAGAGCGTCGCTGTAACGGTCGAACGGCAGCGTGAGCTGCACGGCGTCGTCGTTGTCGAGGTTGGCGACCGAGATGCCGACCAGCGTGATGCCGTGCTGTTCGATCATCGGCATCGCGCCGGCGAGCAGCCGCTTGACCGCGATGAGGATCGTCTGGGTGTGCGCGGTCGAGCGGGGCATCGTGTGCGAACGCGTCGCTCGCGAGAAGTCGTCGAACCGCAGTCGCAACACGACCGTGCGTCCGACGCGATTGGCGGCCCGCATTCGGCGCGTGACCCGGTCGACGAGCCCGGCGAGGTACGCCTCGAGATCCGCTCGCGAGCGAGGCGAGCGTCCGAGGGCGCGCTGTGATCCGATCGATCCACGCCGCCGGCCGACCTGCACTCGCCGAGGATCACGGTTGTGCGACGAGCGCGTGGAGCTGCCGTCCGACGGCCCGCCCGAGCATCGACACGAGCGCCGCCTCGCCGAGCACTGCGACTTCGCCGACGGTGCGTCACGCCTCGGTGGTGGAGCTTCTCGGCCGTCACCGTGCCGACGCCCCACAGCCGCTCGACCGGGAGGGGATGGAGGAAGTCGAGTCTCGGCGTCGGGCGGAACCACGCAGGAGCCCGTCGGGCTTGGCCACCTCGCTGGCCACCTTGGCGAGGAACTTCGTGCGTGCCACGCCGACGGTGATCGGCAGGCCGACCCGCTCGAGCGACGTCGCGCTTCAGGCGACGGGCGATCTCGATCGGCGCGCCGGCGATCCGCCGCAGCCCGCCGACGTCGAGGAACGCCTCGTCGATCGAGATCCCCTCGACGAGCGGGCGTGGTGTCGTTGAACACGTCGAACACGGCCTTGCTGGCCTCGGAATATGCCGACATTCGCGGCGAGACCACGATCGCGTCCGGACACAGGCGGCGGGCGAGGACCTCGCCCATCGCGGTGCGCACGCCGTAGGCCTTGGCCTCGTAGCTGGCGGCGAGCACGACCCCGCCGCCCACGATGACCGGCCGGCCGCGCAGGCGTGGGTCGTCGCGTTGCTCGACCGACGCGTAGAAGGAGTCGAGATCGGCGTGCAGGATCGTCGCCTCGCCGTACACGAACACATGTTCGCACAGCCCGCCGTCCTGCTGCGAGCTGTGTACACGTCACAGGGCTCGGTCGGCCCGAGCGCTCAGGTCGCGAAGTCGGGCACGGCAGCCTCGTGCATCGGCGGCGCGGCCCTTCGGCTCCTCCCATGCCTCCTGGCGTCCGAGCGCGGTCTCGTCGAGCAGGTAGTACGAACCACCGATCGACTCGAGACCCCGCGCGTAGACCGAGTACGTGTGGAAGATGGCTGTCGCCGTCGCGCAGGAAGTGGCTGCGTCCGGGCATCTCGAACGACTCGCCGCCCTCGAAAGTCCACGCCCCGTTCGGCGTGCTCCGCCTTCGTGCGGAAGTTGTACTCGATCGGAGCGACCGATTCGTCGAGCGTGACGTGGAAGTCGTAGTTGAAGTCGCTCCCGAACGACGAGTACCAGGGAAACGTCCAACCCCGCTTGGCCTTGTAGCGCTCGATCTTGTCGATGGGCGCCCGTGACACGTACGCCAGCGTGGTGTCGCGAGTGTGGAGATGGTCGATCAGACCCTGCCGACACCTCGTCGGCTCCGGCGGTGCAGCTCGGGCAGCCGTCGTCCCAGCTCGGGTCGAACATGAAGTGCACGACGACGAGCTGACGTCGGTCTTCGAACAGGTCCAGCAACGTCGCTTTCCCGTTCCTGCCCTCGAAGACGTACTCCTTGTCGATCCTCACCATGGGCAGCTCGCGCCGCTTGGTGTTGAGCTTGTCCCGCGCTCGGGTCATCGCCTTCTCGTCTGCCAGCAACTCCTTGCGTGCCGCCAACCACTCCTCTCGTGACGCCACTCGCGGAAGGCTCATCGCGTTCTCCTCTGTCGACTGGGTTGTGCCCGCTCGCAATTGGACGGCCGGCGGGCGCAGAACTCATCGCTCACCGATGAGTCCTCGCCGAAGCGCGTCGTCCTACGTTCGTGGATCGGCGCGATCGCGAGGCGACCGTGGTCCTCTCGTGCGCCGGCGACGACGTCGCGATCTGGTCGATCACGTCACTGGGACCGGCGCGACCTCGCGATCGTCGACGCCCTGGCTCGGCTGCAACTGTTCGCGCACCGCATCGGGTGCACGATCGAGGTTCGTGATCCCTGCCCGGAGCTGACCGGGCTGCTCGACCTCGCCGGACTGGCGGAGGTGCTCGGGACGCCGCGTGTCCTACGGGTCGAGACGGTCCGGGAGACCGAACACGGCGAACAGGCTGGTGTCGAGGAAGTTGTGATGCCCGACGATCCGATCTCCTGAGACCTCGATCACCTGGATCGCCCAGGGGAAGTAGCCGCCCTCCGCGTCGACCCGGTACGAGCCGAACGCCGCGCAGCCGTTGGAGGTCGTGGCGACGAGTCGGGAGCCTCGGCACCCGGCACCCTCGCCCAGGAACCACCGGCCCATCTCCTGCGGGCCCCGCAACCAGAAGTCGTACGGCGGCATCGACATCACGGCGTCATCGCGGAGCAGTGAGACGAGCGATGCGATGTCGTAGCGCTCGAACGCGTCGACGTAGCGGGCGAGCAACTCTCGCTGGCTCGGATCGACGACTTCGACCTCGGGCGCGCCGGCCTCGCGGCTCGACAAGCGTCGCTCGCGCCCGCTGGAGCGCGCTGTTGACGGATGCGACGCTCGTGTCGAGCAGCTCGGCGACCTCGCTGGCCTGCCACCGCAACACCTCGCGCAGGATCAGCACCGCACGTTGGCGTGCCGGGAGGTGTTGGAGCGCAGTCACGAACGCGAGCCGGATCGACTCCCTGCGACGCGGCGAGCTCAGCCGGGTCGCCGTCCTCGGGCACCACACGTCCATCGGGGATCGGCGTGACCCACGCCGATTCGGGCTTGGTCGTGCCGAGGAACGAGTCCGCGGTCGACGACGGACCGAGGTCCATGGCCAGGGCGCGGCGTTGGCGGCCTCGGAGCATGTCGAGGCAGACGTTGGTGGCGATGCGGTACAGCCACGACCGCACCGACGAACGACCCTCGAAGCTCGTCGCAGTTGCCGCCAAGCCGCGGACCATCGTCTCCTGCACGGCGTCGTCGGCCTCGAACACCGACCCGAGCATCCGGTAGCAGTAGCCGGTGAGCTCCCGGCGATGGATCTCGAGGTCCTGCGGTTCGAGATCGGGGGTGGTCGTGGTTCGGTATCGGGACGCGCAGCCATGGCCCGCGAGCCTACGGGCGCGCTGCGCCGAGCGGTCGGGTTCGGGCGCGGATCGACGTCGTCGCTGCCTGCATGCAGGTCAGACGACCGCCGAGCCCCGAACTCATCGCTCGCCGCGTACACGACGGGGTACCACCATCGCCACCCCCGCGTCCTCTAGGTTTCGCTCCGTGAGCCGCAGGACGCAGCCCACCATCCGCATGCCCAGATGGCTGGCCCTCCTGCTCGTCAGTCTCGGCGGGCTGCTGCTCGAGGTCGGCTACACGCGGATCGTCTCGTACAAGCTCTGGTACTACTACACGTACCTCGTCATCGGCCTCGCCCTGCTCGGCATCGGAACGGGAGGGGTGTTCGTCGCCGTCGTGCGACCCGTCCGCCGGTGGTCGACGGACCGACGTCGTCGGGACGTGCGCCACGGTCGGCGCGCTTGAGCATCGCAGTCGGCTACTTCGTCATCGCCAGGCTCCCGATCGACACGCGGACCGATCTGGGACTACGGCACCCGCGCGTCGCGTGAAGAACCTCGCCCTGCTCGGCGTCATCTGCTTCACGCTTGTTCGCGAGCTTCATCGCGTTCGGCGTGATCGTGTCGGTTCTCCTCGGCCGCGCCGGCGAGGCGGTGGGCCGGGTGTACTTCGCGGACCTCGTCGGCGCAGGTCTCGGCTGTTTCCTCGCGGTTCCGCTCATCACCCGGCTCGGCGCACCGACGGTGATCATCCTCGCCGCACTCGTCTTCGCCGTGGTCGGCATCGTCGAATCTTGCCGCCGACGGTCGATGCTCTTCGTCGTTCGCGCGTCGCAGTGTCGTGCTGCTCTTCGTCGGGTTCAGTCCGGCGAAGCTCGCTGCCCGGACGTCAAAGTCGAGGCCACGAAGATCTCGCGGCGCAGGGTGCGTTGTACTCCGACTGGGGTCCGGTGTTCCGGGTCGACGTGCTCGGCATCGGTGGCGCACACCACAGACCAGCTCGCTGGCGCACGACGGCACGTTCGGGTCAGGCATCCACGAGTTCAACGGCGACCCGTCGACGCTCGGCCAGTACGCCACCGATCCGCGGGCCACACCGTTCCAGGTGCTCGGCAAGCCGCCGCAGACGTGAGTTGATCATCGGATCCGCCGGCGGCAACGAGATCCTCGCGTCGCTGTACTTCCACGCGCCCGACATCGAAGCCGTCGAGCTGAACCCGGTCACGGTCGGCATCCTCAAGAACCAGTTCGCCGACTACACGGGCCACCTCGACCGAACGTCCTGACGTCGCACCTCACCCAAGGCGACGGCCGTACGTACCTCGCGCGTTCGAACATCGCGTACGACCTCGTGTGGTACGTCGCGCCCGACAGCTACGCGGCGACGAACGCCGCTTCGTCCGGCGCGTTCGTGCTGTCCGAGAGCTACCTCTACACCCGGCAGATGATCGCCGAGACGCTGCGGCATCTGTCCGACGACGGGATCATGGTCGTGCAGTTCGGCGAGCTCGACCTGCGGAACACGCCGAACCGCACGGCTCGCTACGTCGTCACCGCGCGCGCCGCGCTCGAGGACCTCGGGGTGAGCGATCCGAGCAACCACCTCCTGGTGTCCGGCTATCTCACCGACACGTCGGGCGACCTCTCGACGATCGTCGTGAAGCGCACGCCGTTCACGCCGGCCGAGGTCGAGCAGTTCACCTCCGGCGTCACGCAGATCCCGCACGAGACGCTGTTCTACGCACCGGGCGTGCCGCCGATCCCGACTACCTCGTCAGCCGGTTGGCGGCGGCAGCGACAGCGAGGTCAAGCAGCTCGTTGCCATCGTACCCGAAGGACATCTCGGCGGTCTCCGACGATGCGCCCTTCTTCTGGCACTTCTCGACGTTCAGCGACGTGCTCCGCAACTATCTGCACCCGATCGACGTTCACGATCCGGAGGACTCGATCGGCGAGCGGGTGCTGATCCTGCTGTTCGGCATCTGTCGATCGCTCTTCGCCGCGATCTTCCTGCTGCTGCCGTTCGTCGTGGTGCGAAGACAGTGGCGAGCCCTGCCGGCCAAGGGCGTCTCGGCCGTGTACTTCGCCGCGCTCGGACTCGGCTTCATGTTGTTCGAGATCACGATGATCCAGCGGCTGATCCGGTTCCTCGGCTATCCGACCTACTCGCTGACGGTCACGCTCGCCGCTCTGCTCGTCGTCGACCGGTATCGGCGCCCTCGTGAGCCAACGGTTCACGCACGCGCGCCCGGTCCGTCATGCCCGTCCTGCTCGTCGCGATCGCGTCGCTCACCGCTCTTCTACGAGTTCGGCCTCGACGCCGTGACCGATGACCTGCAGCACAACGGACTCGCGGTGCGTGTGATCGTCTCCGTCGCCGTGCTCTGGCCCCGCTCGGCCTGTGCCTCGGGATGTTCATGCCGTTCGGCCTGGCCGCGGTCGCGAGGCTGACGCCGCACGCCGAGCAGTACGTGGCCTGGGCTGGGCGGTGAACGGGTTCTTCTCCGTGATCGGATCGGTGCTGACGACGATGCTCTCGATGACGTTCGGGTTCCACGCGGTGCAGTTCGGCGCGGTGGCGATCTACGCGATCGCGGTCGCTCGCGCTATGCGTCGGATCGACCGGCGAGCGCCCTCGGACGAGGTCGCGACGCCGTTCGTCGACGCCGAGATCGAGCCGCCGGTGGCCGCTACCTTCGCGCCGACCTGAACGTTCGCGACGTTTGGGCGTCCTGTCATTCAGCCGATGACAGAACGCCCACGCGATGTCGACGAGACAGCCCTTCGAGTGACAGCGGCGACCGACGTGGCGCGAGGATGACGAGCGATGCCATCGATCGATGACAAGGAACTGTCGCTACTCGACGCGTGGTGGCGAGCCGCCAACTACCTCGCTGTCGGGCAGATCTACCTGCTCGACAACCCGTTGCTCGAAGCAACAGTTGGCGCCCGAGCACATCAAGCCCAGACTGCTCGGCCACTGGGGCACGTCGCCCGGCCTCGACGTTCCTGTACTGCCATCTCAACCGCGTGATCCGCGAGCGCGACGTGGACATGATCTTCGTCACCGGTCCAGGTCACGGCGGTCCCGCGATCGTCGCGGCGGCGTGGCTCGAGGGCACGTACAGCGAGGTCTATCCGCAGATCGGTCTCGACGAGGACGGCATGCGGCGACTCTTCCGCCAGTTCTCGTTCCCGGGCGGCATCCCGTCGCACGTCGCGCCGGAGACGCCCGGATCGATCCATGAGGGCGGTGAGCTCGGCTACGCGCTGACGCACGCGTACGGCGCCGCGTTCGACAATCCCGACCTCGTCGTGGCGTGTGTCATCGGCGACGGTGAAGCGGAGACCGGACCACTCGCTGCTTCGTGGCACTCGAACAAGTTCCTCGACCCTGCTCGCGACGGAAGCGTGCTGCCGATCCTCCACCTCAACGGGTACAAGATCGCCAACCCGACCGTCCTGGCGCGCATACCGGAAGACGAGCTCCGCAAGCTGCTCGAGGGCTACGGCCATCGACCCTGGTTCGTCGAGGGATCCGAGCCCACCGAGGTGCACCAGGCGCTCGCCGCCTGCATGGACGAGGTCTTCGACGAGATCGCCGACGATCAAGGAGCGGGCGCGGTCCGGCGACGTCCGGCGTCCTACGTGGCCGTGCATCGTGCTGCGGACGCCCAAGGGATGGACTGGACCGAAGGAGCTCGACGGCAAGCGGATCGAAGGGACGTTCCGCGCGCACCAGGTACCGCTGTCGAAGCCGCGCACCGACGAGCACGAACGGCGGATGCTCGAGGAATGGCTTCGCTCGTACCGGCCCGACGAGCTGTTCGACGACGGCGGCAGGCTTGCGGCCCGACCTCGTCGGACCTCGCCCCGAAGCGGACAGCGCCGCATGAGCGCGAACCCGCACACCAACGGCGGTGCAACTGTTGCACGACCTACGCCTGCCGGACTTTCGCGACGTACGCAGTCGACGTGCCCGCTCCCGGTGCAACGACGAGCGAAGCGGCGCGAGTGACCGGCGGCTACCTCCGCGACGTCGTCGCGATGAACCCCGACAACTTCCGCGTGTTCGGCCCCGACGAGACGGCATCGAACCGACTCGGCGCCATCTTCGACGTGACCGATCGAGCATGGGTCGCCTGACCGAGCCCGACGACGATCATCTCGCGCCCGACGGACGGGTGGTGGAGGTCCTGTCCGAGCATCTGTGTCAGGGCTGGCTCGAGGGCTACTTGCTCACTGGACGCCACGGTTTGTTCAACTGCTACGAGGCCTTCATCCACATCGTCGACTCGATGTTCAACCAGCACGCGAAGTGGCTGAAGGTCACGAACCAGATCCCGTGGCGACGGCCGATCGCCTCACTCAACTACTTCTTGTCGAGCCACGTGTGGCGCCAGGACCACAACGGGTTCAGCCACCAGGATCCCGGCTTCATCGATCACGTCGTCAACAAGAAGGCCGAGATCACGCGTGTGTATCTGCCGCCGGATGCCAACACGTTGTTGTCGACGGTCGATCACTGCCTGAAGACGCGCCAGTACGTCAACGTGATCATCGCGGGCAAGCAGCCGGCACTGAACTACCTGTCGATGGACCAAGCGGTCTTGCACTGCACGCGTGGACTCGGCATCTGGGAGTGGGCGTCGAACTCCGACGACGGCAACCCCGACGTCGTGCTCGCGTGCTGCGGCGACATCCCCACGCTCGAGGTGCTCGCTGCGGCGTGTCTGCTCCGTGAGGAGCTGCCCGACCTCAAGGTTCGCGTCGTCAACGTCGTCGACCTGATGCGGCTCCAGGACCGCGGTGGAGCACTCGCACGGGTTGTCCGACGAGCAGTTCGACGCCATCTTCACCACCGACCGGCCGGTCGTGTTCGCCTATCACGGGTATCCGACGTTGATCCACCGCCTCACGTACCGACGCAGCAACCACACCAACATGCACGTGCGCGGCTACATCGAGGAGGGAACGACCACGACGCCGTTCGACATGGTGATGCTGAACGACATGGACCGATTCCACCTCGTCATCGACGTGATCGACCGGGTGCCCGGGGCTCTCGTCCCGTTGCGCGCTGCTCCGCCAGTACATGGACGACGCGCGACGTCGAGGCTCGCGCGTACACCCGCGAGGTCGGCGACGACCCGCCCGCACATCCGCGACTGGGTGTGGCCCGGCTGAGCGTCTTCGCCAAGGTGCGTGTCCTCGTCGTCAACGCGGGTTCGTCGAGCCTGAAGCTGCGCATGCTCGACGGCGACGACGACGCTCGTTGCCAGTGAGGACGCGTCACCTGACGACGACGGACGCCCTCCGGCGCTTCGTCGACGGCTGCGGCGTCGTCGACGCGGTCGGACATCGGGTCGTCCACGGGGGCTCGCAGTTCGTCGCGCCCGAGTCGCGTGGACGACGACGTGCTCACCGCGCTCGAGGCGCTCGTCCCCTCTGGCTCCGCTTGCACCAGCCGCTCGCGCTCGCAGGCATCCGGGCGCTGCGACGACTGCTGCCCGAAGTGCCTGTCGTTGCCTGCTTCGACACTGCGTTCCACTGCGTCGATCCCGTCGCCGGCCGCGACCTATCCGTTGCCATCGCAGTGGCGCGAACGGTTCGGCCTGCGCCGGTTCGGCTTCCACGGCCTGTCGCATGCGTACGCGGCACGGCGCGCGGTCGAGCTGGCCGGCCACCCGCTCCACCGGCTCGTGACGTGCCATCTCGGTGCCGGGTCGAGTCTGCAGTGCGGTGGTCGACGGGCGCTGCGTCGACACGACGATGGGCTTCACACCGAACGAGGGCGTTCCGATGGCGACGCGCTCGGGGAGCGTCGACGTCGGCATGCTCATGTGGCTGCTCGACTCCGGCCTCGACCGCCAGGAACTGGCCGACGGGCTGCAGCATCGATCCGGGTTGCTCGGGCTCGCCGGAACCGCGGACATGCGCGAGGTCGAACGCTGCGGCCGAACGTGGCGACGAGCACGCTGTCCTCGCGCGGGACCTTTGGGTGCAGCGCGTGAGTCAAGCCGATCGCGGCGATGTCCGTCTCGGCCGGCGGGGTCGATGGACTGGTCTTCACCGGCGGCATCGGCGAGAACTCGGCGTCGTTGCGAGCCCTCGTTCTCGATCGCGTCTCATGGTTCGCGCGCGACGTCGAGGTCTTCGTGATCGAGGCGCGTGAGGACATCGAGATCGCGCGCGGCACCCGCGAGGTCCTTCGCGCCTGACGTCGCCGGTGACCGCGCGGCCTGGACGGCCACGACCTGGCGGCGGTCGGTCGACGTGCGTCTCCGTGCGGACGCTCTCGAAACCACACGCCTCGCACAGGCCCGCGAACGACTCTGCCTGCTCGATCGTCCATCCGTGGCTGGAGTGGCCGGTGGCTCCGCGGCTCACGAGCCGTTCGACCGCGAGCAGACGCCCGCTCGGCTGGAGGACGCGATGCGCCTCTCGCAGACCTTGCTCGACGTCGGTCCAGTGATGGACGGTCGAGACCGACCACAGGACCGTGGCCGACACGTCGGGCAGGGGGAGCGCTTCGGCTGCTCCCTTGGTCCAGGAGACGAGAGCGCGGTTGCGGGTGAGCGCCCGGCCGAGCGTCAACATGACAGGAGCGGGATCGACGCCGGTGACGCGTGCACCGCGCCGCTGCGCCTCTCGCACGAGCGCACCGGGACCGCAGCCGACGTCGACGACGTGATCCTGCTCGGTGACGTTCGTGAGGTCGGCGGCCAACCGGGCGACGCCGCCACGCCCCCACACCATGGTGAGGCCGACGAGCAGGCCGGACGCGCCGGAGAAGGGGGCGTTGCTTGCGTGGTGGTTGGGGACGGCTGTCTCGTGCGAGTGCGTCATGGCAGAGCCTCCTGGCCGGTCGAACTTCAGGATGACTGACCGACGGTCAGTCGATACAACGGAACCTACATGACCGACGGTCAGTCGGCAATGGCGTATCGTGTGACGCATGGCCAAGGCCGCGCCTCGACGCCAACCTCCCGATGTGCGGCGCGAACAACTCCTCGATGCCGCGCAACAGGTCCTGCTCGAGCGCGGTCTGCGGGCCACGACCGTGGCGGACGTGGCCGACGCCGCGGGCGTGGCCAAGGGAACGATGTACCTGTACTACGAGTCGAAGGACGACCTGCTGGCGGCGCTCCGGTCGAGATACCTCGACCAGTGCGCGGCAGCGCTCCGGCCGCAGCCGGGCAAACCGGTGTCGGCGCGCATTCGGCAGATGATCGTCGGGTTGTTCGACTTCGCCGCTGAGCATCACGAGTTGCATCACCTGCTGTTCCACGAGGCCGGCTTCAGTGAGGACGATGCGTTCGCCGGTGTGCGCAACGACCTCACCGATCTGATCGAGGAAGGCGTCGAGTCCGGTGAGCTGCGCGCCCAAGACGTGCAGACCGCGACGGCGTTCGTGCTCCACGGCGTGCACGGCGCGCTCGTGCACGGGTTGCACGCACGGTCGTCCCGGCCGCCGTCGCACTGCGAACGACGTCGCCGACCTGGTCGACCGCTGCCCTGCGCAACTGACTGAGTCGCCCCTTTCTCGTTCTGGCGTCGACCAGTGCGGATATGCGCCGTGGTTGACGCCAGAATGAACGGAAGGAGTGGTCAGAAGTCGCGGCGCTTGGGCTGGAAGGTGCCGTCGAGGTCTTCGGCGGTGAACGCGCCGAGCACGGTGCCGTCCATCGCGTAGCGATACAGCGCGACGTCGACGACCGCATCGAGCGCACCGGAGATCAGAGCCAACGCACCGAACAACAAGACGCCGGCGGCGATGGCGAGCGGAACCGAGATCGCGGCGAACAGGGCCACGACGAGCATCGCGGGGAACGCCGCGAGCATGACCGCGAGTCCGACCGTGCCTTGTGCGACAACCGACTCGCCCCACTTCGACTTGAAGATCGATGCGGATCGGCGTAGCGAGCTCCCGCACCGACAGGTCCTCGAGCGCGATCACCGGGATCACGAACATCGTTCCGAGGTTCCACGCCATGCCGAGCAGGTTGGACACGAGCGTGCCCGCCAGCCGGAAGCGGTCCGCGATGACCTGCAGCACCAGCCCGACGGCGATCGACACCAACGTCCACGACACGATCCGGTTCAGCTTGGCCGTTGCGACGCTCATGCCGTCGGACACCGACGAGTCGTCACCGCGCAGCCGCTGGTCCGCCATGACCGACACGGCGACCTTGCAGTAGGTCGTCACGACCGATCCCAAGCCGAGCACGGGCAGGGCGACGAGGTAGCCCGGGAACTGGAAGTCGTCGGCGGTCGGGAACCGGCGGAACAGCAACAGGAACAGCCCGCCCGACACGAACCACCATTCCGACGAGTCCCACGGCGAGCACCAACAGGATCGCCGGCTCCGCGACGATCACCCGCCAGCTCACTCCGGCGAGCTTGAACCCACGTCGCACTCGACTCACCACGACCTCCTCGAACGGTCGCAGCCAGGGTACGCCTCGAACCCCTGACCGGAGCATCGCGATGGGGGGCCGATGGACGAAACTGCAGTCATGGCCAAGACCCTCCACGACACAGAGCGGTTGTCCTTCGACGGTGCCGTCGATGCAGACGGCCACATCCTCGAGCCACCCGACCTGTGGGAGACCTACATCGACCCGAAGTACCGCGACCGGGCGTTGCGGATCGTGCGCGACGAGAACGACCTCGAAGAGCTCGAGATCGGAGGCGAGCGGTCGAAGCTCAGCCGGCGCGGCTTCCCGTCGACGCTCGGGGCGATGGGAGATCCTGATCTGCGATCGATGCAGCTCGATCCGGAACGCACCTACCTCGGCGAGGCGCCGTTCGGCAGCATGGACCCCGACGAGAGGCTGAAGCTGCTCGACGCGGAGAACATCGACCGCCGTCGTCCTCTACACGACGATCGGACTGCTGTGGGAGGCCGAGGTCGAGGACCCCGAGCTGTCGCAGGCCTACACGCGCGGCCTACAACCGATGGATCTGTGAGTTCTGCTCGGGCAGCGACCGCCTGGTTCCGACCGCGCACCTGTCGTTGAGCGATCCGCCGGCCGCCGCGAAGGAGCTCGAGCGAGCCGTCGGCGAAGGCGCGCGCGGCGCGTACGTGGCACCGTTCACCCACGACGGCCGACCACTCGGGCATCCCGACAACGACCCGGTCTTCGCGGCCGCGCAGGATCTCGACGTCCCGTTCGCCATCCACCCGACGTTCGAGCCGCAGTGGACGAAGGGGACGCGCATGGGTTCGTGGGAGAACGTGAAGCAGCTTCGCCTGCTGACGTCCGTGACCGCATCCGACGGCGTGCGCCACCAGTTCACGACGCTGTTCGACTACGGCGTGTTCGATCGGTTCCCACGGCTCCGAGTCATCGTGCTCGAGTCGGGTGGCGGCTGGATCGGCTACTGGCTCGACCGCATCGACGCCGTGTACGGACACACGTTCATCGGCCAGCGGGTGCCGCTCGAGCACAAGCCGAGCGACTACTTCCGGGACCGCATCTGGATCTCGTGCGATCCAGACGAGCGCACGATCCCCGCGCTTGCGTGACGCGCTTCGGCAACCGATTCATGTGGGCGTCCGACTTCCCGCACGCGGATCACACACCCGAGTACGTGCTCGACCTCGACGAGCTCGCAGCGTCGTTCTCGGAGGAGGGTCGCGCCGCGTTCCTCGGACAGAACGCGCGTGACTTGTTCCGCATCAGCGTGTGATCACGTTCGACGACGTCTGTGCGGCTCGTGCGCGGATCGCGCCGCACGTCCATCGAACGCCGGTGATGACGAGTCGGACGCTCGACGAGCGCGCCGGCACCCACGTCCTGCTCAAGTGCGAGAACTTCCAACGCAGCGGCGCGTTCAAGGCGCGAGGCGCGTTCAACGCGGTGCTCCAGGTGCCCGAGACCGAAGCATCCCGTCGGGGTCGCAGCGCACTCGTCGGGCAACCACGGCGGTGCCCTCGCGCTCGCGGCCCGTGCGTGCGGCATCCCGTGCTACGTCGTGATGCCTGCAGGCGCGCCGCAGCGCCAAGGTCGACGCGGTTCGCGGCTACGGCGGCCACGTCGTGGAATGCGCCCCGACGCTGGACGCCCGCGAGGCGAAGCTCGCCGAGGTGCTCGCGGAGACCGGCGCGCACGAGGTGCATCCCTACGACGATCAGCGCGTCATCGCCGGCGCCGGGACCGCGACGGTCGAGCTGCTCGAGGAACATCCGGACGTCGACCTGGTCATCGCTCCCGTGAGCGGCGGCGGACTGCTGAGCGGAACGGCCATCGCGGCACATGGCATGAACCCCGGCCACCAGGATCTGGGGCGCCGAACCAGCCGGCGCCGACGACGCCTACCGGTCGCTGGAGCGGGGCGAGCTCGAGCCGCGGAGCGAGGGCTCCACGATCGCGGATGGTCTGCTCGCGACATTGAGTGCTCGGACATTCGCAATTCTCAGCGAGCACGTCGAAGGAATCGTGCGCGTCGAGGACGGGGCGATCCTCGAGGCGATGCGGTTTCTGTTCGAGCGGTGCAAGCTGGTGGTCGAACCGAGTGGCGCGGCCGCACTGGCGGGAGTGTTTGCGTTCCCGGAGGTGTTACCGGACCGGGTCGGGGTGATCCTGTCCGGCGGGAACCTCGACTTCGGCAGCTACGACGAGTTCGAGAAGGCGAGTACGACCGATGACCACGATTGACGTCCGCAAGGCCGAGAGCCGGCCCCACACGAAGCTCGGCTGGCTCGACAGCCACCACAGCTTCAGCTTCGGTGGGCACTACGACCCGGCCAACACGCACCACGGCCTGCTGCTCGTCTCCAACGATGACCGCGTCGCAGCGGGCACCGGGTTTTCGACGCATCCGCACCGGACATGGAGATCGTGACCTGGGTGCTGTCGGGCCGGCTCGAGCACAAGGACTCCGAGGGCAACCGCGGCGAGCTGTATCCCGGGCTCGCGCAGCGCATGAGCGCGGGTACCGGCATCTGGCACTCCGAGATGAATCCGTCGCGGACAGAGGACGTGCATTTCGTCCAGATGTGGGTGCTGCCCGACACCGAGCGGGTCGACCCCGGCTACGAGCAGAAGGACATCAACACCGAGCTCGACAAAGGCGGCCTGCAGCCGATCGCTTCCGGGCAGGGACACGATGCCGCGATCTCGATACGGCAGGAGGACGCGGTCTTGTGGGGCGGCACGCTTGAAGCCCGGCGAGTCCGTGGCCGTGCCCGACGGCCCGAACGCGCACCTGTTCGTCGCGGAGGGCGAGGTCGAGCTCGAAGGCGCGGGCACGCTCGTCGCCGGCGACGCGGCCCGGCTGGTCGGCGCCGGCGAACCGAAGCTGAGCGCTGGCGCCGACGGAGCCGAGGTGCTGATCTGGGTGACCGCATGACGACGCACAAAGAACCAGAAGCCGGCCTCGAGGGCGCGGCGCGCGACGAGGCGACGCAACGGCGCGAAGAGATCAAGGCGCGCCAGATGAACAAGGGACCGAACCGTCCGGCCTCGTCGGCGCGAGGCGTGCACCACGTCGCGCTGTTGAGCAACGACGTCGAACGGACCGTCGAGTTCTACCAAGGGCTGCTCGAGTTCCCGCTGACCGAGATGTTCGAGAACCGTGACTACGGCGGGTCGACGCACTTCTTCTTCGACATCGGCAACGGCAACGCGCTCGCGTTCTTCGATCTCCCCGGCCTCGATCTCGGGCCGTACGCGGAGGTGCTCGGGGGACTGCACCATCTCGCCATCTCGGTCGAGCCCGCGCGCTGGCAGCACCTGAAGGACAAGCTCGATGCGGCGGGCGTGCCGTACGTGCACCTCGACGGCGCGTCGCTGTACTTCAACGATCCCGATGGCGCGCGCATCGAGCTCATCAGCGATCCGCTCGGCGAGATGTACGGCCACCCCGTCTTCTGAGGGCGAGACGCTTTCATGACAACCACCCTCGACTGGTACGGCTGTGCGACGTTCCGATTGCGCACCGGTGGCCTGACGATCTTTCTCGACGCGTACATCGATCGTTCCCCCGACGCCCCTGGTACCGGGCTCACGGCCGACGACGTGGACCAGTGCGACTGGATCGTCGTGGGTCACTCGCACTTCGACCATCTCTACGGAGCCGAACGCATTGCGGCCAACACGGGGGCACGCATCATCGGCAGCTACGAGACCGTGCGCATCATGGAACAGGCGGGGGTGCCGGTCGACCAGATGATCTGCGTGGCGGGCGGCGAAACCGTCGCCCTGTCCGACACCGTGAAGGTCACGGTGTACCCGAGTCAGCACTCCTGCGTCTGGTCTCATCGTCAGATGAGCCAAGCGGGCGACGTGTGCATCGGCGATCTCGGGGTGACGTGGCAGGAACAACGCGCGCGGTTCGCAGAACTCGCGCGGCACTTCTCGACCGGACTGTCACGGGAGTCGCTCGACCATCTGGTTCTCGCACAGCAGGGCGACCGCGGCGACGGTGGCGCGCTCGTCTACCTGTTCGACACGCCGGACGGCAGCCTGCTGTACCAGGACACGTCCGGCCACTGGACAGGGATCCTGCGCGACCTCCGCCCCGACGCCGCGATCGTCGCCGCGGCCGGTCGAGGCAACATCGACGGTGAGCCGATCCAAGGTTCGCTCGCGCAGTTCGTTGCCCGCCAGGTCGAACTGCTCGACGCGGGTCGGGTCGTGTTGTCGCACCACGACAACTGGCTGCCCGGGTTCTCCGTCGACACCGACCTGGCTCCGATCCGCGCCGAGCTGGCGCGCACGGTCCCCCACACGAAATTGCTCGAGCTCGGCTACCTCGATGGGACCGAGATCCTGCCGTGACCGCCCGGGTTCAGGGTTAGCGTGATCGCCGTGCCGGTGCCGGTCCGTCTCAGGCAGGTGGTGCTGATCACCGACGATCTCGCCGCCGTGACAGCTCTCGTCGAGCGCGAGCTCGGCCTGACTGATCCGTTCACCGATCCCGGCGTGAGCGAGTTCGGTCTCGAGAATCGCGTGTATCCCGCGGGCGACTGCTTCCTGGAGGTGATCACACCGATCACCGATGACTCGCCTGGCGCGCGCTATCTGGCGCGCCGAGACGGCGACGACGGCGGCTACATGGCCATCTTCCAGTTCGCGGAACGCTCGGTGCCGCGTCAGCGTGCCTGCGACCTCGGCATTCGCATCGTCTGGCGAGCGGACCTCGAAGACGTCTCCGGCACGCATCTCCACCCGTCGGACATGGGCAGCGCGATCGTTTCGCTCGACTGGGCCGACCCGCCGGAGTCGTGGCGGTGGGCCGGACCGGCCTGGCGAGGTGGCGCGCCCGCCGGATGCCGCGGCGGCGTGACCTCGCTGACGGTCGCCGCGTCGGATCCGGGCAAGGTCTCCGCTCGATGGGCGGAGGTGCTCGGCCCCGGCGCTCGCCTGGTGGACACCACCGTCCACCTCGACGACGCCGGACAGAAGTTGTCGTTCGTGCCTGCCGCCGATGCTCGCCATGAGGGCATCACCGGCTGCGGGCTCGCGCTGGCCACGGTCGACGGCGAGCGAACGACTGACGTCGGCGGCGTGCAATTCACGGTCGATCCCCTGTAGGAACCTTCGATGGCCGAGACCTGCACGCATCTGGATCGAGTTGTCGACGTCGAGCCCTTCGAGCTCCGGTTGTGAGGACTGCATTCCCATCGGCGGCAGATGGGTGCACCTGCGGCTGTGCATGTCCTGCGGCCACGTGGGCTGCTGCGACAACTCGCCCAACCGTCACGCGACGGGCCACTGGCACGCGCATCGCGATCATCCGCTGATCCGTTCGTACGAACCCGGTGAGGACTGGTGGTGGTGCTACGCCGACGACTTGTTCTTCGAGGTCGAGGACGCGCCGCCGGCGCCCTCGCATCCGTGAGGCGCTGAACAGTGGACGTGCGCGATCTCGGCACGATCCTCGGTGTCTGGGCTCATCCGGACGACGAGGCATATCTGTCCGCCGGCGTGATGGCGATGGCTACGCGGGCGGGCTCACGGGTCGTCTGCGTCACCGCGACGCGAGGCGAACTCGGGTCTGCTGATGTCGAACGGTGGCCGCTGGCGACGCTCGCCGACGTCCGTACGGTCGAGATGGCGGCGTCGCTCGACCTCCTCGGTGTACGCGAGCACCACTGGCTCGACTATCCCGACGGCGCGTGCGCCCACATCCCCGAGACCGACGCCGTCGGTCGGCTGGCCGAGATCATGGTGGCCGTGGCGCCGGACACGGTGCTGACCTTCGGTCCGGACGGCATGACCGGCCACCTCGACCATCAGACCGTGTGTGACTGGACGACGAAAGCCTTCGACCAGGCGGCCCGACGAGGAGCACGGCTGTACTACGCGACGAAGACGGCAGAGTTCGACGACCGGTTCGCGTGGCTGGCGACGCATCGGCAGGCCTTCGGCGAGGGTCCGCCGCGCACGCCCGAACGCGACACCGACCTCGCGTTCCGCCTCAGCGACGAGATCGCCCGCGTCAAGGTCGACGCTCTTCGGGCGCAGGTGAGCCAGGTCACCTTGCTCTACGAGGACATGGGCGCGGACGTCTACCGCGACTGGGTCGGCGACGAATGGTTCGTCCTCGCCGCTACCGGGTGACCGCGACGAGCTCGTGCAGAAGCGGGTTGTCGATGTCTTCTGCCGAGCCGCGGGCGGCGTCGATCGCGCCGGCCTCGCCGAGCCCGGCTCGGTGGACGTAGGCGCGCGCGACGAATTCGCGCATGCCGGTCGTGGCCGCGAGCCGCTCGAGATCGTTGATCCACGCCACGGCCGCCGGATGCCGGTCTCGCACGGCAGTTGCGCACAGGGCATCGAGAACGTACGCGATCACCCACTGGTAGCTGTCGGGCAGGCCGCTGCACCTCGTCCGGGCGTCTTGCAGGCGCTCGATGCCGGTCGTCGAGGACGATCGCACGACTTCGATGAGACCCGCACCACGTCCAGCGAGTCCTTGCCAGCACGGGTCGTCGATCTGGCACGCGAGCGCGAACGCGTGGTCGAATCCTTCCGCGGCGCGCTCGACGTTCCCGTCGAGCAACTCGAGCTCGGCGCTCAGCGCCTCGGGCCACGGCAGGAACGCGGTCCAGCTCTCGGCTCGGACGAGACCGACGCACTCGTCGAGCGCAGCAGTCGCGAGCTCGTAGTCGCCGCGAAGGAGGTGCGCACGACCGAGAAGTGACAGCGACCACGCAGCCTGCTTCTCGGCGCCCACGTCGTTGGCGAACTTGATCGACCTCTGCAAGGTCTCGATCGCCTCCGGGTAGCGAGCCGAGTCGGACAACGCCATGCCACGGATGCCGTTCACGCGCGCGAGCTCGGCGACGTCGGAGCCCGCGATCGTCTCGGCTCGCGCGAGCCACAGCTCGGCTCGCTCGTGACGGCCTTGTTGGACGTCGACGAAGCCCAGCTCGCGAGACGACGATGCGACGACCCTGCTCGCGCCGGTCCGCTCGGCGACGGCGATCGCGTCGTGCAGCGCGGCAGCGCCTTCGAGGTCTCGTCCTCGCACTGCATGCACGAGCGCGCTGCCGAGGCTGAACAGCGAGCGAGCGAGCAGGTCGTCGTCAGCCGCAGGCTTCGGCTTCGGCCACCGCTCGCCGCAAGCACTGCAAGCCGGCCTCGACCGCACCGGCGGCGATCGCGGCCTCGCCCGCTTCGAGCTGCGCCCGCACAGCCGGACGGCCGCCGACGGCCGCGAGCGTCGAGGTGCCGGGAGACACTTCGGCTGCGAGCCGCAGTCCATGCGACGGCTCGATTCCCAGTTCGCGCTGGAACAGGTCGGTGCACATGCGGACGCGCTCCTGGGCGCCGGACCGGTCGCCGGACGCGGCGAGGCTGCGCACGAGCAACGTCTGCGCGTTCTCGTCGTACGGATCCAGTTCCACGAGTCGCACGGACGCGTCGATCGCCGCGGTGTACTCACCCGATGAAACGAGAGCGAGACCGGCTTCATGCAGCATCGAGCTCGCCAGCGCGCGCAGGTGTCGGCGAGTCGTCAGCAACCAGGCGTCGAACGCCGGCGCCGCGCCGAACTCCATCCCTTCGAGCAGGTCGTGCCCGAGGCCGTCGAGCGTGATCGCCTGAGTCCACTGGCCATGACTGAGTACGTCGACGTCGATCGAAGCACCATCGCGGAGCAGTTCGATCGGATCGCCCAGCACGGTCTGCGCGTTCCCGAGGGCGCGCCGCAACTCGGCGAGGTTCCACCGGAGCGCGGCCATCGGGTCGTCGGCTTCACCGAACAACAACCCCGCGACGCGCTGGCGCGTGGGTGCTCGCTCGGCCAGCGCGAGATAGGCCAGCAACGCCCAGGCCTTTCGCCCCTTCGGCGGCACGACTCGTTCACCGCCGCGCGAGAGGCTCGGTTGCCCGAGCAACTGCACCTGCACGTCCATCCACCGGCCTCCCGCGCCATCATGCCCGTTCCCCGTCGCCGACCGGGGTGGGAAGCGGGTGCCTTGAGCCACCCGTGCACCCGCTTCCACCCCGTCGGCCCGCCCGTTGTCCCGCCCGGAGTCCGCCCGGGCATATGCGAGTCAGTGTCTTGGCAACGTCTCGAGCAGCACCCGTTGGTCGACGAAGCGCGGCTCGTCTGCAGCGAGGCTGCGAAGGCCTTCCGCCCACGCCACGGTCTCCGGCCGGCCGTTGTTCAGGGCCGCCTCTTCCTCCGTAGCGAACGCGGCCTCGATCGTGAACTGATCGGGTCGATCACAGTCGGCGAGCAACCGAGCGCCCTGATAGCCGGGTGCGATACCGCACTGCTCCGAATGCCAGGCGGCGAGGTGCTCGGCGAGCGCGGACATGTTCGTGCTGCGGACCGTGATGGTCTGCACGAAACTCATTGGTCTCCTCCTCAATCGTTGTTGCCATCGAGGACGACAATCGTTCGTCGCCGTGTGAACGGGCGTGTGAACGACGTCGCGTGTGAAGAACGTCATGTGGTGTCCGTGTCGGGGCGAGCCGTAGATTCCGCCGCTGATGACTGACACGGATCGCAGCGACGAGACGAAGGCCGACCGCTTCTGGCCCTGCACCACGGAGATGCGCCGCTGTTGCTGCCGATGGGATGCGGCGGCCGAGGCGGCCGACGAACTTCGAGAGCGAGGAACGTACGGCTATCTCGACCGCGTCGGAGCAGGGTTGCGGGTCGGGCGCGCCCGTTCTCGAGCGGCCCGAACTGAGTCACGCGTGGATTCGTGACCGCAACGGTGTGCGCGTCGCGTACCGGAGGACTGGAACAGGTCCGTTCGTGTTGCTGACGCACGGGTACGGCGCGTCGTCGCACATGTTCGACTCGAACGCGGCAGCGCTGGCCGACCGTCGCACGGTGGTCGCGTGGGATCTGCGCGGCCACGGTGCGACGGACTCTCCCGCTGACCCAGCGGAGTACACACGCGAGGCGTCGATCGCCGACATGGCCGCGATCCTCGACGACGTCGGCGCGGACCGCGCAGTCGTCGGCGGCCACTCGTTGGGCGGTTACCTGTCGCTGCTGTTCGCGCTGGAGCATCCCGAACGCACGGACGGACTCGTTCTCATCGACACCGGGCCGGGCTTTCGCAAGGCGGAGGGGCGCGAGAAGTGGAACCAGATCGCCGAGCGCTATGCCGCGAGCTTGACCAAGCACGGACTCGCGGGCTTGCCAGGGAGCGCCGAGCTGACAGCCGACGTGCACCGCGACGCGAGCGGGCTGATTCTCGCGGCGCGGGGAATTCTCAGCCAGCACGACTCACGCGTGATCGATTCGTTGGCCGACATCGAAGTTCCCGCCCTCGTGATCATCGGTGAGGACGACGAGATGTTCATGCCCGGCTCCCGTGTACATGGCCGAGAAGCTTCCCAACGCGGATCTCGTCGTGATCCCTGGCGCTGGGCATGCGCCCAACATGACGCATGCCGCCCAGTTCGACGCGGCACTCCGATCGTTCCTCGTCGATCGCAGTTAACGGTCAATCGCACATGGCGAAGGCGCGCACGGGGAACGTGCCGAACGCGCGCACCTTCGGTGGCACTGCGAAGAACAGGCATCCGCTGTCGGGGAGCGCGCCCAAGTTCGTGAGGTGCTCCACGATGGGGATGCCGTTGCCGAGTAGCTGGCTGTGCGCGGGACGGTTGCCGTCGGCGACGTCGTCGATGTTGACGGAGTCGATGCCGGCGACTGCAACGTCGCGTTCGACGAGAGCGACGACGAGATCCGCGGTCAGGTAGGGCGCGCCGGTCCCGTAGGTGTCGGTACCCCAGTGTCGATCCCAGCCCGTGTGGAACAGCACCGCGTGGCCGGCGATGGAACCGGACGGCAGGGCGTCGCGCTCGATGCCGGCCGGCTGCAGCTCCGTCCGCCGCACCACCGTCAACGGCAGTCCCGCGAGCCGATCGAGCTCGACGCCGGCGAGGTCGACACCGTCGTCGTGGAAGTGCCACGGGCTGTCGAGGTAGGTCCCGGTGTTCGCGACCATGTCGATGCGACCGATGTGGAACGACGCGCCGCTGCCCAACCGTTCACGGGACTCCTCCCTGCTGACGTGCGTCGTGATGCGCGGTGCCGGCAGCCCCGGATACGTCGTCATCCCGTCGGTGATGTCGTGGCTGAGGTCGATGAACCGTGTCATGTGCTCCAGCCTCTCCGATGACGCGGTCGCCGTGTCGCACTGACCCACGCGCCACCCGTACCTCCTACGTCACCGGCACCTTCTCGACCGAATCGCCGACGCTCACCGTTCCCGGTTCGACGACTCGCGCGATTGATGCCTCGCAGTTGGTACGGCCGGCCCTCGGCGGATCGCAAGGAACCTCAGCGCCTCGAGACCGAATCGCTCGGTGAACTTCTGGCAACCGGTGTGCGGCTCGACCGACACCTCGACGACGGCTGCGCCGATGCGCAGACGCGTGCCGGCAGGAACGTTGTCCACCGACAGGTCGAAGTCCACGTAGAGCTGATCGCCGGCAAGCGCCCAACAGGATCGATCGCCTGCGAACAGCGCCGCGGCCCGGCTGTTCATCAACGTGATCTGACGAGCAGGCTCGGCGGATCCGTCAGGCGACTGGCGGCTGCCCCGCGCCAGCCAGCCATCGCCGACGAGTCCGTCCTCGCGTGTCAGCTCACCGCAGTCGAGCGTCTCCCGCGCGCCCGGTGTGGGCCGGCGGACGATCAGCTCGAGCCGGCCGCCGTCACTCGGCGCCCCCGCCACCTGGTCCAGTCCCGCCAGCAACTCCGCCCTCGTGCGATGCCCCACCTCGCCATGGTGCAGGACCGCACTGCCCTGAAGCGAGTCGGTTTCCCTCGTTGCAGCGGGTAGGAACATCGCATGGCACCCGGTGGACATCTTCTTCCGCGCGAGGCCATCACCACGATCGACGAGTACCTCGCGACCGATACGGGCGGGCTCGGAGTCGCGCTGGCGCAGGACATCGGTCCTGAAGCGACGCGAACGGTCATCGAAGGCTCGGGACTCCGCGGGCGCGGCGGCGGCGGGTTTCCCACGGGCAGGAAGTGGTCCGGTGTCGCCACGCAGGACGCAGCTCGCCGTTATCTCGTGTGCAACGGTGCCGAAGGCGAGCCCGGCACGTTCAAGGACCGCGCGCTGATGCGCGCGAACCCGTACCAACTCGTCGAGGGCGTGATCATCGCCGCGTTCGCGATCGGTGCCCAAGAAGCGTTCATTGCGATGAAGTCGCACTTCACGCAAGAGCTCGAAGCCGTCACCCGTGCTGTACAGGAGATGCAACAGGCCGGCATCTGTTCCGACTGCGTCGTCAACATCGTGCGTGGACCCGACGAGTATCTGTTCGGTGAGGAGAAGGCGCTCCTCGAAGTGATCGAAGGGGGAGACCCGCTGCCGCGGCTGTTGCCGCCGTACGAGCACGGATTGTTCGCGACGGCGCCCCAAACCGGTTGGGAGGGACGCGGCGTCCATCGGACGCGCGGCGCGGAGTCGAATCCGACAGTGGTCAACAACGTCGAGACACTGTCGAACGTCCCGCACATCCTGGCTCGTGGTGACGACTGGTTCCGGTCTCTGGGAACGAGCGAGTCACCGGGGACACAGGTGTGCACCGTCGTCGGGGACGTCGTCGCGCCGGGCGTCGGCGAGGTGGAGCTCGGCACGCCGCTGCGTGACGTGCTGGACAGCATCGGCGGCGGCCCCCACGCCGGACGGTCGATCAAGGCCGTGTTCTCTGGAGTCGCCAACCCCGTGGTCGATGCCGGCCACCTCGACGTGCCTTTGAGCTACGAGGGCTTCGACGCCATCGGGAGTGGTATGGGCGCGGCCGGGTTCATCGTGCTCGACGACAGCGCGTGCATGGTGGAGGCGGCACGGCTGTTCTCGCGTTTCCTGTGGGTCGAGTCGTGCGGCCAGTGCCCGGCGTGCAAGCGGGGCTCCGGCGAGATCACCACCCGTCTCGAGGAGATCGAAGGAGGCAACGGGACGGACGAGGACATCGCCGAGATCGCGAGCTGGATCGACAAGGTGACCGATGGCAACCGCTGCTATCTCGCGGTCGAAGAGCAGGTGCTCGTCGCCAGCATCGTGCGAACGTTCGGCGACGAGTTCCTGGAGCACCTACAACTCGGTCGTTGTCCCGCGTCCCCGCGAGATCGTGTTCCCGAAGATCGTCGACTTGTCCGACGGCAACGTCGTCTACGACACCCGCGTCCCGCTCAAGCAACCCGACTGGACCTACGCCGCCGCGCCCCGCCTCACGTCGTAGCCCCGCCGAATGTTGGTGCGCCGTGGCCGCTCTAGCGACCACGGCGACCCGGAGTTCGTCTGTTGTCTGGTGGCCATGCGAGAACCTGTTTCAATCTCGGGCGTGGACATCGATCTTCCCGATGAGGACGACCCGCGCCGTCTCGCGGTTCGCGCGTGGTTCGACGCACATCCGGACGCGACGGCCGCCGAGCTCGTCGAGGCCGGCTACGTGGTACCGCATTGGCCGCAGCCGTGGGGACTCGACGCCGAGCCCGAGCTGCAGCTGATCATCGACGACGAGATCAACCGCGCCGGCGTGACGAAGCCCATGAACCCGATCGGGATCGGTCATTGCGGTCCCGTCATCGTCGTGCACGGCACTGACGAGCAGCAGCAGAGATACCTTCCGCCGATGCTCCGTGGCGAGGAGCTCTGGTGCCAGTTGTTCTCCGAGCCCGACGCCGGATCCGATCTCGCCAACCTCTCGACACGCGCCGATCGCGACGGCGACGTGTTCGTCGTGAACGGCCAGAAGATCTGGACCTCGCTCGCGCAGGTCGCGAAGTTCGGCATTCTCATCGCCCGCACCGATCCGGACACGAGCAAGTACACCGGCATCTCGTACTTCATCGTGCCGATGGACCTCCCCGGCATCGAGATCCGACCGTTGCGCAACATGGTCGGGACGTTCGGCGACGCCGGGTTCTGCGAGGTCTTCTTCACCGATGTCCACGTGCCGGCGCAGAACCTGATCGGGTCGCTCAACGGCGGTTGGGCGATGGCAAAGGAGACGCTGGCCAACGAACGCGTGTCGTTGTCACGCGAAGGACTGCAGTGGGGACACGGCCCGACGGTGCGCGACCTGCTCGAACTCGTCCGCAAGCGCGGTGGCGCGACCGATCCGGTGCTGCGTCAGCAGCTCGCGGACGTGTACATCGAGGGCGAGATCATGCGCTACCACCAGTTGCGTCAGATCTCGGCGAAGGTCAACAAGAAGCCAGGGCCGGACGCGTCGCTGCGCAAGGCGCTCAAGGACCCCCACGGCAAGCGTGTGTTCACCCTCGCGAAGGACATGATGGGCGCCGAGGGGATGCTCGCCGTCGGAGATGTCGACGCGTCATGGGACCCGTGGGCTGCTGGGTTCCTGTTCAGCCCCGCCCTCACCGTCGGCGGCGGCACCGCGGAGGTGCTGCGCAACATCGTCGCCGAGCGCTTGCTCGGTCTTCCTCACGACACCGACGTCGAAGCAGGCCTCACGTGGGTCGAGGCCCACAAGAAGTCAGGTGCGAAACCGCACCGGTAGGTGCTTGATCCCGCCGATGAAGTTCGAGCGCAGTCGGTCGGGTGCGCCAAGTCCCTCGACCCGCTTCACTCGCTTCGCCATCTCTTCGAACAGCACGTGGATCTCCATGCGGGCGAGTTGGGCGCCCAGGCAGAAGTGCGGGCCACCACCGCCGAACGCGATGTGCGGGTTCGGATCGCGTTCGATGTCGAACCGGAACGGATCGTCGAACACGTCCTCGTCGCGATTGGCGGAGATGTAGTAGAGGGCGATCTTGTCGCCGTCCTCGATCGTTTCGCCACGCAGTTCGAAGTCGCGCGTGGCATTGCGCCGGAAGTACATCACCGGCGTCGCCCACCGCAGGATCTCTTCGGTCATCTTCGCCGTGTGCTTGTCGGGGGCACCCGCGAACAAGTCCCATTGGTCGGGGCTCTCGAGGAACGCGTTCATCCCGTGCGCGATCGCGTTTCGCGTCGTCTCGTTGCCGGCGACCGAGAGCAGCAGGAAGAAGAGGTTGAAGTCCATGTCGGACAGTGAGTCGCCGTCGACCTCGGCCGACAGCAACGCGGTGATGATGTCGTCCTGTGGATCCGCCCGCCGCTTGTCGGCGAGCGCCTGCGCGTACATGAACATCTCGACCTGCGCCTGGAACACCTCCGTGTCCTCGACCATGTACTCGGGGTCCTCCGAGCCGATCATCCGGTTGCTCCACTCGAAGATCTTGTGACGGTCTTCGCGTGGCACGCCGATGAGATCGGCGATGACTTCGAGGGGGAGCTCGGCGGCGATGTCGACCACGAAATCGCAGTCGTCGTTCGCGAGCGCTTCGTCGAGGATGTTGTTGGTGAGCTCACGGATGTGGGGCTCGAGTTGGCCGATCATGCGGGGGGTGAATCCGCGATTGACCAGCTTGCGATACCGAGTGTGATCCGGTGGATCCATCATGAGCATCAAGTGGCCGCCGGCCTCTTCGGCTTCGGTCTGCGGCATGCCCTGTTCCTCGAGCCCGACGACACCGCCGCGCGACTGCGCCGACGAGAACGTGGCGGCGTCGCGATTGCACTGGATGATGTCGGCGTGCTTCGTGATGACCCAGAAACCGGGTCCGTTCGGCTCGGTGTGCTTGTAGATCGGATGGTTCGCACGCAGCCACGTGAACCACTCGTGCGGAATGCCTTGGGTGAACCTGTCGCGGTCGAGCAGGTCGATCTCGGCCAACTGCATCAGCTGCTCCCTACTCTCCCTTGAACTGTGGCGTCCGCTTCTCCATGAAGGCCAGCGGGCCCTCCTTGGCATCGTCGCTCATGAACACCTTCATTCCGATGCTCGAGTCGATGCGCATCGCTTCCTGCTCGGACACACACTCCGTCGCCCGCAGGCCGTGAAGCACAGCTTGGACGGCGAGCGGTCCGTTCGCTGCGATCGTCGCCGCAACTTCTCGTGCGCGCTCGAGTGCGGTTCCGTCGGGCACGACCTCGCCGATGAGCCCGATCTCCTTCGCCTCGGGCGCCATGACGTGGCGCCCGGTGAGGAGCAGATCGGCCGCGACCGTGTACGGGATCTGCCGGCGCAACCGCACCACCGACCCACCGAGCGGATACAGACTCCACCGAACCTCGGACACGCCGAAGCGAGCGCTCTCACCGGCGATGCGAATGTCGGTTGCCTGCAGGATCTCGGTGCCGCCCGCAACCGCCGGGCCCTCCACCGCTGCGATCAGAGGCTTGTCGAGCAGGAAGCCCTTCAACAGCGGCTTGATCACACCTTCCGAGATGTCGGACGTCGTGTCGTTGTCGTCGTCGGCGAACACGTCGCCGGGGTGGGTCTCGGTCATCGCCTGGAGGTCGGCGCCGGCGCAGAAGCAACCGCCCGCGCCGGTCAGGATCGCGACCCTGATGTCGGGGTTCGCGTTGACCTCGTCCCACGCCGCCGACAGCCCGTCCATCATCGACGGCGAGAGCGCATTGCGTCGCTCGGGGCGGTTCATGGTGACGATCAACACGCCGCCGTCGCGCTCGACAAGCAGGTGCTGATCGGGAGGCGTGACCTCCGGTCGTGGCTTGGTCTTGTCGTTCGTCGTGTCGGTCGCTGCCACGCGCGGCAGTAGAACACATTCTAGTTCTGAGCGACAAGGTGCAGGCAGGCGGTGTCCTTTGCCCGCCCGCACGAGAACGTGTTCTACTTTCGCGGTGGCGTTCAACTTGGCCGATCTCATCGAGCACGCCGCCGACGCCGTCCCCGAGCGGACGGCGCTGATCTGCGGCGACCGATCGATCACCTACGCGCAACTCGAGCAGCGGGCCAACCGGCTCGCGCACCACCTCGCGGCGAATGGGGTCGGTGAACGGCAGCACGTCGCCATCTATGCGTACAACAGCATCGAGTTCGTCGAGACGATGCTCGCCGCCTACAAGCTGCGCGCCGTTCCCATCAACGTGAACTACCGCTACGTCGAAGACGAGCTCGTCTACCTGTACGACAACGCCGACGTGGTTGCCACGGTGTTCCAAGACGACTTCTGCGCGCGCATCGCGGCCGTGCGCGATCGCCTGCCGATGTTGCAGCACCTCATCGTGTTCGGTGATCGGCCATGCGAGATCGAAGGCGTCGTCGCGTACGAGGAGGCATTGGCTTCTGCCTCGCCGGAGCGCGACTTCGGCGAGCGTGACGACGGCGACCTCTACATCCTCTACACGGGAGGAACGACCGGCTTCCCGAAGGGCGTGATGTGGCGCCACGAGGACGTGTTTCGCACGCTCGGCGGCGGTATCGACTTCGTCACCGGTGAGTGGATCAGTGACGAGTATTCGCTCTCGCGGTCAGGCGCCGAGAATCCACTCGGCTACGCGCTCGTGCTCGCGCCGTTGATGCACGGTGCCGCGCAGTGGACGACATTTGGCGCGCTGTTCAGGGGTACGACCGTCGTGTTGCTGCCGAAGTTCGACCCGCACGACGTGTGGGCCGCGGTCGAGAAGTACAAGATCGGCGGCCTGGCGATCACCGGCGACGCAATGGCGCGGCCCTTGATCGAGGCATTGATCGAGGGTCATCGCGACGTGGGCGCGGGCGGCGAGGGAAGCGAGCGCTCGAGGCCGACCGAGGCCTACAACACGTCTTCGCTGTATTCGGTCAGCTCGACGGCAGCGGTGTTCTCGCCGGTGATGAAGGAGCAACTGCTCGAGTTGTTGCCGAATGCCATCATCAGCGAGGCGGTGGGCTCGTCAGAGAGCGGGTTCAATGGGCTGCGCCTACTCGAGAAGGGCGGCACCGCGAACAACAGCGGGCTCATCAACGTGAACATGGGTCCGGACACGATCGTGCTCGACGACGACAACCATCCGGTTGCGCGCGGCGAGGTCGGTCGCATGGCACGCGGCGGCAACGTGCCCCTCGGCTACTACAAGGACCCGGCCAAGACCGCGGAGACGTTCATCGAGGTCGACGGCAAGCGCTACTCCGTGCCCGGTGACCTCGCCCGCCTCGAGGAGGACGGGACGATGACGCTGCTCGGCCGCGGCTCGCAGTGCATCAACTCCGGTGGCGAGAAGATCTATCCCGAAGAAGTCGAGGCGGCACTCAAGGCCCACCCCGAGGTGTATGACGTGCTGGTGGTCGGGGTCGACGACGAACGCTGGGGCCAGAAGGTGGCCGCGGTCGTGCAGCCGCGTGCGAGTACGAATCCGTCGCTCGACGATCTCGTCGAGCACTGCCGCACCCGGATCGCCGGCTACAAGGTGCCGCGCGCGTTGCACCTCGTCGACGAGATCCCGCGGCAGCCATCCGGTAAGCCCGACTACCCACGCGCCCGCCGGCTCGCGATGGATGGAATGGAGGTCACGTCATGAAGAACCGGCTTGCGGAGACGTTCGGGATCGAGTTCCCGATCTTCGCCTTCTCGCACTGCCGCGATGTCGTCGCTGCGGTCACCAACGCTGGCGGTATGGGTGTGCTCGGCGCGCTCGCGTTCTCGCCGGACCAGCTCGAGCTCGAGTTGAAGTGGATCGACGAGCACGTCGGCGGCAAGCCCTACGGCGTGGACGTCGTGATGCCGGTGAAGACCGCGGACCGCGACGCCGGCATCCACGAGGTCGAAGACATCGGCGCGCAGCTCCGAGGGATGATCAGCCAGGACCACTGGGACTACGTCGACAAGATCCTCGCCGACCACGGTGTCGACGTCGGTGGCGACGGCGAGGTCCTCGAGTCGGGCGCAGGGCTGGGCGCCGGTGTGCTCGGTTGGACAGAAGCAACCGGAGCGCCACAGATCGAGATCGCGCTCGCGCATCCGATCTCGCTGCTCGCGTCGGCGCTCGGTCCGCCGCCGAAAGCCGCCATCGATCAAGCTCACGAACAGGGCGTGAAGGTCGCGGCACTGATCGGGCGGGTCGAGCAGGCGATCCGCGACGTGCAGCAGGGCGTCGACATCATCATCGCCCAGGGCTATGAGGCGGGCGGCCACACCGGCGAGGTGGCGTCCATGGTGTTGGTGCCCGATGTCGTCGATGCGATCACGCCGGTTCCCGTGCTCGCGGCCGGCGGCGTCGGATCGGGACGGCAGATGGCCGCGGCGATGGCGCTCGGTGCGGACGGCGTGTGGACCGGTTCGATCTGGCTGACGACGATCGAGAACGACTACGGCGGTGTGGTCACCGAGAAGCTGCTCGCCGCGACGTCGTCGGACACCGTGCGATCGCGCGCGTTGACCGGGAAGCCCGCTCGCCAGCTGCGAACGGCGTGGACCGACGCGTGGGAGGCCGAGGAGTCACCGGGCACGTTGCCGATGCCGTTGCAGTTCATCTTGAACTCGTATGCGAATCGCAAGATGGGCCCCAACCCGCCTCGCGAGCTCGTCGGCATGCCGGTCGGCCAGATCGTGAGCCGCATGAACCAGGTGCGCACCACGAAGCAGGTCGTCTTCGACATGATCGAGGAGTACATCGACGTCACTCAACGCCTGGCGTCCGACCTCGACGACTCCTGACGCGCCGTCCTGGCGCAACTGGCGTGCATGACCCACACGGGATGTGGGTTATGCACGCCGGAACGTGGAAACGTGGGAAGAGGCGCGGCACGCGTTACAGGGAGGCGCGGTAGCCGGTCACGGCGAACAAGTTCGAGTGCTCGAACCCGAGGCGTTCGTAGAGCCTGATCGCGTTGTCGTTGTCGGCGCGGGCGTGGAGAATCGGCGTCTCGTCGCGCGCACGTATGCGGGCGACGAGGTGACGCGTGAGGCGCGCCGCGAGTCCCTTTCCGCGGTGCGACTCGTCCGTGCACACCGCACTGACCTCGCGATACGGCGACGGGAACATCCGCTCGCCCGCCATCGCGATCAGCGCACCGTCGTCGTCGCGGATGCCGAAGTACTCGCCCAGCTCGATCGTGCGCCGGCCGAACGGCCCGGGTTGTGTGCGTTCGATCAGCGCGAGCATGTCGGGCACGTCGTCGGCGGTCAGTCGCTGCGCAGCCGCGTCGAGCTCGCCGTCGACCGAGGTCGCCACCATCTGGACCGCCGGTAGCGAATACGTCTGCTCCCAACCAGCGCCGGGCTCGAGCACGTCACGGGCGAGGAAGGCATACCCCTGCGGCCCGACGAGCACGCGCAGTTGCTCCCATGCGTCGGGCGTCGGGTCGTCCGGCAGCGCAGCGAACACCGCCACCTCGTGTTGGTACCGAAAGGCGAGCGGACCACCTTCCGCTACCGTTGCCTGCGGCCCGCGTAGCGCATGCCACACGGGGTTGCCGAGCTCCATCGGAGGATCCTCGCATGACTGCCGCGATGCACGAGATCCCAATTGACGAGCACGTCGAGCGGATCGATGCCGAGGGCTACACGATCATCGAGGACGCCGTCGAGCCGTCGCTCGTGGCCGACCTGCGCGACACCATTCGCCGGCTCGAACGCGATCTCGACATCCGGCCACTGGGCACAGCCGCCGAGGGCCATTCGACGCTGCGCATGTACAACCTGCTCGCGAAGGATCCGGTGTTCACCGCGATGCCGATCCATCCCAACGTGCTGCCGATCGTCGAGCGGTTGCTGGACAGGGGCTGCTTGCTGTCCGGGATGACGGCGATGGACATCGGTCCTGGCGAGGACGCGCAACCGTTGCACGGCGACGACGGCGTGATGTCACGCCATCTCCGCCGTCCGCACGCGCCGATGATGGTGACCAGCATCTGGGCGCTCACCGATTTCACGGCGGCGAACGGTGGCACCAACTACGTGCCGGGCTCGCACGAGTGGGAGGCGATCCCGCGGCCGGAGACGTTGGCCGGTGTCGAGGTTCGCTCGCTCGAGATGAGAGCCGGCAGCGTGATGGTCTTCCACGGCAGCCTCTGGCACGGCGGCGGCGCCAACACGACAGCGGACGACTGGCGCCTCGGCGTCAACGTGCAGTACTGCCCGGGGTTCGTCCGCCAGCAACAGAACCCGTACTTCGGGATCCCGGCGGACACCGCCGTCACGTTCCCCGACCGGCTGCTCGGGCTGCTCGGCTACAAGCTCTACAAGGGCATCATGGGTCACGTCGACGGCAAGAGCCCCGGCGAGGTCGTCTTCGGCGATCGCTTCGCCGAGACCGCCTACCGCGACGCCGAGGCGACTCGGGCGGCGCGAAAGTAGAACGCGTTCTTGTTTCGCCAAGGGGCGGCCCGGCAGACTGGGACCTGACGGCGCCTGAGCAGGCACCGGAGGAGGACGCCATCCATGGCAGGAGCGACCGGGGTCGCGGAGCGCTACACGATCATCTCCGCCGACTGCCACGCCGGCGGCAGTCACGCCGCCTACCGCGAGTACCTCGATCCCGCCTACCTCGAGGACTTCGACGCCTGGCGGGGCAAGTACAAGAACCCGTACAAGGACCTCGGGGACAACCGCCGGTTGCGCAACTGGGACAACGAGATGCGCAACTCGCAGCAGGAGGCCGACGGAATCGTCGGCGAGGTCATCTTCCCGAACACGGTGCCGCCCTTCTTCCCGAGCTTCGTGTTGTTCGCCGGTCCGCCGGAGCCGGAGCACTACGAGCATCGCCTGGCCGGCGTCCGGGCCCACAACCGGTGGCTCGTCGACTGGTGCAACGAGTTCCCGGCGCGCCGCGCCGGCATCGGGCAGATCTTCCTCAACGACATCGACGACGCCATCGAAGACGTGCGCTGGATCAAGGAGCACGGTCTGCGCGGTGGCGTCCTGCTGCCGAACATCCCGCCGTCGGCGACGTGGATGAAGCCGATCTACGACCCCGAGTACGACCGGCTGTGGGAGGTCTGCCAGGACCTCGAAGTCCCGGTCAACATCCACGGCGGCACGGGAGCACCCGACTACGGCCCGTACGCGGTCTCGATGCTCCTCTACATCGCCGAGGTGCCGTTCTACAGCCAGCGTCCGCTCGTCCACATGATCCTGTCGGGCATCCTCGAGCGGTTCCCACGACTCAAGGTCGTTCTCACCGAGCAGGGTTGCGCGTGGGTGCCCCCGATGCTCAAGCGGCTCGACCACGTGATTCACGGCATCCGCGACACGGGCGCAACCGGCGAGATCCGTTACGGCAAGGACCACATCCTCCCGAAGGACGCGACGGAGTACTTCCACCAGAACGTGTGGATGGGCGTCAGCCAACCGGGCCCGGAGGACGTCGCCGCTCGGGAGAAGATCGGCGCCGAGCGGTTCATGTGGGGCAGCGACTATCCGCACGACGAGGGCACGTGGCCGTACACCCGTGAGCACCTGCGCGCCCGCTTCCACGACGTTCCCGAGAAGGAGCTGCGCGAGATCCTCGCCGGCAACGTCGCACGTCTGTACGACTTCGACCTCGACGCGCTCGCGCCGCTCGCCGCGGAGTACGGCCCCACGGTCGAGGAGCTCGCGCGACCCATCGACGAGGTGCCCGAGAAGAACTTGCAGCGCCTGTCCGACGACATGGATCCCAAGGCGATCAAGTAGCTCGTCTGTCCGGCAACCACGTACGAGCGACCGTAGGGAGCGGTCGTGTCGATTACGGCGAGGGAAGCGCCAGCGACGAGCCGACAGCACGTACGAGCGACCCGTAGGGGAGCGAGTTCGTGTCGAGTTAAGGCAGGATCAGGTGGACGTCGCCGAACTCGTGCCAGAGATAGCCCTCGGCGAGGGCGGCTTCGTACGACAGCTCGACGAGATCGCGGCCGGCGATCGCTTCGAGCATGTCGAGGTGTGACGCCTCTGGCTCGTGCCATCCCGTGAGGAGCCCGTCGACGCCGCGCACGCCGCGGTCGGGCGTGATCACCGTCTCGGTCCATCCCTCGCCGGGGTGCACCCGACCGCGGTCGTCCGCAACGGTCTCGAGCGCGCGCACGACCGTGGTGCCGATCGCGATCACCCGCCCGCCTTGGCGGTGCGTGTCGTTCACGAGATGCGCGGTGTGCGGATCGACCCGGAAGTACTCCGCGTACGGTGCCTCGTGCGACTCGAGCGACGACACACCCGTGTGCAGCACGAGTGGCGCCACGCTGACGCCTTTCGCCACGAGCCGCGTGATCACCTCAGGCGTGAAGGGCCTCCCCGCGCTGGGCATCTCTGCGCTACCGGGCTCGGTGGCGTAGACGTTCTGGTACATCGAGATCGGCCAGCGGCTGTGCACGTAGTCGTACCGGATCGGCCGCCCGTGCAACGCGAGATACGTCAACAGCGGGAGCGGCACGTGCAGCGATGCGATCCACAGTCGTCCGTTCGACCGCTCGTACGGTGCGAGCAGCGCCACTGTGGCTCCGTCCGGCAAGTTCAGCACCCAACCTGGCGCGGCGTCGCGGAACGGACCTGCATCGCCGCGCAGCTCGACGACCCACAGGTCGGCGGGGAGTTGCGTCGACAGGTGGACAACGAGCGGCCGGCCGTCCGGTCCTACGGCATCCACCTCTGCCGCGAGCGTGCCCGAAGTGTTCACGACGATGAGATCGCCGGCGTCGAGAAAGCGAGGCAGGTCCGCGAAGTTTGCGTGCACCAGCCGACGCTCGGACTTGTAGGCGACCATCAGTCGCACCCCGTCGCGCGTGATGCCGCGTGCTTCCGGAGGCACCGATGCCTCGAGCTCGGGCGGAAGTTCGAACCGCAGGCGTGTCGTCGGCGCGACCACCTCTGCGTGGGCGACGGCCGTCATGCCGGTACCAGCTCTTGCGCTGCGGTAGCGGCCGGATGGCTCGTGACCTTCGAGAAGATGGACGAGGCCCGGAACCGCGACCTCGGGCAGCGGGCGGTCGGAGATGTCTTCGTCCGGGAACGCCTCCTGGTGCATCTGGGTCCGGAGATCGCCCGGGTCGACGCGGTACACCCCGAGGTCCGGGTGCTCGGCTCCGAGGATCGCGGTCAGCTGTTCGAGCGCGGCCTTCGACGATCCGTAACCGCCCCAGCCCTCGTAGGCCTCGACCGCCGCGTCCGACGTGATGTTCACGATGCGACCACCCGGACGCATCGCCGGAAGCGCCTCCTGCACCAGCGCGAGCGGCGCGAAGACGTTCACGTCGTACACCCGGCGCACCACGTCGAGTGGATAGGCGCCGAGCTCCGGCTGTGGGCTCGGGCCGAGATAGCTGGCGTTGTTGACGAGCGCATCGATGCCGCCGAGCTCGACGGCGGAGGTGACGAGCGCACGCCGGTGGACCGGGTCCGTCACGTCGCCGGCGATGGCCCGCACGGTCGTGCGGGACGCCAGCTCGGCCTCGGCGGCGGCGAGTGCGTCAGCGCCTCGAGCGTCGATGACGAGGGCCCAACCGCGGTCGGCGAGCTTCGTCGCGAGGGCGAGACCGAGGCCCCGAGACGCTCCAGTGATGATGGCTACCTGCATGGTGAGCCTCTCTCTTGGGTTCTCACAGTAAAGATAGTTTCTTCTTACTTTATTCCGCAGCAGGCGTCAAGAAGCGATCTGGGTAACGTGCGCTCCCATGACGATCAAGGTTGGCGACAAGGTTCCCGACGTCGAAGTTCGCACCATGGGCGCCGAGGGCCCGACCCCGGTCCGCACCGGTGAGGTGCTCGGGAGAGGAAAGGTCGTGCTGTTCGCTGTGCCGGGTGCGTTCACTCCCGGCTGCTCGAAGTTCCACCTTCCCGGGTTCGTGAGTGGCGCCGACGAACTGAAGAAGCGAGGCGTCGACACCATCGCCTGTATCGGCGTCAACGACGCCTGGGTGATGGACGAGTGGGGCAAGGCGCAGGGCGCGGGCGACAAGATCCTGATGCTGGCCGACGGAAACGCCGAGTTCGCCGACGCGATGGGTCTGGCCTTCGACGGCAGCGGGTTCGGCCTCGGCACCCGTTCACAGCGCTATTCGGCTCTGATCATCGACGGCACGATCGTCAAGCTCGACGTCGAGCCGGGTCCCGGCGTGGACGTCAGCTCCTGCGAGCACGTGCTCACCCAGCTGTAGACGTCGCTGCGCGAGAGCGGAACGTCAACTCACGGTCGTAGGCAGCACGATCGGCACCTCGGCGTAGCCGCGCACCGTGCTCGTGTGGAGTCGCACGGCACGATCATGGTCGACGTCCCACTCGGGAAAACGCCTCAAGGTCTCCTCGAGCGCGATGCGTCCTTCGAGTCGTGCCAGCGCGGCGCCGACGCAGAAGTGGATCCCGTAACCGAACGACACGTGGTTGCGCATGTCCCGTCGGATGTCGAATCGATCCGGCTCGGGGTACTCACGCTCGTCTCGTCCGGCTGAGCCCGTCAGCAGGAGCACCTTCGAGTCCGTCGGAATGACCTCGTGGTGCAACTCGACGTCCGTTGTCGTCCACCGCCCCTGCACCGGTGACGGTGCTTCGTACCGAAGCAGCTCCTCGATGGCGTTCGGAATCGACGAGGGATTGTCCGCGAGCTCGGCACGCTGCAGCGGGATGGGCGGCGAGGATCACCGCTGCCCATCCGAGCAGGCGGGCGACCGTCTCCGTCCCCGCGGACAGCAGCAGCACGGCGAACGCACTGCTCTCGGACTTCGTCAGCCGCCTCGTGACGCCGTCGTCGTCCGCGATCTCGGCTTCGACGAGATCGGTCATCAGGTCGTCGCGTGGGGCGCTCAGTCGCTCCTCGAGCTGTCCGGCCAGGTACGTGCCGAGCTCGAAGCCGGCCATGACAGAGATCTCGTTGACCATTCCGATGTCCGGCTCGATGTGGAACAGACGGTCGATCGTGTGCCGGAACGTCTCTTGATCCTCAGGCGGGACACCCAGCAACGACGAGATCACCATCGACGGTAGGCGGGCACCGAAGTCCTGCAGGTAGTCGAACCCCTCACCGCCGATCTGCACGTCGAGCATCGCTGCACACATGGTGCGCACCCGGTCCTCGAGCTCCGCGACCCGCCGCGGCGTGAACGCGCGCGACACCAAGTGGCGCAGCCGCGTGTGCTCAGGCGGATCGAGGAAGATCATCTGCTCGGTCGACGCGAGATCGTTCCCCATCAACTCGAGGACGGTGCCGCGTGCCGAGCTGAAGGTTCGAGGGTCGCGGTGCGCGGCTTCGATGTCTGCATAGCGGCTCAGCGCGTAGAAGTCGTGCTTGTCGTTGCGATAGACGGGTGCCTCGTCTCGCAGGCGACGCCAAGTCGGGTGCGGGTCGTCGTCGATGTCGGGATCGAACGGGTCCCAGTAGAGGTCCACGTCACGAGCCTCGCACACCGCCAAGCCGTTGCGCCTCACGTGGATCGGCCGACGCTCGCGCTTCCTTCGCGCACATTGTCGACTCACCGACGGATCCCGGTGGCTGAGTCGACACAGACGACAGGTCCGTCACGTCCGTGTCTGCTGACCCACCGTTCCTGTGGCTGAGTCGACACAGAGACACGACAGCACGCGTCCGTGTCTGCTGAGCCACCATTCCTGTAGCTGAGTCGACACAGACGTCGCCGCGGCGCGGTCTGTGTCTGCTGAGCCACGTGTTTCGGTGGCTGAGTCGACAATGTGCGACCAAGGCCGGAAGGCCGGAGCGCCGGACCCGCCGTGCACCCGGCGACGGCGGGCGTCAGAACAGTCGGTTCGTCGCGATGTCGGCCCCGGCTCGCAATGCCCGCAGCTTCTCCCAGACGAGCGACGGCGCGACGTCACCGAGTCCGGCGGACGTGTCGAAGCCGCAGTCGGTGCCGGCGATGATGCGCCGCGGATCGCCGACCGCGTCGGCGATGCGTTCGAGGCGATCGGCGACGACTTCCTCGTGCTCGACGTAGTTGCTGGTGGTGTCGATCACGCCGGCGACGAGCATCATGCCGTCGGGAAGCGGCTCACGGGCGAACAGCGCGTACTCGTGCGCGTGACGAGCGTTGGCCATCGAGATCACGAGCGCGCCGACGTGGGCGTCGTACGAGCCGCGAGAGGATCTCCTTGAGCGGCACGTCGAGTGTGTGGGGGCCTTCGTAGTTGCCCCAGCACACGTGCAGTCGCACGTTGGCGGGGTCGATGCCGGTCGAGCGCGTCGTTGATCGCACTGATCACGAGCTCGATCCACGCGAGGAACTCGTCGAGTGGACGTTCGGCGAACAAGGTGTGCCGCTCGAGCGCGAGATCCGGCGCGTCGATCTGGAGCAGGAGCCCTCGATCGACGATGTACCGGTACTCGGTCTGCAGCGCGGCCGCGACGCGCGCGCACGTACTCCTCCTGCGACGCGTAGTACCGGTTCTCCATGGCCGCGGCGACGATGCCAGGCGACGCGGCCGTCATGAACGTCTGCGGGAACGGCGCGTTCGCCACGAGGGCGCACTCCGCTTCGAGCTCGGCCGTGTCGGCGTACGTGACCTCCGAGATCGCCGCCGGCGCGGCCATGAGGTTGACCTTGATCCGCGCGAACCGCGGAATCATCAGCTCGAGGAAGTCAGGATGCTCGAGCAGGTCGCGCATGAGCGCTCGCTGACTCGTGTCCCCGAAGCCGTTCATGCGGTGACGGACGTAGGTGAAGAAGCTCTCGCGAGCCTGCTCGCCGTCGTTGCCGATGTCGATGCCCGCTTCGATCTGTGCGGCGATGGTCGCGGTCGTCGCGTCCTCGATCGCGGCGCGCAGCGCTGCGGCGTCGATCGCTTCGCCGGTGCTCCGGCGTCCGTGGAGCTCGGCCAGCGCAGCGGGTCGAGGCAGGCTGCCGGCGTGTGTCGTGAGGATTCGCGATTCGCTGGTCAGCATGTGTCTCGGCTCACAGCCGGCCGTCCGGACGAATGTCTTCGGGGATCCAATCGGGCGCTCGCCGCTCCGCGAAGGCGCGCCAACCCTCGGTGTACTCCTCGCCGACCAGGCTGGCGTCCATGCCCATCCGGTCGTAGAGGCCGTATTGCGTGTTGATGGCTCGTTTCACCTCACGGCGCGCTGCGGGCGCGCCCCAACAGCATTCGACGAGCACCCGCGTGGCGGAATCGAGCAATTCGTCGTGCGGAACCACTCGCGTGACCAGCCCCCACTCGCACGCCTCAGCCGCGCTCAGTGTGCGTCCGGCGAGCAGCAGGTCGCGTGCTCGTGCGATTCCGACCTGGTGCGGGAGGATCTGGGCGTAGTGGGTGTCGGCGATGCCGCGGTAGACCTCTGGTGATCGAAACGTCGCCCGATCACTCGCGACCGCGACATCGGACAGCATCGCGATCATCATCCCGCCTCCTTGGGCGATGCCGTTGACCGCGCTCACGACCGGCTTCGCCGAATGACGCACGGCGTCGAAGGGCGTGACATCCATGTGGAGGAGATCGCCGAGGTTCGCCCAGTCGTCGTCGTACTGCGCGCCCATGTCACCGCCAGGGATGAACACGTCGCCGGTGCCCGTGATCAGCAGGCCGGCAAGCTCGGGATCGCGATTGACCACGTCGACCGCGCGTCGCAGCCCGAAGTACATCGCTGGTGTCATCGCGTTGCGCTTGTCCGGGCGGTCGATGACGCACCGCGCCAGCGAACCGTGACGCTCGAATCGAAGGTGCGGTGTCCCGAGCCAGTCGCCCTCGGGCACGCTCGGCGTCACGAGCGCGCCCGCAGGTCGTACTTGAGGACCTTGCCCGATGCGTTCAACGGCAACGCGTCCACGACCTCGATGGAGCGAGGCACCTTGTAGTTGGCCATGTTCTCGCGACACCAGGCGACGAGCCCGTCGACGTCCACCTTCGTCCCGGCAGTGGGGACGACGAAGGCCTTGCCGACTTCACCGAGACGATGGTCGGGCACGCCGACGACGGCGACCTGCGCCACTGACGGGATGTCCGCTGATGATCCGTTCGATCTCGGCGGGGTAGGCGTTGAACCCGCCGACGATGTACATGTCCTTCTTGCGGTCGGTGATGGCGAGGTTGCCGTTGGCGTCCGACACGGCGATGTCGCCGGTGTGCAGCCATCCCTTCTCGTCGATCGCTTCCGCTGTCGCCTCTGGATTGTCGAGGTAGCCCTTCATGATGTTGTAGCCACGCACGAGCACCTCGCCGGGCTCGCCGATGCCGACCTCCTTGCCGTCGTCGTCGATCAGGCGTACCTCGACGCCCGGGATCGCACGCCCTGAGGTCTTGGCGATCGTCTCTGGATCGTCGTCGTGACGGCACATCGTGGCGATGCCGTGTGCCTCGGTGAGGCCGTAACCGGTGACGACGTTCTCGAAGCCGAGCGTCTCCCGCATGGCAATGATCATCTGTGTCGTGATGGGCGCCGCGCCGGTGACCGCCAGCCGCAACGACGACAGGTCGTACGTGCTCAAGTCAGGATGGTTGAGGATCGTCTGGAAGATGGCGGGAGGGCCCGGCAGCATCGAGATGCGCTCTTCGACGACCCGGCGCATCACCGACGGCACGTCGAAGATTGGATGCGGGACGAGCGTCGCGCCCTTCAACAGGCAGGCGAGGATGCCCGCCTTCAGTCCGAACGCATGGAAGAACGGATTGATGACGAGGTAGCGATCGCCCGCTCGCAGCCCGACGACATCGGACCACGTCTCGTACGACCGGATGCTCGCGGAGTGGAACAACATCGCACCCTTCGGAGCCGCCAGTCGTGCCTGACGTGAACAGGATGTCGCACAAGTCGTCGGGCGCGACGTTCGCGGCGCGCGCCGCGGCGACCGACGGATCGACCGCGTCGGCGCGCCCGAGGAAGTCCGCCCACGACGTGCAGCCGTCGGGCACGCTGCCGCGGAGCACGACGATCTCGTCGAGGGACTCGGTGCCCTCGACACCTCGGAGCAGCGCGACATAGTCCGTGTCCAAGAAATCGGTGACGGTGAACAGACGCTTGGCCTTCGCCACTCCGATGATGTAGCCGGCCTCGGCCCCCTTGAAGCGCGTGTTGAGCGGGATGACGATTCCTCCGACCGTATGGACGGCGAGCGCCGCAACTGCCCATTCGTAGATGTTCGGCGCCCAGATCGCGACCCGATCGCCCGCTTCGACGTTGCTCGCCAGCAGCGCACGAGCAGCCTTGTCGATCTCGTCGGCGAACTCCTGGAACGAAAGCCGCACGTCGCCGTCGACGACGGCTTCGCTGTCCCCGAAACGTTCAGCAGCGCGTGCGATGAGTTGTGGAATGGTGAGCGGGAGATCGGCCATCGGCCGCGCATCGTAGGTGGCGCCCGGAACTACACCAGTCCGAATCCCTTGTCGATGAACGCGACAGCGGTCTCGGCCTGGTCGTTCTCGTCGATCGCCGAGTACGGAAGGTAGGCACCGAAGCCCGCGTTCCAGTACTCGCCCTCGAGGCCTGTCATGTCGTGGGGTCCGACGTACACATACGGCTCGTCGACGAAGCCGTCGCCGGGGGAGAAGCCGACATTGACGTGACGGCCGTCTCCGAGCTCCACGTCGACGGCGAGATCGAAGTGCTCCGGCCAGAGCTGTGCCTCGGAGAGCGCCGCAGCGCGTGCGCCCAGACGATCCGGCAGCCGGTCGATGACGGACTGTCCCATCCCGTACCAATGGCCCAAGAAGACCGATGCGCCGACGTCCACGTCCAACGCCGCATCGGGGCGGAACGGTGGAAGATCCGTGCCGACGCCGGGATCGGGCGTCAGCTCGACGCCGAGGAACGCACCAGCCGCTCGGGGCGTCGTGATGACGATCTCGCTGCCGGGGTCGACCGCCAGCCTGTCCCCCTGGACCACGATGCGGGACCCGTCGTCGAACGGAGGAGTGCCGAAGCCTTCGCCCGCGGAGCGAAGACCGATGCGTCCGGTGCGCGCTTTGCGAGCCGGCGAGATGACATAGCAAGCGAGCGCGTGCAGGGCATCACGCGTCGTCGCTGAACGCGGCGGGTAACGGCATCGAGGGTGGGTCAGCCCCGTTCGACGTGCAGGCGAACGGTCGTGCCCGCCTTCGACGACCGAATCTGGAGCAGCTCACACAACTGGTTGGCCATCCACAGGCCTCGACCACCGGTTTGTTCGGGCCGCGGACGCCGCCGTCCGACCATCGGGTCGTCGAGCCGGCCGGCATCACGGACGTCACAGACGACTGCTTCCGGATCGAGCCAGATCCGCAGGATGCCGCGACCGCCGCCGTGGCGGACGCTGTTGCTTGCCACTTCGTCGGCGGCGAGGACGAGATCGGCGACGCGTGCCGTGTCGAGTCGGGCCTTCTCGCCGAGCTCGCGGACGAGCATGCGCACCGCGGGAAGGCCGCCGGCGTCGAACGCGAACGCGGGCGTGCCCGAAGGGGGATCTGGGAGCGGGTCCTCGAACGGCGCGCCGACCTCGGTCAGGTCGCGTGCGCACGGACTCGACTGGTGCCGTCCCGCCTCGAAGACGAACGGGTGCGTGCGGCGTGCCTCGTCCACGACGTCGAGCGGAAGGTCGGCGGTGTCGTACGGGCACAGCAGCCACCAGTCGCCACTGTCCGCGAACGCGAGATTGAGCAGTGACTCGTGGCGATGGCACTCCGTGAGCGCCGCCTCGCTGCGATCCGCGGAGATCGGCTCGCCGATCCCCCGAAGGCGACGGGTCCCGCCGCCGTTCGCGTTCACGAATTCGCGCCATGCCGGGATGATGCGGGCAGGGTTCCGTCCGATCTCGGCCATGTCGGCGAACCGCACGTCCTGGGCCACTCCGTTCAAGGCGTGCCGGAGTGCGGCGATCTTGGGAGCGTTCACGACCACGAGAACCGGTTCGTCGCGTTCCAGCCCGTCCACGATGAAGGGCACGGTGCCGGCGATGAACTCGTCCTCTCCCGCGTAGAAGAGCGCCTCGTGCCGGAACGCAGACGCGGCGCTCGGAGCTTCTTCGACCTGGCTCATGTTGACCCTGGTTCTGATACCCGCGGTACCGCCGTATCACTCCGGCTTTCGAGGTTCCGACGGAGGATCAGCAGACAGCAGTCGTCGGCGAGGTCATGGCACAGCTCCGCCACGACCCGGTCGGCGAGCTCGGTCGCGTCCGCCACCGGCGCCGCTGCGGTCGATTCCAGGCGCGCGAGACCCCGATCGATGGGCTCGTGCCGTCGTTCCACCAGCCCGTCGGTGAAGAGCAGGAGCGTGTCGCCGGGGCGCAGGTCGATTCGGTGATCGCTGGCCGTACCGCTGACGCCGAGCGGTGGTGAACCGGCCACGTCGAGGTACCTGGGCGGCCCGTCGACGGGCACGAGTAGCAGCGGGAGGTGTCCGGCCGTGGCCCACGATCCGGAGCCGGTGGCCGGATCGACACGTCCGTACGCGGCGGTGGCGAAGCTGTCGAGGTCGCTCTGGGCGACCAGCGCGGACAGGCCGGCCAGCAGTTGTGACGGGTTGTGGCCCGCGAAACCGATCCCGCGCGCCGCGTTGCGCAGCTCTGCCATCAAGGTCGCCGCCGCCAGCCCGTGGCCGGCCGCATCGCCCACTCCCACGAGCAACTGTCCGTCCGGCAGCGGCGACACGTCGTACCAGTCGCCGCACACGGCGTCTCCGGAGGGCAGATAGCGGGCGACGATCGACCAGCCGTCGAGCACCGGCAACTGGTCGGGCAGGATCGGCGGCGACCAGGGTGGCCGCCGTCGTGCGTTCGCGGTCGAAGCGCTCGGCCACGTCGAGGGCGACACCGGCGCTCGCGGCCAGCCCGGTCGCGGCCATCCGGAGCTCCGACGTGAAGCGGCGGCTCGACGAGCTGAACGCGAAGCTGATCACGCCCACGCGCTTGCCTCTCGAGAGGATCGGGCACACCACGACGTCTCGCCAACCGAGATTCAGGACGTCGCCCGCCGTCGTGCCGAAGAGCTCGTCGACCAGCGCTCGACTCGGCTCGGTGATGTGCTCCTCCCGACCGGTTCGCCACGCGCGTGCGATCGGCATGTTCGCGGTCACCGGGACCTCTGGAGCTTTGGCGAGGACTCGTTCGGCGAGCTTCGGCTCGCCGGCGATCTTGGTGGCAGTCCGACGCAACACGCCGTTGTCGTGGACGAAGACGCTGCACCACTCGGCCATGAGGGGTACCGCATGGCTCAGAAGTTGGTCGAGTACGTCGACGGGATCGAGCGCGCTGACCATCAGCCGCGTCGCCTCCGCCAAGAACTCGAGGGTCTCGCGCGCCCGCCGTTCGCGATCGAGCAGCTGCGCCCGGTCGAGCGCGAGCGCGCACTGATCCGCGACGGTCAGTAGTTGGGCAAGCTCTCCACCGTCGATCACGCGCTCATCGGCGAAACCGACCGAGAGACACCCGATGACCTCGTTGCGCGCCTCGAGGGGCAGAACCACTGATGCCTCGGTCGTGCTCGGGATGGATGCAAGCGCGGGCCACCGCTGATTGCGCTCGCTCGAAGACCCGTACACGATCGGTTCACCCGTCGACACGACGACAGTGCCGGGGAGATCAGCACCCACTGGGATCGACGCGAATCGCTCCACGCCCGTCGGCACCTCACCCGCTCCGCCTGCGTAGACGAGCGATCCTGACTCGCTGTCGATGAGCCACAGGCTGACAGCGAGCGCGCCGAGCTCGAGCAAGCCGTGATGGAGGATGGCGGCAGCGACCTCGTCGCTCGATATGGCTGAGCTCAACGCCGTGGTCAGACGTCGCAGGGGAGTGATCTCGAGCTCGGTCACGGGCGAATGTTAGATACGGTCCCTGTCTCACGGCCATGAGCACGTCCATCGCACTGCGATTCACCACCGGCGAAAGTTCGCAATGGGAGCGAGATGGCTTTGTCGTGCGCACGTCGGTGCTCGGCGATGAGGAGCTTCACGAGCTGCGCGCGGTCGTCGAGTCCGTCGCAGCTGCGGTTGCTGCCCACGCCCGGCGCGACGGCGCCGGACCGGAAGCCATGTTGGGCGATGGACATCGGATCCAGTTCTCCAGCCGCGCTGCCATCCAATGGGAATGGCAAGAAGAGTCGAGCGAGATCCGCTTGGTCGAGCCATGCGATCACCTTCATCCTCGCCTCAGCGCCCTGTTCGGCGACCCGCGTGTATGAGCCGATGAGGGACGCGGTCGGATGCGAGCTGCTCACGCCGTTCACGTCGAAGCTCAACATGAAGCGTGCGGTTGAAGGATCCGAGTTCCCGTATCACCAGGACTACCCGTACTGGTACGTCGCCGTTGGAGCCGACGCCGCAGACATCTCCACGGCGGTGGTGTTCCTCGACGACGCCACCGCTGACAACGGGGCGTTGCGCGTGCTTCCCGGTTCCCATCGTCACGGCCCGGCAAGACGGAACCCGAACGACCCGACCGGGTTCCTCGCAGATCCGGCGTCGTTGGATCTCGATCGTGAGATCACGCTCGAGTTGCCGGCCGGATCCGTCGTGTTCTTCGGTGCGTTTCTCGTCCACCGGTCGTCACCGAATCGCTCGTCGTCGCACCGTCGTGCGTTGCTCCCGTCCTTCCAACCCGCTGGCCGTCCTCGCCTCCAGGACGTTCCCTATAGGCCGGAGCGCGTCGCCGACTTGCCGTGACGGCTCGACGGCGTCACGGTCATTCCCATGACAGCAGGAGTGGGACGTGCGTACGTCGGTTGCTCCGGATGGATGTATCGCGACTGGCGAGGGATCGTGTACCCGAAGGAACTTCCGCAACGTCGGTGGTTCGAGTTCTACGCCACGCTCTTCGACACGGTCGAGTTGAACAACACGTTCTATCGACTGCCGCCGCCCGCGACCATGGAGCAGTGGGCGGCGCAGGCTCCTTCGGGGTTCACGTACGCGTTGAAGCTCGGTCAGTTCGGTTCGCACCGCATGAAGCTGCGCGATGCGGCCTCGTGGCTGCCGAACCACTTGGACCGCGTCGAACGCCTCGGTCCCGCGCTCGGACCGACGCTCGTGCAGCTGCCCCCGAAATGGAAGCGCAACGTCGAGCGCCTCGACGAGTTCCTGACCGTGGCGCCCTCGTCGATGCGGTGGGCGGTCGAGATCCGCGAACCGTCCTGGTTGCACGACGACGTGTTCGAGCTGCTGCACCGGCATCGCGCCGCGCTGTGCATCCACGACATGCTGCCGAACCAACCGTGGGAGCTCACGACCGACTGGGGCTACATCCGGTTCCACGGACCGGCGGCGGAGACGCGCAAGTACTACGGCAGGTATGGCGGACGGCGGTTGTGGCGGCCGGCGCAGCGAATGCAGTCATGGCTCGACGGCGGTTGTGACCTGTACGCCTACTTCAACAACGACTGGTACGGACATGCCGTGGCGGATGCGACGTGGCTGAAGGATCGGCTGCAGGCGCAGACGGCGGCGCGGGCCGGCTGACCGTGCTGGAATCGGCGCCGTGGCGGATGACGAGCTGCACGACGCGTTCACCGGGCTGATCGACGAGCTGGTCGACACCGAGCGACGACTCCGAGAGGCGCAGCCTCCGCTCGACGAGCGCGAGCGTGTCGAGAGCTATCGCTGGATCTTCAGCGTGCTGCAGGTCGCGCTGGATGCGTACGTGTGGGCCGACACCGGGCGTCCTCGCTTCGTCGACATCGTGGGACCGAACAAGAAATGGGGTGGCGACAACACCGACGCGTTCTACAAGCACGCACCGATCGATCCACAACGCACCTACATGGTGCGTTGCACGCCCGGTGATGCTGTCTACCTGTCGCTCACGGTCTACGGCGGACCGAGCGACGGCCATTACAGCGAGCGCATCGTCGCGTCCGCCAACGATCGCACCATCGAACGCAACTCCGACGGGTCGTTCGAGCTGGTCTTGAGCACGGAACCGCACTCGGGCAACTGGCTCGAACTCGAGCGCCGACGCGGTCTGCGCGATCACGCGTGACTACGTGCGCGATCCGGCATCGGCGCGACGAGCCGAGTGGACGATCGCAGCAGTCGATCCGCCGGTCGACAAGGACGACTCGGTGACGACTGTTGCCGCGAAGTTCAGAGCCGCTCGTGTCTTTCTCGACGAACAAGCACGCATCTCGCCGGTGCGGGTCGACCCTCCGAACGAGGTACAGGAGCCGTACCCCGTGCCCTCGACCACTTTCGGTTGGGCCGCCGGCGACGCGGCCTACGCCATGGGCAGCTTCCAACTCGCCGAGAACGAGGCGTTGGTGATCGACGGTCGCTCGCCCGAGTGCGCGTTCTGGAACCTCTGCCTGTGGAACCCGTTCCTGCACACCTTCGACGACGCGTACGGACGGGTCACGATCAACGGTTCGCAGGTCGTGCCGAACGACGACGACTCGTGGCGCATCGTGGTCGCGTCCAGGGATCCTGGGCATCCGAACTGGATCAGCACGCAGGGCCACGAGCGGGGTCTGCTCTGGTTCCGGTGGTTCCTTCCGTCCGCGACGCCGGCAGCGGCCTGACTGCAGGGTGGTTTCGCTGTGACCCGGCCGGCTGCCGATTGACGACGAGCTCAGTTGTACGCGACGGTCTTGAGCCCCTGGCGGTCGGCGCCGTAGCGGTCGATCTCGCGCGCGAGATCCAACGGGCGGGTGTTGGCCATCGCCTTGCGCGTCTCGTCGTCGACGAGGTCAGCGGGCACGAGCCAGCTCACTTCGAACTCGATCCCGTCGGGGTCCTTCGCGTACAGGGCCTTGGTCGTCGAGTGATCCGAGGCGCCGACCAGCGCACCCATGCGGTTGAGGCGATCGGCCACGTCCTGCAGCTCACCGAGGGTCTCGACTTCCCATGCAAGGTGGTACAGGCCGACTGCACCACGGCCGGCGGGACTGTCCGCCGCGTTCATGCCGATGGCGAACAGGCCGAGGTCGTGGTCGTTCTGCGAGTCGGGCACCTTCAGAAAGGCGGCGCCGGGAAACTGCACGGCCACGGTGAAGCCCAGCGCTTCCTCGTAGAAACGGACACTGCGGTCGACGTCACGCACGTAGAGAACGGCGTGGTTCAGACGCTTGACTGCCATGGGCCCTTCAACGGCTCGCAGGTTGCGTGCTATTCCTGGCTCGTTGCAGGTGGAACGACGCTCGCGGGTCCGCGGCGGACGCCTTGCCCGCCTCCGCCACCGCCACCTTGACGAGTACCGAGCCCGCGAGTCCGGTCAGGGCGCCCAACTGCTCGCGCCGCCGGGCCCGCTTGCGGGGGAGCGAGAGCAACAGGCTGATCGTCGTGAGCCCGTGGGCGAGCCGCCACAGCAGTCCCGAGCGTCCCTGTCTGTACGGCCGGGCAACAGCCTCGACCGCACCGACCTCGTGCTCGAGCGCGGCCGAGGCAGCCAGCTCACCCACCTTGCCGGCGATGCCGTACCGGCGCAGCACCGCGGCCTCGTCGTCGCTGTGGTCTCCAAGTGCGAGCAATGACGCCGCGCCGGCGATGCCGGACGCCGTGAACAGCACGGGCAGCGACTGGCTCGCCTCCTGCCACGCGGGCACGGCCGTGGCGGCGACGAGCACGCCGGTATAGCCCGAGAGTGGGAGACCGGCGACGCCGGCCACGACGCCGGCCGCGTCGGCGAGCGTGCCGGGAAGCACGGCGGCAGCGCCGGCAGCAGGACCGTAGGCAGCCAGCAACCACGAGCCCATGTTCATCGGCGACGTGGGCCGGAACACCCGCAGCATGTTGACGAACCGTGACGGTCGGCCGAGGTCCGCGACGAGTGCGGCGGTACCCAACGACAGTGCCACGAGCGAGAGGCGGCGACAGCGGCGCCGAAGCCGCGGCAGCCGGCGCGCCGCCGCGCCGAGTGTCGACGAGGCGCCCGCCACGCCGCCGCACACGAAGTACGCGGGGATGTACCACCTCCACACCGGTTCCTTGAGGAGCGGGACGTCGTAGTACGTGACGTCGGACGTGTCGTCGCTCACCGGCGACGCCCCAGCACCGACACGAGCGCGGTCACACCCATCGCGAACGACGCGATCGCCATCGAGCGCCATGACCGAGCAACCGTCTTTCGCGGCGCCACCGGATCGGGGGGAAGGTTGTAGACCTCAGGTCGGTCGACCAGCAGGAAGAAAGCGTTCAACCCGTCAGTACCGGGCTGTTCCGTCGCGCTGTCACCGTACAGATACGCCTCCGTGACGCCTGCGTCGTGCAACTCCCGCACGCGATCGCCGGCGCGCGCCCGTAGCTCGTCGAGATCACCGAACTGGATCGACTCGGTCGGACACGCCTTCGCGCATGCCGGCGTCATGCCCGCGTCGAGCCGGTCGTAGCAGAGCGTGCACTTCCACGCGCGGCCGTCGTCTTCGCGACGATCGATGACTCCGAACGGGCAGGCGGACACGCAGTAGCCGCAGCCGTTGCAGATGTCCGGTTGCACGAACACAGTGTCGAACTCGGTGCGAATGATCGACCCGGTCGGGCACGCGTCGAGGCACGCGGCCGTACGGCAGTGCTTGCACACGTCCGACATGAGCAACCAGGAGAACTTCGTGTTCTCGACCATCGGCCGCTCGACGAACGCGACGTGCCGCCATGTCGACGCGCCGAGGTGCACGGTGTTGTCGTAGGACATGCCACTGAACAGCAGCCCGTCATCTGGCAACTGGTTCCACTGCTTGCACGCCACCTCGCATGCCTTGCACCCGATGCAAACCGTCGTGTCGGTGAAGAAGCCAACACGTGCCGGCGCGGGGGCTGCGCCCCCGGACCCCATCGGCGTCCGGCTCCCTGGCGGTGGGGCGGCCGGCCCGGACCTCGCTGCGCTCGTTCACGTGCGCGTCCTCCTACCTGGACGGATGTCGGCAGTGAGCGCCTTCGACTCCTGGATCGAGACGTTCGGGTCGGCGACGAACGAGATGAGCTCGTTCACGGTGTCGCCCGTGACCAGCCCCTTGCTCGACCAGTGATACGGAAGACCGATCTGGTGGATCGTCCGCTTGCGCATCCGCAAGGGCTGCACACGGTTCGTCACGAGCACACGCGCCTCGATCTCGGCGCGAGCCGTGGAGATGGTGGCCCACTCACCGTTGCACAGACCGCGCTCCGCCGCGAGCTCAGGAGACACCTCACAGAACAGCTCCGGTTGCAGCTCGGACAACCACGGCAGCCAGCGTGACATCCCGCCTGCGGTGTGGTGCTCGGTCAGCCGGTACGTCGTGACGACGTACGGATGCTCCGGATCGTCGAACGGACGGTGATACGGGTTGTCGGGTCGACGCCACTCCATGCGTGCCGGGTTGCGCTGCTGGCCGTACAGCAGGTTGTCGAACGGTGACTCCTGTGGCTCGTAGTGCGTCGGCAGCGGACCGTCGCGCAGCCCGGTCGGCGCATAGATCCACCCGCGACCGTCGGCTTGCATGATGAACGGCGAGTCGCCGGCGATGGTGTCCGTTCCTTCCGCGTCGCTGCTCGGCCTGTAACTCGGTGGACGGTCGGCGATGAAATCCGGCACGTCGTGGCCGGTCCACTTGCGCTGCTCGTCGTCCCACCACACATACGCCTTGCGCTCCGACCACGGCTTGCCGTCGGGGTCGGCGGACGCGCGGTTGTACATGAGCCGGCGGTTGGCCGGCCACGCCCACCCCCAGTCGGGCGCGACCCACGTCTGTTCGGACGCCGGCTTGCGCAGCGCGGGCTGGTTGACGCCGTCCTTGTTGCAACCGGAGTAGATCCAACAGCCGCACGCCGTCGATCCGTCGTCCTTCAGGTCGGTGTAGCCCGCGACCGGCGAGCCGTCCGCCACGGTGAAGCCGTTGATCTCCTTGAGGATCGCGTCGATGTCCGGTTCCTCGTGCTCACCGACGGTCGGGTAGTCCCACGTGAGCTCCAGGAGTGGGGCGTCCTTCGGATCAGTCGAGTCGCGATACAGCGATCGCAGCTTGCGGCCGAGATGGAACATGAACCACGACTCGCTACGGCAGTCACCCGGCGGCTCAACCGCCTTGTGATGGAACTGAAGCAGCCGCTGCGTGTTCGTGTAGGTGCCGTCCTTCTCCGTATGAGTGGCGGCGGGGAAGAAGAACACCTCCGTCGAGATCGCCGACGGGTCGTCCTGCCAGAACTCCGCGGTCTCGATGAGCGAGAAGTCGCGCACGACCAACCAGTCGAGCTCGCGCAGGCCCTTCTTTTGCAGCTTGCCGTGCATCGAACCGACAACCGGGTTCTCCCCCATGACGAAGTAGCCCCGCACTTTGCCGTCGGCCATGTCGGCCACCGTCACCATGTGCGAGTGGTCACCGGTCAGGAGAGGCAGGTGGTCGTAGCGCCAGTCGTTCGCTTCGCTGGCGTGCTCACCCCACCACGCCTTCAGGATCGACACCGCGTACTTCGGGAACTCGCTCCACCAACCCGAGTTCGACCCATTGTTCGCGAGGTACTCCTGGAATGTGGCGTCGTTCTCGGCCTTGGGCATCGGGAGGTAGCCAGGCAGCAGGTTGTAGAGCGTCGGCACGTCGGTCGAGCCTTGGATGGTGGCGTGGCCGCGTAGCGCCAGGATCCCGCCGCCGGGACGACCGATGTTGCCCAGCAACAGCTGGACGATCGAGGCCGTCCGGATGTATTGCACGCCGATCGAGTGCTGCGTCCATCCGACCGCGTAACAGAAGGCGGACGTGCGATCGCGGCCCGAGTTGGAGCACAGCGCGTCCGCCACCCGCAAGAACAGCTCGCGCGGCACGCCGCACACTTCTTCGACCATCTCGGGCGTGTAGCGCGCGTAGTGGCGCTTCACCACCTGGAACACACAGCGCGGATGCTCGAGCGTGGGGTCGAAGTGCAGAGCGGCGTGCGCGGTGCCTCTCGCCGAATATGGCTCGGCCGTGAACTCTTCCCGCTGGCCCGCGACGGGCGCGACGTCTGACGCCTTCGTATGCCCACGACGCGGGGTCGTACGAGTGCGTTTCCTCGTCCCATCCGCTGAACAGGCCGTCGAGGTCTTCGGTGTCGCGGAACTCCTCGTTCACGATCGCCGGCAGCGTTGGTGTAGTGCACGACATAGTCACGGAAGAAGCGATCGTTCTCGATGATGTAGTTGACGAGTGCACCGAGGAACGCGATGTCGCTGCCGGCACGGAGCGGGACGTGGATGTCGGCGACCGCGCTCGTGCGCGTGAACCGCGGATCGACGTGGATGATCGTTGCGCCGCGCGCCTTCGCCTCCATGACCCATTGAAAGCCGACCGGGTGGCACTCGGCCATGTTCGAACCCTGGATCACGATGCAGTCGCTGTTCTGCAGGTCCTGCTGGAAGGTCGTGGCGCCGCCTCGACCGAAGCTGGTCCCCAGACCGGGGACCGTCGACGAATGTCATATGCGCGCCTGGTTCTCGATCTGTATCGCGCCCAACGCGGTGAACAGCTTCTTGATGAGGTAGTTCTCCTCGTTGTCCAGGGTGGCGCCGCCGAGGTGAGCGAATGCCATCGTCCGTCGCAACGGCTTGCCGTCGTCGTCTCGTTCTTCCCAGTGCTCGTCGCGGGAACGCTTGACCCGGTCCGCCACCATGTTCATGGCGTGCTCGAGCGGAATGGGCTCCCACTCGGTCCCGTTCGGCCGGCGGTACAGCACTTGGTGTTCGCGGTGACTGCCAGTCACGAGTTGGAAGGTGGCCGCGCCTTTCGGGCACAGGCGGCCGCGGGAGATCGGTGAATCAGGGTCGCCCTCGATGTTGGTGATCGCACCGTCCTTCACGTGGACGAGCTGACCGCACCCGACCGCGCAGTACGGGCACACGGAGCGCACGACTCGATCGGCCTGCTCGGTGCGAGCGATCAGATCCTCTGTGCGCCGCGAGCGCGCTGACGCGCCGAGTCCGTGGATGTCGCGGTCGATCAGTTGGCGGACGACCGGCCAGTCGCGCAGAGGCACGGCACTGTCCTACCCCACGTGGGTGCGATCAAGCTCCAAAAGTTCGTCGAGCTCGTGATCGAGATCGGGCTCGCCTTCGATGTGGACGTTCGGCAAGATGCGATCGAGCCAGCGCGGCAACCACCAGTTGGCATCGCCGAGCAACTCCATCGTCGCCGGCACGAGCAGCATCCGAACCACCGTGGCGTCGACGAAGATCGCGACGGCGAGGCCGAGACCGAATTCCTTGATCACGCGCTCGTCACCGAACACGAACGAACCGAAGACGACGACCATGATCAGTGCGGCTGCGGTGATCACGCGAGCAGTGGACGACAGCCCGTCGGCGACGGCGGTGCTGTTGTCGTGGGTGCGCTCGTATTCCTCCTTCATGCGCGACAGGAGGAACACCTCGTAGTCCATCGACAGGCCGAAGAGGATGGCGAACAACATCATCGGCAGGAAGCTCTCGATCGGACCCTTGCCCACACCGAAGAAGTCCGCGCCGTAGCCCTTCTGGAACACGGCAACCAGGACGCCATAGGCGGCGCCGATCGAGAGAAGGTTCATGACCACGGCCTTCAGCGGGACCACGATCGAGCGGAACACGACCATCAGCAGCAGGAAGCTCAGCAGCAGCACGAGCGCGATGAAGTAGGGCAACCGTTGCTGCAGCAGCGTGCTGACGTCGTCGAACGCGGCCGTGATGCCGCCGACGTGCGCGACGACTCCGGTGCCGGTCGTGGCGGCCGGCAAGGTCTCGTTTCGCAGCCGGTGGATGAGGTCGACGCTCTTCTCGTCCTGCGGCGACGTCGTGGGAAAGACCTGCATCACCGCGGTGTCGTGTTGCGGGTTGAACTGCGCGGGGCCGGCGAACGCGACGCCTGGCGTCTGCGCCACGCCGTCGTGGATCTTGGTGAGGACCGCGTCGTCCGCTCCCGGTGGTACCTCGATGGCGAGCAGGAGCGGACCGTTGAACCCGGGACCGAACCCCTGTGCGAGCAGGTCGTACGCCCGGCGGGTCGTGTCGCTCGTCGGCCGGGTGCTGGCGTCGGAGCTGCCGAGCTGCATCGCGAACACGGGCGCTGCCATCACGAGCAAGATCGCGAGGCCGAGAGCAGCGGAGGGGAGTGGATGGCGCTGGATGTGGCGGCTCCACCGGTACCAGAAGCCGTCGCGCTGGTGATCGGACCGGCTCACGAACGGCACGTGCAAGCGGTCGATGTTCTTGCCGACGAAGCCGAGCACCGCGGGCAGCAGCGTGAGCGACGTGGCGATCGTCATCGACACCGCCAGGATCGCGCCGGTCGCGAGCCCGCTCACGAACTCGATGCCGATGAGATACATGCCCGCGAGCGAGATGATCACCGTGCAGCCGGCGAAGAAGACGGCTTTGCCGGACGTCGACACGGCCTTGACCACGGCACTGTGCGGATCGAGATCGGCGTGGATCCCCTGCCGGTACCGAGCCACGATGAACAGCGCGTAGTCGATCCCGACGCCGATGCCGATCATCTCCGCGAGTTGTGTGGAGAACTCGGGAACCGACATCACGTTCGAGACCAAGCTGATCGCCGCGAGCCCCACGCCGAGGCCGAACAGCGCATTCATGATCGGCAGGCCCATCGCGAGCACCGAACCGAACACCACCATCAGGATCACGATCGCAGCGAGCAGACCGAGGCCGAAGGTGGCCGGTGGTTGTCCGTTCGAGAAGTCACGAGCGAGCTCGACCTGCAACGCGGGCGTACCGGACGACGCCACGATGTCCGACACCGCCGACCGCGTTGCATCCGGAAGATGGCTGCTGGCCGACCCGCCGAACTGGACTTCGGCAAACGCGATCGGCTTGGCCGGGGACACCTGCCCGTGCGCGTCCGCGTCGAACGGCGACCGCACGGCGATGACGTCGGGAACCCGTCGGAGCTCGTTGACCACCTGGTCGATCGACGCTCGTGTTGCCGGATCGTCGAGCGAGGAGTTCGCCCTGAACACCACCATCGCGGTCTCGCCCGCTCGTGCTGGGAACTTCTGGTCGAGCAGGTCGAATGCCTTCTGCGAATCGGTGTTCGGAAGGTTGAACGTCTGGCTGAAGCTGCTGCCCACGCCGCCCGCGAGCACGTTGATGCCGACCAGCAGGACGATCCAGCCGATCAGGGTTCGCCATCGATGGCGATAGCAGAGGTCCGCCACGCGCTGCAGCACCCCGGAATGCTGTCGGACCCGCACCCGTCTGTCGAAGCGGAACTGCGTGACTCTGGTCACGCAGCGGCCTGCCGAACGGCCCGTGCGCCTCTACTGTCTCTGCCCGTGGCGGAGCCGGTGGCGCACCCGTGGAACACGTCCTTCACGTGGCAGAGCCCTCTGCCGCCATATCGCCGCGTCACCGACTCGGAGGCGGCGCAGTTCGACCGTGAAGGTTGGTTCGTCGTGGACCGGCTCGTCGACGTCCACGTGCTGGCGGCAGTCACCGAGGAGATCGACCGGCGGGAGGCCAAGGTCGAAGCCTTCCTGCGGAAACAGCCCGACGAGCGGCTGTCGATCGCCGAAGCCGGCGCGCTCACGGTGTCGATCCATCTCGCCGCCCGCTCTGCCGTCCTTCGGGACCTGGCCCGTTCGCGGGCGATGACGGACCTGTGCTCGGACCTGCTCGGTCCCGACGTCAACCTCTATTGGGACCAAGCGGTGTACAAGAAGCCCGAGAAGCCGCGACGAGTCCCGTGGCACCAGGACAACGGCTACACGTACGTCGAGCCGCAGCAGTACCTGACGATCTGGCTCGCGCTCACCGACGCGACGGAGGACAACGGCTGCCCGGTCGTGGCGCCAGGGGTGCATCGGATGGGGACCCTCGCCCACAGCTACGTCGACCCGCTCGGGTACGAGTGCTTCAGCGACCCGCCGCGCGCCGCCGCCGCGCCGGTCGCGGCAGGGGGCGCGGTCGTGTTCTCGTCGCTGACGCCACACCTGACCGGGCCGAACCTCACCGACGAGGTGCGCAAGGCGTACATCCTGCAGTACGCACCTGCGGGTGCCGAGACACTCGTCGGCGATCCTTCGAAAGGGTCGCCGCGCACGCGACAGCCGTGCGACGATCCCGATCGGCAGTTCGCGGTGCTACGGGGAGGGGAGCCCGCATGACCATGCATCCACTCGAGCCGCTGACGCCGGACGAGATCGCGCGTGCGGTCGAGATCCTGCGCGCGAAGGAAGACCGCGTCGAGGAGTCGATGCTCATCGCACGGGTCGTGCTCGACGAACCGACGAAAGACGAACTGAGCAACGAGCCCGTCGAGCGTCGTGCGGCGATCACCGTCTTGCCCGGACCGGGCGCCGACCTGCTCGAGGCGGTCGTGTCGCTCACCGACGAGGTCGTGTCGAGTTGCGTCGAGCTCGACGACGTGCGGCCCGCGATGCTGTTCGACGAGTCCATCAACGCCATCGCGGCGGTCATGGAGAACGAGCAGTGGCAGCAGGCGATGCGCAAGCGCGGCATCGAGGACTTCTCGAAGGTCCAGCTCGATCCATGGCCGGCGGGACGGTTCGGCGTCGCGCACGAAACCAACCGTCGCATCACGCGCGTGTTGTCGTACCTGCGCGACGAGCCCAACGACAACGGGTACGCGCGGCCGATCGAGGGTGTGGTGGTGTTCGTCGACCTCGCGACCCGTGAGGTGTTGGAGGTCGAGGACCACGGCGTCGTACCGATTCCCGCGGACAAGGGTTCGTACTTCCCTGAGGACAACGCGCCCGCGCGCCGGCCTGCAACCGCTCGACATCGTGCAGCCCGACGGCCCCAGCTTCACCCTCGACGGCCACGCGATCACCTGGCAACGGTGGTCCCTCCGCGTGTCGATGGATCCGTACGAGGGCCTCGTGCTTCACACCGTCGGCTACGAAGACGATGGCCGCGTGCGGCCGATCTTGCACCGCGCGTCCGTGAGCGAGATGGTCGTCCCGTACGGTGATCCCGGTCCGCTCCACGGATGGAAGAACGCGTCGACGCGGGCGAGTGGGGCCTCGGACGCCTGGCCAACTCGCTCACGCTCGGGTGTGACTGCTTGGGTGAGATCCGGTATCTCGACGCCGTCTTCGCAGACGAGCACGGCAACCCCTCGACGCAAGCGAACGCCATCTGCATCCACGAAGAGGACTACGGGATCCTCTGGAAGCACTGGGACATGCAGGCGGACACCACCGAGGTCCGGCGGTCACGCCGGCTCGTGGTCAGCTCGATCGCGACGGTCGGAAACTACGAGTACGGCTTCTACTGGTACTTCTATCTCGACGGGTCGATGCAGCTCGAGGTGAAGCTCACCGGGATCATGTCGACGATGGCGTTCGACCCGGCATCTGGTGAGCCGTCGCACGGCACGGTCGTCGCGCAGGGACTGGCGGCGCCGCATCATCAACATCTCTTCTGCCTGCGGCTCGACATGGATGTCGACGGTCCCGCCAACGAGGTGTACGAGGTCGATGTCGTCGCTGACGCCGCGGGCGACGACAACCCGATGGGCAACGCGTTCCGGCCGCGGGCGACGCGTCTCGAGAACGAGCGCGACGCCAAACGAGTGGTCGACCCGGCGCGGAGCCGGACGTGGAAGATCGTGAATCCGAACGTCCGCAACTCGCTCGGCCAGCCTGTCGCGTACAAGCTCGTGCCCGGATCGACGCCGACGCTGCTCGCCGATCCCTCCTCGTCGGTCGGCCGCCGCGCCGCCTTCGCCACCCGCAACCTGTGGGTCACGCCGTACGAACCCGGCGAACGGCGAGCAGCAGGACCGCATCCGAACCAGTCGTCCGGTGAAGATGGGCTCCCGCGATGGACAGCGGCGGAGCGGTCGCTCGTCGATACGGATGTCGTGCTCTGGTACACGTTCGGTGTCACGCACATCGCTCGTCCCGAGGACTGGCCGGTGATGCCGGTCGAGTACACGGGCCTCCAGCTCGTCCCGTTCGGCTTCTTCGATCGCAACCCGGCGCTGGACGTGCCGGCGCCCGCGCACTGCTCGTCGGAGGAGGGCTCAGATGGCGTATGACCTGACCGGCAAGAAGGTGCTCGTCACCGGCGCATCCTCCGGCATCGGCGCCGCGCTGGCGCGCACCTTCGCCGCCGCCGGCGCGACCGTCGGAATCTGTGCCCGCCGTGCGGACCGTTTGGCCGAGGTGCTGGCCGACTGCCAACGCACGTCGCCGGAGTCGCGCTCGTGGACGATCGACCTCGGTGACCTCGACGCGGCGACAACGTTCGCGCTGACGGCGGACGACGAACTCGGTGGCATCGATCTGCTCGTCAACAACGCCGGTATCCCGAAACGGCGCCATGCCTTCGACCTCACGCCCGACGTCGTCGAAGAGGTGATGCGGATCAACTACCTCTCGCCGGTCCGGCTGACGCTCGCGGTGCTGCCACGCATGGTCGATCGGGGAAGCGGGCGCATTCTCACCGTGTCGTCGGTCGCGGCGCGGCTCGGTCCGCCTCGAGAGGCGGCGTACAGCGCAACGAAAGCAGCGATCAGCGCGTTCATGGAGTCGCTCGCGGTCGACCTCGACGGCACCGACATCCGCATCCATCTGGTCAACCCAGGGATCATCGACACCGAGCTGTTCCACTTGCCCGACAACGAGCCGACGTTGTCCGACCTCGAGGCGTTGCCCGTCGAGGCGCTGACCGACGCGGTGCTGAAGCAACTCGACGACGATGTCTTCGAGATCTACGTGCCCGACTGGTTCGTCGACATCGTGTCCGGTCGGTACGCGAACATCGGCCCCTTCATCGAAGGCAGCCGGCAGTACGTGCGTGAGCGCGTCAAGCAGATGGAGGGCGGAGCATGACGTCGCTTCCCGAGGCTCATCGCCAGGCGCTCGACGCAACCGGGCGCATCGTGCGTGGTATCGAGGCGGGACACATGTCCGCGTCCACGCCCTGCGAGGACTTCGACGTGCGCGACCTCCTCAACCACGTGGTGAGCGGCAACCTCTGGGTCGAGCCGCTGGTGTCGGGCAAGACGATCGAAGAGGTCGGCGACCAGTTCGACGGCGACGTCGTCGGCGACGACCCGAGCGCGGCGTACGACGCATCGGCTCGTGTCGCGGGTGACGCGTTCGCGCGACCGGGAGCGATGGAGGCACTGGTTGCCGTGTCGTATGGACCCGTGCCCGGTGAGGTCTACGCCGGCCATCGATTCATCGACGTGTTGATCCACGGCTGGGATCTCGCGGTGGCCACAGGCCAGGACAGCACGCTCGACTCGGAACTGGTGGAGACGTGCTGGGAGGTCGTCCGACCGCAGCAGGACCTTCTCAGAGGGAGTGGCGCATTCGGGACCGAGGTCGAGGTTCCGGACGACGCCGACAGCCAAACGCGCCTGCTCGCCGTGCTCGGACGCCGCACCCCGGTGTGACGTCGACCTCGGCAAGCGCTCGCATCAACACGGGTAGTGTTGGACATGGTCGCGTCGACGATTGAGGCGCCGGTTGCTTCGCAACCGAAGTCACGGCGCCCTTCGACGCGCCTGATCGTCGACGCCGTGCTGGCGGTCGGTCTGTTTGCTTTCGCGCTGGTGTTCCGCTGGCATTTCCCGTCGGACGGGCTGTTCTACGACGACGCGTGGCAGGCATTCGGCGCAGTCGAGGGCGGCTTCAGGCAGCTCTTCACGGTCGGGCAGACACAGCCCGGCCTGGGGCTCGAGCTGATGGTGTGGAGCCGCGTCTTCGGCAGCAGCGCGTCCACGATGATCGCACCCGCGGTGATTGCCGGATCCCTCGGTCCGCCGGCCCTGTATCTCACGTTGCGCAAGTTCCGCTACGCGGTCTCGATCTCTTTTCTGCTCGGCGCGGCGCTGACGGTGTGCGAGACGGCCATCGTGTACTCCGGGCGCGTGAAGTCGTACACGTCCGACGTGCTCGTGATCCTGCTGTTGTGCGTTCTGCTCCCGTGGCTGGCTCGGAAGCGGTGGACGGTCGCGATCGCGGTGGCTTGGTTCGCGGGTTCGGTCGCCATCGCCTCGTACAGCTCGTTCACGCTGCTGGCAAGCATCGCCGCGGCCGCGGTTCTCGTGTTCCACGCACACGGCGATCGCAAGGTTCGCATCCTCGCTGTCGGCGCTCAGGCGGTCGCGCTCCTCGGTCTGTTCGCGGCGGAGGACCGAACCCACAATGCGGCGAAGCTCGAGGACTTCTTCAAGTCGTCCGAGTCATACATCCAGATCCACCTCAATCCGGTGACGTTCGGCAGCGAGATGGTGAAGCATCTCGTACGCGTCACCGACGTCTTTCCGGGTGGTCCCGGTTGGGTGAGCCTGGCATGCATGATCGCGGCGGTCGTGGGCCTGGCGGTCATGGCACGGCGCGGCTCGATGGCACTGGTCGGACGCTTTCTCGTGCTCATGGTCCTGCTGGCGATCGTCGGTGCCATCGCCAAGAAGGTGCCGTTCGGCCCGACACAATCGACGGCCCGAGTCACACTCTGGCTCGCGCCAGTCGTCGCGTTCGGTCTCGCGGTCGTGCTGCAACGCGTGTATCGAGCAGCCGCGGCGCGCGGCAACGCGACTCGTCTGGTGTTCGACGTGGCGGCGTTCGGGCTTTCAGCGTTGTTGCTGGCGAGTGCCATCGGCGTGCAACGGAGCTATCCGTCCGTGCGGCGCTCGCCACGCAACAAGCGATGGCGGAGGCCGGCCCACAAGACGTCGTCATCATCGCGAGGTCGGCCCTGTTCACGTTCGGACTCGAAGCCGGGACGCCCGCGCAGGTGCGACCGACACCCGCGCTCATCGTCGGGTTCCTGCCCAAGTTCAGGACAAGCGGTTGCATCCCATCGACGTCCTCTCGACGTCCCTGCCAAGCCGGACATCATCTCCGCGTTGAAGAACACGAACCGCGCGTACGTCGTCGACAGCACGGTCGACCCGGCCGGCTACAAGCAATACCGGTCCGACCTGGCCGCGCTGATCGCTTCACAGGGTTTCAAACAGCAGGCGGGTCAAACCAAGGTCGGGACCGGCCGGGTGACCGTCTGGGTGCGACAGGGAACCGCAACCTCAACCGGGATGACCAAGCCACCCAACGCGCGGACGTGGCGCACGCTGCCCTCGGAACGGGCCGGCGGCTTCGTCATCGTGTCGGGCCGGTGCGCGAACATCTGGTCCGTTCATCGAAGGCACCCGGCAGTACGTGCGCGATCGCGTCAAGCAGATGGAGGGCGGGGCATGACGTCGCTTCCCGAGGACCACCGCAAGGCACTGGACGCAGCCGGGCGCATCGTTGGCGCATCGACGTGGGGCAGATGTCCGACCCCACGCCGTGCGAGGACTTCGACGTGCGCGGTTCCTCGACGACCTGGTGAGCGGCAACTTGTGGGTCGAGCCCTTGCGTCCGGCAAGACGATCGCCGAAGTCGGTGATCAGTTCGACGGTACGTCGTCGGCGACGACCCGAGCGTGGCGTACGACGCATCGGCTCGTGTTCGTGGGTGACGCGTCGCGTGCCCGGGAGCGATGGAGACGCCGGTCGCCGTGTCGTATGGGCCCGTGCCCGGTGAGATCTATGCGGGTCACCGATTCATCGACGTCCTGATCCACGGTGGGCATCTTGCCGTCGCCACCGGCCAGCACAGCACGCTCGACCCCGTGCTGGTGGAGGCGCGTCCTGGGAGATCGTCCGCCCGCAGCAGGACCTCCTCAGGAGGAGCGGCGCGTTCGGGACCGAGGTCGAGGTCCCCGACGACGCTGCAGTCAGACGCGCCCGCTCGCCGTGCTCGGGCGTCGCTCTTCCGCCGAGCAGCGGGACGGAGCGGGAATAGTGACTCGATACTCTTGACCATGCTCACAGAGACGCGTGAGCGGCGATCGGGTTCCACGGAACTCGCCGCTGGGAAGCGCCCGCACCATCGACGCGGTCGTCGCGGTCGGTTCGTTCGCCGTCGCCTGCTTCGCTTTCGCTGGCACTTTCCGCGTGACGGGCTTTTCTTCGATGACGTGTGGCAGGCATTCGGGGCGTCGGCGGGAGCCTTCAAGCAGTTCATCACCGTCGGCCAGACGCAGCCTGGCTTCGGCCTCGAGCTGATGGTGTGGAGTCGGGGTCTTTGGAGCGGCTCGTCCAGCATGGCGCTCCCGCCATGATTGCTGGCGTGTCGGGGCCGCCGGTGTGTATCTCGTGCTTCGCAAGTTCGGGTACGCCGTGTCGGTGTCGCTCCTGCTCGAACGGCGTTGACCGTCTGCGAGACGGCGATCCTCTCGCACTCGGGGCACGTGGGGTACGACACGTCCGACGTGCTCGTCATCTTGTTGCTGTGTGTGCCGGCGCCCTGGCTGGCAAGGCAGCGATGGAACGCCGTGACGGCGGCGGCGTGGACGGTCGGGTCGCTCATCGCCGCCTCCTTCAGTTCCTTGCCTTCCCGTGACCGTCGCGGCGGCGGCGATCTTCGTGTTCCACCCCCGGGGAGACCGCAAGTTCCGCTTGATCGCGTGCGGCGCTCAGGCGGTCGGGCTCGCCGGGATCGTCGTGGTCCCGGACCGAACCCACAGCCAAGCGCTCATGATCGACTGGTTCGACGGGCAAGACGCCTTCATCAAGCCCGAGTTGAATCCGGTGACCTTCGGCCGCGTATCGTCAAGCACTTCCTCTTCCGTCACGGACGTGTTTCCGGGCGGTCCGGGCTGGTTTCAGTGCTGTTTGCCTGGTGCTGGCCACCGCCGGTCTGCTCGTCATGGCCCGGCGGGGCTCCAAGGCGGTGCTCGGACGCTTCCTCGTGCTTATGACCGCCCTCGCCCTCGCCTGTGCCATCGTGGAGAGGGTGCCCTTCGGTCCGGTGAGAGACGAGGCACGGGTCACGATCTGGCTGTCGCCCATCGTCGCCTTCGGGCTCGCCGCCGTCCTGCAGCGGCGGATCCCGGCCGCCGCTGGTCGGGGCAGGGCCACGCGCATCGGCTTCGATGGGCCGTCGCCTTCGGCTGTTCGGCACTCCTGCTGGTCAGTGCCATCGGCGCCCACCGGGCCTATCTGGTGGTGCCCGCGGTCACTCGTCGCGTGATGGCTGGAGCGGGTCCGCATGCGACGTTGTACTCATCACCCGGCCGACCGCGTACACATTCGCACTCGAAGCGAACACGCCGGTGCGACTACGACCGACGCCTGACCACTTGAACTGGTCGGTTTCGAGCCGAGCTTCGCCGACAAGCGCTTGCACCTGGGCGGGTTGCTGACTCCCGCCAGCAGACGCGAGATGGACGCAGCGCGCTCAAGACTACGGACCGTGTTTATGTCGTCGACAGCCTCGTGGCACGACCGGCCTTCAAGCAGTACCCAGCCGGTCTGACCAACCTCATCGCTTCGGACGGCTTCAAACTGCAATATCACGCGCAACGGCGGGGACCGCCACGATCAGCGTGTGGGTGCGACAGGGAAAGGCACCATCACCGGGTTGACCAAGCCATACAACGCCCGGGACGTACGCGTACCGGGTCGTTGGGACCGACCGACGGCGTCGTCCGCGAGAGCCGTCGGTGCTGATCATCTACGGTGACCCTGTGTAGGGTCGGTGTTCGAACTCGGCATCGGGATGGCAGGGATGGACCAAGCAGGAGTGGCGCGGCACACATCGGGTGCATCTTCGCGAACGGGTACGGCTGGTATCTCAATCCATCTTCATGACCCAAGAGCAGCCGGCCGAGCAGGTGACGATTCACTACTCGGGCGCGGACATCCTCGCCGTCATGGCTGTCGCCGAGAACTACAACCGATCCCTCGTCGAGTTGGTCACCACCAACCTGCCCAAGTCCGGAAACCTGTTGGACTTCGGGGCGGGGATCGGAATGTTGGACGACGTCCTTCGCGATGAGGGCTACAACGTCGAGTGCCTAGAGCTTGACAGCGGCATGGCCGAGGTGCTCGAGTCGAAGGGCTACGCCGTATGGCGAAGACTCGAGGACGTCCCGCCAGGCAGCGTCTCTCACGTCTTTCTCCGTTTACGTCGCAGACACATCGAGGACGACGTGGCGGCCATTCGAAGCCTGCTGCCTGCACTCGCCCCGTGTGGTCGCGGTGTCGGTGTACGTACCAGCATTTCAGGTCTTGTTCAGCGGCCTGGACCGAAAGGTCGGCCACTTCCGTCGCTATAAGGACTCGATGACGCGGCTGTTCGAATCGAACGGCTACCGAGTGCAAATCTCGCTCACTATGCCGACTGCTTTGGCTTCGCGGCGTCGCTCGCCTTCCGTATCGTGGGCAATCGGGAGGGCGATCTCAGTGAACGCTCGGTGCGCTTCTTCGACCGGTGGTTCTTCCCGCTCAATCGACTGCTCGATCCACTGTTCGGCCGCTGGTTCGGCAAGAACCTGATAGTCGTCGCCGAGCGAGCATGATCGACATCGCCATGAGCAAGGCGCCGCTTGAACCGCGACGCCTTACCGCAGACGGCAGGCTCTCAGCCCGCCGTACTGATGACGCGGAGGGGTTCGGCTCCGACCTTCACCACGTGTGGTTGCACGTGAAGCGCGTGGAAGGCATCAAGACGCAGCGTGTCTTTTCCGCAGGGATCATGTGCGTGAGCACGATGAAGATGCGACTGCCGGAGCCCGACTGCTGTTGCAGGCGGACCGCCTCTACGAGCGTGGCGAGCACTGCTTTGGAGCCAGAGCCGGTGAGGATCACGTGCGGGTTGTGCACCGCCATGACGAACCCCTGCACTCCGATGGCCTTGGACGTGGACACGGGGTCGCGTGGCGAGTAGTACGCGAAGCCATAGCTCGCGGTGTGGTTTACGACGACGATGTCCTCCGCCTGCATGTTCTGTGCGACATACGCCGTTTGCGTCCGCACGCTCTCGGGGAATGCCGATCTTGTGCCAGGACGGCGCGATTCCGTAGACGAACAGCGCACCGGCCAGCAGCGCAAGCAGCATGCCGGCAAAGGGCACGGTGCGTGCGAGCTTGATCACCATCCAAACCACGCCGATCGCTATGACCGCGACCGTCGGAATCAAAACGAAATGGAACGTGCGCTGGTCGAGGAACGGGTACTCCGGCCGCCGCGATGAACATCTCTATCAGAGGAAGGGCACCGTGATGGCCACCGCGGTCGTGTGCAGCCGAACGAGGGCGACGATGCCCACAACAAACAACGCGTCAACACCCACGCCGGGATCGCGAGCAACGTCGAAAGCTGGTCCAACCGCGTCCACGACTGACCGAGCATGTGGACTGGCCCACCGGTGAGGTAGTAGGCGGACCAATAGCTTGGTCAGACTCTTCGTGACGTGCGGCCACACTGTCGTGGCGAACACGACCACGAAGCCGAGGGCAACCACGCCCCCGACCATCAAGGTCGCTACGGCACGATCACGGCGGCGCGGAGCGATAGCCATCACGAACAATCCTGTGAAACAGGCAACCGAGACCAGAGCGGAACTCGTGCTGAAGGGCACGGCGACGAGCGCCGCCGCTCCGAGCCACACGACCGCTCGCGGTTTCGAATCGCCCTCGACGAAGCGGGTGATGGCGAACAGCGCAAGCGCGAAGAACGCGTCGGCCGTGTACTGCTTGAGGTCGTTCCGAACAAGCGCTATCGGAACGCAGCTCACGACGATTGCTACCGCGATCGCGGCGACCCTCGCGGTGCCGCGTCGTCGACCAGCCGCTCGCGAACACGTACGCGGCGCCCGCCGCCAGCATCGAGAATGCGAGCGCCACGAGCCGCCCACGCTGCGACAAGGGTCCCGGAACCAACCACACCAGTGCGAGCCAGCCCGCGGGGCGTGGTGGGGCCGAGTGTCAGCGCCTGTCCAAACGGCAATCGGGTGAGCGCTGCCACCCACGCCTCTGTCCATCCAGTAGGGGCGGTGGGTCAGGAGCCCAAACGGGTGGACAAAAAGAAGGTCGCGATCACGAGAACCTCGTAGCAATGAGGGAGCTCCAAGCGGCCCCACCCCGTTCGATGACGCGATGCCGCTTGGTCATCCTCGCTGAACATGTCGCCAGCGTCGAAGCTGTCGCTCTCCTGTTGTTTCCCTCCGGCTTCGTCGATCGAGACCGTCACCGGCGACTCCGCACACGTCCGGTGAAGGGCGAGTACTTCACGGTGCACACGAGCGCTCGCACGCCGTCACGCGAGCACCATCTTCTTGCCCTCGGCGATGTCTATCTGTACGAGATGCCGACCTCGTAGATGCGCACACCCAGGCTCGCCACCTTGGCGGTCACTTCCGGCTCGAAGCCGAAGCGGTCCTCTTCGAGTTGGATCGACTGGATCACCTCTCGCCGGAATGCCTTGTAGCACGTTTCCATGTCGGTCAGATTGAGATTCTGTCAGCGAGTTCGAGATCGTGGTCAA
>CAWGFA010000025.1:0-103546 GCA_963821725.1 uncultured Acidimicrobiia bacterium
CCACCATTCCGTGGGAGGTTGCACCACCACCGGCTCGTCCGCCTGCCCGCGACGATGAGGTCAGCGAACGACGCGCTGCGACTGATGGAAGGGACCGCCGCCGACCGCCGACCTGGAGGTGACAGCAATGACCACCGCTACCGTGCGGCCATGTCCTCCCTTACCGACTTCCTGGCCGAACCTCGCAACATCATCGTCGCCGGGATCAAACGGGACGGCCGGCCCCACTTGTCACCCAACCTCTTCTTCTGGGACGGGGAGCGGTTCTTCATCAGCACGACCCGCGACCGGGTGAAGTACAAGATCTTCAAGCGTGATCCCCGGGTCGAGTTGATCATCGACGACGCCACCGGGCACCGCTACGCCCGGGTGTCAGGGACCGTCGAAGTCCTCGAGGACATCCCGAGCAACCTCCCGATGAACCGCGCCATCCGAGCGAAGCACGGCATCCCAGTCGCCGCCGATGAGGAGCTTGCCGCGGCGCTCGTCGCGGACCACCGCGTCCTGTTGGCGGTGACGCCGAACAAACCAATGTCCGAGTGGTCCGTGTTGGGCGTCGAGGCCTGATGCTGCGGCGCGTCGGCACCACGTCACATCGCGCCTCTAGTTTCTGCTGACCTCCAGACCGGGTGTGGGTGGGTCGGCGTGTGTGGGCAACAGGAGCAGCGGAAGCTTTCGAAGCGGTGGCGGGTCACCGGCACGCCCGCGATCGCGCCAGATTTGCGCGGTCAGCGCGCGCACAAGGCGGTGATACACGGTGAGGAGGAACACGGCGAAAGGAATCTCGCCACCGATCGCCGTCAGAATCGCGGTTGTCTGCTCTGCGCTGCCCCAGGAGAGCACGACGTCGAACCACGCGTCGCACAAGAGAAGTGTTGCCGTGACCAAAAACGCGGTGATCACGATTTGTCGTCTGCGCCATCCAAACCAGGCGGTGGCGGCGAACGCCAACATGAGCGCAGCATCGAAACCGACCCACGCCAGCCGCCAGTCGTGCGCTCGTTGACGGTCAGGCAACGTGGCCGCCAGATAAATCAGCCAAGGCACGAGTAGGACGGCGGCACCGGTAGCCGACAGGAGCACGCGGCGTCGGCGGCGTTGCGCCGCGGCCGGGATCGCTGTGATCGGGCCAGCTTCGGCCAGCCAGCGGGCGAGTAGGCGATGCTCTTCGTCGTTCAACCCGAGAACGTCGGCGCGGTCGCGAACGGGTCTTGCGAGCTCGAGCTTGTTGTCGATCGGCGTCACGTCAGACCTCCAAAATCCGCTCTGACGCAAGCTTCGTCGACTGTCGATTCAGGGGAGCGCGGTCGATTTGCGTCAGATCGCGGTGCGACCACCGTCAGCGGCGACGATCGCGCCCGTCACGTAGCTCGCCCGGGGGGAGGCGAGAAAGCAGACCACCTGTGCGATCTCGTCGGTGTCGGCGGCGCGGTCGAGAAGCGTGGTGGCGCCGAGGGCATCGAAACGGTCCCGGGCCTCGGGCCGTGTGTAGATCGGGCCGGCGGCAACCGCGTTGACCCGCACACCCTGCGGGCTGAACTCCGCGGCCCATGCCCGCGTCATCGACGACAGCGCTGCTTTGGCGGCCCCATAGGCGGCGGCACCGCTCACGCCGATCGTCCCGGCCATGCTTGAGATGTTGACGATGCTGCCGTGGCCGTTGGCGACCATCCTCGGCGCGAAACCGGCGACGAGGAAGTACGGCGCACGGACATCGTTGGCGAACAGCGCGTCGAAGGTAGCGACGTCGAGTTCGGAACTAGGGCCGAACCATGAACTGCCGGCGTTGTTGACCAGGACGTCGACTCCGCCGACGCTCGACACGAGATTCTCGATGGCAGTCGGGTCGGACAAGTCGGCCGCCACGAAGCGGGCGCGGCCACCGGCCGCGATGACAGCCTCCACGGTCTCGCCACCGCGGGCGGCGTCGCGGCCATGCACGACGACGTCTGCGCCGTCGATGGCCAGATGCAGCGCGATGGCCCGCCCGAGCCCGGACGTCGCTCCCGTGACCAGAGCGGTCTGGCCGTGCATGTCGATAGTCCGGGTTGTGCTCATCGGTCGCGCACTCCTTCGGGGGATGGGCCGGCATCGGACCTCATTCGAACGGAGGCTAGGCAGACCGCCAGGCAGGCGTACGCGGACACGTACAGGTCGCCGGCAGCACGAAATCGGCGATCTGTCCTCAGTGCCGCGATGGCGCGGCGGCCAATCGCGGCGACAAACAGCGCACAATCACTCACCTCAACTCGCAACCAGCACGCGAACACGTGCGCGAGATTGGCACTCCTCTGTGCGCTGGTTACTCGCTGGCGAGCTGGCGCGGCGCCGTACGTGGCGTCGTGAATGATGCCAGACCTTCGAGCGCCGTACATGGCGCCTCCTGGCCGCGTGCCGTGCGGCGATGTATCAGCATTTCTGCGCTGAGGTCAGCGTGTCCGATCGCCGCTGGCTCCCCTAGGCGGGGAGGGACGTTGGCCACCACTGAGCCACCCAGGCTTCCCAAGACTCGAAGCCCGCCGGCGGGGGGTCGATGTCCGCGCTCTCGAGCTCGGCCTCGTCCGGCGGCTGAAAGACCTGTAGCCACCCTTCGAGGTCGGCCTTCGTCATCTCGAACGTCGTTGCGTCGTCGGTCAGGGAGCGAGCCTCAACCCGGCGCCACTGCTCCGCCTCGTCCACTTGCAGGTAAACCAGCTCGCTCTTCGCTCCGACCGAAGCTGCCAACGCTCGTAGCGCCGAACGCTCGTCCTTGCCCCACACGCCGAAATCGAGGACGACGTTGACGCCGATCCGCAGCGCGGACAACGCGAGCCAGATCAACCGACCCTCCAAGACGTTGCGCTTGCCCTCGGGCTGCTCCTGTCCGAAGAACGGGATCATCCACTCGTCAGGCGTCAGCCGCAGCGCGCTCCGTGCCGATGCAAGTTCGCGTGCCCGGCTCGTCTTGCCCGCCGCGGGAAGCCCAACCATCACGAACATCGTGGGGGCGCCGTCCCGACTCGGCTCCCGATCCCCGGCGTCGTCTCGAAAGGCGGACACCCGCACCATGTTGCTGCATGCGATCTCACTGGATCGACGCCTACAGGTCGCTACCGCGGGCCAGCGACTCCAGGACTAAGCATCTTGTCGGATGACCCGGTCGCGATAGCGGCGGGAACGACGCCTAGTGCGGTTGGTCTGCCCGTCTGGTCTCTCGACGACGGGACTCGTAGAACAATGCTGCTCCGATTGCGAGCATCGCTGCCCCGACCACTGCCTCGTACCCGACGCTCAGTCCTGTCCGCGGGAGTGTCGGCTGCCCACCGCCAGGTGTGCCGGTCACATCGAAGGTCGCGTCGGCGTACACGACCCTCCCGACGTTGCTGCCGTCGTTTGCGTAGCACGACGCAGTGACCGGATAGGTGCCGGGGGTCGCAGGAAAGTTTTGGCCCTGTCCCGGCACGACGAGTTGGGTCGACCAGTTGCCAGCAGAATCAGGCGTGGTGTCTGCGTCGGCGCGCCCGGCGTAGCCAACTGCGGTCGGTGCGCAGTGACGGCATGTTGCGGAGATCCCTGTGGGAGCATGTCGAAGTCCGGGCCTTCGAGCCACGAACAAAGGGGTTCGATGACAGTTCTCAAACAGCATCACGCGCCTGGCATGACCGGCGAGGTGTACGACCAAGTTGCCGCGGGAGCGATGCCTTCTCAGAGTAAGGCCGATGGCTTCGTAGCGCACTACGCGATCGTGGAGGACGGCGGCATCACGGTGATCGAGATCTGGGACTCGGTCGATCAGCACGATGCCTGGTTCAACGAGGTCGTGAAGCCGCATCTGCCTCCCGACACGCCTGAACCCAGGTTCGCCGAGTTGCACAACAGCAACATCAAGTAGCCCATCAGATCGCCATCGACGGCGGGCCGATCGGCACTTCGGCAGCCCATTACACGCGTTTCGAGCCGTCATCGCGTGAGTGCGTGGGCCGTTCAGCGATCGCCGACTGAAGCGTGCGCTCTGACCATCAGGGGGCATGCATTCCGACTCTCGTCAGCCCGGCTGCACGATGAGCAGCGAGTTGCCGTCGGGATCGCGGAAGTAGAACATCGGCGGCACAGGGCCTGCCATCTCGACGGCACCGATACGAATCTTTGCTGGTGCGCCCACTCGCGCGACGGATTCGTCGACGTCGATACCGAGCGCTTGCAACTCAGCGTGAGCGGCGTCGATGTCATCGGTGTTGAAGATGATTCCGGTCTGAACACTGGTCGGGTCGCTTGGTCCCGGAGGGACGAGCGCGAGGCCGGTCGGAGCGTTCGGCGGGTAGAGCTCGACCCATCGGTAGCCGTTGCCCCAGGGACCGTCGTTGCGCTTCTCGAATCCGAGCATCTCGTAGAACGCCACCGATCGATCCTGGTCGGTCGACGGGATGGCAACGAGCTGGATCCGGCTGAGCCGGCTGGGTGTGGCAGTGGGCATCTCGATCCTCTTTCGGTCACGGACTCAACTTCGACTCCCGAAGAAGGGCTGACTCATCGGTCGAAGCCTTCAGGCCTCGGGCGAGTCGCTCACTTCGACCCCAGGTCCAGACGCGCGAGCAACAACTCCGGATAGAACGATCCACACACATCGAAAGAACGGAGCCTGGGATGGCGCGAGTTCTCTACACCGCGGAAGCAACAGTTACAGGTGGACGCGCGAATGGTCACGGACGCACAAACGACGGCATGTTGGACGTGCAGTTGCGCTCACCGAAGGAGATGGGGGGTGAGGGCGACGGCACGAACCCCGAAGCAGCTCTTCGCCGTGGGGTACGCGGCCTGCTTCGAAGGCGCGCTCGGGGTCATCGGCCGTCGCGAGCGTGCCGAGGTCGGCGACGTGTCGATCGACAGCCGCGTGAGCCTCCTACCCACCGAGGATCGGGGGTTCACAATCGCGGTGGAGCTGCACGTGTCCCTGCCGCAAATTCAAGATCCGGACCAAGCGGTCAGGATCGTCGCGGCCGCGCATGAAGTGTGCCCGTACTCGAACGCGACTCGAGGCAACATCGACGTTGCCCTCACCGCCAACGGTCACGCCGTCGACTCATCCCCTTGATCGTCGAACGCCAGAGCGGTGGCGCTCAAGTCTGCGTAGGAACGACGCCTCGGGCCAAGGACTCCGAGAGCGCCTCAACTTGGCGAATGCCGCTCATCACGCTTCGCACCAGCACCTCTCGGTCGCAGGATGAGAGCTGCAGATGTGGGTCTCCGAGGCATCCCAGACCTACTTCGAGCGCCGCGAGAGCGTTGAGGCAGAGGTGAGCCAAGACAGCGACTGCACCTGAGTTGCCGAGGCCTGCCGGTTCGTTGCCTTCGGTGCCCGACATCGGAGCTGCGTTCTTCACGTCCGTGTGCACGGCCATGGCAACGATGCTCACGCGACGGCACGGTTGGCGACGGCTTGCATGGCGGCAATGCGCGCGAGGTCGACACGAGAGTTGATACCGAGCTTGCGGAAGATGTGTCGCAGGTGCGAATCGATGGTGTGTCGTGACACGAACAGCCGCGCGCCAGCCTCCTTGTTGGTGAGCCCGTCGGCGATGAGGAATGCGAGTGAGCGTTCGGTGTCGGTGAGGCCGTCCCAGCCGAACGATGGTCGGCTCGAGCGCGGATACCTGTCGTCGGCATGTCTTCTGGCTCGTAGGAACTCCTCGTGAAGAAGGCGTTGCGGAGCAGTCGTGGCGTCCACGACATGACCCTCGATCTCGCGAGCAGCCTGCCTTGCGACAGGGAGGAGCAGAGCGTGCGCCGACGTGGCCGGACACACCAGCGTGAGGACGCCAAGGAGGCGAGCGGTGGTCGTGTCCTGGATCGGCGCTGATGCGGTGGTCAGCGCGGCCAGCGCGTCCATGAAGTGGTCGGGTCCGTCGACGACCACCGGATGGCGAGAGCGGGTCGCGATGCCGAGCGCGGTCGTTCCCGCAGTATCGAGGCGCCACGCGTAGCCGGGGTTCAGACACAGCTCTGCAAGTTCCTCGACGCGGCTGGGCGGGGAGTGACGAGCTACGACCCGGCCGCGGGCGTCACTCAGCACGACCGAGACGTCGGTGTGCGCGAGGTCGATGGCCAACCGGTCCATTGCGGGACGAGCGGCTTGCATGAGGCGGTCGTCGGCGTCGCCCTCGCCCTCGAATGGCACGACGAGCCGGTCGGGGCGAAGCCCCGCATCAAGTGACGCCTGCCAGGACGACAGGATCTCCGATCGGGATACGGTGAGCGGCGTCGATCCCCTGGCGATTCGGGCGAGATCGTCGTGGATGCGATCGCGAATACAACTCTCGATGTGCGTCACCGTGCCACCCTCACGACATCGCAGAGCTGTACGCGGTGAGCACGACGAACTCGATGCGCTCTCTACGGCTGGCTGCCTCGTTGGTCAGCGCGACGAGGACATGTTGATCGGTGACGAGCGCAAGGGTGCGGCCCAATCCGAGCTCAACGATCTCGGCAGCGACCTCGATCGGTAGCACCACCGCGATCCCGTCCGTGTGACCGTCGTCGGTGAGGCCAGTGAGCAGCCACACTTGTCGCCGGTCGAGCGGTTCGCACTCGACCGCGAAGTATCTGACATCCGTCGCGGTGTCGTCATCGGGGCGCTCCACGACCCATGGAAGGCTGAGCACCCACTGGTGCAAACGGTCGACCTGGGTATCGGTTGGTGAGGGAGTGTCGGGCTCATGTCGGCGGCGAAGCATCGTGGTCTCCTCGCTCGATCGCTGAGGCCACTATCTCTGCGTGCGACGGGCCCGGCTTCCGCCAAACGACTGCAATCAGGCCCGGACAGTCAAATGACGGATACAAGGCGAGCGCATCGAGTTACGACAATGAACGCAATCGGACGGCACGCGGTGTTGCTTCCAACCATTGTTGGAACACGCGCGTGGGTGCACACCTCTACCGAATCCTTCCGAGATTGGGTCTGCGATCACGTGTCGAATTGGCTTGCCTCGTCATCGAGCGATCCATGTCTGCGACCGGGAGAGTTGCGTCTTGACGCACCGTCAATCCCCATGACCCAGCCTCGGTCTCCGCCCTCCCGGCCACGCGCGCCGATGGGGTCGTAGCGTTGCGCGGGTCGTGCGGGAGGGGTGCGGTGACCACAGCCTCAGAGCGAGCAGTCGAAACGCCGGCGCAGGTTGCCGTCATCGTCGCACCGGACATCCAGGAGCTCCCGCGGACGGGCTACGTGCGGAGCCCATCCGACGTCGTGCGCTTGGTTGGTGCGCTGATCCTCTTGGTCATCGGCTACCTCGTGACGGCTCTCTACCGCGCTGGCGTCGCCAATGTTCAAGCCGGCTTCCTCGACCTGGTCAGCTCGTTCCCGTCGGGCGTCCGCGACACGCTCGTCGGTCTCACCCAGGTCGTGGCGGTTGTTGCACCGACCGGTCTGATCGTCGTTCTCCTGGTGCGCCGGCGATTTCGACTCTTGTTCGGGATCATTGCCGCGGCGCTGGTGGCCATCGCGCTCACGGCATTGGTGGGTTCACTCGTTTTGGACAATGCGCATCCCGTGTCATGGCAAGTGGAAGCGAGGACGCAGAGCTGGCTGGCGCACACCTCGTTCCCGACCGCGGCGTACATGGCTGCGCTGGCGGCAGTGGTCACTGTGGCCGGCGGCTGGGCGTCACGTCGATGGCGGCGCGCGCTGTGGATCGTGGTCCTCTTCGTCGCCTTGCTACGAGTTGGTACCAGCGGGATCGTGGCCCTCGACTTGCTGTTCGCGATCACGGCGGGGATCGCAGCGGGTGCCGCGGTGCTCCTTGCCATTGGCGGCCCGGATCTCAGCCCGCGAGGAGCCGATGTCGCAGACGCATTGGGTGCCGCGGAACTGTCGGTGACCCTCCTGGAGGAGATTCCGAGCCGGCGATCGGTGAGCCTCGAGTACCGGGCAACCACCGCGGAAGGTCCGGAACTCCACGTGACCGTGTACGACGAGGAGGACCGCCGCCGAGACGTCCTGTTCCGCCTGTACAACGTGCTCCGTCTTCGAGGTGTCGGCGCGGAGCGGAATGTGTTCACGTCGTTGCGCCAAGACGTCGAACACGATGTCTTCATGTCCATGTGGGCAGCTCGTGCCGGCGTGCGCGTCGCGGATGTCAAGGCGCTGCGAGCAGTTGGTTCCGGCAGCATCATGGAGGCGAGCGACTGGATCGACGGTCGATGGCTGGACTCGCTCGCCGCGTCTGACGTGACCGACGCGATGTTGCTGTCGTTCTGGAACAGCGTCGGCCTGCTCCATGACCACCACATCGATCACCGCGCACTACGCGCCGACAACGCGCTCGTTGACTCCGACGGCGACATCTGGCTGACCGGGTTCCGGGATGCGGAGGTCGACGGTCCACCCGTGCACCGAGCACAGGACGTTGCGGAAGCTCTCGTGTCGATGACCTTGCTCACGTCGTCTGACCGGGCGGTCTCGACTGCGACAACAGCACTCGGAGGCGAGCGTCTGGCCGAGGCATTGCCCCAACTCCAGCCGTTGGCCCTCAGTCGGGACACGCAGCACCGACTTCGCCACAGCCGAAAGCTGCTCGACGAGCTGCGGTCCCAAGTGTCCGAAGCGACCGGTACCAAGGAGGTCGAACTCGCGCAGCTCGAGCGCGTCCGGCCGCGAACGGTTGTCATCGTCCTCGCTGCCTTTGTGGGGATGTGGGTGTTGCTCCCGACGCTGGCGAACGCGGGTGACACGTTCGACACGTTGCGCGAGGTCGACCCGCTGTACGTCGTCGCCATGCTGCCGTTGACGTTGTTGCTGTATGTGTTCTCGACGCTCCAGCTGATGGGTGCCTGCGCTGAACATCTGCCGTTCGGTGCGACCTACCGATGCCAGATGGCGGCCGCATTCATGAACCGAGTCACGCCCAACAACGTGGGTGGCATGGGCGTGAACGCTCGCTATCTGCAACGAGCGGGAATCGATGCGGCTGCGGCCACCGCTGCTGTTGGCGTCAGCACGGTTGCGGACCAGATCCTCACTGCTGGTTTGGTCTTGCTCTTCGTCGTTTGGGCTGGGAAAGGAACGAACAGCTTCTCGTTCTCGTTCGCGGATGCCAGCACGCTGCTCGTCGTCGTGGCTGTCGTGTTCGCGGTACTCGGCTTGGTGATGGTGTCTGCGCGCGGCAGAAAGTTCTTGCGCGAGAAGGTGTTGCCGTTCCTCAAGGGTGTCCGTCACAGTCTCGTCGAGGTGGCGAAGAGCCCGAGTCGTCTGTTGTTGATCTTCGGGGGTTCTCTGGGGCACACGGCCACGGACTTCACTGCACTGGTCGTTGCGCTCGGCGCTTTCGGCCCACTGCCGGCGATCGGATCGCTCGGAGCCGTCTATCTCGGCGCGTCGGCCGTCGGTAGCGCGGCGCCCACGCCGGGCGGGGTAGGAGCCATCGAGGCGGCCATGATCGCCGGCCTCACCGGAATCGGCGTCGACATCGCGGTCGCGACACCCGCCGTGTTGATCTACAGGCTCATCACCTACTGGGCCGTCATGCTCCCAGGCTGGATTTCACTCGAGGTGATGAAGAAGCACGGCGAGGTCTGACTGCCTCGGCGCGGTGTTCGGCGTCCGTCGCCGGGGCTGCGATTCGGGAAGATGGCTGTCGCATCACGGTCCGAACCGAGATGCGACAGAGCTCAGGTCATCCAGTTTCCCGATGACCTGAGCTCTCGCAGTTGGCCTGTGTCTCAGGGCATCACCGTGAGCCGGTCGACCACATCGACCACCCCTGGCGCGTCCCACGCGGTGTCCTCGGCCTCGAGTTTCGCGGTCCATGACGAGGCCGCCCCGTCCAGATAGATCGTCGGGCCGACGTTCGTCACTTCGATCATCGAGTCGTCGATGATCGCATTGCGCTTGAACGCCTTCTGGATTCGGTCAGCGACGTCACTCGGAATCGGATCGGTTGTGATCGCGATCTTGTTGCTCACCCCGAGCACGCCGTCGAGCTTGCCGACGGCATGCTCCGCCGCCTGCCGCTGGAAATGATGACGGACCTCGCCGCTCAGCGTCACCCAGCCGTCGATGACATCGGCTCTGACGCCGCCCTTGGGAACGAACCTGTCGTTGTCGAGGGCGGCTGCGGCGGCGAGGGCAAGGTCGGCGTCGGTGATGGCATCCCCGAGGGGACCGACAAGCAGTTGATTGTCGATGCTGGTGACACCGCCGACCAGCTGGACGTCGTCGGCGGCGCGGGTCGCGTCGAAGTACGTCCGCACGGAACCCGTCAAGGTCACCTTCCCATCGCTGGCCGACACGACGATGCGGGTGTCGTCGAGCCGAGGATCCCAGTCGAGTTCCTCTTGGACGTCGGACTCGAGGAGTTTGTTTGGCTTGTGCATGGCCGGACCACTTCCTTTCACGAGAATCTGTTGGTCCGTCACATCGTGCGAGAGAACGTCCTCGTCGTCATCACGCACTCGCGTGTGCTTCGGACGACTTCGATGCAGTCGTTCGACCGAAGCGCCATCCGCTCGGAATCGTCATCATCGAAGTGACCAAGCTCGCGGCGCGCACCAAGGAGTTCGCATGGAGGCCGACGAACTCGTCGAGTCCTGAGCGATCGGCCGAGGTCCTTCGCCTGCGATCCGCGACGTCCGCAAGACGGGGTGCAGCAACGGTACGAATTCCCGACAGGAGACGGCTGTGAACAAGTTGGATCTCACTGCAGTGCACCATCCGGTCGTCTTGAAGGATGCGGAGAAGCGCGCCGCTGATCTCCAGCTGCGGATCGCGGACAAGATCACCTCGTTCGCCGGCTCGATGAACTTCGTCTACATCCACGCCGTGGGCTTCGCGGCCTGGATGCTCCTCGTGGAATCAGACCCTTGGCCGAAGCTGACCTTGATCGTCTCGCTCGAGGCGATCTTCCTGTCGACGTTCGTGATGATCGGTCAGAACAGGCAGGCCTCGTTCCAGCAAGCGAAGGCCGATCATGACTTCGTCGCTCAAGAGCAGGAACTGCAATCCAACACCGAGCTCACGCGCGAGATCCACACCCTGACCGCCGAGATCCACCAGCATGTGGTCGCCCGAGCCGCAAGCACGCCTTCCGACTCGTGACTGACACCCTCCACGTACCGCCGCAAACCACGGTCGGAGCCCGCGTTCGTCGCTCGTTCGACCAGTCCGTCGGCTCGATCGTGTTCGGCATGGAAGACGGCACGGTGTCCATCTTCGGGCTCGTGTTCGGCGTCGCCGCCGACTCACGTCAGGTCGCGGGGCAATGGATCACACGTGCGATCCGCTGCCTCAGTGCGGCGCAGCAGCTCATGAGTGCAGGGTGCGGGGCAAGCCGAAGTGGGGAAGAACCGATGTCTCGAATCTGGTGATGGCGGAGACACGGTCGCCGGCGAGGGTGAACGTGATCAGCCCGACGGCGTGGCTGGGACCTCCGGCGGGGTCGCGCAGATACGCCCCGAAAGCGGGCTGGCCGTTGGCTCTCGTCGACACCACTCGCCACCTGCGCCCGTTGCGGAAGGTGACGGCGGTGTGGAACCGGCGGGCGAGTTCGATGCCCTGGTATTCGAGCGGAACGGGCGGCATCGCCACCCACACGTCGTCGGTGAGCAGTGCGATGAGCCCGTCGATGTCACCGGTCTCGTAGGCGCGGGTGAGCCGCTCGACCAGCGCTGCTTCTTCGGGTGAGTTGGGCGCTGGCGGCGGTTCGTGCGCAGCTTCGCTCTCGAGCCGGCGATGGATGGTGGCGCGGGCTCGCTTGAGTGCGCTGGTGACCGACTCGAGCGTCGTGTCCAGCGTGTCGGCGACCTCGTCGGCGTGGAAGCCGAGGACGTCCCGCAACACAAGCACCGCCCGTTGCCGCGGTGGCAGCAGTTGCAGCGTGGTGATGAACGCCAGCGAGATCGTCTCGCTCGTCTCGTACTGCGTTTCGGGGGGCACGCGGCACCAGAGCGCGTCGGGATAGGGCTCGAGCCACACGACCTCGCCCAATCGGGTGGGCTCGATCGGGTCCACCTCAGGCACCGGCCAACTGGCCTGCGGCCTGCGACTCGCGGCGCGGACCATGTTGAGGCATCGGTTCGTCGCGACGCGATACAGCCACGTACGCAACGACGAGCGTCCCTCGAACCCGTCCAGCCCTTGCCACGCGGCGAGCAAGGTGTCTTGCAGTGCGTCGTCCGCGTCGTGGAGCGAACCGAGCATCCGGTAGCAGTGCACGTGCAGCTGGCGCCGGTACGGGTCGGTCAGTTCGCGGAACGCCTCGCCGTCCCCGGCCTGCGCCCGCTCGATGAGCTGTGCCGTCACGTCGCGACCCTCCCACGTCTGTGTGCCTCCACGTTCGGTCGCGTGTGTGGACACCGTGGCGACGCGGAACTGGGCGGTCACGCCGCGCCCAGTTCGAGGAGGGGCCGGTGTCGGTATGGACGGCAACCCATCAACAAGGAGCGAGCGCCATGTCCAAGTTCATCTTCGCCTACCAACATCCCGCCGGTCAGGTGACCAGGACCGACGCCGAGATCTCGGCCCAGTGGGTCGGGTTCTTCGAGACGATCGGCGACAGCGTCGTCGACCCCGGTCAGCCCGTGTTCGAGCGCACCGCCATCGGCGAGGTCGGCACAGGCACGCAGCTCCGTGGCTACTCGGTCGTCGAGGCCGGCAGCCTCGAGGACGCGGTCGCGCTGGCCAAGCACTGCCCGACACTCACCTACGGCGGCGGGGTACAAGTCGGCGAGCTGGCAGAACTGCCGCCCGAGCATCCCGCGTTCGCGGCTCAAGGCGCGTCTCGCGGGGGCGTGAGCAACCGCGCCGCGGCCACGGCAACGCGCCCTGGCCGCGGCGCCCGGCTCGTCGAGGTCGACGTCACGTGCTGACGAGGATCGATGCACGTATGCGCCGGAGATCTCCTACGACGGCTTCACGACAAGCCAATGTCCGGCTTCGGATGCATCGATCGACGGACCTTTGTGCGTGACGGGCCGGTCGTGGGCAAGAGTGCGTCCTGGCCCGCCGAGATCGACGCGGAGCTCGACCCCGCCTTGGATGCACTCATGGCACACGGCGTCCTGTCGTCGGGCGCCGCCGAGGAGGTCCGTTCCCGTCTACGAGTTGTGACGCCGCTCGTATCAGCCGTGACTGAGGGTCGGCTGCTGCACGGTGACCTCGGACGGATGCACATTTTCCGTTCACCCCGACGACGGCCGAGTGGTCGGGCTGGTCGACTGGGGTGACCTGCAGATCGGCGATCCACTGTGGGACCTCACCATCACCGAATGCCATCTCGCCAGCCCCTCAGAGGGCCTTCTACGAAGACATCGAGGCGAACACCCCAACCTGTTCGGACATGTTCTCGCCGGCTATCAGCTGTCGCCCACCGACGCCGACCGATTCTCCGAGCTCCGCAGCTTTTACCTCCTCCACCGGCGAGCGTGGGTGGCCGCCCTCGAAGCCGCCAATGGCGACGAGCCCGGGCCCGTACTGACAGCGCTTCTCGACAGTCTTCGCTGAGATTGAGCGACCCGGCCGACGCCGAACTGGATCGTCACTTCTGCGCCGCCTCCTGTTGCGAGCGAGATCGCGGGGACCGTGGCTCGGAGTGACCGCGTCCGGCCAGTGTCGGGCTCGTTGAACGTCACGAGGTGACGAGGTTGACGACTTCCGCGGTGCGTTCCTGCGGTGGTCCGGCGAAGCCGCCCTCACTGCTCTGCAACGCAGGCAACAGCGCCTCGTGCAGGAACGTCTCGAACGCGTCCCACGAATCCCACACTGCGGCGATCAACCATCCGCCCTCGGTGGGGCCGGCGGCGTGGTATGTCTGGCCGGGTGGCAATGCGCCCCCGGGGTGCGCCGCCTCGAGCACGGCGTTGTACTGCTGCTCGGTGCCGCCCTCGTAAAGTGCGAAATAGGAACGCCATGGTCTTTGTCGCGATGGCACAAGGATCCGTCGTTCGCGTCGGTCCACGTGCACGCTCTTCGTGCTGGCCCTTTTCCGGCGAGCCGCCTCGAGAGATCCCGAAATCGCCGTCGAAGTAGCCTCCGCCGCCGGTGGGAGCTGTGGCCGTCAACCTCCAAGAGATCCTTCCCGGACTACTCGACGAGCACGGGGTCCCGGGCGCGGCAGTCGGGATTGTCGACCCCGATGGTGTCGAGCGCATCGTGACCGCAGGCACCCGCGGCCCCGGTCGCGGCCCGATCGACGAGGACAGCGTGTTCGCCGCCGCGTCGCTGACGAAGCCGGTGTTCGCGACCGCGGTCATGAGCCTGGTCGACACGGGCGCGCTCGACATGGACCGGCCCTTGCGCGAGTACGTGGCCGAGCCGTACTGCAATGACGCCCGTGCCGGGTCGATCACCGCCCGGATGGTCTTGAGCCACACCACGGGCTTCCCGAACTGGAGACATGACGCGCCGCTGTGCCTGCGATGGCTCCCTGGGTCGCGGTGGGGCTACTCGGGCGAGGGGTTCTCCTACCTACAACGGGTCGTCGAGCACGTGACAGGGGTACGCCTCGATCGCTACGTCACCGACACCGTGCTGAGGCCGTTCGGGATGGACCACTCGACCCTGGGTTGGGAAGACGTCGATGAGGCACAGCTCGCCCTCGGCCACACCCGCGACGGCGAGGCGAGGCCGCGCTTCCGGCCGCCGCAGGAGAAGGCCGCCGCTGGCGGGCTCTTCACCACTGCGGGCGACTACCTGCGGTTCCTCGTTCAGTCGCTCGCGCGCGCCCACGCCATGTTCGATCCGCAGGTGCGGATCGACGACGGCCTCAGTTGGGGCGTCGGTTGGGGCATCGAAGACACACCCGGTGGTCGAGCCGTCTGGCAGTGGGGGAACGACCCCGGCTACAAGAACTTCGTCATCGGGCGACCGGCCGACGGAGCAGGCGTCGTCGTGTTCACCAACGGCGACCGCGGTGCCTCCGTCTACGCAGAGGTCGTGCGCGCTCTCTTCCCTGGTGCCCATCCATCGCTCGAGACTGCTCACCGGCCGCATTGGATGTTGGCGATAGCGCCGCTCCTCGTCGACCTCACGCCCCGCCTCGACGATCTGGGCGTGCGGCGGCTGCTGAAGATCGCCGCCTCGCACCGCGGCGGGAACGCGATCGAGCGCCGCGTCCGCCGACGCGGCGTGGACCGCGTCAGCCTCCTCGGCATCGCTGTCCAGGAGTCTTGGGAAGCGATCGGCGTGGCCGTCGGCACGCCCGTCGCGTGCATCGGCTTGGCACACGCCGCCGAAGGTGAGGCCGAGGTCACCGAGCTCGCGGTGCTGCCCGGCTGGCGTCGTCAGGGGTTGGCGACATCATTGATATTCGGCGCCGCGGAACAGCTCGGCCTACGAGCGCTCCAGGCGGACACCGATAGGCAGGCCTTCAACTTCTTCCGAGCAGACAGGGTTCTCCGTTGAAGGCGTCAGCGGCCACGACGCGGCCGGGGAGCTCTTCCGTTGCCGCCTCGACCTCCCGCGGCCGTGACATCGCGGCGCTGCGCAATCGAGGTCTACCAACGCCTGCCTCGCGACTGACCGCTCGTGACACCGATCGCTTGACTTCCTATCGGTAATAGGTAGAATACCTATTGATGATAGGGCTCCGAGCTTGATGACCGGCAAGGTCGAGGCTCGACGCGAAGCGAAGGTCGCATCGATCGTGGCGTGCGCGTGGAAGCTCGCCGGTGAGAACGGGATCGCGGGAGTATCGCTGCATGCGCTGGCCCGTGAGGTCGGGATACGCCAGCCGTCACTGTACGAGTACTTCGACTCCAAGCACGCGCTGTACGACGCGATGTTCGCCGACGGCAACCGGCAGTTGCTCGAACGGCTCGACACCATCACGCTTCCCCGCGATCCTCGGGCGGCGTTGAAGAAGTTCCTGCGCGCGTTCATCGTGTTCGCCATCGAAGACTCGGCTCGCTGCGAGCTGCTGTTCCAACGCCACATCCCCGACTTCAGCCCGTCGCCCGCGTCCTACGCGCTCGCCGAAGAAGGCTTGGGCCGCGCCAACAAGTTGATGCACGAGGCCGGGGTGACCCAACCAGGGGACATCGACTGCATGGTTGCCATGGTCGGAGGCCTCATCGAGGCGCAGATGAGCAACCAACCCGGCGGCGATCGCTGGACCCGTCATCTCAACCGTCTCGTCGATCTCTACGTCGACGACGCCATCACGAGGAGCAAGCGCTGATGTTGCCGAACCGAATCGATCGACCCGAAGCCCGCGTGCTCGCCGAGACCGAATTCGTGCGCTTCGCCGAAGTCGTCGCGTCGCTCACGCCCGAGGAATGGGCGATGCCGACTGACTGCACGGGCTGGGACGTCCGCAAGATGGTGCTGCACGTGCTCGGCTCGGCTCGGCCGACGCGCAGGCGTCGTTCCTGACGTTCGTGCATCAACTCATGCGCGGCCTTCGGCTCAACAAGGAGATCGACTCGCACCACTGGGTCGACGGTCTGAACGAACTGCAGATCCGAGAGCGCGACCACCTTTCGAATGAAGACGTCGTTGCGCAGCTCGAGGCGGTCGGCCCGAAGGCGGTAAAGGGTCGGTGGCGCACGCCGCTGCCGGCACGGTACCTGCCGCTGCCGTTCGGACCTCCCTTCGGCTGGGTGCCGCTCAAGTATCTGCTCGACGTCGGCTTCACCCGCGACGTCTGGTGCCATCGCATCGACCTGCACGCCGCCATCGGCCGCCCGATGCATCTCACCGCCGACCACGACGGTCGCCTCGTCGCTGACGTCGTTGCCGAGTGGGCCGAGCTCTACGGCCACTCGTTCGAGCTCGTGCTCGAAGGCCCGGCCGGCGGCAAATACACGCACGGCGTCGGCGGCGAACGCGTCGAGATCGATGCCCTCGACTTCGTCCGCACGCTGTCCGGTCGCCTCGACGGTTCCGGTGTGCTCAGCAACGCCTTCCCACTCTGACCAACATCCGCAACCGCAAGGAGAAACAACATGGAAACTCGAGTCGACGAGATCGCCGATCAGATCTACCGACTGTCCACCTTCGTGCCCGACATCGGGCCGACCGGGTTCACCTTCAACCAGTTCCTCATCGACGCCGACGAGCCGACCATCTTCCACACCGGACCGCGGCGGCATGTTCCCGCTCGTCTCGCAGGCGGTCGCCTCGGTGGTGCCGCTCGACCGGCTGCGCTGGATCATGTTCGGACATCTCGAGTCCGACGAGTGCGGCGCGATGAACGAGTTCCTCGCCGCCGCGCCGCATGCGCAGGTCGCCCACACCGCGATGGGATGCATGGTCTCGATCAACGACCTCGCCGACCGGCCGCCCGCGCCGATCGCGGCCGACGGCACCTACGACCTCGGCGGCAAGTTCATCCGCAACATCGACACGCCGCACGTGCCGCACGGTTGGGACGCGCACGTGATCTACGAGGAGACGACGGGCACGTTGTTCTGCGGTGACTCCTCCTGTCACAGGTCGGCGACGGCCCGCGCTCCACGCGCAACGACGTGGTCGACGCGGCCGCACAGACCGAGGACATGTTCCAATCGACGTGCCTCACGCCGAACACTGCGCCGACGATCCGCCGCCTCGCCGAGCTCGAACCGACGACGTTGGCGATCATGCACGGTTCGGCGTACAGCGGCGAACCGTCGAAGGCACTGCTCGCGCTGGCCGACGACTACGAACGCCGCCTCCTCAACGCCACCTGACGCTCGCGGCGCGATCAGCTGTGACCTGTCTACGGTCGAGGCGCATGACGGCGCCGGGGCGGGTGGTGATACTCAACGGAACGGCGAGCGCAGGCAAGACGTCGCTCGCGGCGGCCATCAAAATGGCTGCCTCGACAATGTGGGTCGTGGTCGCGGCAAGACGATTTCGCCCGCAACCTGATCCCGCGGTTCGTCGGTCTGACCGAGGCCGCACAGCTGCCTGTTGCCTCGAGCGACGGCTTCACATTCGTGCGCTCTGGCGACGGAACAACGACCGTCGACGTCGGACCCGTGGGTCGTCGGCTCCTGCGGGGCTATCGACAAGCCGTGGCCGCGCTGGCCCGTGCTGGAAACGATGTGCTTGTCGATGAGGCCAAGTTCGACGATGACGGACTCGCCGAGTGGCAGGAGGCTCTCGACGGGCTCGAGGTCACCTGGGTGCGAGTGGATTGCGACCTCACGATCTGCGACGCCCGCGAACGCGCACGAAGCGACCGAGTTCTGCTCCGCGGATTGGCGCGTGGGCTCCACGAGCGTGTCCACGCGGGAGTGCCGTACGACATCGTCGTCTGGACGACCGATGCAACCCCAGAGCACTGTGCCGAGGCCGTTCTCGCTGCACTCCGATAACGAGAAGCGTTTCGATCCCGTTCGTAGTCTTCGGCACGTTCGCATGTCGATGGCTGTGTCCACACTCCGGGCCATGCCAGCCGCGGATGAGGTGCTCGCTGCTGAGGTCAGTCGCGCGATGCAGCCGCCCGCGTAGAGGGTCACGATTACAGTCGGCCAGGATCGCCGAGGTGCTACCTGCGCCCACGGCGCGACAGCACTTCGGAGGACGCGATGTTGTTCCTGTACCGGCCCCGCGAGACCTGGATGCCGTACCGACTGCCTCGAAATCTCACGCAGCAGCAGGCGTACAACCGCCAGATGCAGGAACGGTACGTCCAGACTCGACAGCACGCGCCTGCGGCGTCGAGAGCGGATGCGGCACCACGCGATCCGATCAGCGCGTTGAAGGAGCTTGCGCAGCTCCATGACGCCGGCGCGCTCACCGACGAGGAGTTCGCGGCGGCCAAGTCGAAGCTGCTCGATGCCGACGACGCGCCGGAATGACGTCGAACGCCGATCGCGCCGCCATTCTCGTACGCGCCTTGACGGCTGGCGTCAGCGGCGACCGTGAGACACTCGAACAGTTGTGCACGCAGGACGTGAAGGCATGGACGCCGGCGCTCGCAGGATCGTCCCTGTCCGAGGTTCTCGCGCGGCTCGAGCGCCGCGACGACGCGTTCTCGAATGTCGAGCTCGACGTCGATCCGCTCGATGTCGGAGGCGAGTTCGCGTGCGCCGAGTGGACCGTGACAATGACGCACACGGGCGACCTTGCGTTGAGCGAGCACGGTGTGGTCGAGCCGACCGGCCTTCAGATCACCGTCAACGGCGTCACCGTGGCCGAGTTCCGAGGCGAACAGATCTGCTCGGTCCGCCAGTACTGGGACGAGCTCACGGTCTTCGAGCAGCTCGGGCTGCTCCACGAGGAGCCCTGACGCTCGCCCGCACGGTCGGTTTCGGCCGGCGCCGCAAGGCATCCCGGCCTCATCCCTCGGCGACGAGTCGCTCCAATCTCAGCCCGGGTTGCTCCGCTTCGACCCGCTCGAGCCAGTACGGACTCTCGAACAGGGCCAGCATCGTGCCGTCAGCACGCGAGAGCACCGTCACGCCGCTCATCGCGCGCAAGGGACCCGCCGAGTCGCCGTCGGTCCGGCGAGCCACTCGGTATCCGGTCGTCGAGAGCTCGACCGGTGCACCGAACTCGTTCTCGAGCCGGTGCACCGCCACCTCGAACTGCAGCGGACCGACCGCCGCCAGCACCGGAGCCTGATCGCCGGTCACGTCGTCGCGCAACACCTGCACGACTCCCTCCTCGTCGAGTTGTGCGATGCCCTTGCGGAACTGCTTGAACCTTCCGGTGTCACGCACGCGTGCGACGGCGAAGTATTCGGGCGCGAAGTTCGGAATCGTCGGAAACGTGACCGGTTCGTCGACCCACAACGAGTCGCCGACGCGGACATCGGTCGCGTTGACGAGCCCGACGACGTCACCGGGATATGCCTCGTCGACGGTCTCGCGCTCTTGACCGAAGGTCGAGTGTGCATACTTCGTCGCGAACGGTTTGCCGGTCGGTCCGTGGGTGACCACCATGCCTCGCTCGAACTTGCCGCTCGCGACTCGCACGAATGCGACGCGATCTCGATGTGCTGGATCCATGTTGGCCTGCACCTTGAAGACCAGCGCGGAGAAGGGCGCGTCGAGATCACGGGGCTTCCCGTCCTCGTCCTCGCGCGGTATCGGCGCCGGCGCGAGGTCGACGACGCCGTCGAGCAGCAGGCGTACGCCGAAGTTGGTGAGCGCGGACCCGAAGAACACGGGCGTCGTCGTCCCATCGAGAAACGAGTCCGAATCGAAGTCGGCGCCGACGGCTTCGAGCAGAGCGAGCTCCTCCAGCGCCGTCGTCCAGGCCGAACCTTCCTCCTCTGCTGCTCGCGATGGATCGACGACCTCTTCGACGGCCTGCGTGACGCCGCCGGCGGTGCGGGTGAAGCGGATGAAGCGATTCGTGCGACGGTCGATCACGCCCCGAAAGTCGCCGGGGATGCCCACCGGCCACGTGACGGGCGTCGGGATGACGCCGATCAGTTGCTCGATCTCGTCGAGCAACTCCAGTGGAAGGCGTCCGGGGCGGTCGTACTTGTTGAGGAACGACAGCAACGGCAGGCCTCGGTCGCGGCACACCTCGAACAGCTTGAGGGTCTGCGGCTCGATCCCCTTGGCAACGTCGAGCACCATGACGGCAGCGTCGGCGGCGGCGAGGACGCGGTAGGTGTCCTCGGAGAAGTCGCGGTGCCCGGGCGTGTCGAGGAGGTTGAGCACGTGGTCGTGGTAGGGGAACTGCAGCACGGTCGACGTGATCGAGATGCCCCGCTTCTGCTCCAGCGCCATCCAGTCCGATGTGGCGCGCCGCCGCTCGCCCCTGGCTCGCACGGCCCCCGCTTCCTGGAGCGCGCCGCCGTAGAGCAGGAACTTCTCGGTCAACGTGGTCTTGCCCGCGTCGGGGTGACTGATGATGGCAAAGGTCCGGCGGCGCGCCGCCTCGAAGGACGGCAGGGGAGTCACCGCGCCCAGTGAATCAGGCGCGGGGCGCGTTCACTTACGGACGACGGCCGATGACCAGGTACTGCGCGCCGGCGGGAACGCGGCGGAGCGACGGTTCGATTGACCGCAGGCGTTGCATGGCGTGCGGGAAGAAGAACAGGAAGGTCGGCGGGGTCGATGTTCGAAAGCCGGCGTCGCGGAGCAACCGGCGAGCAGTCGCCGGACGGAGCATCTGCGCGTCACGATCGAAGGGGATGCGTCGCATGACCAACCGAGCCGGAGGGCTCCACGGATTGTTCTCGAACAGCGCCATGACCCCGCCGGGACGGAGCAGGTCGAAGATCCGCTTCGTCACGTCGGGTCGCTGCGCCGGCGGAATGTGGTGGTACGCGCCGTTGACGTAGCACAGGTCGAAGCGTGCGTCGTCGGGCACAGCATCGAGCAGGCCGAACTCGATGCGGTCGTCCTCGACCCGCCGCCGCGCTTCCTCGACGGCCCCTGCGGCGATGTCGACACCGAGCACGCTGGCACCGTCGAACGCCTCCGCCAGCCGCGACGACGCGTCGCCGACACCGCAGGCGAAGTCCAGCACCGAGGTCACCGGTGGGCCGCCGCCTTCAGCGACACGAGCGCGCAGGTGATCGATGCGACCCTCGATGAAGTAGTCCTTCGACTCGCCGGAGAGTGAGATGCCCTGCTCGAGCATCTCGTCGTACGAGCTCCCGAGCTCGAACAGCTCGTCGTGCGTGTCGTTGGTCATGCTCGAACGGCTCGCCGTGCTGCGACGTTGCGCTCGTAGCGGAGCCGTTCCGCAACCACGTTGACGAAGCGATCGAGCAGCCGGGTGACACCGGCAAGGACCGCGGCGGCACCCAGCACGACCATGCTGAACAGGCCTCGCCCTCCGCCCTCGGTGAGGCCACCGATCAGGCCGGCTGCGATCCCTGCGACGGTCAGGATCCCGGGGATAACCCAGAACCAGCGCGCGCCGATGATCCCTTGCAACATGCGGTGGAACCGTCCACCGCTCGGCACGCCGAGCACCACCTCGACGATGCGTGCCGCGAGGTAGCCGGCCGCGATGAGCAACGCTGCCGCTGTCAGCAACACGGCGCCCGCCGCGGCCTGCGCCCCTCGGACACCCGCGGGCCACACGCCGTCATTCAGCCAATCGACCACCGGAAGGGCGAGCAACAGCACGGCAAACAGCAAGAACGGGATCGCGGTCAGCCCCAACAGTCGTGACGGACGGAACAACAGCGCGGTCTTGAGGATCACCTTCAAGAAGCGCAGGCCATCCTTGCCGGCCCGCAGTTTCGACTCGCCTTCACGCTCGTGGTACGGCATGTCGAGCTCGGCGATTCGCAACTCGCTCGACAACATCACTCGCGCGCTCATCGCCGGCGTGAAGTGCAAGCCGTTCGGCAGCGGGTAGAGATGGTCGAGCGCCTCTCGACGAACGACTCGCATCCCACTCGCCGTGTCACGCACGCGACTCGAGGACAGCGCGCTGAGCAATGTCGCGAACATCGTGTTGCCCACCCGCCGAAGGATCGGCATCTTGCTGTCTTGGTTCAGGCGGCAGCCGAGCGCGACGTCGACGCCGTCTTGGATCACCGTGTTGCACAACGGGACGAAGAACGCCGGGTCGCACGTTCCGTCGGCGTCGAGAAAGCCCAGCAGCTCGGCGTCGGACCGCCGCCATCCTTCCTTGATCGCGGCGCCGTAGCCCTTGTTCTTCTCGAACACGATCAGATCGATCCACTCGAGATAGCGGCTGGCGATCTCGACCGTCTGATCAGTCGAGCCGTCGCTCACGACGGTCACGTCGACCCCGCGCAGGCCTGTGGACGCGACGATCTCGGGTGCAGCTGCAAGGCAGCGCTCGATGATCGAAGCAATGCTGTCTTCCTCGTTCAGCGCAGGAATGACGATCAGCAGCTTCTTGCCGCCAATGTCCTGCGCCAACGCCCCCGTTGTCCCTGGAGACGGAACCTCGACGTCTACCATCCCTGAACGTTAGACGGCGCAGAGAGGCCGACACTCAGGGCGCAGGTGCGGCCACTGCAGGACTACACGAACGCGATGGGAACACCGACCGCGTCGTAGCTCGCCTGGACCAGGCCCCGCGTGCGTGGATCGCCCGAAAGGTTCTGTGCCATCCGATTCATGACATAGCCCGCGGCGATCTGGTTGTCGGGGTCCGCGAAGCCCATCGACCCTCCGGCACCCGAATGACCGAACGATCCGGCACCGCCGTATGGCGCGAACAGCGACGCGGTGAAGAACCCGAGCCCGAAGCTGGTCTCGAAGAACAGGCAACGGTCGTTGCCTTCCGTCTGGGTTTCCCGTGCAGCGTCGATCTGCGCCGGCGAGAACAACGGCGCGGCGGATGCGTCGGACAACGGTCCGACCAGCCCGGCGTAGAGCCGCGACAGTGACCGGGCATTGGTGATGCCGCTCGCAGCCCCGATCTCGGCCGCGTGCACGGCGCGGTCGTTCCAGCAGTCCATGTCGAACGCGCCGTTGAGGGTCAAGGCCCGGCCGAGCACGGAGTCGGGACCGATGAACTGTTCGATCAGCGCCCTCATCTCTTCGTTCGGGGCTTCCCCCTGGGGGATGAGGTTGCCGATGAGCGGCGCAACTCGATGCTCCTCGGACGCGGGCAGTCCGATCCAGAACTCCAGCCCGAGTGGCTGCGCGATCTCGTCGGCAAAGAACGTGCCGAGGCTGCGGCCGTCGATGCGGCGGACGACCTCACCGACCAGCCATCCGAAGGTCAGCGCGTGGTAGCCGTGCGCGGTACCTGGCTCCCACACCGGCTCCTGGACCGACAGCGCTTCGACGACCGGATCCCACGCAAGGGCCTCGGCGAGCGACAGCTGTTTGTCGATGACGGGCAGACCCGCCTTGTGACACAGCAGCCACCGCACCGGGATGTTCTCCTTGCCGGCGGCACCGAACTCCGGCCAGTAGCTGACGACCGGTGCGTCGATGTCGAGCAAGCCGCGTTGCATCAGCAAGTTGGCACACGCAGCGGTCGCACCCTTCGTCGTCGAGAACACGAGTTGCAACGTCGACTCGTCATACGGCTGGTTGGTGACCTCGTCGGCAACGCCGCCCCACAAGTCCACGACCTTGCGACCCTCGACGTGCAGACAGAAGCCGGCGCCCACGTCACCGTGCTCTTCGAAGTTGCGCACGAACGCGTCGCGGACACCTTCGAATCCGGGCTCCACGACCCCATCGACGTTCACGTGATCCCCCTTCGTCGCTCAGTTGTGTTCTAGGAGGGCCGCTCGATCGCGTCCAAATCGCCGCTCGAGTGCGAGGATGCTGCGATGACCGCTTCGGCTGCACCGGCCGTCGACGCCGAGTTGTTGGACGAAGCTGTCGCGCTGGCTCGCGAGGCCGGCGAACACACGCTGCGCTGGTTCGGCACGGACGACCTGGTCGTCGACCGCAAGGGTGACGGCACCCCCGTGACCGAGGCGGACCGCGCGACCGAGCGACTGATCCGCACGCGACTCGCGGCGGCGCATCCAGACGACACGGTCATCGGCGAAGAGGAGGTCGACCACTCCGGAACCAGCGGCCGGCGATGGATCGTCGACCCCATCGATGGCACGAAGGCGTTCACGCACGGTGTTCCGCTGTATTCGACGCTGCTCGCGGTCGAGGACGAGCACGGCCCGGCGATCGGCGTGATCGCGCTACCGGCACTGGGCGAGATCGTCTACGCGGGCCGCGGGTGTGGTTGCTTCCGCAACGGCCGTCCCGCGCACGTGAGCGAGCGCAGACCGGCTGCCGGGCAGTTACCTGACGACGTCAGGATTCGACTACTGGCCCGAGGCTGCGCTCGCCAGCGTGCGCGGGTCCGGCATGTTCATGCGCACCTGGGGTGACGGTTACGGCTACGCCCTCGTGGCGACGGGCCGCGTCGATGCCATGGTCGATCCCTCGGCCGCGTTGTGGGATCTCGCGGCCATGCCGGTCATCATCGGCGAGGCAGGCGGCCGGTTCACGGACTACGCGGACGTCGAGCGTGCCGACGGCGGCAACGGCGTCGCCACCAACGGTCGGATCCACGCAGAGGTGCTGGCCCTGTTGAGGGCGTGATGGCCCACTGCTCAAGCGGTGAGCACCTCGACGCCGTCTCGGGTCACCAGGACGGTGTGCTCGAACTGCGCCGAGGGCGATCCGTCGAGTGTCGCGATCGTCCAGCCGTCATCCCATTGCACGACCTCGGCGTCGCCGAGCGTGAGCATCGGCTCGATGGTGAACGCCATACCGGGGCGCAGTCGCATGCGATCCCGTGGTTCGTCGTAGTGGTGCACGTAGGGCGCGGAGTGGAACTCCTCGCCGATGCCGTGTCCGACCAACTCTCGGACGATGCCCAAGCCGTGTTCGTGTGCGCGCGCTTGGATCGCGCGACCGATCTCGCGCAGCCGTCGGCCCGGGCGAACGGCGGCAACGCCCGCGTCGAGACTCTGCGCGGTCACCTCGACCAGTCGCAGCACCTCCGGAGCCACTGCGCCCACGAGGAACGTCGCTGAGCAGTCGCCGTGCATGCCGTCGAGGTAGATCGTGATGTCGCAGTTGACGATGTCGCCGTCGCCGAGCGGGCGGTCGTCGGGGATGCCGTGCGCGACGACCTCGTTCACGGACGTGCAGATCGACTTCGGGAATCCTCGATAGCCCAGTGGGCTCGGGTACCCGCCTCTCGGCGATGTAGAGGTCGTGGGCGATGCCGTCGAGCTCGTCGGTCGTGATCCCGGCGCGCACGGCGGTTCCGACACCGTCGAGCACGCGACGGGCGGCCGCGCACGCCGCCCGCAGGCGAGCGATCGACGCCGGGATCGGTGAGCAGGCCGAGCGATCCGTCCCGACGGCTGGCCGTCGCTCGTCAGGTACGGCGGACGCCGTATCGACGGCAGGCACGGAACGAGTCGGGCTCACCACGCCCGGCCGGACGGGCAATCGTGTCTTCGTCACGCCTTCCATGATGTCGCTCAGGACGCCGGCTGTCCCACGCCCTGGCATGGCAGGGTCGGTTCGGGCGCCTGCTTGCCGCCGGCGTACGCGTCGATGAACTGCTGCACCCTCGGATCGTTCACGGACGGGACCTCGAGCCGCCGTTCCCACGCCACGAGCACGACCGGCGAGTCGAGTCCCGCGTACGGAGTCACGAGCACCTTTCGGATGGGTGGCGAGCTGCTTCAGCACGGCCACGTCCGCCGCAGACGTGGTCGGCGAGTACGCGACCCAGACGGCGCCGTGTTCGAGCGAGTGGACGGCGTACTCGTCTGGCGGTTGTTGGTCGTAGTAGCCGCACGTGAGCGGGGTTGGGTTGTGGTCGCCGCCCGACGGCGGCTTCTTGCCCGGATACTGGATCGCACCCAACCGGTGGCTGCGACCCGGGGCCCGCTCGATCGCCACGCCGGGAATGCTCTTGCCGGGATCGTTGCCTCCACCACCTCCACAGCCCGCGACCGCGACCGCGACCGCGACGGCGAGCGACCAGTGGCGGAGCCAACGGGGCATCCGGCGGACGCTACCGGCCCACGCCCCAGGCGGGGCTTCGTTCGGCCGCCGAGGCTGCGACGGTTCCGTCGCGACTCGTCCATTGCCATAGGCCGTTCGGACCATCGAGCCCCCGCCAACCCCTCTGGTGGACGACAAACACCGACAAATGAGCCGGATGCCTCAGGCGCAGCGCCATCTTTTTTCGTTGACTGTGCAGAGCAACGGAGACCGCGAAACACGCGTGTCGCTCGAAGGGAGATCCGGGCCATGGCTGAGCGTACGGATGACGCTCAACTGATCGAGCAGCACCTGCCACTCGTCAACCACGTGGTGCTCCAGGTCGCAGTGCACTTCCCCCGCTACGTCGACCGCCAGGAGCTCGCTCGAGCCGGAGCGCTGGGTCTCGGTCGAAGCGGCCCGTCGGTTCGACGAGTCACGGGGCGTGCCGTTCGATCGGTTCGCAGCCCGCCGGATCCGCGGCGCCATCCTCGACTGCGTCCGGTCGGCAGACTGGGCGCCTCGGTCGGTGCGCACACTCGGCCGCAGGCTCGAGCAAGTCGAGCAGGAGTCTCGCCAGCGCCGACGGGCAGCTCCCGTCGAACCACGAGGTCGCCGAGGCCCTCGGCATGACGCACGACGAGCTCCATCGGCTCCGCGACCGAGTGTTCCGCTCCGTCGTGCTCGCTCTGGAGCACATCGTGAACGCCCCGGACGACGAAGACCTGTCCTTGCTCGACGTGCTCGCCGACCGCACGGCGGTCGAGCCTTCCGAAGAGCTCGAAACCCGCGAGCTGCTCGGCTACCTCCGTGACGCCGTCGATCTGCTGCCCGAGCGCCACCGTCATGGTGATCGTCGGGTACTTCCTCGAGGGACGCACCTCGCTCGAGCTGGCGCAGCAGCTCGACGTGACGGAGTCCCGGATCTCGCAGCTGCGCAGCGAGGCCCTGCTGATGCTGCGCGAAGGCATCGAGGCCCAGTACGCACCGTCGTCGGAGCCGGCGCCGCAGGGACGGGCTGCTCGTCGTCGGGCCGACTACGCCACCGCCATCGGCGAGGCCAGCGACTGGCGCGATCGACTCGCCGGCGCCGCCACGGCCACGGCCACGGCCACCGCCTGACCGTTCTCAGCCCGCCGCCGCCCCCTCGAAGACGGCGGCCTTCACGCCTCGACGAGCCAGCTCGGTGAGGAACGGGATCGGCTCGACCATCTCGGCCAAACCGCCGGCGCCGGTCCGGCGCAGTGCCCGGTCGCCGGCGGCGATCGTCGCCAGCGCCGCGACGGCACCCGCGGCGACCGCCGGCCGGTCCATGGCGCCGAGAACCTGAACCGCTCGCGAGGCGCCACGATGTCCTCGGACCTCGACCCGTGACGGCACCGAGGCCGCCTTCGGGATGCGGCGGTCGCAACATCGGAAATCGCGCCGTCACCCGGTCCCGACGATTGGCCGCCAGTCGAGCGGTGATGCGATCAGCGTCGGTGAACGCCGGCGCGAGCAGCAACGCATCAGGCAGCGCGGCGCGGTAGCAGTCCGCACCGCCGATCGGATCCGGGAACCAGCACAGCTCACGACCGGATCCCGCGCGCCGCTTCACCCACGCGCCGTCGCGCCAATCGACGGCGGCCGACCCGAGGGCGCGGTGATGGGACGAGGCACAGGCCGGGCCGCCGGTGCCGACCTTGGCGACGTGGATCTCGTCGACCTGGTCGAACAGCGAGGCCGCGTGCGACGCCAGCACGCACGTGAGACCAGGGCGAGAAACCGGCGCCGATCACGATCGACACGTTGTTCGCGCGCGCGCAAGTGAATCGAGCTCGAGCAGCGCACGCACTTCGTCGACGTCGTCGCGACCGACACGACAGCGACGCCTGCCTCGGCGTAGCGGCGCGCGAGGCCGGTGTGCGTCGAGCGCGGTCCGGCGAGCAGAGCGACCGACACGCCCGCCTCGATGCCGGGCGTCGCGTCATGCGGCTCGCGCCGCTTCGGCCTTCGAGCTGCCGAGTGAACTGCACGACCGAGTCGACCTTCTCGACATCGACGTCGCAGATCACGACTCGCTCGACCTCGTCCGAGGAGGCGAGCTGTCGGGCGGCACGCGCACCGACCGCGCCCAGCGCCGACGACGACGACGTTCAACTGCAGGTTCAACGGAGGTCAGGGCCGCTCAACTCGCGCCATCCGCCGTCTTGCGGCGGCACCCCTCCACTCCCGCGAACGCGAAGGATCGCGGCGATCAACGGCCGCGATCCCCAGCGCCATCAAGGCTCGTCGAATGCTCTTCACCAGTGGGGCTAGCTGGAATCGAACCAGCGACCTCATCCTTATCAGGGATGCGCTCTAACCGACTGAGCTATAGCCCCCAGTGCGAGGTGCAACGCTAGCAATCGAGTCGGCCGGAATCGAATCTGGATCCGGTGCCAAGCAACTCTAGCGGTTCGTCGATTCAGGCGCGGCCGGACTCGTCCTCGGCGACGCTGCATCGGCCGTGCCGACTCTTCCTCGATCACGGTGACGCGAATGCCACCCGACCAGATCGCTGATGAGGTTGAACAGCACGGCGAGCGAGCACGTTGAAGCCGGTGCCGGCGATCACGAGGATCAAGACCGACGAGCAGCGACGCGCGAAAGATGGTGAATCCGTCGAAGCTGAACGTCTCGAACGCTCCGGCGTCCTTGAAGAAGCCTTCGATGTCGGAGATGGTGCCTGCCGCGGCCGCGACGTTCCACAACACGACGCCCGCCACCATCAAGACGACGAACAAGCAGAAGTAGAAGAACAACGAGACCTTGAGCACCGACCACGGATCGAAGTGGCGGACGACGCGCTTGACCTTGCGGGCCCGCAGCCGGCGCAGCTGCCGCCGCTCGCGTCGGGTCAGCTTCTTCGGACGCTCCGCACCCTGTACTTCGTCGTCGCTGTCGACCACCGGAACCATGGATCGGCCGGCGGAGCGGGACGGGACAGCGCCGTTGACGGCCGCAGTCGGGACGCTGTTGCCGTTCGGCGACCGGTCGAGAACCGGATCGCCAACCGAGGCGGGGGCTGCAGCCATTCCCTCGGACGCGGTCATCCGCGGTTGGTCGGCTGACACGCCCGAAAGTGTAGGTGCTCGGGTTCGGTCGAACTGTCGGCATCCCCCACCTCGCTGTGCGCGCGCCGTGGCATGTGTGCCAGCGATGTGAACGACGACGTCGACGCCGGCACCGTCGGTGACGAAGGCGTCGAGCATTGCGCCGTTCGCCGTGGCGACCGCTTCGGCCGCGCGCGACCCTCGGCCGCGCCGGCGAGCGCCGCTGCATCAGCGGCGGTCCGCGCCCGGGCCCGTCGGTGCGGCCAGTTGCCCGAGCTGCGCCAACAAGACGATTGCACCGCACGCGACCAACAAGATCACGGCGTAGAAGGGCAGGAGTTGTCCATCATCCGAACGAGCGCGCACTTCTCCACCTCCGAACGTCGAAACAAGATGGGGGGAAGAGGCGAAGCCGGGTCCGCCGGCCGCTCAGTCGTCGGTCGACAGCACCGGCGCGACCGCGGCGACGGACTGGCCGTGATCGAGGTTCATCACTCGAACACCCGTGGCATCGCGACCTTGCGACGAGATGTCGCGCACGTGCATGCGAATCACCACGCCTCCGGAGGCGATGACGAAGATCTCGTCGTCGAGGCCGACCATGAAGGCCGACACGACGAAGCCCTTCTTCGCAGTGAGCTTGATGGCCTTGACGCCCTGGCCACCCCGGCCCTGGCGGTTGAAGTGTTCGAGTTGCGTGCGCTTGCCGTAGCCCGCGTCGGTCACGATCAGGATCGCGACATCGTCGCGACAGGTGTCGAGCGACACGACCTCGTCGCCGGCTCGCAGCTTCATGCCCCGAACGCCGGCCGCGGCCCGACCCATCGGCCGGACGTCGTCCTCGCTGAACCGGATCGCCTGGCCGAGGCCGGTGACCATGAGGATGTCGTCGCCGCCGTTGGTGGGGACGACCTTCACCAGCTCGTCGTTCTGGCGCAGGTTGATCGCGATCAGGCCGGTCCGCAACGACGAGTCGTACTCGTTGAATTTCGTCTTCTTGACCTGGCCGAGCTTCGTGGCGAAGAACAGGAACCGGTTCGTCTCGTAGTCGCGCGTGTCGATGATCGCTTGGATGCGCTCTTCGGGCTGGAGCTGCAGCAGGTTCACGATCGCGGTGCCCCGCGCCGTGCGCTCCTTCATCGGGATCTCGTGCGCCTTCAGCCGGTACACGCGGCCCCGGTTCGAGAAGAACAGCAGGTACGCATGCGCCGTGGTGGTGAGGATCTGCGTGACGTAGTCCTCGTCGCGCAGCTTCGCCCCGGCCACGCCTCTGCCGCCCCGCGCCTGTGTCCGGAACGTGTCGGCCGGCATCGTCTTCACGTAGCCCTTGGCCGACAGCGTGACGATGAGATCCTCGTCGTCGATGAGGTCCTCGATGTCGATGTCGCCGGTGTCGAAGGTGATCTTGCTCCGCCGGTCGGTGGCGAACTCGCTCGCGGATCTCACCGAGCTCGGACTTGATGACGGAGCGCAGCTTCTTGTCGGAGCCGAGGATCGCCTCGAGCTCGGCGATCGTCTCGCGCAGCTTCGCCATCTCTTCTTCGAGCTCGGTACGACCGAGGCGGGTCAGTCGGCTGAGCTGCATGTCGAGGATGTACTCGGCCTGCACCTCGGAGAAATCGAACGGCTTCGCCATCAGCGCCTCACGGGCCGCCGCCTTGTCGGCCGAGGCGCGGATCTTGGCGATGATCTTGTCGATCATGTCGAGGGCCTTGAGCAGGCCTTCGACGATGTGGGCGCGGTCGCTGGGCCTTCTTCAGGCGGAACTCGGACCGGCGACGGATGACCTCGACTTGGTGGTCGACGTAGTGCACCAACGCGTCGCGCAGGTTGAGCGTGCGCGGCACGCCGTCGACGAGGGCGACCATGTTGACCGCGAAGTTCGTCTGCAACGGCGTGTGCTTGTAGAGGTTGTTGAGGACGACCAGCCCCGGCGCGTCTCGCTTGAGCTTGATCACGAGTCGCGTCTTGCCACTGGCCGACTCGTCGTTCACGTCGGCGATGCCGTCGATCTGCCTCGTCTCGACGAGGTCCTTGATCTTGGCGGCGGTGGTCGAGATCGAGGTCTGATACGGCATCTCCGTCACGACGATGAGGTCGTTACGACTGCCCTCTTCGATCTCGGCGACAGCGCGCAGCTTGATCGAGCCGCGCCCGGTACGACAGGCGTCGATGATGCCCTGCCGACCCATGATCTGGGCGCCGGTCGGGAAGTCCGGGCCCTTGACGAACGCCATCAAGTCGTCGGACGTCGAATCAGGATGGTCGAGCAGGTGCACCGTCGGCGTCGATCACCTCGCCCGAGGTTGTGCGGCGGGATGTTGGTGGCCATGCCGACCGCGATGCCCTGGCTCCCGTTGACGAGCAGGTTGGGGAACCGGCTCGGGAGCACGACCGGCACCTTGAACTCGCCCGAGTAGTTGTCGATGTAGTCGACGGTGTTCTCGTCGATGCCGTCGAGCATGCGCATCGCGAGGGCCGACAACCGGCACTCGGTGTAGCGCGACGCCGCCGGGCCGAAGTCGGGCGAGCCGAAGTTGCCGTGCCCGTCGATCAGCGGATGGCGTAGCGAGAAGTCTTGCGCCATCCGTACGAGGGCGTCGTAGATCGCGCCTTCGCCGTGCGGGTGGTACTTGCCCATCACGTCGCCGGTCACGCGCGCGCACTTCATGTGGCTGCGGTCGGGGCGCGCGTTCAGGTCGTACATGCCCCACAGGATCCGGCGGTGCACCGGCTTCAGTCCATCACGCGCATCGGGCAGCGCCCGTTGCGTGATGACGGACATGGAGTAGTCGAGGAACGACCGCTCCATCTCCTCCTGGATCTCGATCGGCTCGATGGCGCCGAACGCGAGTGCGCTTTGATCGCCGTCGGACGGGATGTCACTCACGGCAGTCCTCTCAGATGTCCAGGAAACGGACGTCGTTGGCGTTGCTGATGATGAACTGCTTGCGCTCTTCGACGTCGTCGCCCATCAGCTTCGAGATGGCGGTGTCAGCGAGCGCGGCGTCTTCCGTCGTGACCTGGAGCAGGGTCCGGCGGTTCGGGTCCATCGTCGTCGCTTGCAGCTCCTCCCAGTCCATCTCGCCCAGGCCCTTCAGGCGCTGGAAGTCCTTCTTGTGGTTCGGGTTCGCCGCGAGGAACTCAGCCTTGGCGGCGTCGTCCTGGAGGTAGATCTTCTCGCGGCCCACCTCGGTGGAGAACAGGGGCGGCTGTGCGATGTACACGTGACCGAGCTCGACCAGCGTGCTTCATCTGGCGGAAGAAGAACGTGAGCAGCAGCGTGCGGATGTGTTGACCGTCGACATCGGCGTCGCACATCGCGATGACCTTGTCGTACCGGCGCTTCTCGACGTCGAACTCCTCGCCCACACCGGCCCCGATGGCCGAGATGAGCGCCTGGATCTCGAGGTTCTTCAGCATCTTGTCGAGCCGGGCCCGCTCGACGTTGAGGATCTTGCCGCGGATCGGCAGGATCGCCTGCGTCGACGGGTTGCGGCCCATGACGGCGGGGCCGCCGGCCGAGTCGCCTTCGACGATGAAGATCTCGCGCTCTTCGCGTGACTTCGACGTGCAGTCCTTCAGCTTGTCGGGCATGCCCGCGCCGTCGAGCAGCGTCTTGCTGCGAATGACGTCACGCGCCTTCTTGGCGGCCATCCGCGCCTGCGACGCGGCGATGGCCTTCTTCGCGATCTTGTTGGCCTCGGTCGGATTCTCTTCGAGCCAGTCGGCGAGCTTCTCGTTCGTGACGCGGGTGACGAGCGAGCGGATCGACGTGTTGCCCAGCTTCGCCTTGGTCTGCCCTTCGAACTGTGGGTCGCGCAGGCGCACGGAGATGATGCCGGTCAAGCCCTCACGGATGTCTTCACCGACGAGGTTCTCGTCCTTCTCCTTGAGCAGGTTCTTGGCGCGTGCATATCGGTTGACCACGCCCGTGAGCGCGGTCTTGAGCCCTTCCTCGTGCATGCCGCCCTCGACGGTGTTGATGCCGTTGGCGAAGGAGTGGATGCCGTCCGCGTTGTAGCCGGTGTTCCACTGGAACGCGAGCTCGACCTCTTGACCGTCTTCGGACCCGTCGAAGTAGCCGACCTTGGCGAACAGTGCTTCCTTCGTCTTGTTCACGTGCTTGACGAAGTCGATGATGCCGCCGGCGTACTTGTAGGTGACCTGTGCTGGTTCTCGTGCTCGGGTCGCTCGTCCGCGAATCGGATCTCGAGACCCTTGTTGAGGAACGCCATCGTCTGCAGCCGCTCGAGGATCACACGCGCCGAGAACTCGACGGTCTCGAACACCGTCGGATCAGGCCAGAACGTGACGGTCGTGCCGGTGCGCCCGCGAGGTGCGTCGCCGACGACCTTCAACTTGCTCTTGGGCACACCGCCGTCGTGGAACTCCATGCGATGACGCTTGCCGTCGCGATCGACCTCGACCACGAGACGAGTCGAGAGCGCGTTGACCACCGACACGCCGACGCCGTGGAGGCCGCCGGACATCTTGTAGCCCTCGCCACCGAACTTGCCGCCGCCGTGGAGTTTCGTGAGCGCGATCTCGACGCCGGACAGCTTGTACTGACGGTTGATGTCGACGGGGATGCCACGACCGTTGTCGACGACCTTGCAGCCGCCGTCGCCTTGGAGCGTCACGTCGACGCGGCTGGCATAGCCCGCCATGGCTTCGTCGACGGAGTTGTCGACGACCTCCCAGACGCAATGGTGCAGGCCGGTCGGACCGGTGCTGCCGATGTACATGCCGGGCCGCTTCCGCACCGGCTCGAGGCCTTCGAGGACCTGCATGTCCCCGGCCCCGTACGTGCTACTTCCCTTCGCCAAGACGCGCCCTTTCAAGGGGTGGATCTCCAGGTGCTCCCATAGGGCCTGAGCAGGGAATTCGCAGGCCATCCGACGGGTTCACGATGCAGAGAAGTCTACCAGCGGGGTGTGACATCGGAGGGCGTTCTGAGGCACGTTTGACGCGTCCTTGCGCTGCCGTCTCAGGCTCGGACGCGGACGTCGATTCGCGTGATCACCCCATCCCCGAGTTCGTCGGCGAAACGGCTCAACAGGCTTGCCTGTTCGTACCGGAATCGGGTCGCCCATCCCGGTTCGTCGACGACGACGAGCAGGCACGCACCGTCGAGCGAAACCGGCTTGGCGTGGGCCGCGGTAGCCGGACCAACCAGGGCTGCCCAATCGGAGAAGACCGTCCGCACTGCTCCGGCGCCTGGGCTTCCGAGCTCCCTGAGGACGTCGTCGAGCGACGACGACAACGGCCGCGGCTCGTCGGCCTCGCTCACGCCTGAACCACCCTGCCGTCTCGCAGCCGCAACACGGAAGCGGGCTCGACCCCGGGAGGCAGGGCGGCGGCAGACGTCAGGACGGTCTGCGCGAGAGGCAGGTTGCGCAACAGCGCGTCGCTCCGCGAGGCATCGAGCTCGGAGAACACGTCGTCGAGCAGCAACACCGGTGCGGTGCCGGTGTCCGCGGTCACGACCTGGTGCGCCGCGAGGCGTAGCGCGAGCGCGAGCGAACGCTGCTCACCCTGCGAGGCGTGCGTGCGGGCCGGGAGGCCGGCGATCGTGAGGCGCAGCTCGTCTCGATGGGGACCGACGGTCGTGACACCCCGGCGTAGGTCGTCGCGCCGCGCCGCCGCGAGAGCCGCGGTCAATCCGGTCTCCGCCCACGCCGACTCGTAGCGGACCACGATTTCGACCTGCTGTCGGACCGTCAGCGACCCGTAGGCGTCCTCGACGAGTGGCGACATGCGCCGGGCGAGGTCGCCCCTGGCCAAAGCAAGTGCCTCGCCGGATTCGGCGAGCTTGGCATCCCACACATCGAGCGTGAACGCCGCCGACTCGTCGAAGCGGTTGCCGCCGGCCGACTGCTTGAGCAAGGCGTTGCGCTGGCGCAAGATCCGTTCGACCTCTGACCGCAGTTGGTCGAACCGGGGATGGAGCGCGACGAGCGTGTCGTCGAGGTATCGCCGCCGCTCCGTCGGGCCGCCCTTCACCAAGGCCAAGTCGTCCGGCGAGAACACGCTGACCCGCAGAGCGCCGAGCAGATCACGTGACCGTTGCAGTCGTTGCCGGTTGACTTGCACCCGATTCCGGCCGCCGGCGACGAGCTCGGCCTCGATGAGCAGCTCACGACCTTCCCGTACCCCCTCGGCGCGCACGACGGCACGGGCCGCGCCGTCGCGAATCATCGCCTCCGACGGTGCGCCGCGGAACGACTCGAGCGTGGCCAGATAGCCGACGGCCTCGAGCAGGTTCGTCTTGCCCTCGCCGTTGGCACCCAGCACGACTGTGAGTCCGTCGGTGAATTCGACGTCGGCGGCTGCGTACGACCGGAAGTCGTTCAGCCAGAGATGCCGTACTTGCAAGTCACGACACTCGGACCGGCATCAGCAAATAGAGAAACTCGTCGCCTTCCGTCGATCGGATCACCGCAGGCTTCAAGGCGTCGAGGGTGGTGACGACCACCTCGTCCCCCAGTGTCACCTCGATGCCGTCGAGGAGGTACTCGGGGTTGAACGCCACCGTGAGCTCGGTCCCTTCGTACTTGGCGTCGATCTCCTCGTGGGCCTGACCCACGTCCTGCGTGATCGCTACGAGCTCGAGGCCGTCGGTGCGCATGACCATTCGGACAGGCGTCGCCTCGCGCGCCATGAGCTTCACCCGACGAACCGCTTCCAGCAGCGCTTCGCGTCCAACTGTCAGCCGATTCGGATAACTCGACGGGATCAAGCCCCGATAGTTCGGGAACTCACCCTCGATCAGGCGAGTGGTGAGACGAATCGAGCCCACCGCAAACGACGCGTCGCGCTCGCCGAGCCGTAGCTCGACCGAATCCGAGCCCGGCAGCACCCGAGTCAGTTCTGACAGCGCGCGGCTCGGCACCAGGACGTGCTGACCCTCGGCGAGCACCGCCGCCCCGGGTAGATCGCGCACGGAGAGCCGGTACGAATCGGTGGCGACCAGCCGCAGGCCACCTTCCTCCGCCGCCAGCAGCACGCCGGTGAGGATCGGACGGGCGTCGTCCGAGCTCGCAGCCGGCACGACCTGTCGCAATGCCGTCGCAAGGTCTGTTGCGGACAGCGTCAGCGGGTCGCCGCTCGGCTCGGGCAGACGCGGATACTCCTCAGCCGGCAGGATCCGGATCGCGAACTCGGCCCGCCCCGAGGTGATGTGCGCCTCGTCGTCGTCGATGTCGACCACCACGGCGCCAACAGGGAGGGCACGGACGATCTCGGCCGCCAGCCGGCCGGGCAGCACGACCACGCCGTCGGCTTCGCCGTTGACCACGACGGAGACGTGGATCGTCAGGTCCGTGTCGCTACCCGTGAGTTGCAGATCGTTCCCCGTGAGCTGCGCACGGATGCCCGACAGCACGGGCATCGCTCCACCCCGAGTCGACACGGCACGTCCCGCTGTACCCAGTGCGTCGACGAGAACGTCTCGTTCACATCGGAACTTCACAGCTGCTCGCTTTCTTATTCTTGGTTCCGTAGGAACGGTTGTAGGGCCTGTGAATTGTGGATGACCCCCCGTTCGTGCTGGTCAGGAACGCAGGAGCAACCCGGAGGTCGTCCCCAGCGTCGCGCGATGCACGTCTATCGCTGCGGACCCCTCTGGACAACCTGCCGCCCGTCCACCGTTGACAGCGCGTTGTCCCCGAGTCCACCCACCGGAATTTCCCCGACGTTTCCACAGATGTCACGTGGCGTTCCTGATCAGTTGGGTCAACTCGTTGACCTGGTCGTAGATCTGGCGCTTCTCGCCCATCTGCCGTTCGATCTTCTGCACGGCGTGAATGACCGTCGTGTGGTCACTCTTGCCGAAGGCCTTCGCGATCTGGGGGAAGCTGAGGTCGGTCAACTCGCGGCACACGTACATCGCGATCTGGCGGGCGTTGACCAAGCGGCCGTGTGCGGCTGCTCGACAGGAGCTCGTCCTGCGAGAGACCGAACATCTTCGTCGTCGCCTCGAGGATCCGCTCGGTCGTGATGACCCGGGGCTGGCGGTCGTCGAGCAGGTCTCGCAGCACCCGTTCGGCTGATTCGACCGACATCGGCTCGTTGTAGAGGCTGGCGTACGCCGGACACCGGGTCAGCGCGCCTTCGAGCTCTCGGATGTTGTCGGTGATGTGTGTGGCGATGTACTCGAGGACGGCGTCGGAGATCTGCGCTGGGTGGGACTCGGACTTCTTGCGGAGGATGGCGAGCCGAGTCTCGAGGTCGGGCGGCTGGATGTCGGTGACGAGGCCGGCCTTGAACCGGGTGCGCAGTCGATCCTCGAGCGCCGGAAGGTCGTCCGGGCGTCGATCGCTCGACAGGACGATCTGTCGTCCGGTCTCGTGGAGCGCGTTGAACGTGTGGAAGAACTCCTCGAGCGTCTCCTTTCCTCGTTCGAGGAACTGGATGTCGTCGACCATGAGCACGTCGACGCCCCGGTAACGGCGCTTGAACGAGTCGCCGACGCCGGTCCGGATCGAGTCGACGAACTCGTTGAGGAACGTCTCGCTCGACACGTACCGGACCCGGTAGCCGCGGTAGTTCTCGTGGACGTAGTGGCCGATCGCTTGAAGGAGGTGGGTCTTGCCGAGGCCGGCGTCGCCGTAGACGAACAACGGGTTGTAGGCGAGACCCGGTCGCTCGGCAACCGTCAGAGCGGCGGCATGGGCGAACCGGTTCGACGAACCGATCACGAACGCGTCGAAGGTGTACTTGGGGTTCAGCGTGTCGCTCGTGCGTCTCGCGCAGGGGCGATCGACGATCTCTGCGCCGTTCGTGTGGGAGCCGTTGCCCTGCCGCCCCGTCGTCCGACTCGCGGGATCCTGGTCTTCGCGTCGGAAGCCGAGCCCGTCGAGCGGATCATCGGCGACAGGCCCGAGCGTCCGCGATCGTCGGGACGGATCTCGATCAGCAGGTCGGTCCTGGGGGCACCGACGTCGGCGAGCGCAGCCCGGACCATCTCGAGGTAACGGCACTCGATCCGCTCCTTCACCCAGGGGCTCGGGACCGACAGGACCAGCTGGGCCCCGTCGTCCGAGAGGGCGGTGACGTTGGCGAACGATGAGAGCCAGACGGCTTCGGACACCTGCTCCCGGAGAACACCAGCACACGCCGTCCACAGGAGCTGCGGTTCATCCACCAGCGCCTAGCCTCCTGGAGTCGCTTCGATTCCACAATGCCGTCCACACTCTGTGGAAAACGCGGCGTGACCAGGTTCGCTGATCTGCCGCATCGTCCCGATTGCGCCACAGTGTTCGTGGCCGACGGGACGCGACCCCGACCGCTCCTCGAGCGACGCTCCGAGCCCCTTGTCCGCTTGTGGCCCGGGCACCGTAGCATCCTGTCCACAGGCGTGCGAGGGTCGATTTGTCGCATGATGTCGGCTCGACGCTGGCGCTTCTGGAGCCGGTTTGTGCGGAGCCCGTTTCGAGCCGGCGTTGCTCACGGGTGGGTCCGTCCTCTACCGTTTCGAACGGCGCGGCGACGTCCGTGCCCGGCTCGCGCGCCATCGATCCTCACAGGAGCGCAGCATCGGGTTCCGACGATTTCCGACGCGGCGACCGTTGTCATAGCCGATCTCCCAACGTCGAGGACGGCTTCGAGGGAGGCACCACCGAGGTGAAGCGGACCTATCAGCCGAACAATCGCAAGCGAGCGAAGCGCCACGGCTTCCGGCATCGGATGTCGACGCGGGCGGGCCGGGCCGTACTGAAGGCACGCCGGCTCAAGGGTCGGCACCGTCTGTCGGCCTGACCGTCCGTGTTCGGCCTTCGCTGCAGATGACGACCTCCCCATGGCATTGGGCAGGGTGCACGACCAGCGCACCTTTCGAGCGCTGGGGCGGTCTGGCGCCCGAGGGCGATCCGGACCGGTGGCCGTGACCGCCCTCATCGACGCCGAGCGCCACGCCGGCGACAGCGCGCGTCGCGTTCGCGGTCGGCCGTCAGGTCGGGCCCGCAGTCGTACGGAACCGTGTGCGGCGCCGGCTTCGTGCGGCCGTCGCGTGACCTCGACCTCCAGCCCGGCGCATACCTCGTCGCGCGCCGGTCCAGAGGCCGTCGGGCTCCCGTACCCCGAGTTGCGGGGTCATCTCGCTGAAGCCGTGAGAAAGGCCACGTCGTGAGCACCGACGACGCGTTCCTGCGCGGGTACTCTCGCTGCCGGTCCGGGCGTATCGGGCTGCCCGTCGTGGTCGGCCGTCGCCGTGCCGTTTCGACCCGAGCTGTTCGACGTACGCGCTCGAAGCTCTCGAACGTCACGGTGCGCTCCGTGGTGGTTGGCTCACGGTACGTCGTGTTGCTCGCTGTCACCCTTGGGGCGGCCACGGGTGGGATCCCGTGCCGGCCCACCCTCGACAACGAGATTGAGAACACATGTTCGTAGCCGTAGACTTCTTCGCGCCCATTGCCCAGGCGCTGTCTTTCTTCTACAGCCTCGTCCCGAACTACGGCATCGCCATCGCGATGCTCACGCTCGCCGTGATGATCGTGCTCACGCCGCTGACCCTCAAGGGCACACGGTCGATGATGATCATGCAGTCGCTGCAGCCGGAGATGAAGAAGCTGCAGGCGCAGTACAAGGACGACCGCCAGAAGCTCAACGAAGAGCTGCTGAAGTTCTACAAGGAGAACAACATCAACCCCCTGGGTGGCTGCCTGCCGCTGCTGATCCAGCTCCCGGTGTTCTTGATCCTGTACCGCGTGATCGCGGGGCTCACGTACATCCCGTCGGGTCAGACCACCTTCCAGCCGAAGTACCTCGACAAGTCGAGCGAGTTGTACCGAAGCCTGCTCGGCCAGACGCGAGATGCGGGCCTTCGGCATGAACCTTGCCGAGTCGGCGACGAAGGCGCTCTCAGCACTCCTTCGTGACGGTGCTTCCCTACTTGGTCCTCATCATCGGCGTCGCCGCCACCAGCATCATCCAGCAACGCCAGATCAGCGGGCGCAATCCGGCGGCCGCCGCCAATCCGCAGCAGCAGATGCTGATGAAGCTCGGCCCGATCATGATCACCGGCTTCTCGCTGATCGTGCCCGGCGCCCTCGTCATCTACTTCTTCGTCTCGAACCTGTACCGGGTCGGCCAGCAGGCACTGATCTCGCGAACGATCTACAACACCCCGGAGGCGAAGAGACTGCTCGAGACCCAGGCTCGAGACGCCGAGGCGAAGAAGAAGAATCCGCAGCGCGCAGAAGGGCTTCTTCCAGCGGATGCTCGGCGACGCCGCTCCGCCGCAGATCGGCAAGGCCAAGCCGACGTCGAACGGCTCCGGCGGTAAGTCGCCGCCGGGCGACAAGGGCGACACGGGCGACCGGCAAGCCGCCGGCGGCCAAGAGCAACGGCGGGAGAACGACGCCCTCGGGCGAGCCGGTCCGCGGCCGCGCGCAAGAAGAAGAGGCGGAAGTAGCGCCATGGAGTGGGTCGAGACGACTGGGCGAACGGTCGACGACGCCAAGGAGGCGGCCCTCGATCAACTCGGGGTCGACGAGCGCGATGCCGAGTTCGAAGTGGTGGAGGAGCCTCGCACGGGCTTGTTCGGTCGTATGCGGGGCGAGGCCCGCGTCCGGGCTCGGGTGCGACCAGTGGTCCCCCGTCCCAAGGTCGAGCGCCGCGATCGGCGCGGCCGGCGGTCGGGCGGCGGTCAACCCCGGGTCACGGAGAAGGCGAACGACGCGGACGGCGCGGAAGCGGTCTCGACCGTCGAGACGAAGTCGGTTCCCGACGGGTCCGGGGCACCGGACGGGGCAGGTTCGACCCGGACGTCCTCTTCGACGCGACGTCGACGATCGCCGTCGACGTCGGGCCGCGAGCAGAACCGGCCGTCCGACAAGGAGACTGTCGGTGCATCGACAGAGCGAGGACCCGACATGACCAACGACGTGACGGTGGAGGAGCAGGCCACGATCATGAGGACCTTCCTCGACGGATTGGTCGACGCGTTCGACTTCGACGCGACGATCAACGACGAGAAGGTCGACGACGACACGATCGAGCTTCGGGTCGAGGGCGAGGACCTCGGCTTGCTGATCGGTCCGAAGGGGCAGACCTTGCAAGCGGTGCAGGAGCTTGCCCGCACCGTGGTGCAGCGCCAGGCGACCGGGACCCATCATGGCCGTGTCCGCATCGACGTCGCCGGGTATCGCCAACGCCGGCGAGAGGCGCTCGAGCGGTTCACGCAACAAGTGGCGGCCGACGTGCGAGCCGTCCGGTGTGCCGAAGGCGCTCGAGCCGATGCATCCCGCGGATCGCAAGGTCGTCCACGACGTGGTCAACGACCTCGAGGGTGTGTCGACCACGTCGGAGGGCGAGGAGCCGCGACGCCGCGTGGTCATCCTGCCCGCCGCGCCGGCTGAGCCCTGAACGACAGGATCGATCCCGTGCTCGCCCAGTGGCGGCGAGCGCAGAGGTTGGGGTTTCTCGGTCCCGGGGAAGTCGAGCGACACGCGCAACAGGCTCGAGGGTTCCGCGATGCCGTGCCGGCGCCGGATCTGGCGCTCGACCTCGGTTCGGGCGGCGGCGTACCGGGGTTGGCCCTCGCAGCGTGGTGGCCGCAGTCTCGGTGGGTGCTGCTCGACGCCGGCGAGCGACGAGCCGTGTTCCTGACGGATGCGGTCGAGGAGCTGGGTTTCGGCGACCGCGTCGCGGTGGTTCGCTCCACGGCGGAGGACGCGGCGCGTGATCCGCGGCATCGGGCCGAGTTCGACCTCGTCGTCGCTCGATCGTTCGGAACGCCGGCCGTCGTCGCCGAGTGCGGGGCACCCTTCCTGCGTGAGGGCGGGCGGCTCGTGGTCAGCGAACCGCCCGAGCCGGACGCCCGCCGGTGGCCGGCCGACAGAACTCGCCCGGTTCGGCCTCGAGGTGGAGGTTGCGCCCCGGTTCGCCGACAGCTCGGTCGTCGTCCTTCGGCAGCGACACCTCGCGCCAGCCGAGGTGCCGCGCCGGCCTGGAATCCCGGCTCGCCGGCCCCGATGGTGACGTGTTCCACGTGAAACATCCTTGAAGCTCCACTGTTCGCGGAACGGGTCCTTGACCGCTCGGACCTTCGCCGCAAAGATTCGGGTTCAGTGAGCGATGCCCCGTCGGATCTCGTTTCCCGCGGGCGCGCCATCTTCGAGCGACTCCGTGCTCCTCACCAGCCTGAGGCGGAAGTCGAGGGTTCGGAAGGATCGGAGGAAGAGGCGGCGAGCACGCCAGCTCTCGATCAACCCGAGACGGCCGAGAATCCGGCGCCGCCGGTGGAAACCGCAGAGCCGGGGTCCAGCGCCGACCGAAGATCCGCCTTCAGCACCGGCAGCGACAGCGGAACCTGATGAGCGAGTGCCGCACGATTTCCGCCGTCCGCTGCCGCGAACGATCGCAGTGACCAATCAGAAGGGCGGGGTGGGCAAGACCACCACCACGGTCAACCTCGGGGCTGCCACTGCCGACCTGGGCTACCGGGTCCTCGTGGTGGACCTCGACCCCCAGGGCAACGCGACGACCGGCCTCGGACTCAACACCCGAGATCTGCAGTCGTCGATGTACGACGTCATCCTGCACGATGCGCCCATCGAGGACTGCATCGAGGCCACCTCGGTCCGAAACCTGTTCGTGGCGCCCGCGAGTCTCGACCTCGCCGGCGCCGAGATCGAGCTCGTGCCGGCCTTCAGCCGCGAGCTGCACGCTCCGCCGCGCACTCGACGAGATCCGCGACGACTACGACTTCATCTACATCGACTGCCCGCCGTCGCTCGGTCTCCTGACGGTGAACGGGCTCGCAGCGGCCACCGAGGTGCTCGTGCCCATCCAGTGCGAGTACTACGCCCTCGAGGGTCTGGGACAGCTCCTCCGCAACGTCACGCTCGTGCAGAAGAACCTCAACCAGACGCTCGAGCTGAGCGCGATCGTGCTCGTGATGTACGACGCACGGACGAAGCTCAGCGACCAGGTCGCACAGGAGGTTCGAGCACACTTCGGTGACAAGGTGACTCGGACGGTCGTTCCCGCGAACGGTGCGGCTGTCGGAGGCACCGTCGTTCGGTCAACCGATCACCGCGTTCGATCCGACATCCCGGGGCGCCATCGCCTATCGGGAGCTGGCAAGGGAGGTCAGCGGTGGCGCGCCGTAGCGGTCTCGGTCGAGGTCTCGGGGCCCTGATCCCGTCGGAAGCAACGGCGAGCGAGTCCGGTCCCCTGCGTTTGACCGAGATCCCAGTGAGCGGAATCGTGTCCAATCCTCACCAACCCCGGCGCGGCTTCGACGAGGACACGCTCGCCGCGCTGACTGCGTCGGTGCGAGAGCTCGGCGTCCTGCAGCCGGTTCTGGTCCGGCCACTCGGCGACGACCGCTACGAGCTCGTTGCCGGCGAACGGCGCTGGCGCGCCGCGAAACGAGCCGGACTCCCCTCGGTACCCGCCATCGTCCGCGACGTCGATGACGCCACCTCGCTCGAGCACGCACTCGTCGAGAACATCCACCGCCAGGATCTCAATGCGCTCGAGGAGGCGGCGGCGTACCAGCAGCTCATCGAGGACTTCCACCTCACCCACGACCAAGTTGCGTCCCGGGTCGGCAAGAGCCGGGCCGCGGTGAGCAACACCCTGCGGCTGTTCCAACTGCCGCCCGCCATCCAGAAGATGGTGGCGGACGGCGCGTTGTCGGCGGGGCACGCCCGTGCGCTGCTCGGGCACCCCGATCGCGCCTATCAGGAGCAGCTGGCCCGGCGGGCCGTCGCCGACGGGCTTGTCGGTGCGCGAGATCGAAGATGCTGTGCGCCAGCGCAGCGAGCTGGCAGGCGAGGCGCCCTCGGCCGCCAGCGCCGGGGGTGAGTCGGCCGACGTCGTCGGTCGCCGCCAGCACCGTGCGCAGGCTGCGAGCACCGGGCCTGCTCGAGCTCGAGGAGCTGTTCTCCGACTACCTCGACACCCGGGTGAACGTCACGATGGGCCCTCGGCACGGACGGATCGCCATCGAGTTCGCCGACCTCGAGGACCTCGAGCGCATCTATCGCACGATCACCGGTGAGGTGAGCGACGAAGACTGACGACGTGCCCGCAGCATGTGACGCGGGTCACGGAGTCAAGTCTCGATACGGGCTCGAAACGGCCGGCGAGTGAACCTTCCGTTCACGTTGTCCACATCCTGTGGCAAAAGCTGTGGGTAGAACCCGCAGGTCAGCGCTCTACGGGCAGCTCGACCCATCGGCTGAACGCGAGCCTGAGGGTTCGCGCGAGCTCGCCGGTGTGTTCGACGACGACCGACGGGGGACCGATCTCGCACAGCACCGCGGGCATCCGCGTCTCCCGCAGGACGGGCATGCGCATGCCGGCGACAGGCGCCGCCGGCGACGAAGGGTTGCGCGATCAGAACCTCGAAGCGCGAGCTCCGCGAGCCGCCGACCGCCGATCGACTCGAACGTCGCGGCCGCGTAGAAGTACGTGGCGCAGCCGGGAGCTTCCCGAATGGCGATCCCGAGGTAGGCCTCGGCCCCGAACGCGTTCGCCTCTTCGGCCTGGACGGACTCATCGGGGTGGTGCAGCACTGCCACGACCGCACCGGCATTCGTCAGTGACCGCCCGATGGCATCGGCGAGCGCGCCGAGCCCGCCGGTCTCACCGACACAGAACCGGCGGCCCTCGAGCCGGTGAGGCGCTTCGCGCATCGGCCTCCATCTCGCGCACGACTGCGACCGTGGGTGCGGCGTCGGCCCCTCGCGCAACACGCCGGAGAGCGGCGATCGTGTCGGGGCCGCAGACGCCGTCGACGGTGAGGGCGATGTTGCGCTGGAACCGCTCGAGCGCGTCCTTGGTGCGGGACCGAAGATGCCGTCGACTCGACCGGCGTCGAAACCCAGGGCGCCGAGGTCCTGTTGGAGCTCCTCGACGTCGTCGCCCCGCAGCATCGGTGCGGCGAGGTAGAGCAGCCGATCACCGAGGCGATAGCCGGCCTCGACCAACGAGGTCCACGTCTGCTGACCGCAGATTCCGTCGGCCCGCAGGCCTCGGCGCTCCTGGAAGCCGAGCACCGCCCGTTCGGTCGCGGCACCGTAGGCGCCGGGCTCGTCGCCACCGGTGTCGAAGCCGAGCGAACTGAGCCTGCGCTGGATGTCGCGCACGGCGTCGCCGGCCGACCCGGACCGAAGTGGGAGATCGTTCGTCAAGCGCGAAAGAGGTCCGGATCGGACGACCCGGACCTCGCAAGCTACAACACCGCCGGTCGATCAGGCGATGAAGTCGCTCAACTCCTGCAACAGTTGACCCTTGCCCTTGGCGCCGATCATGCGGCGAACCGGCTCGCCATCTTGAAAGACGATCAGCGTAGGGATGCTCATCACTTCGAAGCGTCGCGTGACGTTCGGGTTGTCGTCGACGTTGAGCTTGGCGATCTTGACCTTGCCGGCGTGCTCGGTGGCGATCTCCTCGAGGATGGGCGTGATCATCTTGCACGGCCCGCACCACTCGGCCCAGAAGTCGACGACGACCGCCTCGGTGGCGGCGCCGATCTCTTCGTCGAACGTGGAATCGGTCAGGGTGGCGATGTCCTCAGCCATCTTTGTTGTCTTGCCTTTCGTGGGGTGGTGAGCCGGACTGCGTTTGCAACACGTGGCTGTTGCCGAGCATTCCTGCAGTCGCACGCGCTAGTCGGATTCTGAATGGTTCTCGAGCCAGCGCTCGGCGTCGATGGCGGCCATGCAACCCGAGCCGGCCGCGGTGATGGCCTGGCGGTACACGTGGTCCTGCACGTCGCCGCAGGCGAACACGCCCTCGACGTTGGTCGAGGTGGCGCCCTCGCCGAGTCCGGTGACGAGGTAGCCGTTGTCCTCCATCGTCAGCAGGCCCTTGAACAGGTCGGTGTTCGGCACGTGGCCGATGGCCACGAACAGGCCGCCGACCGGCAGCGACGTGACCTCGTCGGTGAGCACGTCGCGCACCCGCAGTTCCTCGACCTTGGCGTCACCGATCGACGTCGTCGACGACGCTGTTCCACACGAACCGGATCTTCGGGTTGCGACAAGGCTCTGTCCTGCATGATCTTCGACGCGCGCAGCTGGTCGCGGCGATGGATGACCGTGACCGACCGCGCGAACTTCGTGAGGAAGATCGCCTCCTCGATCGCCGAGTCGCCGCCGCCGACGACGGCGATGTCCTGTTCGCGGAAGAAGAAGCCGTCGCAGGTCGCGCACGTCGAGACGCCGTAACCGAGGAGACGCTGCTCGTTCGGCAGCCGAGCATCAGCGCTTGCGCACCGGTCGACACGATCACCGTGCGGGCCCGGTACGTGGGCTCGGCAGCGTCCGGGTCGCCGACCCACACACCGTAGGGGCGAGACGAGAAGTCGACCTTGCGTCGCCTTGACCGTCTGCAACTCCGCACCGAAGCGGGCGGCCTGCTCACGGAAGTCGAGCATGAGTTGGGGACCCAGGATCCCTTGTGGGAAGCCGGGATAGTTCTCGACGTCGGTGGTCAGCATCAGCTGCCCGCCGGGCTGGTCGCTCGTCGAAGACGGCTCACCCTCGAGCACGAGCGGAGCGAGGTTGGCACGAGCGGTGTAGATGGCAGCGGTCAGACCCGCCGGGCCCCGATCCGATGATGATCACGTTGCGGACGTCGTCGTCGACGGCCATCAGCTTCTCCTCGTCATGGTTCGGCGCCGTCAACCCGAAGAGGCCTGCGCGTGTTCCCGGCGGTCACGCCTCCGCTGGCTTCGGCTCTCGCTTCAGCCACAGCAAGAACGCGATGACGCACAGCAGCGCACCGACGATGAAGTACGCGGCCCACATGTGGTTCTCCCCGAACACCGAATCGGGCAGGTAGTTGTTGACCACGCGCATGGCCAGGATGATCAGCAAGACGAACGCAGCACCGCCGAGGATGGCGGCGAACGTTCCGAAGACGATCGCTCGCGCGACCGTCGTGACCGGACCGGTGACCTTCTCGTGGACGGTGCCGACGACCTTGACGATCGAGTCGGTGGCCTGCGCCGGCCAGTCGTCGGTACGGACGGTGGACGTCGACAGCTCGACCCTGTCCGGCATGGGCGCAGCGTAGTCTGCGAAGAATGCGCGACGGCCACCTGCAGAGATGACCCGAGCCGTCTGCGCCCTCGCCCTCGCTGCTCCCGTGTGCGCGCTCGGAGCACTGATGCTCGGCGAGTACGAGTTCACCGGTCTGACGCCGGTTGTGGCCGGTGTGCTGTTCGCTCTGGTGGTGTCGGAGTTCGTGCTGCAGATCTGTACGAGCCCCCGTCCGATCATCGGCATCGTCACCGGCGTGATGGTCGCCTTCGGGTTGGGGTGGGCGGCGTGGATCTCGTCGGATGAGGGCTTGCGGCCGTTCCCAGCGCTCGCGTGGTTGGCGATGGGTGTCGGAGGAGGCGTGGCCGCGGTCCGGACCGGCTGGCCTGCGGGTCGTGCGCGGCGTCTCGTCCGCGATGTCAGAGCGGCTGAGTGAACACGACCGCGCAGTCGACGTCGACGACCTCGATGGTCTGCTGGCCGGCGCTACCCGACACGATCACGATGACCGGCTGTCCGGACAGTGAGGCACGGGCGGCGTAGGTCACGTCGGCGCGCGATCCGCACGCCACGGCGGGGGAGAACGTATCGGCGGGGGCGCCGGCGCTGCGACCCTGGAGGTTCGGGGGCGCCGACGTCGTGTGTGCCTTGACCGCGTCCACGAGGTCCTGCTCTGTCTGGAACGAACCGAGCTCGGCGAGGCCGTCTGCCGCCGGCCACGCGCGGATCGGCTCGTGCCGACCGACCGGCGACGGGCCGAGCGGCGCGGCCGCCTGCGACCGCGGTCGCAGCGTCGGACACGGAGGATGGTCGCTGACCGGCCGCAGTGCTGCCCGCCTTGTGGCTATCACGGCTCGAGAGCGCCAGCGACGGCGCCGACGAGGCCCGCAACGGCGAGGAGCGCGGCAGCGATGGACGCGATTCGAACCGCTCGCCGGCGGCGACGATCGTGCAGCTCGACTGCTGGCCGTAGAGCGGCGGCTGGCTCGGCTGACGTCATGGCAGCCGTGACCGCAGCGATCCCGATGTTCGTTCGACGGGAGGCTGACCGATGCCGCGATCGCGTCGCGGGCGGCCCGAAGCTCGGCCGAGCCGAGCGGACAAGGCGGCGTCGGCGCTGACACGGGCCGCCTCCTCGTCGGTTGCCTCGTCGTCGAGAACCGCGGAGACGAGTTCGTCGTCGGGAAATCGGTCATGCTCTCGGATCTGACGATCGTCGGGGGTGCTCTCGGTTCCCCGCGAGCTGCGCCGCCACCACGGCGCGGCCCCGGGCGATCCGCGATCGGACCGTACCGGGCGGAACGCCGAGGACCTCGGCGATCTCGGCGTAGTCGAGCGCGCAGACGTCGCGGAGCACGACCGCGGCGCGGAACTCGGGCGGAAGCGTCGTGAGCGCCTCGTCGATGCTCAGCCGGTCTGCGACGCCGCCGGCGAGGTCCTCCGGACCGGAGCCGTGCCGACGAGCTCGTCCATCGGGGACGGGTCGCCGCCGCCGCCGGCGCAGCTCGTCGAGACAGGCGTTGGTCGCCACGCGGTACGACCACGGTCGCGAACGACGAGCGCCCGTCGAAGCGTGGCAAGCCGCGCACGAGCGCCAGGAGCGCCTCTTGCGTCGCGTCGAGCGCGTCGGCGTCGTTGCCGGTCATGCGCCGGCACAGCCGGTAGACGCGGTCGTGGTGCCGGCGCAGCAGCGCTGTCGAGCGCCGCTCGGTCGCCCGCCTGAGCGGCGGCGACGAGGGCGACGTCGTCCGGTCCGCTGATGCGCGGAACGCTACTTCGCCTTGACGCTGAGCTCGGCGATCTGCGCGTGGATGCGACCGGAGGAGTCTGCGCTGCCGTCACCGAGATCGGTGATCCAGAGCAGCACCGCTGCGCCGTGTGCGTCCGCCGAGGTCGAAGGACGTCGTACCGGAGGAGATGTGGTCCTTCGACGCGACCGGATCGCCCAGCTCGCGAGGTCGGGATGGGTGTTGCCGCTCACGAAGACCTGCGCCGACCAGTCGTTGGTCGGCGACTCGACCGTCAACTTGTCGAGTGCTGCGGAGTTGTCGAGTGTGAGTGCGATGCCCACGCCCGCGCTTGAGGTTGCCGAACGAGCGGCTGTTGTAACCCTCCGTCTGCCAGACGGTGGCCGGGTCGCCGTCGACCGTCTTCGCGATGTCGCCGTCGTTCTCCTGTCCGTTGCCGGGTGGCGGATCGAATGCTGCCGCCGACGCGATCGCGACCGTGCCGCCGGACTCGGTGCTCGACGTACTCGATCCGCTGCTCTTGTGGCTACCACTCACGAGTACGCCCGCGACGATCAACGCTGCCGCGACCAAGATGATCACGAAGGTCGGGAGCAGCCAACCGCGCTCTGTCCGTACGAACGCGGGCGGCGGTGCTCCGGCGGGTGTGGCGTCTCGAGGTGCCAGGACCGGGAACACGGCCGCGGTGGCATCGGCGCCGCTCGTGTCCGCCGGGACGACCGGCGGCGCCGGTGCGTCTCGTCCGGCGGCGAGCAGCGCGGACCGAAAGGCAGCGGCGGACGGGAAGCGTTGGTCCGGACTGCGGGCCAGCGCCCGCATCGTGACGTCCTCGAGTGGCTTCGGAATGCCCGCGCGCACGTTCCGCGGTCTCATCGGAAGCTGGTAGAGCCGCGCGAGCGCGGTCGCCGCTTCGGTCTCAGCCGTGAAGGGCGCGCGGCCGCACAGCGACTCGTAGAGGACGACGCCGAGCGCGTACACGTCCGTGCGGCCGTCGACGGCTGCACCCTCGACCTGTTCGGGCGCGAGGTACTTCGCGGTGCCGAGCGTCGTGTTCGTCGCCGTCAGATCGGTTCCGGCCTTGGCGATGCCGAAGTCCGCGACGAGGACCCGTCCGTCGGTGGACAGCAGGATGTTGGCTGGCTTGATGTCGCGATGGACAACGCCGCTTCGGTGCGCAGTGTCGAGTGCGTCAGCAACCTCGGCAAGGATTGCCACCGCCTGCCCCGGCTCGAGCGCTCCGTGTTCGTTCAGGTAGTCACGCAACGTCGAACCGTGCACGAGTTCCATCACGATCGCTTCGACGTCACCGTCCGAGCAGGTGTCGTAGATGGAGACGATCGAAGCATGCGACAGACGTGCGGCCGCGACCGCTTCACGGCGAAACCGTTCGACGAACGAGTCGTCCGCCGCGAGATGGGGATGCAGCAGCTTGACCGCCACCTTGCGGGCGAGGGTCTTGTCGGTTGCCTCCCACACCTGCGCCATGCCGCCGCTGGCGATCAGACGGTCGAGGCGATAGCGGCCCCCGATCAATCGGCCGGTGAGGGAATCGAGTGACGAACGCTCAGTCACGGTGGGGGCCAACGTAGGCGCACGTGCCAACGGGGTTCATGTCGCCCCCGTAGGACGTTGCCACGTCACCCCCATGACGCGCGGTCCAGCGTGCGTGCCGATGACGGCACCGATGACACCGATGCGAATCTGGTCGCGTGGGTAACGCGACGAGATCAAGTCGAGGAACTCGTCGAGGTCCGTCGCTCCCCCGTGCGCGACGGACAACCGCTCCACCGCGGGCTCCTCGAGCACGCGGTTCGCCAGCCATTGCAAGGCCTTCTTGCGGGTGCGCGCCTTGCCGGCTTCCTCGACTCGACCGGTGCTGACGTCGATGAGCGGCTTGATCGACAGGAGGTTGCCGAGCAGATGCTGAGCGCCGCCGATGCGGCCGCCCTTCTTCAGGTTCTCGAGCGTGTCGAGCGCGCCGATCACCCGCGTGCGGGACGCCATGTCTTCCACCATGGCGACGATCTCGTCTGCGCTCTTCCCGTCGCGTGCGGCCTCGGCCGCGGCGATCACCTGCACGCCGAGGCCGAGCGTGATCGATCGAGAGTCCACGACGCGCACGTCGAGGGTTCCCTCGAAGGCCTTCGCGGCGGTGAGTGCCGACTGGATCGTGGCGGACAAGTCGGAGGACAGGTTGATGCACACGACCGCATCGGCGCCGGCGTCAGCGGCCCCGCGGAAGGCGGACTCGAACGCGCCGGGCGAGGGTGCGGCCGTCTCCGGGAGCTGGTCGGATTCGGAGAGCCGCCGGTAGAACTCGTCCGCGCTGAGTTCGACGCGGTCGGTGAACTCCTCGGTTCCGAAGCGAATCGAGAGCGGCACGACGCTGATGGCGAGCTGGTCGGCTTCGTCCTGAGACAGGTCGCACGAGCTGTCGGTGACGATGCGGACGCCCATATGTAGGGGAGGTTAGAGCGGCGCGGCCCTCCGACCGGCCATCAAACCGAACGCTGTCACCGTGAACTATGGAGCGGCGTGCCGGGGCCGCCTCCGTCCGCGCCGCGCGACGACGATGTGACGGCCCCACCACAGCGCAAGGAACGTCCCCGCGCCGAACGACAGCACGACGCCCACACCGGAGAACGCCGTGGACCGTACGGTCACGCGGGTCCTGTCGATGACCAGTCCGCCGTCTGGGGTCTGCAGTGTGACGTCGAGTGCGGAGTCCCCGGAGGCTCGGGTGCGCACGTTGATCGGGACACGAGTCGCCTCGTCGGTCAGCGTGAGAGGGATGTGACCGTTCTCGTGGCCGGGGAACTCGAGCTTGTCGCCCTGCAGGAACAGGTCGACCATGACGGGGTAGCCGGTGGTGAGCTTGAAGGTGAGCGACACCACCCCGTCCCTCGCGGTGAAGTTGATCGTCTGCCTGGGGGGCGCCTGGATCTTGTCGAGCTCGCCGTGGATGGCGTTGCTCGCGCCCTCGAGGTACGACGTCCGTTGTTGGTCCGAGAGCCCGTTCGCACCGGCGACGAGTGCGCGGCGTTCGAAGTCGTCCGGCCGCGGGTTCGGCGCGACAGCCATCGTCCGGTAGGACGAAAGCTCTTCGTTCGTCGAGCCGAGACGGCGAGCGAAGCTGCTCAAGTCGCCGGAGGGCTTGGGCTGGAGACTCCGCGTCAGCGGCGAGCTGGTGCTGTCGACGTCGCCCCGCGTGTTGACGACAGGCACGCTGCTGAAGAGCGCCGGCAACGTGATGGGTTTGAGGATGCGGTTCACGCTCGGACTCAACGCGCTGAGCAGCGCGTCGAGGAACCGGGAGTCGACGGGCCGATCCTCGGGCAGCACGAACGTCGCGGCACGTTGATCGGGAGGATCATCGAAGTACAGGACCGACAGATCGGCGACGAGATGGTTGGCGTCGATCACCGGATCACCCGTGGAACCGACATGCGCTGCGAGTCCGGCGTCAGCGGCGACGGCCGTGATGCCGTCGCTGTTGCGCAACACGAACGGCTGCGTCAGCGTCCTGTTGAAGACGCGGACGTCGAGGCCGCTGAGAGCGTCGTCGGGCACGACCATCGACGTCACCCCACGCGCGTGGAGGAACCGTGCCGCTTCAGACGTGAGTTGATCGTCCGCGATGTACACCGCGGTCGCGGGCGTCGTCAGCGCGGCGTTGAGTGACTGGGTGCCACGGTCGAGCTGCTGTCCGAGCTCGTTGTCGAGGCCGGTGTCGACCCACTCGCTCGGATGAAGGCGCACATACGGCGACAAGGTGAGTGGCCGGTCGCCCAGGGCAGTCTTGACCGTCTCGATCGACGCCGGGTCCAGCGCGTCGACCGTCTCCGGTGTCGCCGCGATGGTGAGTGGGACGTCCTTGTGAGCGGACAGCACCGATGACGAGCTCAGCACCGCTTCCTTGGTTGCGTCATCGAGCGCGACCGTGCCGTCAGGCTGCAATGCGGGCGCGCCTCCGAGCGGCAGCACGACGGCGACACCGAGCGGGCCGAATTCCTTGCTGACAGGGAGCCGCACCATATACGTGAGGAGTTGCTGGATCGTGGTACGACCGTCGAGCAGGGCGATCGTCACCGGGAACACACCCTCGCCGACGCGTACGGTCGGACGCTCAGGGTCAGCCGGCGTCGTGCTCTGCAGATCGCGCGTCGCGACCGACACGACGACGGTGCCTGACACGTCGGGCGTCGCCGGCACGATGGTCGGACTGCCGACCGGCGATCGCAGGTTCCGGCCTTGCAGTGAGGCCTGGAAGTCGGTGCGCGTGGGCACGCGACCGTGGACGTCGACGCGAATCGTCGATCCGGCGGGCGCTCCTGTCACCCGCAACCGGATCGTCAGGTCGCCATCGGGTTCGACGACGGGCGTCTGGCTGATCAGGCCGAGGATGTCGGTGCGAGTCGCCTGCGCCGTCGTGACCGGCGCCGCGGCGGCGAGCGGTGCGATCGCCGCCGATGCGGCGAGCAGGCACGCGGCCGTCCAGAACGCTCGGGCCACATGCCTCACGCCAGCACGGTGTGCAGCACCGCGAGGCCACCGGGCTGAAGACGGAAGCCAAGTCGCTCGTAGAGCCGCAGCGCTTCGTTGTTGCGTTCCTGCGTGTTGACCATCGCGCGGGCGGCGCCCCGCCGCTTCATCCATCGAAGGCCGTCGAGAACGAGCGCGCTGCCGTACCCGCGGCTCCTCGCCGAGGGGTCAACCGCGAGCCGCTGGAGAAAGCCGCGTGCGCCCGCCCGGCCGGAGACCGCGTAGCCGGCGACGCCGCCGGGACCGTCGATCACGCGAAACCGGCTCGACGGCGTTGCGTCCACTGCCTCGTCGAGACCGGCGGAATCGAGGCGCCAGAAGGGGTCGAACGAACGGGCGTCGACGGCGAGTGCGGCGCCACGGTCACTTCGCCGCGCGCGGCGCATCGTCACCTGCGGGCTGGCCGTCGTCGGGTCGTCGAGTGCGACGAGCTCGTGAGCCAGCAGATGCAGTCGCTCGCGCACGGTGAAGCCGGCGGCGAGGAACGCATTGGCTTCGGAAGCGGCCAGCGCGGCGGTCACCGCTTCGTTGTACCCGCGCTCGCGGAGCAGCGCCGTGCAGCGACGTACCGCATCGGTCGACGGTGACCCGGATTCGGGCAGTGGCGCGATGTAGGCGACATGCCTGTCGCCGCGCCACGATCCGACTCGAAGACGGTCGCCGCCCCAACGCAGGAGGTCCGCACTCGTCCGAGGTGCCATCGGACTCCCGAGGTTAGGACCCGCAGGCTCGGAACGAGGAGTTGCGCCGGTACTGTCGGGCTTCGTGTCGGTCCTGTTCCTGACCCATGCCCGCTATCTCGACCATGTGGCTGGTGCTCGACATCCCGAGCGGCCGGCCCGGCTCGAGGCGGTCCTCGAAGGGGTTCGCCGCGCCGATGTCGCTGACGCGCTGATCACGACCGAGCCGCGCTCGGCGACGCGAGCGGAGCTCGAGCTGATCCATCCGGCCTCGTATCTCGACGCCGTAGAGAGGTTCTGCTCCGCCGGAGGTGGACGCATCGACGCCGACACCGGCGCGTCCGCGGACTCGTACGACGTCGCGATGCTGGCTGCCGGCGCGGGCCTGACCGCAATCGAGCAACTCGATGCCGGAAGCGCGACGGCGGCGTTCTGCGCCGTGCGGCCTCCCGGTCATCATGCTCTGGCGAGTCGTTCGATGGGGTTCTGCTTGTTCAACAACGTGGCCGTGACGGCAGCCGCGCTCGCCCAACGGGGCGAACGAGTGCTCATCGTGGACTTCGACGCGCATCACGGCAACGGTACGCAAGACCTGTTCTACGGCGATCCGCGGGTCCTGTACGTGTCGATGCACGAGTGGCCGCTGTACCCGGGCACGGGCGACCTCGACGAGATCGGAGCCGGTGAAGGCCGCGGTGCGACGGTCAATTTCCCGCTTCCTGCCGGCGCGACCGGTGACGTCTATCTCTCGGCCATCGACGAAGTCGTCGTTCCCGTGGCGGAGTCGTGGCAGCCCACGTGGTTGCTTCTGTCCGCGGGATTCGACGGTCATCGCTGTGACCCCTTGACGGGGCTCGGCTTGTCGAGCGGTGACTTCAGTGATGTGACGGCCCGGCTGACTCGCCTCGTCTCGCCCGGCAGGGTGGTGGCGTTCCTCGAAGGCGGCTATGACCTCGAGGCGCTCGCTGACTCGACTGCTGCGTGTCTGGGTGCGCTGGTGGGCACTGGCTGCCGCGCCGAACGGGCGACATCGGGAGGTCCCGGACGCGAGGTCCCCGCTGCGGCGCTGAAGGTTCGCGAGCGAGCATTGGATCGCTGAGGGCGATTCACAGCCGACCTGCCGCGCAGAAGCCTGCCTCTACGCTCGCAGCGTTGATCAAGGAGCAGCTCGCCCCGATACTCGAGGTCACGCGGCCGTTGGCCGAGCGCTTCGACGCGGCCGGCCGACGTCTGTACCTCGTGGGCGGGATCGTGCGTGACCTGCTCGCAGGGCTTCCGCTCGACGAACTCGACATCGACCTCACGACCGATGCCCGGCCGCCCGAGACCAAGCACCTTGTCGCCGACTGGGCCGACTCGATCTGGGTGCAAGGCGAGCGGTTCGGGACCATCGGCATCAAACGGGGCGAGCGGTCCTTCGAGATCACGACACATCGAGCAGAGGCGTACCAGCCCGACTCCCGCAAACCGGACGTCGTCTATGCGGACGCCATCGAGGCCGATCTTTCGCGACCGCGATTTCACCGTCAACGCGATGGCGCTCACGCTTCCCGATCCCGAGTTGGTCGATCCCTTCGACGGGAGGAGCGACCTGCTCGTCCATCGCCGGCTGCGGACGCCGCTCGCGCCGGACGAGTCGTTCTCCGACGATCCGTTGCGAATGCTCCGCGCGGCGCGCTTCGTGGCGGGCTATGGCTTGACGCCCGACGACGAGCTGACCGATGCGGTGGGCCGGCTGCGACAGCGACTCGAGATCGTTTCGGCGGAGCGCATCCGTGACGAGCTCGACAAGCTCATGGTCGTCGATGACCCCACACCCGGCCTGTGGTTCCTCTACCACGGGCGCTTGTTCGAGGAATTCATGCCCGAGATCCCGGCCCTCCGACTGGAACAGGATCCCGTCCACCGGCACAAGGACGTGCTCGCGCACACGTTCGCGGTCGTCGCCAACGTCGCGCCGCGTCGAGATGGCAAGCCCAACAAGATCGTGCGTCTCGCCGCACTGCTGCACGACATCGGCAAGCCGAAGACGCGTTCGGTCGGGTCGCGGCGGCGTGTCGTTCCACCACCACGAAGTCGTCGGTGCACGCATGGCCCGCGAACGCCTCACCGCGCTTCGCTATCCCGCGCACGAGGTCGATGCCATCAGCCGCCTCGTCTACCTGCACCTTCGCTTTCACGGCTATGCCGAAGGTGACGGAGGCTGGACGGACAGCGCGGTCCGCCGCTATGTGCGCGACGCGGGCGATCTCCTGGATGAGCTCAACGAGCTGACACGTTGCGACTGCACGACGCGCAACGAGCGTCGCGCGCACGAGCTGGCGCGCCGCATGGACGCGCTCGTCAGCCGCATCGAAGGGCTCGCCGAGCAGGAGGAGTTGAAGGCGATCCGTCCGGACCTCGACGGCAACGAGGTGATGGAGCTGCTCGGCATCCCGCCCGGCAAGCCGGTGGGGGAGGCGATGGCGTTCCTCCTCGAGGTCCGGTTGGATGAAGGCCCGCTCGGCAAGGATGAGGCCAGCCGGCGACTGGAAGCGTGGTGGTCGACGCGTAGCTGATCGATGTCGAGCGGGAACGAGGCCTGCGCTGCCGCAGCTCAGATGCCTTGCTTTCGTGCGCGCACGATGAGCGTGGAGGGCACGACCTCCATCACGTCGGTCCAGTAGCTGCTTCGGTGCCCTGCGTTCGTCGGCTCGGGCTCGAGGACGGTGTCCACACGGAAGTTCGCCCTCGTCAGGCTGGTGAACAGATCGCCGATGGTCAGCGGGTAGTCGTTGCCCGAGTCGTCACCGATCGTCCACGGCAGCGGCGCACGGTCGAAGTACGACCGTTGGAGCGACGGTGGGTCGGCCGTTCGGTGCATGGCTCTGAAGGCCGGATGTGGCAGCGAGATGCACGAGCGGCGCCTCAGGCCGAAGCACACGGTGAACCTGGCGGAAGACACGGTCGAGGTCGGCGACCGCGCCGAGCGCGTAGATGCTGACCGCGACGTCGACGGTGTCGGCTCGGACGAACGCAAGATCAGCCAGATCGCCTTGATGCAGCTCGACCCTGACCTCTTCGCGCTCGGCGAGTCGTCGCGCGTGCGCCACCTGTTGAACCGACTCGTCGACCGCGATGACACGCGCGCCGCGCTTCGCCATCGCGACGGTCATCGTTCCACCGCCGCAACCGAGTTCGAGGACCCGCTTGCCCTCGAGTGGACCGAGCAGACGCAGGTCCGCTTCGGTCGGGATGTCGGGGCCGTAGTGCACGGCGTCGAGTGAGAGATCGTCCCATGCCGGCCAAGCCGTGAACGAGCGCGCGGTGAGCAGTTGCGGCTCCGAGTACGACGTCCTGATCGGGCTCCGACCCGTCGCTCACACCGGAGAGCTTTGCAGGGTTCCGCGCACGTCACTCGTTCCGGCGTGCGTCGTGACCCCTCTACGTTCTGCTCGTCAGCGAGAACGCGCGGGTCGAGTCTCGATGAAGGCCTCGAGCGCGTCTCGGGCATCGTCGTCGTGCACTTGGACCGGCGGCGACTTCATGAAGTACTGGCATGCCGCCATGACAGGGCCACCGAGGCCGCGGTCCTTGGCCACCTTGGCGCAGCGAAGGGCGTCGATGATCACGCCCGCCGAGTTCGGCGAGTCGTGGACCTCGAGCTTCAGTTCGACGGTCAGCGGCACGTCGCCGAAGTTGCGGCCTTCGAGCCTGATGAACGCCCACTTGCGGTCGTCGAGCCAGGGCACGTGATCGGACGGACCGATGTGCACGTCGCGATCGCTGATGCCGGCGTCGATCTGGCTCGTGACCGACTGTGTCTTCGAGATCTTCTTCGACTTGAGCCGGCTGCGCTCGAGCATGTTCATGAAGTCCATGTTCCCGCCGAAGTTGAGCTGGTACGTGTGGTCGATCGTCGTACCGCGGTCTTCGAACAGGCGGGCGAGTGTTCGGTGCACGATGGTTGCGCCGACCTGGCTCTTGATGTCGTCACCGACGATCGGCACGCCGGCTGCCTCGAACTTCGCGGCCCACTCCGGATCGGACGCGATGAACACCGGGATGGCGTTGACGAAGGCGACACCTTCATCGAGACATGCCTGCGCGTAGTGCTTCTGTGCCTGCTCGGATCCGACGGGGAGATAGGACACGAGCACGTCGGTCTTCGTCTCGCGGAGCACGTGTGCGACATCGACCGGCTCAGCAGGCGACTCCTGGCACGTCTGTCGGTAGTACTCACCGAAGCCGTCGAAGGTCGGTCCTCGCTGCACCATGACACCGAGATGCGGCACGTCGCTGAACTTGATGGTGTTGTTCGGCCCGGCGAACACCGCTTTGCTCGACGTCGATGCCGACCTTGTCGGCGTCGACATCGAACGCGGCCACGAGCTCGATGTCGCGGATGTGATAGCCGCCGAGCTCGACGTGCATGAGCCCGGGTACCCGTTCAGATGGATCGGCGTCCTTGTAGTACTCGATGCCCTGGAGCAACGAGCTCGCGCAGTTGCCGACGCCGGCGATGGCGAGACGGATCGTACGGTCGGTCATGAGGGGGCTTCCTCCGTTGCTTGGCCTCGCTCGACGGCGATGAGCCGGTCGAGCCAGGCGAGGTCGTGGGAGAGGGACTCGTCGTCGCGTTCGCGCAGCATGCGGCGGTATCGATCGAGTACGCGATCACTGGCTCCTGCGCCGCGCCGCCGCTCGGCGGCACGCGCCCGCAGTTCCGCGCGACGGCGCTCGAACACGGCGAGACGCTCGTCGGACGACAGGATCCCGCAGAACGCGACGCGCAGCCCGAAGGTGCGGTCGTCGCACGGCTGCGGATCGGTGAGCAGCGCGAGAAGCTGCGCTTCGCCGTCCGGCGTGATGCCGTAGACCTTCTTGCTGCGGCCGCCGCGCGTCGGCAGGTGGCGTGCGCGGAACGCGGCGAGCTCACCGGCGAGCGAGCCGGACGACGGGACCGGACGATTCGCCCGGGTGTTGGCCTCGACTGCCTTGACCAGCCCCAAGCGCTCGAGGCGGGCGAGTGCCGGATACAGGGAACCGAACGACACGACGCCGGATCGCGCGCCGGGCAACTCGGCGAGGCGCTTGCGCAGCTCGTAGCCGTGGAGGTCCTGCTCCTTGAGGAGCCCGAGGATGGCGAGGTCGATCACTTGACGGACAGCATAGCGGATTGACATATCGAATCGATGTATCGATGCTATCGCATGCTGCGGGCGTCGCTGCGCTCCTGCCTCCGCATGAGGGCCGGCCCGCCGCTGGCGCTTCCCGGGCCGGCGTCTCGCCGGGGTCGAGCAGGCTGCAGTCGCTGCAGTCGCATGCTGCGGGGGTCGCTGCGCTCCGCCTCCGCATACCGGCGCGCTTCCCGGGCCGGCGTCTCGGCCGGCGAACAGGCGCTGGTCGTTGCGTCGCAGCATGCGCCACGCAGAGCGGATACCCTCCGCAGGCAGATGTTCCGGCCCGATGCCATCCAGGGGGCGGCCGCGAGCCAGCCCGGCACGGTGGACTACCGCCTCGCCCGTCAGGCCCTGATCGCGGAGTACCGGAAGAAGCGGCTCGCCCGGCACGAGGTCTGCGACGCCCACCCCGAACTGGTACGTGCGGCCCGCGAGCTCGGCGAGCCCACGTCGATCGAGTGCCCGATCTGTGAGGACGCCGACATCGTGCTCGTCTCGTACGTCTTCGGGGCGGGGTTGCCGCCCTTCGGACGCTGCATCAGCTCGAAGGACGAGTTGGCCAAGCTCGAGCGTCGTCGCGCCGAGATGGCCTGCTATGTCGTCGAGGTGTGTCCGAGTTGCTCCTGGAACCACCTCGCCCGGGTGTTCCCGGTCGGTCGGGCCCGCCGACGGGCCTGAGAGCCCCCGCCCCGACCTTCGATGCTGTCGGGGATCGTCGTCGTGCGGTTGCTACGCTTCTCGAGGCCCCCCAAGGTGATCATCCCCCACTGATCGCGCCGCTCCGTCGAGGGCACCTCTCTCCATGCAACTGCAGACCGAATGAGCGCACGCGCGACGACAGGTCGAGCAAAGCGCAAGAAGTCTCCGAACCCGGCCGACCTGAAACCCAACGGCAAGCGCAAGAGCATCTTGTGGCGTTGGCGCCGGGCGTTCTTCCTGGTCGGGCTGCTGTTGGTCGCTGGTGTGGCCGGCGTCGGTTACGTCGTCGCTCACGTCGAACTCCCACCCGAGCGGATCCAGGCGCAGACGTCGTTCATCTGCGGCGCCGACGTCGCCGCCAACTGCACCGCCAACGACGCCATCGCCGCCCTGCACGGCGACCAGGACCGGCAGAACGTCACGCTCGACCAAGTGCCGCCAGTGATGATCGACGCCGTCCTTGCCGCGGAGGACCGCAACTTCTTCGACCACGCGGCCATCGATCCCGTCGGAACCTTGCGCGCGCTGTGGGCGGACGTACGCAGCGAAGGATCGACACAAGGCGGTTCCACGATCACGCAGCAGTACGTGAAGACCGTCTATCTCTCGAGCGAGCGGACGCTGTCGCGCAAGCTGAAGGAGGCGGTCCTGTCGATCAAGGTCGAGCAGGAGTTCACGAAGCAGCAGATCCTCGAGCGCTACCTGAACGCGGTGTACTTCGGTCGTGGCGCGTACGGCATCGGCGCTGCAGTCCGCACGTACTTCGGTCACGACCTGTCGCAGGTCACCTTGCCGGAGGCCGCGTACTTGGCCGGGCTCATCCGCTCGCCCGGCACCGCGGACGGCGCCAACCCCAGCCAGGTGAAGGAGGCCGAGTTCCGGCGCCACAGCGTGCTGCAAGGCATGGTCGGGATGAAGAAGATCACGCCGCAGCAGGAGCAACAGGCCGATGCGGTTCCCTTCAGCGTGATCGGCGCCGGTAATCCGAACGGCACGATCCTGCCGCCGCAAGAGACGCAGGGAATCGACTATCTGAAGGGCGCCGACGTCGGATCGCAGTACTTCGTCGAGTACGTGAAGCAGCAGTTGAACCAACACGGCTTCTCGGACGCGGAGATCTTCGGCGGCGGCCTCAAGGTGTACACGTCACTCGACCTCGGCATGCAAGCGAAAGCATGGGCCGCGGTCACGAGCACGCTCGACCGGCCAGACGATCCGTCGGCGTCAGTGGTCTCACTCGATCCGGACAATCACGTGAAGGCCATGATCGGTGGACGCGACTTCGCGAGTGACAAGGTCAACCGCGCGGTTCCCGGGGGAGGAGGAAGCGGCCGCCAGGCGGGTTCGTCGATGAAGCCGTTCACGCTGAGCGCCGCGGTGCAGCAGGGCATCTCACTCAAGTCGCTGTTCAACGCGCCGAGCCGGATCACGATCCCGAAGGCGAATGGCGGCAAGGACTGGGTCGTCAACAACGCGGAGCCGAGCAGCGGCATCCTCAACCTCATCGACGCGACGAAGGAGTCGTCCAACACCGTCTTCGCGCAGCTGATGGCGAAGGTGCACCCCGAGACCGTCGTGCCCATCGCGCAGAGCATGGGCATCACGACCAAGCTCGATCCGGTCGCTTCGCTCGTGCTCGGATCGGAAGAGGTGTTCCCGATCGACATGGCTTCGGGGTACTCGACGTGGGCGCACCGCGGTGAGCACATCACGCCCTCGGCGATCCTCAAGGTCGAGCGCCCCGACGGCACGGTGGTCACGTTCGATCAACCGCGCGCACAGGTGCTGACGCAACAGCAATCGGATCTCGTCACCTACAGCTTGCAGCAGGTCGTTCATGGCGGCACCGGCTCCGGCGCCTACTTCGGCAAGGAGATCGCGGGAAAGACGGGCACGACAGAAGACAACACCGACGCGTGGTTCGTCGGCTTCACGCCGAACGGCTACACGACCGCGGTGTGGATGGGCTACGACAACGCACCCGGCGCGCCACCACGGTTCATGAACAGCGTCCATGGTCGCGTCGTGTTCGGCGGGACGTTCCCCGCCACGATCTGGCACAAGTACATGCAGGGCATCACCGATGGGATGGACGTCGGCAGCTTTGCCGATCCGAAGTCGTTCCCAGGCAAGGTGCTGAACTCGAACCTGGCCACCACCACGACCACGGCACCGCGGACGTCCCAGCCCAGTGCCACGACCACGCCGGGATCGACGACCTCCTCGACCGCATCGACGACCCCCGCCTCGACGACCTCGACGCCCAAGACCCAGCCGTCGACGACCGCCGCCGCGCCGCCAGCGGGCCCCGGCCCGTAGTCCGACGCGTCCGGGTGCTGGTCCGACCCTGGGCCGTGGACCCGGCTGTCGACCCGGTGCTCGGCGAGCTCAGAGCTCCGGATCGGCGGCGCCCAGGGCCTGGTGCGGATAGTGACTGCGGCACACGAAGCACCAACGTTCGATCTCGTCGACGACCTCGACCTTGCCTTCGCCGTCCCAGGTCTCGGGGGTCACGTACACGCGGTGCACCTCGACCAGGTCGTCTTCGTCGCGCCCGCAGGAATCGCACCGTCCGGAAGGTGACTCGACCACGGTGGCGACGGTACAGTGCGTGCACCGCCGGCAGCCATGTGGCGCTGGACGGGAAAGGAGACATCGATGGCTGCATCGATCACCGCGCCGGCGGTCCGTTCTCGCAAGGTACGCACGGGCTCCGACCCGTTGGTCATGGTCACCGCGTACGACGCGCCCGGCGCGCGCATGGCCGACGAAGCAGGGGTCGACCTGATCCTCGTGGGCGACTCGCTCGCCATGGTCGTTCTCGGGTACGACGACACGCTCCAGGTCACGATCGACGACATGGCGCACCACGTCGCCGCTGTCGCCCGCGCCAAGCCACGTCCCCTGCTCGTCGGTGATCTGCCGTGGCTGAGCTACCACGTGTCCGTCGAGGACGCGGTGCGCAACGCCGCGGTCCTCGTGCGGGCCGGCGCGCAGGCCGTGAAACTCGAGGGCGGGCGCAAGCGATTGCCGGTGATCGAGGCGATCATCGATGCCGAGGTCCCCGTGATGGGACACCTCGGCCTCACGCCGCAGTCGCTTCATGCCATGGGCGGGTTCAAGGTGCAGGGCAAGGAACGATCGGCGGCGCTCGCGCTCGTCGACGACGCGCACGCCCTCGAGGAGGCTGGCTGCTTCTCGATCGTGCTCGAGGGTGTGCCCGACGAAGTCGCCCGCATCGTGACCGATGCCGTGTCGGTGCCGACCATCGGCATCGGTGCGGGCCGGCACTGCGACGGTCAGGTGCTCGTGTTCCACGACGTGCTCGGTCTCGAGGACCGCATCATCCCGAAGTTCGTCCGTCGCTACGCGGACCTGAAAGCCGCCGGTGTCGCGGCCTTGGGCGAGTTCGCGAGTGACGTGCGGTCCGGGCGGTTCCCCGCCGACGCGGAGAGCTACCACCTCGCCGACGACGTCCGCGCGTCGTTGCAGCTCTACGGCAGCGACAGCCGGTCAGCCTGAGCCGCCGTCGGGTCGGCGGTCATGCGGAGGCAGGAGCGCAGCATGCAGTGCTGGCCCGGGGAGCGCAGCGACGCCCGCAGCATGCGAAGCGACTGAGTGCCGGCCCGGGAAGCGCCAGCGGCGGGTCGGCGGTCATGCGGAGGCAGGAGCGCAGCGACGCCCGCAGCATGCGAAGTCATTGTCACACCCCCCGGCGATGATGTCCCGGATGAACGGCGGGTCCGATAGCATCACCCAGTCCAATCGAGACCCTGCTCCGCACCGCGCGGGGCCCCGGGGGACCGGGTCCACAGGGAGGTGACGACTCGCTCATGCGAGCCTACGAACTCATGGTCATCGTCGACGGCGAAGCCGACGACGCAGCCGTCGAATCGGCCGTTCGCCGTATCGGTGAACAGGTCCAAGCCAAGCAAGGCGAGATCAAGACCACCGATCGCTGGGGTCGACGCCGCTTCGCCTACGAGATCGACCACAAACACGAGGGTTCCTACGTGGTGTTCGAGATCCTGGCCGAAGCCGGCGCACTCGACGATCTCGAGCGCCAGCTCCGCCTCGCGGACGACATCGTCCGCCACAAACTGATCCGTCTGCCCGACCGGGAGGCCGCTCGCCGCGGTCTGCTCGGCGAGGCCCCGGCCGCCACGGCCGGTTGATCCGAGGAGAGCCTCGAATGCCCGACAACTCCGTGACCCTCGTTGGCAACATCACCCGCGATCCCGAACTGCGGTTCACTGCGTCCGGCCAGGCGATCGCCACGTTCGGCCTCGCCGTCAACCGGCGCTTCCAGCGCAACGGCCAGTGGGAGGAGCAGACCAGCTTCTTCAACGTCACCTGCTGGGGACAGATGGGCGAGAACGCGTCGCAGTCGCTGCCGAAGGGCGCCCGCGTGGTCGTCACCGGCCGGCTCGAGCAGCGGTCCTGGGAGACCCAGGAGGGCGAGAAGCGCTCGACCATCGACATCACCGCCGACGAGATCGGTCCCAGCCTGCGCTGGGCAACATGCGAGATCACCAAGAACGATCGGCGCGAGCCCGGCGAGGGCGGTGGCCGGCCGGTCGCCAACGCGGCGCCTGCGCAGGCGGGCCGTCTTACGGAGACGAGGAACCGTTCTGATGGCCAAGAAAGCGCCCCGCACGAAGAACAAGGACAACGCTCGACGGTCCAAGAAGAAGACGAGCGTCCTGGTCCAGGAGAGCGTCGAGTACATCGACTACAAGGACGTCAACCTGCTTCGGCGGTTCATGTCCGATCGCGCCAAGATCCGCGCCCGTCGAGTCACCGGCAACGACGCCCAGCAACAGCGCGAGGTGGCGCGGGCCGATCAAGAACGCTCGCGAGATGGCGCTGTTGCCGTACACGAATCGCGTCACCACGCAGCGCACGTCGCGCGATCGAGGTCCGGGTGGACCGGGTCGTGCGGAGGGCCGCCGCCGAGGCCGGCCGGCCCGCCGCCGATGAGCGGTGGCGACGGCTCGAGCGACGATCTACCCGAGCTCGACACCGAGTTGCTCGACGACGTGCGTGGTCGACGTCGAGTTTCGAGGAGGGTGACGAGAGGTGAAGGTGATCCTGCGCGCCGATGTCGTCCAACGTCGGCAAGAAGGGCGACATCGTCGACGTCGCGAACGGCTTCGCTCGTAACTATCTCGTGCCGAAGGGCCTTGCCCTCCGTGCGACCGACGGCAATGTGCAGCAGGCGGGCGTCGATGCGGAGGGCTCGCGACCTGCGCGACGCGAAGGACCGCGGGGCGGCCGAAGAGGTGGCGCGGGTGCTCGTGCCCGCGATCATCACGGTGCGGGCCAAGTCGGGGAGCGAAGGCCGGCTGTTCGGCTCGGTCACGACGACGGACGTGGCCGGTCGCCGTGCGAGGAGCAGACGGGCATCGAGGTGGATCGTCGAAAGCTGCAACTCGACGAGCCGATCAAGACCGTGGGCACGCACCAGATCCCGACCAAGCTGCATCCCGACGTCGAGTTCGCGATCACCGTGGAAGTCGTCAGCGGCACCTGAGGCGCGACCCGACGCGGCCCATCCGCCGCGCCTCCGGCGTCACTCGGGCACCTGCTGTCGGAGAGGACTCGCCCATCGGCGCGTCCGCTCACCCTCGGAGGTAGACTTCCGAACATGTGTTCGGCGTGGGGTACGCGACTCGGTTGTGGGCAACTCGGGCTCGCGTCCACAAGGAATCCCCATGCTTGTGCCCTTCATTCGCACAAGCGCTTCGGGGGAGAGTGAACGCCGCATGTCCGACACGAGAGCGGTCGATGAACCCCGACGTACGAGTACGGCCGCGCACCGGGTTCCCACCGCACAATCTCCAGGCCGAAGAGTCGCTCCTCGGGGCGATGTTGCTGTCGAAGGACGCCATCGCGGCCGGGGTCGAGCTCCTCGACGCCGCCGGACTTCTACAAGCCGGCGCACGGTCACGTCTTCGAGGCGATCACCGTCGCTTGTACGGCGCGGGCGAACCGGTCGGATCCCGTCACGGTCGCCGACGAGCTGCGCCGGGCGGGTCTGCTCGACGCGATCGGCGGACAGGGCACGCTCGTCTCGCTGCAGACGAACACGCCGGCGACCACCAGCGCCGCTCGCTACGCAAAGATCATCGAGGAGCACGCGCTGCTCCGGCGCATGATCTGGGCGGCAGGCGACATCGCGGAGCGGGCCTACGCGCTTGCCCGACGATGTCGAAAAGACCATCGACGAGGCCGAGTCGTTGGTGTTCGCCGTCGCGGAGCGTCGGCTCTCCGACGCGACCGCTCCCATCGGCGACTTGCTCGACATGACCCTCGATCGACTCGAAGAGCTGTACGCGAGGGGCGAGTCGATCACCGGCATCCCCACGGGCTACTTCGAGCTCGACGAGCTGTTGTCGGGCTCTGCAGCCGAGTGCGCTCGTCGTCGTCGGAGCCCGCCCCTCGATGGGCAAGACCTCGTTCGCGCTCGGCATCGCGCAGAGCGCAGGACTCAAGGCGCAACGGCCAGTGCTGTTGTTCTGCCTCGAGATGAGTCAGCTCGAGATCACGCAACGCATCCTGTGCGCGGAGGCAAAGGTCGACGCGACACGGGTTCGCAACGGGAAGCTGTCCGAGGCGGACTGGACCAAGATCCACCACGCCGTCGGTCGGTTGGCGAACGCGCAGATCTTCATCGACGACAATCCCAACATCACGGTCATGGACATCCGGGCCAAGGCGCGGCGGTTGAAGAGCCGCATCGGCGACCTCGGTGTCGTCATCGTCGACTACATCCAGCTCATGAGCGGCCGCATGTCAGCCGAGAACCGCCAGGTCGAGGTGGCCGAGATCAGCCGGAACCTGAAGATCCTCGCCCGCGAACTCGAATGCCCGGTCGTCGCACTGGCGCAGCTCAACCGCCAACTCGAGACCCGAGCCGACAAGCGTCCGATGCTCGCCGACCTTCGTGAGAGCGGAAGCATCGAGCAGGATGCAGACGTCGTCGTGTTCCTGTACCGCGACGAGGTGTACAACCCCGAAGCGCTGGAGAACAAGGGCACGGCTGAGGTCCTCGTCGCGAAGCACCGCAGCGGTCCGACCGGGAAGATCCGGCTTGCGTGGCTCGAGCAATACGCGCGGTTCGAGAACATGGCCCGCGGGGTGTAGGAGGCGCCGGGCGCGGACCAGACTGACAGCACCGTGCAGACCGTCGACGTCGAATCGACGCGACAGACGACCCGATGGATGTCGGGCTGGCGGCTCGCGATGGTGTTCCTGCTGCTCGCAGTCGTCACGCACCTGCCGAGCCTGATCCGAACCGAGGCGCTCAACCCGGACGAGGCGTTCCTGGCCACCGAGGCCCAGGTGCTGAACGACGGCGGACACCTCTACCACGACGTCGTCGATCGCAAGCCGCCGATCGTCCCGTACGTCTACGCGGCCGTGTCTCGCGTCACCGGCTCGGACGACCTCGTGGGCGTCCGCGTGCTCGCACATCGGTACGTACGTGGTCAGTGCCCTGTTGCGTCGCGGCCATCGCGAGACGCCGGTGGGGCGACGGAGCCGGGCTCGCCGCCGGGATCCTGTATCTGGTCGCGAGTGGTGGTCTGGTGCTCGAAGACAGCCAGCCGGCGAACTTCGAAGTCTTCATGACGCCGCTCATCTGCGCGGCGATGTACTTCGGCGATCGCGAGCGAACGGAGACGTCGGGCGTGTTCGCCGCGCTCGGCGACGCTGGCGAAGCAGACGGCGGCCACGACGATGCTGCCGCTCGCCTGGCTGTCGTGGCGTCGAGAGCGACTGCGTGGGCTCGTCCGTCTCGGTGTCGCGTTCGTCGTCCCGATCTTCGTTGCAGCGTTGCTGTTCGGCTGGCACGACTTCATGTTCTGGGTGTTCACGGGTACGGGCGGCTACCTCGATGCCAGTCCGGCTCGTGGGGTGTCGCGGCCAATCGCGGGCTCGCCACCACCGGCATCTTCCTCGGGCGCGAACTTGGCCGCGCTGCTGCTGGTGATCGGAGCGGTGCGGCGCTGGCGCGAGGACATCGACTTGTGGCTCTGGCTGATCGGCGCCTTCATCGGCGTCGCCGCCGGCTTCAGGTTCTTCGGTCACTACTACTTGCAGCTCGGGCCGCCGTTCGCCGTCGCTCGCCGCGGGCACGGTTGCGCCGCGCCAACCGCAAGGGTCTGGATCACCACCGCCGGCGCTCGTCGGCGGCGTCGGTCGTCGTGTTCGTGACGCTCGGTCTCGACCGCGCATCCCGTCCTGCTGCACCCGTACGACCGGATCGCGGCCGCCATCGACGAACGAACCGATCCGAGCGATCGCATCTTCGTGTGGGGTCAGTTCCCGCAGGCGTACTGGGCGTCCGACCGGCGACCGGCGACGAGGTTCTTGACTGCCGGCTTCCTGACCGGCTCGAGCGGCGGCCGCTCGTCGTGCGCGCGTCGGCATGCAGTACGCGGTCGACGGCGCGTGGGACGACTTCGCAAGGATCTCGCTGCCCATCCCCCGGCGTTGATCGTCGATATGTCACTCGGGACGGCGTATTCGGTCGATCAGTTCCCCGTCTTCGCCGCGTACTTGCATGCCAACTACCAGCCAGTCGCCGAAGTCGACGGGGCAGTCTTGTACGACGGCGCCGGAGGCCAAGTGATCGGCGGCGTTCGCACTCGCCGGGTGAGGGTCGCCACGTGGAACGTGCGCCACGGCCGACCTCGGCACGGGTTCGCTTCGAATCGACGACTGGCCGAGGCAGTCGCCGACCTCGATGTCGACGTGCTCGCAGTGCAGGAGGTCGAACGTCGCGTCATCCGATCGTGGTTCGCTGACCAGCCGGCGCCTCGTCGCGCGGCCGTTGGACGCCGAGAACTATCACTTCGCACCAGCGCGTCGGTCCGTGCTCCTGACCGGTGAGGACGGGATCGCCCTCTGTGTCCGTGGCGAACTCGACTTCCGCCGTGTTCTCGAGTTGCCTCGCGACAGCGGGACGCAACGACGCGTCGCGATCGTCGCAGGTGTGACCGTCGGCGACGATCACGCGACAGTCGCGACGAGCCATCTGCACAACGACGCATCGGTTGCGAAGCGGCAACTCGACGCGTTGCTCGAAGCAATCAGCGACGAGCCTCGCCCTCGGCTGCTGCTCGGCGATCTGAACCTTCGTCCTGACGACATCGCCGGTGCCGTCGCAGCCGCTGGCTTCGCGGCTGGTGGACGCCGACGCCACCCAGCCCGCGTGGGCACCGGTGCAACGCATCGATCACATCGCGGTCGACGGGCTGGTCGCCGAGCGGTCATTCGTCCCCGCGGTCGCCGTGAGCGACCACAGGCCCGTCGTGGTGGAGGTCAAGCCGGCGTCGTGACCGGCGCCTTGAAGAACTTCGGTTCCGGCGGCTGCTCGAGCGGTGGCTCGGCGGTGTCCATCGCCGCCTGGGCCGCAACGCGATCCGCTTCGGTGTACGGCTTCGTGTCGGTGCACCACTCGACGAGGATCCCGTTGGGATCGTTGGCGTAGACCGATACGCAGAAACCGTGGTCGATCTCGACGACGTCGTACCCGGCGTCGAGCCAGCGCTGCTTGCGCCCTTCGATGTCGTCGAGGTCACGCGCCGCCGAACGCAATGTGGTTGACCCAGGGCTCGAGCCCCAGTCCGGTGGAGATCGCCGGGTCGAAGTCGACCATCTTCGGGTCGTGCAGGTCCCAGAACGCGATCATCCCGTCTCCGGTGTCGTAGAAGACGTGTCGCGCCCATCCACCGTTGGGTGTGGGCGCGACGACGGCCTTCACGAGCGTGAAGCCCATCACCTCCGTGTAGAAGCGGTGGGTGGCGTCGATGTCACGAGTGGCCAGGGCGACGTGATGGAAGGCCATGGCCGCACACTACTTTCCAGTGGTGGAGCACGGTCGGGCGCCGGTGCCGGTGGTCGTGGCGCTGGTCCTGCTCGTCGCTGGCATGGTCGCCGCATTCGTCATCGGTTCGCCCTCCGGCACGACTCGCGGCCCGTCCGCGGCGCAGTCCTTTCTCGCGGCATGGGAGCGCAGCCTGTTGGCGACGTACGTCGTGCAATCAGACTTCGTACGGACGCTGCCGGATGGCCAGCAGCTGCAGTCGGACACGACGACCGTGCAGCAACCGCCGGACACTCGGCTCGTGACGGGTCTCGGATCGGTTTCCGGTCGTCTGAACGGCAAGGTCGTCGGTTGCGCAGGCACGCCGGACAACGCGGCCGGGTGCGTGACCGGCGCGCCCGCTTCCGACTATCGCGACGAGGTCGATGCACAAGTGCGGCAACTCGAGTCGTACGTGACCGGGCCGCGGCCTCTGTACCGGGTGGTCGATTTCGGCGACGGTCCGACGCACTGCTTCCGACTCGACCTCGCTGTCGCGCTGCCTTCACCCCCGTACGGTGACCATGCACTGTTCTGCTTCGACCGGCGGACGGGTGCGCCTGCGCTCACCGAGATCCAGCGCCCGGAAGCGACGGACCGGACGATCGCACGCGAGATCCGTACGGACGTCCGGCCTGAGGACCTGCAGGTCCCGACTGATCGAGGGGCAGTGGTCGGTGTGCCCGGGCCCGGCGCGCCGGGTGGATGATCCGCGGCCTACCCTCGGGCGCTGTGTTGTTCGGCGGACCCGATCTGTTGCTCTTCCTCGTCCTGGCGCTCGGCGGCGCGCTGCTCGTGGGCAATGTGCTCGCGCTCGTCCGTCCTCCTGAACGTCCTCGTGAGGGTGAGCTGACCCGCGCGCCGGTGGCTCGCAGCGTCGGCATGGCAGTGCTGGGCGCGGTCGCCGCCATCTGGGCCTTGGCGACGCTCGTGGCGCGCTGACGTCCCGCGCCGAAGGCGTCGTGACGGCCGAGCAGGGGCGAGGTCGGACGAGAGGCGGCCGGCCCTACCATCGCCCGGTGCGCCGGTCGCTCCGAGTCGTCGTCTGCGCCGCGCTCGTGCTCGTTGCGTGCGGAAGCGATGCTCCCCGGCCGTCAGCGGGCGGTTCATCGGCGGGCTCGGAGCACGATCACGGCAGTTCGATCGCCGCATCCGATCTTCCCCAGCCGGCACCGCCGCCGACGACGCCGTCCACAGTCGATGTCTACGCCGCGGACAGGCCGAACGCACTGAGCCCCACGGTCGCCTCCTTCCCGTCGCTCGTGTACGTCCCGAACTCCGAGAGCAACACGGTCGACGTGATCGACCCGGCCACCATGCGCGTCGTCGATCACTTCGGCGTCGGTGCGGAACCGCAACACGTGGTGCCTTCCTATGACCTGAAGACCCTGTACGTGGCGGCCGACCAGGGCAACACGCTGACGCCGATCGATCCGGCGACCGGACATCCGGGTCCGCCGATCCCGGTCGAGGACCCGTACAACTTGTACTTCACGCCCGACGGCCGGTTCGCCATCGTCGTCGCGGAACGCTTGGCCCGGCTCGACTTCGCCGATCCCCACACGTTCGCGGTCGTCAAGTCGGTGCCGGTTCCCTGCGCGGGCGTCGATCACCTCGACTTCTCCGCCGACGGTTCGTATCTGATCGCGAGCTGTGAGTTCTCGAGCGAAATGGTGAAGGTGGCGCTCGGCGCCGACGGCCCGTCGCTGGTCGGGAAGCTCGGCCTGTATGCCGGTTCGAAGCCGCAGGACGTCAAGCTGTCACCCGACGGCTCTGTGTTCTACGTCGCGGACATGGTGAGCAACGGGGTGTGGGAACTCGATGGCGACTCGTTCCGGGTCACCGGCTTCTTGCCGACCGGCGCGGGCGCGCACGGCCTGTATGTCAGCCGCGACTCGAAGGACCTCTACGTGTCGAACCGCGACGAAGGCACGGTGTCCGTGGTCGACCTGACGACGCGGACAGTGCGCGTCAAGTGGACGATCCCCGGCGGCGGAAGTCCCGACATGGGTGGCGTGTCCGCTGACGGCACGACGTTGTGGCTGAGCGGTCGTTCCAACAGCGAGGTCTACGCGATCGACACGACGACGGGTCAGCTGCGAGCACGTATTCCGGTCGGCAACGGTCCGCACGGGCTGTGCGTGTATCCGCAGCCGGGCCGGTTCTCACTCGGCCACACGGGCGTGTTCCGGTGAGGGATGTGCCGGCGTGCCCGATCAGTTGATGGGCAGCGTCGAAGGCGTCGTCACCGTCGGAACCGGCGGCAACGTGGTGGGCAGGGGCGGCGTCGTGACGGGCGGCAACGTGACCGATGGCAGCGTGACCGGCGGCAACGTCACGGGCGGCACCGTCACCGGCTGGGAGCGGGAGCTGAGGAGTTGTCACTGCCGGCGGTGGTTCCGCGGGCGGGGCCTGGCCTCCAGTCGACGGCTGACCGGCCGGAGCCGGCCCCGAAGGAGTCGACGGGGACGGCGTCGCCGGTGTCGAGGGGACAGGCACTTGTTGTTGCCCGACGGGCGCAGTCGTTGACCAACTTGCACGGGCGCTGTCCACGATGTCGGGCAACGTTCCCTTCTCACCGGGCTGGATCGGTTCGTAGTTCTTCTGCTGGATCCACGCCGGCAACAACAGTGCGAGCACACCGGCGGCGACGAGTATCCACGCGGCGCGTGCCACAGGATGCCCTTGCGTTCGCTTCCACATGGTTACCGACAGCTGTCGTGCGAGCCGGATGAGCATCAACATGATTCCCAGCAGAGGGATCACGAGCACGACGACCTGGACGACCGACGACACGCCCGTCAAGGTGTCACCGTTGCTGAACGACGAGGTCGCGCTGTCCCAGAGTTGCTGTGTCGAATCCCACGTCGTCGCGATGATCCGCGGCAGGTTCATCAGCACGAGACCCAGTTCGAACACCAAGAGCGGTACGACGATCAACACCCAGGCCGTGACCGCGACGCGCACCCAGCGCTTGAGCACTGTCACCTTTTCATCGGTTGTATTGCCGGGAACGATGCTGCGCAGGATCGGACCGATGCGCGAGAACAGGTCCGGTACGCCCGTCAAGTCCGCGACGATGTAGTAGCCGTCGAGTCGGATGACCGGCAGAAGCTGGTGGGCGATTTCGAGGTGCTGTATGACGACGACGAGCAGCAGTGGCTCGAGGTGTGTCACTCCATACAGGCCCATCGTCGCCAGCACGACGATGACGTTGAAGTACACCCCTCCCAGGTCTGTGCGAAGGCGACCTCGCCTGTCGAGTCGATAGGCGTCGGTGACGTCCGTGTAGAACGCGGGCCAGGCCAGATACAACCCGGCCCCCATCCTTCCTGGATGACAACCCCCATAGCGGCATCCGGCGGCGTGTCCCGTTTCATGGAACGCGGCCGCGAACACGATCGCGGCGAGAAACAGCAGGAAGTAGCCAGGGTGATAGAGGGCCTGGCGCAGCGATTGCGCGACGCCGTGAACGAAGAACAGCCATACATCGGCCGCCACGAAAGCGGCGAGTGCGACCACGACGACCACTGGGTGGAACAGGGGCGCGAAGACAGCACCGAGGCGGCCGGACGCGCGTTTCGGAAATGACTCCGACCCGAAAACGAAACGCGAGAAGCGGGTCCGGCTTCTCGACGGTCGGTGACGATCCATCGGGCTCGGTCAAGATCCCCAACGGGCGAAGCTTGTCGTCGATCAGGTACTGCACTTGCGACCCGTCGAGGTCACGTCCGATCTCGTCGCTCACATCGTTCGCGATCTCGTCGACGTCGTGATGCCCGTCCATCCGTGTCGCGACGCTGTAGAGCAACGGCGGAAGCTGGATCACCTGACCGTCCGCGCGCTGCACGATGGACGGCGGAACCTTGAACCCGGATCCTTCGTACTCACCGATGAGTTCGACGCCGTCCGCGAGCGATGGAGAGGTCGGCACCGAGTGTCAGTACCTGCATCGACGATTGGTGAAACCTGCTGCGCGCCAACGCGCGCTCACGTTTGTTCGACGCCGATCGTGGGCACGACACATGCAACGGCTGATGTGACGAGCAGCAAGCCGCCAGGGCGACGCACACCATCTAGGAGGACACGTAATGGGTAAGCAGGATTTCCGCAGCGTCACCCGAGAGGAACTCGACGAGCTCGCTGGTGAGGCTCTACCTGAACGGGCGGCGATGTCGCTGATCAACGCGAACGTTGCAGTACCCGTCAATGCGGGTGTCGCGGCCAACGTGCTGACCGATCACTCCACGTCGACGGCAGATCCGTCGCAGACGGGCGGCATCGGCCAGACCAGCGATCTGACCGAATGCGCGGGCGGTGGGGGGACCGCCCGCGCATTCAGTCGCCTGTGTTCATCGCGCGTGCTGGGACGCGCGATGCCGGTCTGTCTCGGGGGGACACAATGGCGTGTTCCCCGAGACTCCGGAGGGCGCTGAGCCCTCCGACCGCAGCGATGACGGTGAGGACTGCGGCCTGCAACGTTCTGTTGCCTGCGTCGGTCCCGGCGGTCAGCAAGTGCAGCGTCGTGAACACGAAGAGCGGAAAGCTCGCGAAGTGCACTCGCCGCCAAGCCTTTCGCGGAAGGTGCTTCCGCAGCAGTGACGTCAGCTCGATCGCCAGGAGCAGATAGAGCGACACGATGCCGAGCGCTACCGCGGATGGCTTCCATGTCGACAGCGAACGGTACGAGGACTTCGATCACGCCGAAGTGCACGTAGCTGTCGCTCACGATGGCTGCAATGTGGACCCCGGTGAACACGACGGCGAGCGCGCCGAGGTACCGGTGGAGATCCAACAGCCACGCTGGACGCGGACGCTTCCCGAGTGCACGGGTGGACAGCGCGAGACCCCACAAGACGGATGCGCTCACGAGCGCCCACGCCACCAGCCCGCTCGCCCGTGCGGTGTACCACAGCAGCGTCGTGTCCATCAGCTGCCGCCGCTCGTCGTCACTGCGACGCCGCTCGAGCCCGCCGTCACCGCTTGCGGCACGGTGGTCGTCGTCGACGAGGTCGACGCTGTCGTGTTGGTGGTCTTCGTCGTGTTGGCGGTGGTGGTGGTCGCGACCGCGGCGCCGTTGTCGTGGTCGCGAGCGGCATGAGCGTCGACCGCGAGGTATGCAGTCAGAGCGACGAGAGCGGATGCACTCAGCCCGCAGGCGAACTTCCGGGCGTTGGCGGCGGGATGCGGCCGGTGCCGTCGCGGGGTCTGCATGGACACCATCCAACGCGACCAGCCTCGACTCCCGCGGAGAGCATCCTGTGAGTTCGCAGGGAGGTCCCAGTCGGTCGCAGGAAGGGCGCGTAGGGTCTCACGGTGCGCGATCCCTCGGCGCCGCGTCGTCCCACTTCCACGTCGGCCTTCGGCGTGTCCCGTCGTGAGAATCACGACGCGTCGGCGTTCTACGAGCGCTTCACGCCACCGGCTGTCGCGGCGGACGCGGACGTGGCGACTCGCCGAGAGATCGACGACATCTTCTGTGGTGATGCGTCCGACATGGACAAGGTCGACGACAACTCCGTTGCGTTGGTGGTGACATCGCCCCCGTACTTCGCCGGCAAGGAGTACGAGGTTGCGCTGGGCGAAGGCGGTGTCCCTGCCGACTACGCCGAGTACCTCGCGATGCTCGAGTCGGTGTTCGCGGACTGCGTTCGAACGCTCGAACCCGGTGGACGCATCGCGGTCAACGTCGCCAACCTCGGGCGCAAGCCGTACCGGTCGTTGTCCGCGGACGTCATCTGGATCCTCCAGGATCGCCTCCGGTTGCTCTGCGGGGCGAGGTCATCTGGGTCAAGGCCCGCGGTGCAACCGGTTCCTGCGCGTGGGGGTCGTTCCGCCGACCGTCCAACCCGGTGTTGCGCGACCTGACCGAGCGGATCGTGATCGCGAGCAAAGGTCGGTTCGACCGTGCGTCGCGGAGCACGCCCAGCGACGGACGCGACCTTCCCTCGCGAGCCTCGTCGACGAGCGACGAATTCATGGAAGCGACGACGGATGTCTGGGAGATCGCGTCCGAGAGCGCAACCAGAGTCGGCCATCCCGCACCGTTTCCGGTCGAGTTGCCCGAGCGGCTCATCCACCTCTACACGTACCGAGGCGACCTCGTCCTCGACCCGTTCATGGGGTCGGGTACGACCGCTGTCGCCGCTCTGCGGACGGACCGCCACTACGTCGGTTACGACACCGATCCCGTGTACGTCGAGCGCGCCAAGGCACGCGTCGACGCCGAGCGGGCGAACGCGCACGTCCAAATGCCGGCAGACGTGCCCACGGCGCGGGACGTCGCACGCGACTTCCTCGTGCGCTGCGGCTATACGGACATCCGGACGGATGTCACCGTCGCCGACGGCATCGAGGTGAGCTTCACGGCCCGGCATCCGGACGGCACGTGTCGACACGTCGAGGTCGGCGGGGGACTGACCGCCATTCGTCCGGGGTTGCAGCGAGCCGATGTCGTCTGGAAGGTGATCGCGAAGGCGGCCGTGCTCCACGAGACGCATCCCGAGGTGGGCTTCGTAGTGCTCACGCCTGCGTGCCCTCCATCTGGACCCTCGGCTGCTGCGCTCGACGCCGTGGTGGGGCCGGGCAAACCGATCACCGAGATCATCGAGCTGCCGGGAATGACACTGGCGTAACTACGTCCACAGCGTTCTGCACAGCTGTGGAAGACCGTTGACATCTGGATACCCAGCGATATTGGATACCAACGGTATGCGAAATCGACGGACTCGGGCGGAGCAGGTCGAGGCGAACCGGGCCGCGGTGCTGGTGGCGGCCAAGCGGGTGTTCCTGACCAAGGGATACGCCGGGGCGACGCTCGAAGCCATCGCCGACGAGGCGGGGTTCTCCAAGGGCGTCGTCTACTCGCAGTTCGACGGCAAGGCGGACTTGTTCCTCGCCCTCCTGGAGGCTCGCATCGACGAGCGCGCCGCACAGAACCAGCGTCTGGTCGCGGATGCGTCCGGGCCAACCGGGGTGCTGACGCTGCTCGAGAACTTCGAGCGCGACAGCAAGGTCGAAGCCGGTTGGGCTCGGGTACTCGTCGAGTTCCGCGCCGTCGCCATGCACGACCCTGAGCTCAATCGCCGGTATGCCGAGCGCCACGCCCGCACCGTCGAGCGGCTCGGTCAACTGCTCGGTGAGCTTCACGCACGCGCCAGCCTCGAGCCGAACGTCCCACCCCGCATTCTCGCCGAGTTCATCCTCGCCGTCGGTGCGGGTATGGCGCTCGAACGGGCTGCCAACCCGGGCGCCTTGGAATGGCCGGCACTGGCCCGAATGATGAGCCGCGCGCTCGGTCTCGAATCCGGCGACGAGTCATTCGTTCCTCTGGCCACCACCGAGGCGACCCGGTGACACACGACGCCGGAGCCACCTCGTTCGACGCGGTGCGCGTCGCGTTGCAGCTCGACCTGCTTGCTGCGTACCCAGCGGCCATCGAACGCCTTCGCTGGACGCGAGCGCAGATCGACGTCCGTCAACGCGATGGGTTGCGTGCGCTGCTCGCCTACGCCGCGGAGCACTCGCCCTTCCACGGTCGGCGGCTCGGTGATGTGGACGTCGATCGACTCGAGCTCGAAGATCTGACGCGCCTTCCGGTGATGACCAAGGCCGACATGATGGACAACCTCGCGGACCTCTACACAGATCGACGGCTGACTCCTGACGTCGTGGAGGAGGCGATGTCGGCGACGACGAACGCACCGGTCCCGATGCTCGACGAGTACTTCGCATTGACATCCGGCGGCAGTTCGGGACGTCGCGGTGTCTTCGTGTTCGACCGGCGTGCGGCCGTCTGCTTCGTGGCTTCCTTGACGCGCTCGTTGCTCGCTCGCATCACGGCCCAGGGGGGCCCGCCTCCCGGCGGCTTTCGCATCGCGATGATCGGAGCGCCGTCAGCGGTACACGCGACGGGTGCCGCAGAAGCGCTGTCAGACGGCGACGCGATGCCGTTCCACTTCCTCGGCGTGCCCGCAACGTTGCCGCTTCCGGAGATCGTCGAGCGACTCAACGAGCTCGATGCTCCTGCATTGTCCGGCTATCCAACGGTCCTCGCCCGGCTCGCCGCCGAGCGGCGGGCCGGCCGTCTGCGCATCACGCCGATCACGATCTCGTCGACGAGTGAGACGCTCAACCCGCAGCTGCGCGCCGCGATACGCGATGGCTTCGGCGCGCCGATCGTGGACATGTTCGGTTCGACCGAGGGACTGGTCGGCCTCAGCGCGCCCGACGACACAGTGCTCGTGTTCAACAATGACGTGTGCATCACCGAGCTCGTCGACGAAGACAATCGACCGGTACCACCGGGCACGCCCTCCGCGAAGGTCCTCCTCACGAACCTCTCCAACTTCACGCAACCGCTCATCCGCTACGAGATGACCGACAGCTTCGTCCGCCAGCCCGACGCGTCCGACCACGGCCACCTCCGTGCCATCGTGTCGGGTCGTTCCGACGAAGTACTGCGCTGGGAGGACGTCGAGGTCCATCCGATCGTGGTGCGCAGTGTCCTGGTGAAGTCGCCGGACGTGCTCGACTACCAGGTTCGGCAGACGGACCGAGGTATCGACGTCACCGCGGTGGCAACAGACACGCTCGATGTGGACCAGTTGCGTGGCCGTCTCACGGACGCGCTCGACGACGCGGGGCTTCCGGACGCGCGTGTGACCCTGCGAGCGGTGGGAGCGCTGCAACGGCATCACGAAACCGGCAAGGTGCAACGCTTCGTTCCGCTCGGGTGAGGGGCGTCGACGTGTGCAATTGCGGTGTGGGGATGGGGCGCGTGAGTCGGCCGTTCGTCGACGATCTCCTTCGTTGCTCCCGAAGGACAGTCGTGCGTTGACTGGGCCACTGACGACCGACGTCGTGCGCGGCCCCGACGGATTGAAGCGGTGTGCATGGTCGACGTCCGTGCCGGAGTACGTGGCGTATCACGACGACGAGTGGGGGAGGCCGGTCATCGACGACGTCGCGCGTCTACGAGAAGATCTGTCTCGAGGGGTTCCAGTCCGGACTGTCGTGGCTGACGATCCTGCGCAAGCGTGAGTCGTTCCGTCGTGCGTTCGCCGGATTCGTCCCCGACGAGGTGGCGCGGTTCGGACCTCGCGATGTGGAGCGACTGCTCGGAGATGCAGGCATCGTCCGTCATCGCGGCAAGATCGAGGCCACGATCGCGAATGCGAAGGCCATGGTCGAGGTGCGGGCCGAGCTACGGCTCACTGGCCGCATCTGGTGTGGTCGTTCGAACCTCCACGGGCTGGCCGCCGGCGACGGCCGGCGCCGCGGCACCTCCGTGACCTGCCTGCCGCAACACCGGAGTCGAAGGCATTGTCGAAGGAATTGCTCCGACTCGGGTTCCGCTTCGTCGGACCGACCACGATGTACGCGGCGATGCAGGCGCTCGGCGTCACGAACGACCACATCGTCGGCTGCCACGCCCGCGCCGCGTGCACCGCTGAACGGCGGGCGCTCGCACCACAGAAGCTCGCTAGCTCGTGAGAAGAGAGGGGGAGGCCGCGGTGTCTTCGATCGCGGAGATCACGCGCCCGGTACCGGCTACGCCTACGTCGCAGACCCGGACGGATGCGTCCTCGAGATCGACCAACTCGTGAGAAAGGGCGCGACGCCCACGCTCGATCCGTCGGAACAATCGAGAGCGGGTGACGAGAATCGAACTCGCGTTCTCAGCTTGGGAAAGAGGCCGAGGCCCTAGCGGACTCGGGCGAAAAACGCGAAATTGCAGGTCAAGACGTGTGAGCGTTGACCACAAGTAGCGGACGTAGACCGCTTTTGACCATCGCTAAGGTCACGTGAAGGTCACGCCGGGCGATACCGAGAGCATGCTTCGAGCGAAGGCGACGCGACATCGGGCAGCGCCGATTGTCTCGCCACGGAACTCGTTCTGTCAGACGGCGACGACCCCCAGGCTGTTGAGCAGCGTTTCGACCCGGGCGCGGATCTCGTCGCGGATCGGCCGCACGGCGTCGATGTCAAGACCGGCGGGGTCGTCGAGTTCCCAGTCCTCGTAGCGCTTGCCCGGGAAAAACGGACAGGCATCGCCGCAGCCCATGGTGACGACGACGTCAGCGGCCCGCACGATCTCGTCGGTCCATGGCTTCGGGTATTCGCCGCTGATGTCGATACCGACCTCGGCCATCGCCTTTATCGCCGCGGGGTTGACTTCGCTGCCCGGTTCGGAGCCGCCCGACCACGCGACCGCACGATTCCCCGCTAGGTGGTTGAACCAACCGAGAGCCATCTGCGACCGACCGGCGTTGTGTACGCACAGGAACAGGACGACAGGCACACCATCGAACGCGTGGCCTTCGATCTTGGCGAGTGCCTTCAGCCGTTGTCGGGCGAATCGTTCGGCGAGCAGGGGGAGGAAGTTCCTGACGGTGGCCCGACCAGCGAACTCGTCGAAGCTGCTGGTGAGGAACAGTTCGATGGTCTCTTGGCTGAAGGTGCCGGCGAACTCTTCTTTCAGATCTGCGGCCGCGACCTTGAGTGCGAGTCGCTGGTCGGGTGTGAGCTCGTTGAGGTCAGGCACGCGTGTCGCGTCCTCCAGTTGCGGTTCGTGGGGTACCACTACGTCCTTGGCCACGTCCGCGACGTCGGGGTACAGCGTGCGGACCAGCAAGACGGCGAGCGCCGCGCCGATGAGTTCGAACGCGATGAATGCCGGGGCGGACGAGGGCTTGATGCCGGAGAAGGTGTTCGTGAAGGTGCGACCGATGGTGACCGCTGGGTTTGCGAAGCTCGTCGACGACGTGAAGAAGTAAGCGGCGCCGATGTACGCGCCGACGGCGTACGGCGCGGCTGCGGCACGTCCGGAGCGAACCACACCGAAGATGACGAGCAGCAGCCCAAGGGTGGCGACGGTTTCGCCGAGCCAGAGTCCACCGCCCGAACGGGTCGTGGTCGACCACTCGACCGCTGGGAGCGAGAACATGAGGTTGGCGAGGACACAGCCCGCGATCGCGCCGGTGATCTGGGCGGCGATGTAGGCAGGAAGGTCGCGGGCCGGTAGCCCTCCGAAGAGTGAGTCGGCGAGGCTGACGACGGGGTTGAAGTGCGCGCCGGACACGGAGCCGAAGGCCAGGATCAGCGCGACGAGCCCGGCCGCGGTTGCGGCGGCGTTCTCGAATAGTTGCAGTCCGACGTCGTTGGGCGACAGTCGTTGAGCGGCGATGCCTGATCCGACGACTATCGCCACCAGGAAGGTGGCGCCGCAGAACTCGGCGAGGACACGACGGCCAAGTGTTGGTCGGGTCAACAGCACGGCCGCCTTTCGGTCGCGGCCTTCGGCACGCTCACCGCGAGAATGCCGAACTCATCTCCGAGGGCCCTGAGCGCGGCGGGGTCGAGCCGGTAGTACGTCCAGTACCGCCACTTCTCGGACTCCACGAGGCCGGCGTCGCGCAGCACCCGCAGGTGATGAGACACGAGCGGCTGGGGGACGCCGAGGTCCTCGGTGAGATGGCAGACGCACAGCTCCTCGTGGGCGAGGGCATTGATGATGCGCCAGCGCAGCGGCTCGGCCACCGCCTTCAGCACCACCGGCAGCCCGAGATCTGTATCGATCGCCATCGACATAGATCTTCATTGATCTGGCTGGCTGGCCGCAAGCGAAGGTTCGGTGAACATGCATCAGCCGACGCCAGCGGATCGATCCTCAGGTCAGGGCGGCACGCAACGAAGCAAGACGCTCGGGCACGATCCGCCACATCATCCATCGGCCGCGCTTTTCCCCGGTGATCAGTCCGGCCTCGGCGAGCACCTTGGTGTGGTGGCTGATCGTGGGCTGTGACTTGCCGAGGGGGTCCTCGAGATCGCACGAACACACCTCGTCGGCCGCCGCCGACCAGGCTCAGAAGCCGTAGCCGAACCGGATCAGCCAAGGCTGCGAATACGCGGGCCAGCTCGGTCGCCTCATCGTCGGACAGCGGCGCGGCCATGAGCGGCGCGCAGCACACTCCTTCATCGAGCTCCACCAGTGCGATCCGCTTTGCCGGCCATTCCCATCCTCCACGTATTGACAATGATCGATACATTTGCGAGACTCGATACATCGACTTTGATCAATCTACCGGAAGGTGCAGTCCCATGGCACGAGTCCAACTCGCCCTCAACGTTCCCGACATCGACGAAGCGGTCGGCTTCTACTCCAAACTGTTCGCCACGGAGCCTGCCAAGCGCAGGCCCGGGTACGCGAACTTTGCCATCAGCGATCCGCCTCTCAAGCTCGTGCTGTTCGAGAACGCGGACGCCGAAGCTCGGCTCAACCATCTCGGTGTCGAAGTCATGACCAGCGCCGAGGTGACCGCACACCAAACGAGGCTCACCGGCGAAGGGCTCGACCCGGTCGACGAAAGCGGTACGTGTTGTTTCGCCAAGCAGGACAAGGTGTGGGTCGATGGCCCCGACGGCGCGTGGGAGATCTACACCGTGCTCGACGACAGCGAGGCCTTCGGCGTCTCTTCAGCACACGCCGCCGACTTCGAAGCGGACGAAGCGGCGTGCTGCGAAGCGATGCCCGAGTCCGCTGCCCGCTGCTGCTGAGCAATGGCCGTTGCACGCACGCATACGCCGGTCGTGTCGGAAGCGACATGGCTTGCAGCGGATGTCAGCCGACACATCGGCGTGGACCACGTACCTTCACCGACCGCGAACGAACCGAGATCGCGATCGCCGCCGAGCACGCCGTGCGCGCAGGACATACGGCTACGTCTTTGTCGATCGGTGACTTCCCACTCCCGAGCCTTGAAGACCGCTTCGAGACATGGGCGAAGGAGCTCAACACCGGACGAGGCTTTCTGCTCCTGCGTGGGTTCCCGGTCGAGACTCCTCTCGGAGCCGGCTACCGAGCTCGCCTACGTCGGCTTCGGGCTGCACTTCGGCACGCCGGTCAGTCAGGACGCGCGTGGCAGCCTCTCGGGCCATGTTCGCGACGAGCGCGTCCCGACGCGACAGTCCCGCCGTCCGGCTGTACCGCACCAACCAACGCCAGGACTTCCACACCGACGGCGCCGACCTCGTCGGACTGCTCTGCCTGCACCGCGCCAAGAGTGGAGGTGAGTCACGAATCGCCAGCACCTACGCGGTCTACAACGAGATGCTTGCCCGCCGCGCCGACCTCGTCGATGTTCTCTACGAACCGTTGTACTGGGACCGCAACGACGAACAAGGCCCCGGGCGAACCCGCCTTCTACCCTCTGCCACCGTTCACCGACGTCAACGGCACGCCACGCATCTTCTACATCGGCTGGTACATCCGCGACGCGCAACGGCACCCCGAAGCACCACGACTGACCGATGCACAACTCGACGCCATGGACATGCTCGAACAGATCGCCAACGACCCCGCGTTCTACGTCGAGATGGACTTTCGGCCCGGCGACATCCAACTCCTCAACAACGCCAAGATCCTGCACTCACGCGAGGCCTACGAAGACCACGACGACCCGGCGCGCCGGCGACACCTCCTCCGACTGTGGCTCGCGGCCCACGAATTCACCAGCGTCGAAGACTCCCTTCGACAGGGCATCCCTACACGCCGTTGAACCGTGTCGAACGCTCGGTCACGCCAAGGCCACGCCTGAGTGATACCGGGCGGACAGCCGCACGCGACGTCGAGTGAGACGAGGATCAATAGAAGTAGATGTCGACAAGGAAAGCGACCGCCGCGGCGGTGAGCGCCAAACTCAGCACTCGGACCGCGTGCTCACGCGGCAGTGCGAGGCCGAGGAACAGGGAGGCGGCCGCGAGGGTGAAGACACCGGAGCCGGTGTCTTGCCAGCTGACGGGGAAGGGCTTGAAGGGGATGTCGACGAAGAAGCCGTCGGCTTCGGTGGTGGCCCGGTGCAGGATGGCGTTCCACGCCAGCGGTCCTAGGAACGTGGCGGCCAACGCGGGCACGAGGACGATCGCGGTGCGCTCGCGGCGAACGAGCACGAACACCGCGCCGGCGATCACGGTCGAGAGGCTGGCGCCGTAGAAGATGCGGGGCCAGTCGATCATGTCGACTTCGGCTCGTTGATCGGCCTGCGGGGTTGTTGGCGGTTGCGGACGCCGCCGTAGCGTTCGCCGCCTTCGACGCCGACGGGCAGGGTGCCGGTCGGCGGGTAGTCGAGGGTGTCGAAGTCGACTTCGGCGATGCGCCGGTCGAAGCCGACGGCCTTGTGCGTCAGCGACAGTGACAGCGCGCACGGCGACGTCGGCGCGTGATGACGCCGAGCTTGCGGGCGGCGACGGCGATGCGGGTCTGGCAGCGGCAGTCGATCGAGTGGATGGCGGCGGTCTTGGCGGCCGAGCCGACCGCGATCCCGAGGTCGATGTCGCGCAGGTTGCACGTCGGTCCGGCGAACTCGAGCTCGTCCGAGTCGTCGCGCAGCGGCTTGGTGGCGTGGAGGAACTCGGCGCAGGTGGCGTAGCCGCAGGCGCCGCAGTCATAGTTCGGCGGGTACCAATCGGCGAGCCCGACGAACAGCACCGCGTCGATGGCGTCGGCCACGTCGGCGTCGCGGAACCAGATCGTCTCCCGGCGTTCCTTGCCCCGGGCGCGCATCCACTCCGCCAGCTCGTGGCGCGTGGCGCACGTCGTCGACGATGACGGTCTCGACGAAGTAGGTGCTTGCCGTGCAAGGAACAGCTGGCCACCGGACTTGGGGGCGGTGATGGCGGCGGCGGCCATGAGCTTGGCGACTTGCCGGACGGTGTCGGCGCGGAGGTCGTCGTAGCCGATGTGGTCGCTCATGCCGACGCTCGCTGTCGACTTGCTGTGCGCACCATGCGTACAGCGCGTCGTAGACGAACGCTGCTCGTTCCAGCAGCCGATGGTCGTCGGCTTCGACGTCGAGACCGCCGAGGCCGATGGCCAGCAGCCCGGGGCCGACCGGATCGGTGTCGATCTCGCTGTCGATGTCGGCGGCGTGCACGATCTGCGCCAGGCGCACGAGCGCCGGATCGTCGCCGAGGTCGTAGTCGTCGATGAGCACCTCGAACGTGCATTTGCCGTCGCGGTGGTCGTATTCGGCACCGGCGGCGTCGAAGCCGTGGCGCCTGTTCTCGTTCGGCCACGGCGAGGACCTGGTCGGTGGGCACGTAGAGGATCTCGGCCGTCGGGATCGATGAACTCGACGGATCAACCACGGACAGGCGATGCGGTCGGTCTTGGGGCGGGCGCGGGTGATCCATTTCATGCGATGACCTCCGTGAGGTCGAGGGTCGCGGCGAGCCGGCAGGTTGAGGTAACCACCGGCGACGTCGTAACGGGTGATGGGCCGGTACTCGACCGCGCGGTGGACGTCGGACGCGGTGAGCGCGTCGCGTTCGGGCGTGGCGATCCAGGCGTCGAACGCCTCGTGGCTGCGGCCAGATCGTGACCACCACGGTCTCGCCGTCGCCGTCGGTCGGTTCGAGGACCCACTCGGCGAGGATGCCGTGGGCTTCGCGCACGGCGCGTCCGTCGGCGATCCACTCGAGATAGCTGGCGCGTTCCTCGGACGGCACGACGACGGTGCGCAGACACACGATCACACGACACCTCCGGTTCCGGTCGGGGAGCGGCACATGGCGGAACCAACGCCACAACACGAGGTCGTAGACGCTCTTGATCGTTCCGGCGATCACGAATGGGAACCCGAGCGCGACCGACTGCGCCGCGCCCGCCAGCGACCGGACCAGCGGGACGCGTGAGGTAGCGGGCGGTGTTGGTCATCGACGCCGCGGCGGTGCGCTCGGAGGGCTCGACGAGCGCCATCACGTAGGCCTGACGGGCGGGTACGTCCATCTGCGACAGCAGCGTGCGCAGCAGGATCAAGCCGATGGCGACGGGCAGAGTGGGCGAGAACGCGATGGCGATCAAGACACAGGTTCGACGGCAGATGGGTGAACACCATCGTCGGCAGCATCCCGAAGTGGTCCGCCAGCCGGCCGGACGCCAGGAACGACAGGGTCTGCAACACACCGACGGCGAAGAACGTCACCCCGATCACGCCTACCGAGGCATCGAACCGCTGTGCCAACCAGAACGCGACGAACGCCTGGACGATGAACCCGCCGCCGAAGGAGTCGAGGCTGAACAGTGCGGCCAGGCGGACCACGATCGGACGCGACGGCCCCAGCGGCCGTGACTCGACCGGATCGGCAGCAGTGCGGCGCTGCTCGACGGCGTCGCTCAGCCGCCCGGCGAGCACCATCCCGACTCCCGCGGCGGGGACCAGCAGCAGGAAGAAGCGCTGGTGGCTGGGCGATGTCGACCACACCGAGTGCAGCGGCCCGATCCCGGCGGCCGCCAGCGCCCCTAGCGAGCCGGCGGCGGCAGCGACCGCGTTGTAGACGCCGAACCCGCGGGTGATGCGCCGGTGTTCGAGCTCCCCGGCCAGCATGGCTTGTTCCAGGGTGGTGAACGGGCCCGACTCGATCACCTTCGGTGGACAGCGCGCCCACTCAATGACACCGCCACCAGCACCGACACCGTGGTGGCGTACGCGAACACGACTCCAGTTACCGCCAGGGCGCCGTACAGCGCGACATAGCAGCGGCGTCGACCGAGGCGGTCGCCGAACCGTCCGACGAACAGTGAAGCGGCGACCGTTCCGGTCAGCACCGCGCCGAGCACGAGTCCGGCCTGCACGGTATTGAACCCGAGCTCGTCCAGCGTCGTGCCGAGCAGCACGGCACCGAGGCCATAGCCGAAGGCGCGAGCCGCTTGAGCGGCGACGACGCGGCGGGCGTCGGTGGTCAGTTCGGCACCGCCGAGAAGGGTGCGGCGGCGTTGCTCGTAGAGGCCGTCGAAGATCACCGCGCTGACCTCGAGGACACGGTCGTCATCGGCCACGAAGGTGAGGCCGCGACAGATCGCATCGAGCCCGGCCGCGGTCGGTTCGTCGAAGCGGTCGTCGGCGAGATCGGCTTCGTGCACCACCTGCGCGAGGTCCCACAGCACCGGGTCGTCGAGGCCGAAATGGTGCAGGATCGTCTCGAAGCTGCAGTCACCGTCGTGGTGCGACAACTCGACGCCGCGCATGTCGAACGGGGTCGCGTCGGCAGGCACGTCGGCGGGGTCGTCGACGAACACGAAGGTGGCGTCCGGGTCGACGAAGCGACGCATCACCCACGCGCACGCCGCCCGATCGACGTGACACCCCTGGCGGGTCGCCCACTTCACCGCACGCGCTCCTCGATGGTGACGTCAGCGGCGTCAACGAGCGCTGTACGGCCCGGCGGGCGTCGTCGCGCTCCTTGGGTGCGACGAAGTCGCGGCGCTCGATGTCACGCAGCGTCCGCCGCAACCGTTGCGCAGTGCGCCGCGACCCGTCGCTCGTCGCGGTCTTCGCCTTGGCGGTTAGCGCCCGGTACTCCTCGACCACGGCATCCTTGAGCTGCTGGCGCAGTGCCCGGTCCTGCTGTTTCGACGTCGACGCGCGCCACGTCCACGCTTCGCCGCCAGCCTCGATGACCTCATCGGCCAGCCAGTCGAAGGCCTCCACCGTCTCAGCGTTGTCCGGCAGAGCGACGAGACCGTCGACCAGCTGCACAGCCCCCAGACGCCGCAGCTTGCGCCACACCGTGATGCGAGGCGTCGACGGTTCCCGCGGCATCCGATAGGCGAGCAACACCCATCCCGAGTCGGCCACAACGCCACCATAGGACGCTGTAACCATGGTTGCAATCTTCGTCTCAAGCGATTAGTGTGCAACCACGGTTGCATCATTAAGGAGCGAGTCTCTATGAGCTTCGTTGTCGTCTGTCCTTCTGCTCACCGTCGTCTACGTCTTCGTCGGGCGGCTCGAACGGGCCCCGGCACTGCGGTTCCGCCCACTGCTGTCACCCCGTCCGTATCTGGCCACCGACCTGGCGTGGTACGGCGTCGCCATCGCCGCCACGGCGCTGTCCGTGTTCGTCTTCCGACCCGTCCTCCGCTACCTCTCCATCGGGCCAGTGCGTGATGCCATCGCCGGCGCGCCCTTCCTGGTCAAGCTGCTCATCGGCGTGTTGGTGTTCGACTTGGTCGTCGTTCGTCGTGCATCGCGCGCCTGCACCGCTACGACCGATTGTGGAATCTCCACAAGGTTCACCATTCGACGCTGCAGCTCGACGGGTTCGCCACCACCCGAACCCACATGATCGAGAACATGCGTCCGATTCGTTCCACCGCAAGCGCTGTTGTTCCTCATCGGGATGCCCGTCAGCGTTGTCGCCACGTCCGTGGCCACCGCCGCCATCTACGGCGTGTCCAACCACAGCAACCTCGGGATCAACCTGCGGTGGCTCGAGCCCGTGCTGGTCACCCCGCGACTGCATCGGCGCCACCACGTCCCATCCACCACCCAGACCAACTATGGCGGCATCTTCACCATCTGGGACCGCCTCTTCGGGACACTCGTCCGCGCCGACACCGCACCCGACGAACGGTTCGGCGTGCCCGGCGAGATCGACACCTACCCGCAACGCTTCGCCGCAGCTTTCCGCCAGCCGCTCCTCGACCTACGCGGCGCTCAGGCGGGCCGCCGTGACGGAAAGTACGGGTGCTGTGCGTCCCCATCGACAGAGACCAGGCGCTCGGGTCGGTGCTGACGATGGACGCCTCGGCCGTCGCAGCAGCGCAAGGACCAGCAGCCCGAGCACGATTGTTTCTGCGTACCACGATCCCGATCCACACGCTGCGATACCGGTTGACCGCGTGTTAGACGACGAAGGTGTCACTGATCCGTACCGTTGGCTCAGAGCGATACCGGATGGGTGTGCTTGTGCCGAGGAGCGCACGTAGCCGGGATTCCCGCCGCTGTGCTGTCGCGCTGGCCGTGACTGTCATGGCGACGCGTTGGTGATTGGTGTGGACGCGCACGCCGTGAGTAGGTAGCGGTGGTGACGGACGGCGTGGAGCGGCGAGACCCAGGTTGCTCGGGCGGCGCATACCACGGCGTCCCAACGATGACCGGCGCGGGCGGAGGCGACGGCGTCGTCCACGAAGCGCGTGAAGAACAACCTTCTTGTTGACACTTTGAACGAGATCGCATCTTTCCATCCGACGCCGTCGACCGGTGGCGTCCATCGCGCTACCTCGCGAAGCGGCCAGAAGTAGTCGCAGCGCTGGCGGGATGGTCGACGGAGGCGGTACAGGATCCCGACGACATCGACGCCGAGGATCTCGCGCCGTGCCGCCACCCGGATCATGAGATCGGCGTCCTCCCCGTAGTGACGCGCGGGTCGAAGCCGTCGACCTCTTCGAGGGCGTCGCGACGGAACAGGACCACGCCCAACTGCGGGTAGTGGGCCGGTGGAGCGGCCCTGGTGCGTGACCGGAGACCAGCGGCGGCGGCGGGAACGTGCCGTCGAGCGGTTCGAGGTCTTCGTCGGCGCATTGGGCCATGCCGTACGCGAACCCTGCGTCGGGCTGCGCGTCGAGCGCCGCGAGCTGCGGCTCTATGTTCCCGGGCAGCCATGCGTCGTCGTCGTCGAGGAAGGTCACGTACTCCGTCGACGCCTGTTCCCATCCGGCGTTGCGGCTGCGGGCGACCGAGTGGGCGGCGACCCTGACGTAGCGGACCCCGTGGCGGCGGGCGACCTCCGGGGTACCGTCACGGGAGTCGTCGTCCACCACGATGACCTGTGCCGGCGACAGGATGAGCGGCGACGCGAGCACGCTGGCGAGTGCCACGTCGAGCTGCGACGCACGGTTGTGGGTCGGAATCACCACCGAGACCCGGGGGTCGCCGCTGGCATCGACGCTGGCGGTGTCGACGGTGTCGGGTTCGGCGGCTGCCGTGGCGCTCGCGAGACCGGAGATCGCGACCGGGACCGCGGGCGTGGCCCGCTTCCACCGGCGCATGCCGGCACCGAGCCGCCCCGAGCGCTGCCGCATCGTCCTCACGATCATGCAAGCGGCCAAAGGGTGAGCTGATGGTAAACGGACGGCAAAAGGCTCGCCCTAACTGGCTGCTACAGCTTGGCGACGTGTCTGTGACCGTGCGCGACTGGTGCAACCAACAGTCGGCAGCACAGTACGGGCGAGTGGGAGAGCGCGGAAGTGTCGTTCCCGCCGGTCGGGTCGGCCATGTGTGGCGTTTGACATTTTCGACTCGGCCATTGACGCACAAGATCAGTTCATACCGAAGAGCGCGACGCAGCCTCACCCGTGGATTCGGATCGAGAATCACACGCTGCAGCGAGGCGGAGGCCGCAGTCGCTCCTGGTGCAAGGAGGCGGTCCGAATGGCGATAGTTGTCAAGTCCGACAAGCTTCACGTCCTTATCGGTGCGGATGCTGAGGTCGAGCAGCTGGCGAGCGGCTTCATGTTCACCGAAGGACCAATCTGGAACCACGACGGCGGCTTCTTTCTGTTCAGCGATATGCCCGCCGACGTTCGGCGCCGCTGGGACGAGGCGAACGGCGTCCGGGAGGTGGCAAATCCGAGCAACAAGAGCAACGGCATGACCTACGACGCCGAGGGCCGGCTCGTCGTCTGCGAGCACTCGACGAGCTCGGTCGTGCGGATGGATCCCGACGGCACCGGCTCGGGCCGCGAGGTGCTCGCCTCCCACTATGACGGTAAGGAGCTGAACAGCCCCAACGATGTCGTCGTCAGGTCCGACGGCTCGATCTATTTCACGGATCCCATCTTCGGTCGGATGCCAGGCTTCGGTGTCGAACGCGAAGCCGAGTTGGGCTTCCAGGGCGTCTACCGCATCGGGGCGGGCGGTGACCTACACCTCCTCATCGACGACTTCGACCAGCCCAACGGGCTCTGTTTCTCGCCGGACGAGTCGCTGCTCTACATCAACGACTCCGCACGCGCCCACATCCGCGTCTTCGACGTTGCTTCTGACGGCGCAATCTCGAACGGGCGTCTGCTCGCAAACGGCATCGGCACCGGCGACCTCCAAGGCGGCGGCCTCGTGGACGGGATGAAGTGCGACGACCTCGGCGATGTGTGGGTCACCGGCCCCGGCGGCGTCTGGGTCTTCAGTCCGCAGGGCGAGCACCTCGGCGTCGTCGAGATCCCCGGAAAATGTCGGGAACATGCACTGGGGTGGCTTCGGCTGGAAGTGGATGTTCGTCTGCGCGTCCAGCGGCCTGTACCGCTTTGAGACCAAGGTCGCCGGCCGGCGCGAGCCCTTCATGAGCTGAGACCGGGACGAGAACAAATCACGACGACCGTGTGAGCCGCCCCCCGGGCACCCTCCGACGGGGCAGTACGCCGTGCTGCTTCGTGTACCCGAGTGTCTCGCGGGATGCCGCCGGTCGTCCCAAGCACATATGTGCCGATCTCGCGACGGCTACGTCGACCGAGGTTTCCGCGCCGCGATCATTCGTCGGGTGCGTCTGGGAAGTTCGCGAACACCCACAACGGGAACGTCGAGCGCAGCGTCTCGGTGTGCGTGTTCCAGCGTTCGAGCGGCAGTTCATCGGGGCCGGTGACCGTTACGTCGCCGTCGGCGATCTCGAACCCCCACGAGAACCCCGCCAACGGGATGATCCGGCGCGGCCCGAGAGCCATGACCTCTTCTAACGGCGTGGTTGCCAGGAAGCTGTGCGCCTGCCAGTGGAGGTCATCGTCGCGGTTGGATCGCGACGGTCCGTCGAACAGCGTCGGGTTCAGGCCGTACCAGCAGTACGGCGACAGGGCGTCCCCGAACAGCGCGAACGGATCGTTCTCGAAGCTGCCCGAGCCGAAGTCCTCGGCCCGAACCAGTTGCACCCAGCCGAGCATCGAGCGGTAGCCCATCTGGGGAAACTGGACTGTGGCAGTGCACACCGGCAGCCCACTGGCACCCGGGAAACACCCCAATGCATCGGGATCAGTGTTGATGTCGACAGAGACTGAGATCAGTCCGCTCGCGCCGCGCCACTCGAACCCGATCTCCACGCTCCGAACGTAGTGCGGGTGGCATTTGCGGTTCGGACATCTGAGCTATTGCCGGTAGTGCCGTACGGCAAGTCGAGGCGATACCGCGAGAGCAATCTCAGCCAGCGCATACGTGCCGAACCCGCATGGTTGCTCGAACCGATGACATGCTCGGAAATGTTCCGGTGAGCGTTCCCGGATGGTTCGCCGGTGAGCAACCAGCGCATAGGCCCGGCAGTATGCGCCCCGGTGCAGGTTGACCGCAGTCAGGCGCTGCTGCTCCGACGTGGTGTCACGCTGGAGCGGATCACGCTCGGTTGGAACATCGTCGGGGTCGTGGTGATTGCGTGGGCGGCGGTCATGGCTCGATCCGTGGCGCTGGCCGGATTTGGATTGGACAGCCTCATCGAGATCGGCGCGAGCACCGTCGTGCTCTGGGAACTCGCGGGTACGAGCGAGGAGCGGCAGCGGCGTGGCCTGCGATTGATCGCGTTCGCCTTTGTCGGCCTTTCGCTCTACGTCGCCCTGCAATCCACCGTGGTGCTGGTGACGACGCATCACGCCGCTCACAGCGCCGCTGGCATCGCGTGGACGGCGCTCACGGCAGCCGCGATGTTCACCCTTGCCGCCGCGAAGTCACGAACCGGAAGCGCGTTGGGGAACCCAGTGCTGTCAGCCGAGGGGCGTGTCACGTTCATCGACGGACTGCTCGCGTCGGCGGTGCTGATCGGGCTCGCGGTGAACACTGGCTTCGGATGGTGGTGGGCAGACCCACTAGCTGGGTACGTGATCGTGTTCTATGGAGCCAAGGAAGCCGCAGCCATCCTCCACCAACATCAGACCAGCGCATAGATGCCGCTATGCGCCCGCTGCGACCGCCCGCCTGTAGCGGCGCACCGCGATCACGCACCAGATGGCTTCCACCACTCCGAATGGCCACGCTCCTGACGCGAACCCGTAGATGCTGGACAGTGCGCAGCCGACGGCGAACGCTGCGATGTACCGGTGATCGCGATGCTCAAGCGCGTACATGGCCATCATGAACGAGAGCGCGATGACGCCGTAGACGGTTACGAGCATCGACTCACGCGACCACATCAACCCTGCTCGCACGAGACCACGCGTGTCGAACCGCAAGACATGCGGCCGCGTCGGTGCGGCAGCACGGAGCGGGTGACTACGCGGGTTCGTGTGCCGTGACCAGGCCGGCGCCCGCGCCCGAGAGATGGGTGACAGTGACCGCTGCCGCAACCACAGCGAGGGCGGTCTCGGAGCGATCGATCTGTCGGGCCAGTTCGGCGAGGTCAGCGACCGTCGCCAAGGCACAGAAACCGGTGGCGACCCACAACACATACGGGGGTCGGTGGGCGAGGACCAGACCGGCGAGCACGATCGACACGATCACCACGACCGCGACGATCCAGCCGGATTCGAGCGACCATCTCCACTTCCACGACCTTCGACATGTGGCGGCCACGCTCGCGGCGGCGACGGGAGCGGGCACGAAGGAGCTGATGCATCGGCTCGGCCATGTGTCACCTCAGGCCGCACTCCGATATCAGCACGCGACGTCTGAGCGCGTGATGTTGCGATTGCTGACGCGATCGACGAGCTCCTGCGCGCTGGCTCGTGCAGTTGCGGATGAGGACATCCGCCCACATACCGGGACCGACGGACGGCGGCGCGATCCTGACCGTTAGGTCACGTGAAGGTCACGCGGGACGATTCAGCGACGTTGACGACACGCTGATGTCGCCTCTGCGTATCGCCTGACCTGCAGGAACACTCGAGAGCGGGTGACGGGAATCGAACCCGCCGTTCTCAGCTTGGGAAGCTGATGTTCTGCCTCTGAACTACACCCGCGTGTCGTGGTTGACAAGGACAAAAGGCCTGCTCAACGCCTATGTCGATCGCTGAGCCTCGCATGGTCTCGGGGTCCGCGACCCCGGCGTGACCTATACGTGACCTAACGGTTCGACAGCCGGCGTCACTTCACGGCACGAGACGGTACCAAGCGAGCTGCGTGTGGGTCCTTGGCCCTCACCATCCGTGGTCGCCGTCGGCGCGATCCGCGCACGACGAAATGGGCCCGCTACGGCGCAGAGCGCCGAACGCGGAGGCTGCCGGCCCGGTAGATCGCCACACAGCCGCCAAGGGTCCCGAGGTCGACCCGCGCCACCAGTGACTCGATCTCGCGAGCGATCGCCTCCGGGGATTGGTCCTCGACCCGCAACACCAGGACGCCGGCATGGCTCCCCGCGGGGTGGGCGCGAACGTCACCGAACCCCCGGTCGAGCGTGACGATCAGCCGGCCGGCGGCCGTGGCCGCCACGAGAACCGCAGCATCAACCGCGCCCGCGAGCCCTTCCTCGGCGACGGTGTCGACGTCGTGGCCCGCTGCTTGTAGAGGGGCAGCGGCGCGGGACGGAAGGTTCTCGTCGAGCTTGACCCTCACGACCCCGCGACGGCGGGGTACTCGTCCCGGGCGAGATCGGCGCCATATGCCGCCGCGGCACGGATGCCATCGATCGTGAGCGTCGGATACTCGGAGAGGATCTCATCCTCGGTCATGCCAGCGGCCAGCGCGTCGAGGATCACGCTGACCATGATCCGCGTCCCGCGGACGACTGCTTGCCCGTGACAGATGGCGGGGTCTCGCACGATGAGCTGCCGCTGAGCACCTGTCATGTCCTCAGCGTACGCACCGTGTCCTCGCTGACGACGTGGCAAAAGGCGTTCTGACTCCGAGCCAACCGACAGCGGCCGACTCGGTCGTGTCGCTCATGATCCGCGCGCTCGTTGGTCGTCGAGGCCCACGACGGTGGCCGTGCGTGTGTCTCGCGTGCTGCGGATGATTGCGTCGATACCGTCGGCCAGCAACCGATCACGTTGATCGGTGGCATGTTGATACCGCAAGGCTGCCTGCGGAGTCGCGTGGCCGAGCCGTCGCATGATCTCCTTCGTGCTGGCGCCCGTCGCGGCCGCGACGGTGCCCGCGACGTGGCGCAGGTCGTGCAGATGCAGGTCCGGCCTGCCGATCGCCGCGCGCGGAACGTCCCATTGCCGGTGCCAGACGCCCGGGCGCAACGGTGCACCGCGCTCGCCGACGAACACGAGCGCGTCTGGATCTGGCGAAACCCAACGGGCCAGATGGTCCTCGAGAACGGGTACGAGTTCGGCCGGTAGCGCAAGCACACGCCGCCCTGCGGCCGATTTCGGCGGCCCGATGATCGCCCCACCCGTCTTCGACTCCTGTCGTTGGATGCGCACGTCGACCGTGCGTTGCAGCAAGTTGATGTCCCGCCGACAGAGTCCGAACAACTCGCCGCGGCGTAACCCGCCGAACGCGGCCAGCAGCACCAGTGCCCGCAGTCGCGGCACCACCGCGTCGGCCAGTACGTAGACCTCGTCGATCGACGGTATGCGTCGCTCCCCACAGGGCTCCACACCCGCGCCCTTGATCGAGCAAGGGTTGGCGACGAGGTGCCTGTCCTCGATCGCCGTGTTCAAGATCGCACGAAGAAGGCGGTAGCACTTCGCCGTCGTCGACGGGCCGAGACCGGCGGCGAGCAGATCGGCGTGCCAACGTCTGATCCGAGCGGTGGTCAGCTGCCCGAGCGGCACATCGCCCAGGGTCGGGACGATGTGGAGGCGTAGGTAACCGTCGTAGAGCTCACGAACGTGAGGACGAAGCGGTTCACCGCGGGATGTCAGTCTTGACTCGAGCCAGCCTCGCGAAAACTCGGTGAGTGTGACGCGTGCATCCTCACGGGTCACCCACCCGCCGCGCTGCTGCGCGACGACCGCGTCAGCGAACGCTGCTTCGGCCTCACTCTTCGTCTTGAAGCTGCCGATGCTCACGCGCTTTCGAGATGTCGGGTCAAAGATCCGAACCCGCCACCTCCCGGTGCGAAGGCGATCGACGGCGCCGGCGGCAGACCGCTGTCGTCCACGACTCATCCGCGGACCTCGCTGCTTGATGCGTCAGCGCACCGATGCGGACCTCGCAACGGGTTGCTGACGGTGCGCCACATCGCGTGTCAGTCATCTCGTGTCCTCGTTCCTTGTTTGCTTCCGTTCGGCCACGCGCCGGATGTCGTCCTCGGAGAGGAACGTGCCGGGCGCGTAGTTGTTGAAGGCGTCGAGCGCGTCCGCCAAGCCGCGGAGGCTGGCGGTGAGTGACGCGAGTTCCGCCCCCGCTGTGGGCGCGCCCCGCATTTTGCGTCGAGCGAGTCCATTGAAGGCGACGGCAAGCATGTCTTCGGGCGTAAGGCGGTCGCGGTCGCGACCGAGTTGTTCGAGCAGTCCTTCGTCCGGTGTGCCATCGAGAACGTCCGCTTTGGGAACCGTGACGACTGGCGAGACGTGCGCCCAGGGAGCAGCGCGTTCGGCGACGGCTGGGAAGTTGGCGCGGTGGCCCCACACGAGGAGCAGCAGGTACTCCCAGGGCCATCCCGCCGTGCGCGAGTCAGGCGTGGCGAACCCGCCGGGACCGTCGTCAGGCGGGAGGAAGAAGAACAGGATCGGCAGGTCGAAGGTGCGCGCGACCGCGACGAGTTCGTTGGCCGTGAACTGCCGGATCCGTTGACCGCTGACCGAGCCCTCCGCTTGAGCGACGGTTGCCTGGCTCCAGCGTGTCCCCGTGAACGTCGTCAGACGTTCTGCGACCTCGGTCTGCGTGATCCCGCGCAGCTCCCGAGCGCGAGTGAGGTTGTGGGCGACCACCTGGCTGGCGGTCCACGCCTTGGGCTCGCGTCGAGTGGGTTTGGCCATTCGAACTCCGTCTCAGATCAATGACAGCCGGGCCGTCGACGAGGTGTTGCCTCGTACCGTCCCCCAGGCCATCATGCTATCGTAGATTACACTGATGTAATACGCCGTGCGAGGTTGCTGATGCGAGTCGACGAGTTGCCACCGTTCCTGCGGATTGACCAGGCCCAGGCGCTGACCCAGCTGGGCCGCTCCCAGATCTACGAGCTGACCCGGCTGTGGCGCACCACCGGCGGCAAGGAAGGCATCCCGGTCGTGCAGTTCGGCCGCTGCTTGCGCATCCCGACCGCCGCGCTGCTGCGCCTCGCCGGAATCGAGGCCGGCGACGGTGACCGTCCGGATGCCGCCTGACGTCAACGTCGAGCACGGTTACCCGGTCGCCCTCCAGTTCTTGCGGCGGCACGGACCGGAAACGGTCGCGGTGCTGCACGATCTGTTGGTACACGCGCGGTCCCGTGGCGGTGAGCTCGTCGTGGAGGCGAGCACGCGACAAGTGGCCGAGCGGCTCGGGTTCGTCTCGAAGGACACGGTGCATCGCCGGCTTCGCCAACTGCTCGACGCGGGCGTGCTTCACCCGGTGTCGACCGGGCAGCTTCCACGATTCGAGAGACGGGCGTACCGGATCGATCTCACCGGGACCGGAATCTCGGTGAGCGGAAATCCGGCGCGCCGATGAGTTCACCGCTTCCGGACACGCGACGGGAGTGCTTGCGTGCGGTGGGCCCGGTTGCGTGGGTGCTGCTCGAGGAGCTGTCGTTGCGCGCGCCGGAGACGACGGATGACTTGTGCCTCGTCGCATCGAACATCGCCGAGCTGTCCGAGGCGATCGGCGTGGGGCGAGACGCGACCGCGCGAGCACTGACTCGTCTGCGCGACGTCGGGTTGATGCGCGTCGAGACGGTGCGCGACGACGGTGGTCACTTCGCGTCGAATCGTTACGTGTTCAAACGCATCGGCCAGGTCGTCGTGCGCACCTCAGCCAATGCTGGGGTCTCGGCGCGCCCCTCGACCGTGCGCAGGGAACCGGTAGCCGGCGAAACGCGTAACGGAACCGAGCGTCCTAGCGCGACCGACGCGACAACCTGCGTCGCCATCACGCGCGACAACCAACTGTCCCTACTCAACGAGTAGAGCGCCGAACTCGCATGCGAACAGACTCAACCCTGACCAACAGACAGCCCAAGATCGACAGACGGGTGCAATCCGGTGGATCGCGTCCGCCGGCAACGTCGGCGCACGTGTTGGCGTCCAGTTGGGGGGTGTGTCGATGACGGTGCGAGTGACGACGCTCAAGGGCAGCGGGATCGTGAACTATCTCGAGTCGCAGGGTGTCAGCTTGTACTACGCCGCTGATCCTGTCGATCCGCCGGGCCAATGGCTGGGCGACGGCGCGGTCGAGTTCGGCCTTGCCGGCGACGTCGACCGTGACACCGTTCCAAGCGCTGATCGACGGGCAGCCATCCGCAGCGCGGCGACACAACTTGGTCGGACATACGGCCGACAGTTCGGCGCGGGGCTATGACGTGACGTTCAACGCCCCGAAGTCGGTGTCGTTGGTGTGGGCGTTCGGTGACCGACCGGTCCGAGATCAGGTGACCGCAGCGCACGACCGGCGGTAGCCCGCGTGCTGCAGTTCATCGAGGACCAGGCCCACACCCGCGTCACGGTGGCGGGGGACACGGTGGTGGTCGACACGCCGCGGGTTGACGGTGGCCGCGTTCCGCCAGCACACCAGTCGCACCGAGGATCCGCATCTGCATACCCACGCGGTGATGCATCGCCAAGGTGCAGGACGAACGGGGCGGCTGGTATGCGTTGGACGCCCGGATGATCAAACACGATCAACGCACCCTGTCTGCGCTGTATCACGTCGGGTTGCGGGCCGAGCTGACTCGCCGATTGGGCGTCGGGTGGTGTACGCCGGTCAACGGGATCGCCGAGGTCGCCGGGATCACACCGGAGGTGTTGGCGGCGTTTTCGGAACGGTCCGGGCAAGTCGAGGCCCGCTACCAGCTCAAGCTGGACCGGTTCCGGGAAACCCTGGGCCGGGAACCCTCCCGGCGGGAGCGGTGGCGGCTCGAACGCGAAGCGGCCGCCGACTCTCGCCCCGCCAAACGTCACGACCACCCATTGACCGTGCTCCAGAAGCGCTGGACCCGGGAACTGGCCGATCATGGTCTGACTCCCGAGCGGCTGGTCGGGCGGGCGGTGGGTCGGCATGTCGAACCGAGGGGCATCTCCAGCGCGGAGGGCGACGGGATGGCCCGGGCGGCGCTGGCCAACCTTGAGGAGACCCAGTCGACGTGGCGGCGCAACGACGTGGTGCGGGAGGTGGCGCGGCTGGCGCCTACCGACGTGACCGTCGAGGCCGACCGGATGATCGGCTGGGTCGAACGGGCGGCGGACGTCGAGGTCGGCCACCACGTCGAGCTGGCACCGGCGGCGAGTCCGTCGGTGTTGCGGCGGCGCGACGGTCGGCCGGTCACTGAGTCCACGTTGGATCGCCGGTTGACGACCAGCCGGATCCTGGCTGAGGAGGAGTGGTTGGTCACCTGGGCGACCGGTCGGTGGGAGAGATCAGGAGCGGTGGCTCGCCGGCTGGACACGGCGGGGTTGGATCACGCTCAGGCGATCGCGGCCCGCACGATCGCCGGCACCGACCCGCTCGTGGTGGTGGTCGGGCCGGCGGGGGCAGGCAAGTCGTCCATGGTGCGGTGCGCCGGGGCCGGGTTGTCCGGCGGCGGACGTCCGGTGTTCGGTTTGGCGCCGTCGGCGACCGCCGCCGCGATCTTGTCGGCGCAGACCGACGTCCGGACCGACACGGTCGACAAGCTGCTGTTCGAACACGCCCGCACTGACCGGCCCTGCGATCCTGTCTACCGGCTCGGGTGGGGGACCACGGTGATCGTGGACGAAGCAGGGATGCTGGCCACCCCGAAACTCGCGGCGCTGGCGCGACTCGCTGACCGTCAGGGCTGGCGGGTCGTACTCGTCGGCGATCCCCGCCAGTTGGCCGCCGTCGGACGGGCAGGCATGTTCACGCACCTCGCCGCCACCGGACCCACGGTCGAGCTCGACCGCATCCACCGCTTCGGCCAGCCATGGGAACAAGCCGCGAGCGTCCGGCTACGAGCGGGCGACCCCGACGTGCTCGCTGTCTATGAGCGCCACGGCCGGTTGCACGACGGCACCACCGTGGACATGACTACCCAGATCCTCACCGCCTGGCACACGGCCCACGAGCAGAACGCTTCGGTGGCGATGCTGGCCGTGTCGACCGACACCGTCGACCGGCTCAACCACCTCGCGCAACAGGCACGAATCACCAGCGGCGAACTCGACACTCGTGTCGCCATCCACGGACGCGACGGCGTGGTCATCCATGGCGGTGACGAGATCGTCACCCGCACCAACGACCGCACGCTGCGCACCGACCACGGCGCCATGGTCCGCAACCGCGGCCGGTGGACCGTCGCCAGGATCACCGGTACCGGCATCACCGTGCACGGCATCGACGGCACCGTTCGTCTCCCCGCCGACTACGTACGGGCCTCGGTGGAGTTGGGTTACGCCCACACCGTGCACGGCGCCCAAGGCGCCACTGTCGACCGCTGCCTGCTACTGGTCGACGGACCGATCGACGGCCGCGCCGTGTACGTCGGGCTGACCCGTGGCCGCAACGAGAACCACGCCTACGTCGCGGTTGATGCCCACCACACCGCCCGCGACGCGCTCGAACCGGCGATCGCCGCCGACTGGGCCGACCGGCCCGCCATCGACGTGCGAGCCGAACTCCGACAGCCACGGCCCACCGTCACCGTCACCGACCGGCGTCTCGGCGTCCGCCGACCGCTGCATGCCGACCAACTGCGGGCCGTGCACGCCGAGCTGCAAACCCTTCACCGTCTCGACGCCCCGACACACCGCGGCGCTACCAACAACTCCGCACCGGCACACGGCCGACCGGCACCTCCTCGACGACTACCGAACCCGGAAGGATCAACTCCTTCATCAACGCGTCCAACTCACGGCTGAACGCGCCGAGCTTCCCACGATCGGGCAACGACCGCGACGCCATCAGCTCGACCAACGAGTCGCTGCCACCGAGGCGCAGCTGCAACAGACCGACGAGACCATCGCCAAGCTCGAGGCGAAGAGCATCCGCCGCGGCGTCCATCTGCGTATCGAGCAGCGCTGGCTCGAAGAACACCCCGACGTGCTCCACCAGCTACGCGAAATCGACCGCGACCTGGAGACGGACGCAGCAACACGCAGCCAGCACCTCTCACGACAGCCGACGGCCGATGTCATCGACCGGTTCGGCACCACCGTCACGACGAGCGCGCACTACACCACTGGGAACGCAACGCCAGCCGGCACGAGCAGCGACGCATCGAACTCGAACCACGCCTGTCGGTCGCAGTCGAGCACGAACTCGCCCCAGTCACCACCAGGCAGCCATCACGAACGATCGAGATCGATCTCGGCCTCGGACTATGAGCGGTGGCAGTCGCGAACTCGACCGCTATTACCCGCACTCCCGCATTGTCGCCCCATCCGGGAATGCCGCATCGACTCGCGGCAGGAATAGACTTACATCGCTGGCGGGGACCGCTTGTCGCGTCAGGCAGGCGTTGCGCGGGACGGCGTCGAACCTCGCTGTGCTAGGAGGTCAGTATGGGCCGACTCATTACCCGTCACGTCGTTCCTTCGGCAGGGGTCGACATCGAGGTGTTGGTGACGACGGTCCCCGAGCCGGTTGGACGGGCGGTGGTTCTTGTCCACGGATACGGCGGGTCCGCGGCCGCGCTCGGACCCCTGGCGGATCTGTTCTCCCGGGCCGGGTATGAGGCTGCGGCGATGTCAATGCGCGGCTTCGGCGGCTCGACGGGCGTCGACGACCTGGGCCTGCACCAACCCCAAGACGTTGCTGCCGTTGCAGCATGGTTCCGTCGTCGGACGAGGGTGAGGCGGCTGTACGCAGTGGGGATCTCTCAGGGCGGTCAGGTCGTTCTGTTGGCAGCGGCCGCCGGGGCGCCGCTCGACGGGATCGCAGCATGGGCGGCAGTAACCGACGTGGCGCGATGGCGGGCGACCACTACCTACCCGGGGATCCCTGAGTACGTGGACGCCATGTGCGCTGACGGCCGCTACGCCGAGCGGTCACCGCTTCGCGTTGCCGATCGGATCCGGGTACCCGTGCTGCTTGTGCACGGCGATGCAGATACTCGCGTGCCGACCGAGCAGAGCGTCGCCCTGCACCAGGCGCTGATCGCGGCGGGGCGCCCGTCCAGGCTCGAGCTGCTGGCAGGGGTCGGCCACCCGCGACTCAGCGGGCCACCCCAACTCCTTCGACCTCTCGGTGGCATTCTTCGACAGCCTCGAGACCAATCGGTAGGGCGACGCCACAGCACGGAGTGACACCTCTTCTTGGCCTGCACAAGAAGGCGGATGTGCTCGCCGATGTCGAAGCGCGATAGCGGCACTTATGCCGGTGATCGTGTCAAGTATGAACGGGATATGCCGGTGATCGGTCGGGCCCGTGAGGGCCCGACCGACAGTCGGTGTTGTGGTCATGCGGGTTGCTCGTCGAGGCCGTCGAGGAGCCGTTGGTAGAGGTCGCGGCGGCCGGGCTGGTCGTGGGCGGTGGCGTGGTCGCGTTGACGTCGCAGTGTGGGCTGAACTCGATGGTGGTCTCGAAGAACCCGCAGCCTTCGCAGATCGCTTCGAAGCTGCAGTCGAGGTGCCGGGGCCGGGTGCAGTAGCCGTTGCCGAGCATGCGCCGATGCTCAGCGCGCAGCTCGCGCATCTCGATGGTCTCGGTCAACGGTTCGGGCTCGGCGTAGAGCGCGTCGACCCGCTCGGCGGCAGCGTGATACTCCTCGGCGACGGTGCGGTTGGCGATGCGGGCGTAGACCATCGTCATCCGCAGACTGCGATGACCCAACAGCGCGGCGATCGCTTCGAGGCGCATCCCGCGGTTGATCGCCTGGGTGGCGAGCGTGTGGCGCAACTGGTGCGGGTGCACATGGCCGAGCCCGGCAGCGCGCGCGACCCGGTTGATCGAGCGGGTCACGGTGTGACGGTCAACGCGTCGGCCGTGGCGGTGCAACAACAACCCGTCGACGTGTTGGTCGTGGCTGGCCTGCCAGTCGACGAGCAGTTCCAGGAGCTCGGGAAGCACCGGCACGTAACGGTCGTTGCGGAGCTTGCCGAGCGGGACCCGCAGCCACCAGCCACCGTCGGCGCGCACCAGCGCGTCGGCTTCGAGCGCGCACAGCTCCCCGACCCGGATGCCGGTGCGGGCCAACAATGTGACCACCAACCGGTCGAACGGTCCCGCAGTCGCCGCCCCGCGCATCAGTCGGGCGGCGTCGGCATCGTCGAGGAACCGCGGGAGCGGATCGATGGCGGCGGGCAGGTCGGTGGCGTAGATCGGGATGCGCGACGGGGCGTCGGGCCAGTCCCATTCGATGATCCGGTCGAAGAAGCTGCGGATCATGCCCAACGTGGTCCGCATCGTGTTCACCGAATAGCCGCGGCCTTTGGCGGTGCGATGTTCGGCGAGCTCGAGTTTGAACGCTTCGATCTCGACCCGGCCGACCTGACCGAACGAACTCACCTCCGGGTAGTGGTCGATGAGATGAACGGCGAACTGGCGCAACGACTGCTCCGTCTTGGCGACCGTGCTCGGCCGTGATGACACGGCGATCTGGTCGAGATAGCGGTGCGCGGTGACCGTCAGCTGCGGCGCCCGCGTCGTGACGTGCGACCACGCCAACTCCGACGAGTCGTCGGTGTCGCGACGTCAGCGACAGTGATGGCGGCGATTGCGTAG
>CAWGFA010000026.1:0-231657 GCA_963821725.1 uncultured Acidimicrobiia bacterium
CTCGCGCGTGCTCGACCGGTACGTGAACGCGTTTTCCGACGGTCGAACGCAGTCGGTGCTCGATTCAGCCGTTGGGGTGGCGGCCGTCGATACGAAGACCATCAACCTGCTCGCCCGCAAGCTCACGGACATCGAAGGTCGACTCGCCGCTGCGGGAGTTCCGTTGCCGGTCCAGGTCCCGGACGGGGTCCTCCCAGCCGCTCCCGCGGGCACGCCGAACCCGAGCATCCTGCTTCTCTCCCAACGCAACGCCATCCTCAACGAGATCCAGCGGCGGCAGACCGACTACGGGACGCAGACCACCCTGGCGACGATTCCCGGTAGCTTCACGCAGGAAGTGCAGCGGCGGACGGTGACTCGGATCGCGCCCCCGCCCAAGTCCCACGTCGTTCCCGCTCTCGGCATCCTCGGCGTCGGCCTGTTGCTCGCGATCGCCGTTCCTGTGCTGATCGATCGATTCGATCGTTCGATCAGCGACTCGCGGTCGGCGGCGAACTCGCTCCGGTCGCGTGTGCTGGTCTCCGTGCCTGCAATCCCGCGGCGGGTGCACCAGGGCTACGCCCCGCAAGGATCGTCATGGGATGCCGCGTTCCGCTCGCTGGCGGCCACCAGCATCTCGACTGACAGCCTGCCGAAGGCCTTGATGGTCAGTTCGCCGACCGGTTCGATCCAGGACACGGTTGCGGCCAACTTCGCCCGCTCGCTCGCTCGCCTCGGTGTCAAGGTGGCGTTGATCGGCACGGTGCCTCGCCAGCGCTGGTACACCATCACCACGCCACAGGAGCTTCTGCCCGACCAGGAAGAGGACTACGACTACAACGGCGAGGACGACGTCGAGGACGACGGCGAGGACAGCACGCCGCCGACCACGACAGCAGACTCGTCCGTGATCACGGGAGCGATCCCGCAGGTGAAGGAACAGCATGCGGATGAAGAGGAGTTCGACCATCCCACGTTCTTCGATCTGCTCCGCGATGCCCAGGCGGGTCGCCTTCCTGCCGACTTCCGTGACACGCTTGCGACAGTCGAACACGTGCCCAATCTGTACGTCATTCCTCCCGGCCCGGAGACGGACGTGCCCCTCGACGGGCTTCCGCCGTTGCTCGACGCCTTCTCGCGCGACGGGATCGACACGGTGATCATCGGCGGACCGGCCTATCTCGAGGATCCGAACGCGACGATCATCGCTTGGTCGACGCGCAACATGCTGTGGGCGGTGGAGATGGGTCACGTCCATTCGCGCGACGCTCAGCTCGCCGCGGACCGCCTCGACATCGCCGGCGTCACACCGTTCGGCATCGCAGTCGTCAACCGCCAGCGCTGATCGGAAAGGCCACGCGGTGACGCCACCCATCCCGCCAACGTCGAGCTCGATGGCTCGGGCCGCGAAGGTGGATCCCAGCGTCGCCGGCGCGCCCTGGTGGGCATACCGACGCCCGCCCGTGACGCAAACCTCGCGTCCGGAGCCTCGCGACCAGCGCGCAGAGGCGACGACGCCCCGACCGCCGACGGCAGACCTCCGGGACACCGAGGGAGCGACACAGCCACCTCCCCGGCCAACCGCCGCCTACGGCCCGTACGGGCACCCGGCGTTCATCGTCGCAGCCTCACTCGTGGCGGCGGCGATCATCGGCACCAGACTGCTCGGCGTCGAGCTCGCTCGGACTCTGGCTCGTGCCGGCAGCCGGTCTAGCGGGGACGGTGTCCTTGGGACAGCGTTGCATGCGAGTACATCCGGACGAACCATGGCTGCCGCGCCTGTTGCTGCTCGGACTCGGCGCGAAGCTCGCTGGTTCGTACTTCCGCTACCTCACGTTCAACAACGCCTACGACGGCGCAGGCGACGCCGGTATCTACGACCAAGTCGGCCGCCAGTTGGTCGGCGCAGTGGACCGGCGGCCCGAAGGCACCCGACCTCCCGAACCTGCAGTCGACCAACTTCATCAAGTGGATCACCGGCGTCACGTACTACCTGTTCGGCCAAAACCTCGTGGGCGCGTTCTTGCTCTTCGGCTTGTTGGCATTCGTCGGGTCGTACTTCTGGTACCGGGCGCTGGTGGAGGCGGTGCCGTTCGTCAACCGTCGCCTCTTCTTCATCTTCATGATGTTCGCCCCGAGCATCGTGTTCTGGCCGTCGTCGCTCGGCAAGGAAGCGCTCATGCAGCTCGGGCTCGGCGCCGTCGCGTGGGCGACGTCGCTCGCGTATCAGCGCCGATTCCTCCAGGCGCTCCCGTTGGTGGCCGGCGGCGGTTGGTTGCTCTACACCGTCCGCCCGCACCTACTGGCTCTGGTCACGCTCGCGGCCGCGGTTCCCTACTTCTTCGGCCGGATCGGCGGGCGCAAGGCAGGGTCGATCCTGTCGCGGCCCATCGGCATGGTCGCCGTCGGGCTGCTCGTCGTCTTCACGGTGACCGCAGGTGCGAAATTCCTCGGCATCCAGAACCTGTCTGTCGACTCCGTCCAGGAGCAGCTCGACCAGGAAACGGCACGAACGTCGGAGGGTGGGTCGTCGTTCGCACACGGCTCCAACTCACTCAGCCCCCTCTCGGTTCCGAACGGCGTCGCAACGGTGCTCTTACGCCCGTTTCCCTGGGAGTCCCACAGCGCACTTCAGTTCCTCGCATCGCTCGAGGGGGCCGCCGTGATCGGACTGATCGTGTTCCGGTTCGATTCCATTCGTCTCGCGTTCAAGCGATGTCGAACGTATCCGTTCATCCTCTACTGCTTGATCTTGCTCCTCTTGTACTCGATGACGTTCTCGTCGTTCGCCAACTTCGGCCTGCTCAATCGGGAACGTTCGTTGGTTCTCCCCGCGCTGTACGCACTGATCGCGCTCGAGCCTGCGCTCGCACGCGGCGAAGATCGGCAGGACTATGTCACGCAGTCGAATCCGGTCAGCGGCTGATCGGGGCCTGCGTACGACTGTCAAGGTCGTCGCCGGCGCTGCAGATCTTGTACGACGCCCGGCCACCGGAGTCGTCATCCTGCTGTACCACCGCGTCGGCGGTGGCACCACGTCGTCGGTCGACCTGCCTGCCGAGATGTTCGACGATCAGATGGCAGCGCTCGCAGCGACGGCCAAAGTGGTCAGCCTCGGTGAAGCGCTCGGTGCACTGCAACGCGACCCCGACGGTGCGCGTGTCGCTGTGACCTTCGACGACGGCACCGCTGACCTCGTCGACGTCGCGTTACCGATCCTCGTCCGCTACCAGATCCCAGCCACGTGGTACCTGGCCACGTCGTTCATCGATGAGCAACACCCCTTCGAGTCCGGCCCGCCGTTGACATGGTCCGCGGTGCGCGATGCGTGCTCCACGGGACTCGTGTCGATCGGCTCGCACACCCACCGGCACCTCTTGCTCGATCGCGCGCCCGAGGCCGAGGTGGTGGACGAGCTCGATCGGTCGATCGGATCCATCGGCGACAACGTCGGTGCCGCTCCGTTGGACTTCGCCTATCCGAAGGCCCTGCTCGGGTCCGCTGCCGCGCAGCGCGCGGTGCAGTCACGGTTCCGATCAGCCGCGCTGGCCGGCACCCGCGCCAACGTCGCCGGCAACACGGACCTGTACCAGCTCGCTCGATCACCGATCCAGATCAACGACGGACGGGTGTGGTTCGACCGCAAGGTGACGGGTGGAATGTCGTTCGAGCACACGATGCGCACTGTCGTGAACCGGTTGCGCTACGCGAAAGCATCGACATGATGACGGCGCCTCTCGTGATCCACGTCGCCACCACGGACATGAGCCTCGAGCTGCTCCTCGGGCCGCAACTCTCGGCGTTCGCCAGTGCGGGCTACCGCGTCGCCGGTGCATCCGCGCCCGGCCCGTATGTGTCTGCCCTGGCCGATCGCGGTATCGAACACGTGCCCCTCGAGCACGCGACGCGCTCGATGGCACTGTCCGAGGACGCGCGCGCGTTTCCGCGAGTTGTACTCGCTGTTCCGGCGGCGCCGTCCGACGATCGTCCACACGCACAACCCGAAGCCTGGCGTCTACGGCCGGATCGCGGCCCGCATGGCGGGTACACCGGCGATCGTGAACACCGTCCACGGTCTCTACGCCCTTCCGGAGGATTCGCTGGCCCGGCGCACGGCGGTCTACGGGTTGGAGCGCACTGCCGCCGCGTTCTCGCACGTGGAGCTGGTGCAGAACGAGGAAGATCTGGCCGTCCTGCGCCGCCTGCGGGTGCCCGACGACCGGCTCGAGCTGCTCGGCAACGGAATCGACCTGGAACGATTCGACCCGGACCGATTCACCGCGGAGGACGCGGCGTGGGCGCGCCGCGAGCTGGGCGCGGGCGCGGCGAACGACGTCGTCGTCGGTACCGTCGGAAGGCTCGTGATCGAGAAGGGGTATCGCGAGCTCTTCGCGGCGGTAGGCACCTTGCCCGAATCGGTTCGCGTCGCTGTCATCGGGTTCGACGAGCCCGACAAGAGCGACGCAGTGAGCGCAGACGAGATCGCCGCAGCGAAGTCGGCCGGCGTTCGGTTCCTCGGCGGTCGTGACGACGTCGACCGTCTCTCGACAGGCATGGACATCTTCGTCCTGGCCTCGCATCGCGAAGGCTTCCCACGCGCGGCGATGGAAGCGGCCGCGATGGGCGTGCCGATCGTCGCGACCGACATCCGAGGCTGCCGGCAGGTGGTGGCACACGGCGTGACCGGCCTGCTCGTACCGCCCGGCGACCATGCTCGCGCTCGGATCCGCGATCGGGCGGCTCGCCGGCGATCCGCAGCTTCGAGCCCGCATGTCCGTCGCGGCGCGCGAGCGAGCCGGCTCGCTTGTTCGATCAGCAGCGGTGCATCGACACGACGTTGTCCGTGTACGAGCGTCTCCTGCGCCGGCGCGGGCTCGAGGCGCCGGTGCGCGACAGCTCGATGAGCGCGGCCGACACGATCCGGCGGGGCACGCCGTCCGACGCTGCCGCCGCCGCCGCCTTGCACATCGAGTCGATCTCGATCGGCTTCCTGGTCGTCCTCGGCGAACGCTTCCTCGAACGGCTCTACCGGCGCGTCGCGGCGGACGACCGGTCGTTCCTGCTCGTACACGTCGATCCCGCGAACGGGCGTCAACGGCTTCGTCGCCGTGGCCGAGGACACCGGACGGCTGTACCGCGAGTTCATGTTGCGTGACGGCGTGCACGCGGGCTTGCGGGCGGCGCCGGCCGTCCTGCGCCATCCGTGGAAGGTCATCGAGACGTTCCGGTACGGCATGGACGGCCGCTCGACGAAGCCGGGGGCGGAGATCCTGGCGACCGCGGTCGCGGGCAACTCTCAGGGCGAAGGAATCGGACGCGCGTTGGTCGCCACCGCGATGGACGAACTGCGACAGCGAGGCATCGAGCACGCACACGTCGTCACGGCCGCGAACAACGAGGCCGCACAGCGGGCCTACTTCGCGTGCGGGTTCCAGCGTCACTCGACCGTCGAGGTGCACCACGGCGTCGTCCAAGAGGTGCTCGTGTGGCCGTGAGCCTTGCGGTCCTCGTCGCCTTCGCCGTCGCGGCGTCGGTGACGCCGTTGGTGGCGCGAGTCGCACGGCGATTGGACGTCGTCGATCGTCCCGGACCGCTCAAGGTGCAATCGCGTCCGGTGCCCTACCTCGGCGGCGTCGCGGTCTTCGCCGGTCTCGCGCTGCCGGTGCTCTGGACACGGCCGGCGGCGCTGCTACCGATCGGCCTGGCGACTGGCGTTGGGTCTCGCGGACGACGTCGGCGACCTGCACAGCGGCCTTCGGTTCGCGAGCGAGGCGGCGATCGGCGTCGTCGTCGCGGTCGTCACCGGCGTCGCCGCGCCGCTGATCGTGGTCGCCGCGCTGGCGACGGTGCTGCTGATCAACGCCGTCAACCTCTTGGACGGCCTCGACGGGCTCGCGTCCGGGACGGCCGTCGCCTCGTCGGCCGGCTTCGCATTCGTACTGAGCGGCGACTATCGCGTCGTGGCCGCGGCGTCTGGCGGCTTCACTCGGCGGCTTCCTGCTCTGGAACCGGCCGCCCGCGTCCATCTATCTCGGCGACGCCGGCAGCTACCTGATCGGTGCCGCGCTCGCCGTCCTCGCGACGTCGACGATCGGGTCCGACGGCTCCGTGCCGGCGGCGGCCGCTGCTGCGCTCCTCGTCGGCGTGCCCGTCGCCGACACGTCGATCGCGGTGATACGGCGCTGGCGCGCGAAGCGTCCGCTGTTCACGGGCGACCGCGGCCACGTCTACGACCAACTCGTCGATCGCAAGTGGTCGCCCGAACGCGCGACGCTGGCGTGCGTCGCCGTGCAAGCCGTGCTCGCCCTCGTGGCCATCGGCGTCGCGCACCTTTCCGATGGCGCGTGCCGTCGCGGTGTCCGCTGGCGACCATCGTCGTCGTTGCCGTGTTGGCGATCCCGGTCTTCACCGCGCCGAGCCCGACCAGCTCCTGACGCCGCCCGTCAGTACAACAGGGGCACCTGGCCTTGCGGCGGATAGGCCGACGGCGTGAAGAACCACGATTCGATGGCATGACGTTCTCGCGCCATCGTCGCCGACGACGCGGTGCGGTGGACGAGTCGGTGGTCGAACAACAACGCATCGCCGACTTCGAACTCGGGCCGCACGATCGGCACGCCGTCCGCTGCGTCGAGCACGGTCTGATCCGACAGTGACCAGTTGAACACCGCACCCGGTCCACCGCTCTGCAGCACACCATCGAAGCGCTTCGGCACGATGTCCATACCCAGGAGCATCGACGCCGCATCGCGTGAACGTGACCCAGAAGTTGAACGAGCCGATGTCGTCACCGAGAAAGGCGCCGTCTTGATGCCAGCCCGTGAGCGTGTCCTCGCACGGCACCCGCCGCAGCGTGCACTTGTTGGCGGACAACACAGGGCGTTCGCCGAGGAAGTCCGTCATCACCTGTCCCAAGACCGAGTTCGTCGACGAGCTCGAAGACCTCGAACAGCATCCGCGGCGAGTGCACGGCCCACAGCGAACCGTGGGCACGCGGTGATCTTTCGACTGACTTTCTCGACTGGTGCCAGCGCGGTCTTCGATGGGCCGCGGGCTGTACCACGCGGGATCGACCGGATCGGTCGCCGGCGTCGACGGCGTCGTTCGCGGCGAGCGCGGCGTCGATGCCCGCCGCGAGCTGGACGGCGCGCTCGGGACTGCACCAGGCCACGCACGAGCAGGCATCCGCTGCGGGCGATGCCCTCACGCACCGCCGACGCCGTGAGGTCGGACGCGTCCACCTCGACGATCTCACCGCCCGCTCCCTGCGGCTCGACCGGCGCGTGGACCGCTGACCGGTCGGGAGGCGGCCGGTGCCTGGCCGCCTTCGAGGCGCACGTCGACCATGGCGACCTCGAGCTCGGAGCTGCGCTCGACACGATTGGCGTCGGTGAGCAGCTCGAGCGGCGCGATCTCGCCAGCGACCGGAGCGCCTGCGTGTGAGTACGTCGTTCGCTGCTCCGCTCTGTGTCGGTCATCCGAACGCTCCTCGAACACACAGGCTACTGCAGCTCCGAGCGCCGACTTCGGTGTCAATCGGCCAGATCGCCTTCCGCTTCGACGGACACGGTACGCTCGTCCGGGTAGTAGTTCCAGTAGCCGGACCAGTTCTTGCGGGTGTAGGCGATGCTCGCGGGGTGCGCGAAGTCGTAGTCGTTCTTCATACCGAACGTGCCTCCGAGATAGAACTCGCCCAGCGAGATGCCCGTTCCCGACCCCATCAGACCGGGAGGCGTCCGATCGAAGTGCTTGGCCCAGAACTTCTCTGACCAGAACAGCGCGCAGTAGTCGTTGAACACGAACTCGTCGGTGAAGCAGAAGCCGCGCTCGATCGAGCTTCGGCCACAGGTTGAGGATGCAGTCGGTGAGGCTCGCCTGGTAGTCCACGTCGAGGAAGAGCAAGGCGATCGGTGGCTCGTGATGCGGGGTCGTGTCGGCGAACCAGCCCTTGACGTACGTGCACACTTCAGGCGCACCGTGTGCGGCGACATGTTCCTTGACCTGGTCGAGCTGTGCCTTCAGGAAGCCAGTTCCCTTCGAGCTGGCGTACTTGTCACCTTCGTCGGGAGGAGGCAGACCCTCGAACGAGTCGTACACGTAGAGCTCCCGACCGGCCACTCGGCACATGAGTGACAGGTTGGCCGTCGTTCCCCCTCTGAAGCACCCACACTCGACCACGACACCGGGCTGCGACGGTGGTAGCTCGAAGAGCTTGACGGCCATCGCGAGATGACCGCGGAACGACACGCCGGTCCAGATGCGGCGCGTGTTGCGGTACATGCGCATCCCGAGCTTGAACCTGCGCCAGGGCCGTTGAGCTTGTAGTCAGGATGGATGCGGGGCGAGCTGAGCACGAAGTGGATGGTGAAGGGCAGCGTCAGGTACTCGTAGAGCCGGTACAGCCAGTGGAGCCGGCCCTGCTTCGCGCCGAACGGCGAAGCACGAAGATCCTCGGTCATGGTTGCCCTTCCCTCGCCGGTCCCGCCTGGTCAGTCTGGTTGCGCTGCATCGTATTCACGTACGCAGGACCTGCTTGTTCTCGGCTAGCTCGACCGAGCTCACGAGGTACGAGCGGTACTGCGCCGGCACGTGCCCCACGAAGCACGGTTCGTTCGGAGGCGGACGGTGCGGTTCGCCGCGGATCGTCTCGTACTCGGCCCGCATCTGCTCGGTGGTCACCCGTGACGACGTCGCAGCGCCCCCGTGGATCTGGTGGAACGTCCCTTCGCCGAGGACGACCACGAGTTGCACGTCGTCGAGCAGGCAGGCACGGCGATAGAGGTCGTGGTTGACCAGTCCGCCACCGGGCAGGACGAAGCGCTCGTCGAGGCCGCCGATCTCGCTCCACAGCGCACGGGGCATGAACAGCGAGCTGCTCTCGCCCATCGGGCCGAACAAGCCCCGCCGTGAGGACGCGGCCGGCGTGGCGATCGAGAACAGCTCGTAGCCGTCGTCCTCCCAGTGCGCGGCCGCGAGGAGGTCGTCTTCCACGTGCTGGTCGTAGCCGACCGCTTCCGCGTGCTTGTGCAACGCCGGACCGAGATGCCACGCCGGCGCGGTGACGATCGGTCGCGCCCCAACTCGTGCGCCGCGGCGAGCACCGGCCAGCAGGCCGGGTGAGGCCATGCGCGCGCCGTCGACGATCAAGCCGATCAGTTCGCCACGAGCGAGCGCGATGCCCTCGTTGGCGGCACGGGCCGGCGAGGGCGGTGCCGGATCGAGCCGGTGCAGCCTGATATCGGGCGAGCACGGCCAGGTAGCTCGTTCGACCCGAATCGGGACGGGCGAACCGTTGTCGACGACGATGATCTCGTAGTCGTCGGCGTCGATGTCACGCTGATACGGCACAGACAGCGACCGCAGCGTCCGCGGTAGCTCGCGCGCCATGTCCATGGGCGACGACGACGACGCTGATCGCGGGCGAGCGGGAGGGCATCGCCCGGGAGTCGGGTTCAGTCAGCAGCAGCGAAGGGGTCGGAGTCGCGGCCGGAAGAACAGCACGACTCCGATGATGATGACGACGGCTGCGGCGACCAGCACTCCGTAGAGCACCCATGGGGTCGAGGTCGAACTCGAACTCGAGTCGTTCGGCGTCAGTGCGGTCCTGGGCGTGTTGGCTTCTTGGGCACCGGCGGTCTCGACCAGCGTGGCGGTGCCGTTGAACGCGTCGATGGTCCGCGGTGGAGCGACGAACCAGATCGACCGGCGGGCGGCGCCGGGTCGCGAGGCGTGGTGTCACCGGCTGACCTTGGGGATACGAGATGTAGGCGGTCGTGCCGTCGGACGCGTAGTACATGGTCTGGTTCCCGACTCTGGGGTTGGTCGCCACCCCACGAGCCCATGACGTCGACGCGGTACACCGGCAGCGTTGGCGGGAGGATCTCGCAGCGTCCGGCTTGCCGTAGAAGGCCGTCGGCAGCCACGACTGCACGAACACGGCCGCCTGGTACCCGTTCATGGATCGCGGCGTCGGATCCGCCGGCGACGTGATCGACGCACCGGTGAAGGCGAAGTTGCGGTCGATCGCCGTCGACCCCGGCAACGTCGTCGGCGTGTCGGCGCGGTCGGCGGTGGCTGCGCGCCGCTGGCGCCGGCACTCGGCGCGACGGCGCAGACCAGGCGGCCACGACCCCCAGCACGACAACAACGAGTCGGATGGACTTCACGCCGAAATCAATACCAGAACGTGGAAGCGGGGTGGGCCCGGAGGCCCACCCCGCATTCGAGTTGTGATGCAACTTCGACAAGCAGCGTCAGCCGTCGCCGCAGACGAAGTTGATGTCCGGAGTACCGGCCGGGATGCTGCAGAGCCGGTTGAAGTTCGGCCCGGTCCACTTGACGCCAGGACCGTTGATGTCGTCGGTGAGGAAGATGGTCGACGTGCGAACCGGTGGTCGAGGCCCTGGTCGAGCGCAGCTGCGCCGTGGACGGACGACCGGCACCGGTCGGGATCGGCCGCCTGGCTGACGGTCGTCCCGTTGACACCGACCGAGAACCCGAGACCTGGCGACGTCGCCGTGCTCGCGCACAGCGCCAGCGCCGTGGGCACGTTCGGGAACACGATGTTGTAGTGCGCAGCACCGATCAACGGGTCGGCGACCGGCCGGCATCTCGATGACGTAGGCACCGAACGTGATCACCGACGTGCTTGAACAGGATCTCACCGATGGCCTTCGTGCCCGCCGGCTGCGTGGCGAAGGCACCGCCGATGAAGGAGACCCGGGTTGAGCCACGTTCCCTCGATACCGAAGCCCGACGACTTGATCCCTGTCGCAGTACGCGCGAGCCGGCCACCAGACGTCGGGTTCAGCGGCAGCTGCACGCGCCTGGTTGAGGACCGTGTCGGTCGCGGTCGGTGCGGTGAAGCGTCGGATCACCGATGGTCACGATGTTCGGGCCGGCACTGATGGTGCTGCATGCCGACGACAGGGTCACCACGTGCGGCGAGTTCCTCGACCGGATGTAGCACGGCTGCGTGATGCCCGTACCCGACACCTTCAGACCGATGTCGCTGGGCTGGAACTTCGCAGCCGTCGAGGTGATCGTGTTGGCCGTCGTGACGAAGCGTCGTTGACGGTGCGGGTGGTGGTGATCCGGTCCGACCGTGTTGTCGAGCGAGCCGCCCGAAGGTGACGGTGGCGGCGACGCTCGCCGCGGTGGGCGCGATCGACACGTTGACCTGCGTCGCCGAGACGAACGGTGAGTGTCGTTCCGTCGGGGATGTTCGTGCCGGTGACGCTCAGACCGTTGTCAGCAGCGGTGAAGTTCGCCGTCAGCGACGTGACCTGTTCGGCGCAACCGTCGACACGGTTGCGTCGTCCACCGCCCGGGCGATGCGAGTTGTCGATCCTGAACGTCGTGCCCGCCGGGATCGCTGCCATGGTCGGCCGGTTCAGCGTGACCAAGCACGCACCCGAGATCGACATGACGAAGCTCGTGCGCGTCAAGACCACCGGTAACGCGTGCTCGAGATCGTACGATTCACGAAAGCCGGTCGCCGACGTGCAGTCGGTGGCCGTGAACGTCGTCGAAGCAGCCGGGATGGCAGCCGTGTTCGTGATCGTGCGAGCAGCGCCGTTGTGCTACACGACGTTGGCAGAAGTCATGGATCGTGTACGTCGACGACACGAAGTCACCACCGCCGCCAGTGGAGTGCTTGAAGATGCACGCCACCCGCAGGTAGCTCTGCGACCCCGGCCACGCCGGATACTGACCCATCTCCGCGCCGGGCGTAGTCGCCGACCTTACAACCGTTCGAAAGGTTGGGTGTGTTTGCGCTCGCTGATGGCGCAACGACAAGCATGCTTATCGCCACCAGTGCGAACGGAATTACCAAACGCAACCGCAATCGGTGCATACGCAATATCCCCCCTGGGTTTGCTAGTGGATTCTTGGCGCCGCCCGGGCTTGTGGGCCGCGCCCGCGCCTCGCAACCGCAGTTTCTAACAGGATCGGATCGGACGGGTCCACAGCCTCTTGCGGCAGACTCGCTCAAAATGTTCCGAATCGGTCAGACCGGAGGCTGGCGCCGGGTCTCCAGAGCTAATCTCACCCGATCGGGTGAGCCGGTCACGGCCCGTCGCTGACGGTGAGTTGGACGGCGTTGTCGACCGGCATCTTCGTACCCGGCGCCGGATTCTGCGAGATGACGATCGATTTCGCGACCGTGGGCGACGGCGTCTTGACCAGCTGGAATTTCAGGTTCAGGTCGGTCAGCGTCTCGCCGGCCCGCAAGACGTTCTGGTTCGTTGCGTCCGGGACGTCGACGAGCGGGCGGATCGTCGGAATCGGCGTGTTCTCCGTCGACGACGTCGAGAGGTGACGCGTCCGCCAGAGCGCAGCGCCGCTGGTCGCAGTTGCCAGTGCCGCCGCCACGATGGCCGCGATCGCAAGCTTCCTCATGGGCGCTCATCGTAGGGAACGCGGTGACGGTGCGTGAAGGCGGGTCACTTCCCGAAGCTGCCGCCACGATCGCCCCGGATGCCGCGACCCTCGTACTCTCTCGACGGAGCGATCGCAGACGGCGGTCGTGAGCAGCACGATCAGGCGGATGGTCGAGATCCAGGAAACCATTACGAACCGGACGCGAGTGGATCTCGTCGGCTCACCATCGGAGCACGAACCGGCGTGATCGGCGCGACCCTGACTCGATCGACCGCATGCTCGTCCGGCTCGTGGCGGTGGCGAGCGCGGCCGGCGCTGCTGCAGTCCATGCACATCCGACGGGCGCAGGCCTGAGCGATGTGCTCGTCGCTTGTTCTTCGGCGGCTTCGTCGCCGCCTCCGCCTCACGGGCACGGCCGTGGTCACTCGCCGTCGCCTCCGGCGTCGCCGCCGCGGCGGGATCGGGTCCGTGGGTCGTGGTCGCGTGCGTCGCGCTCGCCGTTTGTCTCGTCGACGCCACGGTCATCGACGTACCGCATCGACGGGTGCTTGGCGCCTTGGTCGGAGCGGTCGACGTCCAAGTTCTGTTGCGCATGCCCGAAGGTCGGCTCGCCGTAACACGCTCACAACCGTCGTCGCTGTCGGATGCATCGTGTGGTCGGGTCGCGAAGTCGCACTGACGCGCGCATCCGTCACCGATCGAAGCGCGTGTGGATCGTGGCAGGAACGCTGGTTGCGCTCGCGGTCGTCAGCCTCTTCGTGTCCGCGCTGCATCGCACGACACGCGGTGGACGTGGGAATCGACCGCGCCGAGCGCGGGTTGCAAGCGGCGCGCGACGGCGACAGCCCACAGCGCAGCGCGATTGCTCGACGAGGCGAGCCAAGCCTTCCGGTCCGCGCACCGCGACGTAGGCGGTTGGTGGACGAAGCCGTCGTTGGTGCTGCCGGGCGTCGGTCAGCAGGCGCACGCGCTGGATCTCTTGTCGAAGGGTGGCGCCGATCTCGCGCAAGCGGCGTCGGTCGCCGCGCGATCGGCCGATGTTCAATCGCTGAGGGTTCGAAGCGGCAAGCTCGACCTCGACCGTGTCCGCGCCATGGCGGGTCCGCTCGCGGCGGTGACGAAGGCGCTCGACAACGCCAACGGTGTCTCCGCTCGAGCCGCGTCGCCCTGGCTGCTCGCGCCCGTCGCCCACCAACTCGACGTGTTCACGACCACTGTCGACGACGCAACCTTCGACGCCGGCACCGCGTCCGAGGCCATCGCGGTGCTCCCCGACCTGCTCGGCGGCAACGGTCCACGCCAGTACTTCGTCGTGTTCGCGACGCCGTCGAGGCGCGCGATCTCGGTGGGTTCATGGGCGCGTACGGGGTCCTCAGCGCGAACGACGGCAAGCTCACCCTGTCGAAGACGGGCCGGTGCGCGACCTCGACAATGCGGGCAACGGGACGCACCCTCACCGACCCGGCCGCGTTCCCCGATCGTTTCCTCGCGCATGCAGCCGAGCCGATTCTGGCAGGACGTCACCGGAACGAGCGACTTCCCGACCGTGGCCGAAGCGGTGCGGCAGATGTGGCCGCAGTCGGGTGGGCAGCAACTCGACGGTGTCCTGTACCTCGACCCGGAGACGTTGGCGGCGTTGATGCGCCTGACCGGGCCAGTGACCGTGCCCGGCTACGACCAGCCCCTCACTGCCGACACCGCGGCGACGTTCCTCTTGCGCGATCAATACACGCTGTTCCCGGATGACGACCGGCACGAGTTCCTCGTCGACACGTCGAAGACGGTGTTCAAGAAGCTGACGTCGGGAACGCTGCCGCCGCCCAAGAAGATCGCCGACACGCTGGCGCCTGCCGTCGCTGAGCGACGGCTCATGCTGCACAGCTTCCATCCCGACGAGCAGGCGTTTTTCGGGCGCTTGGGCATCGACGGTGCCCTGCCGCCGGTCGACGGCGACTTCCTGTCCGTCGCGCGCATCGAATCGCGGACTCAACAAGATCGACTCGTTCATGCGCCGGACCGTGAGCGACGACGTGACCGTCGACCCCGCACACAACACCGTGCACGCCACCGTCACGGTGACCGTGCACAACGATGCACCCGCATCAGGGCTTCCCGACACGGTCATCGCCAATCACCGCGGCAAACCCGCGGGAACGAACTCGACCACCGTCGCCGTGTCGACGCCGCTGAAGCTCGTCGACGTCAAGCGAAACGGGAGATCTGTTCCACGCGGCGCGAACCAGGAGTACGGACGCTGGGCGTACACGGCACTTGTCGATGTCCCGCCGGGAGCGGACAGAACGGTGCGGTTCGATCTCGAGGGAACCATCGACGTCCACGACGGCTACCGGCTCGACGTCGTCCCGCAACCGCTCGTCAATCCGGACCATCTCGATGTCAACGTCCACGCCGCCTCCGGTTGGAAGGTCGACAGCGGTGGGACACACGCTGCTGATCTGCGCGAATCGGCGATCGTTCTCGCATCGTTCTCACACTGACCACTCCCTGACACGGCGCTCATCACGCACATTTCGTGCAAACGGCGCTGTGACTCGTACGGAGGTGGACCGCGATGCGCGGTCTCGGTCATACTGCCTGCGGTCCCGCTCGCGGGAGCGGTTGCAATGGGGGTTCACCGCTCGATGATGCGACGAGTAGTCCTGATCGCCAGTTTGATCACGGCAACGTTCTTCGTGTTCGCAGGTCCGGCTCGCGCCGCCGACTACGGCGGCTGCAGCGTGACTGCGTCGAAGACGAACGTCGCTCCGGGCGACACGATCACGATCAGCGGATCCGGTGCGAGACCCAACAGCACGGTGACCGCGGCGATCAACGGAACGACGCATCGGCTCGGGCACGGCCAGCGCGACCGGCAGCTTCAGCTTCACCGTGACGGTTCCGTCCGATGTCTCCGGCACGGTCACGGTTGCGGTCAGCGACGGAAGCACTGCTGATGTCGGGTCGGTGACGCTCACGGTCGCAAGCACGTCGGCTCAGCCGCTCGCGCGAACCGGCTCGTCCGACGCGGTTCCTGCGACGACGATCGCCATCGGTCTCATCACCGCCGGCGCCGTTGCCCTCGGCCTCTCTCGGCGCCGCCGGCACGGTACGACCGCGGCGTAGAGCACGAACTCCGGGTCGATTCCGGGGCCATGGCCCCGGAATCGAGCCAACATCTCCCCGACATCCGTCCGAGCACCGAGCCCGTGACGCGACACGAGCGGTACTGTCCGACGCATGTCCGATGCCATGGTGGCCGAGACGGTGTCGATCACCGGTCACAACGGCGACGAGGTCGAGGCGTACTTCGCCCGGCCGCTGGACGGCTCCGATCAGCCGAGCGTCGTGGTGATCCACCACATGCCCGGGTACGACCGGTCGTCGAAGGAGATCGTGCGCACGTTCGGGGTGTACGGCTACGCCGCGTTGATGCCGAACCTGCACCACCGCTACGCGCCCGGGGCGAAGGCAAGCGACGCCGCCGCGGCCGCACGCGGAAGCCGGCGGCGTGCCCGACGAGCAGTGCCGCGGTGACGTGGCCGGAGCGATGGAGATGCTGCGGGCCCGGCCCGAGGCAAACGGCAAGGTCGGCGTCATCGGCTACTGCTCGGGGGGACGCCAGGCGTTCATGATCGCGTGCACCCTCGACCCGGATGCTGCGGTGGACTGCTACGGGGGCCGGGCCGACATCAGCCTCGCGCCCGACCTGCGGTGCCCGTTGCTCGGTCTGTTCGGCAAGGACGACCAGAACCCGTCGCCGGACGACGTCGCGGCGATGGCCAAGGAACTCGAGGTCAACGGCAAGGACTTCGAGTTCCATTCGTACGACGACGCCGGCCACGCGTTCTTCTCGGTCGACCGACCGATGTTCCGGGTCGAGGCGACGAAGGACGGATGGAAGCAGGTCTGGAAGTTCTTCGACGCCCACCTCAAGGGGACCTGACTCGCCGCACTGTGGCTCGAATGTTGGTGCTCAGACGCGCCAGCGAGCGCAGCGACTCGAGGTCGACGACGACGATGCTCCGGCGATCGGTGGTGATCAGTCCTTGCCGGCGCAGCAGCCCCAGCGCACGAGCAACGGCTTCGCGCGACGAGCCGGTCCATCCCGCGAGCTCGCTCTGTGACAGCGGCAGTGTGATCCGCACGCCGTCGGACGACGACGACGCCGTGCTCGTCGGCGAGCTGGACCAGGCGGCGGGCGACGCGCCCGGCCGTGTCGTAGGCGCCGAACTCGAGCCGCTGCCGGTCGGCGTCACGAAGCTTGGCGACGACGGTGCGCAGCAGGACGGCGGCAATCTCGCGGTTGCGCCCTCAGCAGCTCCATGAACCGGTCGGCCGTGACGAGGACGACCTTTGCCGGCTCGATGGCCGACACCGTGGCCGAGCGCGGCGAGCCGTCGAACAGCGACAGCTCGCCGATGAGATCGCCGGGGCCCCGGAAGGCGAGCACGGTGTCGTATCCCTCGGCGGACGTGGACACGACCTTGAGCCGTCCGGCCAGTACCACGACCGCGAACTCGGAGGGATCGCCTTCGCAGAAGACGACGTCACCGGTCGCGTACGCCCGGGTGCGCCCGAGCCGCGAGCACCGCCTCGCGACGCGTTGCGCTGAGGCGCGGCCATGAACCCGTACTGCCACGCCGGTTCATTCGGGTTGGGGCGAGACGGCACGCCCAGAGTCTCGCGTCGAGGGCGCGCTGGCGGCTCCCTCGCACCAGCCTTGTCTCTCGCGCACATTGTCGACTGAGCCACGTAAACGGGTAGCTGAGTCGACACAAAGGCGTCGCGAACGGTGTCTGTGTCGACTGAGCGACGGGATCGGTGGCTGAGCTGACACAGACGCGTGGCGTGATGTCTGTGTCGACTGAGCCACGGAATCCGTCGCCGAGTCGACACAGACGCGACCGCTCCACGGTCTGTGTCGATACAGCCACCGATTTCGGTGGCTGTATCGACAATGTGCGCGAAGAGGGGGGGCGGGGTCGCGGGTGCGGCTACAGCAGGTCGGCGATCATCGCCGCCGCCCGGGCCGCGCCGTCGGTGGCAACCGGCTCGTAGCCACCGTTCGACCGATCTCGGCCGCGATCGCTGTCGGCGATCGACTCGGGCGTGGACGTCGCAAAGTCCATGCACCGCCCGGCGCGGTAGCGGTCGAGTCGGTGGCGGACGTGGAAGCTCTGCTCGAAGTGATGCGCGAGCGGGAAGTACAGGAACGGGCGCTGGTTGGCGGTCAGCTCCATGCACGTGGTGAGCCCTCCCTGCACGATGCCGAGGTCGCACGCCGCGAGATATCGGTACAGGTCCGGCACGAACGCACGCACTTCGAGCCCGGCGGGCGGATCGGTCCCGATCAACGAAGCAGGGTCGATGCGCGGCCCGGCGACCACGACCATGCGCAACTCCGGAATCTGCTCGCTGCGCCAGCGCGAAACGACTCGATGACCTTGCGCAGCAACGGCCGGCCGACCGCGGTGCCGCCCACGCTCACCACGCACACCAACTCGTCGGGCTGCCAGCCGAACGCGGCCCGCAACGCCGGGCCGGTCGGACGGGTCGACTGGATCGAACCCGGTGACGTAGCCGGCGAAGTCGAAGTTGGCCTCGGTCCACTCGCGGACGCCGGGCAGGTTCGAGCCGAGCAGGTCGGGAACGAGGTCGCTCGCGTCGCCCACGAAGATCGAACGGTCGCGGACACGGCGGAAGCGATCGACTTGCTCGATCATCTCGGCGTTGAACTCGGCGGTGAGGAACGCCTCCCGTTCGCCGCCGTCGGGCATCGGCAGCATGCCGACGAAGTCGGTCATCCACACGAACGAGGTGTGCTTCAACTCCGGGTTCTCGTGCAGGAAGAAGTCGACGTCCCAGGCCTCGTCGCCGATCACGACGTCGTACGGCTCGCCCTCGAGCAGGTCGTGGAAGACCCCGAAGTTGTGCACGAGGATCTCGTCCATGTTGCGCAACGCGTGGAACGCGTGCAGGTCGTGCTCGGCGGATTCACCTTCGAAGTGCGACGACTCGTTGGCGAGCGCCGCGGCGGCCGGGTGGACGCGCTCGCCACGCGACTCGAGCAGCGTGCTCACCGGATGCTGCGTGAGCCAATCGACGTCGAGATCGGGACGGAGTTTGCGCAACTGGTCGGCGATCGCCAGGTCGCGACGAGCGTGACCGAGCCCGATCGGCGACGAGAGATAGAGCGCCCGCTTCGGGCGCACCAGCGCGCGCGTCCACGTGCGTTGCCGAGCGGGCGCGCGGCAGCACGCGGTCGACGAAGTCGCGCACGAGGAGGTTGAGCCGCACCGGTTCGGCCGGGACGTGACCGTTGCCCTCCATCTCGACGAGATCCCACCCGTACATCCGCGACGCGGCCCGGCTCCACTCGATCGGGCAGATCGCGTCCTCCGTGCCATGGATGATCGAGCACGGGGCAGTGCACCAGGTCGCAGATCTGCGCGAGAGAGCGGCGCCTGACGTCTCGCCCGTCGCTTCCTCCGTCAGTCCTGACCCGACGTACGTGTTCGCCACGACGACGCACCAGAGCCTTCGAGGCCCCATTCGACGAAGTCGTCGACCATCTTGTGCTCGTAGGGCTCGCTGATGCACGAGCCGCATCCAGGTGTCGACGTAGTCGGCGTACCGCTCGATCATGAAGGCACGGTTCGACCGCGCTGTGCCCTCGTAGTCGCGCGAGCGGCGCGTGGAAGTGCTCACCGCTCAGGATCGGGCTCTCGTACGGCTCGGCGACCGGGAGCAGCGGCCCCATGAGCACGATCCCGGCCACCCGATCGGGTGCCATGGCGTTCGCGATCAGGATCGGCGCGGTCGTCCACGACGTCGCGTGCAGGACGGCCCGCTCGACGCCCACCTCGTCGAGCACGGCCAGGGTGTCTTCGCGCGGCCAGCGACGCGCCATAGGCCTGCCGGGTCGTCGGGTCGGTCGGACCGACCGTTGCCTCGGGGGTCGATCGTGATCACGCGGTAGTGGCGCGACAGCCAGGGCGCGTAGGTCTTTGCCGCCCGCGCGTGGATGACCGGATTGCTCGGGCCGATGCAGATCGTTCGGTCGTGGTCGGCTCCGAAGACCTCGTACGCGACCTTGACTCCGTCGCGATCGACGAAGGCGGCGATGTCCGGCTCACGCGCTCTCACAGCAGCTCACCGATCAGCGCGGCCGCGCGCGCGGCGCCGTCCGTCTCGACTGGAGCGTACGAAGCGCCACGAGCACCGTCGAGCTCAGCGGCGATGGCTGCAGGCGATGTCGTCCTCGGTCGAGCTCGCGTAGTCCATGCACCGACCCGCGCCATGACGTTCGAGACGGTGGCGCACATGGAAGTTCTGCTCGAAGTGGTGCGCGAGCGGGAAGTAGAGGAAGGGACGGCGATTGGCGGTGAGCTCCATGCAGGTCGTGAGCCCGCCTTGCACGACCGCGATGTCGCAGGCGGCGAGGTGCTTGTACAGATCGGGGACGTACGCGCGCACATCCACACCGTCCGGCGCATCGATCGCGTCGGGATCGATGCGCGGACCGGCGACGGCGACCGTGCGGAGTCCCGGAACCCGTTCGGCGGCGTCCTCGTGCGCGCCGATGACCTTGCGCAGCAGTGCGCTTCCGATGCCGGATCCGCCGACCGTGACGATGCACACCTTCTCGTCCGGTCGATAGCCGAGGTCGGCGCGCAGCGCGTCGCGGTCGGCGAACTCCTTCGGGTCGAAGCCGGTGACGTAGCCGCAGAAGTCGAAGTTCGATTCGGTCCACGATCGGATCGGACCCAACCCCGGGCCGAACTCGGCAGGCACGACATCGTCGGGAGCTCCGACGAAGATCGAGCGGTCGCGGACGCGGCGATACCGGGCGACCTGTTCGATCATCTCCGCGTTGTAGTCGGCGGTGATGGCCGCCTCTTGGTCGCCGCCGTCGGGCATCGGCAGCCAGCCGACGAAGTCGGTCATCCATACGAACGGCGCCCGCTTGAGCTCGGGGTTCTCGTGCAGGAAGTAGTCGAGGTCCCAGGCCTCGTCGCCGATCCACAGGTCGTAGGGCTCCGCGTTCACGACGTCGTCGAAGACCATGAAATTGTTGACGAGGATCTCGTCCATCCGCCGCACGGCTTGGAACGCGTGCAGGTCGTGCTCGTGACTCTCGTCGGTGATGTGGGCCGACTCGCTCGCCAGCAGTCGCGACGCAGGGTGGACGCACTCGCCGTGGGCTTCGAGCACCGACGTGACCGGCGGCTGGGCCAGCCAGTCGATGTGCAGGTCCGGATGGATGGTGCGCAACTCGTCGGCGATCGCGACATCTCGCTGCGCGTGACCCAGGCCGATCGGCGACGAGATGTAGAGCGCCCGCTTCGGCCGGCGAAGCGCGCGCGTCCAGGTGCGGTGTCGCGGTTGGGATGGCCTCCGCGGTCACTCGGACGATGAAGTCGCGCAGCACACGGTTGACGAAGACCGGCTCGCGTGCGGGCTGGCTGTGGCCGCCCCCTTCGACCGTGATGAACGTTCCGCCGGTGAGGTCGGCGAGCCGCACACTGTTCGAGTGCGGGATGATCCGGTCGTCCGTGCCGTGCACGATCAGCAGGGGGCAGCGAATCGACCGGCACATCGTCTCGGCGGCGGCGCGATCGGCGATCGCCGGCGTCGCGTCGCGGGTGTGCACCAGCGTGTCGCCGTCGGTGTCGTGGCCCCACCCGACGGAATCCTCGATCGGCTTGGTCGAGTGCGGCTCGCTGAAGACCTGGCGGAAGAAGAACTGCAGGAAGTCGTCGTAGTCCCGCACCCAGTGATGCCGGTTGTACTTGGCCCATCCCTCGTACTCGTCGAGCTCGACGTCGAACGGGGCGGTGGGCCTGCCCTCCGGCTCGTCCGCCGGCTTGGCCTCGCCGTCGCGCAGATGCGGCACCGCAGCGCCGAAGACGGCAGCCGCGAGCACGCGGTCGGGATGGCGGGATGCGAAGAGCAGCGACCACAGGCCGCCCATCGAGAGTCCGACCAGAACCGCCCGGTCGGTGTCGGTGGCGTCGAGCACAGCGACGCCGTCCTCGACGAACTCCATGTCCGCATATGCCTCGGGCTCAGGCGGGCGATCCGAACGGCCGTTGCCGCGCCCGTCGTAGGTGACGACGCGGTAGTGCCGAGCCAGGTAGCCGACCTGTCCTTTCCACATACGGGAATGCACGATCGACCACGTCGGCATGAGCAGGAGCGTGGGTTGGTTCCCCTCGCCGAACACTTCGTAGGCGACCTTCACCCCGTCGCGCTCGACGAACCCCTCGACGTCAGGTTCCCGTGCCCGCATGCCTGGAATCCTCCTCGCCCTCGAGTGCCGCGTCGATGTCATTTGCCACAGTGGCGGCACCTTCGCGGCCACAGCACCGGAACCAGAATCTGCGGTCCGGCGACCCCTCTCAGCTCGATCTCCCGCGTCGTGCCGAACACGAGGTCGTCCGCACCGGAGAGGAGGTCACGCGTGAGCGCCGACACGAGCACCTCTCCTCCACCGGCCTGGTCCGCGATGCGCGCCGCGAGGTTGACGTGGCGGCCGAAGAGGTCGTGCTCCGCTTGCAGGGCTTCACCGGTGTGCACGCCGATCCGGACTCGGACCACCTGGCCCGGGTCGAGGTCGATCGGCCGGGCAGCGAGCGCGCGCTGGATCGCGACCGCGCACTGCACCGCTCGACGAGCGCCCGCGAACGCGAGCATGAACCCGTCACCGCGCGCCTTCACCTCGACGCCTTGATGGCGAGACAGTTCCCCCCGAACGACCGCGTTGTGGGCCCGGAGCACCTCGAGCCAGCGGCGGTCACCGATGCGCTCGGCACTCCCGGTCGAGTCGACGATGTCGGTGAACAGGATCGTGACCGTGCTGCCGGCCTCGACTTCGGGGAACAGCGACAACAAGTCCGGTTGATCGGTCGACACCGCGGCGGCAACGACATCGATCGAGCTGCCGACATCGGTGTGAACCGCTCCTTGGGCTTCGAGCTTCGTCGCGAGCGCGGCCTCGACGAGCATCGTCATGGCGTGCGCGCGTCCGACCTCGATGGCCTCGGTCGTGGCTCGCAGCGCCTCTTCGCGATCATCCGCACCATCACGTCGCAACAGCGCCCTTGCAACGTCGAGCTGGATCCGGGCCAGCCACGGCCGGGCGTTCATGGCCCGCGCTCGGTCTCTCCGCGTCGCACAACTGAGTGACGGCGTCATCGATCTCGCCGACGGCGAGCGCGGCCAAGCCGACGTAGCGCGTCTTCGGACCGAGGTACGCGCCGCACGCGCCGAAGATCACATTCGCGGCGAGGTCATCGCGTAGAGCCCTCTGCACGGCGGACGCCAGCTCGACGTCTTCGATGGAGACAGCCGCCTCTGCGGCGAGGCTCAGCGTCGCGAGCGCAAATGCGTCGGTGCGCAAGGAAGGCAGCTCGGCGGCGAGCCTGGCCAGCAAGGCGGCCGACTCCTCACGCCGTCCTTGCTCGAGGCGAAGGACGGCGAGTACGCCCAGGTACATCGGCATCGTCGGCAGTTCGTCCGCCAGGGCCGTCACCGTCTCTGCGAGTGGTTCGAGGTCGGCCACGACACGCCGGGCGACGAAACGCTGCATCGCGTGTCCCTGCCGGGCGTCGACCGACGAGACTCGCTCGCCGAGCGCGAGCGATTCGTCTGCCAGCTGCAGGCCTTCCGCAAATCGGCCTTCGAGCAAGGCCTGCCATGTCTGGAACCAGTGCCGGTGCCAGAGGAACATCGGCTGTTGCAACGCTTCGGCCGCCGCCGCGAATCGTTCGATCTCAGCGTGTGCCTCGTCGATCTGGTCGAGCAGCAACAAGTTCCACGCCCGGTACAGCCGTGCGAGCGTGGCCGTGTCGCGATCCCCAGCGGCGAGGCTCGCGTCGATCGCCTCGGTCGCCATCGCGAGCTTGTTCGGCACGCCGTCGCCGGCGATCACGGCCATCAGGAGCGCGTAGCCGAGCGCACCCGGATCACCTGCGTCGCGGGCGACCTGCACTGCCTCGTCCGCGATCTCGCCCATCCGCGCGCGGTCCACGAAGTAGTGGTCGGCCGCGAGGCGACCGAGGAGCCGAGCGCGCAGCGCAGACGGCTCGCGACCGAGTGCCCCGAGCGCCTCGGCGGCAAAGGCCCGCGACTCCTCGTCGATCACGCCGGCCTGCAATCCCGGCCGGCCGAATCCGAGCGCGGCTCGCGCCATGAGGTCGGCTTCGCCCAGCAATCGACCGATCCCGAACGCAGCGCGGAACGCGTCCCGGGCCTGCTCGATGTCGCCTGCGCGCTTGCACGCCTGGCCGACGCGGACGATCAGCTCTGCTCGGCGACCCTCGTCGACGGGCTCGACCATCTCGAGGATCTGCGCTGCCATCGTGTAGAAGCGGGCCGCCTCCTCGTAGGCGAGGGCATCATCTGCAAGCTGCGCGGCCCGCTCGGCGTAGGACACGGCGCGGTCGACGTCGCCACCGGGCGCCGCCATGGCGAAGTGGTGCGCGAGCTCGGCCACCGCCGCCTGGTCTTCGAGCTTCGTCGTTGGTTCGAGCGCCGAGCGCGATCCTCCGGTGCAGCCGGATGCGTCGATTGAGCGTCAACTCGTCGTAGATGGTTTCGCGAATGAGCGCGTGCGCGAACGTGAACCGCGACGCTGAGCCGGTGATCTCGGAGACGAGACGCGCGCCGATCGCCTCGTCGAGCGCGCGCATGTACCTCCGCCTCGGAACGCTCGGACGCGCTGACGAGCGGCTCCAGCGAGAAGGTGCGACCACACACCGCCGCGACGGTGAGCACGTCGTTCGTCGCTTCGTCCAGGTGCTGCAGGCGGCGGCCGATGACTTCGCGGACGCCCTGCGGGATCGTGAGGCTCCAGCGGTCGGATCGGGCGGCGTCGAGCCGTCCGTCGGTGGCGAGCAGGCGTACCACTTCCGCGAGGAAGAACGGGTTGCCTTCTGTCTCCTCGTAGACCGCCTCCGTGAGACCGACCGCAGGCGCATGGCCGGCGGTGATCTCGAGATACCGGTGGACGTCTTCGCGGGCGAGACCGTGGAGGATGATCCTCGACGTGACGGGATGCCGCGCGAGCTCGGCCAGCGTGCCCGCGAGCGGATGGTGACGTCCGAGCTCGACGTCGCGGTACGTCGCGACCACGACGATGCGTCCGACGGTCATCTCCGCCGCCAAGTAGCGGAGAAGCAGCAGCGACGGCTCGTCGGCCCAGTGCAGATCGTCGAGCACGAGCAGCAGCGGCTGGCGCTGGGCTGCGTTCTTGAGGAACGCGGTGATCGAATCGAAGAGACGGAATCGGGCCTGCTCCGGCTCGAGCGCGGGTGGTGACTCGAGACCGACCACGCGGGCCGCAACCTCGGGGACGACCTGCGCGATGGCCGATGCACCCGAGCCGAGCTCGGAACGCAGGTCGTCGGGGTCTCGCTCGTGCGCATAGGACCGCACGACCTGCACCCACGGCCAGTAGGCCGGGGCGCCTTCGCTCTCGTAGCAACGACCCGTGAGCACCTGCGCGCCGCGCAGCCGCGCGTACGTCGCCAGCTCGTCGCAACAACGCGTCTTGCCGATCCCCGGCTCACCGGCGAGGAGTACGAGGCGACCGCGTCCGGACAGGGCGTCGTCGAGCGCGGTGCGTAGCCGCGTGACTTCAGCTTCTCGTCCGACGAAGACGCCGGCGGCGAGACGGTCGAGCGGGTTGGCGCCTGCACTCGCAGTCGTCGCGTCGTCGCCGCGTCCACCACGTCAGTGCCGCGCTGATCGCGACGAGTTGGGTGTGCACGATGCTCGCTTCGCCCGGCCGGTCCTCGGGGTTCTTGGCAAGGAGCGCCAGCACGAGCGATTCGAAGGCGGGCGGCACCGCGGGGTTGTGCCAGCTCGGAGCGACCGGCGCGGTGTGGAGATGCTGCGAGATCACAGCGACCGCGTCGTCTCCGACGAACGGGGGCCGACCGGTGACCAGCTCGTAGACCATCGCGCCGAGCGAATAGAGATCGCTGCGCGGGTCGGGCAACCGGCCGATCGCCTGCTCGGGCGGAAGGTACGCGACCGTTCCCACGATCATGCCTTCCTTGGTGAGGCGTGACGACTCCGCCACCGCCGCGAGTCCGAAGTCGCCGAGCCGGGCGGTGCCGTCGTTGGTCAGCCACACGTTGCCCGGCTTCACGTCACGGTGAATGGTGTCGTGCGCGTGCGCGTGGACGAGTGCGGAGGCCACGTCGGCCGCGATCTCGCGCGGCCTGCTCGAGCGGCAGCCGGTTGTCCGGGCTGGCGCGCAGGAGCTGCTCCACGTCGCCGCCTGCGAGGTGCTCGCTGACGATGAACGGACGTCCGTCGTCGTCGCCGACGTCGTACACGGTGACGACGTTCGGATGGTCGCCGAGCCGGCCCATCGCGCGCGTCTCACGCCGAACCCGATCGAGTCCCGCCGCATCGAGACCTTCGGTCTTGACGATGGCGAGCGCGACCGTGCGATCGAGGCGCGTGTCGTGGGCGCGGTAGACCCGCTTCCGCGAGCCCTCACCGATGAACTGCTCGATCTGGTACCGGCCGCCGGCGAAAGCCGTGAGGCGCTCCGCGTCGAGGCTCGGGCGGGCAGCCGGAGTCTGCGGAGCCGGTAGCGGCGACGCCGTCCTCGCTGCATTGAGCGGCTTCCCGCACCGCAGGCAGAACGTGCTGCCGCTCGGATTCTCCTGGCCGCACGATGCGCACATCGGCTGGAGGGCGGTGCCGCAGTACGGGCAGTAGCGCCCGCCTTCCGGGGACGGCTGGCCGCAGCCTCGGCAGGAACTCACGTCTGTTCGAGCCCGCTCATGGCGCTCTCAGAGTCGTTCACCGGCATCGGGCCGTCAACGACCAGGCGCCATCGCGCCCCCAACGCCGTGGCGAGGGCGAGCGCGGCCACCGCGAGCAGTCCGGCGGCGGATCCGCCGAGCGCGGTCACGACCCCGACGAGCAGCGGGCCGACGACGAAACCGAGTTGTCCCACTGCCCCGACCGCGGCCACCGCGGCCGCCGGCCGCGCGCCGACGCCGCTGCGAGCGAAGCAGGAGAGGCACCACGAGCGCACTGGCCACGGCCGCCACGGCGAGACCGACGGCGCTGACCCACGTCGAGGAAGCGCTGCATTCGATGATCAATCCCGCGGCGAGCAACCCGCTCGCCACTACGACCGGCTCCGCCCGCCGCGCGTCCGATGCGGGCACCAGCTGCAGCCGTGCTCCGACGGCAACGAGTTGCGCGACGGCATACGCGCCGGCGCCACCGACGGCTGACGTGCTGTGTTCGACGCGCAGGAAACGGACACCCCACGTGTCGACCGCGCCGGCCGCGGCGACCGCCATGAACAACAGAAGCGCGAGGTGGCGGATCGCCGGCGCCCTCAGGAGCGCCAGCACGGAGCGCATCGAAGGCGACTCGGCGCCAGGGAGCCCGGCGCGATTCTCGACTCGCGCCGCAGGGATGGCGAGCAGCGAACCCGCCACGGCGAGCGACAACCAGACGACGCGCCACGAGGCACCGACACCTTCGATGACCGCGGTGATGACCGCGCCCCCGAATGCTCCCGCGCTGTACGCCGCGTGGTAGTGCACGAACCTCCGTGTGTTCCCGGCGACGGCGTTCGCCGCGCACGCATTCAGCGTCGCGTTGAGCGCACCTGCGCCGGCGAGGACGGCGACGACTGCGACAGCGAGCGGCACGGTGGCTGGTGCGACGACTGCCGCCGCGAGCGCTGCGGTCCACAGCAGCACGATGCGCCGCAGCGCGCCGCCCTCGCCACTGCGCTCCACGAGCGCACCGCCCGCGAGCGCCGCGCACGCACCGAGGGCGAACCCGACGGCGAGCAACGCGCCGAAGGCGCCCGGCCCGAGGCCGAGCGACTTCTGCACGTCGAGCGCGATGACGGCAAGGCTGCCGAACACCGCGCCGAACCAGGCGAACACACCGGCCAACGGCCAGCGTGTTCGCCTGGTGGTTCTCACGGACGCGCCTCGAGCACCAGGTTGAACGGCGTTTCCGTCGCGCGACGGAACCGGGTGAACCCTGCACCGGTGATGACGTCGCGAAGGCGAGCTTCGCCGGCCTGCGCGCCGAGCGCCGTCCCGACTTCCTGCGACATCGAGGTCGGCGTGCAGATGAACGTCGACGCCGAGTAGAAGACGCGGCCGATCGGGTTCAGGTTGTCCGCCACGCCGTCGTTGGCGAACGGCTCGACGATCATCCACGTTCCATCCGGGGCGAGTGACTGCAACACGTGCGCGGAGGCTCCTTCCGGATCGCCCATGTCGTGCAGGCAGTCGAAGTGGGCGACGAGGTCGTAGTCGTGACCGGGGTAGTCCTTGGCCGCAGCGACTTCGAACGTGCAGTTGTCGGTGACGCCGGCGTCCGCGGCGCGCTTGCGCGCCTCGTCGATGGACGGACCGTGGTAGTCGAAGCCGACGAACGTCGAGTTCGGGTAGGCCTTCGCCAACACGATCGACGATGCACCGTGCCCGCATCCGACGTCGGCGACGCGTGCTCCCGCGTGGAGCTTCGCCTCGACGCCGTCCAGTGCCGGGATCCACGACTGCACGAGGTTCGCGGTGTAGCCGGGACGGAAGAAGCGCTCGACGCCCTCGAACACGCCCGGGTCGTGCTCGTGCCAGCCCACGCCCGCACCGGTGCGGAAGGCGTCGGTGATCTTCGGCTCGGCCCGCAAGGTCGAGACGATCATCTGGAACCCACCGAGCACATTTGCCGGGCTGTCATCGTTCGCCAACGCTTCGGCCTGCTCGTCCGGCAGTTCGTAGCGTTGCGTCGCGGGATCGTACGTGACGTAGCCGGAAGCGGCCTGGCCGTTGAGCCACTCCCGCACCATGCGCTCCGTCGTGCCCGTCTTCGCCGCGAGCTCGCTCGGAGGTCAACGGGCCGGCGTGGGCCATCGCCTTGTAGAGACCGAGCTTGTCGCCGACGACCACGAGTCCTGCCGTCAGGGCGCTACCGAGGTCGCCCACGGCCTTGCCCACGAACTCCATCAGCACTGCTTCGTCAACTGCCATCACGTTCCTCCACATCCGAGTAGGGATGGGTCGAGTGGACCGCCGATCGCAGGCGGCCACCACGTCAGATGACACAGACTCGGCATGCAACTGTCGGTCGCCGTCGTCTCCCGCGCACAAGGTCAGGCGTCGGTCGAGGACGGCGGCGATGGTCCGTTCGCCGATACGAGCGAGTAGCGGGCTGTCCGCAGAGTTGGCGAGGTACGCGAGCGCGAGTGCAAGCCCCCATCCCCGAGCGCGCCGCCACGTGTCGTCGTCGACGTCGCCGGCCGCGTCTCGGAACACGCCCCGCTCGCCGGGCGGGAACATCATCCACGCGAGCGACAAGTCCGTGGCAGGGTCGCCCGCAGTCAGATCGCCGAAGTCGATCACGGCCGATGGCCGACCGTCGTCCACGAGCACGTTCAGCGGATGGAGGTCGCCGTGCAACCAGACGGGGGGTCCCGTCCACTCCGGCGTCGCGAGAAGGTCGTCCCACGACGATCGCACGGCGGCGACGTCGATGACGTCCGCGATCGCGTCGATGCGTTCGAGCACCACCGTGGCGCGATCACGCAGTGGAACGCCGCGAAACGGGTTCGCGGGCGCATCCGGCGGCGCCGGCTGGTGCAGCGCGGCCACGAACCGACCGAGCGTCGCGGCCGCATCCCGCGGGTCGGACAACGACGCCTGCTCCGCGACGACGCCCGGCAACCATCGGCACACAGTCCACGCCCACGGGTAGCCATCGCCGGCGTGGCCGCCCCGGATCGGCGCCGGTATCGGCAAGGGCAGCGTCGGCGCGAGCACGGGAAGCCATTGCAGTTCGTGCTCCACGAGCGCCGCCGCGACAGAGCGTCTGGGAAGTCGTACGACGAGTTCGTCGCCGAGTCGGTAGATGACGTTGTCCCATCCGGATGCCACGAGCGAGAGCGGAAGCGGCGCGAGGTCGGGCATCTGCTGTTGCAACAGCGATCGGATGAGTGGTTCGTCGACGTCGACTTCGGCCTCGGGTCGGTTGCGTGAGGGGCTCACTCGCCGACGATCGCGATGTCGAGGTCGCCGAGTCGGCCGGGATCTGCGACCATCTCGATCTCGACGACCTTGCCGTCCTCCACGGTGAAGTCGAACACCATCTGGGGCCGACCCCGCGAGGCCCAGACGAGGCCGGCGATGCCGTCGAGGAGCGCGACCTGCGCGGCGCGAGCGCGCCCTGAGAACGTCTCGGCGACGCCGACCGCACCGAGGATCTCACCCGGCGCTCCCGTTGCCACGGCTGCCGCGTCGGCGCGCAGCACGACATCGGGATCGAGGAGCGTGAGCAACGACTCGAAGTCGCCACCACGAGCGGCGGCGAGAAACGCGTCGACGATCTCACGCTGACGATCGGGATCCGCGCTCGACGAGTCGCCGCGTTGCACGCGACGGCGAGCGCGGCTTGCAAGCTGTCGAGTCGCGTCGGGTGAGCGACCAACGATGGCGGCGATCTCGTCGAAGGGAACGCCGAACATGTCGTGCAGGACGAACGCAAGACGCTCCGCTGGTGCGAGCGTCTCGAGCACGAGGAGCAGCGCGGGACCGACAGAATCGGCCAGCACCGCTTCGTACTCGGGGTCGATGCCGCGTTCGATCGACTCGACGCGCTCGGGCACGTGCGCATCCCACGGCTCCTCACGGCGAGCACTGCGAGAGCGCAGCATGTCGAGACACACGCGGGCCACGACTGTCGTCAACCATCCCCCGAGGTTGTCGACGGCGCTCGTGTCCGTTCGACTGAGCCGGATCCACGCTTCCTGCACCGCGTCGTCTGCTTCGCTGGCGGAGCCCAGCATCCGGTAGGCCACGGCTTGGAGGTGGGAGCGGTGTCCCTCGAAGCGCTCGGCGAGCAGATCACGTTCGTTCATCGTCATTCCCAGGTCGCGTGTCCGTCATAGCAGTGACGGATGGGACCGAGCCGGCGTGACAGCGTCAGTGCCCGAGCAGCGGGACGAGATCGGCGCGCACGGCGACGAACTGCGCAGCGTCGACTGCGGTGCCGGGAAGGCTGGAAGAGTCGGCGTAGAGCGGTCGGGCCGGTTCCTGGTACACGGTCTTGTAGTCGCGCGTGTACACGGGGGTCCGAGGAGTGACCCCGAGCTCGTAGATGACGTCAGGCCGCTGGACGCCGCATTCCGCTTGGTGCGAGAACCAATAGTTGTAGGACATCAACGTGCCGGCCCCGAACGACAACGGAACGCCACCTTTTGGACAGCGGGAGAAGGCATCGCCGCTCAACTCGCCGCGATCGATGAACTTCGCGTCCGTCCCCACGCGGTCCATGAGGTAGTACGGCACCATGCCCGCTTGGCCGCTGGCGACCGTGATCTGCCTGCCGGTCGCCGCGTGCAACCGTTCGACCACATCCTGCACGTGCGTCTCGAAGATGCCGTCGCGAAGGTGAACGCGATTCGCGCGCTCGAAGAACGGAAGGGAATCGGCTGCGGCCGGATCACCGCCGTCACCGGACGAAGCCCACAACGGCTGTCCGGTCGAATCGCTTCGTGCCACAGCGACGACGCCGAAGATCTCGATGGCGACGACTGCGCACGCGAAGAGCACACGCCGCTCGGTCCGCGCGACGGTCACGCCGGCCAGCACCGCGCTCACGGCGAGGAACGGGACGAGCATGCGACCCGCCTCCATCCAGTCGCCACCCGCGAACACGACGAAGCCGAGCTGACACGCCGCCATGAGCCACGCGACGAGCTCGAGGAGCGACCGCCGGGCCCGCCGTTGCAACAGCGCACCCGCAGCCACGACCGGAAGGACGAGCACCCCGGGCGCGACCAGCCAGTCCCGCAGGTACTGCAGCCCGTCGCTCGGCTCGAGACCGTTGACCTTGGCATGAACCGGCTGCGGGACGACGTCGCCGAAATAGGCCAACCGGAACACGATCACCGCTGCAACGACACCACCCACCGCCAGGACGAGGCGCAGGGCACCGCGCCGCGGCAGTCGCTTGCCGCCCGGACGGAAGACGGGCATCCGAGGACCGAGCGCGGCGACTGCCGTCACCGCCCCGGTGAGCACGACGAGTACGACGATTCCCTCGGGCCGAACGGTTGCGTACGCGGCGATCGCGACCACCGATCCTGCGGCCGCGAGGCGTCGACGCGGGCCCGGCGACGAGCGCAGTCGCGCCGATGACCGCCAACAGGCAGCACAACGCGGCGAGTGGCGTCTCGAGGCCGCCGAACGACCAGTAGACGAGATAGGCGCAGGTCGCCACGAACGCGCCGGCGAGCCAACCCGCACGAGGTTCGATTCGCCGGGCCAGCACGATCGCGACGACCACCGTCGCCGCGCCGCTCACGAGGCCGACGATCCATCCCGTGGCCGGCACCGACAGTGACGTCAGCCGCGAGATCGCCGCGAGCACGACGACGTGCAGCAGGCTCGAGCTCTGCTCGACCTTCTGGCCGTTGTAGTTCACCATCCTTCCCGTCGTCGCCAATGTGTGGGCCGGCCAGTAGGTCAGGTAGGCGTCGTCCCGCCCGGCCGAGCCGTAGAAGAGGCCGCCCAGCGCCAGGAGAACGGCCGGAGGCACGACGAGGACCGCGATCCGTCGTCGCCGGCTCTCGCCCGTCTGCGCATCGGCTTGGCCTCCGTCGCGAACCACCTGGGTTCGCTCACGTTCCGTCGCCACTGGCATCGTCCGCCCCAACTACCCTTCGCCGCTGATGCTCTGCGTCAACAAGTGCCCCCCAGGACCACGTCGGTGCATGTTCCGGCCCGACGCTCGGGCGTCCTGTCATCGACAGGATGACAGAACGCCCAGGCGACCAACACATTCGCGCCGTCGAGCAGTCGTGTGGGTGCCGGCCGGGGTCGGGCAGCGAGGCCGCCGAGCCTGATGCCGACGGTCACGGCGAACGGCATCGCCGTCTACTTCGAGCGAGCCGGCACAGGCCCGCCCCTGCTGTTCCTCAACGGCTCGGGGTCGACGATCGAGACGAGCAGGCTCCTCATCGACCTGTTCAAACCTCGTTTCGACGTCCTCGTCCACGACCAACGCGGGCTGGGCAAGACGGAGATCCCTTCCGAGCCGTACTCGATGGCGGACTACGCCGCGGATGCGATCGCGCTGCTGGACGCGGTGGGTTGGCAACGGTGCCGAGTCGTCGGGGTCTCGTTCGGCGGGATGGTCGCGCAGGAGCTGGCGGTCACCGCTCCCGCTCGCGTCGAGCGACTCGCGCTCGTGTGCACGTCACCCGGCGGCGTCGGTGGCGCGTCGTACCCACTGCACGAGCTGGTGGACCTCGACGCCGATGCGCACGCCGACGCCCATCTACGGCTGATGGACACCCGGTTCGACGACTCGTGGCTGGCCGCTCATCCCAACGATCAAGCCTTGGTCGACATGATGAACCGCCGGCGCGCGGGCGAGCGCAGCGCGGAGCAACTGCGGGGCGAACGTGCACAGCTCGAGGCGCGCCGCTACCACGACGTGTGTTCCCGGCTCAGCGTGGTCGCGTCGCCGACGCTCGTGGCGTCGGGCCGTTACGACGGGATCGCGCCACCGTCCAACGGCGCGGCCATTGCCGAACGCATACCTGGCGCCGAGCTTCGCGTGTACGAAGGCGGACACGCCTTCTTCGCACAGGACCGTCGCGCTCTCCCCGACATCCTCGACTTCCTGGCCGCCTGACCTCGAACGTCAGGGCCCGGGGAACACCCGGCGAAGCCGGTCGAGGACGTCGGTATCGCCCTTGACCGCTGGCGTGTGGTCGGGGTCGAGGCGCCCGTACACCAGCCGGATCAACGCCTCCGCCGGCAATTCGAGCTCCGCCGTGCCGCCGTCGTGACCCACGTCGTCGGCTCCGGGCGTGAAGGACACGCTGTCCGCGCTGACCTCGATGGTGAACGTGCGCTCGGGTGCGCGTCGTGCGCACCAGGATTCGCTGCTCGTCGCCGCCGTCCGGACGGGCGGTGAATCGTCCGATCAGATCGAGGTTGTCGACGACGAGCGCCGCTTCGTCGTCCGGCAACGTCGCCGCGGCCTCGACGGGCTACCGCGATGTCCCACGTGTGCAGCGTGTGCTCGTTGAGCCGCATGGAAACGACAGCGGTGGCATCGAGCGACAGCGGGCCCATGCTGATGGAGAGCCCGGCCCGCTCGTCGTCGGTGAGTCCGGCGAGCCGCGACACCAGCGCGTCGTCAGCGACGAGTCCGTCGACTGCCTTGTCCTTCGGCGACTTCGCGTTCCACTCGTCCCACACGGAAGGCGCGAAGTCGTCGGGCAGATCGCGACCGGCCAACTCGTCGTCGACCCGGCGCTGCATGATGACGGCGCCGGATCCGATGTGCGACATCACGTCGGCGATCGACCACTCGGTCGGGTACGCGGGAGCGACGAGCTGACTGTCGTCGAGCGGTTCGACGAGACGATGCAGCCGGAGCACGGATGCCTGCAGCGCATGAAGTTGCGAGTCCACGGACGCACGCTACAAGTGCGTCCTCTTCGCAACGTCGTCGGCGACCGACTTCTCGAACCAGTGGTCACCGTAGGGCTCGTCGTTGAACGCAGCCACCTCGCGGTAGCCGCTGGACCGGTACATGGCGATCGCTTCCACCAACGCGCGGTTGGTCTCGAGCCGGACCACGCCGCAGCCGTGCTCGGCCGCTCTGCGCTCGAGCTCGGCGAGCAACCTCCGGCCGACGCCGAGTCCACGGACGACGGGCGAGACCCACATGCGCTTCACGTCCGCGGGCGCCCTGCCGTGGAACTTCAGCGCGCCACAGCACACCGGCTCGCCACGAAGCACCCCCACCAGGAATGTGCCGGCCGGCGGTCGCATCTCGGCGGGATCTGCGGGAAGCGTTGCGTCGGGGTCGAACCCCGTGTCGAACCGGCGATCGAGCTCGGCGAAGTATTCGCGCAGGCAGTACTGCGCATGGCGGCTGTTCGGGTCGGCGGACTCGATCGTGATCAACGCCGCGGTCAGCAGTCGTTCGATCTCCCGCATCGCCTCGACCAAGCGATCACGCTGGGTCTCGGTCAGGGGCTCGAGCAGGGCGCGGGCCAAGGCATCGCTGCGTCGATCGAGCAACGAACGCTCCCGTCGTCCCTTCGCCGTGAGACGAGCGGACCGCATGCGCTTGTCACGTGCGCTCACGACGACCTTCACCAAGCCCGCCTCCTCGAGCGATCGCAGCAGCCGGCTGACGTAGCCCGAGTCGAGTGCCAGACGCGATCGCAGGCTGCGCACGTCACAGCCGTCCTCGCCGATCTCCCAGAGCACTCGAGCCTCACCGAGTGGCCGGTCCCGGGAGAGATAGTGGTCGTCGAGGGCGCCCACTCGTTGCGTGACGGTCCGGTTGAAGGATCGCACCTGATCGATCATGCGGGTCTCGTGGATTTCTCTGACTCTAGTCAGAGACTCGGAACCGTGCCCCGACTTCGTAGCCCGACTTCATAGGTTGGTCGCGTGACGTCGCTGCCGCTGCTCGATTGGCGCCGGAAGGTCTTTCGTCTGTACGCCGAGGTCCGAGGGATGGCCGACGTCCGCGCCGCGCACGATCTCTGGAAGGCGACACGGGACGATCTCCTCCAGCACCATCCCGAGTCGCCCATCCCCGAGGCGCGACGCGCGACGTTCGGAGGCGTGCCCGTCGCGCCGTACGACCCCGCGCTGCGGTTCGAGGCCACCGTGGACACCGACGTGGAGCCGGAACCCTTCGAAGTCTCGACGGGGACCGACGGCGTGGTCCCCTTCGAGCGGGTCGGCCGCGTCCGGCTCGCCGGCGTCGGCGATCTCGACGTCTGGTGGATCGGCTCCTACGGAGGCGGCGTGTTCGTCCCGATCAAGGATGGCCTGGCGGGCAGCCGGACGTACGGCGGTGGTCGCTACGTCATCGACACCGTCAAGGGCGCGGACCTCGGCGGCGACGGCGACGTGCTCGTCATCGACCTGAACTTCGCGTACAACCCGTCGTGTGCGTACGACCCCGCGTGGGCGTGCCCGCTGGCACCCCCAGGCAATGTGGTTCCGGCTGCCGTGGACGCCGGCGAACTGATGACCTGAGCACGACAGCGGCCGGACGGTGTGCGGACGGTAGCGTTGCCTGTTGCCATGAACGGCCGCGGTCACGTTCACGACGGTCATGCCGATGGTCACGCCGACCACGCCGACCTTGCGCACTCGCACGTGAGCCGCTCCGCCCAACGTCGTGCGCTGTGGATCTCGTTGGTCGCCAACGGCGTCTTCATGGTCGTCGAGTTCCTCGGCGGCCTGGCGTTCCAGTCGTTGGCACTGATCGCCGACGCGGCACACATGCTCTCCGATGTCGCCGGCCTCGGCGTCGCGCTCGTCGCGCAGCACCTCGTCGAACGTCGCGCGACGGCTCGTCACACCTACGGCTTGCAGCGCGCCGAGGTGCTCGGCGCGCAGGCCAACGGCCTCGCCCTGCTCGTGGTGGCGGCGTGGGTGATCTACGAAGCGGTCAGACGGATCGGCGAGCCCGCGGATGTCGCCGGCGCCGGTGTCCTCGTCGTGGCCACCATCGGCCTCGCGGTCAACGTCGTCAGCGCGGTCCTGCTCGCCCGTGCGCAAGGTCACAGCCTCAACATGCGCGGCGCCTTCGTCCACATGGCCATGGATGCAGCCGGCTCGGTCGCCGCCATGGTGGCGGGCATCGCCGTCATCGTCTGGAACGCCGACTGGGTCGACCCGGTCGCGTCGATCCTCATCGCCCTGCTCGTGCTGTGGTCGGCGTGGGGCTTGTTGCGGGACACCGCCCACGTCCTCCTCGAGGGCACGCCCCGAGGGATGGATCCCGCGTCGGTCGAGGCCACCCTCGCCGCCGATGACGAAGTCGAAGCCGTGCACCACCTCCATCTGTGGAACCTCGCGTCGGACGTGCCGGCGATGTCAGCGCACGTGGTGTTGCGCGGTGAGGTGAGCCTGCACGAGGCGCAGGCGAGCGGCGACCGGCTCAAGCTGCTGCTCGAACGCCGCTTCGGCATCACGCACTCCACCCTCGAGCTCGAGTGTCATCCCTGCGATCCGGCGCCCGACGAGCAGACGCGCGACCGTTCTGGCGTCGACTCACCTCGGCTATCCGGAGTCGACGACGCCAGAATGAGTGGTGGCGGCCTAAGGTCCGGGGCCATGGATTATCGCCATCTCGGACGTTCAGGCTTGCGTGTGAGCCCGCTGTGCCTCGGAACGATGAACTTCGGCCCGCAGACGGGTGAGGCCGACAGCTTCGCGATCATGGACCGCGCTCTCGACGCCGGCATCAACTTCTTCGACACCGCGAACGGCTACGGGGGCGGCGAGACCGAGCAGATCGTCGGCCGGTGGTTCGCCCAGGGCGGGGGTCGCAGGGACAAGGTCGTCCTCGCGACGAAGGTGTACGGCAACGTGGCCGGTGAATGGCCCAACGACTCGAAGCTGTCGGCCCGGCACATTCGTGACGCGTGCGAGGCCAGTCTTCGCCGCCTGCAGACCGATCACATCGACCTGTACCAGATGCACCACGTCGACCGCGCGACGCCGTGGGAGGAGGTCTGGCAGGCGATGGACCTCCTCGTCGCGCAGGGCAAGGTCATCTACGTCGGCAGCTCGAACTTCGCGGGATGGCACATCGCCGCGGCGAACGAGGCAGCCCGCCGTCGCAACTCGTTCGGCCTGGTCTCGGAGCAGAGCCTGTACAACCTCAAGACCCGCACGATCGAGCTCGAGGTGATCCCTGCGTGCGAGGCCTACGGCGTCGGGATCCTGCCGTGGAGCCCGCTGGGCAGCGGCCTGCTCGGCGGCTCCGTCGGCCAGGGCGACGGCCGGCGCTCGAGCGATGGCATGAAGGCGGCCGCGGAGTGGCTGCGGGACACGCTCGACGCGTGGGAGAAGCTGTGCGCCGAGCTCGGTGAGCGACCGGCCGATGTGGCGCTGGCGTGGCTGCTGAGCAACCCGGTCGTCACCGCTCCGATCATCGGCCCGCGAACCATGGAGCAGTTCGACGGCGCGCTGCGTTCGGTCGACATCGACCTCGACGCGGAGACGCTCGGCCGCCTCGACAAGATCTTCCCCGGCCCGGGCGGGCCGGCCCCCGAGGCCTACGCCTGGTGATCGTCCGGACCGACGACGCGGACCGGCACCCGTTGCACTGCGTTGTTCGCGTAGCCACCGACGTTCCACGCCGGCTGTAGCGGCTGCGGCGTGCCCGCCGCGTCCGTCGCTCGACAACACAGCTCGAACTCGCCCGGACGAGCGCGCCAGGCATAGGTCCAACCGATCCACTTGCCGACGACAGCTTGTTCGTCGTCGAGCTGCGCGGCGCTCCACGTGTCGCCTCCGTCCACACTGACTTCGACCGACGTGATCGGAGCCGCGCCGGACCACGCTCGTCCCTCGACCGCGCAGTCACCCGCCTCCACCATCCGCGTGCGAGTGAAGAAGTCGGGGATCCCGGGCGGTCGGAGCAGCGCGCGCGGGACCATGCGCGTCACAGGTGCACCGGGATCGTCGTCCGCCGCCCGCATCCGGTAACCGACGGCCTGCTGGTAGCCCTCGAACGTCGTGTCGATGGCGGTGATGGCGGAGAGCCACTTCACGTTCGTCATGCCGTACCAGCCGGGCACGACCAGCCGCAGCGGGAACCCGTGCTGGGGAGGAAGCGACGCGCCGTTCAGGTCGTAGGCAAGGAGTGCACCCGTAGCGAGCGCGTCGTGCACGGAGAGGCTGCGTTGGTACCACTGCTCGACACCGCCTTCGACCCCACGGTCAGCGCCCGTGAACAGCACCTCGACCGCTGCGTGCTGCAGTCCCGCGGCCGACAGCACGTGTTGGAGCTCGACGCCGGACCACTCGCCGGTCCCGACTGCCTCCACGAGCCAGGGCTGGCTCGACGGACGAGGATCGAGCAACGCTCGCCCGTTGCCCGCGCACTCCATCGTCAGCACGCGCGTCGTGACCGGCATGGCCCGCAGGTCGTCGAGCGACAGCTCGAGCTCGTGCTCGACGCATCCGTCGATCCGCAGTCGCCAGGCGACGGGATCGACCATCGGGATGTCGTAGTGGATCAACAGGTAGTGCAGCCCGACGGGCGTCACCGGATAGCGCAGCGCCTCGAGCGGCATGCCGTGGTTGCGCGTGGCGAGCTGCAGCTCCTCGCGCGACACGCCTTCACCCACGCCCTGGACGATACGCGGGGACAAGTCGCGACAGGAGTGCAAACCTGCTGTTCATGCACCAAGGACAGACCGCGGCGTCGCACGCGGAAGGTGACCGCTCGCGACATCGAGCTGTTCACCGAGCTGACGGGCGACCGCAATCCCCTGCACTACGACAGCGCAGCGGCCGAGGCGAGCCGGTTCGGCGGGATCATCGTCCAAGGCGGCGTCACGTCGGGTCTGCTGAACGCGCTCGGTGGCCGAGGACCTCCCCGGTCCGGGCAGTGTCTTCCTGCACGTCGACTGGAATTTTCGAGCGCCGGTCAGGCCGGGCGACGAGATCACCGCCGAAGCCGAGGTGATCGAGGTGAAGGCCGACAAGCCGATCTGCACGCTGCGCACGACCATCACCAACCAGGACGGAACCGTCGTGCTCGACGGTTCCGCGCTCGTCTACCAAGAGCCGCTCGCGCGCTGATCACGCATCCCGCATCGCTTGCCACACGCGCGCGGGCGTGAACGGTGGATCCAGGTGGCGGATGCCGAGCGGCGCGAGGGCGTCCACCACCGCGTTCCAGAACGCGCTGATCGAGCCGGTCGTGCCGGACTCGCCGATTCCCTTCGCCCCGAGCGGGTTCCGGGGTGTGGGCGTGACCGTGTGCGCCGTTCGGAAGAAGGGCAGCTCGGCCGCTGACGGGACGGCGTAGTCGACGAGCGTCGCCGTGAGCGGATTGCCGTCGTCGTCGTAACGGACCTCCTCGAAGAGCATCTGCGCGATGCCCTGCGCGAGTCCGCCGTGGACCTGACCAGCGGCGAGGAGCGGGTTGATCACGACGCCGCAGTCGTCGACGGCAACGACGTCACGGATCGCGACCTGGCCGGTCTCGCGATCGATCTCGACGACCGCGACATGACAGCCGAACGGAAACGTGCCCGACTGCTCGAAGTCGAGGGCATGTGCGAGCGGCATCTCCACGCGCGTGCTGCGACCGCGAGCTCGGCCCACGTGCGTCCGGTGACGGGCACACCGGCGACGCCGACTCGGCCGTCGTCCAACACGACCACGTCGTCGACCGCCGCTTCGAGCAGCTCGGCAGCGAGGGTCCGCGCCTGCAGCAGAACCTGCTCCGACGCGCGCAGCACCGCGGAACCGGCGAGCTGCAACGACCGCGATCCGAACGTACCGGTGCCATGATCGACACGCTGCGTGTCCGAGTGAACCACGCGCACCGACTCGAACGGCACACCGAGGGTGGCGCTCGCGATCTGGGCCCACATCGTCTCGTGTCCTTGGCCGTGCGGGACGCTGCCCGAGGTGACCACGACGGAGCCGTCGTCGTCCACCGCCACCGCGCCGAATTCTCCGCCGTTGCCCGACGTCTCCACGTAACAGCCGATGCCGATGCCGAGCAACGACGCGCTCTGATCAAGACGCCGGCTGCGTTGTTCCTCTCGCAGCTCGCGGTAGCCGACGAGGTCGAGCGCCGTGTCGAGTGCCTTCGCGTAGTCGCCGGTGTCGTACACGGCCCCGGTCTTCGTGGTGAAGGGGAATTCCTCCGGCGCGGGGAAGTTGCGTCGACGGATCTCGGCCGGATCCATGCCGAGCTCGGCGGCGACGAGATCGACGGCGCGCTCACAGATCGCCGCTGCTTCGGGGCGGCCGGCGCCTCGATACGGGCCGGTCGGCGTGGCGTTGGTCAGCACGGCGATCGCGCTGTAGTCGTGACGCTCCCACCGGTAGACACCGGCAGACATGAACCGCGTCACAAGCGGGATGAACGTGCCCCGCACGGGATAGGCGCCGACGTCAGCCCAACCGCGGACCCGCAGACCGCCGAGCGTGCCGTCGCGCCGGGCGCCGACGGTCACCTCGTGCACCTGCGCGCGTCCGTGCGTCATGCCGAGCAGGTTCTCCGTTCGCGTCTCGATCCATCGCACCGGGCGTCCGAGACGGCGAGCGAGCGCAACCACCATGACCTGCTGGACGTAGGTGCCGCCCTTTGCTCCGAAGCCGCCGCCGATCCACGGCGCGCGGACGCGCACCTGGTCGGGTTCGAGGCCGAGGATCGTGCAGACTTCATCGCGCACGCCGAACACACCCTGGGTCGATGCCCACAGGGTGATCGACCCGTCCGCTTCGGGCACGGCGAGCGCGCCGTTGGGTTCGAGCGGAGCCGGTGCGATCCGCTGGTGCGTGAGCCGGGCGCTGACCACCACGTCGTCGCCTGCGAAGAACTCGTCGTCGAGCGCGTGATGCCGCCCGCCCACGATGTTCGTTCCGTGCTCGGGAAACAGCCGCGACGCGCCGTCGGCCGCGGCCTCCACCGCACCGAGCGCCACGGGCAACGGCTCGATGTCCACGACCACGGCTTCCGCCGCGTCGACCGCAGCCTCGTACGACTCCGCGACGACGACCGCCACCGGTTCTCCCACGAACCGTACGCGGTCCACGGCGAGCAACGGCCGAGCCAGTGCGCCGAGGTGCGCCGCACCCTGTGCGGGCAGGTCCAGATCTCGTGCCGTCAGGACTGCGACGACGCCCGGCAAGTCGTTCGCGGCGTCGACGTCGACGTCTCGTAGGAGTCCGTGCGCGACCGTGCTGTCGACGAACACGGCATGCAGCAGACCGTCGACATCCAGGTCGGCGACGAACCGCGCCTCGCCCGTCAACAGGGTCGGATCCTCGACTCGACGTATCTCGTGGCCCAGCACAGTCGTGGTCATCGTGAGGAAGATAAGCCGATGCAGACACTCCGGGACCTGCTCGTACAGGTGGCGGCGCGCGGCGAGACGATCACCTACGACCAGTTGCGGTCACAGCTCGGGCTGACCGGTGACATCGCTCCCGCGCTCCGAACACTCTCCGAGGAAGAGGACGACGCCGGTCGCGGTCTCCTCACTGCGGTGGTCGTGCGTTCGGACACGGGCCACCCGGGCAACGGGTGGTTCAGGCTCGCCGGAGCGCGTGGCCGTGACGTCACGCATGCTGACGCGGCTTGGCAGGCGGAACGGGCTCGCCTGAGACGCTTGCACGGTTGCTGAGGTCGAGACGGCGCAGAAGCTGCGCGTTCAGCGCGACGACGACCGTCGACGCGGACATGAGCACGGCACCGACTGCGGGAGACAGCGTGATGCCAACGGGGGCGAGGACACCGGCGGCGAGTGGGATCGCGACGAGGTTGTAACCCGCGCCCCAGGCGAGGTTCTGCACCATCTTGCGATAGCTCGCTCTGGACAAGCGGATGACGCTGAGAACGCCGCGGGGGTCGCTCGATGCGAGCACGACACCGGCTGACTCGATGGCGACATCGGTACCGGCCCCGATCGCGATCCCGACGTCAGCGCGCGAGCGCGGGCGCATCGTTCACTCCGTCTCCCACCATGGCCACCTTCAACGCACGCGCTTGGAGGTCGCTGACGGCACGATCCTTGTCCTCCGGGAGCACCTCGGCGAAGACCTCGTCGACGCCCAGCGCGGCCCCGACTGCGTCGGCAACTTGGCGCGCATCACCGGTGATCATGACCACGCGCACGCCCGACGCGTGCAACTCGTCGACCGCCGTTCGCGACTCCGGTCGAATCTCGTCCTCGAGCGCCAGCGCACCGACGACGTGACCGTTCACCACGACATGGAGCACCGACGCGCCACGGCACGCGCCACGCAGCCGTCGTCTTCGCCATGTCCTCGGGCTCTGCACGTTCACGTTCGCGGAGCAGGGCCGGCCCGCCAACCGCCACGGCGTCGTCTTCGACGAAAGCCTCGACACCTCGACCGGTGATCGACCGGAAGCTCCGCGCCACCGGGATCTCGGCCTGCTGCTCCTGGGCGGCGCGCACGATCGCTCGTGCGAGCGGATGCTCACTGGCCGCCTCGACTGCTGCGGCCAGCGCGAGGAGGTCACGGTCGGCGACACCGGCAGCTACGACGCCGGTGACGGCGTGGCGGCCCGTGGTCAGCGTCCCGGTCTTGTCGAACAGCACCGTGTTCACGACTCGCATGCGTTCCAGGGCGAGTCTGCTCTTCACGAGGATGCCGGCCCGTGCCGCGAGGCTCGTCGACACCGCGATCGTCAGTGGAATCGCGAGTCCGAGCGCATGAGGGCACGCGATCACCAAGACCGTCACGGTGCGCTCGATCGCTTGATCGAGCTCGCCCATCGCAGTCCACACCAGGAACGTGATCGCGCCACGCCCAGCGCGACGTAGAACAGGAGCGCGGCAAATCGGTCGGCCAGCACCTGCGCGCGAGATTGCGATGCCTGCGCGTCCTCCACCAGACGCTGGATACCGGCGAGCGTGGTGTCGGCGCCGACAGCAGTCACCTGCACCCGGATGGCGGAGTCGGTCGACACGGTGCCGGCCACGACGCGGTCGCCGATGTGCTTCGGGACGGGCCGCGACTCGCCGGTGATCATCGACTCGTCGAGCTCCGCCTCCCCGTCCACGACCACACCGTCCGCGGGGACACGGCCACCCGACCGAACCAGAACGACGTCGCCGACGCTCAACCCGTCGAGGGGAACGGATTCGACACCGTCGGGCGTGACTCGCTCGGCTCGATCCGGTAGCAGCTCCGCCGAGCGCGGAAAGCGCGCTCTGCGCCTGGCCGATGGCTCGCATCTCGAGCCAGTGACCCAAGAGCATGACCGTGACGAGCGTCGACAGCTCGAACCAGAGGTCGACGTCGATCAAACCGAACTCGGTCGCGATCGAGGCACCGAATGCGACGAGCAGCCCCAGCGAGATCAGCAGCATCATGCCTGGTTGCCGCGCCTGCAGCTCTTGCCAGCCGCCACGAAGGAAGACCGGGCCGCCCCACAGGAACACGAGCGTCCCGAAGAGCGGCGCCACGAAGGTGTGGCCGGGGAACTGCGGCGCGGTGTAGCCCAACCAGTCCTGGACCATGTCGCTGTACAGCACCGTCGGAACGGTCAGCGCGAGGCTCACCCAGAACCGGCGACGGAACATCTCGGCGTGATCACCGTGATCGGCGTGCTCACCGTGACGGTCGTGACCGGCGTGGTGCTCGTTCGGCCCCTGCATGAGCGACGACCTCCCCCGCCTTTCTACCTGCGGGGGTCGGTCCTGGCACTGTGTGTCGGAGTGGCCGCGGCCGGGGGTGTGGCGCCACGGCGTCGATGAGTTGTCGCAGTCGGCATCGTCTGCATCGTGATGGCTTCGTACGTGCTGATCCACGGTGCCGGCTCGGACTCCTGGTACTGGCATCTGGTTGTCCCGAAACTCCAGGCGCGCGGCCATGACGTCGTCGCGGTCGACTTGCCCTGCGACGACGATTCCGCCGGCTTGGCGGAGTACGCGGCGACGGTTGTCGATGCTGCGACCGGTCTCGAGCACGTCGTCGTCGTGGCGCAGTCGCTCGCCGGTTTCACGGCCCCATTGGTGTGTGATCGCCTGCCCGTCGACCTGATCGTTCTCGTCGCCGCCATGGTCCCGCGGCCGGGCGAGTCGCCCGGCGACTGGTGGGCGAACACGGGCCACGTGTTTCCCGAGCCGTTCGATCCGGAGGTGATCTTCACCCACGACTTGACGCCCGAGTTGCGCGTCGAGTCCGTCGAGCACGTTCGCGACCAGTCCTCGACGCCCTTCCAGAAACCGTGGCCCCTCGACGCGTGGCCGGACGTCCCCACACGATTTCTCCTGTGTCGCGACGACCGGTTCTTCCCGGCCGACTTCCAGCGTCGCGTCGTGCACGATCGGCTCGGCTTCGCACCCGACGAGATGGACGGCGGCCACTTGCCCGCGCTGGCACGACCTGACGAGCTGGTCGAGCGCATCGAGGGGTACCGCGCTTCGCTCTGACCGACGGTCCCGCTCGACGTCGATCGTGCATCGACGCGCCGAGCGACGACGTCACTGCACGATCGTCGTCGTGGTGGTCGTGGTCGACGAGGGAGGCGGGCTCGTGGTGGTCGTGGTCGGTTGCGGCGTCGGTGGCAGCGGGGCTGTCGTGGAGGGTGCTGGAGGCGGCGGAGGGGGCGCAGCAGGAGCGTTCATCGTGAACGACGCATGGGCCACGGACTGCGGGCCAGTGCCGGGGTCACACCACGCCTGCACGTCTGCCGGCCCCGGTGGGACATCGGCGGGAACGACCACCGTGGTCGTTCGGTGGTCGTCGGTCGCTCCTGCCTGCGGCGCCGACCGCGCCGACCCGACGGTGACGTACCAGCCGGCGGCGCACTGGTTGTACCCGATGCCGTCGGCGGTGATGGTCGTGCCGGGACCACCGTTCGCAGGCGTGACCGTGAGGTTGGCCATGACCCCGGGCGGCGCGAGCAGTGCCGGCGGCGGGTCGGGGAACTTGTCGGGCGGGACGTCCGCCAGCGCGGCCGCCATGAACTGGTGCCAGATCTGGGCCGGCAACGTTCCCCCGGTGACCGTGATGCCGTGGACGTTGTCCATGGGCCGGCTGTTGGTCTCGGGATATCCCATCCACACGACCGCGGCGTAGTCGGGGGTGTAGCCGGCGAACCACGCGTCGCCGTTGTTCTCGGTCGTGCCGGTCTTGCCGGCGACGGGCCGGTCGAGCTTGGCGGCGGTTCCGGTGCCGCGATCGATCACCTGCTGCAGCACGAAGTCGACGAGATGGGCGGTGTCCGGCTTCATCGCCGGTGACGTCTTGGGATCGGCGTCGAACAGCGTGTGACCGTCGGGCGCCTGGACCTTGGCGATGGCGAATGGTTCGACGCGCTCACCGTCGCGGGCGAAGGTGAGATAGGCGTCGGCCAGCTCCAGCGGCGACACGTCGCCCGCGCCGAGCGTGATCGACGGTTCGGTCGGCAGGTCGGACGTGATTCCGGCGGCGTGAGCGAGCGCCGCTGCCTTGTCCGGCCCGACCTGCAGCACGAGCTGCGCGTACACGGTGTTGACGGAGTGCACGGTGCCGTCGATGAGATCCGTCGGACCGAAGGCTTCGTTGTCGAAGTTCGACACCGTCCACGGACCCGACTGTGTGGGAAGGGTGATCTGCGGCGGCGCAGGGAAGACCTGCTTGACGGTCTTGCCTTGTTCGGCGTCCGCGGCGAGGACGAACGGCTTGAACGTCGAGCCGGCCTGCCGTCCCGTGCCGCCTCCCTGCTGCCCACGCGCGAGGTCGACCTTGAGCGCGTTGTAGTCCCGGCCGCCGACATACGCGCGGATCGCGCCGCTCTTGTCGAGCGCGACGACTGCAGCCTGTGGGTCGTCGGGCTGGTTCAGCACCTGCGCGACCGCGGTCTCCGCCGCCTGTTGGTCGTCGAGGTCCAAGGTCGTCGTGATCCGTAGACCGCCGCCGTACACCGCGCTCTCACCGAAACGCGCGATCGCCTCCTGCCGAACGAGGTCGACGAACCACGGCGCGACGCCGGGCAGGGACTGTGTCGCCAGCGCTCGATCGAGCGCGCCGATCGGCTGCTGCTTGATGGCCACAGCGTCGTTTTGGGCGAGCTTGTGGTTCTCGACCATCGAGTCGACCACGTGGTCCCGCCGCTGGCGCGCCGCATCAGGATGGGTGGTCGGGTCCGCGGTCTCGGGGCTGCGCAGCAGACCGACGAGGAACGCCGCTTGGTTCGCGTCGAGCTTGTCGGCGGTCGTGTTGAAGTAGACGTGCGCCGCGGCTTGGATGCCGTACGCGCCGCGACCGAAGTACACGATGTTCAGGTAGCGCTCGAGGATGTCGCGCTTGTCGTGCGTCTGCTCGAGCTTGATGGCCAACACGGCTTCCTTCGCCTTGCGGCTCAACGAACGGTCGCCGTTCAGGTAGCTGTTCTTGACCAGTTGTTGCGTGATCGTGCTGCCGCCCTCGACCGATCCGCCGGTCGCGTCGTGCCAGAGCGCCCGCACGACGCCACCGGGATCGACGCCGTGGTGATCGAAGAAGTGGCGATCCTCCGCCGACAGGAGCGCATCGACGACGACCGGTGACACCTGATCGAGCTTCACCAACTCGCGGAGGCCGTTCTGGTCGAAGTTGGCGATGGGACGACCCTTGGCGTCCACCACGACCGAGGACTGCAGCGGTGGGAGGTCGCTCGGCAGGTTCACCGAGTGCCAGAGCCACAAGAACGCGAGCAGACCGACGAGGAAGAGCGCGCCGATGCCTGCGACCGGCCAGCGCGCCCAACGCCAGTGGCGCTGAGCTGTTGTCTTCCATGTCGACGGCTCGCCTGCGGCCTCGTCGATCGCGGGTGAGTCCTCGACCACTGTCACAGCGGCACGGGTTCCCCGATTTTCTGCTCGTCACTCGGAACGTGACAATTCGAACCGTTTGCGCGCGGCGACCCCTCCTGCGAACTTCGGGTCGATTCCGGGGCTATGACCCCGGAATCGCACCAACATTCGTCGCGCGGCAGCCCACGCGCGGTGCTGCGCGCTAGTTCGACGAACCCGCTTTCGCGGTGTTCTCGACGATGGCGTCGACGATCCGAGGCCAGAGCGGGATCGGAAGGTCGTGGCCCATGCCCTCGAGGTTCAGCAACTCCGCGCCGGGAACGGCTTTGGCGGTCGCCTCCCCCCCGCTCGGCGTCACCAACGGGTCGTCGACACCATGGATCACGAGAGTGGGAACGGTCACGCCTCGTAGCCCCGGAGTGCGGTCGCCCGACGCCACGATCGCGACGAGTTGGCGGGCCATGCCGACGTCGTCGTGGTCCCGGTTCCAGGCCTCGACCGCTCTGGCCCGGATGCGCTCCTCGTCGAGGGGATAGCCCTTGCCGCCGATCACCTTGGATGCGAGAACTGCCGAGTCCGCCGCATCGTCGACGGTCTGGGGGGCGAGGTCGTCAGCATCTCGAGCGCGTCCGGTGTCGGCTGGCCCACCGCGGTGTCGCCCGTCGTCGACATGATCGAGCACAGCGACAGTGTCTTGTCAGGGTGCTCGATCGCGAACGCCTGGGCGATCATCCCGCCCATCGATGCGCCGACGATGTGCGCGGCCGGAATGCCGAGCGCATCGAGCAGGCCGGCAGCGTCCGCGGCCATGTCGTTGATGAAGTACGAGGCGGACGACGTGTCGCCGACCATCGCGGCCATGACGTCGGGAGTCGGAGCGTCGTGGAAGTGCGTGCTGAGGCCGACGTCGCGGTTGTCGAATCGGATGACGTGAAAGCCGCGGTCGGCGAGACTCTGACAGAGCTCCGTGTCCCAGACGATCATCTGGGCGCCGAGGCCCATGATCAACAGCAGCGGCGGATCTGACGTGTCTCCGAATGACTCGTACTCGATCTGGATCCCGTTGGCGGTGACGTTCGGCATGGTCAGGAGGTTATGACGCTCGCGTAGGCCGCGTTCCAGAAGTCGGTCGCCACCTCCGGCGGCTCCGGCGACATCATCGCCCGCTGCGTCAACAGGATCCCGGTGAGCCCCACCGCAGGGTCCGTCCGCCAGGACGTACCGGTGCCGCCTTCCCAGCCGTAGCCCCCCGGCACGCCGGTCGATCCGTCCGCGGCGGGCACGGCCATCATCAGTCCCCAGCCGCTGTGGTCACCCACGAAGACTGCGCTGTCGGCGCGCTCCTCGGCGGACATGCGGTCGATCATCATCGACCGCACCGACTCCGGGGAAAGAAGTGCGCCGCCGTCGCTCGCCAGCATCGACGTGAACGCGAACAGATCGTCCACGGTCGAGACGAGTCCCCCGGCCGCGCTGGGCAGCTTCGGTGGCACCGACCACCAGCCGTCGGGCCGATCGAGCAAGCGCAGTCGGCCCGTCTCGCTGTCGGGCGCGTATTGCGTCGTGAAGCGGTCGAGGTCGCCCGGAGGAACGTAGAAACCGGTGTCGACCATGCCGAGCGGGTCGAAGACGCGCTCGCGCAGCACCGTGGCGAGCGGGTGCCCGGCCACTCGCTCGATGAGCACGCCGGCGACATGTGCGCCCGTGTTGTAGCGCCAGCCCGCGCCCGGCTGGTGGAGCAGCGGCAGGCTCCCGAGAGCGGCGATCCACTCGTCCGGGGTCAGCTCGGTGGGCGGCCACGGCTCGGAGTACGTCTTGAGGTCCAGCGCACGCTCGGCCCGCTGGATCGGATACGTGCCGGGCATCGCCATCACGCGTGCCGTAACCCAGGTGGAAGGACAGCACGTCTTCGACGGTGATCGGCCGTTCGGCCGGCACCGTGTCGTCGAGCTCGGACTCCAGCGTGCGTAGGACCCGTGGCTGGGCCAGCTCCGGGAGCCAACGCTCGACCGGATCGTCGAGCGACATCGCGCCGTCTTCGATCAGCAGCATCGCCGCGACGCCGGCGATCGGCTTCGTGATCGACGCGATGCGGAAGATGGCGTCACGTCCGATGGGCTCCGTCGCACCGAAGTCCTTGAATCCGATCGCTTCGACGTGCACGTCGTCGCCGCACGCCACGAGCGCGACGAGCCCCGGCATGTCGCCTCGCTCGACGTGCCGGGCGAGTGCGCCGTGCAGACCTTCGATGCCTTCTGCGGTGAGTCCGCTGACCATGCGTGTCCTCCTGTTCGTCAACTTCTCAGACGACGTCACCCCGCCAGACTCATCGCCGACCGGCTGCCCCCTCCCGCGAGCGACTGCGCTCAGCGTGTGTAGACCGAGATGACGTTGTCGCTGTTCGCGGTGAAGGCCTGCCGGTGCCAGCCGCCCCACCGCTCGCGCAGCCGAAGACCGGCGAACCGTGCCATCAGGTCGAGCTCGCTCGGCCACGCGTAGCGCTGCATGACCGGGTTGAAGGTGACGCCGTCCTTCGAGACGTGGACGTGGTTCTCGTGGAGCAGTTGCGTCGCAGGATCGAGACGCAGGAGATCGAAGCGCACGGAGTCGACGGCGATGCCTTCGGCGTCCACATACTGGCCGCCGCGCAGGTGATCGATGAACGCGAGCGTGCACCCACCCTCGATCACGAAGGCGCCGTCGTCGGTGAGGTGTGACGCCACGTTCTCGAAGCAGCGCACCTGGTCGTCCTGCGTGAGCAAGTTGAAGAACGAGTTGAACACGACGTACACGAGTCGATAGGTGCGCGACACGCCGACGTCGGCGAAGTCGCCAATGGTGACGTCGAGATCGCCGCCTCCCGGTTTCGTCCGAAGCTTCGCCACCATGTGCGGCGAGAGATCGATGCCGTCGACGCGCACACCTGTGGTCGCCAGTGGCAACGCGATCCGTCCGGTTCCGATGGCAAGCTCGAGTGCAGGGCCGCCCGCGGCGAGCGCGGCGAGGAATTCGACCGTCGCGTCTTCGTCGCCGCGGACGGCGAGACCGTCGTAGACCTCGGCGGTGGCCGCGTCGAAGGTCATCATCGGCTCGTAACCCTTCACGACCGAGATGCCAGTCGCGCGGTCACGCCCGCGCAACCGATTTGGAAGCCGCGATCAGTGAGGCTCGGGAACGATCCGGATGTACGGCTTCGGCTCCTTCCAGCTGCCGTAGATCTCCTTCGCCTCGTCGTTGGACACAGAGCCGGCGATGATCACGTCCTCGCCCTGCTTCCAGTTGACCGGCGTCGCCACTCGATGGTTGGCGGTGAGTTGCAGCGAGTCGATGACCCGCAGCACCTCGTCGAAGTTGCGTCCCGTCGTCATCGGGTAGACGAGGATCAGCTTCACCTTCTTGTCCGGACCGATCACGAAGACGTTGCGGACGGTCTGGTTGTCGGCCGGCTTGCGGGCCTTGGCGTCGCCCGACGTGTCGGCCGGCAGCATGCCGTAGAGCTTCGAGACCTTGAAGTCATCGTCGGCGATCATCGGGTAGGTGGGGCGAGCGCCCTGCGTCTCCTCGATGTCGTCGGCCCACTTCTCGTGATCTCCCTTGGCGTCGACCGACAGGCCGATGATCTTCACGCCTCGACGGTCGAACTCGGGCTGGAGCTTCGCCATGTAGCCGAGCTCGGTCGTGCAGACCGGCGTGAAGTCCTTCGGATGCGAGAACAGCACCGCCCAGGAATCACCGATCCAGTCGTGGAACTTGATCCTGCCCTGCGTCGTGTCCGCCTCGAAGTCGGGCGCCGTGTCGTTGATGGCCAAACCCATGTCCGCTCCTCTGTTGTTTCGTTCGTCTTAGCTGGTCCCGAGCGCCCATGTGAAGCGCGGGCCGCATCAGCTGCGGGACGTCGAGCCTATGGTTCCGCCCGTCCTTCACCTACTCCGGGCGAAGGATCGTGCCGACCGCCAGGAGATCGAGTCGCTGATCGAGGCGGATCTGGATCGGGGCCGTTAGCGCTCGATGGCGCGTAGCTTGAGCCAGGTGACACAGTTCGACACCGAGATCACGCTGACCGGGCCGTTCCGGCAGCCGGCGCAGATGCTTGCTGCGCAGGAGTACGGAGGCCACAGCAGCATCCATGACGCCGAGACGGCCGGCGACTTGGGTCTCACGGGTGCTCCCATCGAAGCGCCCACGCATTTCAGTCAATTCGATCCGCTCGCCGCGCTCGTGTGGGGGCGCGACTGGTTCGAGCACGGGTGCATCAGCGGCCACTTCACGACGATGGTGGTCGAGGGCGAGGAGGTTCGAGCCGACCTCACAGTCGACGGCTCCAGCGGCGGACGCATCACCGCAGTCAAAGCCGACGGAGTCACGGTGCTGTCGGGCACCGCGTCGATCGGGCCGGAGTTCGCCGAGACCGAGCTCGACGTACGCCGCGCCCGTCAGCGTCCGCCTGGCGAATTGTTCGTCATCGATCAACTCGAGCTCGGCATGCGACGCGCTGCCGGCGAAGTGATGGTCGACCACGGCACGAGCAACGGTCCGCTGTATCCGTTCTCACTCGACGACAAGTTGGCGCGCATCACCGAGCCGCATCCCTGGTACACGGCGGATGGCGGCACGTCGTCGCCCTGGGGGCGAGCCGCCCTCCCGATGGAGATGATCAGCGTGCTCGCGCACAAGGGCGGGCTCGGCTGGCCGATCCGGTCGCCGTCGCTCGGCCTGTTCGTCGACCTCGAGATCCGATTGCTGAACGGTCCCGTCTTCGTCGGACAGCCGTACGCCATCGAGAGCGAGATCGTCGGACTCGGAGAGAGCAGGCGAACCGAGTCGTACTGGACCCGCACGACGCTCACCGACGTCGATCACCACATGCAAGTGGCGGTGGTCCTGCTGCACTCGGGGATCTTCAAGGAGTCGTACCCCGGCTACCCGACGGAGCGGCTCGGCTGAACGCGGCCGCATCTCGACGAATGTTGGTGCGCCGTGGTCGCCCGAGCAACCACGGCGACCCAGAGTTCGATCGGCTGTCAGCGATCGGTCTGCGGCCCATCGTCAGTCCGTGCCGCGTGGTCTCGGGGCCGTGCCGTTCTTGGGGAGTTGGTTGAACGGAAGGCGCGAGAGGTCGCCCGGTTCCTTCGGCAGCCCCAAGACGCGTTCACCGATGATGTTGCGCTGGATCTGATCGGTGCCGCCGAAGATCGGCAGTGCTTGCGCCCTGAGCGCTTGCGCGGTGACGGCGTGGGCGGCCCGTCCACCGGGAAGGTCGGCAAGGTTCGCGCGCTGATCGTCGTCGTACGCGTGGAGCATCCCGCGGGCGCCGAGGATCCGCATGCCGAGGTCCCGGTTGAGCCGCAGGACGTGTGCCATCAGCAACTTCGAGAAGTTGGCGATACCCGGGATGTCTCCGCCCGCCGCCCGCACGGCCTTGTGTCGTTCCGTGTTGAAGCGTCGGAGCTCGCCGAGGATGTGAGCCCGGGCCAGCTCCTGCCTCATCGTCGGATCGCGGTGCTGCCCCGTCTGTCGAGCGAGGTCGATGTAGAGCTTCGCCGGTGACGTCTGAGGCTTCGACTCCGAGTCGGCGCTCGGCACGGCGCGCGTCCTGACGAAGTCGCCGGCTCGTCTCTGCAGGTCACCGGCCACCGTCCCGGGCCGCACCATGAAGCCGGCGGGGGGCTGATTGCTGCCGGCGCCCATGCCCGAGCGCTCGTAGAGCAGCGTGGTGTTGGCGACGCTCCAGCCGTCATTCACCTCACCGATGCGAGCACGGTCCGCGACAACCGCGTCCGTGAAGAACACCTCGCTGAACATCGTGCTGCCGGTCATCTCGCGCAGCGGGCGGACCTCCACACCGGGCTGGTGCATGTCGAGTACGAACCAGGTGATGCCCCGATGCTTCGGCGCCGATGGATCGGTGCGCGCCAGCAACATGCCCAGATCGGCGAGATGGCCGCCGGAGGTCCAGACCTTCTGACCGTTGACGACCCACACGTCGCCATCGCGCTCGGCGCGGGTCGACAAGCCCGCCAGGTCGGAGCCGGCGCCGGGTTCGCTGAACAACTGGCACCACGCGAGGCGGCCGGTCACGATGTCGGGCACGTAGCGCTCGATCTGCTCACGGGTCCCGTGGGTCGCGATGGTGGGCGCCGCGAGTGCGAGCCCGAGGCCGGCGGGTGGTCCGAGCGCACCGCACTCGGCGAGGACGCGACCGACCTGGAGCGCGTCGCCGCGGGAGAGGCCGCGTCCGTGACAGTCGACGGGCAGCATCGGCGCCGCCCAGCCAGCCGCACCGAGCCGTTCCCACCAGTCGCCGACGGGCAGGTCGGGGTCCCAGTTCGCTTCGAGCCAGTGGCGCAGTTCTTCCAACGGTTCGGTGGTCATGGCCCGTCGCCCGATGCGTACGTCCGACGCTCCCCGGTCGCCGTCCTCAGGGTTCGGTAGGTCTCGCGCAGCCGTCGCTTGTAGATCTTGCCGTTGTCCTCCCGCGGCAACTCGGTCACGAATTCGAAGTCGCGCGGACACTTGTAGTGCGCGAGGCGATCGCGGCAGTGCGCGAGCAGCTCGCCTGTCAGCGCGTCGGACGGCTCGAGCCCACGTTGGAGCTCGACCACGGCGAGGACTGCTTCGCCCCATTCGTCGTCGGGCACACCGATCACTGCGACGTCCGCCACCGCCGGGTGCTCGAGCAGCACGCTGTCGACCTCGGCCGGATAGATGTTCACCCCGCCGGAGATGATGAGGTTCGCGCTCCGGTCGGTGAGATACAGGTAGTGCTCGTCATCGAGGTAACCGACATCGCCGAGTGTGAAGTAGTCACCTCGGTAGGTCGACGACGTCTTCTCCTCGTCCTTGAAGTACTCGAATCGCGTCGCATCACGGGCCTTGATGTACACGAGACCGATCTCACCCGCGGGGAGCGGGTTGCCTTCCTCGTCTCCCACGATCACCTGGTCGGGAAGGAACGGCTGCCCGACCGTTCCCGGGTGTTCCAGCCACGTCGCCGAATCGACGAAGCTGCCGACCCCTTCGGTGGCTGCGTAGTACTCCCACACGATCGGGCCGAACCATTCGATGATCCGTCGCTTCACCGGCACGGGACACGGCGCGGCGCCGTGCAGCACGTACCGCAAGCTCGACACGTCGAACTTGCGACGCACGTCGCGTGGCAGCGACAGCAGCCGATGGAACATGGTCGGGACCATGTGCGTGTGTGTGACGCCGTGCGCGTCGATCAGTTGCAGGGTCTCCTCCGCGTCCCACCGATCCATGAGCACGACGGTTGCGCCGAAGGTGAGTGGGATCCGCAACGAGAACGCCAGCGGCGCGGCGTGGTACAGCGGGCCGGTGCACAGATGAACGTCGCCGCCGAGCTCGGCGTAGCCGCCCAGGTCGGCGATCGGCGTCGCGGCCGCGCCAGGCGGTCGCCGTACACCCTTCGGACGCCCCGTCGTGCCCGATGTGTAGAGCATGGTCGTCCCGAGCGTCGCATCGGTCAGCGGTTCGTCCGGACTCGGAGTCCATCGCATCTTCGATCCGTTCGAAGCCTTCGACGTCACCGCCAGCGACGAGTGCGATCTTGCAGTCACGCGCTCGCGCGAGGCACGAGCGCGCGACACCGGCGACGTCGATCGTCGTGACAAGTGCCTTCGCCTCGCAGTCCGAGACGATGTAGCTCGCCTCGTCGCCGGTGAGATGCCAGTTGACGGGGGTCAGACGGAAGCCGGCCCGCAGGCACGCGTAGTACGTCTCGACGAACGCCGGATGGTTCCCGGCGATGAGGGCGACGGCGTCGCCTTCGCCGAGCCCCCGATGACGCAGGGCTCGGGCCAGCCGGCTCGCATTCGCATCGAGGTCGGCGAACGTCCGCCTTCCGCCGGACCAGACGAGCGCCGCTGCATCCGGTGTCGCTGACGCCCAGTGGCCGAGCTCAGGCATCTGAGGCCCCGAGCGGCGAGAACAGCGGCAGGTGGCGACCGTCGGTCAGCGGTTCCCACGTGACGGTCACCGCCATTCCCACCGTCACCTCCGAGGGATCACAGTCGACGACGTTGGCGAGCATGCGCCATCCGTCGTCGACGTCGATCAGCGCGATCGCGTAGGGAGCTCGGCTCGCCATCCGAGGATCCTGAGGGCGGTGCTCGACTGTCACCGCGTAGACCCGTCCCGTGCCGACCGACGTCCGCCACTCGAGATCGGTGCCGAGGCAGCCGGGGCAGACCGCACGCGGGTAGAAGACGGCGCGATCGCACGTGAGGCACCACTGCACCAACAGCTGTCGCGCACGGGTCGCGTCCCAGAACGGCGTCGACACCGACGACATCGGCGGCTCGGGACGAGCGGTCTCACCGACGACGTCGCTCACAAGGTCGCCTCCGTGCCGAGGACGACCGTCGACATGCACGACAGCACCATGCCGGAGCCGTGCGCGACCGCGACCTCGGCGCCGGGCACCTGCCGTTCGCCGCACTCACCTCGCAGTTGGCGCACTGCTTCGACGATGAGGAACATCCCGTACATGCCGGGATGGGTGTACGACAAGCCGCCGCCGTTCGTGTTCGTCGGCAACGTCCCACCGGGGCCGAGCCTGCCGTCGGCGACGAACGGACCGCCTTCACCCTTCGGGCAGAACCCGAGATCCTCGAGGTGCAGCAACGCGGTGATGGTGAAGCTGTCGTAGCTCATCAGGACGTCGACGTCGTCGGGCCGGATCCCCGCCATCGCGAACGCTGCCGGACCACTCACCGCGCCGGGCGTCGTCGTGAGGTCGGGCATCTGCGAGATCATCAGGTGGTCGTGGCAGGTGGCCGCGCCCAGCACGTACACGGGCGGCTTGGCGAGCGCGGCGGCTCGCGGCGCGGTGGCGAGCACGAACGCGCCGGCGCCGTCGGTGACGAGACAGCAGTCGAGACGGTGCAGCGGGCTCGACTCCATGGGCGACGCGAGGACGTCCTCGATGGTGATCGGCTTCTGATATCGCGCTCGCGGGTTGCGGGAGGCCCACTCGCGCGTGCTCACCGCGATCTGCGCGAGCTGTTCGGACGTCGTCCCGAACTCGGCCATGTGCCGCGAGGCGGCGAGCGCGTACGGGCCCATCGGCATGCGGAGCCCGTAGGGCATCTCCCACTCGGCCCTCGGGTCCCCGCCATCGGCACCAGGACGCCGTGACCGGCGGATGCCGCGACGCGCGATCGCTTCGTGGTGTCGCGGCGTAGACGCCGACGACCACGTCGCACACGCCTGCGGCGATCGCCGCCGCTGCGTGCTCGACATGGACCTCGAAGCTCGATCCTCCGGTGCTCGTCGAATCCGTGAACCGGGGAGCGATACCGAGGTACTCGGCGAAGCCCACCGACGACACGTGATGACACACCCCGTCGACGTCGCGCAGTTCGAGCCCGGCGTCGTCGAGCGCCGCGCGCACCATCGCCGCCTCGAGCTCGCGGCCGCGCCGATCGAGCTCGCCGGTGGGCGACACCTCGTCGGCCACGCCGACGAGCGCAGCAGCGCCCCGAAGTGTGCGGTCAGCGCGTGAGATCCCGGTCTCCTTCGAAATTGCGTACGAGGCGTCCCTTCGAGGGGCCCCGTCGAACGCCGAAACGGTGAGGCGGGAACGTAACCACCGTTCATTTCTCTGTCCAGAGCGCTCGGAGTCATTCGGGACGAAGATGTCGGCGTGACCGACGAGTCGAGTTCGTTCATCGATCTGCTGATCGCCCGGGTGGGGACCGCAAACGTCCGAACCGGCGTCGACGTCGCCGACGACGAGTCCCACGACGAGGCGCTCGGCGCGACGGCGATGCCACCCCGAGCCGTCGTCCTGCCGGAGTCCACCGAGCAGGTGATCGACGTGCTGCGCACGTGCACGGAGCACGGCGTGCCGGTCACCGCACGCGGCACCGGCTCGGGGCTCTCGGGTGCGTGCATCCCGCTGGACGGTGGTGTCGTCGTGTCGTTCCAACGGATGAAGGCAGATCCTCGAGGTCGACGAGGAGACACATCTGGCAGTCGTGCAGCCGGGCGTGCAGCTCGACCAGCTCGATGCTGCGCTCGCGACCGTTCGGCCTCGCGTACCCCGTCTATCCCGGCGAGTACAGCGCGACGATCGGCGGCAACATCGCCACGAACGCCGGCGGGATGCAGGCCGTGAAGCACGGTGTCACCCGGCATCACGTGCTCGGGTTGGAGCTCGCGCTCGCCACCGGTGAGGTCATCCGTACGGGGGGCCGCGTCGTCAAGGCGTCATCCGGCTACGACCTCACGCAGCTCGTCATCGGATCGGAGGGGACGCTCGCGCTCGTCACCGAAGCGACGCTCAAGCTCGTCCCGCGGCCCGCGTTCAGCGCGACCGTCCTCGCCCCGTTCCCGACGTTGGACGAGGTCGCCGCCATCGGTGCCCAAGGTCATCGCCAGCGGTCTCGCTCCGTCGATCCTCGAGTACATCGACATGCTGACGATGGCGGCGATCCAGCGTGAATACGCCGTCGAGCTCGGCGTTCCGGCGGATGTCCAAGCGACTGCGCTCGCCTACCTCGTCGTCCGCATGGAGAGCGACCACGACGACCGTCTCGACGAGGACGTCCAAGCGATCGCCGAGCTCCTCGTCAAGCTCGGTGCGGTCGACGTCTACGTTCTGCCGCCGGCGGCCGCCGCGCAGTTGATCGAAGCACGCGAGAAGGCGTTCTGGCTGGCGAAGGCCAACGGTGCCGACGACATCGTCGACATCGCCGTGCCTCGACGGACGATCCCCGAGTTCATGACCAAGGCTCGCGAGCTCGGAGACGCCAACGGCGCGTTCGATCGCGGGATGCGGCCACGCCGGCGACGGCAACGTCCACCTCGCCGTGTTCCAACGAGATCCGGTGGCGCGCAAGCGACTGATGCTCGAGCTGTTCGCCGCCGGCATCGACTTCGGAGGCGTCGTCTCGGGCGAGCACGGCATCGGCACGACGAAGAAGCCCTACTTCCTCGAGCTCGAGGATCCGACGAAGGTGGCGCTCATGCGACGGATCAAACGCGCCTTCGATCCGTCAGGCATTCTCAACCCCGGCAAGATCTTCGACCTGGAGGACGCTACGTGAACGGCGCGGAAGCACTCATCCGCACACTCGTCGCCAGCGGCGTCGACACCTGCTTCATGAATCCCGGCACGTCGGAGATGCACTTCGTCGCGGCCCTCGACGCCGTCCCGCAGATGCGCGGTGTGCTCGGCTTGTTCGAAGGGGTCGCAACCGGGGCGGCCGACGGCTACGCCAGGATCAACGGTCATCCGGCCGCGGTGCTGCTCCACCTCGGTCCGGGCCTCGGCAACGGGCTGGCGAACCTGCACAACGCGCGCAAGGGCAAGGTTCCGATCGTCAACATCGTCGGAGACCACGCCACGTACCACAAGAAGTACGACGCGCAACTCGAGTCCGACATCGAGACCGTCGCGCGGAACGTGTCGACATGGATCCGGACGTGCAACTCGACGGAACAGGTCGGGGCCGATGCCGCCGCAGCGGTGGCAGCCGCGCTCGGACCTCCCGGTCAAGTCGCCACCCTCATCCTTCCGGCCGACACGTCGTGGAGCGACGGCGCCGAACCCGCTGAACGCGCGACGACGCCCCGGCGCCGCCCGGTCGATCCCGCGACCGTGGAGCTCGTCGCCAAGGTGGCGCGGTCCGGCGAACCAGTTGCCCTGTTCCTCGGCGGGTCCGCGCTCAGTGAGCGCGCGCTGCTCGCCGCGCAACGCGTCGCGGCGGCCACCGGCGCACGGCTCCTGGCCGAGACCTTTCCGACTCGCATCGAGCGCGGCGGCGGACTTCCGGAGCCCACGCGGCTGGCGTATCTGGCCGAGTTCGCAACGATGCAACTCGATCCGTTCCGGCATCTCGTCGTCGTCGACACCAAGGCGCCGGTGTCCTTCTTCGCCTATCCGGGCAAGGCCAGCTACCTCGTACCTGACGGATGCGACGTGTCCACGCTCGCGGCGGACGACGAAGACGCGGAAGCCGCGCTCGAAGCGTTGGCCGACGCGCTCGACGCGCCCGAGGTGACTCCCGCCGAGATCGGACCACGTCCTGAACGACCGACGGGCGCGTTGACCGCCGACGCGGTTGCCGCGGCGCTGGGCGCGTTGCTGCCCGAGGGTGCGATCGTGTCCGACGAGGCCCAGACGTCGGGGTTGTCCAATCCCGGATCGACCGTCAACGCGCCGCGGCACACGTGGCTGTGCCTCACCGGCGGCGCGATCGGACAAGGGCTCCCGGTCGCGACCGGTGCGGCGGTCGCGGCCCCGGGGCGTCGCGTGGTTGCCCTCCAAGCGGACGGCAGCGCGCTCTACACGATCCAGTCCCTGTGGACACAAGCGCGAGAGGGTCTCGATGTCACGACCGTGCTCTACAACAACCGGTCGTACTCGATCCTCAACATGGAGTTGAACCGGGTCGGCGCCGAACCCGGACCGAAGGCGAAGGAGATGCTCGACCTCCACCACCCCGACATCGACTTCGTCTCGATCGCCGGCGGTCTCGGCGTGCCGGCCAGTCGAGCGGAGACCGCCGACGAATTCACGACCCAACTCGAACGATCACTGTCCGAGCCAGGTCCCAGCCTCATCGAAGCGATCGTCCCGCCCATTCTCTGAGGAGGTGCGTGCGTGAACCGACGTGACAGGGCGGTTGGCGCACAGACCTCCTGGCAAATCGGGCCGTTCACTCGTCTGTCCGACGCCGTGATCCGCAACGTGCCCGATCTCGAGTGGGCGAGCAAGGACGTGTTCAACCCCGGTGCGGTCGTTCACGACTCCACGATCCATTTGCTCGTTCGAGGCGAGGACTCGACTGGCCGCTACGCGGGCGTGTCCCGGATCGGTCTCGCCCTCAGTTCGGACGGCGAACACTTCGAGGTGGAGCCCGAACCAGTGCTCGGGCCCGGCGACGACGAGTGGGACGCTTGGGAAGGCGCGGGCGGCTGCGAGGACCCACGCGTGGTCGAATCGCCCGACGGTCAGTACGTGTGCACGTACACCGGATTCGACGGCAAGAGCGGCACGCTCATGGTCGCGACGTCCCGCGATCTCCGCACATGGACGAAGCACGGTCCGGCGTTCGCCGGCACGCCATACGCGCGCCGGTCGTCGAAGAGTGGTGCGATCCTCACCGAGATCGCCGACGGACGGCTCGTCGCCGCGCGCGTGGACGGACGGTTCTGGATGTACTGGGGTGAAGGCACGTGCTTCGCCGCCACATCCGACGATCTCGTGCACTGGGTGCCGTCACGGTTCGACGCCACGGGCGACAGGTACCTCGTCTACGACGGGTCCTGGAGGGTCCATCGTGTTGCCGGTCACGAGGTGTTGCGACCACTGCTGTTCCCGCGTCGACATCGGTTCGACTCCTTGCTGGTCGAGCCCGGGCCGCCTGCCGTTCTCACGGCGGACGGAATCGTGCTCGTCTACAACGGCGCCAACCACTGGGAGCACGGTGACCCGTGGCTGCCGGCCCTCTCCTACCAACCAGGCCAGGCTCTCTTCGACAGCGCGGATCCGACGGCGTGCATCGCTCGCACCACGCAACCGTTCCTGCGAGCCGACACGGCCGACGAACGAGCGGGACAGGTCGCCAACGTCTGCTTCGCGCAAGCGCTGGTGCTCTACGAGAGCGAATGGCGCCTCTACTACGGGATGGCGGACTCGTCGATCGGCTGCGCCACTGCGCCGGTCGCGAGCCAGAGCGAGGCCCACGACTGACGTGCAGACCCGAGCGGTCAGCGCCCTCGCGTGGATCTGAATAAAGTTTCTTCCCGACGGATGAAGGATTCAGGTTCCGTCGGGTGACTAGGGGGGCCGATGTCAACTCGGGTTTCGTTCCGCACGTCCGTCGCGGTGCTCTTCGTGGCTGGTCCTTCATTGCTGCCGGTTGCAGCAAGGCCAACAGCTCGAACGGCGGAGGCGGTGCTGCTGCCGCACCGACGTCGAACGCGACAATGCACCGGACCAGCCGATCAAGCTCACGTCGATCGCGAGCCTCACCGGTCCGCTGTCGTACCCGAGCCTCGCGACCGAGGCGCAGAACGGACAGAACGCTGCACTCCGCGCCGTGAACAGCGAGTGTGCACTCGGAAGACCCATCGACATCACCACGTGCGACGACAAGTCCGACGCGAACGAGGCGACGAAATGCGGCCGCGAGGCGCACGACGACGGATCGCTCGCGCTCTTCGGATCGAGCGGTTCATACCCTGACGGCACGAGCGCCGCGAACCTGCCGGGCATCCTCACCGGGGGTGGAAGCGTGTTCGACTTGACCGATCCGAGGTCGTTCTCGATCAGCTCCCCGCTGACGCTCGTCGTCGGCGGCTCGGCGACTGCGGCCGCCGCCGGCGTCCACGACGCCCTGATGGTCTCCATAGACACTGCCGCGACGAGGACGTTCGTTCAGACTTCTCAGCAGGTCGCGCAAGGACAGAACGTCAAGTTGGACTCGCTGTTCATCCCGCCCGACACGACCGACTTCGCGCCGGTCGCGGCCCAGATCGCGAACCGCAAGCCGAGCGGTCTCGGCTTGATCCTGACGACGCAGATCGTGCCGTTCTTCAACGCGCTCGCTGACGAAGGGATCTCGCCGCATGACATCCCGATCTTCACTGCCGTGACCTTGATGCCGCCGGAGGTGCTGAAGCAGCTCGGCAGCAAGGCCGACGGCGTCTACCTGCTCACACAACAGGCGCCTCCGTCGGACAGCGACAACCCGGGCATCCAGCAGATGCTGAAGGAGCTCAAGGCCGCTGGCTTCAACGCGAACGGTGACCAGCTCAGCCCTGCCAGCACCGGCGCGTGGGCGAATGTGCATGCGCTCGTCGACATCCTGAAGAAGCTCCCACCGTCGGAGATCGCGACGCTCGACTCAGCCAAGCTCGTCGACGCCATGGCGAAGGCAGGGCCGATCAACCGTCCGGAGATCGCACCGTTCGACTTCACCACGAACGCCTTCCCCGACATCGCGTCCCTGTCCGGCTTCCGCATCTACACCCGAGACGCGATGGTCACGCGGGTCGAAGACGGGAAGTACGTCCGCGTGTCGGACTTCAGTGACGCGACGAAGCCGTTCAAACTCGAGAACAACTGAACGTGCTCCTTGCGACCGAGTTCCTCAGCCAGACCACGCTGAGGTTCGTCCTCCTCGGGATGGCAACCGGTGCACTCACCGCGCTCGTCGCACTGTCGATCGTCATCGTGTACCGGGTGTCGGGCGTCCTCAACTTCTCCGCCGCTGCACTCGGTGCGATCGGGGCGTTCATCTGCTACGGACTTCGTGACGACCATGGGTGGCCAGCGCCGCTGGCGCTCACGGCGGGGCTGGCCGTCGGCGTCGCGCTCGGCATGTTCACGTACGCGGTCATGGCGGTGCTGCGCGACACGTCGTTGCTCAGCTCGGCTGATCGCGACGCTCGCGCTGTTGAGTGCCGCGCAGAGCGCGATGCTCGTCATCTGGACCAACCAACTGAGCGCGCCGACGTCGCTGCTGCCCGATCGCTCGATCGTCATCGCCGGCGACCTTCGCATCTCGCAGGACCGTCTGATCCTGATCGGGGTCGTCCTCTTGTTCGCCGTCGGGTTGCGCTTCGTCTACAGCGGCACGCTGTTCGGTCTCGCGACGTCCGCTGTCTCGGAGAACCGTCGCGTCGCGGCGATCGCGCGATGGGCACCGAACCGGATCGAGTTCGTCAACTACGTGATCGCCGGCTTTCTGTCGGCGCTCGCGGCCATCCTGCTGGCGCCCATCGTGGGACTGAACGCGACGGTCCTGTCGATCGCCGTGCTGCCTGCGCTGGCCGCCGCGCTCGTCGGACGGTTCTCGTCGTTCGCCGTCACCGTCATCGCCGCGCTCGCGATCGCCGTCATCCAGAGCGAGCTCTCGTTGTTCCAGCCCGACCTCGCCCACGCGTTCTCGGTGAGCACCGCTTCGCTCACGGGCCTCACCGAGGCGGTGCCGCTCATCATCATCCTCGTCGGTGACGGTGTTCTCGGGACGGGCTCGACCGACCCGCGGCGAGATGTCGGCGCGGCTGCCGTTGCCGGGGAGCGGCAGAGTGTCACGCGTCGCCCTCGCGGTGGCCGTCGCCGCCGGAGTGGTGCTGATCGTCGCCGTTCCGAGCTATGCCGACGCGCTGGTCGTGACGTTCGGGATCGGCATCATCATCGCGTCGGTGGTCGTGGTCTCCGGATACGCCGGGCAGTTGTCGCTGTGCCAGTACGCGCTGGCGGGATTCGGGGCATGGGCCGCGGCCCGCGCGGCCAACAGCTTCGACGTTCCTTTCGTCCTCGCCGTCGTCGTGGGCGTCGTCGTCGCGACGGCGATCGGCGTGCTGGTGGCACTTCCCGCCATCCGCACACGGGGAGTCACGTTGGCCATCGTCACGTTGGCGCTGTCACTCGTCTTCAGCGCGCTGATCTTCCAGAACGCGTCGCTCACCGGCGGCTTCGAAGGGATCCGCGTGCACAGCCCGGAGATCTTCGGCTACGACCTCGATCCGTTCGCGCACCCGCAACGGTACGCAGCGCTGATGCTTCTCGCCCTGCTCGCAGTGTCGTTCGTCGTGGCGAACCTTCGAGTGGGAGCAACCGGGCGCCGGATGATCGCGGTCAGGAGCAACGAGCGGGCCGCCGCCGCGCTCGGCATCAGTGTGGTCGGCGTCAAGCTCTACGCCTTTGCCGTCGGCGCCGGCATCGCAGCGCTCGGTGGCATCCTGCTCGCCTTCCGCCAGACGAACGTGCAGTTCAGCTCGTTCGACGTCTTCGGTTCGATCCTGCTCGTGCAGTACGCGGTCATCGGTGGCCTCGGGTGGATCTCCGGCGTCGTCCTCGGTGCGAGCGCGGCACCGGGCGCCATCGCCACTCGGATCACGAACGACGTCCTGCCGAACCTCGACAACGTCGCGGCCTGGATCGCCATCTTCAGCGCCATCGGCGTGGTCCAGCTTCTCCGCCGAGCGCCCGACGGCGTGGCGTCGATGTGGGCGAGGATGGGCACGCGCTTGCCCCGTCGTCGCGTGGCCACTCCCGTCGCACCGGCTCCGGTCGCCCCCGCCGACTTCGGACTGACCGGGCGCGATCTCGAAGTCGCGCGGCGTGTCGGTTCGCTTCGGTGGCGTCGTCGCCGTGGACGACGTGTCCTTCGAGGTGCAAGCCGGTGAGGTGGTGGGACTCATCGGTCCGAACGGCGCCGGCAAGACGACCTTGTTGGACGTCATCACCGGTTTCACCCGTCAGCAGTCCGGGCTGGTGCTCTTCGACGGCACGGATGTGTCCACATGGAGCCCGGAGCGCCGGGCGCGGGCCGGCATCGCACGCTCATGGCAAGGGGTCGAGCTCTTCGAAGAGCTGACCGTGCGCGACAACCTGCTCGTGGCCGAGGACAGCAGATCTCGCCGGTCATACGTCCGCGATCTGGTGTGGCGCGACCGCCGGCCGCTGTCGCCCGTCGCCGAGTCGGTCGTCGAAGAACTCGGTCTGCGCCCGGTTCTCGACCAACGACCGACGACGCTCCCTCACGGCATCATCAAGTTGGTCGGGATCGCACGAACCATCATCTCGAACCCCGGCATCGTGCTCCTCGACGAACCGGCCGCGGGTTTGGACAACGAGGAGAGTCGCGAGCTGGCGACACTCATCCGGAACTTCGCCGAACGCCATGGCGTCGCGGTCGTCGTCATCGAGCACGACATGGCGCTGATCCTCAATACCTGCGACCGAATCGTCGCACTCGACTTCGGACGCAAGATCGCCGACGCGACGCCGCGCGAGATCCAGACCGATCAGCTCGTGATCGAGGCCTACCTCGGTGAACCGATCGCTGATGAACCACCGGCACGGCCGGCGGCCGTCGAGATGGGCAGCCCGTGAGCGCGCTCCTGGCAGCCGAAGCCCTCGTGGCCGGATACGACAAGGTGACCATCGTTCGTGATCTCGATCTCGAGATTCACGAGGGCGAGCTCGTCGCACTGCTCGGACCCAATGGCTCGGGCAAGACGACCACCATCCTCACGCTTGGCCGGAGACCTCGCGCCGCTCGGCGGTTCCGTCCGGTGTCTCGGCCTCGACCAGACGTCGTCGCTGCACCAGCGTGCCCGTGCCGGGCTCGCGCTGGTCACCGACGCGCGCGCCGTGTTCACACGGATGACCGTGGCCGAGAACCTCCGCGTTTTCCGCACCACACCAGAGGCGGTCGTCGAATTGTTCCCCGAGCTGGAAGCGCACATCGACAGACGAGTCGCGCTCCTGTCCGGCGGGCAGCAACAGATGCTCGCGCTGGGTCTCGCCCTGTCGCGCCGTCCAGCCGTGGTCCTCGCCGACGAGTTGTCCATGGGCCTCGGGCCGATGATCGTCGACCGGCTGTTCGCAGCACTTCGAACCGCGGCCGATGGCGGCGCCGGTGTGCTGCTGGTCGAACAACACGTCCACAAGGCGATGACGATCGCCGATCGCGTCTACGTCATGGATCGGGGACGCATCTCCATCAGCGGCACAGCCGATGAGCTGCGCCAACAGGTCGACGCCATCCAGTCGTCGTACCTGGCTGACACGTCAGCGTGACGACACAGGGCGCGCCATCGCGCTGAGGAGACGGGCGAGAAATCGCTGCCACGCCTGGTTGTCGGAAACCGGCTGACCGGCGCCGCGTTGCACCAGGAGACCGAGTTGCAGCGTCTCGATGAAGTACACGATCGAGTCGAAGTCGGCGTTCGGACTGGCGGAGCCTTCTGCGATGGCGCGCTGCACCAATGGCTCGACGATGGTCGTACGGAACTGCTTGCGGTTCTCGGCGATCGCACTCGCGATGTTGGGCTCCCTGCGCGCGGCGATGAACGCCTCGAGCTGCATGGCCTCGACGTCGTCGAGTGGACCCTCGGCGCGACTCGCCTCGACCAGCGCCTGGGCGACGGTCCGTCCCTCGAAGCGTCGAGCGATCGCGTTCTTCTCGACCTGGCGCAGGATCGCCTCCATCAAGAGCTCGTCCTTCGACGCGAAACGGCCGTACACCGCGCCGCTCGACAGGCCCGCGGCCTTCACGATGTCCATGATCCGGGTGCCGAAGTAGCCCTTCGACGCAAAGACCTGCGCGGCGGCGTCGAGCAATTGCGCGCGCGCAGGGGGTCGTCGTCGGTGTTCGCGCCGGTGTCGTCGCCGGCCCCGTCCCTGCTGGCGTCCCCCACGAGCCGCGAGGCTATGCCGCGGCCGCTCAGGTGTGCGCGTGAACGACGCCACAGGTCGGTTCGTGCACACACCTGGCCGACCGACTGCGAGGCACGAGCCGAAGAAATTCGCCCAGACGTGTCCTCTGGGCGGCCGCCCGTTCGTAGCACCTGTCGAACGCGGGCACCGGACCCGCCGAACAGGAGGAGCCCAATGAGCGCAACCACCCTGACCACAAGCATCAGCCCGGCAACCCGTACCGCTTCGAACCGTCAGCTGCTCCGTCGTGGCGCGACGGCCGGAGTCGTCGCCGCAGCCGCCACCACCGCTGTCGCCGCCGCCGCGGATGCGATCGGCGTCTCCCTGGCCGTCGGCGGCGAGTCGATCCCCCTGCTCGGCTTCGCCCAAATGACCCTCATCGCCGCCGTGATCGGCGTCGCGCTCGGCGGCCGTCATGGCTCGGCGCGCTTCCCGCGCACGGCACACCTTCATCTCGACGACGCTCGTGCTCACCGGGCTGACGTTCGTCCCGGACGTGCTCGCCGACGCGCAGACGTCGACGAAGCTCACACTCATGCTCACCCACGTCGTCGCAGCGGCCATCGTGATCCCCGCCCTCGCCTCTCGTCTGTCCGACTGACCCGAACCAACTGTCGCCACACCACCCGCCCGACCAGGAAGGATCAACACATGCCTCAATACCTGCTCTCCGTTCACCACGCCCCCGATACCCCGATGCCCTCGGACGAAGAGATGCAGAAAGGGTTCGAGCAAGTCGACCGCTTCAACGAGGAAGTGATGGCTGCCGGCGCCTGGGTGTTCGCCGGTGGACTGCATCCACCGGAGATCGCGACGGTCGTCGACGGTAGAGACACCGACCACGTCGTCATCACCGATGGCCCGTTCGCCGAGACGAAGGAGTACCTCGGCGGCTTCTGGGTCATCACTGCGCCCGACCTCGACGCCGCGCTCGACTGGGCAGCGAGGGGGTCCGCGGCGTGCATGAACCCCGTCGAGGTCCGGCCCTTCCAGGACGGTTGAGCCGCCAGCGCCCGTGACGTCCGCCGACCACACAGCACTCGAACGGGTCTTCCGCGAGGAGTCCGGTCGAGTCATCGCAACCCTGATCCGCCTCTTCGGTGACATCGACATCGCCGAAGAGGCGGTGCAGGAAGCGTTCGTGGTCGCGAGCGAACGGTGGCCGAAGGATGGCCTACCTCCGAACCCCGGTGGCTGGATCACCACGACGGCGCGGAATCGGGCCATCGACCGTCTGCGCCGCGAGTCCTCCCGCCACGACCGTCACGTCCAGGCTTTCGCGCTCGCCGATCCCGACGACGTCATCGAGCAAGCCGCGGACATGAAGGACGATCGCCTTCGCCTCATCTTCACGTGCTGCCATCCTGCGCTCGCGCCCGCAGCACAGATCGCGCTCACGTTGCGCTTGCTCGGCGGACTCGAGATTGCCTACATCGCCCGGGCGTTCCTCGTCCCCGAGCCGACGATGGCCAAGCGGCTCGTCCGGGCGAAACAGAAGATCCGTGACGCCAAGATCCCATACCGCGTGCCGAAGACGTCGGAGCTCCCCGACCGTCTACCGCCCGTGCTCGCCGTTCTCTACCTCATCTTCAACGAGGGATACACGGCAACCGAGGGCGACGCGCTCATCCGAGCCGACCTGTGCGTCGAGTCGATCAGGTTGACGCGGGTGCTCGCCGATCTCATGCCCGACGAGCCGGAGGTGCTCGGTCTGCTCGCGCTGCTGCTGCTGATCGAGGCACGGCGGCACGCTCGCACGCGCGCCGACGGCACGATGGTCCTGTTGAGCGAGCAGGATCGAAGGCGATGGGACCGAGATCTGATCGACGAAGGCCAGGCGATCGTGCGCCGCTGCCTGCGCCGCAACCAACCCGGGCCGTATCAGATCCAGGCCGCGATCAACGCGGTGCACAGTGATGCGGCGACCGCGTCCGACACCGACTGGCAGCAGGTGCTCGCGCTCTACGACCAACTGCTGACGGTCGCTCCGACTCCTGTCGTCGCGCTCAACCGCGCCGTCGCCGTCGCCGAGGTGCACGGACCTGCTCTCGCGCTCGCCGCGATCGAGGACCTCGACCTCGACGACTACCACCTGTACCACGCCACCCGTGGTGAGCTGCTGGCTCGGCTCGACCGGCGCGACGACGCCCGCCGCGCCTACGAGCGCGCCTCCGACCTCACGACGAACGCCAGCGAGGTCGAGCTCCTCGACGCAAAGCGCCGGTCACTCTGACGCCGGCGTGCGGCCGCTGTCACGGGTGACAGGGACCGGTGCCGCACTCGTCGACGAACGCGCCGTTGGGCTGCAGGAACTGCGACACCTGATCGCGCACTGCCGGGACGTTGCGCGCCGCTCCGTGCGGATCGCTACCGAACTGCGGCGACTCGGGCGGAAGGCTTTCGATGGGCGGCGCAGGTGTGCCGAAGTCCCACAACTCCAGCACCGAACCGGCGAACGGCGACGACGGCACGGAGGGGATGCCCCACATCGGCGTCACGTCGTTGCTGCGGCCGGGTGCGATGGCGGGCTGACGCACGAACGCGCCGATCGTGCGCGCCTCCGTCTCGGTGCCGATGTTGGCGACCTGGTGGTCGCCGAAGGCCTCGACCAGCATCACTTGGTGGTTCGGCGTCCCCGGATAGGGGTCCGAGATCATGTGTTGCGCGTAGCCGTCGGGCTCACCGCGGTCCCACAGGATCTGGTTCATGGCGACGCCCAACGTGTACTGCTTCTGGTCGGGATACGACACCCGCAACAACGCGAGGAACGGGTCGAAGTCGACGCTGCGCGGCAGCAGGACGCTGTAGTTCATCGCCGGGACACCCAGCACGGCACGAGTCCACTCCTTCGAGATCGCGGTGGCCGAGCCGCCGAAGATCCCTCCCTGGCTGTTGCCGTTGTAGAAGACGTCGTTGGGCACGAGCGGTGACGCCGCCGGCGTTCCGACCTGGAACGCCGGGTTGGCGCCGAAGCCACGCGGATCGTTCATCAGCCGCGCCAGGAACTGCATGTTCAACATGCCTTGCTCGAGACGATCGGGTATGGATCCGAACGTCGAGAAGTCGGCGATCGTGCGGGCCACGTTCGGGACGTCGTCCTGAGCCATGCCGATCTCGGGCGTCGCGCAGATCACCATGTCGTACTGATCGATGAATGGCGCGAAACCTTCGATCTCGTTCGTGCCGCCGAGCAGCCCGTGCCCGTACACGATCCCGCGACCCGGGTTCACCTTGCCGTCGGAACCGACCGCGGAAGCGGGAATGAGACAGCGGAACTCTGCGTGGAACGTTCCGACGCTCATCGGCAGTCCGTCGGCACCGAGAACCAGGCGTCCACCGGGCGCGCCACCGTTCGTCATGTAGAGGGGCACGTCGAACGTCCCTTGCACGCGACGCACGACGTCGCTGTTCGGGTTCTGGTCGACGTGCGTCACGTTCACGGCCGGCACGCCGGCGCCGAGTTGTGCATACGCGTCGTCGCGCATGTGCAGCATCCCGCCCGCAAGGTTCTGCTCGCTCCCGACGGTGAAGTCCCAGGCGAGGTACAGGCTCTGGCGCCGGACGCCCGCTCGCTGCAACCCATGGAAGATGTCCTTCATGGACTGCCGGCGCTGGATGACCGCGGGATCGAAGCTCGGCCGGTGGTCACGGAACCTCGCGAACGCGGGCGAAGCAGGAATGGTGTTGCCGTTGGAGTCCTTGATGTTGCGCAGCGCCACGATGATGTGATGTCCCTCGGCGAAGTTGCGCGCCGGACGAACCACCAGTGCCCGGGTCGACTGGTCGGTGTTCCACGTGTCGAGCTCGGCCCAGTACGGAACGCGTGCGCCGGTGTCCGTGTCGAGGAGGACGATCGGCGCGTCTTGATCGAGCGAGCGCCCGATGTCGGTGATCGGCGCCGCGCCCGTTTTTGCGAGGTCGATGCCGGGGACGCGGACGATGATCGTGGACCCGGGACTGAAACCGTCACTGCGGTTGATGTCGGTCGGGTCGACGTGAACGCCCTTGACGTTGGCCGGCATCAGGTCGCGCGGGTAGTCGAGGTGGTGGCCTGTCGGCTTCGACGGGTCAGGCGTCGTGAAGAAGTCGTCGGGGAACGGCGTGAGGCACTGCGTCGTGTCGATCGGATCGCACGCGGCCACCGACGGCTGCTTCTTCAACTGGCCGGGCGGTCCCCCGTGCGGGTTGTCGGCCCCGCTCGGCGCGGCGGCGAACGTCATCGCGACGACCAACGCGACCGCAACCGCGACAGCCGTCACCATTCTCTTCCGACCCATGCTGGACTCCCCCCGTACGTGTTGCTGTGCCGTCGGCGACCCTCGCCCCAACTCGCGGCGCTACGCGCCGCGCCCGATCACACCTTGACGGCTGCGCGTGCCGGCGCGTGACGGACATCGGACTCGTCGAGCGTCCTCGTCCAAGATGCGAACTCGAGCATCGTGCCGTTGGGGTCGCGGAAGTACATCGAGCGGATGAACACATCGCCGTCGTCAGTCGCTGCGCCGTAGTCCGGCTTGTGCCCACCGTCGAGCGAGTTGGCGTGGTTGATGATCTCGGTGACCTGCACGCCCTTGTCGAGCAGCCTCGCTCGGTACTCCTCCATCTTCTCCGGCGGTACGTCGAAGGCGACGTGGTTCATCGAGCCGATGGCGCTCATGCCGTTGCGGCCCTGGATCGACTCGCCGCGCACACCCTCGGGAGCCTCCGGGAACCAGAAGAACGCGATGCCGTCGACGCCGTTCCCCATGTCGAGGAAGAAGTGCTGGCCTCGATCGCCCGGCAGTTCGAGCGTCTTGACGAGTTTCATGCCGAGCACGTCCTCGTACCAGGCCACGGTCTCGGCCATGTCGCGACACACGAGCGCGAGGTGGTTGATACCGCGCAACTCGAACTCGGTGTTGGTGCTCCCGGTCGCAGCCATGGACCCTCCCGAAGACGTAGTTGGCCATTGGACACCATCGGTCGCGAGCGGGTCAAGGCATCGTCGTCGTCAGGGTTGGCTGACACACACTTCCTATACAGTCCTGCCGTGCCGAGACTCCGCGAGGTTCCAAAGTCCGAGGCCAGCGCGCCGATCGTCCTGTCGATGTACAAGCGACTGTTCGGTGATCGAGACCCCGTGGCCGAGCCGGGCACCGCGACCGGCACTCCCGGGGACTGGTGGACCGTTTTCGCCAACTCGCCCGACGTGATGGAGCACGCGTGTCGGGGCTTCGCGCTCTACGCCAGCCCCGATCGCAAGGTTCCGCCGGAGCTCCGCGAGCTCGGCCAGACCCGGGCCGGATGGGTCGTGGGCAGTCAGTTCGTGTTCTCGCAGCATTGCAAGTCGTGCCGGGCCCTCGGCTACTCGGAGGAGAAGATCCAGGCGCTGAAGGCGTGGCAGGTGTCGGATCTGTTCTCGCCCGTCGAGCGCGCGCTGCTCGCGTACACCGACGCGTTGGTGCTCGGGTTCGGTCGCGTCGACGACGCTGTTTTCGCCGCGCTGAAGAACCATCTGAGCGACGAGGCGATCCTCGAGTTCACCTACATCACCATGATGTACACGATGCACGCCGTCATCTCCCGCGCGCTGCGCCTCGAGTACGACGAGCGCGACGACCCGATCACAGAGATCGCCGCCCCGTCCGACTACCAAGCGGAGAACCTCGGGCGTCAGATCGGCTACGAGGTCGAACACAAGGAGTAGACCGCCCGCGATGCCCACCTTCGATCAGATCGCGACGGCGTTGGAGCACCAGGCGATCGAGCTGCCGTCGTGGGCGTTCGGCAACTCGGGAACACGCTTCAAGGTGTTCGCGCAGGCCGGTGTGCCACGCGACCCGTTCGAGAAGATCACCGATGCCGCGCAGGTGCATCTCCACACCGGCCTCGCGCCGTCGGTGGCGTTGCACATCCCGTGGGATCGGGTCGACGACTTCGACAAGCTTCGCCGTCATGCCGAGGACCTCGGTGTCCGGCTCGGGACCATCAACACGAACACGTTCCAGGACGACGACTACAAGCTCGGAAGCTTGTGCCACGTCGACGAGGGCGTCCGGCAGAAGGCGATCGCGCACATGCTCGAGTGCGTCGACGTCATGGACGCCACCGGGAGCCGCGATCTCAAGATCTGGCTGCCCGACGGCCTCAACTATCCCGGACAGGGCGATCTGCGCGATCGGCAAGAGCGGCTCGCGGACTGCTTGCAGACGGTGTACGCGCGCCTCGGTGGACACCAGCGTCTCGTCCTCGAGTACAAGCTGTTCGAGCCCGCGTTCTATGCGACCGACGTGCCGGACTGGGGAACCGCGTACGTGCAGTGCGTTGCGTTGGGCGAGCGCGCCGTCGTGTGCCTGGACACCGGACACCACGCGCCGAGCACGAACATCGAGTTCATCGTCATGCAGCTGCTACGGCTCGGACGGCTGGGCGCGTTCGACTTCAACTCCCGGTTCTACGCGGACGACGATCTCGTGGTCGGCGCCGCCGATCCGTTCCAACTGTTCCGCATCCTGTTCGAGGTCGTACGCGGTGGCGGCTACCCGGGCACATTGGTTGACGAGACCCAGTTCAGCTTCATGCTCGACCAGTGCCACAACATCGAAGCGAAGATCCCCGGACAGATCCGTTCGGTGTTGAACGTGCAGGAGATGACGGCCCGGGCATTGCTGGTCGATCGCGACGCCTTGCGCGACGCGGAGCACGCAGGCGATGTGCTCGCCGCGAACGGGATCCTGATGGACGCGTTCTACACCGACGTGCGGACTGACCTGGCCGCCTGGCGCGCGTCGCGGGGTGTGCCGGCAGATCCCATGGCCTCGTACGCGGCGAGCGGCTACCAGGACCGCATCGTCGCCGACCGGGTCGGCGGTGAGCAGGCGGGATGGGGCGCGTGACGGTCGTCGACGAGCTACTCGCTCGGTCGCATCGGCTCGGTGCAGACCGCCGAAACACCAACTATGCGGGGGGCAACACGTCAGCGAAGGGGATCGACGTCGACCCCGTCACCGGCGAGGACGTCGAGTTGCTGTGGGTGAAGGGATCCGGCGGCGATCTCGGCACGCTCACCGAAGCCGGCCTCGCCGTTCTTCGCCTCGACCGGCTGCGGTCGCTCGTCGACGTGTATCCGGGCGAGGCGCGCGAGGACGAGATGGTCGCGTTGTTCGATTTCTGTCGCCACGGGCCCGGCGGCGCAGCGCCGTCGATCGACACCGCCATGCACGCGCTCGTGACCGCCGCACATGTCGACCATCTGCACCCCGACAGCGGCATCGCCATCGCCACGGCGGTCGACGGTGAGCAGTTGACCAAGGACATCTACGGCGACAGGGTCGTGTGGGTGCCGTGGCGGCGCCCCGGCTTCCAGCTCGGCCTCGACATCGCCGCGGTGCAGCGCACGAACGTCGAAGCGGTCGGCGTGATCCTCGGTGGCCATGGCATCACCGCGTGGGGTGCGACCAGCGACGAGGCGGAGCGCAACAGTCGTTGGATCATCGAGACCGCGCAGGCGTATCTCGACCTGCACGGCGATCCCGAGCCGTTCGGTCCGATCGTCGACGATCGCCGGCCGCTGCCCCACGACGGAACGACGCGTGGTGGCCGCACGGCTTGCGCCGAGGCTGCGCGCCGTCGCCTCGCACGACGCTCGCATGGTCGGCCACTTCGACGACAGCGACCTGGTGCTCGACTTCCTCGCGCGCGAGAAGCTCGATGCGCTCGTGCCGCTCGGCACCTCGTGTCCCGATCATTTCCTGCGAACGAAGATCAAGCCGATGGTCGTCGACGCGACCGCGACGGACGACGAGCTGGCAGAGGGACACGAGCAGTATCGCGACGACTACCGCGCCTACTACGAGCGGCACGCGTCCGCGGACTCGCCGCCGATGCGAGGCGCCGATCCCGCGATCATCCTCGTGCCGGGCGTCGGCATGTTCTCCTACGGCCGCGACAAGCAGACCGCACGCGTCGCTGGCGAGTTCTACGCCAACGCGATCAACGTGATGCGCGGCGCCGAGTCGGTATCGACGTACGCGCCGATCGACGAGCGCGAGAAGTTCCGCATCGAGTACTGGGCGCTGGAGGAGGCGAAGCTGCAGCGGCTCCCGAAGCCGAAGCGTCACGCCGGACGCGTCGCCCTGGTCACTGGGGGCGCCAGCGGCATCGGCAAGGCGATCACGGAACGGCTCGTCGACGACGGTGCGTGCGTCGTGGTCGCCGACCTCCAGGTCGACAACGTGGACGAACAACCCGACCGGCTCGTGAGCGTGCGGACCGACGTGACCGACGCCGCGTCCGTCCGGGGTGCGATCGTCAGGGCGCTCCTCGCCTTCGGCGGCATCGACCTCGTCGTCAACAACGCCGGGCTGTCGATCTCCAAGCCGTTGCTCGAGACGACCGAGCGCGACTGGGATCTCCAGCACGACGTGATGGCCAAGGGAAGCTTTCTCGTAGCCCGAGAGGCAGCCAGAGCCATGATCGACCAGCGCCTCGGCGGCGACATCGTCTACATCGCGTCGAAGAACGCTGTGTTCGCCGGTCCGAGCAACGTGGCGTACGGGGCCGCCAAGGCAGACCAGGCGCACCAGGTCCGGCTCCTGGCGGCCGAGCTCGGCGAGCACGGCATCCGCGTCAATGGTGTCAACCCCGATGGCGTGGTGCGCGGGAGTGGCATCTTCGCCGCCGGATGGGGCGCGCAACGCGCTGCGGTCTACGGCGTACCCGAAGAGCAACTCGGCGCGTTCTACGCGCAGCGCACGCTCCTCAAGCGAGAGGTGCTTCCCGAGCACGTCGCCAACGCAGTCGCCGCGCTGTGCTCCGATGAGTTCAGCCACACCACCGGGCTGGTGCTGCCCGTCGATGCCGGCGTCGCCGCCGCCTTCCTGCGCTAGGACGATCGGTGCCGGTCTTTGCTGCCGTCGACCTCGGCGCGTCGGGAGGCCGCGTCATGCGCGGCACCATCGACGGCGAACGCATCGCACTCGAAGATGTCCATCGCTTCGCCAACGGCGTCGCCGATGTCGACGGGCACCTTCGGTGGGACTTCACGAGATTGCATCGTGAAGTTCTCGCCGGGCTCGAGCGCATCCCCGAGGCAGCGTCGGTCGGCGTCGACACCTGGGGTGTCGACTATGGACTCCTCGACGCCAACGGCGAACTGGTCGCCGAACCCATCGCCTATCGCGACGAGCGCACCTCGAAGGTGATCGACGACGTGCACGGTCTCGTCGGACGCCGACGCGCTCTACACGACGACAGGCATCCAGTTCCTGCCGTTCAACACCATCTATCAACTCGCGGCCGAGCAGCAGCGGCCCGCGCTGGGAACGCGCGCGACACGCGGTGCTGTTGCCCGACCTGATCGCCTATCGGCTCACGGGCGAGTTGCGCACCGAGCTCACGAACGCATCGACCACGGGGTTGCTCGACGCGCGTACTCACGAGTGGTCGTCGGCCCTGTTCGACCGCCTCGCCCTGCCGCGTGACCTGTTTCCCGCGCTGCAGAGCCCCGGTGAGGTCCGCGGCACGACCGCGAGCGGGATCCCTGTCGTCACGGTCGGTTCGCACGACACCGCGTCCGCGGTCGTGGGCGTGCCGGCGACGACCGAACGCTTCGCCTACATCGCCAGCGGTACCTGGTCACTGGTCGGCGTCGAGCTGGACGCGCCGTTGCTCTGCGACGCGGCACGCGACGCGAACTTCACCAACGAGCTCGGCGTCGACGGCCGCACCCGATTCCTGCGCAACGTCGGAGGAATGTGGCTGCTGCAGGAATGCGTGCGGGCGTGGCAACGAGACGACCTCTCCGCGCTGCTCGACGCGGCGGCCGAGTTGGACACCGGCGGGCCGCGCATCGACGTCGACGATCCCTGCTTCATCGCCCCGGGACAGATGCCGGAACGCATCACGGATGCCGCGGGTCGCACGTCGATGACGCCCGTCCAGACCACACGCTGCATCGTCGACTCGCTCGCCGAGGCCTATGCCCGGACCGTGCGCCAGGCGGTGGACCTGTCCGGCCGCGATGTCGACGTGATCCATCTCGTCGGCGGCGGATCGCAGAACGAGTTGCTGTGCCAACTCACCGCCGACGCGGCCGGGCTGCCGGTGCTCGCCGGTCCGGTCGAGGCGACCGCGCTCGGCAACGTGCTCGTACAGGCGCGCACCCAGGGCGTCGTGCCGAGTTCGCTCGAGGCGATCCGCGCGCTGCTCGCCGCTGCGATCCGACCACGGAGGTACCGACCATCGTGAATCCGTCCGAGCACGAGTGGCAGGCGACATGGATCGAACCGAGCGAACCCGAGGACGGTCCCGACGCGCACCGTCCCGCGTATCACCTCGTCGGCGAGTTCTCGGTCGACGATCCGGTGGCATCGGCCGCGTTGCTCGCGACCGCGCACGGCGTCTACGAGGTGTTCCTCAACGGCAGCCGCGTCGGCGACGACGAGCTGACTCCCGGGTTCACCGCGTATCGCAAGCGGATCCAGGTGCAGACGTTCGACGTGACCACCCTCGTCGTCCGAGGCGCCAACGCACTCGGCGCGCTCCTGAGCGACGGATGGTGGCGCGGTCAACACGGCATCGTCCGCGCCATCGACGCGTACGGGACGACGACCGCGTTCCTTGCCGAGCTGCGCGTGACCCTGCGGTCGGGCGAGACGCTGGTGTTCGGAACCGACGGTTCCTGGCGGTCGACGCCGAGCCACGTCCTGGCCGCGGACCTGATCGCCGGCGAAGTCCACGATCTGCGTCGACTCGTGCCGGGATGGGCGGAGCCCGGCACCGACCGCTCGGCATGGGACACGGTGCACGCCGCCGACCACGGCCATGCGGAACTGTGTGCGACGATCGGTCCGCCGGTTCGGCGCATCGAGGTGCTGCCCGCTGTGGCGGTCACCGAGATCGAGCCCGAACGCCATGTCGTCGACTTCGGTCAGAACAGCAACGGTTGGGTGCGCCTCACCGATCTCGGTTCCGAGGGAACGACCATCACGCTGACCTACGGCGAAGCGCTCGACCCGCGCACAGGCGACGTGACACAGGAGAACGTGAAGCACGCCGGTTTCGCCGCACCCCACGCCGTTCCGCTGCCGTTCCAAACAGACGTCGTCACGTCGGCGGGCGACGGGTCGGTGTTCGAGCCTCGACACAGCACGAAGGGCTTCCGATACGTACACGTCGAGGGGCATCCCGGGCCAATCGACCCGGCGTCGATCACCAGCGTCGTCGTACACAGCGATCTCCGCCGCATCGGCGACTTCGCGTGCTCGGACGAGCGCCTCAACCGTCTGCATCGAGACGCGGTGTGGAGCTTCCGCGGGAACGCCTGTGACATCCCGACGGACTGCCCGACGCGTGAACGATCCGGGTGGGTCGGCGACTGGCAGCTCTACGTCGACACTGCGGCGTACCTGTACGACGTCTTCGACTTCTCCGCGAAATGGCTCCGAGATCTTGCCGCCGATCAACTGTCGAGTGGCGCGGTGACGAACATCGTCCCCGACCCGAGCCCTGACGCACCGATCTGGAAGCAGGGCCACGGCTCATCCGGGTGGGGTGATGCTGCCGTGCACGTCCCGTTCGAGCTGTACCGCGCCACCGGTCGCACCGACGTGCTGACCGAGCAGTTCGACTCGATGAAGCGCTGGGTCGACTTCGCCCGAGGACGCGCCGCGCTGGGCCGTCACCCATCTCGTGTCGAACGCAGTCCTGACCCAGTGCCGCACGAGCAGTACCTGTGGGACAGCGGCTGGCACTTCGGCGAATGGCTCGAACCCGGCACCAACATGGACGACGTCTTCCGTGACCTCCTGGTGCAGGACCACGGCCCTGTCGCCACCGCGTACTTGTACCGATCGGCACGCGAGCTCGCCGCGATCGCCGATGTCCTTGGCCGAACGGAAGCGGCGCAGGAGTACGGCGAGCTCGCGGCCCATGTGCGCGACGCGTGGCGCACGGAGTTCATCGACGAGAGCGGCCACGTCCATCCGGCCACGCAGGCGAACCTCGTTCGCGCGCTTGCGTTCGACCTCGTCCCGTCCGATCTCCGTCCTCGAACCGCCGACGACCTCGTTGCGTCGATCCGCGCCGCGGGCACCCACCTCGCGACAGGCTTCCTGGCGACGCCCTTCCTGCTGCCGGTGCTGGCCGACGCCGGCCATCTCGATGTCGCGTACGAGTTGCTGTTCCAGGACACCGAACCGTCGTGGCTGCGCATGACCGAGAGCGGAACGACGACGATCTGGGAGGACTGGGATGCCGTCAAGCCCGACGGCACCGTGTCGCACTCACTGAACCACTACAGCAAGGGCGCGGTCATCTCGTTCCTGCACCGATACGTCGCCGGGTTGCAGTCGGTCGAGCCGGGTTATCGCCGCTTCCGTGTCGCACCGCAACCGGGCGGAGGCATCACGTGGGCCGAGACACACCACGAGAGTCCCCATGGGCGCATCGCCGTGCGATGGGAGCAACACAGCGATCGACTCGACGTTGTTCTGGACGTGCCGGCTGGGACCACCGCCGAGGCTGTGCTGCCCAATGGCGACACCCGGACGCTCGGACCCGGACACCACACGCTCTCGAGCTAGAGCCCGCCCCACCGATGCCGCCGGCCCGTCGCCCGCCCGCCCCGCCCCGCCGCGCGACATTGTCGGCTGAGCCACCGAAACGGGTGGCTCAGTCGACACAGAACGTCGCCCGCCGAACTCTGTGTCGACTGGGCCACGATTTCGGTGGCGGAGTCGACACAGAGACGACGTCGAGGTTCAAGCCGGCGAGCGCGCCCGCCGCCGTCGCGTCACCATGACGAGGCCGAACCCGCCGATCACGAGCAGACCGCCGAGGAGGGCGGGCAGGTCGTCGGGTCCGGTGCGCGCCAGCGGCGAGTGCGTAACCGGCGGGACGGCGGACGGGCGGAACGGTGACCACACTGCTGGCCTCGGTCACCGGCGTGAGGACGCAGGCTTGGTTGTCGCTCGCGTCGCCGGCCGTCACCGCCGCTGTCGGCGTGGCCGGTGTCGCTGAAGCGACGCATTCGGGCGGAGGCGGACATTCGCCGTTCGGGCACAACGGATCCTCGGGCGAGTCGACCGTCACGAGGTTCTGCACCGAGCCCGTCGTCCCGGCAACGACGCGCGCCGGGACGACGATGGTCACGGTGTCGCCGACGGCAATCGACGCGGTGATGGTGCACGTCAGTGTGCTGCCGGCAGGAGGCGCGCAGCTTCCTGTTGAGGCGGGAATCGACGGCGTGCCCGCGAACTCCAATCCGGGCCCGATCGTGTCGGTCACCGTGACGGCAGCCGAGGTCGCGAGGGGTCCCTCGTTGGTCACGGTGATCGTGTAGTTGAACGGGTCACCGCCCGACGACCGGAGTCGCGCCGCCGTCGGTCTTGTGCACGACGAGGTTCGACAGCTCCACGTCTTCGACGCGGTCGCCGGTGCGCTCAACGGGATGTTGGCGAACGCCACGCCGTCGACGGTCGTCGCCGCGATCGCGGTGACGGCCAACGTCAAGGTTCCCACTCCCGCGTCGTGCACGACGAGCTGGCACGTCGCGCCGCTCGTGCCGGGGGTCAGACACGAAGACGTCGGATCGAGCGTGCCCGTACCCGAGGTCGTCACGGCCAGCGTCGTCCCGTCCGGAACGGCAGCCCAATCGGTCTCGGCCGGGTCCGCCACGCCGGTCTGCTGCACCGTCGCCGTGAACGTGTGCGGCACGCCCACCAGGTTCGTCGCGTTCGGACTGAGCAACACCCGGTACTGCAACCACGTCTTCGACGCAGTCAACGGCACCGTTTGGTCTGTTGCCTGACCGGGCGCCTCCGCGGTGCTGAGATCGACGACGCGCTCGGCGCTGTCCGTCAGGCTCGTCACCGTCACCGTGCCCGTCCCCGACAACGTCGACGTCACACTCACCGTGCACGTTCCCGCCTCGGACGTCGTGCACGGACTCGGCGTGACCAGCGATCCTGCTCCCGACAAGGTGTACGCGATCGAGACGCCTACGGCCGGGTCTGTCGACTCACCATCGGTGACCGTCGCCGTGATCGTGAAGTCGTGCTGCGTGCCCACCGGGTTGGTCGCCGACGGCGAGATCGTCACCAGGTACGCGATCCACGTCTTCGACGAGGCCGCCGGCGCGATCAGCGGGATGTCGGTGAAGATGACCGCGTCGACCGATGTGGACGCGATCGCCGTCACCGTCAGAGTCAGCGTCCCCGGCCCCGCGTCGTGCACGATGAACTGGCACGTACCATCGTTCGCCGTCCCCGTGGTCAGACACGACGACGCCTGATCGAGCGTGCCCGAACCCGAAGCCGCCGCCGTCAACGTCGTGAGGTCCGACACCGCTTCCCACTGGGCTTCGGTCGGGTTCGCGAAAGCCGTCGACTGGACCGTCGCCGTGAACGTGTGCGGCACGCCCACCAGGTTCGTGGCGCTCGGGGCTGAGCAGCACCCGGTACTGCAGCCACGTCTTCGTCGCCGTCAGCGGGACCGTTTGACCGGGCGCCTGACCGGTCGCGCCCGCGGTGGTCAGGTCGATCAGACGCCCGCCGCTGTCGGTCAGGCTCGTCACCGTCAACGTGCCCGTTCCCGCCGTCGGCGACGTCACGCTCACCGTGCACGTTCCCGCCGCGCCGGTCGTGCACGGGCTCGGCGTGACCAGCGTTCCTGTCCCCGACCAGGTGAACGCGATCGACGCGCCTGCGGCCGGGATCGTCGTCGTCCCGTCGGTCACCGTCGCCGTGACCGTGAAGTTGTGCTGCGTGCCGATCGGATTGTTGATCGACGGCGAGATCGTCACCGTGTACGCAACCCACGTCTTCGAGGCTGTCGCCGGCGCGATCACCGGGATGTCGGTGACCGGCACACCGCCGACCGTCGTGGACGCGATCGCCGTCACCGTCAGAGTCAGCGTGCCCGGACCGGCGTCGTGCACGAGGAGATCGCACGTCCCACCGCTCGTCCCCGCGGTCAGACACGACGACGCCGGATCGAGCATCCCGGAACCGGAAGGCGTCACGGCCAGCGTCGTGCCGTCCGGCACTGCGGTCCAGTCCGCCTCGGTCGGGTCGATCACATCGGAGTGCTGCACGGTCGCCGTGAACGTGTGCGCCACACCCGTGAGGTTCGTGGCGCTCGGGGTGAGCAACACCCGGTACTGCGACCACGTCTTCGTCGCCGTCAGCGGCACCGTCTGGCCGGGTGCCTGACCCGGCGCGCCCGCCGCCGTGAGGTCGACCACGCGCCCGGCGCTGTCCGTCAAGGTCGTCACCGTCAACGTGCCCGACCCTGCCGCAGGCGACGTCACGGTCACCGTGCACGTTCCCGCCGCGCTCGTCGTGCACGGACTCGCAGGCGCAGTCGGCTCTGTGCCGGACCAGGTGAACGCAATCGACGCGCCGACGGCCGGGGTCGTCGTCGTCCCGTCGGTGACCGTCGCCGTGATCGTGAAGTCGTGCGGCACGCCGACCGGATTGGTCGACGACGGCGACAAAGTCACGGTGTAGGCAACCCACGTCTTGGTCGCTGTCGCCGGCGCGGTCAGCGGGATGTTCGTGAACGCCACCGCGTTGACGGTCGTGGACGCCACCGCCGTGACCGTGAGAGTCGACGTGCCCGGCCCCGCGTCGTTCACAACGAACTGACACCTGCCGAGCGTCGTCCCACCGGTCAGACATGACGACGTCGGATCGAGCGTCCCCGGCGGCGTGGTCGACGCCGTCAACGTCGTCCCGTCCGACACCGGAGCCCAGTCGCCCTCGGTCGGGTTCGTTATCCCCGTCGTCTGCACCGTCGCCGTGAACGTGTGCGGGACCCCGACCAGGTTCGTGGCGCTCGGGCTGAGCAGCACCCGGAACTGCAACCACGTCTTCGTCGCCGTCAACGGCACGACCTGGCCCGGCGCCTGACCGGGCATGCCCGGAGCAGTGAGGTCGACCGTCGCGCCGCCGCTGTCGGTCAAGCTCGTCACCGTCAACGTGCCCGTCCCCGCCGACGGCGACGTCACGCTCACCGTGCATGTGCCCTGCCGCGGACGTCGTGCACGGACTCGGCGTGACCAGCGATCCTGCGCCTGACAACGTGAACGCGATCGAGGCGTTCGCCGCTGGTGACGTCGTCGTCCCGTCGGTCACCGTCGCGGTGATCGTGAAGTCGTGTTGCGTGCCGACCGGGTTGTTGGCCGACGGCGAGATCGTCACCGTGTAGGCGACCCACGTCTTGGCGGCTGTCACCGGCACGACCTGGTCGGGTGCCTGGCCGACGGCGCCCGCCGTGGTGAGGTCGACGGTGAGCGGTGTCCCGTTGACGGTGACGGTCACCGACGTGGCGGTGAACGTGCCCGACGCCAGCCCCGCTGTTGGTGAACGTCACCACGCACGTCCCTGCAGTCGTGCCGGTTGCGCACGTGTCGACTGCTCACGGTGCCCGGCCCGGTGAAGGTCCACGCGACTGTTGCACCATCGGCCGGCAAGTGGCGTCGCCGTGCCGTCGGCACCGGCCACATCGACGTGCACCGTGAAGGTGTGCGGGTCACCGGCGAGGTTGGTCGCGCTCGGCGGCGTCACCGTCACCGACGCCGACACCCACGTCTTGGTCGCGGTCGCCGGTGCGCTCAAGCCGATGTTGGTGAACGGCACGCCGTCGACGGTCGTCGCCCCGATGGCGGTGACGTTCAACGTCAAGGTTCCCGGCCCGGCGTCGTGCACGACGAACTGACACGTCCCACCGATTGCCGTCCCCGGGGTCAGACACGTCGACGCCGGATCGAGCGTTCCCGGCCCTGTGGTCGACGCGGTCAACGTCGTCCCGACCGGCACCGCCGTCCAATCGGCCTCGGTCGGGTTCGCCACACCGGTCTGCTGCACCGTCGCCGTGAACGTGTGCGGCACCCCCACCAGGTTCGTGGCGCTCGGGCTGAGCAACACTCGGTACTGCAACCACGTCTTCGACGCCGTCAGCGGGACCTGCTGGTCCGGCGATGTACCCGGCGACCCCGGGGTCGTGAGATCGACTGACGTGACTCCGTCGGTGTCCGTCAGGCTCGTCACCGTCAACGTGCCCGTTCCGGCCGACGGCGACGTCACACTCACGGTGCACGTGCCCAACGCATTCGTCACGCACGGACTCGGCGTCACCAGCGACCCTGCCCCGGTCCAGGTGAACGCGATCGACGCGCCCGCCGCCGGGCCGAGGACCTGCGTTTCCCACGGTGACATTGCGCCGCGATCACGAAGTCGTGCTGCGTACCCACCGGGTTGGTTGCCGACGGCGTGATCGTCACGAAGTACGAGGATCCAGGTCTTCGTCGCGGTCTGCGAGGTGAACTCGATCGCATTCGGCGTCGTCGTCGGGTTCACGTTCGTGAACGTCGTCGGCGTACCGCCGACGGTCACGGTGGCGCTCAACAGACCGTTGAGCGTGAGGGTCCCGACTCCCGGGTTGGGGTTGTTCACCGTCACCGTGCAGGTGCCGGCAGCACCGAGGATCGGGCACGTCGTGCTCGGCGGCGCGTCGACCGCGCCTGAGCCGCTCCACGTGAAGTCGACCAGACCCGTCGTGAGCGGCTGGAAGACACCCGGCGCGACCGAGAACTCGGCGGTGACGATGAACGTGTGCGCCTGGCCGGCGAGGTTCGTCGCGCTCGGTGACGTGCCGAACCGGAACTTCACCCACGTCTTGGTCGCGCCGGTCGGTGTCGCGTACGCGGGCGATCCCGGTGTCACGGTCACCGGGGCGCGCGCGTTGTTGGGGCCGCCGGTGAGCAGCGACACGGTGATCGCTCCCGGCGTCACGGTGACCGAGCCGGCATCGGTCGAAGTCACCGTGACCGTGCAGGTTCCGGCGGTCGTGCCCGTCGCGCAGGTGTTGCCGACGAGCTTGGTCGGGTCGCTGAGGCCGACGGCGAGCGTCGTCCCGTCGGGCACCGCGACGAAGCCGGCGCCGTCACCGCGGTCCTGCTGCACGGTGAGCGTGAACGTCGTGCGGCGGTTCCGGCGAGGTTCGTCGAGCTCGGGCTGATCGATGCCCGGTACGCGATCCACGTCTTCGTGGTGGTGCCCGGAGTCGGGAACGTGAAGCTGACGTTGCGCGTCGGCTGCGGGATCGACGTCGACGCGATGCCCGTTGATCGTCAACGTGCCGGTGCCCGGCACGGTGGGCGAGGCGATGACGACCGTGCACTGGCCGGCCGCGATTCGTCCCCGGACCGTTCGCAGGATCACACGTGCTGCGACCGGTGTCCTCGGCCGACCCCGCCGGCCCGCTCCACGAGTACGTCATCGTCGTGCCGGGTGCGACCGGTTGGAACCCGGATCCGTCGGAGAACCGAACAGTCAGCGTGAATGTGTGATCGGTTCCGACCGGGTTCTCGGCAGGACCGCTGACGTCGACTGTGAAGTCCCACCACGTCTTCTGAGCGGTGAGCACTGACCCCGTGCCGAATGCCGAGGAAGGAATGGTGACTATCTCCGACGCAAGCTCGGCCGGGTCCGGAATTGGATCCGTGGGTGCGCCGCGCTGACCATTGCGGTTTCGGTCGAGCCAGGTCGAAGCGATCCCTTGAATCGTGAGCGTGCCGGTCGTCGGACCGGTCGACGTGACCTCGAACGTACAGGTGCCGTCTGCGGCCGTCCCCGTGGTGAGGCAGGTCGAGTTCGCGGTGTTGACACTGCTGACGCCGAGCGGGTCCGTCCACTGGTCCTGGAGCAACGCGCCCGCGGGTACCGGCTGCCATGTCGTGCCACCGTCGTTGCTGCGTTGCACGGTGGCGGTGAACGTGTGACTCACGCCGAGCGGATTGACCGACGAGTCGGACAGGATCACGCGGTACTGCCACCACACCTTGTCGGTCCGGATCGGCAGCACGGCGTCCGCGCGCAGACCGCGGCGCGCCCGGCGTGAGGTCGATCACGAACGGTTGCCCGTCGATCGTCACCGACACCTGTTCGAGTTGCAGGACGATCGAACCGGAGCCCGGGTTCGAAACGGTGATCGTGCACTGGCCGTTCGCGTCGGTTCCCGGCGTGGTGCACGTGTCACCGCTGACCGTTGCACCGCCGACGACCGAGACGACGCTCGAGCGTGACGATCGCGCCCGGTACGCCGTCCGTCGGGGAACGGTCCGTCGCCGTCGAAGCCGGTCACCTGCACGGTGAAGCTGTGGGATTCGCCCGCGAGGTTGTCGACGCCCGGCGTGATCGTAACGTCGACCAGCACCCAGGTCTTCTGCGCGGTCGCAGCGCTCAGGTCGAGCACGCTCGAACCCGAGGTCGTCGGTGATCGTCGTGGTCTGTCCGCCGATCGTGACGCTCGGGGTGGTCAGGCCCGTGACGCAGAGCGTGCCGGTGCCGGGTTCGGGCGGCGTCGCCTGCACGACGGTGACGGTGCACGTGCCGGCGGCGGACAGGACGTCGGACAGGTGCTCGACGGGTCCGATCGTTGCGACGGCGCTCGTCCCAGGAGACGCCGACGCTCCCGCCGTTCACCGGCTGCCACACGCCGGGCGTGCCGCAGAACTCGGCCGTGACGGTGAACGTGTGCGGTTGGCCGACGAGATTGACCTGCGAACTCGGTTCGACGCGGACCCGGAACGCGATCCACGTCTTCGTCAAGACCGGCAGCGGCGCGCTCAAGGCGACGTCGCCGGCGCTCAACGTGTACGACGTGCTGCCGCCCGTGCCGTTGGGCAACGAGACGGTGATGCTCGTCACCGTCAGCGTCGCCGACTCGGGCTGTGTCGTACCCGCGCTCACGGTGACGGGCACGTCCCGCTCGCGTCGACGGTGCACTGTCCGGTTGGACTCACCGGGCCGGTGCCGCTCCACGTGTACGCGATCACCGATCCGGAGGGCAGCGGCGACTCACCGGTCCCGTCGTTCTGGAACCCGCGCAGTGTGAACGTGTGCTGCGTCTCGCCGACGAGGTTGACCGCGGAGTCGCCTGGACGCGGTACGACGTCCAGAGCTTGCTGGACGAAACGGGAACCGGAAGCGTGAAGGCCTGACCGGGTAGCGGACCGTTCGGACCCTGGTTGGTGAACCCGTTCACCGTGATCACGAACGGACCGGGAGTGGTCGAGCTCACCGTGACCGTGCACTGCCCGACTGCGTTCGTGCCGGTCGCGGGCGGCTGGCACGTGTTGGCGGTGACCTAGCTCGCGTCGCTGAACGTGAGATCGAGCAACGCGCCCTGGCAGCGCCGCGCCCGTATCGACGCGTGTCGCGGTGAGCGTGAAGGTGTGCGACCGCCCGACCGGGTTGATCGCCGAGGCAGTGACGTCGACGTCGAGGGTGGTCGTCGTGTTCGTCACCGTGCACGTGATGACGAGTTGGTTGGGATCGGTGAACGTGGTCGGGACCTCGACCTGGTTCGTCGTGGAGACCGTCGTGCCGGCGGCGTTGACGCACTGCCACGACGGCAGGTACCCGGCCGGTCCCGTCTCGTCCAAGGAGAACGTGCCGCGCTTCACCGGCCGGTTGGTCACGGCGAGTGCTGCCGTCGACGCCCGAGATCGGGGCTCCGTCGATCGAGCCGGAGCCATTCGGCGGTGCCTGGGAGGCGCTGAGCGTGAACTGCCCCACGGTCGCCGTGCCGCCGACGACCACCTTGTGCAGCGTGAGCCGCGCGAGGTCGGCGGCGATGTTGGAGATGGTGCAGGTGATGTTCGCCGTCGCGGCGACCGTGACCTGGTTCCCGCCGGTGACGGTCACGGGGTTGTTGGCGGCGTCGACGCACGATCCACGCGCTCGGCGGTGTAGCCGGCGAGGCGGCGCGGGACTGGGGTTCGGCGTCTCGGCGAGCGTGTACGTGCTCGGTGCAACGATCTTGGTCACGCCATCGGACGTGCCGGGACCGAAGGCGATCGCCGTACCCGTGGTCGGCGTGGCCGACAGCGTCCACATGTTCGGGGTCGCGGCCGCGTTGCCGACCGTGTTCACGACCCGCTTCGCCAGCGTCAGTGTCGGCGCTCGGTTGCTGATCGTGCAGTTCACTGCGACGGTCACGCCGGCGGGGAGAAGGCCGGTCGGCGCGACGGTGAAGGTCTGTCCGGTCGGTGTGCCGTCAGGGTTGGTGAGCGTCGCGGTCGCAGGCGTCGCTTTGAGGTTCGCGTCGAGGACAGCCGGGTTGAAGTAGTTGCAGACGATCGACTGGTGCGCCCACGGTGCAGGCGGCGGGATCCCCTCGAGCAGTCGGTACGTAGGGCCGGTGAAGATGTTCGAGAAGGTGTCGGTGGGCGTGGTCGGAACGGTCAGCGAGCCCGCGATCGCTGTCGGCGATGGATTCGCATCCGTGTTCGGCGGGGTGAGGGTCGTGCCGTCCTGCACCGGACCGCCATCTGTGCGGTCGAGCGTGTACGTGAACGTCGTCGGTGTATCCGGAACGGCGGGAGTCGTGGCCTTCGTGATCTGGACGGTCGAGCAGTTCGAGATGTTGACCGGCGGTAGCCCGACGTAGTCCTCGAAGTCGGCGTTGCCGCCGCCCGGTTTGGTGAGGACGTAGCTCGAGACGACGGAGCTGCACGTCTGGGACGCGGGCAGGACACCGGCCGCGGTGAGGTCGATGGCGAACTCGCCGAACGCAGGCGAGCTGCCCGGCTCCGCCGCGCTCTGGAACGCGCTCGCCGGCGGCGTCGGCGACTTCGGGACGAACGCGGTCCCGTTCCACTGGAGGAGCCCGACGGTGGTGCCGGATGAGGGGTTGAAGTCGAATTGGACGAGGGTGACGGCGCTCTTGGTCGGGCCGCCGATCAGCGGTACGAAGAAGGACATGTCGCCGGTGACGGCGTTGCGGCGCCAGCCCCCGTAGAGGATGTAGTGGACCGACGTGACGCCGCCGCTTGTGACGTTCTTCGGCTCCCATGCGATGAAGGCCTGACAGAGGTCGTCCTTGCCGTTGACGTTCCCCGCGTGGGGGTTCGGTGCGAACCAGTCGAAGGCGTTCAGCTTGCCGGTAACGACGCTGGGGTCGTTGCCGGTGCAAGGCTCCGTGGGCTGAGCGACGTCTTGGAGGAACGACGCCGCGTTGGCCCAGTCGATCCCTGCCCCGCCGCTCGGCGGCGACGGACCGTTCACCACCTGGTTGGCATCGATCTCGAAGTTCGTGAGATTGCCGAGCGCAGCGTTCGCGACGGGCTGGTTCGGGATCTCTGCGAGAACGCCAAGTACGAGCAGCGCGGCGAGCGCGGCGAGCAACCGACGCCGTCCGAGGCCCAGGACCCGCCGGTCCAGACGCCGACGAGGCCGCGCGTGCCGGCCGGCGGCCGGGCACGTCCGCACCGTGCGTCGCGCCCGTTGGCCAACCTCGTGACACGAGACCCTCCCTGCCGCTGTTCGGCCGCCGGCGACCGATCGGGTACGTCGAAGCCTGTCTGCGGCGGCATTTTCGTCCATTGCGCCGCAGCCGAACATCACCCTGTTCGGGTGGTTTGGGCAATGTCAACGGTTGCAACCGATGTCGGTGACGCGTCCTGAGATGCCTAGTGGCACCCCTATCTGCTACGCAGATCGGCTACGGACACGCCCCCGCCTCGCGCGATTGATCCGACCGCGTTGACCGCCCGCCTCGCCGAGGGCTGGTCGACCGCCGCCGCGGACCTCGAGTACGTGCCCAAGGGAGTGGGCAGCTACCACTGGCACGCCCGCCAATCCGGCCGAGCGCGTTACTTCGTCACGGTCGACGACCTCGACACCAAGCCATGGCTCGGGCGCGACCGGGACTCGACCTTCGAACGCCTGGTCGGCGCATACGCCACCGCCTGGACGCTGCACCACGAGGACGGCCTCTCGCTCGTCGTCGCGCCGATTCGAGCTGACAACGGTGCGATCGCCGTCCGGCTCGATGACCGGTACAGCCTCGCCGTGTTCCCGTACGTGGACGGAACTGCAGGCACCTGGGGACAGCCGATCGCGCCCGATCAGCACGCGCTCCTCGCGCGTGAACTTGCCCGACTCCACGCTGCGCAACACGGTCGAGAGGCGGGCGTGCAACGGCGTCCCCATGAGGTGCCCGAGCGGGACGCGTTGCAGGACGCACTCGACTCCCTCGGTCGACCCTGGACCGGCGGTGCGTACTCCGAACGGGCACGCAACGCGCTGCACGACAACGCCGCGAGTGTTCTCGACCGGCTCGCGCGGTTCGACGAACTTGCCGCGCACCTCGATCGCGCAGACGTCGCGCCCGTAGTGACACACGGCGAGCCCCATCCCGGCAACCTCATCTGGTCGCCGACGGGTCTACGCCTGATCGACTGGGACACGGTCGCCCTCGCGGAACCGGAGCGCGATCTGTGGATGCTCGACGATCACCACGAGCACTACACGGACGCGACCGGTCACACCCTCGATCCCGCCGCGATGGAGTTCTATGCACTGGCCTGGACGCTCTCCGACATCGCTTCGTTCACCGACATGTTCCGTACCGAGCACGAGCGCACGCGGTGGGCGGAGCAGAAGTGGACGGGCTTCGTCGCGCTACTGAAGGGAGGCAGGTCGCGCCCGTACGGCTCGAATCATTGAACCGGCGTGCATCACGCACATCCTGTGTGGGTGATGCAGGCCGAAAGGTCGTGACCGCCACTGATGAGACTGACACTGCCGACGCACCTGTGCCGTGAACCCGCGGTCGTAGGCTCCTGCACGTGCCGCTCGAGTCGGGGACCGAAGTCGAGGACCGGCTCGCCGACCTCCGAGCACTGACGGACTCGGCACTCGGGCAGCTCGATATCGAGGAGCTGTTGACCGAACTGCTCCGGCGAGTGGTCGAGATCCTCGACGCGGACACCGCCACGGTTCTGTTGCTCGACGAGACGTCACGCGAGCTCGTGGCCACCGCCGCCTGCGGGATCGAGGAAGAGGTCCGGCAGGGCGTGCGGGTGCCGCTCGGGGTCGGTTTCGCGGGACGCATCGCCGCGACGAGCGGCGTGATACGACTCGACCACGTCGACTCGACCACGGTGTCGAACCCGCTGCTGTGGGAAAGAGGCATTCGGGTCATGCTCGGCGTCCCGCTGTTGGCCGGCTGATGCCGTCGTCGGCGTGTTGCACGTGGGCCGGCTCGACGACCGTGCGTTCACCGCAGCGGATGCCGAGCTTCTGCAGGTCGTCGCCGAACGAGTCGCCGGCGCCACGCAAGGACGCCAGCTCGCCGTCGAACGAGCCGCCGCCGAGGTCCTCGAGCGCAGCCTGTTGCCCGGCCGGCTTCCGGTCCGCCACGGCATCGAGTTCGCTGCGAGGTACATCCCAGCCGCGGGCCGACTGGTCGGAGGCGACTGGTACGACGCGTTCGAGTTGCCATCGGGCGACCTCTGGGTGGTGATCGGTGACGTCGCCGGCCACAGCCTTCAGGCCGCAGTGGTCATGGGACGGGTGAGGAGCGCACTGCGAGCGTTCACGCTGCTCGGCGCCCCACCAGAGGAAGTGCTGCGGCTCCTGGACCGCAAGATCGACGTGTTCGAGCTCGATGTCATGGTGACCCTCGCATGTGGCGTCACCCGTCGCGCCGTTCACGTCGCTCCAGCTCGCGGTGGCCGGTCACCCGCCGCCGATCGTCGCCGTGCCCGACCAGCCCGCAGTGATTGCAGACACGGACGCCGGCCCGGTCCTCGGGCTCGGGGTCGACATCGCCCGGTCGTCGTCCACGATGCAGCTCTCACCCGGGATGACCATCGTCTTCTACACCGACGGGCTCATCGAACGCCGCGGAGAGTCACTCGACCTCGGCTTGGAACGTCTCCGTGCAGCCGTGTCGTCGACCACACCGCGCCAGGTCGCCCACACGGTCATGCGAGAGCTCATCGGCAACGCTGGACCCGCAGGACGACGTCGCGCTACTCGTCGTGCACATGACCGCCACATAGCTGTCACGGTCTCGTCTTGCATCGGATCCGTCGACGAATCGGGGAGCCGTCGTGTCTCGCGTGCTGGTGACGGGTGGGAGTGGGTTCGTCGCGGGCTGGTGCATCGTGCAACTCCTCGAGTCCGGGCACGACGTCGTCGCCACCGTTCGCACTCCCGAACGCGGAGCGCGAGGTTCGCGCTTCGCTCGACGACCATGGCGGCGCCTCGTCTCGTCTGCGCTTCGCGTTGGCCGACCTCGAGAGCGACCCGGGATGGGATGACGCGATGTCGGGGTGCGACTACGTCTTGCACGTCGCCTCGCCGTTGTCGGTCGACGGCGGCGACTGCCGATTCGATCGTGTCGGTCTCGCGCGCGAAGGGACGCTGCGGGTCCTCGGCGCGGCCGACCGCGCCGGAGTCGAGCGCGTCGTGCTGACGTCGTCGTCCGCGGCGGCGACACCGCATGCGTCGCAACTGTCGGGAACGGTCGACGAGTCGTGTTGGACCGATGCAGAGGAGGAGGGGCTGTCCGCGTACCGGCGTTCGAAGACGCTGGCCGAGCGCGCCGCTTGGGACTATGCCGCAGGCGGTTGCAGCTTCGACTTGACGACCGTGCTTCCCGCCGCGGTGTTCGGCCCGTCGCTCGTCCGCCTCGCAGTTGGGTTCCCTTCAGGTGATCGCCGCGCTGCTGGACGGCTCAGCGATCGCGATCCCGCGGCTCGGCTTCGAAGTGGTCGACGTGAGAGACGTTGCCGCCGCGCACCTGCTCGCGATGACCACCCCCGATGCCCGCGGCCAGCGCTTCATCGTTGCCGGTGACGTGATGTGGTTCGCCGACATCGCCCAGATCTTGCGTGAACGCCTGGATGCGGACGCCTCACGAGTCCCGACCGAGATCCTGTCCGACGACGCGTTCCGATCCGTCGCGGAGATGAGCACCGAACTGAAAACGCTGCTGCCGCTGCTCGGGCGCGAGTTGCAACACTCCTCGGCGACGGCTCGGCACGTCCTCGGGTGGCAACCTCGACCACAGGTCGACACCGTCGTCGACTCCGCCCGCTGCCTCATCGCATTCGACACGACCGGCTGAACGCGATGCCGTTCGACCTCTCGCACGTGCAACGCCCGGGCGTCTGACCACCCGTGGTGTGGTGAGACGCCCGGGCGTCGACATCTCACACGGGACCTAGTCTCGATGTGATGAGCACCAGTCGGGGGCTCGGTGTCGGGACGAAGACGGTGCTGTTCTCCGACGTCGTCGACTCGACCCAGTTGCGCGCCTCTCTCGGCGAGCATCACGCCGACACGCTCGACGACGAGCTTCGTCGGTTGCACGAAGCAGGTGTCGGAGGCAACGACGGCCAGCTCGTCAAAGGACTCGGCGACGGTTGGATGGCGGTGTTCGACGGCGCCGCCAACGCGATCGCTGCGGCCATCGAGTTGCAGTCGCGGTTCCGCGACCGCAACCGCCGGCGTGATCTCGACGTCGGCCTCCGCATCGGATTGTCCACCGGCGATGTGAGCATCACCGGCGACGACTATCTCGGCACACCGGTGGTCGAGGCGGCTCGTCTGTGCGGGGCGGCGGAATCCGGCGAGATCCTCGTCGCCGAGGTGGTTCGCCTCCTCGCCGGCTCGCGGGCCGGTGGCCAGCTCGTCGACCACGGGACCCTGGATCTCAAGGGTCTGGCGGCACCGGTTCAGACGTGGAGGGTCGTCTGGGACAGCGTCGCCGTCAAGGCACCGTCGGTCCCGGCCGGGTTGGCGATTCACGACGATTTCGCGTTCGTCGGCCGAAGGCGGGAGCAGGAGCAGCATGGAGGCTGCGTGGACGTCGCGCCATCGACGGCCACGCCACGCGTCCTGCTCGTCGCGGGCGAGCCGGGTGCGGGCAAGACCCGCCTCACCGCCGAGTTCGCTCGCGCACCGCGAAGGAGGCGGGCGCGCTCGTCGTGTACGGGTCGTGCGAGGACGGATTTGCCGTCCCGTATCAACCGTTCGTCGAAGCGCTGCGGCAAGTCCTCGCCGGCCACGACACGACCGAACCTCGGTCCCCATCCGGAAGAGCTGACTCGCATCGTTCCCGAGATCTCGAACCGGGTTCCCGGTTTGTCCGAGCCCACCTCGTCGGATCCCGAAACGGAGCGCTACCAACTGTTCAACGCGGTCGTCGACTGGCTCGTCGCCCTCGCGGCCGACGATCCGGTCGTGTTCGTGATCGACGATCTGCACTGGGCGACGAAGCCCACGTTGCACCTGCTCCAACACGTCGTGCGTTCGCGGCCCCAGGCCCCGGTGCTCGTGCTCGTCACGTTCCGGGACACCGAGATCGACTCGGACCACCCCTTGCGTGACGACGCTCGCCGACTTGCAGCGTTCGGACGACGTCGAACGGATCTCGCTCGGTGGTCTCGACGTCGATGCCGTCCGCGAGTACATCGTGCAACTCGCCGACCATCAAGCTCGATCAGCGCGCCGACGTGCTCGCCGAACGACTTCACACGGAGACGAGCGGCAACCCGTTCTTCATGCGAGAGGTGCTGCTGCACCTCGCCGAGGACGGCCACCTGTACGGCGAGGACGGCCGGTGGACGGTCGGGACCGACTCCCTCACCGCGGTTCCCGTCGGCGCGCGCGACGTGATCTCGCGCCGGCTCGCGCGGCTGTCCGAGCAAGCGCGCACGCTCCTGACCCGGGCGGCCGTGATCGGCAAGGACTTCGGCCTGCGCGTTCTCCAGGACGTCACGGGCTTCGACGAGGAAGCCGTCTTCGACGGGCTCGAGCAGGCCATGGCGGCGCGGCTGGTGGAAGAAGTCGAGCTCGACCGTTACCGGTTCACCCATGCGCTCGTCCGGGCCGCGCTCCTCGACGGTCTGAGTGCCAGCCGTCGCGCGCCGGATCCACCGCCAGGTCGCCGAGACGCTCGAGCGCAGCACGGCGAAGCACCTCGATCTCATCGAAGACCTCGCTGAGCATTGGGCCGCGGCAGGCAACGCCGGCGACTCGTCGAAGGCGCTGACCTACACGCGGCTCGCGGCGCAGCGCGCGTCGGATCAGCTCGCGTACGACGAAGCGGTCGTGCTGCTTCGCCGGGCACTCCTCTGCGTGGTCGACAACGGAATGGGAGAGCGCCAGCGCGCCGAGGTCCTGGCCGAGCTCGGTGCGGCCCAGCAACGCGCCGGCGATCCCGAGCATCGAGCGACGCTGCTCGAAGCGGGCCGGCTCGCCCGATCGGTTGGGCGCGACCGACCTCCTCGTCCGCTCGGTGCTCGACAATGCCCGCACCGCCGCGGTACTCGATGTCGATGACGAACGAGTCGAGTTGCTCGAGGCGGCACTCGAGTCGACGGCGAGCACCGACACGTCCGACCGCGCCCGGCTGCTCGCCAACCTGAGCTTCGAGCTGTCGTTCACCCACGATCGCTGCGCGCGTCGTGGAGCTCAGCGACGAAGCGCTGCGGCTGGCGCACGCGCATCGGGCTCACTCTCGGATCTGGCGTTCGTGCTGTCGATGCGGGTGATCGCCTACCGCAATCCCGACTCGCTCGCCGAACGGCTCGAAGTGTGCACTGAGCTCGAGAAGGTCGGCGTCGAGCTCGACGACCCGGGCCTGCGCTTCCACGCCGCATTCCGGCGCGCCGAAGTCCTCATGGACGCCGGCGACATCGACGGGTTCCGCGCGGTGGTCGAGACCATGGAGGTGCTGACCGCGCGACTCGGCCAGCCGATGATGGTGTGGAACACCACACGACGGATGGCCGAACGCGAGCTGCTCGCCGGGAAGGTTGGACGAGGCCGCCGCTCTCGCAGAACGTATGAGACTGGTGGGCCACGAGCTGCGCCTCACGTACGCAGATCCGATCTACGTCGCGCTCGCCGCCAAGATCTTCGAGGCACAAGGGAAGTTCGACGACGCCGCAGCACTGTGGGCGCCATGGGTCGACCGCATCCACCTCGTCGGATTCCGCTTCGGTTTCGCGCACGCTCGCACGCGTGCAGGGCGAGCCGAGGAAGCGGCACGAACAGTGGCAGCGTGGTGCGGCACGAGGAGTTCCGCAACGTCGATCGCGACCTCGCGTGGCTCGAGACGATGGCCCTCGCCTCCGATGTGGCGCTCTTCCTTCGACGACGTCGACCGGGCGCGGACGTTGTACGAACTGATCTCGCCCTACGGCGGCCACGTCATCACATCGGGCGTCGGCGCAGTGTGCGCGGCCGAGCACGCGATCGGTGTCGCAGCACTCGCCGCCGGGAGACGCCGGCGACCGCGATCGAGCAACTGAGCGCCGCGCTGCAGGTGGCCGACGCCATCCGCGCGCCCGTGCTGCGCGCGTCGACGCTCGTCCGGCTCGCCCAGGCTCGGATGGCGAGAAACGGGACCGACGACCTCGCGCTCGCCCGCCGAGCACGCCGACGACGCCATCGCCACGGCTCGCCTGCATCATGCCGGCGGACCTGCTGCCGACGCCGAAGCAGTCCTTGCATCGATGTGATGCCTGCACCCACCATCGGCTCCGGCCAGTTCGACGACGCCTTCCTCGATGCACTCCGCCGCGTCGGCGATCCGCCGGCCGACGACGTGGTCACGAAGTTCATCGACACACGAGCTCGATGCACACGCAGGCGGGCTCATGGGCGCGCTCATCGCACACGGCGCCGGATCGACGACCACGGACGAAACGTCACCGACCTTGCGGACAATTCACCGACGCTCGCCCACCGTCACCTTCGTGGGTCGACCCGGACATGGTCGAGCCGCGGGCAGGAGTTGTTCGCCGACTTCGTGCCGCAACTCGGGCTCGGATTGTGGATGGGCTTCGCTGCCCGCCGGCTATGCCGGCGCGCACGGGCGCGCAAGTGTTGACGCACACGGCGCGACTCGTCTCCGACCCCAAGCGCCGTTTCCTCGAGACCGGGCAGTACATCATCGATGTGATGACACCCGGCGGACTCGAGCCGGACGCCACGGGCAGTCGCGACATCCGCCATGTGCGACTGATGCATGCCGCGGCGCGCCATCTGCTCATCGATCCGTCGGACGTGCAGGGCGCGACCCCGTTCGACGTGGCGACACTCGGCGTGCCGATCAATCAGGAGGATCTGCTCGGCACGCTGTTCACCTTCAGCATCATCGGGCTTGCAGGTGCTCGAGCGCGGCGGTGTGCGCGTTGCCGACGAAGACGCCGAGTGTTACGTGCACACGTGGAACGTCATCGGCCACCTCATGGGCATTCGGGACGACCTCCTGCCGCTCAACCGCACCGACTCCGCGACGGTGTTCGTCCGCATCCAGCGTCGCAACTACACGAGAAGCGACGCCGGAGTAGGAGTTGACCACCGCCGCCATCGAGGTGATGCAGCAATTCCTCGCACTCCGAGTACTCCGTGGCGTGCCGGCCGCGGGAATCCGGGAGTATCTGGGCAACGACATCGCCGACCTCTTGGGGGTGCCGCGGGCGCATGTCACCAGGCTGGCCTTCCTGCCTCCGCGCTGGTTCAACCAATGGAGCTACAAGACGCAGAAGGACTCGCGGCTCGCTCGCGTGCGTGGCCGAGCGGCTCGGCCGCCGGTTGTTCCGCGGGTTCCTCGACTACGAGCGCGACGGCGAAGCGCGACCCTCGTTCGAGGTCACGGACGCGCTCAAGAAGCAGCTCAGGCTGAGCTGACCCCGCCGGGCTTGACAGCGCTTGATCGTAAGCTGATACTTACCGTTAGTGGTGACGAACGTTCTCGACCGGATCGGCGTTCTGGGCGACCCCACCCGGCGAGCCATCTTCGAACTCGTGGCCGACCGCGCCCAACCGGTCGGCGAGATCGCCGCGCAACTGCCCGTGACGCGGCCGGCGGTCTCGCAGCATCTGAAGGTGCTCAAACAGGCCGGACTCGTCATCGATCACGCTGCCGGCACCAGGCGCATCTACCACGTCGACCCCGAGGGACTCGCTGCCCTGCGGTCCTACTTCGAACAGTTCTGGAACAAGACGCTCGACGCCTTCAAGGACGCGGTCGAGCGCCCGAGCAAGGAGGAGCGATGACCATCGACACCACCACGACCGCGGTCCGAGCGACCACCGTGGTCGACGCGCCCGTCGAGCGAGCGTTCGAGGTCTTCACCTCCGAGATCGGAACGTGGTGGCCGCCCGAGCACCACATCCTGCAAGCCGAACTCGCGGAGATGGTGTTCGAGCCGCGCGTCGGCGGGCACGTCATCGACCGGGGCGTCGACGGCAGCGAGTGCCGTTGGGCGCGCGTGCTGACGTACGAGCCACCGAACCGGGTCGTGATCAGTTGGGACATCAATCTCGAGTGGCAGATCGAGCACGACCCGGCGCGCACGAGCGAGATCGAGATCAGCTTCGTGGAGGAAGAGCCGGGACGGACCCGCGTGGTCCTCGAGCATCGGAATCTCGATCGCCACGGCGACGGCTGGGAGCAGATGCGCGACGCGGTCGGCTCACCGAACGGATGGGACTCCGGACTCGAGCGGTTCGCAGCTCGGGCCTCGTCTTAGCGAACACATCTAGGGTCGGGCGCGTGACGCGACCAGAGCCGCTCCCGGAGCTCGGCTTCTACGGCCTGCCTGGACACACCGATTCGCCACGCGACCTCCTCGACGAGTGCCGGCGGGCCGAGGAGATCGGACTCGGCGCGTGCTTCATCAGCGAGCGGTTCAACGTGAAGGAGTCGGCGTCGCTCACCGGCGCGGCCTGCGCGGTGACCGATCGACTCGGCGTCGCCACGAGCGTGACGAATCACAACACGCGCCATCCGATGGTCACCGCGGCATGGGCGACGACGCTGCACCGCCTCTCCGAAGGTCGCTTCTCGCTCGGCCTGGGCAGGGGCTTCGATCCGCTGTTCTCGGCGATCGGCCTGCAGCCGATCACGATGAAGCAGATCGAGGACTTCGTCGGGATCGTGCGTCGCCTCTGGAAGGGCGAGACGATCCTCGGTCACGACGGTCCCGCCGGGACATACCCGTTCCTTCGTCTCGACGAACGCTTCGACGAGGACATCCCGGTGATGCTCGCGGCGCTCGGGCCGAAGACGATGACGTGGGGCGGCGGCGTCTTCGACGGCGTGATGCTGCACACGTTCTTCACCGACCAGACGCTGCGCGAGTGCGTCGACCGCATCCGCACCGGCGCCGAGAAGGCGGGCCGCGACCCGAATCTCGTCCGCGTGTGGGCTGTGCTCGCCGTGCTGACCGACCTCCCCGAAGAGGCTCGCCTGAAGATGCTCGTCGGCCGCATGGGCACGTACCTGCAGGCGTACGGCGACGCGCTGGTCACGATCAACGGCTGGGACCCGAAAGTGCTCGCCGACTTCCGCGCCGCGCCCCAGGTGCTGGAGGTCAGCGGAACGATCGACGCCGTCGCCACCAGGTCGCAGCTCGAGGCGATCGCCGAGCTCATTCCGGAGGAGTGGCTGGCAGCATCGGCGGTCGGCTCGCCCGACTTCGTGGCGTCGCGCATCGAGGATCAGCTCTCGGCCGGCGCCGACGGCGTGATCCTCCACGCGTCGACCCCGGACCAACTCGCCGGCGCAGTCGACGCGTACCGCGCTCGGCGACCGGCCGACCGCTTCGCTGGTCGCTCGGCGAACCCGGGACGCTGATGGCACGCACGCTCCTCGCCGATCCCGACCTCGCCACGACCGAGTGGCTCACCGACGTGCTGCGGTACGGCGGCGCGATCGGCGACGACACGAGCGTCGTCTCGTTCGATGCGTCGTACATCGGAACCGGACAGGTCGGTGCCAACGTGCGTTACGTGCTGACGTACGACGGCGCGCCGGGTCCGGCGACGATCGTCGCAAAGTATTCGTCCCGCGACCCGCAGAGCGCGGCGACGGGGGTCGCCACACTCACGTACGAGACCGAGGTTGCGTTCTACAACGAGCTCGCGGCGACGGTCGACATCAGCCGGCCCCACTGCTACTTCGCCGAGCTCGAGCACGGCACCGCCAACGTCGTGCTGGTGATGGAGGACCTCGCGCCGGGCGAGCAGGGCGACCAGATCGCGGGCTGCGACGTCGACGCCGCGACGCTCGCCATCGACGAGGCGGCGAAGCTGCACGGCCCGCGGTGGGGCGATCCGACGCTCGAGGACCTCGCCTGGCTCGACCGCGGCAGCCAGTCGGCCGGCATGGCCGCGATGCTTCCCGCGGTCTGGGACTCCTTCGTCGACCGGTACCGGACGACGCTGCAGCCGGTCACCCTCGAAGCCGGCCCCGAGCTCGTGTCGCTGCTCCCGCGGATGATGTCGTACACGCCGGCGGCACGCACGCCCATCCACTACGACTACCGGCTCGACAACATGCTGTTCGGCGGGCGCCGGCCGCTCGTCGTCGTCGACTGGCAGACCGTGCAGCTCGGCACGGGACCGCAGGACGTGGCCTACTTCCTCGGCAACGCGTTCGAGCCGGAGCTGCGCCGATCGTGCGAGCGCTCGTTGGTCGAGCGTTATCACCGCGCCCTCGTCGACGACTTCGGTGTCGACGACTACCCGCTCGACCAGTGCTGGTCGGATTACGTGCGGTCCAGCTACGCGTCGCTGATCATGGCGATCTTCGCGTCGATGATGGTGGGACCGACCGAGCGCGGCGACGCAATGTTCATGGCCATGGCAAATCGGTCGGCGCAGATGGCCGCCGATCTCGACGCTCCCACTGTGATCCGCGGGCGCTGACCGCCACGCACCTGCGACAGCGCGGCGGCGTCGGGCCGAGTCAACGACCGTCGTTCATCCTGGCTTCGTTGCAACCACGAGCATCCTGCTGGCCGCCGTCTCGAACCCGCCGTCACGTTCGATCACGCGGTGGAGGTCGCGGAGCTCGCTGCGAAACCGGGGGACGGTGAACCCCGGAACGATCCACGGCACCAGCCGCAGGAAGTACACGACGGCGCCGATGTCGTAGAACACCGTCCGCGGGCGTTCGACATCCATTCTCGCGACGATCAGCCCAGCGCTCTTCGCCGCTTGTCGTTCCAGCTGCGGGTCTCGATTCGAGGCATCGGGCAACGGCCCCATGAGCTGCTCGCTCAACGATCGGAGACTGTGCGGCCCGACGTGCTGAGCGAAGTAGGAGCCGCCGGGCCGCAGCACGCGGGCGATCTCGACCCACCAGACCTCGACCGGGTGCCGGCTGATCACGAGCTCGAACGACTCGTCGACGAACGGCAGCCCGGGTTGCGTCTGCGATGTGACGACAAGGTGCACACCGCGTTCACGAAGACGAGGGGCGGCAACGGTGACGCTCGGCGGGAAGCCTTCCGTGGCCGCTGACAGCCTCGGAAGCGACCGAAGGTTCCCGATCATTGCTCCCACGCCCGCTTGGACTTCGAGCAGAGCAGAGACGGAGGGCACCCGCTCGGCGACCCTGTCGAAGTACCGCCAGGTCGGACGTTCTTCGACGGCGCGCCCGTTGAGCCAGCTGAAGTCCCACGCTTCGATCGGCGTTCGCTCAGCCTCATCGACAAGGTCATCGAACTCGGCCATCAGCGTGGTCCTCGCTCGGTTGCGAGCGTCGTCAGGGTGTCAGCACGGCCGAGCCGCGATCGGTTTGCGGCGGGCGCAGTTCGGGTCTCGTTGACAGTGGGCACACTGACCTCATGGCCACGTACCGGGTGAACAGGCGGGGTGTCGCCAAGGCTCGAGAGCTGATCGACGCCCGTCAGTTCCGGGTGCGCAGCCGGTGGGCTGACGTCCAACCACGCGCCGCCGAGCAGAACGCCTTCGTCAAGGCCCATGGCTGGGACGAGTACGCGGCGTGGCACCTCGCGCTCACCGACGGCGCGACCGATGAGACCAAGGCCCGCTATGCATTCGTGTTCGGCGACTTTCGGCGGCTGCACCGCATGGGCTTGATCGCCTGCTACTACCGAGCCGCCGAATGGGAGCACACCGAGGTCATGGTCGCCGCGCACAAGCTGCTCCTCTACCTCGACCAGTCCAAGGCGTGAGCGCTCAGGTCCACGAGCGCAGGGTGACCGAGTAACGACGCAAACTCATGTCGGTGCACGGCGGCTGCGGCGCTCGTCCGCGTCTCGGGTCGCAGCCTCGATCAGGCTTCGCACCGTCCACCGCAGGACATCTTCCTCGGTGCGCGGGTCGAGCCCCCGGACATCCTCCAGGACGACGAGCGCCTCCCAGCCGAGGACGATCGCGAGCGCGGACACGAGCCGCTCGTATTCCTTCTTGGTCAACCGGTCGCGCAGCGGTTCGAGGGTGCGCTCGATCCACTCGACGCGGCGGTAGCCGCGGCGGGCGCCGTCGGCCGGCTGCGGCGCGTCCACCGTCAGCTTGATGATCTTGCGCCCGAGCGGCAGCGCCTCGGGTGCCGTCTGCACCATGGCCCGAGCCAACCCGTCTGCGCGGGCCAGGACATCGTCGCCGTGGCGGTCGGGATCCAACGCCTCCTCGATCGCGGTCTCGGCGAGCAGACCCGCCGCGGCGTCGAGGAGGAGCTGGTCCACCGTCGGGAAGTACAGATAGATCGTGCGGCGGGAGACATCGGCGGCCGCGGCGATGTCGTCGATCGAGGGCGTCTTCCCCTCGGCGACGAGCTGCTTCGCCGCGGCCACGATGGCGTTGCGCGTGCGCCGGCGTTGCGCATCGCGACTCACGAACGGGGCTCGTCCGCGTCGGCGGCGACGATGACCTCGTACAACGCGGGGCTCGCCGGGAACTCCTTCCACTTCTCGGCGGAGACGATGCGACGGAACTCCTCCGTCTCGTGCGCGGCCTGGAAGTCGCGGAGCGTTTCCCACCGGGCGATGTTGACGTAGCGGTAGTCGGCGTCCGGCGACACGGCGCGATGGAATCGGAGCGACACGAACCCCGGCTGGGCCCGGAAGTACCTGCTGGCCTCCGTCCACATCGACACGAAGACGTCGTCGCGGCCGGGCGCCACGACGAAGCTGTTGATGAGCGTGACCGGGCGATCGGCATCGCCGTCGGGCGCGGTGGCTGCTCGCTGCTGGGGATCGGTGGTGGCTGGCATGTCGTTCGCATTCCTCTCACTCGTTGTTGCACATCTATGCATCGATGGCATATTGGTATAACGAGCCCGTCGGGATGTCAAGGGCCAACCGTTCCCCGAGCGGACGGTCTCTGAGCCGACCGACGAGGGCGGTGACTTGCGGGCGATCACCGCCGCCGAGTGACGCGACGGTCGACCTCCGTCAGGCCGGAGCGCCGAAGAGGGCGGTGACGAGCTCGGTCGCGTCAGCGGGTCCGTCCACTTCGAGGGCGACGCCGCGTGTGTCGACCGTGATGGCGAACGAGAAGAAGGTGCAGCATTGCTGTTCGTCAACGACCAGCCGGGCGAGCTCGTCGACTGCGAGCGTGCGGTCGAGCTCGATCCGGAGCGCGCCGCCCGGGGCAGTCGTGCGAATCGTGGCGTGGGCAAGAACGCCCTTCCATTCCGCGAGCCGGGCAGACATCGAACGGGCGTCGAGCGTGCACGCGATCGGCTCGCTCACGGGCTGGGAGGACAACGCCTGGAGTTCGGCCGCGGCCGGCGCGTCCGACAGGCACGCGCAGTCGTCGCTGCAGGGCCCGTCGACCGGTTCGCGACTCAGCTGCGCCGCCGCGGCGTGCAGCTGCGCCGTGAACGCGGTGAGTTCGCCGATCTGGCTGCGGGCCTCGGCCAGCTTGGTGGTGACGAGTTCGTGGAAGCGGCGCTGCACCGGACCGCAGCGCTCCCCGTCCCAGATCCCGACGAGGTCGGTGATCTCGTCGAGCGAACAGCCGAGCTGCTTGGCCCGGTCGATGAAGGCGAGCCGGGCCAGCGTGTCGTCGTCGTAGACGCGGTAGCCGGCATCGGTCCGGCTCGTCGGCGCCACGAGGCCGATGCCTTCGTAGTAGCGCAGCGCGGAAGCAGTGAAGCCGCTGCGATCGGCGATCTCGCCGATGGTGTAGGTGCTCACTCTCGTACCGTAAAGGTTCGACCTGGGTCGAAGGTCAAGTCGCTCGCCGCTCATCGCGACCTGCCGCTCTGCCGGCTACTCGTGAGCGCGCACTCCCGACAGCGACGACAGCTCGACCACCCGCGTGGTGGGGAGGACGTCGACGACGTCGGGGCCGACCCAGCGCACGCCGACGGTGCCGCGCCGGTGGCCGGCGGTGTCGAGCCAGTTGGGCACGCCCGGGATCGCGGTGGGCGATCGACGAACCGGACGCTGCCGTCGTCCTCGAGCTGCGCCGAGTGGCAGTTCAGCGTGGCCTGGTGGTGGACGTAGTCGAGCGTCTCCATCCAGTGGTTGTGCAGGGCGATCATCCAGTACTCGCACTCCGGCGGCGTGACCTCGACGACGAGCGCCTCGTCGTCGGCCAGGTCGAAGTAGCGCCTGGTGCCACTTGATCTGCGGGATCCTTGAACTTGTCGGTCTCGGCCAGCTCGGCCTCGTCGGTGAACACGTTCGGCCACTGGGACTGGCGGGTCGCCCACTGGGCGCCGATCTCGGCGACGCCCTTCACGTAGAAGCCCGGCGTAGATCAGCGACAGGTACAGCTCCTCGGCGGTGAGCGGCTCGGGCGGGGTGCCGTCGTCGTCGAGGCGCTCGATGTGCAGCTCGGCGTGGGTCTGGTGCGCGCTTGTCGAGGAAGGTCTGGCGGATGGCCAGGCTCCGGTGTCGGCCTCGGAGCGCAGCCAGTTCCCGGGGTGCTCCCGCTGGGAGATGACCACCTCGAAGCGTGCCGTCGGGCTCGATGTGCATCTGCTCCTCGTGCATGCGTGGCGCCGGTGCCCGGTCCGCCGCCGCCGAAGCCGGCGCCGGAGAACAGGTTGAAGCTGATCCACTTGGCGTCGCCCCGCGTGCCCCAGATCCGGTAGTCGTACTTCCCGTCGAGCGAGGCGCCGAGGTAGTGGTTGTCGGGGTTCTCCCCGACGATCTTGATCGTCTCGTGGCAGGTGCAGATCAGCTCGGGCTGCGGTCGGCCCGCCCGTACTCGAGCTTGTTCTCGAGCGCGCCGCGCAGCAGCCGGGTGAGCATCCGGAAGCCCTCGGCCCGGTCGAGCGGGTCGTCGGGGTTGCCCTCGGCGAGGATCGACCTCGCCGGCGTCGGCGAGCAGGTCGCAGAACTCGCGCCAGGCGGTGCCGTCGACGACCTTCTGGGTGATCTCGTCCATCGGGTTGCTCCTTTGCAGGCCGACGGGGACGTCGAAGCGGTCGGTGTAGAAGGCGAACTGCTCGCGGATCGCGGCGGGGTCGAGGCCGAAGTCCTCGGCCGGAGTAGCTGCCGGGGCCGGAGCGCTCCTTCGAGCTCTCGGCCCACCAGCCTGCCATCCGTCGGCGGGCGTCGTCGGTGAGCTCGTCGCCGAGCTGCGGCGTAGAGCCGGCTCGACCTCGGCCATCGGGTCGCGCTGCACCGCCTCGAAGGAGAGGTCGTGGAAGCGGTCCTCGTTGCCGCGGTCGCGGAAGTCGATCAGCCGTTCGAGCGGCGGTCCGCCAGGTCTCGAGGTTCTGGGCGCCGATGGCGACGCGGGTCCGGGCGCTCGGTGAGGATGCTCGACAGCGTGTCGTACAGCGCGCACACCGACGGCAGCACCTTGCCGACGTCGCGGTGGGTCATGACGAACCGGGCGTCGGGATAGACGGCGTCGAGCGCGTCGATCGAAGCATGTGCGCCGGCGTCTTCAGCCACCACCGCTCGGGCGGGCAGCGCCACTGCAGCAGCTTGAGCACCCGCTCGGTGGTAGCGGTACGCCGGCTCCATGTCGCACTGCAGCAGCCACGCAGCTGTAGCTCGGGACGAGCGCCATGCCCTCGAAGATCAGCGACCGGAAGTCGAGCGCCATGAGCAGCAGGCACTCCTGCGGGCCCGTCGGCGGACGTCGGGCAACATCCCGGCGAAGCCGGGGAACATCTCGTTGCGTGAAGTCGATGCCCGACCTGCGCCACGGCGATGCGCGGGTCGGTGTGCTCGGTCGCGGTCTCCGGCGGCGGGCACGGCGTCGGACGCCTCCCACGTGCGCAGCGACCGCCGGGCCGGGTCCTGGGCGAGCAGGAAGCTGAGCGCGGTCGAACCGGTGCGCGGGAGCCCGAGGCCGAACAGCGGCGCCACGATCTCCTGGTCGTCGATCTCGGGGTGCTCGGGCGTACCACTGCTCGACCTCGAGGCGGTTGACGAGGTAGCCGACGATCTGGTCGGCCATCACGCCGTCGCCCATCTCGTTGAGCGCGGCCTCGGTCGTTGAGCGACCGGACGAGGACCTCGAGGCCCTCACGCCACGTGTCGTCGCCGAGGTCGTCCGAGCCCGCCCGCTCGCACGCCCGGTCGACCAGCTGGTCGATCTCCATCTCGTTCCCCCTCGTTCGGTTCCTGCGCGGGACGCGGTCGACGATCAGACGAAGTCGGATCCGCCGTCGACGTTGACGTTGGCGCCGGTGACGTAGCCGTTGCGGCGCGACGCCAGGTACACGGTGATGCTGGCGATCTCGTCGGGCAGTCCGGCGCGCCCGAGGTCGGCGGGCTGGTGGAAGTTGTTCTCGATCCAGGTCATGACGTCGACCGGGTTGCTCGCGTCGAGCCCGTCGGCCTCGAGGAACGGGTGCGAGCACCTCGGTGAAGCTGGCGGTCACGATCGTGCCCGGGCTGATCGTGTTCACGAGGATGCCGTCGGCGGCGAGGCTCTTGGCCAGGTTCTTCGACACGCTGGCGACCGCCGCCTTCGACGCCGTGTAGGCGACCAGGCGCGGGTTCTGGCGCTGGATCGAGTGCGCGGCGAAGTTGACGATCCGCGCCCATTCGGCGGCCCGCAGCAGCGGCAGCGCGGCGCGGGTGCAGCGGACGGCGGCCATGAGACCGAGCTCGAAGCGTCGCGTCCCACGCCGGCGTCGTCGAGGTCCTCGAAGTGCCGTCGCCCGGACCGACGGTGTTGATCAGGCTGTTGACCGCGCCCCACCGCGTCGCCGAGCGTCGGCGAACGCCGTCGTCGATCGCGGCCGGGTCGGTCAGGTCGACCGACAGCCCGACGGCGTCGGGGCATCCCCGTCGGCGCAGCTCCGTCGACGCGTGCTCGTCGATCGCCTCCGGTCCCGCGGGCGAGGACCGCGACCCGCGCGCCGTCGTCGGCGAACGCCTCGGCGATCGCGCGCCCCATCCCCTTGCTGCCGCCGGTCACGACCGCCGCGCTTCCTTCGAGACCCAGTTCCATCTTCGTATTCCCCCTGTTCGTTCGTCACGGGTGTTGTCCCGTGCCCGGTCAACCGATGCTGTCGATCCGCCGATCCTCGGCGACGGTCTCGCTCTTCCCGTTCGCAGTCTCGTGTGGCTCATCCAGCGGCTCTCGTCACGGATCGTCGGGTGAGGCCGGCGAAGCTCCGCACGCTGGCCAGCAGGACCTCCGGATCGGGATGCGGGACCAGGTAGTGCGAGTACGCCAACCGTAGGAACAGCTCGGCGGCCTGCTCCCGGCTCATGTGCCGCCGGCGGACCGCCGGGACCGAGTCGAACGCGTCACCCAGCAGCCGGACGAACGACGTCGTCTGCGGGCCGAGCGCGCTCGCGAGCGACTGCAGCGCGAAGGCCGGATCGGCACCGATGGGGTCGGGTCCCATGAGACCGTCGAGGTAGGTGACCAGCAGCCGGAGGGCGGCCTCGAGCTTCCGGTCCGGCGTGGGCTGCGCATCGACTGCGTCGCGGAGCCGGGCGTCGAACACCTGCTCCTCGTACGCGGTGAAGGCCTCGAGGAGCTCGTCCTTGGTGGGGAACCACTTGTACAGCGTCGGTCGGGACACCCCCGCCGCCGCGGCGATCGCCGACATCCGCAGCTTCTCGGGGCCCCGCTCGGCGATCACGCGCCGGGTCGCGCCGAGTATGGCCTCGACCGTTGTGGCGTTCACGCGAGCACAGCGAGAGATACGGGTCTCTCGCGGGTGATGCGGCGGCCGGTCACGCGCTCGACCCCGACGAGTACTCGGAGGGGTCGGAGCGGCATGGGTCGACCATACGCCGCCGGTTTACAGAAATCGAGGAAAGTGTTAGAGCTGTCGACGGCCGACAGAACGACTCGAGGGGATCCATGAGCACGGTGTTCGTCACCGGCGGCACCGGCCAGACCGGTGCCAACGTCTGCCAGCAGCTGATCCGGCGCGGCGACGCGGTGAAGGCCCTCGTTCGCAACCCGGATGAGGCCGCAGCTCTCGCCGCCATCGGCGTCGAGCTCGTGCAAGGAGACGTCACCCAGGCTGACGACGTGCTCCGTGCCTCCAAGGGCTGCGACGGCGCGATCCATTGCGCCGCACTGCTCGGCGGAGCCAGCCAGGACATCGACGACTTCCGCGCCGTGAACTTCGACGGCACCACCAACGTCCTCGACGCCGGCAGGGCCCACGGCATGCGCCGTGTCGTCGCGTTGAGCACCGGCACGTTCCTCGATCTCACGTTTCCGGGCCACCGCGAGGACGCCCCGGTCAAGGCCGACCCGCCCGACGACCCGTACACCGTCACCAAGCTCGAGGCGTTCAACGAGGTCCACCGCCGCGCCGAGGCCGGCGACGACGTCCTCACCTGCCACCCCGGCGCCATCTACGGACCCGGGCTCGTCACGCAACGGGCACTCCACCGCACGAGCTTCAACCGCGTGCTGCTCGCCGCCATGCGGGGCAAGCTCACCGCCTACCTCGCGTTCCCCGTCACCTGGGTCGCCGGCACCGACGTCGCCGCCGGCTCCATCGCCGCCTACGACAGCGGCACGCCCGGTTCCCGCTACTGGCTCATGGGCCGACCCGAGGACGAGATCAGCACCGCCGCCGCCTGCAACCGCGCCTGCGAGCTCGCCGGTGTCGAGCACCGGGTCGAGGACCTCGACTACCGCACGGCCCCGCAGGAGGTGCTCGACAGGTTCGGGCCCACCCTCTACGCCATCGCTGAGGCTGCGGCCAACGAGGTCCGAACCCCACGAACCAACGACAACCCCACGCACGACGAGCTGGGCTACGACCCGATGAGCCTCGACGACGGCCTCGACCTTCTCATCCCTTGGCTCCGCGAGCTCAACCGACTCGACCCTTGATGAGGCCTCCGACGCCGTGCGTCGCGACCGGCGTGGTCGTGCGATGCTCCCGGCACATGGTCGTACTACCTGACCCCAGCGTCACCGGATGACCACCGTTCCCGCCGCGCTCGAGACGCTCGACGTCGAGCGAGCCGGCTTCTACCTGCGCGACGACTACTTCGACCTGCTCGGTTGGCTCCGCGCCAACTCGCCGGTGCATCCGTCGGCCAACGGCATGTGGCTGGTGTCGCGGTACGACGAGATCCGCGAGATCAGCCGGGATCCCGCGCGCTTCAGTTCGCGCCACGGCGCGCTCGTCAACGACCTGCTGCGCGCGGTGGGCCCGAACGACGACGCCGGTTCGCTCCTCCACCTCGACCCGCCGCTGCACGCCGACTATCGCAAGCTCCTCAACCGCGAGTTCACCCCGCGCGCGGTCGCGAACATGGAGGCGACCGTCCGCCGCATCGTGACCGACGCCTTCGACGCGCTCGACGACGTGCCGGACGGGCAGGTCGTCGACCTGGTCGAGCGGGTGTCGCTACCGATACCCGTCGCGGTGATCGCCGAGCTCCTGGGGATGGGCGAGCAGGACATGGCCGAGGTCCGCCGCTGGTCGGACGCGACGATCGAGATCTCCGACAACCCGACCGACGAGGTCGTCGCGGCGGCGACCGAGTTCATGCGGTTCCTCGATGATCACGTGCGGCAGCGCTTCGAGTCACCCGGCGACGACCTGCTTTCGCTGCTGGCGACTGTCGCAGGTCGGCGACGTGCCGCTGAGCGAGGCGCAAGTGCAGCTCTTCTGCATGACGCTGATGGTCGCCGGGAACGAGACCGACGCGGAGCCTCATCTCCGGCGGGGCGCAGGCCCTGGCCGAGCACCCCGACCAGCGGGCGGCTCTCGCAGCGGATCCGTTCCTCATGTCCGCGGCCATCGAGGAGATGCTGCGCTGGGTCACCCCGATCCAGGCGTTCTGCCGCACCGCGACGCAGGATCTCGAGATCGCCGGAGCGCACGTGTCGCCGCCGGCGACTACCTCGTGTTGCTCTACGCCTCCGGCAACCGCGATGCGTCGGTGTTCGGCCCGACCGCCGATCGCTTCGACATCGACCCGGCCGCCGACGCCCGCGCACCTGGCCTTCGGCTTCGGTGAGCATCTGTGCCTCGGCGCGAGCCTTGCTCGGCTCGAAGCCAAGCTCGTCCTGGAGGAGCTGCTTCGTCGCCACCCGTCCTACGAGCTGGCCGGCGAACCGACCTACGTGGCCTCGACGCTGACGCGCAGCCTCGCGGAGCTACCGGTGGTGCTGCACCCAGGATCAACATGACGACGCTCGGCCCGCTGGTCCCCGCCGACGAGACGTTCCACCACCAGATCGCCGACACGTTCGCCACGGTCAGCCAGTCGGATCGGTCGTGGACCGAGAAGGTCTGCGCGATGGCGGCGCGCAAGGACGGGACGATCGGGCTGGGGTTCGGCATGGGGAAGTACCCGAACCGCGGCGTGCTCGATGCGTACGCAGGCGTGAGCCGTGGGACGGAGCAGTGGACCGTGCGCTCGAGTCGCCGTCTCGCGCCCGACGTCGAGCGCCTCGAGACCGGTCCGATCCGCTACGAGGTGCTCGAGCCGCTGCGCGTGGTGCGGTTCTCGCTCGCGCCCAACGACGTGGTGCCGATCAGCTTCGAGTGGACGTTCACCGGGGCGGTGCCGTGCGCGCTCGAGAACCCGGAGCACCACCGGTCGCGCGACGGGCTGCGCCTCGACGCGGACATCGTCCGCTACCACCAGATCGGGACGGCTGCGGGCTGGGTGGAGGTCGACGGCGAACGCCACGAGCTCGATGACGCGTCCTCGGTGTCGACGAGGGACCACTCGTGGGGCGTCCGGTACCAGGTGGGAACCCCGGTCGCCGACGTGGAGGACGCGCCCCGGCCGACCAGCGTGTCGACCACGGTGATCTGGTCGCCGATGCTGCTCGAGCGCGCGGACGGCACCCGGTACGGCCTGCACCTCTACTACCAGCGCCACGGCGTAGCGGGCTGGGAGCGCGTCGAGCTGCAAGGCGGTATCGAGCACCCCGACGGACGGCGCGAGCCGTTCGTGGCGCTGGTGGCTCGTCCCCACGTGCGCGACGACAACCGGCGCCTGCTGTCGGCCGAGCTCGACTGCACCATGGCCGACGGATCGGCCCGGCCGCTACGGATCACCGCGCTGGGCGACACCGGGTTCCACCTCGGCACCGGGCTCTACTTCGGGTTCGACGGCCACTGGCACGGTGAGTGGCGGGGCGAGCTGCATGTCGACGGCGAGCACATCCCCGACTGCTCCGATCCCACGACGGCCCGTCGCGTCCACCAGATCCGAGACAACCTCGTCCGCGTCGAGGACCCCGTCGGCGGTGGTGTCGGCGTCGGCAACCTGCAGTCGATCTTCGCGGGACCACATCCCGACCTCGGGCTCACCGAGGCCAACAGCTTCTTCTGATGACGCTGACCGCCGGGCGCGACCTCGACGAGGTCCGCGTCGGACTCGAGGGCTGGCTCGGCCATCCGATCGGCGCGATCGAACGGCCATCGGCGGGCTTCTCCTGCGAGACGCTCCTCGTCGACCGCGAGCTGGTGGTCCGCCTCCCGCCGCTCGGCGACGGCATCTTCCCGACCTACGACTTGGCGCAGCAGGCCGCGGTGCAGAACGCAGCCGGCGCGGCGGGGGTCCCTGTTGCACGACCAGCCCGCTACGAACCTGATCCGACTTACCTCGGGGCCCCGTTCGTTGCGATGCCCTTCGTGGCCGGCGTGATCCCGTCGGACTTCACCCCGATCGACCCGTGGCTCTCCGGCCTCCCCAGCGATGGGGCGCGGCGATCGGTCTGGCAGAGCTACATCGACTCGATCGTCGCCATCCACCACACGCCGGTCGCCGACCTCGGGCTTCGGACAGGGCTCGCCCAAGAGCTGCAGGCGTGGGACTTCTACGTCGGATGGTCCACCGAGGCGGCCCCGCCGCCCACGCTCATGGAGATCGTGACGTGGTGTCGCGAGCACGCCCCCGCGGACGAGCCACCGACCGGTCTCCTGTGGGGCGACGTCCGGCTCGGCAATGTCGTGTTCGACGAGACCTTGGCCACTCCGCGGGCGATCCTCGATTGGGACATGGCGTCGGCCGGACCGATCGAGATGGATCTGGCCTGGCACCTCGCCCTCGAGACCGTGCAGACAGACCTCACCGGCATGGTCGTGCCCGGGTTCGGAACGAGGGACGAGACGATCGCTCACGCGACCGCAGCAGTCGGCCGGCCGCTCCAGGACCTCCAGTGGTACGAGGTCTTCGCACTGATGCGAGCGTCGGCCATCTCCACCCGCATCGCGGTCCTGCAGAAGCGCGCCGGCCAACGCCCGATGTTCGAGGTCGGCCACGACCCCACGCTCGCGGCTGCGCTCCATCGCCTCGACCAGTGAGGGGATTGCAACGGAATTGCAGACGCGAATGCAGATGCGCGGGCGTTCCCACAGATGCTCCGCGCAGGCCAGTCTCGGGAAGCGCGGCGGTCCATGCGAGGGCTGCGGAAAGTGATGCCGATCCCGGTCAGCAATCTCGGGCACCATGTGCGCGTGGTCGAGGGGAGTTCGCTCCGCCAGTCGTATGACGACTTCCCGCGGATCGAGGACGCGTTTCAAGGGTTTCTAGACGAGAGCCTTGGTCCACGGGGACCCGAGTCACTGTTCGACATCGTCGCGGCGCTGGGCATTCCGGCGAGCGGCGTCGCCATCGATGTGGGATGTGGTGAAGGCCGCGACGCGTTGCAACTCGCAAAGCGCTTCGGACTCCACGTCCACGGCGTCGACCCCGTCCAACGTCACCTCGAACTCGCGACCGCGGCGGCGGACGCTGAGGGGCTCGCGGACGCCATCGAGTTCCACCTTGGGTCAGCGGAGAACCTTCCGATCGCCGATGCCAGCGCCGACCTTGTGTGGTGCAAGGAGGTCTTGATGTTCGCTGACCTTGGCGAAGCGTTTCGCGAGTTCTCACGGGTGCTCCACGCGAGCGGCGTTGGCCTCGTCTTCCAGTTCCTCACCGGCCCGCGAATGACCGACGAGGAGGCCTCGGCGTTCTGGGGCGCGGATCTGGGATACGGAGATGCACGCAACGTGCGGTCTGCACAGGGGGATCCCCCCCCACAAGGGGGAGCACAAGAGCGATCAGGTGCCGTTGGCCGCCGACTGCTTCATGCCGCGCGCCTCCTGCGCGATCCAGCGCGGTACACCGCGAGTACGGCGAGGCGAACTACCGGATCATGCTTGGAGACTGCCTATGGCACGTCTACCGGATGATCGGGAAGCTCCACGGTGCCGCGTTCATCTTCGGCAGGGAGTCGCAAACGACTGCCGCATGACCGTGACGGCCTGCCGTATCCCCAGCCGGGCTACATCTCGCCGTGGCGAACCGGACCGGCTGGTTCGTAGGTGCCGATGACGATGCCGAGATCGGTAACGGTGATGTCGACAGGGCGCATCGTCGCCGCGAGGATGCCGTCGTTGAACAAGCGGCGACCGAGGCCGAGCACCAGCGGAAACGTCATCAGTCGGAACCGGTCGACGAGCTCGTGCTGCAACAGCGTCTGGAGCAGTTTGCTGCTTCCCCAGATCTGCAGCTCGTCGCCGGGTTCGTCCTTCAGTGCCTGCACAGCCGCGACGACGTCGCCGGTCACGAGGCGAGCGGTGTCGGGGTGCTCGCCGCGCCAGGTGGCATCGGCCTCGCTGAGCGAGTTGGACACGACGTACTTGGGCAGCGAGTTGATCGCCGTGGCAATTGGGTTGGCGGGGTCGGTCTGATCAGGCCAGTAGCCGCGGAAGATGTCGAACGTTCTGCGACCGAACAAGAACGCGCTGGCGTGGCTGTTGAGCTCGGTGACGAACTCGCCGACGGCCGGGTCGCGCAACGGGGCCTGCCAGCCGCCGTGGGTGAAGGCGTCGCTGGGATCTTCCTCAGGTCCCCCAGGGGCCTGCATCACGCCGTCGAGGGTCAGGAACGTCTGAACGGTGAGCTTCATGTCAATGCAGACGGAGCGGCGCGCTCGATTCTGAGCGCGTCGCACGTTGGTTGGAACTGGCGAACCATGCCGAGGTCCTGCGGCGCTAGCCAAACGCGAGGAACCTGCCGGGCGCGGTCAGCGTGCCGGCCTGATGTTCTGGTTGCGGCTGAACAGGTTGGACGGGTCGTACTCCCGCTTGAGCCGCGCCAACCGCTCATACAGTCGGTCGCCGTAGAGCGTACGGACGGCGCTGGCATCGGCGTCGCTCACGAAGTTCACGTACTCGCCGCCGATCGACAACGGGTGCAATGCCGCGACCACCTCACGGTTTGCGTCGATGTGACGTTCGTCTTCGATCGCATCGGACCAGGTCGAAATGACGTTGTAGGTGTAGCCGGCGTCTCGACCGCTGAACGCGCTCGCGTCCGGCGCCACTCTTCCGACCGCTCCACCCATCTGGTGAAAATGGATCTGCGACATCGGTGACGGCATGCGGGCACCCTCGCGGAGCGCGATGCCGATGACCTGATCATCCAGGTCGTCGACGAAACCACCTCGGAAGTAGTTGCGCAGGCCCTTCGGTGCGCCGCCATCGAGCATGGCCTGCAACGCGACGTACGGCATCGGACCGAAGACGTCAGCCGACGGTCCGAGCGCGCGCAATGGTTCGATGACGCGTGTACCTGCATCGAGATCGCCACACCAGCAACCGAGGATCGCGACCGCCTTGTGACCGACGAGATCGAGCGGCACGAACGGTTCCGGTGGCGCCGTCATGATCGCGGCCAGCATCGAGGCCTCGTCGGGCGCATTGGCCGCCCAGTCGCGAAAGACCGTCAGGACCTCCCGGCCCCGATCAAGGGGAAACAGCATGAGGCCACCCAGAATGGTTGACACCGGATGGAGCGAGAACTCGAAGCGCGAGACGATCCCGAAGTTGCCACCGCCTCCGCGCAGACCCCACAGCAGCCCGGGCCGCTCGGTCTCACTGACCGCCACGACGTCGCCAGCGGCCGTCACCACGTCGGCGCCGACCAAGTTGTCGCACGAAAGTCCATGCTTGCGTTGCAGCCAGCCGATACCGCCGCCGAGCGTGAGGCCGGCGACTCCGGTGGTCGAGATCAGGCCGCCCGTCGTCGCGAGACCGTGCGCCGCGGTCGCTGCATCGAGGTCGGCCCAGGTCGCACCGGGCTCGACCGTGGCCGTGCGCCGGTCGACGTCGACGTCGACGTTGCGCATCGCTGAGAGGTCGATGACCACGCCTCCGTCGCAGGTGCTCAGACCGGCGACGCTGTGCCCGCCGCCACGCACCGCGAGCGCGACGCCTGCGGCGCGCGTCAACCTCGTCGCAGTGACGATGTCGTCGACCGTCCGGCACCGCGCGATCAGCGCCGGCCACGCGTCGATACTGCCGTTCCAGACGGCTCGAGCTGCGTCGTAGTCAGGGCTGTCGGGCGCGATCACCGTGCCTTTGAACGTCGATGCGAACAGTCGAACAACGTCGTCGGTCTGCGTCCTGGACATCACGTCTCCTCTGTCGCCGTCTCCGGAAGTGTGACGGAGAGTCATGTCATGCGCTATGACCCAGGATCACTGGCGAGGTATGACCTGACATCACAGCGTGGTCGGAACTACGACGAGTCGGCTGGTGGTTCCGTCTGTCGGTCGCGGCGGGTCGGCAGTGGCCAGTCTCTCGACATCTCGTGACGCAGCCGGTCCTCGTCGATCAGTACGTAGCGCCCGTCTTCTTGCCGGATCGCTCCGTCGATCGCCAACGCGGTGAGCGCACGGTTGACGTTCTCGCGAGTGACGCCGATCATGCCCGCGAGCGTCGACTGCGAGATCTTCGGAGTGACGGCATGCCCGGCTCGGCGCTCAGGACTCGCGTCGACGAGCTCGAGCAGCCTCAGGATGAGCCGATCTCGAAGCGGGCGCCGCGCCGCCGACGAGAGCATCGCCGTCTGCCAGCGCGAGGTCGTGGCTACTGCCTCCAACACGCGGTCTTTGATCACCGGGTGGTCCGCGATGAACGGGTCGAGCTGACAGCGACCGAGGACGATCACCGTCGATACCTTGGTGGCAGCGACGAACAAGATCCGGGTGCGTTCATCGGAGAAGTAGCCGGGCTCCCCCGTGGTCATGCCCGGTCCCACGACGGCGTGGATCACCTCGTTGCCCTCGGCGTCGACGACGTACGCCTTCATCTCGCCCGACAGAACGACCCAAAGCTCCTCGGCTCGGTCGCCCGGATAGCACAGACATTCGTCGCGCACGAGGGTGCGCGTGGTCACGCTGGTCGCGAGAGGTCCGAGCTGCTCCGCGGTCAGGTCCTCGAACAGATACGACCGGGTCAATCCTGCCAACACGTCATGCACCGGACGCACAGCGTTCAGTGTGCCACCACGGTCGCGGGCCGGGCTCAGTACCCGCCTCGGTGCGCGCGCATGATTGCTCTCCCGGGTGTGTCGCCCCACCGCAGCGACTCGCTTCCGCTCCGTGCCCTCGTCACTGGCGATGATGCTCCGTCAGGTCGCGAGGTCGCGGGCGCTCGGGTGATGTTCGGTGTCGCTGACGGCATCGTTGAACCTCCCGAGTAGTTGTCCGAACTCGAGTTGCTCGCGTCTCGTCCAGCCGGTGAGGAGGTCTTGGAGCCGCTCGCGGCGGGCTCGTTGCACGGTGCGCATCTTGCGCCGACCGGCGGCCGAGAGCTCGATGAGGCTGACGCGGCCGTCGTCAGGGTCGACGTCGCGATGGAGGAGCCCGGCGGTTTCCATCGTCGCGACTTGTCGGGTCATCGTGCTGGCGTCCACCCCCAACTCCGCGGCCAGGGCTTTGAGGCTGATGGGCCCGGTCGCCTCGAGTGTGCGGGCGGCGAGATAGCTGGCCCGGTCGAGATCCCGGTGGATCGCCGAACGGCGGGCGAGACGCTCGAGGGCTCGTTGCAACAGGGCCATTTCGGTCTCGACCACGTCGAGCGCGTCGGCCGAGTCAACGGTCGGTCGGGCGTCGACCGGGCTGCCGAGGTTGGCCGCTCTTGTCATCCGTTGTACTCTACAACCATCTAACTGTATGATACAACTAGTTGAAATCGGAGGTCGATCATGGCCAACACGATTGTGGTGGGAGTCGACGCGACCGACGACAGCTTGGCGGCGCTCGCGGCCGCGGCCGAGCTGGCGGAGGAGTCGGGAGCTGCGCTCGTTGTGGTTCACGTCCGCTCCGAGAGTTGGATGGCGTCGGCCGCGGTCATGGAGGCCGCCGCCCAGCCGGCGATCGCCGACACGCTCGACGCCGTGGAGACAACGACTCGCGAGCGAACCGCTGCCATCCTCGCGGAGCGGAACCTGGTTTGGCGGTTTGCGGTCGCCCGTGGTGACCCGGCAGCCGAGTTGATCGCCGCCGCGCGCGACAACCGTGCGACCGCCATCGTGGTTGGCGGCCGAAGCCACGGACTCATCAGCGGACTGGCGCTCGGCTCAGTGGCACAGAAGCTCGTGCGACACTCACCGGTGTCGGTGTTGGTGGTTCGCGACGGTCACGCTCACCGTGTCGAGCCGACGTCGACGGGCACGCTGAGCACCGCCACAGGCTGATCCGGGCCACTCGCGCATCCGATCTTGCGCACGGCGTCGTTCTGCGCGAACGTACAACCAGATGGTTGTAGATCAGGTGCCCGACGTCGACGTTGACCGCATCTTCCACGCCCTTGCCGACGGTACTCGGCGCGACATCGTCGCCCTCGCCGTCGGGGGCAGGTACAGCGTGTCGGCGTTGGCGAAGCGCTACCCGATGAGCTTCGCCGCCGTGCAGAAGCACGTCGCCGTGCTCGAGGGGGCCGGGCTCGTCACCAAGGAGCGGCGGGGGCGCGAGCAGCTCGTGCGCACCGACGTCGCCACCGTCCACCGGGCCCGAGTGCTCCTGGACGGCATCGAGGAGCTGTGGCGGGCGCGGGTGGACCGGATCGACGACCTCTTGGCAACCGAGAAGCGAACCACTGGAGGCAAGCGATGACCGTGACCAGCGTCGAGAAGGACCTGGAGGCCCTGACCATGACGGTCACGGCGGACCTCGATGCCACCGTCGAACGGGCGTGGCAGCTGTGGGCCGACCCCCGCCAGTTCGAGCGGTGGTGGGGGCCCCCGGGCTGCCCGGCGACCGTGGTCGACCACGACCTGCGGGGCGGCGGGCGGGTCACCTTCTTCATGACCGGGACCGAGGGCGAGCGCCAGGACAGCACGTGGGAGGTCATCGCCGCCGACCCGCCCCGCCACCTCGAGCTGCGGGATGCCGACGTCGACGACGACGGCCGCCCGAACGACGGCAACGCGATGACGGCCATGGTCATCACCATCGACGAGCGGGACGGCGGGGGTGCGGTGATGGCGATCCGCACCCACTTCGACTCGCTGGCGGGCATGGAGCAGGTGCTCGCCATGGGGATCGAGGAGGGCATGCTCATGGTCCTTTCGCAGATCGACGCGGTACTCGCCGGCACGCCTGCGTGAAGGGCTGACACGGTGGCCGGGCGGGAACCCGGCCACCGTGTTGGGTCGACAGCGACAGGCGCTCGGCTTCGGACATGTGGACCTCGCCGTGACGCGACGTGCGTCGGGAGGCCGTGCGCGACTGACGCTCGACCAGCTGGCTGCAGTTCAGAAGGCGGGGTCGTGGTGGCGGTCCGGTGGACTGACATCGGGCGACTACCACCAAACTCGCGTCGCCCGCCCGCTCGAGTCCCCCGGCCAGCGGACTATCCGGCTGACCAGGGAGTTCTTGGCGCGCTCGGAGGAACTCGAATCCCCAACCTTCTGATCCGTAGTCAGATGCTCTGTCCAATTGAGCTACGAGCGCAGGTTCATCAGGACAGCGCATTCTACGCAGTCCCGACACGTCGCCGAGCGACAGATCTCGCTCGGCGACCGGCCCGCCGTCCGCCCGAGTTTCCCCGTGTGGCACGCTGAATCGATGGGGAGAGGGGGGATTCGGTTGTCGTCGACCGGCAGCGTCGCGCCCGACAACGGTGGTCCCGCGACAGCCGTGGAAGGGCAGCCAACGCCTCCGTCCGCACCGAACGGCGGTGGCGACGCCGACCAGCAGAGCCCGGACCGGGACCACGCGGCGATGCGCGTTGCGGACGTCGTGTTCGCAGTCGCTGTCGTCGCGACCTTCGTCTGCTACTTCGTGAAGTCGAGGTACGTCGTACTCAACGGGGACGACTGGGCGACCGTGCCTCGCGGCAACACGTTCGTCGATTACTTCAAGCCGTACCAGCAGAACCTGAGCGTTGTCCCCATCGCCGTCTACCACTTCGTGTTCACCGTGTTCGGCTTCGGCACCTACTGGCCTCTGCGTTTCGCCGGCCTCGCGAGCCACATGGCGATCGCAGTGGCGATCTATTTGATCGTGCGCTCGCGTTGGGGAGCGGCTGTCGCGCTCGTCGCGGGCGTCGCCGTCCTGTGGTACCCGATCGCACTTCTCACGCCGGCCCTGTTCAATCACTGGCTCGCGCTGACCGGATGCCTCGTCGCGGGCTGGGCGCTCACGTTGAAACCGGGACGCTCCGACTGGATCGTGGCTGTCGCGCTCACGTTTGCTCTCTGTGCCTCCAGCGTCGGCGTAGCAGGAGCCGCTGGATGTCTCGCCTACGTCGCGCTCAGCCGCGCGCCGCTGCGCCGCTGGTTGGCCGTCGGCGTACCCGTTGGGCTCTTCGTGGTGTGGTGGTTCACCTTGGCGACCGACGACCACGGCCAGAACGCCCATCAAACACTGTTCGAGCATGTGCACTACGTGTTCGACGGCGTCACCTACTCGTTCCAACTGTTCGCGCCCGGTGGGCGATGGCTCGGCATCCCGCTCGCCATCGTGTTCGTCGCCTGCATCGCGTGGCAGCTGCGGGGAGGTGTTCGCGCCGCCGCAATGGGGCTGGCATGGAGCTTTGCCATTTTGGTGTGGTGGGCCGGTCTGGCGTTCACCCGCGCGGGTGCCGCGTCCGGCGCGCCGGACTCCTTTCGCTACCGGATCGTGACGTGCAGTTTCGCCGTGTTGGCCTTGTCGCCGTTGGCGAAATCACCGAGGGTGCGACGACTGACAACTGATCGACGAGCACTCGCAGTAGCTCTCGTCGCCGCGGTCGCACTCGTTGCGATCAACGCCCCGGGCATCTTTCGCCGCGCCGACACCGATGGAGCCGACTACCGCCAGCAAGCCGCGAAGATGGTCGTCCTGAACCTGGGGCCGTCCGTGGTTCCGGACGATGTGCGGGTTCAATTCGATCCCTTCGTGGCGATGTCGAGCGCGGCGCTACCGGCAGCTGGTGGACCGTTACGGCGACGTCGCCGGCACAAGTCCGACCCATCCCGATCGCGCCATCGTGAGGCTGGCTGACATCGAACCTCGTCCGGTGACCGAGAGCGTCGACAACTGCCGCGCCACTCGATCGTCCGAGCGAGGTGCCACGAAGGGTTGACATCCGCGTTGGCGCGAATCCGGTGACCAGAGTCGTGTTGCACGCCGGGGCGTCCGACGCGACCGTGCAGATCCGTCGGTTCGAGCAGTCCTGGGTCACGCTCGGTCGGATCCCCGCGGGAACGACCGCAGCCCTCGATCTCCCGATTCTGATCGCGCAGGCTCCGTGGGTCTTGCAGGCCGACGGCGCCTGCGAAGTGCAGGGTTAGCCGCCCACGGGTCTCGGCAAACACTCAGCAAGTTCTTCGCTGGTCCTTAACACTGCGGCCCTACCGTACGAGGGGTGGCATCGGCCAAGGTCCATCCCGCTGCGCGGGCACGCAAGGCGGTCCTGTGCGGTAGCGCGCTGGCCGCGGCCGGGCTGACGGGCTATCTGGCGGTCGCCGCGCCGCGCCCGCGAGCAGCGCATCGACGACCACGGGCTCGGGAACGAGCTCGACACAGACGGATGACGCGCCGCCGACGCTCGACGCCGTCGACGCAGGGCACGATTCCACGAAGGGGCCGCAGCCGGACGCCCGCGCCGGTGCCTGCGCCGTCGACGCCACAACAGTCGCAACCGCGGACCCGGTCGGCCGGCAGCTGAGCATGGAGGCGGCAGTGCGGTTCCGCGCCATGGGCACGGACGTGCATCTCGTCGTGGTCGACGGCGACGCCGACCTCCTCGAACGAGCGCGGGCTCGGATCGAAGACCTCGAGCTGCGATGGAGCAGGTTCTTGCCCGACACGGAGCTCGATCGACTCAACCGCGCCGCCGGCACGGGCACACCGACCGCGTTGAGCGCTGTCACGTTCGATCTGGTCGCCAGCGCGATCGACGCGTGGCGCGACACGGACGGCTTGTTCGACCCGACGATCCTTCCAGCGCTCGTGGCCGCGGGATACGACCGCAGCTTCGATCAGGGTCCCGGTCCCATGTCCGAAACGCCGACCACGCCGCATGTCGACTGCGACGACATCGTCGTCGACCACGACGCACTCATGGTGGCGTTGCCCGCAGAATGTGCGCTCGATCTCGGTGGAATCGGCAAAGGACGTGCCGCTGACCTGGTGGCGGAAGATCTCATCGACGCCGGAAGCGCCGCCGGCGGTTGCGTCAACCTCGGTGGAGATCTGCGCGTCTTCGGCGACGCTCCTGACGGAGCGCCCGGTTGGGCCGTGGGCATCGAGGAGCCGGAGGACAACGGGGCCGTGATGCTCGTCGTCGGCCTCGCTGATGGCGCACTGGCCACGTCCAGCACGACGCGCCGGCGTTGGCGTACGGAAGCCGGCGACCAGCGTCACCACCTCATCGATCCGCGCACGCGGGAACCAGCGGTCACAACGTTGCACTCGGTCTCGGTCATCGCCGGATCGGCAATGACCGCCGAGGTGCACGCGAAGGCGTCGTTGATCGCCGGCAAGCCGACCGACGACGCACTGCCGATGCTGTTCGTGCACGACGACGGATCGCGGCAGACGTTCAACGACTTCGAGGCGTACGTCTGGTGAACAACGAGACGTGGTGGTACATCGCCCGGTCGTCCGGCTTCATCGCCTGGGGCGCCGGGCTTGCTTCACTTCTCTGTGGCCTCGCCTTGAGCACGCGAGCCCTCGGCCGCAAGCCGCGGGGGCCGTGGTTGCTCGACCTCCACCGCTACCTCGGCGGTCTGTGTGTCGCGTTCGTCGGCGTGCACCTCGGCGCGCTGATCGCCGACAACTTCATCCACTTCACCGTGGTCGACCTGCTCGTACCGTTCGCCACCAGTTACCGCACGACGGCGGTGGCGTGGGGTGTGCTCGCGTTCTGGCTGCTGGTCGCAGTCGAGGTGAGTTCGCTCGTCATGCATCGGCTGCCACGCAAGACCTGGTACGGCATCCACCTCACGAGCTACGTGATTGCGGTCGCAGCGACGATGCACGCGCTGTACGCGGGGTCCGACACGTCCAATCCGGCATTCCGGTGGGCCGGGCTCGTCACGCTCGGGCTCGTCGGTTTCTTCACGATCTATCGCGTGCTTGCCCCGACCGAGTCACGGGGGAGGAACTCGGCCGGGGCCAATGCACGTCGTTATGCGGCCCACCTGCAGGCCCAGGGTCCCCAACCACCCGACTGGTTGTAGAGCCACCTCGCATACCGGGCGTTGGCGTAGGGATCCAACGCCGCCGACCACGGCTGGCCCGTCACGGCCTGGAACTGTCCGGCGTGCACCCGGTTGATCTGGAACAGACCCCAGTTGCCGCCGCCCGAGCTGACGGCCGCGGGATTGAGGCCGGACTCGCACCGAGCGACCCGAGTCGCCTGAGCAGCGAGCGGTCCGAACGAGACGTTGATGGCGTCCAGCGCCGGGGAACGGGGCACGGCCCCGGGTGAGCCGGGGGCGCACGCGGCAAGGCCGAGCGTCCCGACGATCACAAGCCCGAGAAGGGCTCCTCGGAAGCGCTTGGTCATGATGGTTGGTTCCTCCTGGTTCGTGGACCCGGGTCCCGCCCGCGCGCGCCAACAAAGGCATTGCGAGAGGGACGGCACGAGGGGCGCGCCGCCTGGGGAGGAGCAAACTGCAGGCCATAGCGAGAGTTCGACGACTCAGCGCGATGACTCGGAGTCCGAGCGCCGCCACCGAACGTTTCGTCGGCTACAGCGCAGGTCCCAGCACGGGTCCGTATGGCGTGTTCGAGTCAGGATGGCAAAGAACGTCACACGTTCGCAATGCAGGGCGCTGTGAATTGAGTCACGAATAGGTAGAACGGCCCTGTGGTCAATACAGTGCTGTTCTAGAATCACCGCGTGGCCGTCACGCGTGGGAGGGACGCGGCTCGCAGCGCTCAGGCTGAACGGTCAGCCCGGTCGTATCACTCGCCGCTGCGCGAGCAGCGGGCCGCGGAGACGCGCCGCGCGCTCTTGGAAGCGGCGCATCGTCTGTTCGTCACGAAGGGTTGGTTCGGCACCGGGATGCGCGACGTCGCCGCTGAGGCAGGGGTCGCGATGGAAACCCTGTACGGCCACTTCTCCTCGAAGCGAGTTCTCCTGCAACAGGTTGTCGACAGCGCACTGGGCGACGATGCTGCACCGGTCGCGATCGCCGAGCGTCCGGAGTTCGCCGCCATCGCGCGCGGAAGCCACGCGCAGCGAACCGCGGCAGCGGCTCGGTTGCTGACTGCGATCAACGGTCGCTCCGCTGCTCTGGCGAAGGTGATCCGAGAAGCGGCCGCGACTGATGGAGACATCGCTGACATGGTCCGCGATGCGCGTGAGCACCGTCGACAAGACGTGGCCAGCGCCGTCGAGTTGATCGTCGGCCGCTCGCCGACCGCGGCCGAGCGCGACGGCGTCTGGGCGGTGACCAGCCCCGAGGTGCACCTCCTCCTGGTCGAAGCCTCCGGGTGGAGCGACGAGCAGTACGAGACATGGTTGGGCGAGACGTTGGAGCGCGTCATCCCACGCGCACGAGCGCGCAGGAACGCCGGCGCCAAGGCAACTCGACCCTCCCCCCGACCAGCGGATGATGATGCACATCGTCCGTCGAGCGATGCGACGTGACCCGCAGCGAGCGCACCACGCACGGAGCGGAGCGGGAGGGATTCGAACCCCCGGACCCTTGCGGGCCAACGGTTTTCAAGACCGTCGCCTTCGTCCACTCGGCCACCGCTCCGTCCTGATCGTCCCACACGCGGTACGCTCAACGGTCCACAAGGAGAGGTGGCTGAGTCCGGTCGAAAGCGCCTTCCTGCTAAGAAGGTGAGGGGTGTTGAGCTCCTCCGTGGGTTCAAATCCCACCCTCTCCGCCGAGTTGTCCATGGTCGTGCGGTCCGACCGGATGGGTCCACGCTGTCGTGCGACACGAGCAGAACCTGGGATACGGAGGCAACCAGAAGGCGTGCTACCGGTGGGCGATCGAGAACGACGTCGACATCGTTGTTCTCCTCCACGGTGACGGCCAATACGCACCCGAGATGCTGCCGGACATCGTCGAGCCGCTCGAGAACGGCGTGTGCGACGCGGTGTTTGGATCGCGGATGCTCACCCAGGTGGAGCGCGTCGCGGTGGCATGCCCCGATACAAATATTTCGGCAACCGCATCCTCACCCGCGTCGAGAACGCTCTTCGCGGATATGGAGCTCAGCGAGTGGCACTCCGGATACCGGGCCTACAGCACGAATGCGTTGCGGCAAATCGCGTTCGAGTCGAACTCGGACAGCTTCGACTTCGACATCCAGATCATCCTCCAACTCCAAGCCGCCGGGTTCCGCATCGTCGAGGTGCCGATCCCGACCTACTACGGCAACACGACCTCCCGTGTGAACGGTCTCAGATTGGCGAAGGAAGTCATCGGTCACGCCGTTCGCTACCGGCTTCATGCGAGTGGGTTGGGCGTCGGTGGAACGGTCCTGGCCGAGCGAGGACCGCTACGAGCTGAAGCCAGACCAAGACTCATCCCACGAGCGGATCCTCGCGTGGTTGCGCGGACGTCCACCCAGCTCGATACTCGACCTCGGGTGCTCCGACGGTGGTCTTGCGGAGAGGCTCAAGTCGTACGGGCACACCGTGACCGGTGTCGATGTGCACGAGCTGTCCGGCGTTCGCGACAGGGTGGACAGGTTCGTGCAGTGCGACCTCGACGCCGGACTCTCACCGGACGTGGGTTGCGGCTACGACGTCGTGGTGGCCGCAGACGTCCTCGAGCACCTTCGCCATCCCGATCGAATCCTCCTGGACCTTCGCCACCGGCTCGCCTCTCAGGGAACACTCGTCATGAGCGTCCCGAACTTCGGTCATTGGTACCCTCGCTCGAGAGTCGCCCTCGGACGCTTCGACTACGACCGTCGAGGAATCCTCGATAGCGACCACGTCCGATTCTTCACCAGGCGAAGTGTCGAGACCATGATCGCCAGATGTGGCTTCGCTGTGCGACGGCGTGAGTCGCTCGGGCTCCCGTTCGACGTAATCGATCGCGGTGGCAACGGCAACCGTTCGGATGGGAGACGCCGTCAAGCAGATCCACGCCCTCGACGGCTTCGCCGTCTCGTTGCGCCCGACCCTGTTCGCGTATCAGTACATCTTCGAGCTCGAACCGAACGCGAAGATCGAGCACACCCGCCGCGGAGTACGACGTAGCGTCCCACTGACGCGCCAGGTACGTCCGACACGCCTACGGCTTGCGTTCTCGCGAGTCCTCGCCAAACGCGGGTGTCCGCTGGCCGCAGGGCACCACCTTGAGGTGCGTCAGGTTCAAGGGTCGACGCAATGGGCTCGGTGAGCTGACCGCGAGCCCGAGCGTGGGCCCCAACACGCTCCGCAAGTACGTGGCGCCGGCGGAAGCGGCGGGGCTGGTGCCGGGCTGTCCGCGGCGTGTGTCGGCGTAGGGCGCGGTGCGGTCGGCGGGTGTTGTAGTACTCGACGAAGGTGTCGAGCTGGGCTTGGAGTGCTCGCAGTGTGTGTGGTTGGTGTTGGCGGGCGAGCCAGCGTTTGAGTGTCTGGTGGAAGCGTTCCACCTTCCCGCAGGTTTGGGGATGGTAGGGCCGGGAGTGCCGGAAGCTGATGCCGAGGGCCGCGAGCTCGAGTTCGAACGCGACGCGGCCGGCGTGGCGCGGGACACCGGTGAAGACCGCCCCGTTGTCTGACAGCATCTGCGCTGGTAGCCCGTAGCGGGTGGTGGCTTGACGAAAACAGTCGACAACGTCAGCGGCTTTGAAGACACGACGGGCGTCTGAACCGACGACGAGGCGGGAGTGGTCGTCGATCTGGTTGAGGATCTCGACGTCGGTGCCGTCGGCGAGAGCCAGTGCGTGTTCGCTGCCGCTCGCTCAGGCATCGCCGTGACCTGGGTTTCTGTTCGCCTGGGTCTTCCATTTTCGGCGGCGCCGCCAGGTCCGTGGAGATGTTGGTGCGGAAGCCGGCCGGCGTGATAGGCGAGCATCTTCGGTACCCGTCGTACACGTGTGCCGGCCACTGCGCGCCGTATTGCTCGGCGCTCGTGCTTAGGTTTGGTCGGGACGGATGGCTTCGGTGAAGAGGGCGCCTTGTGCGGCGCCGGAGCCCGCTCGTCCGCCGCCTGCGCCTCTGAGTATGAACGCCACACCGACTGCAAAGGCTGCGCCGACGAGGGGACCGGCGACGTAGACCCAGTATTGGGTGAAGTCGGCGCCGACGAGGTTCGGTCCGAAGGTGCGCGCCGGGTTCATCGACGCGCCCGAGATCGGGCTTCCCCACAGACCGGCGAGGGCGATGTAGCCGCCGACACCCAGCGCACCGAAGACGCCGAGGTTCTGCGCGCCGGACGCGGTTCCGAGGATGACGCTGACGAGGCCGAACGTGAGGACGGTCTCCATGAAGAACGCGTCGCGTCCGGAGAAGGTGGCGGCGGGATAGTTGGAGCCGAACGTCGCGGACACGTGGATGACCGCTTGCAGGAACCACGCCGCGAGCGCGGCGCCGGCCAGCTGCACGACCACGTATCCCGGAACTCTCTGCCAGGGGAAGTCGCGCCGGAGCGCGAATGCGATGCTGACTGCGGGGTTGAGGTGCGCGCCCGACACCTTGCCCATGAACAGGATGATCGCCATGACCATCAGCGCGGGGGCGACGACGGCCGCGGTGCGGCTGATGGTGTTCGGGAACGCCTGACCCATCATTCCGCCACCAGCTGCGACGAGCACGAGGAAGAACGTGCCGAGCAATTCAGAGAACAGGCGCCGCCACTCCTGGGACGAATCGTTGAAGTCTTCGGAGATGCGACGGATGTACTGCTCGAGTGATGCGGGGCCCACCTCCGCGGCGCGCAAAGCGTTCTCCGGTGCCGATCGCGGTTCGTTGTCGTTCACGAGTGTCTCCTTCGTGTGCTCTGCAGACCGCCCAGACGGCGACGGCGTTGTAGCCCGAACCGAGGACAGCTGTCAGATCCATTAGGCATGCAACTGGCGCGACGGTTGATGACGTCGCTGAGGGAGCACGATCGCGGTGATCTGGTGCGTCAACGGATTCAATGTGCAAGTTCAATTATGCCTTTGGCCACGAGGTAAATGCCGATGCCGATGAGAAGCCAGAACATGATTTGTTGCCAGTTCGCCTGAAGCCAGGTTCGCCAGGAAGCGAGTACGGCGTCCGAGGTGTTGGGGCGAAGGACCGTGACCATGATCGGGATCAGTATGCCGATCGAGCCGATCACGACGTAGAGGCTCATAGCCACAATCCGCGCCGTCGTGGTGAGGTTCTGACGGACGATGTCGTTTCCTATTGCGGCAGCGATCAGGTACGGCGGCAGGAACATGCCCAAGACGAAGGCCGCCACGGGCGACATCGTGTCGAGACGTTGCATCCACCTCGGAGTAGCAGCAGCCCCGCGTTGGCGTGACTTGGCCCGCGTTCTCAGCGCGACGACGGCGAGGGCAACTCCGAGCACGATGTCCAGTGCGGCCGACGCTTTGGATGACGAGCTGCCGGGCGGCGTGGATGCGTTACCGCCAACCAACACGATGGCGAGACCGATGAGGCCAAGCGCGAGCGCCCACCCCAGCATGAACGCCACGGCCTTCGGTCGGCCCCGCCTGGCGGTCAGCAACAACACACCCCCGAGGATCGGGATGGGCTCGAATGCGATGACGAGCGTCATCAAGAGCACGTTCGGATTCATGGCGCCGTCCTCGCAAGCACCGTGCCAGTGCGGGCGCGCCGATCCGAGTGCACGCCTTCGACCGCGCTGGGCTGGGTCATCACACGTCTCCCGCGTTCATACGCTCTCGGTGAGCTGTCCCGTCGCCGCGCTCGATGGGGTGTGAGTTCCGCAACCGCAGGCTCCGATCAGCGAGCGTCGATCAGGTCGTCGTGGAAGGAGGCGCCACGCGTGCGACACGCCATCGGTTCCATGGCCACATGCCGTCGATCTCCACCTCGAGCGAGAAGCTCAACACGACTCTGATGACGACGATGATCCCCAAGACCGTGACGCTCTGAACCGATTGGTCAACCACGATGGTGCGGATGATGTCTGCGATGATGAGCACCTCGAGACCGAGCAGGATCACCCGACCGAGATGCTTGCGCACGGCGACGAAAGCGTCTCTATCGCGATGCACCATGATGTCGATCGCGAATCTTGCGAACGCTCCCAGTCCTCCGACGACCAGGATCGTCGCCCCGACTGCTTCCACGACGTCGACCACGTGCGAGAAGAAGTCGCGGTAGGTCATCGCGACACGCTAGATCGCGTCCGGCGAATGGAGACGCTCTCCGGATCGGTCGGTGTCAGCGTCGGTGACAAGGGTGCTGGCATTCATGGCAGCCCTGAGTGGGTTACACGGGGTGGTCGGCAATGGCGCCGGGGCCATTGTGACCCGCAATCAAAGCCAGTTCGGGTTTTTCGCCGTCGCCCTCGCACAGCGCCTTGCTGCCCAGGGAGCTGAGGGATTGCGAGATGCTCTGAATGGACGAACGTGTCGTTCACGGCATGTCAAGCATCGGCAACGACCCGAAAGCCCATGTTGCCTGTGGACGACTCAGCTTCGTTGCTCTGCCGCGCCGCGACGCGGTAACGGCGGCAGTACGAGATGTGACAGATGTACGAGCCGCCTCGGATCACACGACGCGTGCCGCTGCTCGGTCCCGATGGATTCTTGCGCGGAGCACTGCCGTAATAGCCGGGGTCGTACCAGTCCGCGCACCACTCCCAGACGTTGCCCGTCATGTTGTAAAGGCCGAAGCCATTCGGGAGGAACGCGTCAACGGGCGCGGAGCCGACATACCCATCTGCGCCCGTGTTCTCGGTCGGGAACTCGCCCTGGAAGACGTTCATGCGATGCTCACCACCCGGTTCGAGCTCGTCACCCCACGGAAACGACGTCGTCGCACCACCCCGCGCTGCGTACTCCCACTCGGCCTCGGTCGGTAGCCGCGTCCCCGACCACGCGCAATAGGCGCACGCGTCGTTCCAGGACACGTGCACGACCGGATGATCGAAGCGATCGTCGACCGTAGAGTGCGGTCCCTCAGGACGACGCCAGTCAGCGTCGTAGACCTGCCGCCACCAGGGCGCATCAGCTACTGCACGCGTGTCTGGAAAATCGTCAGGTAGCAACCCTCCGAATACGAACGACCAGCCATAACGTTCCGCGTCCGTGATGTAACCCGTCGACGCCACGAACTCGCCAAATCGCGCGTTCGACACGGCGTAGCGATCGATGCCGAACGGGCCGAGTTCGACGTCGTGCACTGGTCCCTCGCCGTCACCGGGGTATGCCCACACAGACTCATCTCCCATGCGAAACCTTCCTCCGCTCACCGCGACCAACGTCGGAGGAGGACCAGCGGCGCGCGCAGGCAGAGGCGGGGGCCGCCGAGCGCGTCGGCTCTCACTCGGGCTGCAACATGCCTGCGACACTGTTACCGCCCGGGTGGGACTTGACCGCGCAGGTTGCGGACCCACTCGTCGGCCTGGCGCCATGCAGCGTCGGCATCACGCCGTCGGGTCTCACCGTGTGCACCGGCGGCGGGATACGACCCGAGGTACTTCACCTCGGCCTGCTTGCTCTTGAGGTCGCGCAGGCAGTCGGCCACCAATTCGTCGGCCACATGGCCTTCGAGATCGATCAGAAAACAGTAGTCACCGAGTCCGCGCTTGGTCGGGCGTGAGTGCAGGTTCGTCAGGTTGATGGCGCGTGCTGCGAACTCTTGGAGGATCGCCAGCAGGCTTCCCGGTTCGTCCGCCTTCTGGAACACGACGATCGAAGTCTTGTCGTGGCCCGTCGCGGCGGGGATGGTGTCGCGCGCGACGACACCGAAGCGCGTCCGGTTCTCGGGATGGTCTTCGATGTCCGTGGCGAGAACATCGAGGCCGTAGATCTCCCCCGCGAGCGCGGTGCCGATCGCCGCGCAGGACGGATCGCCTTGCCCGACGATCTGGCGCGCTGCTTCGGCGGTCGAGTTCGCTGGCAGCAGCGCCGCGTCGGTGAGCTCCTTGCGGAGGAACGACCGGCACTGCGCCGTCGCCACCGGGATCGTGTACACCCGCTCGATGCCGGCCATCGTGGCTCCGGGAAGGCCGAGAAGGTTCATCTGCACCGAGATGACGATCTCGCGTTGGAGGAGCAGGTCGGCCTCGAACGTCAGGGAGTCGAGCGTGACGTTGACTGCACCTTCGATGGCGTTCTCGAGTGGGACGACGCCGAGATCGACGTCACCGTTCGACGTGGCTTCGATGACGTCGGTGATCGAAGCCAACTCGACGAGCTCACCCGCGGCGAGATCCGGTTGCGTGAGCAGCGCCTGCTCGGTGAACGTGCCCGGCGGACCCAGATAGCCCACTCGCACGCGTCTGCCCGACACTACGGAATCGGCGGCGCCGGGCATGACGGAGCAGGATAGGTGACGTGGACGAGGCAACCGTCCGGCGTTTGCTCGAGGATGTGCGCACTGGCGCGCTCTCGCCCGACGATGCTGTCGCGGCGCTGCGCCGTCTGCCCTACGCCGATCTCGGCTTCGCTCGCGTCGACCATCACCGCGCGCTGCGTCAGGGAAGAGCCGAGGCGGTGTACGGACCCGGCAAGACCCCGGAGCAGTGCGCGGCCATCGTCGCCGAGTTGCTCGACGCCGGCTCGGCACCCGTGCTGCTCACCCGCGCGTCATCCGAGCAGGCGAGCCGGGCGCTCGATCGCAGCCCGGACGGCGAACAGCGAGGCACCACACTCGTCTGGCGGCCGAGCGCGCCGCGCCGCCGAACGGGTGCTGGTCATGACGGCCGGCACCGCCGACCTTCCGGTCGCCGACGAGTGTGCCACGACGTTGTGGGCACACGGCATCGAGCCGTCGCGGGTGACCGACGTGGGCGTCGCCGGCGTCCACCGGCTTCTCGCGGTCACGGACGATCTGTTCGCGGCAGAGGCGGTCGTCGTGGTCGCGGGGATGGAAGGTGCGCTCGCCAGCATCGTGGGCGGTCTCACGCCCGCGCCGGTCGTGGCCGTCCCCACCTCTACCGGGTACGGCGCGGCGTTCGAAGGCGTCACCGCGTTGCTCGCGATGCTCGCGTCGTGCGCGGCCGGAATCACCGTGGTCGGCATCGACAACGGATTCGGCGCGGCGAGCGCGGTGTTGCGGTTGTTGAAGTGACGGTCGCCGCCTGGTTCCACTGCTTCTCCGGCATCGCCGGTGACATGGCGCTCGGCGCGCTCGTCGACCTCGGCGCGGACCTCGACGAAGTGCGGACGCTGTGCGAACGAATCCCGGTGTCGGGATGGACGCTGGAAGCATCGCCAGTCCTCCGCGGCGGACTTGCCAGCACGAAGATCGACGTGAAGGCCGAAGAGACATCCGTCGTACGCACCTACGGCCACATCGCGGCGATGGTCGAAGAAGCCCGACTCCCCGAGCGGGTGCGCTCGCGCGCCCTCGCCACGTTCGAGGCGCTGGCCGTTGCGGAAGGACGGTTGCATCGACGTCCCCCCGAGCAGGTCCACTTCCACGAGGTCGGCGCACTCGACGCCATCATCGACATCGTGGGCACGTCGGCGGCGCTCGAGGTGCTCGACGTCGACGAGATCCACGCATCACCGGTCGCGAACGGTGTCGGGATGACGCGGTCGGCGCACGGCGTGTTGCCGATCCCTGCGCCCGCGGTCGTCGAACTGCTGCGCGGTGCGCCTTCCTATGGCGTCGACCTGCCCGTCGAGTTGACGACGCCGACGGGTGCAGCGCTGCTCGCCGCGAACGCGACCGCGTGGGGGCCGATGCCGGCGATGGAGGTGCGCGCAGTCGGCTTCGGGGCGGGAAGCCGAGAGATCGACGGACGTCCGAACGTGGTGCAGGTCGTGACAGGCGAGACCATCACCGACCTCGTACCCGGCCAGCCGGTGGTACACCTCGAGACCAACGTCGACGACGCCACCGGCGAGACGATCGCCCACACCATCACGGCGCTGCTCGAAGCGGGCGCGCACGACGCGTGGGTCACGCCGATCGTCATGAAGAAGGGACGGCCGGCATACACGGTCTCCGCGTTGTGTGATCCCGCTCTCGCCGAACAGGTCTCCTCGGTGCTCACGCCGCGAGACCGGTTCCCTCGGTGTACGCGGAACGACCGGCGAGCGCTGGCCCGCAGCACGCTCGCAGGGCGAGGTCGAAGTGCAGGGGTATCCCGGTACGGGTGAAGGTGTCGGTTGGGAGAGTCAAGGTCGAACACGACGATGCGGCTCGTGTCGCGAAGCGAACCGGACTGCCGTTGCGCGAGGTCATCTCGTTGGCCGAGGAATCGGCGCGCCGTGGGCACGGCCTCGTGTCGCTGCCGCCTGGCGACACACCGGATGGCGACGACACCGCGTGATCCTGGTCGACGACGCAGTGTGGCCGTCCCGCGGACGGCGGTTCGCGCACTTGGTCAGCGACTCGTCGTACGCGGAGTTGCACGAGTTCGCGGCACGACTCGGCCTACCGGAGCGCGCCTTCCACCGCGACCACTACGACGTCCCCGCAGAGCTTCGTGAAGCGGCGATCGTGCTCGGCGCGGATCCGGTCCCGGCTCGGGAGCTCGTACGGCGTCTGCTGGCGGCCGGGCTACGACGCCGTAAGAGCGACGAGCTCCGCTCGTAGGTTCTCGCGCGCGCGCTGCTCTCGCGAGTCGCGCAGCTGCCACGAGTGGTACAGCATCGGACGGTCGAGGAAGCTCCTCACGACGGCCGCCCTCCCGCGGCGCCAGTCGTCGTCGCTGACGTGCGCGTACTCGGCGCGCACGTCACGCACGTAGCGCTCGTACCGATCGGCGGGTGCACCGAGGATCGCCAAGTCGGCGTCGGCGAGAACCTGACCGTTGTGATCGCCGTCGTCGGGATCGTGTTGCGCGGTCGACTCGACGAGACGCGCGACTTCCTCGACGAGCGACGCGGGCGCGTCGAGTCGCTGGAGCAACCCTCGTGCGAACGCGGCGCTGCGCGCCTCGTTGTCGGTCTGCGTCGGGTCGTAGATCACATCGTGCAGCCACACCGCGCAGGTCACCTCGTCGGTCGCAGCGAGCCGATCGGCCACTGCAAGCATGTCGTCGATGTGTTCGAGCGTGTGATAGCGCCGGTGTGGTTCCTCGTATCGAGCGATCAGGTCGACAGCAGCGCCGGCGACCGCTTCCTGGGCAGCGCCCCACGACGACAGCAACGCGATCAGGCGGGACGGGAGGACAGCTTGCGCCACAGCGCACGGTACGTCGGGTACTCGAGGCTCGGCGTGATCCAGCCCGACTCGACCAGTTCGGCGTGCATCCGAGGCAGGTTGCGCCACGGCACGCCCATGTCGACGTGATGCGCGAGGTGGTAGCCGATGTTGTACGGGACCATGAAGAAGCGAGCGAGCATCGACTGCCGGACGGAATGGGTGGTGAGACGGCGATCGCTCGATCGCTGCATTCCACCGTGTTCGGCGATGGCACGAAGGCGGTTGATGACGCGCCACTCGGTCATCCACGGAAGGAACCACAGGAGCAGGTACAGCTGCGGCCAACCGGCGAGTGCGAACAAGGCGAAGATCACGGCCTGGCAGCCGAGGATCCGCAAGGCGTGCGTGCGGGTGGTGTCAAAGCGCAACCCGCGGAAGAGGCTCTTCAAGTTCTTCCATCCGCTGTTGCCGAAGAGGTCGCGTCGTAGCTTGCGGGTCATCGAGGCGGCCGTGATGGGATAGCCGTTGTAGAGGTTCATGTCGGGTTCGTTCGGCCCGAACTCGTCCTTGTGGTGCGCCATGTGCCCGCGCCGGTAGAGGTCGGTGGACACGAACGCCGGATAGCCGAGCACCCACCGGCCGACGATGTCGTTGATGCGCTTGTTCGAGAACAGCAGACGATGCGCGGCCTCGTGAGCGAGGCTCGCGAACCGGGCGAACTGCGGTCCCATGAGCACGAAGGCGGCGAGCCACGCGAGCGGACGGTCGATCCAGATGGCACCGGCGATGATGGCGACCGTGGTGAAGACGAGCGCGACGACCGACCAGGCGTTCAGCAGGTCGGGAATGCGGCGAAGCTCGGCCCGCAGTTCGGGGACCGGCTTGCCGTTGGGGAGGAGACGCTCGGTGGGAAGTACATCGGGTAGCTCGCCCGCAACCGGGAGCATCGTGAGCGTCACCGCCAAAGTATTACAGTCCTTGTACACGTGATGCAAGCTCGTAATAGCCAGCGCCAGCTCACTGCTCGATCCGTGATCGCCAGCACGCTGCTCGGGACCGCGCCGCCCGTCCTGTCGGCTCGGGTCCTCGTGCGAGCCGCCGCCATGTTCGGGATCACCGAGGGCGCAGCACGAGTCGCGCTGTCCCGCATGGTCGCAGCGGACGAGCTCGCTCCCGAGGATGGTCAGTACCGGTTGATCAGCCCGCGCCTGCTCGAACGCCAAGCACGTCAGACGGCGAGCCGCTCTGCCCTGACAAGAACGTGGGACGGTGGGTGGGTGCTCGCCGTCGTCACCGCCGAACGGCGCGAGCCCGCAGCCCGATCGGAGCTGCGCGAGCGATTGACGAGCGCCCGGCTGGCTGAGCTTCGAGAAGGCGTCTGGGCTCGTCCGGAGAACATCGACGTCGTGTGGCCTGCAGTCGTGACCGACAGCTGCACGATCGTGACGGCGAGCGCGCCTCGAGCCGGGCGTGGTCAGGCTCCTGTGGGACCTCGACGCGTGGTCGTCCACCACACGCGAGCTGCGGCGCGACATGAGGACGCTCGTCCGTCCGCTCGAACGCGGCGACACCAGCGCACTGGCCGCCGGATTCGTCACGTCCGCCGCCGTGCTGCGCCACCTGCAAACCGATCCGCTGCTCCCCGACGCGCTGGTCCCGCGGACCTGGCCCGGTGCAGCGATTCGCGACGAGTACGACGCACTTCGATTCGGCGTACCGATCGGTGCTGCGCGACTGGTTTCGTTCGAACTCGTGACTGCTCCGTATCCTGCCGGCATGGCAGACCGCCTCTACTTCCGCCAGCTCCTCTCCGGGCGCGACTTCGCGACGAACGATCCGATCGCGCGCCAGATGGTCAACTTCGTCTACCTCGTCGGCGACCGCGAGACCGGCGAAGCCGTGGCCATCGATCCTGCGTACGACATCCGCGGGTTGCTCGACATCCTCGCCGCAGACGACATGCGGCTCGTCGGCGCCCTTGCGACGCACTATCACCCCGACCACGTCGGCGGCGACATGATGGGATATTCGATCTCGGGCGTACGCGAGCTCTTGACGATCAATCCCGTACCCATCCACGTGCAGGCCGATGAAGCTCCGTGGGTCAGGCGAGTCACCGACGCTTCCACGTCCGACCTCGTCGAGCACATGTCGGGCGACACCGTCACCGTGGGCGAGATCCCGATCGAGTTGATCCACACGCCGGGCCACACGCCCGGAAGTCAATGTTTCTTCGTCGACGGCCGGTTGGTCGCGGGCGACACGTTGTTCCTCGAAGGATGCGGACGCACCGACCTCCCGGGTGGCGATCCGCGCGCTTTGTACGAGAGCATCACGCAGAAGCTCTCGAAGATCCCCGACGACGCCACCTTGTTCCCCGGCCACCTCTATTCCATGGAGCCGTCCGCGTCGATGGGCGAGACGCGGCGCATGAACTTCGTGTTCCGGCCGAAGACCGCGGAACAGTGGCTGATGATGTTCGGCAACTGACATCGACAGGGCCAGCGCTGGCTGGTCCCCGGGACACGCCCCTGGCTCCGTCCACCCGGAGACCAGGGGTTCACGCGTCCCGCCCCGGTCCCCGCCGGGGCCCGCCAAGACCCTACGACGATGGATCGGCCCGCGCACGATCGGGTGGTGCTGCTAGGACGAACTGATGCCCGCTCATCACGTGTCGTTCGCCCCGCTGCCCACGCCGTGTGAACCGATGGACCGGTTGGGCGCGGAGCTCGGCTTCCCGCCCGGCGGCTTGCTCGTGAAGAGAGACGACCTCACTGCGCTCGCCGGTGGCGGCAACAAAGTCCGCAAGCTCGAGTTGCTCTGCTCCGATGCCCTCGACCACGGCGCCGACACGTTGGTCACCGGCGGCGGACGGCAGAGCAACCACGTCCGTATGACCGCGGCCGCGGCCAACCGGCTCGGCCTCGCCTGCACGGTCGTGCTGGCGTCGGACCGGCCAGCGGTCTCCACCGGCAACGTCATCATCGACGCGCTCCTCGGACCCGAGATGGTGTGGGCCGGAGACCTCGACTATCCCGCACTCGAAGCTCGCATCGTGGCCGAGGCCGACCGGCTGCGAGCCGACGGCCGCTCGCCCTACGCGATACCGATCGGCGGCGCATCCACCCTCGGCGCACTGGCCTATGTCGAGGCAGCGCGCGAGCTCGTCGCGCAAGCACACGACGTCGACCTCGTCGTCGTTGCCGACGGCTCAGGCGGCACGCACGCCGGGCTGGCGGCCGGTTTCGGCGATCACAGCAAGGTGCTCGGCGTCGACGTCGGCACCCGACCCGACCTCGCCGAGGCGGTACCGAACATGGCCGCTGACGTCGCCGCGTTCGCACGGTTGCCGTCACCGTCGGGACGAGTCCAGATCGATCACCAACGTTTCGGGTCCGGCTACGGCGAACCGACCGATTCGTGCCGTGCAGCGCTGTTGCTCGCGGCGCGGCAGGAAGGCATCGTGCTCGACCCCGTGTACACGGGCAAGGCGATGGCGGGTCTCATCGCGGCGACGCGCGATGGACGGATCGATCCGTCGTCACAACGGGTCGTGTTCATGCACACGGGAGGCATGCCCGCGTTGTTCTCGTCCCGATACGCGGGGTGGATCCAGTGAACGCAGCCGTGTGCGCCAAACGACGTGTTGCGTCGGTTCACGCACACACCTCGGGGGCAGGAGGTGACGGAACCACGGCGACTGCGAATCCGACGCACACTCGATGCCGGCCTTCGGGCGGCCGGTCGTGAGCTGCGCTCATGACCGTCGCCTAGCCTCCGCCAGTCGTCTCGGCGGCTGTGAGGTTCGGAGTGGATTCCCCCATCATCCCGGAAGAAGTGCTCGGTCGGCCGCGGGCGTCGGACGTCGTGCGGGCCGCGCTGCGCACCTATCGCGAGCGGTTCTGGCGAGTGGCGGGGACGGCGTTCGTCGGTTTTCGGCATCGTCGCCGTCGTCGATGCGATCGCGACAGTCCTCGTGATCGACCGCCACGTCTCGCGCCCCATCGGCGCGGTGATCACGTCGACCGTGGCCGCCGTCTTCGCGAGGGTCGGCGTCGTCGTGTACGCGGGCATCCTCGACAAGGTGGTCGGCGCGCACCTCCATGGCCATCCGGACCTCACCCTCGAACAGATCTGGCGCGCGCTGCCCTTGCGACGATTGATCGCCGCCGACTTCGTGCTGGCGCTGGCGACCGTCGTGGGCCTCGCCCTCTTCGTCGTGCCGGGGATCGTCGTGTTCACGCTGTGGTCGCTCGTCGGACCGGTGATCACCATCGAGGATCGTGCTGTCGCGTCAGCGCTCGGGCGCTCGTGGCAGCTGGTGCGCTCGTCGTTCTGGCTGACGTTCTGGCTCGTCACCGTGCCACTCGAGGTCGAACAAGCCGCGCTGCACGCGATCCAGTACACGGAGATCTTCGAGCATCCGCTGGTGCCGGCGTTCTTGATCAACGGCCTGCTCGGCATGGTGATCGGCTCGATCGTGGGACTGGTCGAGGTCGTGCTCGCCTACGAGCTCATCGCGCGGCCACCCGCGACCCGCACGAGATCGGCAATCGTGGAGTGAGACAGGACGTGGACCGACTTGGCGGTGGGCGACCGACCGATCGCGTGGCGGGGAAGGCGCACCCGCAGCGCTCCCGGCCTCGATTCGAACACGAGGGGCGGCGACAGGGTGAGTGCCTCGCCGTCCAATCCGATCTCGATCGGTCCGCTCGAGTCGACCTCGAACCGTCGCGCAGTCCACTCGATCCATCCTGAGAACCGTTGCGGCTGTCCGGCCGCTTCGAGCGCGACGAACTGCGCGAACTCACCAGCATTCGCGATGCGGGCTGCGACGATTCCGAGAACGCCGTGGTCGATGCGCTCCCGCGTGCCGCGGCCGGTCAGCCGGTGAAGGTCGTACGGATTGTTCGAGACCATGATGATCTGGGCGCTGTCGAAGTCCGTGCCATCCGGGCCGGTGAAGCGCAGGTCCAGCGGCGGGGCGTTCGGTCCGACGAGGTCGGGCAGCGCCGCGGCTGTCGTTGCCCGCTTGGCATCGCGGTACTCGGGTCGCTGGACGATCTTCGCGTAGAGACCGACCGAGGCGTTGTTGAGGAACACTCGGTCGTTGACGGTCGCGAGATCGACGCGGCGTTCGATGCCGTCGTGATACGCGTCCAGTGCGCCGACCACATCGTCGCGGTCGAGCCCGAGATCGAGCGCGAGATGGTTCCGCGTCCCCGCCGGGATGACCACGTGCGGTACGTCGTGGCGTGCTGCGACCGTCGCGACGAGGGCTTGCGATCCGTCGCCTCCGGCCATCCCGATCACGTCAGCGCCCCGTGCGATCGCGGCCTCGGCGACCTCGAGCAGGTCATCACCGAGGGACAACTGGATCGCTTCGATCCCACGCTCCCGACACGCTGCAACGAGATCGAACTTCTCCGCCTTGCCGCCTCCCGACTTCGGATTGATGATCAGCACAGGGCGTTCCGCCGGACGGACCGGGCTCCGCATCCTCGCTTCCCGTTGCAGGGCGCGATCCGATCGATGCAGCGCGACGCGAGCGGCGCCGACGGAAACAATGGCGACCACCGTGGTTGCAAGTACGCGCGCTGCACTCAGGTCGGCGACCACGAAGCCGGCGATCAACACCACGACGCCGACCGCGGCAGCCAGCAGGGCGGTGGTTCGTGTCGTCCCCCGCCGGGACACGACATACCAACCGGCGACGACGAGGACGAACAACCCGATCACCGTGATCAACGTGCCTCGCCAACTCGACAGCGCGCCGTACACGACCAGCACGATCGCGGCCGCGAGCGTCACGAGCGCCACCAGCGCTGCGATTCGTTCGACCAACGGAGGGCGACGAGCGCCACGATCGATCATGGAGCGCCCGGCTTGTCCGTTGGCGTGCCTCGTTCGTGTTGGCGCGCGTTCCCACTGCGCACCGATCTCACGCTGGAACGCCTTCGTGGCGTCTTCGACCGTCGGGAAGAAGTGCTGTGGGTTGATCGTGCGCGTCAATTCATAGCGTTCGATCTTGCGCCGGACCGGGTCCTTCATCTCGGCGAAGACGAGGTTGATGCCGCGGGCGTTGAGGTCTTCGTCCAAGTCCTCGAGCATGTCCGCCGCGGTCGTGTCGACATCGGTCATCGGTTCCGCAGCGATGATGATCCAGGTCGGCGGCGGGTCCGACGCGGCGAGCGCTCGGATCTGCTCGCGGAACGTCCTCGCATTCGCGAAGAACAGCGGTGCGTCGAACCGGAAGATCACGCATCCGTGCAGCGTCTCTGCGTCCGGATAGCTGCGCACGTCGTGGTACCCAGGCATACCCGCTACGCGTCCGAGGACGGTCTGGTACGGCCACCAGGCACGACGGAACACGTTTCCGACGGACAGCGCGACTGCGATCGCGATGCCTGGAAGGACGCCGAGGAGAACGACGCCGAGGAACGCCGCCATGCTCAGCACGAACTCCACACGACGTACCACGTAGAGGCGCCGCGTACCTGCGATGTCCGCCAGCGACAACGACGCCGCTATCACGACCGCGGCGAGCGTCGGTTGCGGCAGATCGCGAAGCAGTCCGGGAACCGCCACCAGGATGACCGTGATCGCCAACGCCCCGACCAGTCCGGTCACTTGCGTCTTCGCGCCGGCCTGCTCGGCGACGGCCGTTCGAGATCCGCTCGTGCTCACCGGGAAGCCCTTGGAACAGGCCCGCGGCGAGGTTCGCGGCCCCGATGCCGATCATCTCGCGCGTGCCGTCGACCTCGTCGCCACTACGGGCCGCGAACGACGACGCAGTCGAGATGGTGTCGGTGAGCGAGACAACGGCGATGGCAAACGCTCCTCCGACGAGCATCCCGAGGTCGGAGAGCGGGACGTGCGGGACGGTGAGCGGTGGGAAGCCCCGAGGCAGCACGCCGACGAGCGAAACGCCGTGGTCGGACAGGTTGAAAAGCGCTGCAGCACCTATCGACGCGATCACGGCGACGAGAACGGCCGGCACCTTCGGAAGCCAACGCTGGAGGCCCAAGATCAGCACGAGTCCGAGCGCGCCCACGATCAACGCGGCGGGCACGGTCTCGCCGTTCACCACTCCGCGGACGAACTCTCTGACGTCCTCGAGAAAGGAGTCGCCATCGATCGAGAACCCGAACAGCTTCGGAAGCTGACCCACGAGGATCGTGACGGCCAGTCCGTTCATGTACCCGATGATCGTCGGCCGCGAGATGAGATCGGCGACGAAGCCCAGCTTCGCGATGCCGACGAACGTGGTCATGGCCCCGACGAGCAGGGCGAGTGCAGATGCCAGGTACACCGCACGTTGGGGGTCGCCTTGCGCTCCGACGAGGGGAACGATCGTCGCCGCGATCATCGGACCGAGCGACGAATCCGGACCCAACACCAAGATCTTGGACGGGCCGAAGAACGCGTAGCCGACGAGGCAGAGGATCGACGTGTACAGCCCCGTGATCGGGGGCAAGCCCGCGAGCTCCGCGTACGCCATCCCCTGGGGGACCAGCAAAGCGGTGAGGACGAGGCCCGCGACGATGTCCGAGCGCAACCAGCGCGCTCGGTACGACGACAGCATCGTCAGCCCTGGAACGAAACCCCTGTTCAAACGACACGACGTTCGCGCGTCGCGGTGGACGGCTGCGTCATCCCCGACGGATGATCCGGAGATGTGGACGCTGCACACCCTGGCGTACGACTACCCGCTGCTGGCCGTCTTCTGGACCACACTGGTCGCCTTCATACTCGTCGCGTGGTGTGTGGCGGTCTTCGGGCTGCTCCTCGATGTCTTCCGGAGTCGCGATCTGTCGCCCTGGAGGCGAGCGGGATGGGTGCTGCTCGTCATCGTTCTGCCCCTGCTCGGCGTCGCCGTGTACCTGATCGTCCGTGGCGACCAGATGACGCAGCAGCTGCACGAACTCGATCCGAGAGACCAGGGCGAGCCGCCGTTTCCCCGCTTTGCGTGATCGCCGAGCTGCGGGAGGGCCCGCTGTAGGGTCCGGACAGTGCGGCTGCTCAGGGGCGGGACCGGTCGGAGCGACATGCTCCTGGTCGCCGCCAGTGCCTTCGTCGCGCGGTGTCTCTACTGGGCTCTCGTCACGCCGTCGTGGGTGCCGGACTCGGATGCGGACCAGTACGTTCGCCTGGCGCGAGCGCTGGTGGACGGCGACGGATACTCGCTCGTCTATCCCCAGCTGGCGATGCACGCGACGGCGTTTCGTCCGCCCCTCTATCCGCTGACCCTCGTTCCCGCCGCCTTCGTGACGCACGGGCTGTGGGCAGCGCGGCTGACCAGCGTGCTGCTCGGTACCGCTGTGGTCGCGCTCGTCTACGTGATGGCGCGGCGGATCGCGGGACGCGCTGCGGGTCTCGCCGCCGGTGCCGTCGCGGCCGTCTACCCGCCGCTGCTCGCGAACGACACCGTCACGTTGAGCGAGCCCTTGTCGTTGCTCCTGCTGCTCGCGGCGGTTCTGCTCGTCGACGACCGACGTTGGGCCTGGGCCGGTGTCGCCTGCGGAGCGCTCATGCTCACGAGACCGAACGCCTACCTCGTTCTCCTGACCATCGCGGTCGTCGCGTTCGCCAAAGCGGGTTGGCGCCCAGCGACGCGTCTGCTCTTGATGGCCGCGCTCGTCACCGTGCCGTGGATCATCCGCAACGAGATCCAGGTCGGCACTCCCGACCTCGTCACGTCCGACGGCTTCACCCTTGCCGCAGTCTTCGCGGAACCTGCGCAGAAGCGAGATGCCTTCGTCGACCCGGTGTTCGACTCCGCCTACGCCGACGACCTCGATCTCAGGCTCTCGCAGTTCGACGAGTCGGTGTGGAGCAACAAGCTGCTGCACCGCGCGTGGGACGGCGTGCGGAGCAACCCTCGGTACCTCGTCACCAACGCCAGACGGAACGTCGCGGACCTCCTGGAACTGTCCAACAACGACGGTCCGGAGCGGTTGGACGGGCGGAACATCGACTTCCGCCACGCCACGCTGCCGCTCTTCTACGTCGTGACGATCACCGGCATCGCCGGCCTGTGGCTCCACCGCCGCGACTGGAGAGTCCGTCTGCTTGCTGTTCTCGCGGCCGAGTTCGCGGCCTTGATGATCTTGATCCTGGCGCCGCCGCGGCTTCGTGCTCCATCGACGTCATCTGTTGCATCGGAGTCGGTCTCGCGGTCGCCAGCCTCAGGAGCCGGCACCGGGAACGACACCGATCCTGACCCCGACCGGGTTCCTGTGGCCGCGCAGAACGTCTCTCGCTGGCGGCTGACTCGTGTACCGCCGCCGGACCGTCCAGACGGGGCGCTTGCGGTTGCTGTGACCTGACACCCGGCTCGGTTCCTTCTTCGGGCAGCGCGCTCTTCTGATCGAGCACGTACAGCAGGGCGAGCGCCGGCAGGATCGTCACCGCGGCGATGGCGAAGACGACGAACACCGCCTCGAGCGTGCCGTCGGGCGCGGCGGCCTGTGACACCTTCAGGCTCGTCGGCAGCATGTACGGCCACTGCGCGACGCCCCAGCCGATCACCACGGTGGCGACCGCGCCGATCGAGAGCGCGCGCGCTCCGCGCGCGTTGCGGAAGAGCAGCAGCAGCGATCCTGCACCGCACAGCGCGGACAGGATCACGAACGGCAGCGCTCGGGATGCGAGTCCGTCGAACACGTAACGGGCGTCGCTGTGGAGCACGAAGATGCCGACGAAGGCGACGACCCCGGCAACGACACCGGCCGCGATCGCGCGGCGCCGGAAGTACTCCGTCATCACGTCGTCGTCGAGGCGGCGGGAGTCCCAGACGAGGTAGACGGCGGCAAGGTACGCGCACACGGTCACGGCGAGGACGCCGCCGAGGATCGACGTCGGGTTGATCCAACTCGACACCGGTTCGCCGGCCTCGCCGCCCGCCGGCACACGCCCGGAGGCGATGGCGCCCGCCACCGCACCCATGCAGTACGGCACGAGCACCGACGACGATGCGAACGCAGCACCGAAGTTGCGCTGATCGCGGGTGCGGAACACGGCCTTGCGGAACGCGAAGCTCGACCCGCGGAGCACGATGCCGAGCGCGGCCAGCGTCAAGGGCACGAACAAGGTGAGCGTGATCGACGCGAACGCCTCCGAGAACGCCGTCCACAGCACGACGAGCGTGAAGATCAGCCAGACGTGGTTGGCTTCCCACACCGGGCCGATCGAGTGGTCGATGACGCGCACGCGGGCGTTCGCCGCGTTCGTGCGCCACCGGCGATGAGATCCCAGAACCCGGCGCCGAAGTCGGCGCCGCGCGAAGACCGCGTACGCAGTGACGCCGAAGAACAACACGACGGCGACCGCGTCGCTCCAACTCATCCGACGGGCACCTCGTCGCGGACCTCGGGCGGCGGTGCTGAAGGACCGTAGGGGACGTCGGTCTCCTCGGCTCCCCCGGCGGCGCGCCACCGTCGGCTCATGCCCCGCAGCACGAGGATCGTGGTCACGCCGACGACGAGCGTAGATGCCGACGATCGCCAGGAAGCGTGACCCACACGCCCGCTGTTGGTGGTGGCCGCGTCCGCGACGCGCATGTAGTTGTAGACGATCCACGGTTGGCGACCGACCTCGGTCACGACCCATCCGGCTTCCATCGTGATGACGGCGAGCACGCCCGCGCACGCGGCGATGCGCAGGAACCACCGCGTCCGGGGCATGTCGCGGCGGAACAGCCACGCCGCCCAGTACCACAAGGCGACAGCAGGGTCAGGAGCGTGCCGAGCCCGACCATGATGTCCCACGCCAGATGGACGGCATTGGTCTCGGCGATGGTGGGCTCGTCGTCAGTGGGAAACGCGTTGCGGCCCTGAACCACGGTGCTCGTGCCCGTCCTCGGATCGGACAGGAACGAGGCGAGCCCGGGTATCCGGATCCCGCCGGTGACGGTGCCGTTGGCGTTCTCGTGACCGAGGAGTGTCTCGGGTACGTCGTTGCTGGTCGTCGGCACGAGCTCGATGGCCGCGAACTTGGCCGGCTGGTTGTTGTAGACCCAGCGGGCGAGCGTGTCGCCGACGGCCATCTGCACCGGCGCCGCGATGGCGGCGACCGTGAACGGGATGATGAAGCCGAGCCGGTAGTAGCGAGTGTTGCGACCGCGCAGCATCGCCACGGCGTAGACCGAGGCGACGAGGAAGCCGCCGACCAGGTACGCGGCGACGACCATGTGCGCGGCTTCGTAGGGCATCGCCTTGTTGAAGATCACGCGCCAGCGGGTCGACGTCGACGACCTTGCCGGACGAGTTCAACGTGAACCCCGACGGATCGTTCATCCACGCGTTGGCGGCGACCACCGACACGCTGCCGCCGATGCCGGCGATCACGACCGGCACACCGGTCCAGAAGTGCGGCCCACGGCTTCAGTCGCTTCCAGCCGTAGATGTAGATGGCGACGAAGATCGCTTCGGTGAAGAAGAACAGACCCTCGACCGCGAACGGCACGCCGAACGCCGGTCCCCACGTTCCCATGAAGCGCGGCCACAGCAGCCCGAACTCGAAGGTGAGCACCGTGCCGGTCACGGCGCCGACGGCGAAGGTGACCGCCATGTACTTCGACCATCGCTGTGCCAGCAGCAGCGCGTCGGCGTCGTCGTGCTTGATCGCCCGGTAGTTGGCGATCAGCGTCATGGCCGCCCACGACACGCCGAGCGGGACGAGGATGATGTGGAACCCGAGCGTGAACGCCATCTGCGAGCGGGCCCACGGCACCGGGTCGACCGCGAACAACGTCATGGCGATGAGTGGCCTGACTTCAGGCCATGCGCTCCGTCAGGTGCTGACCGACGCGCAGCGCGTTGGCGATGATCGTCAGCGTCGGGTTCACCGCGCCGATCGACGGGAAGAAGCTCGAGTCGACGACGTAGAGGTTGTCGAGCTCGTGGGCCTTGCAGTCGACGTCGAGCGCCGACGTCGCGGATCGGTAGCCGAACCGCACGGTGCCGGCCTGATGGGCGGTGGCAGAGATGTCCATGGCCTCGTGGAAGTACAGCTTGCGCTCGTAGCAGGCCGTGGTGCATCCCGAGATCGGTGAGCATCGACTCGAACTTCTTGCGCAGCCGCTTGAGCCCTTCGGGGTTCGTCTCGACGAGACCGAGCGTGACCTCGCCCGTCGTTGTCGATGGTGACCCGGTTGTCGGGGTGCGGCAGGTCCTCGGACGACAGCCAGAAGTCGACGCTGTGGTGGGCGACCATGTCGATCGAGCGATGCGGCACGAGCTTCGTCGCCCACGCGACGAAGTGCGGCGCCTTCCCTTTCAGTTGCTCGCCGTCGGACTTGCCGAGCATCTGGATGCCACCCCACGGGAAGTCGGTGTCCTCGCCCTTGAGGTACCAGTCGTTGAGCGCGAGCGTCTTCTGGAACTGCGTCGGGTTCGGCTCCTCGGACAGCGCCATCATCGCCACGTTGTTGTGGCGCATGTAGTTGCGTCCGACTTGGTCCGATCCGTTGGCGAGACCGTTCGGGTGCGCGTCGTTGGCGGATCGCAGCAGCAGCAGCGCCGAGTTGAGCGCGCCGCACGCCACGACCACCACGTCGCCGGTGAACCGCTGTCTCCGAGCCGTCGGGCATCGTGGCGACCACCGCGGTGACCGTGCGCCCGGCTGCGTCGGTCTCGAGCCGCTCGACCTTGGCGTCGGTGACGAGGTCGAGGTTCGGGTGCTCGAGGGCGGGGTCGACGCAGACGGTCTGCGCGTCCGCCTTCGCGTCGAGAACGCACGCGAACCCGTCCACTCGATCACAACGGATGCAGCGGCTGGTGTGCGTCGGGTCGCCGTTCTCGTCCTGGTCGAGCATGACCCCGATCGGGAGGTGCGACGGGTGCAGTCCGAGCTTCTCGAGATCGTCGCTCAGCTTCTGGATGCGCGGCTCGTGTTGCACCGCCGGGTACGGGTACGTCGCTGCTCCGAGGACCGTCGGTCGGGTCTTCGCCGGCCGCACCGTGCACGAAGTACAGCTGCTCTGCTTCGGCGTACCACGGCTCGAGGTCCATGTAGGTGATCGGCCAGGCCGGTGAGACACCGCTGTGATGCTGAATGACGCCGAAGTCCTCGGGTCGGAGACGGAACAACGCGGCGCCGTAGAACTTGGTGTTGCCGCCGACGTTGTAGTTCTGCTCCGGCGTGAAGCTGTGGCCGCTCGCGTCCTTCCACGTCTCGTTCGTCGTGTACTTGCCATTGATGAACACCGCGTCGGTGTCCCAGTTGTCGCGCTCTCGCGGCAGGTAGTGGCCTCGCTCGAGCAGCAGGATCCGCTTGCCGGTCGGAGCCAACTTCCAGGCAAGCGTGCCGCCGCCCGCGCCGCTGCCGATGATGACGATGTCGTAGTGCTCGGCCATGGTCAGGCTCCTTCGGTCACTCGCGAGGTCGAGCGGTGACGGGTGGGCCTCGGAGAGGTGCGACGCGGAGACGATGAACCCGAGGTGCGAGAACGCTTGTGGGAAGTTGCCGATCATCCGCTTGGCGTCGGTGTCGTACTCCTCGGAGAACATGCCGACGTCGTTCTGCAGACTCCGCAGCCGGTCGAACAGCTCACGCGCTTCCTTCTCGCGGCCGATGAGCGCAAGGTTGTCGACGAGCCAGAACGTCGTCAGCAGGAACGTGCCCTCGCCGGCGCGGAAGCCCGTCGACGGAGTCCTCGTCGGAGGTCGGGTAGCGCTGCACGAACCCGTCCACCATCAACTCGCGCTCGATCGCCTCGACGGTGCCGACGATCCTCGGATCGCTCGGCGGCAGGAACCCGACACGGGCGAGCATGAGCAGACTCGAGTCGAGCTGATCGGAGCCGTAGTACTGCACGAAGCTGTTCTTCTCCTTGTTGAACCCCTTGTCGCACACCTCGGCCTTGATCTGGTCGGCGATCTCCTGCCACCGATCCGTCGGCATCCCCTGACGTCCCGTGTGCGCCACGATCTTCACCGCTCGGTCGAACGCCACCCACGCCATGACCTTCGACTGGACGAAGTGGCGCTGCGGACCGCGGATCTCCCAGATCCCGTCGTCTGGCAGCTGCCACACCCGCTCGAGGTGCTCCATCATCGCCGGCAGCAACTCGCTCGCTTCCGGGTGGTGGGCGGGGAGGTCGCGATGCGGGCGCAAGCCCGCTTCGACACCGGTCAGTGCTGCGTCGGCGACTTCGCCGAACACGTCGAGTTGGAACTGCCCGCTCGCCCCGTTGCCGATCCGAACCGGTTTCGAGCCCTCGTAGCCCGGAAGCCAGTCGAGCTCGACTTCCGTGAGCCGGCGTTCGCCGCCGACGCCGTACATGATCTGGAACTCGCCCGGGTCACCGGCGATCGCGCGCTGGAGCCAGTGCTGCCACGCAGCCGCTTCCTCGGTGAACCCGCTCAACAGCAGCGCTTGGAGGGTGAGCGCCGAGTCCCGCAGCCACGAGAAGCGGTAGTCCCAGTTGCGAACGCCGCCGAGTTGCTCGGGCAGAGACGTCGTCGCCGCGGCGCACACCGCGCCGGTCGGGGCGTACTGCAATGCCTTCACCGTGATCAGCGAGCGCACGACCTCGTCCCGCCAGTCTCCCTGATACGTGCACCGCTCCATCCACTCCGCCCAGTACTGCAGCGTGCGTCGGAGCGCGGCCGGCGTGTCGAGCGGAGGTGGCGCATCCTCGAGCGCCGAGTAGTACGCGAGCGAGAAGCCGAGCCGCTCGCCCTCGCGGACGGTGAAGTCTGCAGTCGTCGTCTGGTCCCGAGCCTGCAGCGGCACCGGACTGTGGAACCGAAGCGCGTCGTTCGCCGCCACCAGCGTCAAACCGTCCCCGGTTGCTTGCGCCCACGGAACGACGGACCCGTAGTCGAATCGGGCGATCAGCTCGAGTTGCATCGGCACCGCACCGGACTGCCCTTCGACGAGCCGGAAGATCGTCGGATGCTGCAACCCGGGAGACATGAAGTCCGAGACCTTGACGGTCCCGCCGGCCGTGCCGTATTCGGTCTCGAGCACGAGCGAGTCGCCCACGTACCGGCGCCGACTGGATGTCACGTCATGCCTCGGAGCGATGCACCATCGTCCGTGCTTGGCCTCGCCGACAAGCGCTGCGAACACCGCTCCCGAATCGATCCGGGGCACACACCACCAGTCGATGGACCCGTTGCGTGCAACCGCAGCGACCGTCCTGGTGTCCCCGATGATGGCGTAGTCCTCGATGGGAGTGGACATGCGCGTCCTCCTCAGTTCGATCGGTCGAGGTTGAGCGCGAACGTTGCGGTGAACGGCTCGCCGCGGAGCGCCATCGGCGTTCCACCGCTCACGAGCGCGTTCGTCGGTGCCGCCATTGGCTCGAGCGCGGCGAACGGGCGACCCTTGGGCACCCACACCTGCGCAAACGGATAGTCCTTGCCGCAGTGCAGCTCGACCGAATGCCCGTCATCGGCACGGAACGCAAGCCTTCGGTCGCGACCGAGTCCGTAGAGATCGTCGAACGTGCGCCTACCCACGGGTTCTGCTTCCGCGCTCTCTTTGTGTGCGGCGCCGTTCGGGATGCCGCGGTCGTCGAGCACACGATGGAGACGAGCGGGAAGGCGCAACCGCCACTGGCTTCGTCGAGCGCCGGGAACGCGGAGATACGGATGCCAGCCGAACGCAACCGGTACGGGCCGACGGCCGGTCGGCACGATGGTCGTGTCGACGCGGAGCTGTGCGTCTCGCACGATCGCCGCGACCTCGATGCGATGCGGAAACGGGAAGGCCGGAGCGTCGACGGCGATCGACGCACGAAGGCTCGCCGTGCTTCCACGAGTTGCAAGCCGGTCCACAGACCAGCCATCGCGACCGACGAGAAGTCCGTGAATGGGCAGCCCGTTGTCATCCACGCCGAGGCGCCGTCCCGCAAGATCGACTTCGACCCCGGCCGCGCGGTACCGACGCTGCGACAGCCGGTTGGCCCACGGCGCCAGCAGCGGCAGCCCGGTCGTGCGACCGGCGCGCAAGGCGTCGAGTCCACCAGGAAGCGCGAGGTGCTCGGCGCCGCGGCATCGCAACGACACGCCCGTCATCCCCAGACGAGGCACGAACAGTGCCGTGGTCGACCCCGCGGTGAGCGCGATGGCAGGCTCACCTCGGAACCGGCACTCGTCGGCACGCGCGCTCGCGGGCATCGACTCAGTCCCAGTCGACGTGCGCCGCGTCGGGGCGATCGATGATCGCCGAAGGTCGCGTGTTCGCGACGTAGTCCCATCCCCAGGTCATCAGCGCGTTGAAGCGCTCGCGAAAGCCGCTGAGCAGCCACGCGTGCACGCCGAGCCACGACACGAATGCGAGTGCCCCGTGAAGCTCTCGGCGCTTCGGACCCATTTCGGCAACGGCCGCGTTGCGGCCGATCATCGCCATGATCCCCTTGTCCTTGTAGTGGAAGTCCGTGCGGGGTTTGCCGTCGATGTCAGCGAGGATGTTGTCGGCGGCGCAACGGCCGGCTTGCAATGCGACGGATCCGAGTTGCGGGAACGGCTTGCCGTCGGGCCCGGGGGTGTTGGCGACGTCGCCGACCGCGTACACACCGCGGAAGGCGGGGACGGTGAGGTCGGCGGCAACGTCGAACCTTCCGCCGTGTCCCTGGGAGATGCCCGAGTGCGCGGCGACGTCGGGAGCTTCGATCCCACCTGCCCACACGACCGCACGAGTAAGGATCTCCCGACCGTCTGACAGTGTCACCCGGTCAGCAGCGATTTCGGTGACGCGCGCGCCGAGCTCGAGCGTGACCCCCATCTTCTCGAGCGTCTCGCGCGCGTACGTGTGGGCCCGATCGGAGAAGGGAGCAAGCACCACCGGGGCGGGATCGACCAGGTAGACGTTTGCCGCGCCAATCCCGAGGCTGTGGATCCGATGGGGAATGACACGCCGGATCGAGTCAGCCAGCGCGCCCGCGGTCTCGACGCCGGTCGCACCGGCGCCGACGACCACGAAGTTCAACGCGCCCTGATCGAGGAGCTTCGGGTTGCGCAACGCGTCCTCACAGACGGTCAGCAGACGGGACCGCAAGCGTTCAGCGTGTTCGAGGCTGTAGAGCGGAAACGCGTGGGTGTCAGCACCGGGCGTGTTGAAGAAATTCGGTTGCGAACCCATGGCCAGCACCAAGAAGTCGGCCGACATCGAAATGCCGTCCGCACTGGTCACCGTCTTGGTGGACGGATCGATGTTCGCGACGTTCGCCACGCGCACCGAGACGCCGTCGCGCTTACGGAAGACCTGACGGATCGGTCGCGCCACATCGGTGACGTTCACCTGCGCGGTAGCGACCTGGTACAGCAAAGGTTGGAACTGCGTGTAGTCGTGCTTGTCGACGAGGATCACGTGCACCCCGTGCTTGGACAGTCGCTTCGCGCAGGCAATGCCTGCGAACCCGCCGCCCACCACGAGCGCAGTCGTCTCACCGCGCGTGCCCGCGGCCATCGGACTACAGACCGGGACTGCTGTGCATGATCCCGCCGTCCGCGAACACGGTCGTGGCCGTGATGTAGCTCGCGGCATCACTGGCGAGGAAGGCGACGACGCTGCCGATCTCGTCCGGATCGGCCATGCGTCCCAGCGGAATGGCGGCGTCGAGCGTCTTCATCTTCTCCGGATCCGCCATCGTCGCGGTGTTGATGGGAGTTGCGATCGCGCCGGGACCGACGCCGACCACCGTGATGCCGTGCGGACCGAGCTCGACGCCCGCGGTGCGGGTCAGCATGCGTGCCCCACCCTTGGACACGCAGTACGGGGTGTTGCCCGGCATCGGCCAGTCCTCGTGGACCGACGTGATGTTGATGATCCGGCCTCCGCCGCCTTGGGCGATCATCTGCTTGGCTGCCAGCTGGGTGCCGAAGAACGCGCTCTTGAGGTTGACCTCGAGGACCTTTTCGTACTGGTCCTCGGTGGTGTCCAGCACCGACGTGCGTGTCTCGATGCCGGCGTTGTTGACCATGACGTCGAGTCGACCGAACTGCTTCACCGCCGAGTCGACCAGTGTTTGCAGATCGTTCACCTTGCTGACGTCGGCATCGACCCCGATGGCCGTGTCGCCCAGAGCGGCGACCTGCTTCTCCAGCTCCTCCGTCGCTTCAGGGTTGGCGATGTAGTCGATGACGATGTTCGCACCCTCTCTGGCGAGCGCGAGCACGATCGACTTGCCGATCCCGGTGTTGCCTCCCGTGACGATCGCAACCTTGCCGTGCAGCGTCATCGGTATCCCTCCCTGGCCGAGACATCTCACGCGTAGCGTCGCTCGGCCGCGACTATCGCATCCCGAGGGGTGCTCGCGCCTCACCCCGGGAGGATGAACCTCGAGAGGTATCCGAGTCGGGCTACTGAAAGATGTTCACAGCACGAGCGATGACCAAGCTCAGGATCAAGATCGAGATCATCGACTGGATCAGCATCGCCGCCTTCGCCCAATGAGCTATGGGCATGACGTCCGTCGGGCTGAACGCCACCGCATTCGTGTAGCCCAGATACACGTAGTCGCTATACAGCGGCCTCCACCCCGGCGGCGCGAGGTCGGGGTTCATGTGTGGCGGGAACGCAAAGTCGGGATAGCGCCGGGTGTGGTACAGCCGAGATGCAGGCCCCTCGCTGTCGAGCTCCCAGTACAACAGGCTGAACACGATCCCGTTCTCGATCCACACGACCGCGCCGGTGCGAAGCAGCTCGCCCGCCGAGTTCGTGATACCGCCGCCTCGGATGAGCTCTGCGATCAGCGCCTCGGTGGCCCATCCCACGGCGACGACCAACAGCAACAGCATCGCGATGGACAGGACTCGGACGCCCGTCGACCGCCGATCGATGCGTCCCGGATCCGCGATCGAGACCGCGACGAGCAGCACGCCGACCACTATCGGGAAGACCCAACGCGATCCGAGCGTGAGCCGATCGGGGATCAGCCCGAACAAGGCGATCGCGACCAGGATGGTCAACGCGACCGGCCAACGGCGCTCGCCCACCTCGGACCCTTCGGGCACAGGCATGTCCGTCATCGACGTGCGTTCTAGACGCGTCGAGTCCTTGCGACTAGCCCCTGTGTCCACGGAGCGCGAACCTGTCACGTTCTTCGTGTTCCTGACCGGGAGTCGAGATGGACGCACAAGACAGCATCGCCAAGGGTCGAGCGGCCCGGGCCAAGGCGCCTCGCTCCGAGCACGCGGGAGTGGAATCCCGCACCGGGCCGGCTCGATCCGGTCGACATTCTCGACGCGGCAGGACGAGGCGCGCCTCCCCGAACTCGTGCCACTGCGCCACAAGCGGATGCTCGAATCGCCGTTCGCGTTCTACCGCGGCGGGGCCGCGATCATGGCCGCCGACCTGGACGGAACACCGACGTCGGGATTTCAGGTGCAGTGCTGCGGCGACGCTCACTTGGCGAACTTCGGCGGATTCGAGGCTCCAGACCGAACCATGGTCTTCGACATCAACGACTTCGACGAGACACACGCCGGACCGTGGGAGTGGGATCTCAAGCGGCTCGCGGCGAGCCTCGTCGTGGCGGCGCGCGACCGAGGTTTCGACGACGAGGTCGCGCGCCGATCAGTGGCAGAAGCGACCCGTCGCTATCGCACCGCGATGCGTGACTTCGCCGCGCTGCGAAATCTCGATGTGTGGTACCGCGCGCCTCGATCTCGAGGGCATCATCGGCCGTTGGGGCACAAAGGTCTCGAAGGCTGACACGGCCCGCCTGGAGAACCTCGCTCGCAAGGGCAGGTCGAAGACCAGCCTGAAGGCGTTCGACAAGCTCACCGAGGCAGTGGACGGGACCCTGCGGATACGTAACGACCCGCCACTGGTGGAACGGCTCGACGCATTCCTGCCCGCCGTCGAAGCTGCAGACATGGCGGCCCGGACGCGGCAGTGGGTTCAGGCATACAGCCGGAGCCTGCCGCCCGACCGTCGCCAGGCCCTTGCCGGCTTCCGCCTGATCGACTTTGCCCGCAAGGTCGTCGGCGTCGGCAGCGTCGGCACACGCTGCTGGATCGCGTTGTTTCTCGGGCGCGACTCGGGAGACCCGCTCTTCCTACAGATCAAGGAAGCGCAGAACTCCGTGCTCTCCACCTACGTCGGCAAGAGCAAGTACGCGAACCAGGGCCAGCGTGTGGTCACGGGCCAGCACCTGATGCAGGCCGCGAGCGACATCCTCCTCGGTTGGGCGCGTGGCGACGGAATCGACGGCGTGCGCCGCGACTTCTACATCCGGCAACTCTGGGACGGGAAGATCTCGGCAGATCTCACCACGATCGACGTCGCGATGCTCCCCATCTACGGACAGATGTGCAGCTGGACGCTCGCGCGTGCCCATGCACGTTCAGGCGACCGGCTCGCTATCGGGGCGTATCTCGGCTCCGGCGATGCGTTCGACCGCGCCATCGTCGAGTTCGCGCTCGCCTATGCCGATCAGAACCAAAAGGACTTCGACACGGCGAAGGCTGCTGCGCGCGCGGGCCGGTTCGTGACCGCGCCCTGATCGATGGCGCGACGTGCCCGTGGTCAGCTGGGCGGCGCCGGGCGCTGGAGGATCAGGACCAGCGCGAACACGAGTAGCGCCAAGCCGACGGCCACGAGCGCATAGCGAGCGCCGAACAACTGGAAGGTGCTCCCGATGCCGATCAGGAACAGCACGGCGGCGAGGATCACCGTGATGCGTACATAGTCGTCGGCATAGCCGCCGGCCGTCTCGCCGGAATCGAAGGTTTGGTCAGCCGTGCGGTCGAGGGCGTCCGCTTGATCCTTCTGCGGCTGCTGGTACTCAGGCATGTATGTCGGCCCGGGAGGCGCATTCGGATTCGTGTCCGGGTTCGTCGCACGCCACGCGTCGAACGCCACCTTGAACTCGGGTCGGAATCGACGGATCGCAACGGCTTCCGCGCTCGCGTTGTTTTGCACATACGCGGTGAACCACGTCTGGAACGTGCTCGAGTCGAAGTTGCGCAGTTCCATCGCCTCGAGGTCGTCGCGACTCGCTTGCGCCCGAAGAGTGGCAGCCTTCGCCAGCTGCACCCGCGACTCGGTGCTCCACTTCGCAGCTGCGTAACCGGCCCAGGCCGTCACGATCGTGACGAGGGCGAGGAGCACGGCCTCCGCGATGAAGACGCCGCGGTGCTTGCGATGACTGGAATCGTGTTCGGGTGCCGACGTGTCCACCACCGTGCGCATCGGACTGCGCTGCCTCATCGTGCTCGAACTCCTCGCGATGACGGCGGGCTTCATTGCCGACCTCGGCGGCTGACAGTCCCTCGGGCATCTACGTGGTCGCCGTGTTCAAAGGGCCAACCACGGGCGGCGCGCTGAGCATCGACTGCATGATGGCACCACCGAGATCACGCCAGCGTTCGTCGCGCACCCCAAGGACGACCCCCCGGACGAGCCTGGTCCGCGCCGTACTGGGCTCGCTGTTCCTCGTCCCGGCCGGTCGGACATCATGATGGGGTGACGGGCGGCTCGGGCGGGGCTCGGCGGACGGCGACGGTGACGGTGCTGTTCTGCGACTTGGTGGGTTCGACGGCACGTCAGATGCGCGTCGGCGACGACGCCACCGACGACTTTCGCCGTCGCTTCTTCACCACCTTGACGGACGCCGTCGATCGTTCACGGGGCGAGGAGGTCAAGAACACCGGCGATGGGCTGATGGTCGTGTTTCGCCACAGCGCCTTGGATGCGGTGGCGTGCGCGGTGTCGATGCACGAGAGCGTCAGCAACCTCGATGCAGACGAACCGATTCAGCTGTATGTGGGCATCAGTGCGGGGGAAGCGGCCGAGGACGACGGAGATTGGTTCGGAACGCCGGTGAACGAAGCCGCGCGGCTGTGCGCGGCGGCGAAGCCAGGGCAGACGTTGACGAACGAGGTCGTGCGAAGCCTGGTCGGAAGTCGCGGCACGTTCGAGTTTCGTGCCGTGGGGTCGCTTCGGCTCAAGGGACTGCCTCGCCCGGTTGCCACGGTGGAGGTCGTCCGGCAAGACCTCGAGCCCGCTCGTCCACCTCGAGGACCCTCCCAGCGATGGCGACCTCGACGCGCGCTGACAGTCGGTCTCGTGATCGTCGTGTTGTCCGCCGCGATCGTCGTCGCGGTGGTACGAGCCGGGTCCGACGGATCCTCGGGTGTGCCGGCTGCGGCATTGCGCGCGCCTGCCTATCCGGTGAGCTACGCCGTCAAGCCCTGCTCCGATGCCATCGTTCACGACATCTCGGTACCGGGACTGGAGTGCGGAACCTTGACGGTGCCCGAGGATCGGTCGAAGCCGCAGAGCCGGGCGCTCCATTTGGACGCGTTGCGTGTTCCGGCACGCGGGCAAGCGACCGGGGAGCCTGTGGTGGACTTCGGGGCCGACAATCTCACGACGTCGCCAGCGCGGGATCACGGTGAGGAGATCCAGCTCGCCCGACGCGGGGGGAACGACGCGTTGAAGTCGGATCCGGCTCTGACGTGTCCCGAGTACGCGTCCATCGCGGCCGACGCGCTCACCAGACCGACGGGGGATCCGGACGTACAGAGCCACGAAGCCACCGCTGTACGCGCGTGTCATGACCGTTGGACTGGGGCCGGCGTGGATTTGAACCAGTACAACTATTTGGCCGAAGGCGACGACATGGTCGACCTCATCCGCGCGTTGCATCTCACCCACGTGCATCTCGTCAGCGGCTATGTCGGTACGATCGGCGCGCTCGAGGTCGTCCGTCAGCTGCCCGGCGTCGTACGCACGCTCACGCTCCAAGAGCCCATCGCGCCCGGCCGGAGCGCCTCGACGAACCCGGCGAAGTACCTGTCGGACGCATTCAACAACTACGTCTCGTTGTGCCAAGCGGATCCGGCCTGCAAGGCGACGTTCCACGACCTTCCCGGCGAATATCGCCGAGACCATGACGCCGCCGCGAGCTCTCCACAGCTGGTTCAAGGCGACGACGGCAACGGACACGTCCACGACGTGCTGCTCGACGCCGACCGTTTGACCCAAGCGCTCGCTGATGCGCTCAACCAACGAGAGACGTATCCGTTGATCGCGGCTGTGATCGATGCATCAGTCGACAACCAGGTGGCAGCGACGGCGGCAGCCGGCCGCGTGATCGACGCGAATGCGCCTCGGCTCATCCCCGATTATGCCTGGGGTGTGCAACTGTCCGAGCAATGCTCGTACGAAGCCGACACAGTCGATCGAACATCGACCGCGCTCACTCGACAAGCAGTTCCGCAGTTCAGCAAGGTCGACGACCATTCGCTCGAGGAACTCTGCGCTGCCTGGCCCGTGCAACAAGTCGACGAGATCGCCTTCGCCGAGCCCTCCTCGACCGTGCCCACACTCATCGTCACGCCCACCTTGTTGCCCGGCGCGGACCCGCAATGGTCCGACATCTTCCGGCGGGGTCTGCCCAACGCGACCGTGCTGACGTTCCCGACTCTCGACGGCGCCATTCTCGCCAAGGGTGACCCGCCATGTCTCGCTGCGATCCGTCGCGCCTTCCTTGCCGACCCGACGACGGCGATCGACACGGCCGCGTGTGAGAGCCAGACACCGCCCATCCATTTCCTCGCGTCACTCGGCGGATAGGGCGCCGAGCCACTGCCCCCGACTGCCCCATCGGGTAGAGCGCCGCGCCCGAACGGCCGGTCCTCCAGCCGTGGTCGCGAGCAGCGGCCAGACGTACGGTCCGATCGAGCATCAGTTCCCGGCGACCAGTCTTCCCGGCAGTGCTTGTCGTGAGCGCCGGCGCGTGGCGCACTGGAAGCCGGGCCAAAGGAGGACGTCATGCCCGCAGTCCCGGCCGCACTCGCGTACATCGCCGCCGGTGCCCAGGTCATTGGCACCGTCAAGGCAACCGCCGACATGGCCACCGGAAGCAGTGGGTTCAACATCGGCCGGGCCCACGTGCACTACCCGGCGCAGTTCCCGACCAACATGTTCGCCCACGCCGGACAGACCGTCGGGTGGGACATCATCAAGTTCACGGCGGTCGGCGGGTTCTGGGACAACGAGCTGGTCGTGGCAGCGTCCGGTTACTTGAGCAACGACAACAGCGCACTCGTCGGCCGGCCCGACTCCGCCACCCCGAACGTGCCCGTCAACCGATTCATCGTCCTCTCATTCGACAAGTCCGGTAGTTCGGAGAACATGTCGATGGGGATGCTCAACGTGGACATCACGCCGTTTGCCGGCGACGCCGCGATCGCCGAAGGCACGCCGGACGATCCGTGGGTGGCGTTGCGTGTAACCGGTCGGTTCGACCCGGTGGGCCCGGGCGACTTCCAGTTCAGCTTCAAACTGGACGTCAACCAGTACGGGCATCTCAACCTGAGCCACGAGACATTCAATGGAACGGGTATGCCGGGGACGCCGGGCATGACCATGACCAACATGGGCAGCCACATCCACGTGACCCTGCATTAGGTGCCGATCCTGAGTACGGAGTACCGGACTCGCGATGTCCTCACTCAGGTCAGACGACGTCGGTACACCTGGGGATGGTGACTGAAGTACGCCGTGCTCGGATCGAGCGCCTTCAATCGCCGAATCGATGCCACCGCTGCCTCGCGCAGCTCAGGTGCATCGACGTTGGCCTCCGTGGCTCGTTCGTCCTCGAACTCGGCGACGTCCCACACCGCCTGGGCGGCGATCACGACAACTTCGTCTTGCGCCTCGACGACGACCGACTGATGACCACGCGTGTGCCCGGGCGTCGCCAGTACACGAACACCGTCTGCCAGTACCTCGTCGCCGCGTGTCGAACGCAATTGCCGATCCGGGACGGCAGCCCACTCATCGACTGTGTAGAAGCGCTCGCGTGCGGCCACGACCTCTTCGGCCTGTACGAACACCGGCACGTCGGTTCCGTAGAACACGGGATTCTGGCCACAGTGATCGAAATGAAGATGACTGTTGACGATTGCCGTCACACGCGTCGGGTCCAGACCGACTGCAGCGAGTCCTCGCTCCAGGTCGAGCACCGAGGGCCGGTACATCTCGTCGATGAACGCGTTGCCACGTCCCACTCCCGTGTCGACGACGATCACGCCCTCGGGATGGTCGATCGCGAAGCCGAACACCACCGCATCACGGCTGCGGCGCGCCTCCGGATGATCCTCCGGCAGGACCAATTCGGCGAGACGCAACCGTTCGATCCGAGGCATCACACGCAACGTCGTCACACTGCCCTGCCACGCGGCCACTCGTTTGCTTGCGGACGTGGTGGCCCCAGGCATTCTGCGCCCGTCGCAGCGACCGGTGTCATACGCACATCGAGTGCGATTGTGTCGACGTCCCTACTTGGCGTCCCAACCTTTGTGCGCCTGCTTCTGCGCCTCTTGCTTCTGGTTCTTCGCGGCGCGCTTCTCTTTCAGGCTTCGCCCCGGCTTCTTGCCCTGGCCGCCCGGTTTGGATTTCTGTCCCACGCGGACAGCCTACGAGTACGCCCGCCCGTCGAGAGGCACCGGAAGTGTTGTGCCCCCAACCCCACAGCGTGCCGTCGGCCTTGATCGCCATGATGCTTCCGTCGCCTACCGCAACCGACATCCAGTTGGTCGCGGTGCCCACCTGTACAGGTGTCGTGCCCCCAGGCCCGATGGCGAGCCGGTGCCGTGGCTAGGGTTTGCTCGTGTTTGGTTTGCCTCCATTCGGTCCATTCGCTGCCGGTGCCCTAGTCGCGGGCCTCGTGTTTGTCCCTGCGTCACCGGCGGTGGCGGCGCCGACCTGCCGTGGCCAGGCGCCGACGGCCTTCCTCACTACGCCGGGGACGCTCGTCGGGACCGACGGACCCGATGTGCTCGTCGGCTCGTCCGGGAACGACGTGATCCTCGGTATGGGCGGCGACGACCTCATCTGCGGGCAGGGCGGTGACGACGTCATCAAGGGCGGCGACGGCAACGACACCATCTGGGCCACCCAGCCCGGTTACACCGGCCCGCCGGGAGCCAACCGGCTGTACGGCAACGCCGGTGACGACCTGATCGTCGGAGGGCCGGGGCGCGACACGATCAAGGGCGGGCCCGGCAACGACACCGTCGATGACCAAGGTGGAAACGATCGCATCTCGGGCGGTCCCGGCGACGACCGTCTGAACGGGGACAACGGCGACGACATGATTCGTGGTGGCGACGGCAACGACGGAATCAACGGCGGTCCCGGCAACGACAAGCTGTTCGGCGGCGACGGCAATGACGTCCTCGTCGGCGACCATCCCAGCCGTGGTCCGAATGGCAACGACCTCCTTCTCGGCGGAAGGGGCGACGACCAGATGTCCGGTACCGCCAACACCACCCTTGGGAGCGACCACGACAAGTGCATTGGCGGCCCGCAGATCACCGCCGACACGGCCGACGCCACATGCGAGAAGGTCGCCGGAGTCCCGTAGCCCGACCGTGCCCTGAAGTTGAGTAAGCCGACCGTCTGGTCGATGTCGGCTCGATCGCGCTCGACCGGCTCCATGTAGAACGACCTCAGGCGATCGTGTATTGAACTCGTGGTCACGGATGCGCTGGAGCGCAACACCAGAAGCACAGTGAGGTGGCCGCCGAGCAAGGCGGTGGCGCAGAAGTGGCGCAACCCGTACATTCGGTGCATCAAACCCAGTTGTCGGCCGACTCGTGTGACTGTCGGCTCCGTCGTCTCAGGTTCCGGGTTGCAGTGCCATTCGGGGTAGCAGCACCCCGGGAGGTGCGCGTCAGGCCCACGCCCGAGATACAGCAGCCGACCGTGCGGGCGGAGGATGACAGCCAGCACGAGTGAGGTGTGAGCGTCATGGGCTCCTCGAAGCCGTGGCCCGGCATGACACGCCGGGCCTTCATCGAGTCGGCTGCGGCCGCCGCTCTTCTTGCAGCATGCGGCAACCCCGCGGACCTCGCCGCTTCGCCGGGCGCCGGCCCCGAGGACCTCTTCTCCAGAGCGATGGCGTCGGCGTCGAAGACGAACCAGGCTGTCTACAGGATTCCCAATTCGATTCCGTCTGACGGTTCCCGCGAAGTCTCCCAGGACATCAACGACTGGATTGGGTCGATACCGAACGGCACAGCGAGTGCATACAACAAGGTCGCGTTCGCGACGAACGGGACCTATTGGGTCGACGACACGATCGAACCGTTCTCCAAGTCGTACATCGCGTTCGCCGGTAACGGGTCAACGTTCGTTCGACGCAACCAGCTAGCGGGCACGGCGAGCGTGATGCGCGCGCGAGCACACTGGCAGTTCAACCAGTGCGCCTGGTTCACGTACGACGACCTTCACGTCGAAGGTCAAGCGAACCCGTGGGTCGGCTACAACTCAGCGTTGGAGGCACAGCACGCGTTCACCCACACGTCGTCGGTGCAGTCGGTCTCTAATAATTGCACGGCGAAGAACGTGTGGGGCGACGCGTTCAACTTCGCTTGCAACAGTTCGGGCCTCCCGTCCGCTCACCACGACGTCGGGAATTTCACGTCCGGAATTGTGCATCGCCAGTCGGTATCAATCACAACCGGCGACGACATCACGTTCAGCAGCTGCAACTTCGGGCGTAGTTGGCGCAGCGGGGTCGACCTCGAACCGAACAGCAACAGCGGCCGCGCCACACATGTTCTGTTCGAGGATTGCACGTGGAAGGCGCACCGTTTGCTCTGGCTTGCGGCGGCACCGCGGTGCGGGGTCGTGTCGGACGTGACGATGAGCCGCTGTACGGACAGCTCGCCGTTGACGGTGGCAGTGACATGCGACCCGACGTTCACCGACGCTAGTGGTATTACTCCCAGGCGGGCGAACTTCACGATCGACTCGTGCACGTCGACCGCGCAGCAGGGTGGCCCTTCCGGTGCGGCCATGGATTTCCATTTCACGGACGGCCCCGTCACCGTGACGAACAATGTGCAACCGTTGCAAGCGGGCCGTACGCCTCCGATGCGTGTCGCACGATTCGACCCGTACACGACAGCGAACGCGGTCATCACGTACGAAGGGAACACACCTGACCTCGGATAGAACGTGAGCACCGTCAGCTGATCGCGAACAGATGCGGGCGGTGAGGCGCCCGACATGCTGGACCCTGGAACCACCCGGCCGTCACGAGAAGATCTCGTGCCCGTTCCGCGACCTGACCCCGCCGTCGACCGGCTTGTCACGTCGGGGTGAAGGCCAGATATTTTCCAGGCATCACTCTGTCCTCGATGGCGCATCGGTTTGGTACGCGGTTCGTCATCGCGCGCGGGGAATCCTGGGCAATCCCTCCAACGACGGTCAACGTGTGCGACGCGCAGTTCACATGGTGCGCTTTGAGATGGCGTGCGCCCTCGGACGGGAAGCCGTGATTCCTTTCGGCGAGCGATCTCGGATCTATGCGAGGAAGGCCGGCGACAGTTCGTCTCGCCCTCCGCTCGCTCGACTTCCTGACTGGCCCGAGATGGCAGTGTGGCAGGCATGGCTGAGGCCAGGTGCTCTGTTTGTCGACATCGGCGCCAACGTGGGGCTGTACACACTTCTCGCAGCCGAGTGTGGCTCCGAGGTGATCGCGATCGAGCCTGTCAACGCCACGGCGGAGGCTCTACGCCGCAACCTGAAGCTCAATCGAGTCGGCGACGGGGTGCACGTTGAAGAGGCGGCGCTTCTGAACCGCAACGGAACAGCGGTGCTTGATGGTAAGGATCCCAACCGTCAGTCCGCGACGTGGTCTGACAATGGAGACGTTCGCGCCACAACACTTGATGAAATCCTTGGGCAGCGGACGGCCTTGGGCGTGAAGGTAGACGTCGAGGGTAATGAACGCCTCGTTCTCGAAGGCGCGGCCCGTGCCCTCGGCGAGCACCGGATTGGCCTGATGCAACTCGAATGGAACGACACATCGATGGTGGCACTCGGCGAGGGAAGAGGCCCGGTCGCCCGGCTGATCCGACGTGCTGGCTACGTACTCGTCCGAGTGGATTCATCGGGCCGGAGCCTCATCGTCATGGACGATGACGAGGCCGAGCGTGACGGACGTGATGTCTTCGCCGTACCGGAAGAGCGACTGGACGAGCTAGCGGCCTCACTACACTCTGGTTGTTGAACCGAGCGGTTGCCGCATCTATCGGGTCGACCGAACGTCGTCGTAGAGGGCGCGCAAGGTGGCCCCGACAGACTTTGGATCATGGCGAGTTGCAGCCGCGTCCAAGGCGGCCGCTCTGTCTTCGCCCGCCAGTACTGAGCGCATCGCGTTGGCAATCACGTCGGCAAGCGCCTCCGCGTCGTTCGGGGGCACCACCCAGCCCGTGTCGTCATCTCGGACCGTCGGGCCTATCGCCCCGACATCTGTGACCACGAGCGGCACTCGGTATCTGTAGGCATCTGCAAGTACTGCGCTTTGCGAATGGAATGTCGTGTACGGCAGAACCACCATCGACGCGGTCGAGTGCAACTGAGCCATGCGGTCCGGCGACACCCAGCCGATCTCGCCATGAATCCATGGATACGCGGCGGCCGCGGTACGAACCTCGGCCTCCAGCGCTGGGTCGCCGCCGCCGGCGATCCGGATGTCGAACCCGGGGTCGGGGCCCAGCACTCGTGCCGCTCGAAGCAGAATCCGGACTCCCTTGTTCGATCGAAGCCGACCAAAGAGAAGAACGAATGGTCGTTCGAGTGTTTGGCGCTCTCGAAGTCGTGCGTCACGCCCATCGATCGGGATGGGAATTGCCGTCACTCGCGCTGGGGTCGACCCCGAACTCGCTGATCAGCTCATCTCGCAGGACCCCATGGAAGACCACGAGGTGGTCAGTCGTGGCCGGTCCGTACAGTCGCCGAAGAAGGGCGGTTTCCACAGACTTCGGCAACTTCGTCACGTGCGGTCGCACATCGTGGACAGTCGCGACAACGGGCGTCCGGCGCCTGATCCCCGGTAAGTCGAGCCAATCCGATTGATAGGTGAGGAGTTCCATCTGGGCAATGTCGAAGCCGCGGCGTAACAACCGACGACGGGCCCGCGCTCGACCGGCTGCGACCGACGCCCGTCTGGCAAGTCGGCCGGGGAGCCATCGTGGGGTCGTCGTCGGATCGGGCAGATCTCGGACGACTTCGTACTCTGCGACGGCTCCAAACGTCTCACGGGCGAGTGACGGGAGCGCCTCGACCGTGAGCGTGTCATCGGGCCTCACTGTGGCGAGCGCCAGCAGACTCGCGGTTCGGTGCGGATGAGGCCAGTACCAATAGATCCTCAAGCTGCACCCTCAACCCGTGGGCTGGCTGAGCACCGCCTCTGAGGCTCTGTTACGCCACGATACACACCCCGAACTCGAGGTTCGGTGTCCGTGTTGGGGTCGGCGGTTCGTGCTTGGTGCATTCAGCGCAGCGAACGAGGCAGCGGTCACTTCACACAGGCCGAATGACTGACGCCATCGTAGAGATCAACCATCGACTCCACTGCTCGATCGACACCGAATCTGTCGGCGAAAAGCTCGAGGCTGCAGTGCGCCATCGCGACGCGCCGTTGATCATCGAGGAGAACGGCACTGATCGCTTCGGCTAGCGAAGCCGGATTGGTCGCATCGACCAGGTCGGCGTTGCCACCCGGCTCGACGATCTCACGAACGGGTTCGATGTCATTTGCAACGATTGGAAGTCCGAGTGCCATCGCCTCGATCACTGCGCCCGGCATGCCTTCGTAGAGCGACGGGAAAACGAAGACGTCGCCAGCAGCCAACACCTCCGGAATAGCGGGCAGGTGACCAAGAAAGCGAACGCTCTCGGTGAGCCCGAGGCGCTCAAGCTGTCCTCGAAGAGCGGGAGTCATGGCACCCTCACGACCGGCAATCAGCGTGTAGCAATCGGGGCGCGTAGCGAGAACGTGAGGGAGAGCATTGAGTAAATGGGTGTGACCCTTCTGATATTCCTGACGGCCGACGTTGACGACAACCGGCGCGCCATCGGCAATGCCAAGAGCCGCTCGTGCCGCCTCACGGCGCTCGGCAGACGGCCAGCCAAGCCTCTCGCGGCTCCGTCCGCGGGGGATTACGGTGATGCGCTCTGGACGCACGCGCAATGTCCGCACGGCGTGATCCTTGACATGGTCGGAAACAGCATGGAACGCGTCCGTGCCGAGATGCGCGGTAATTACATCGGCCGCTTGCGCCAAGCGAACACGCGCGGTACTCAAGGCCGGATCGTCGAGCCGTGCGCGGTCGTAGCTCACGTTGACGAGACTGGTCACCACGGGCAACCCGGTGCCCACGGCGGCGAGTCGTCCTACTTGGTCGGCGCGGTAGAGCATCGTGTGAATCAGTGCGGGATGCACCGATTGGATGATGGCGCGGAGTTGACGGACTCGACCAATGAGCCCGGCCTGCGCGAGGACTTGGATGTCGAACCCATCGCTGCGCAGTTGCAACTCGACGCCCTCTTCACCGCGGGACTTGAGGGTCACAATGGTTGGAACGACACCGCGAGCACGGAGCCCGGGCAACAGTTCAGCAAGGGACATCTCCGTCCCGCCCTCGCCGAGGGCTTCGATCACGTACACGACGCGCACGGGTCGGCCTAGCCTTGGCCGAGCCGGCCCGTCGATGTGTCTCGGCGTGACGTCTTCGCGGCGAGCTCGGTGCGGAGCGCCGGGAGGATGCGGCGCCGTTTGGAATCGGTCAGCGCAAGGCGAGGGTGGAGGCTCACCCCTACGTCGTGACCACCGGCTCTCAGTCCGGCCTTACGCATCTCGCGCATCCCGTCGACCCGCACCCGGTAGAGGTGTAGCGCACGCCGCTCGCGCACCGTGGTAGGGCCGTGATCGACGACCCGCACGCCACTGGCTCGGTCCCGGTCCCCCAAGGTGGACGAGACTACCAAACCTTCTTCACCGTGCGAGATCGTCGAGACCGTGCTGTTCTTGGCTACTGAGACTCTTGAAACAGCTGACGAGCGAGCGCCGGCAGAGCTCCGTTTCTGTTCAAGGACGAAGGTATGAGGACGGTATGAGGACGGTTCGAGGACGGAATGTCGCGTCCTCGAACGGATCGCGGATCCACAACTTCAGCTCATACCTCGCCTGAGCCGATTGAACGAGGCCCGGCGCACAGGGTCGCCAACGTCCTCGCCGCCCACAAGCGCGCCGGCCCGGGAGCGGCCGGCGTGCGTGGCGACGGCGTTCAAGCTCATCCAGTCGGTGGCTAGCAGTCGACGGGCACCCCGTCGCCCTCACCCGCCCGGCGCCACCGTCGAGAAGGGAGTCCCAATCGAGCGACCCACACGGTCAGGATCAGGACGCCGCGCAATCAATGGAAGGGAAACGATCCGCACGTCTTGACGATTACTCGGCTCAGGCGCCACTCTCATCGAGCATGTCAGATCCTCATATCGATTCAGAGACCGTCACTCGGGGCTTCGGGGCGACCTCGAGACGAGGTGGTGCAGAACAGTGCTGAACCTTGAGGTGGCTCTTGCTGTGTGGCCCTTCGCGACCAGTCCTTGGCGCGATCGCGTCTCGTGACACGCGGTATGTCGACACGTCGCCACTTCCGCGCCGAGTGGGGCGCCATCGCCAAACTGGCACTCGTTTCACTGCTCGGCGCGCAGTTCGAGGCCGCCAGCCTCGTGCTTCTCGTACCCTTGGCCAAGCTGATCGCGGCCGGAGAGAGCTCCTATCGGGGGAACCTGGGCCCGTTTACGTTGGACGTTGGCGTCAACGAGCTCGCTCTGCTCGTCGCTGTATCGGTGGTGTTCGCAGCGCTCGCAAGCGTCTTCGTCGCGTGGCGCGGCGCCCGCATCGCCGCCGCGTGGGAACTCCGCCAACGACGACTACTCGTCCAGGGCTACCTCGCGGCGGACTACCCGACGCAAACGGCGGAACGCCAAGGAAAGTTGGAGACGCTCAGCACCTACGCGGACGCCGGGCGGCGCGTTCTTGGTGCGATCACGTATGGAATTCGGGCGGGATTGAATCTCGCGGTGTTCGTGACCGCGGCCGTCGTCCTCGACTACCGGACCGCGTTCGCCATCTTCGTGATGGGCTTCATCCTGTTCAGCGTGCTCCGCCCGCTCTCAGCTCGGATCCGCCGATACAACACCTCGTTAGCTGCCGTGCAGGTCGCGTACAACCAGCATCTCTCCGAGACATCGCGCCTGGCCCGGGAGATCCGGGTCTATTCCGCGGCGTCAACGGCGGCGGATCGCCTCGACACCCTGGGCGCACGTATCGCTCGACTCAAGCAGCGCTCCATGTTCTTGTCGGTGGCGTCAGCACCCGCGTACCAATACGCAGGCCTTCTCTTGATCGTCTTCATCTTGGTGGGCGCACGTGCCCTCGGTTCCGTCGAGATTGGTGCGCTCGGCGCGATCGCACTGCTGTTGCTTCGCAGCGTCAGCTTTGGTCAGCAAGTGCAGATCGCCCACCAAACGGTGAACGAGTACGGGCCATACGTCGACTCGCTCGAGGAACTCGGCGCGCACTACGGGATGCACACCACCCCTGACGGAACGATCGCACTCGAAGCGATCCACACGGTTGATCTCGACGACCTCACCTACTCCTACGACGGAGACCAGCCAGCCGTGGACTCCATCAGCGTCCGCCTACGGTGCGGCGAAATCGTCGGCGTCGTCGGTCGCTCCGGAAGCGGTAAGTCCACGCTGTCGCAGTTGTTGCTCAGGCTTCGCGAGCCAACCCGCGGCTCAATCCTCGTCAACGGCACGCCAGCCGAGGAATACACGCTGTCGTCGTGGTACCGGAAGGTGTCGCTCGTACCCCAGGACTCGCGACTGTTGCATGGATCAGTGGCGGAGAACATCGCCTTTTTCGATGCGACCATCGGACGTGGCGAGGTCGAAGCCGCCGCCAAGGCAGCCGGTGTCCACGACGTGATCATGTCGTTGTCGCAAGGCTACGAGACCTCCGTCGGCCCATCCTTCCGCGATCTGTCCGGCGGACAGATCCAGCGGGTCGGGATCGCCCGGGCACTGGTTCGGAATGCCGACGTCGTGGTCCTCGACGAGCCGACCAGCGCTCTCGATGTGCACTCCGAGGCCGTCATTCAAGCGACGATCGAGGCCCTTCGAGGGAAAGCTCTCGTCGTGATCATCGCTCACCGTCTTTCGACGCTGAGCATTTGCGATCGCATAATCGTGCTCGACAACGGCAGGCTGGAGTCGGTCGGAAGCCTCGCCGACGTCGCCGAACGCAGTCCGTACTTCCGGCGGGCGCTCGAGGTCGGCACGCTCGAGATCGGGTCGACCGAGCAGGGCTCATCGAACGTGCCGGTCGACGAGCCCTGAGGGAGCGATAGCGCCTCGTTGCTCGCCGTCGAACGAGCCGCGGAATACGACTCGAGACGCACCTCGGAACGCTCGAGCGGGCGGGTTGCGCGGCCAGCACGCCGCCTGATCACCCCGAGCGCCGACCTCTTTCAGCGCGCTTCGGCAACCGGTTTCGGTGACTCCCGATGCGAAAATCGCACGCCCTGTGCCACGCCGACCCGCCGCTACAGTCGAGCATCGCCGATCGGGCACCTCACCACCGAGGTTCCCGACCAGTTTTCCGACAAGTCCCGGGGACGTAGCTCAGCTGGCTAGAGCACCTGCTTTGCAAGCAGGGGGTCGTGGGTTCGAGTCCCATCGTCTCCACCGATGCGGCGCCGCGAAAACGTGAGGGCTCGGGTCAACGCTTCTCCGCTCGCCTGTTGCGGTGTGCCGCCTCGGCGATCCGCTTGATCGACTGCAGTCGGCGGTCCCACTCGGCGGCCAGCTGCGTCATGGCGCGCGTCGCTTCGTCGAGGCGTTGCGGATCGACGGCAAAGCGCACCTCGCGGCCTTGGCGGCTGCGGGTCACGAGTCCCGCGCTCTCGAGCACCGCGAGATGCTTCATCACTGCCTGCCGCGTGAAGGGGACCTCGTCGGCGAGCACGCTGGCGCTCGCGGCGCCGGCCCGCACGAGGAGGTCGAGCACGCGACGTCGAGACGGGTCGGCGATTGCCGACCAGAGCGCGTCGTCGTCCCGAATCATCCCGCGGCGACGCCGAGCAGGTCGCCGAGTCGCCTGATGTGCACCGACCAACCGTGGCGGTGGTCCTCGGCGTAGCTGGCCTTCTCGGCATCGGACCATGAGACGCGATCGATGCCGCTCTCCATGACGCGCAGCCGCGTCCGCTCGTCGCCTTCGGCGGTGAGCAGGAACTCCACGAGCATCGAGTTGCCGGCGACGGGCGACTGGCCTTCGGGATGGCTCCAGCGGAACGCGAACCGATGCGGCGGCTCGACCGCCTCGACGACCAGCGGCGCAGTGACCTCGCTGGACGTCGCTCGGTTCTCGAAGACGAACGTGCCGGCACCGCCCGGGCGGAGATCGAGCTGCACACGATCGGCGAACCACTGCACGATCTGGTCGGGCTCGGTGATCGTGCGCCACACGACGTCGGCCGGCGCCTCGATGAGGATCTCGCGTTCGATCGTCAGGTCGGTCATCGCTGTCATCCCCAACTGCTGATCTTCTCGTCGCGGGGCCAGGGCGTGGCCTCGCCGCCCTCCAGGGCGTGCTTCAGGCTCATCAGGAAGTACGCCCACCTGGTCGAGCAGTGGTGGAGGAACTCGACCGGCTCGGCCCAGCCGGCGTGGGTGAACAGGACCACCGTTTCGTCGCCGTCGAACCGAAGGTCGAAGGTGGCAGTCGTGCCGACCCATTCATCCGGGCCCTGGACGAAGCGCCACACCACCCGGGTCGGCGGCGTGTGCTCAGCCAGCTGCATGGTGGCGGCGCGAGGGCCGCCGAACAGCACGCCGACCGCGTCGCCGTCGTCCTCGACGTCGACGGTCCACCAGCGGGCGATGCCCGTTGCCGCGGCTACCGCCTCGTAGACCTCCTCGATCGGGGCGTGGACCCCGACGCGGTGCCGGATCTCAACCATCACGAACCTCCCTACGCTGTACTGCAACCAATGGTTACACATGGAACGGATAATGTGCAACCAAAAGTTGCTACCGAATGGAGGTCCTTCGGGATGACACCCGCCTGGGTGCGGCTCACGCTCGACGTCGATGCATTCGACGACCGCGCGTTCGCAGACGTGCTCGAACGATGCTCACGCGAGGGAATCGTCCTGACGACGATGGCCGACCTGGGCGACCCCGATGCGAACCATCGTCGGCTGTACGAATTGAATCGGACGTGTTCAGCGGACATCCCGGAACGGGGCGAGTTCTACACGTACGAGCAGTACCTCGCGCAGCGCATCGAACGCGATTACACCGCCAGCACCACGGTGATCGCGCTCGACGACGGCACTTGGGTGGGCATGTCAGCGGCGTCGGACCATCGAGACGACGGCTACTTCTTCAACGAGATGACCGGTGTGATCCGCAGCCACCGAGGTCGCGGCATCGCACTCGCGATGAAGGTGACGTTGATCGACCTCGTGCGAGAGCTTGGCGTGCCAGAGATCCGCACGTTCCACCATCCTGACAACGAGGCACCGATCTCTCTGAACCGGAAACTCGGCTACGTGGATGCTGAGGCCGTCCGTCCGCCTCCGTGATCCAGTGTGTTCTCGTACCGCTCAATCCGCGTGGTGACGGGCGTCGTGAGGATGGGTGTGGATCGTCGGGCCGTGATGGTGGCTGTGGTCGTGGATCAGGTTCACCGACAGAAGGAGGTCTCGGTCCTCGAGCACCCGTTCGGGAGTGTCAGAGGCGACGATGCGATGGTGCTCGGAGAACACGGCGCATCTGTCCGCCAGCAGCTCGAGCACGTCGAGGTCGTGAGTGGCGAGCACGATGGTCTTGCCGGTGTGGTTCAGCTCGATGATGAGCTCGACCAGCCATTGCTGCGTGCGAGGGTCCAGCGCCGCGGTCGGCTCGTCGAACAACAGCACCTCAGGGTTCATGACGAGCACCGACGCGATAGCGACCTTCTTCTTCTCGCCGCCCGACAGCTGATGCGGCGCCCGGTCCGCGAGGTCGCCGATGTCGAGCATGTCGAGGGTGTCGTCGACCCGTATGGATGCAAGGTCGGCATCCAGGCTCATGGACAGTGGGCCGAACGCGATCTCCTCCCGCACGGTGGGTGAGAAGACCTGTGCATCGCTGTTCTGGAACACGAACCCGATCCGTGATCGGAACCCGCGGTTGAACTGCTCGTCCTCGAGGTGGTCTTCGGTGATGTGGGCGTCGAAGGCGTGATAGGTGCCGGAGTCGGGGAAGACGAGGCCGTCGAGGATCTTGAGCAGCGTCGACTTGCCGCACCCGTTGGCGCCCAGCAGCGCGACCTTCTCGCCTGTCGCAACGGTGAGCGACACGTCGTCGAGCGCCGCGAAACGACCGAGGTACGAGTAGCTGACGCCGGCCAAGTCGAGCAGCGTCTCAGCCACGGCCGACACCGACCAACACGATGGCGGACGTGACCGCCGTTGCGATCCAGATGACGTCGAGGGCACCGATCCTGAAGGCGGCGAGGGTGCGAGCGTCGCCGGTGTAGCCGCGCGACACCATCGCCATGTGCACCTCCTCGGAGAGCGCGTGCGTCTTGCCGAACAGTGCACCAGCGCTGGCGGCCACGAACTTCCGGCCGGACCCGGCGTCACCGCCGTCGCCGACTGTGCGCGCTCGGCGGGCGGTGAACATGTCGAGAACCGAGTTCAGGAGATGGAACAGATATCGGTAGGCCATCCCCAACACGAGGATGAACAGCCGCGGCACGAGCAGCGCGCGCAACGCGGCCAAGAGGCGTGTCCACGGAGTGGTCAACGTGAGCAGCACCACCAAGGAGATCGAGGTGGCGACCCGCGTGACGATCATCGCTGCGCTCGTCAAGCCTTCGGCGGTGATGCCGAGCTCGTGGCCGAACCACGTTCCGAGCGGCACGACGACGTGTCCGGCGGTGATCACGTTCAGCGTCGCCGGGAGCACCACGATGCCGGTGAAGATCGGGATGAACAGCCACACCCGCCGAACGAAGAGCCGCATTGGCAACCGGGACAGGACCGCGAGCACGAGGGTCGCCAGATAGGCGACGACCAACACCGGCAACGAGCGCACGAGCGACACGGCGACGAGCAAACCCAGCAGCGTGACGACCTTGACTCGCGGGTCGACTCGTTGCAGCAGCCCCTCGTGCGCCGCGGTGTCTTCGGCGAACATGGCCTCGCGCATGACCCCAGCTGCTCCGTTGAGGGTCTTGGCGACGTAGCTGCCTTTGCGCCGACGGCCGATGCAGCCGCACGGGCACAGACCCACTTCGCGCTCGAGCAACCAGGCCGGCGTCGGGGTCGCACTCATACGCCAGCCGTGAGCGCCGAGTCCTGGTCTGCTTCGTCGTCGACGTCCTGGTCTGTCTCGTCGTCGTCGACGTCCTGACCGCGGCGGCGCTGCAGGAGCTGGGCGCCCTTGAGCGTCAGGAACAAGACCAGGGCGATGACTGCAGTGCCGACCGCCGCAGAGACGAGATAGCCGACGTTGGGGTGCTTGTCGCCGGTGAAGTCGTAGCCGTCGAAAAGCGCGTTGTGCCAGAACCCGGCGTAATGCTGCAGGCCGTGCGGTACCGCGTCGAGGTGGTACCGGTGAAGATCGAGATCGTCGGGCGCGTCCTCACCGAACGCGCCGCCCGGAGCGAGCAGGCCGAGCGGCGTGAGCAGGACCAGCGTGGCGAGCCCGATCCAGGCCCATCGCCACCCCAACCGGTGTACCGGGGCTCGGTCCTGGTCGGTCACGGGGATCGCGGCGTGGTTGATGCGCAGCACCGGAACATTGGCGCGCTGCAGGTACGAGATGACGCCGGCGGTGAGGGCTGCTTCGACGACGCCCGCGACCAGCAGGTGGGAAAGCATCATTGCGGGCACGGTCTGCGCCAGATGGAACGGCGCGTAGAGCGGAACACCGCGGGCGTCCTTGAACAGGTCTGGTTGCACGCCGAGCTCGATCGCCGCGCACAGCGCCGCCGCGTTCAAGCCGACATAGCCACCGATCCCAGCGGCGAGGGCGCGGCGGGCAGAGGTCAACGACGTGCCGCGAGCCGATAGCCGGTAGACGGCGTAACCGACCATGGGCATGACGAACGCCATGTTGAAGCAGTTCGCTCCGTAGGCGAGCACGCCGCCGTCGCCGAAGAACAGCGCCTGGATCAACAACGCGGTGCTGACCGCCACCACCGCGGCCCACGGTCCCAGCAACACCGCTACCAAGACCGCGCCCACCGCGTGAGCTGTCGTGCCGTCGGGGATCGGCACGTTGAACATCATCACGACGAAGCAATAGGCCGCGCCCAAGGCCAGCAGCGGTACGTACCGGCTCTTGACGACCTTCCGGACCCGGTGGCCCGCCGTGTACCACGCCGGCACCATCCCGGCTCCGAATGCGGCGCATGTCTCCGGGCTCAAGTAGCCGTCCGGGATGTGCATCAGTAGCCCTCGCGCTAGTTGCGACACGGTCGCAGACAGGTCGGACACTATGGCTGTTGCGACACGCCTGCAACAACAGCACTACGTAGCCTGGGTGCATGCCGGATGAGCGGCTCGCACAGACACTGGCCGAAATCCGTAGCAGCGGCGGGCGCGTGACGCCGGCTCGCGAGGCCGTCCTACGAGCCGTACTCGACACGGACCAGCACCACTTCACCGCGGCTGACATCTTCGACGCTGTCGAGGACAGCCCGGCCCGGCCAGACCGGGCCACCGTGTACCGGACGCTCGACCTCCTCACCGAACTCGGACTTCTCACCCCCCTCCAACTCGACGCGGCCGCGGTCGTCTACCACCGGACCGATCACAGCCACGCCCATCTCATCTGCGAACGCTGCGGTGCCGTCACCGAGCTCGATCGGCCGACACTCAACGCCCTGGACCAAACGATCAAACGCCGCGCCGGGTTCACCATCGACCGAGCGCGTGTCGCGATCTCCGGACTGTGCGACGTGTGCGCCGGCACGACGAGCCCGCTCCAGGCGTGACCCAGTCCGCACCGCGCCTACGATCGCTGCACCACAGGACGGGAGGGTGCAATGCGAGTCAAGCTCACAATCGCAGCGATCGTGGTGACGGTGATCACGGCTGGTCTGTTGGGGTCGCCGTCCGCGGGTGCGGCTCAAACGAGCACCCCGGTCGCGATGACGTGCACGACGAGCTTCGGACCGCCGATAACGGGCCAGTTCACGGTCAGCATGTCAGCGCCAGACAGTGTCGTGGCCGGAGCGACATCAACGGTTCAATTCGATGTCGCCCTGGGCGAGTTCTTCGGCATTCCCGCTCCGTTCAGCGGAACGATCGCGACGGAGTTCGAATTCTCGGCGTCGAATGCGACACCGGACGCATTCACGCTCGCCACCCCCACGACGCACTTCGACGCGGGCGACCTCATGCCCACGGTCTCGCTCGACCAGCAGCTCGTCGCCAGCGGTTCGCCGGGCTCTGTGATCTCTGTGGAGTTCGTGTCGTTCTCGTACACCATCGTGCCCGACGCCGGCGGAACCTTGTCGGTGGCGTGTCATCCGGACGCAGCGACAGTCCTCGGTGAGATCCCGATAGCGTCCGCGACTCCGCTGTCCAAGGCCGACTGCAAGGACGGTGGGTGGCGACACCTTGCCGATGTGTCTGGGGTTCCATTCACGAACCAGGGGCAGTGCGTTCGAACGACAGTCGGCGCTCCGAACAGTTGACCGGAGCGTGACCGATCGAGGCGTCGGCTCTCTGTCCGTTCGGGCTGCGACTCCGCAGGACGACGATGTCGTCCTCGAGTTGCTGCGCCGCTCGCTCGGCTGGCAACCGAGTGAGCACGACGCCGATTTCTTTCGTTGGAAGCATCGCGAGAACCCGTTCGGTGTCTCGCCGGCCTGGGTGGCCTGCGTCGACGATGAGATCGTCGGCTATCGCACGATGCTGCGGTGGCGCTTCGAGCAGGGTGAGGGACAGCTCGACGCGGTGCGTGCCGTCGACACGGCCACGCATCCTGAGCATCAAGGTCGAGGGATCTTCACGAAACTCACACTGGCCGCGATCGCCGATCTCGAAGCGCAGTCCGTGTCGCTCGTGTTCAACACTCCGAACGACAAGAGCCGCCCGGGCTATCTGAAGATGGGTTGGCGCGAGGTCGGCAGAGTGCCCGTCAGCATCTCGCTGCGGCGTCCTCGTTCGATACTGCGGGTGGCGCGGTCGATGGGACCCGCGGTCAAGTGGTCGGAGCCCACCGACACCGGGCTGGCGGCAGAGGACGCACTGCAGGATGCGACACCCGTCAAGGAGCTCCTCGCGTCGCAACCGGCGCCGCCGACTGGCGCCTTCCGAACCTTGCGGACGCCCGAGTATCTCGCCTGGCGCTATGGGTTCCTGCCGCTGGCCTACCGCGTCGTGCTCCGTCGCAGCAGTTTGAGCGACGGATTCGCGGTGTTCAGGCTTCGGCGGCGTTCGGCTGTCGTCGAGGCGACGGTGTGTGAGCTGCTGGCTCCCGAAGGCGACCGGCGGGCGCGGTCAGAGCTTTTTCGCCGCGTCCGCCGCTGTGTCGACGCAGATGTCGTCGTGAAGGTGGCGGACGGACTGAACCGCTTGCCCGGTCGCGGACCGATGCTGACGGCTAGAGCACTGGGCAACGTGGAGATTCCTGCTCGAAGCGGTTGGAGGCTGTCGCTCGGTGACGTCGAGCTCTTCTGAGCACACACCGCGCCGGCCATCCAACTCGTGGATCCAGCTTCTGGGCCTCTTCCCCGCCGGGATCGTGCTGCTCTGGCTCTCGCTGACGTCGACGCCGGTCAGTGTGAACGGTGCGCTGGCGGTTGGCGCGATCGCGATGTGCGGGTGGCAACGACTGCGGCCTTGGTCCGTGTGGCTCAGCGCGCCGGCGGCTCTGGCGGTGGGGATGACCGCTCCTCATCGCGAGGAATGGGTGCCGCTGGTCGTCGCCGTGTTCGTGTGGCGGGGCGCGATGTCGATGGCGCGGTTCGACGAGGAATCCGAGGGCAGAGGCATCGCTCCGGCGTTCTTCGGCATCTCGGCGGTGGGCGCGCTCATGTGCTTGCCCGACACCGAGCAGATCTTCGTGCTCGCGGTCGGTCGCGATGGTCGCGGCGATCGTCGCGGTCGTCGAGCCGCGAGTGGCGTTCGGCCGGCCCGGATCCATGGCGCTGATCGGACTCTTCGGGTGGATCGCATCAGCTGGCGGCATCGGTCGTCCTGCGGCCACCGTCGGCGCCCTGGGTTCGTTGGGGGTGTTGGTTCTGCTCGGCGGGCTCGCACTCCCGTCGGACCGGTTCCTCGTCGCCGTGCACACCGGGTGCGTCGTGGTCTGCAGCCGTGTCGCCGGCGTCAGCAGGAACGTTCCCTTCGCGGCGGTCGTCGTCGCTCTCTCGCTCTCGTTGACTGCGTGCACACTGCTGCTGTCGTCGCGCCGGAGGCCGATCCGTCATGCGTAGGTGCCTACGCTGCATCGCCGTGGATCGGCCGGGAGCTAGCGCGAAGCGGAAGGCCGAAGCATGACCGCGCCACTCGAGCTGCTCGATGCGATGGCGATGCAGGACGTCGAGCTCGCGCCTGGCATCGGCCACGTCGAGGTGTTCACGATGGGCGGTCTGCTCACCATCCTCTGGCACGGGCCGCGTGACGCGGAGCGCATTGTCGTCGCCTGCGGCGGCGCGATGGGTGGGTTGCTCGGTCCGTCGGGCGGTCTGTACCAGCGGCTCGGGGAAGCACTCTCGCTCACGGGCGTCGGCGTACTGCGAGTCGGCTACCGGAAACCGAACGATCTCGACCGGTGCACCATCGACTTGTGCGCAGCGGTGGATCTCGCCGCCCGCAGCGGCGCGCGGCGCGCGATCACGATGGGGCACTCGTTCGGCGGCGCGATCGCGGTGCGCACGGCGTGCGCGTTGGGCGACGCCGTCGCCGGCGTTGTGACGTTCGCGACGCAGTCAGCGGGGTGTGAGCAAGCCGACGAGCTCCACGGACGACCGTTGCTGTTGTTCCACGGTGATCGCGACGAGCTGCTGCCGGTTCAAGCAAGCGAGATGGTGCGGTTCATCGCCGGCACCGGTGAGCTCGTGGTCCTGCCGAACGAAGGGCATCTGCTCTCCGGAGCCGGTGACATCTTGTTCGAGCGCGTCACCGAGTTCGTCGGCGACGTACTGCCTGCCTGACCCTCAGCCGTGCTCGTGGGCCACTGCGCTGACGCACTGGCCGTGGCCGGGGCCCTTGGGACATTCGTGTGCGGCCTTCGACACGTCGGCGCCATGGTTGTGGGGATGCTCGTGCTTCGCGGGCTTACCGGAATCGGGCTCGTCGGTGGCTTCCGATGATTCCGAGTCGCTGCCTTCGGACTCGGAATCGCTCGACTCGGGCGGCTCGCTGGACTCGGATTCGGTCGACTGGCCGGTGTCGCTCGACTGGGAGTCGGATTCGCTCGAGTGGTCGGTGTCGCTTGACTCGGTGTCGGACTCGGTCGAGGTCGATTCGGACTCCGGCCGGCTCGACTCGCTGGTTTCACTTGACGCAGTGGAGCTGTTCGTTGCCGAGGAGTCGGTCGTGGCCGGACCCTGGTCGTGCATCGCCGAGCCACCCGTCAACGCCAAGGCCGCGCCGCCGCTGAACAGCCCCGCGATGGTGATGGCGAGCACAGCCAATGACTTCTTCATCGTTTCCCCATGTCCCAGTCGACCCCTTTGGATCCGTGGCGATCCTCCAGGTGTCCGGAGGATTCTACGCTTGGGCCGTCATGCCTGAGCCAGCCGTCGTACTCCTGTCCGGTGGGCTCGACTCTGCCACGGTTGCTGCCATCGCGGCACGCGGGGGGTTCGACCTCCACGCGCTCAGCTTTCGATACGGACAACGGCACGCGGTCGAACTCGACGCCGCGGCCAAGGTGGCTGCGCATCTCGGGGATGGCCGAGCACCGTGTGGTCGACATCGATCTGCGCGCCTTCGGCGGCTCGGCACTCACCGACGACATCGCGGTACCGAAGGATCGGTCTGTCGAAGCACTCGCCGACATCCCCGTCACGTACGTTCCCGCCCGCAACACGATCTTCTTGTCGTTTGCGCTCGCCTTCGCGGAGGTGCTCGGGTCGAGCGACGTCTTCATCGGCGTGAACGCGCTCGACTACAGCGGCTACCCCGACTGCCGACCCGAGTTCATCGCGGCGTTCGAGACGATGGCGAGGCTCGCGACGAAGGCAGGCGTCGAAGGGACGCAGCACCTCGCGCATCCACGCGCCACTGGTCGAGATGACGAAGGCGGACATCATCCGGACGGGAACGGCGCTCGGTGTCGATTTCGCCATGACGCTGAGTTGCTACGACCCGTCAGCGGATGGCTCGGCGTGCGGCTCCTGCGACTCGTGTCAGCTACGTGCGCGCAAGGGTTTGCCGACGCCGGCATCGGCGACCCGACCCGGTACGCATCCGGAGCGGCCCTGATGGGCTACGTGGTCAAGGAGGTGTTCGCCACCTTGCAAGGCGAGGGCTTCAACACCGGTCGTGTCGTCGGTGTTCTGCCGATTCGCCGGCTGCAACCTCTGGACCGGTCGTGAGGAGAACCGGGTCTCCGCGATCTGCCGGTTCTGTGACACGGATTTCGTCGGAACCGACGGCGCCGGCGGCGGGCACTTCGCCGACTCGAGTTCGCTGGCGGAGCACGGTCGCGACGACCTGGCCTGCGGGGAGCGACGCAAATGCATTCGTGGTGTGCACCGGCGGCGAGCCTCTGCTCCAACTCGATCGTGCCCTCATCGACGAGTTGCACCAGCGGCGGCTTCACCGTCGCAATCGAGACGAACGGCACCATCCCCGTGCCTCCTGGCGTCGACTGGGTGTGCGTGAGCCCGAAGGCCGACGCTGATCTCGTGGTCACGTCAGGTGACGAGTTGAAGCTCGTGTACCCGCAGGCGCGGGTGGACCGGAGCGGTACGCCCGACCTCGCGTTCGATCACTTCTTCCTGCAACCGATGGACGGCCCCGAGCGCGAGACGAACACCCTCGCGGCGATCGACTACTGCGTGACTCATCCGCAGTGGCGGCTCAGCGTGCAGACGCACAAGTACCTCGGCATTCCCTGATGGAGATCTGGAAGGATCTCAGCTTCGAGGCCGCGCACCGGTTGCCCAACGTTCCGCCTGATCACAAGTGCGCCCGGCTGCACGGTCACTCGTTCCGAGTCGCGGTGTACGTGGAGGGCGAGCCGGGGCCCGAGTCGGGGTGCGAGTACCGCGGCCCCTGAGCCGCGCGCACACGGGTCGGCGGTGGGCTACGGCAGTTCTGCGGTTGCTTCGGTCACGATGCCGCCACGCGTGTGTTGGGTGATGGTCACCCGGACCTGCAACGGATCGGCGGCGCGTTGCACCTCCGCCGCGATCTGCGCCGCCAGTTGCTCGCAGAACGCGGCGCAGTCGCGGAACGACCACAGGTACAGCTTCAGCGACTTCGACTCGATGCAGCGGAGATTCGGCCGGTAGTCGATCTCGATCGACGAGAAGTCAGGTTGTCCCGTGACGGGGCACACCGACGTGAGCTCGTCGGAAGTGAACCTCACTCGCGTGCACGTGGCTGGCGCCGCGAACGTCTCGAGGTGTTCGACCGGGCCGCGAACGTCGTGGCCGAGCGCGGTCAAGCCGTCGTCCGGTGATGTGGGCTCGCTCACCGATGAGCGAGCGTAGCGACATCGATCCGTTGATCGATGCGGACGGAGTCGAGCAGCCGACGGTCGTGCGTGACGAGGATGATCGTGCCGTCGAAGGTGTCGAGGGCCTGCTCGAGTTGCTCGATCGCGGACAGATCGAGATGGTTGGTCGGCTCGTCGAGCACCAGGCAGTTCACACCTCGCGCCATCAGAAGCGCGAGCACTGCGCGAGTGCGCTCACCCGGCGACAACGATGCCGCGGGCCGGCCGACGTGGTCGGAAGCGAGTCCGAACTTCGCGAGCAACGAGCGTGCTTGTTGATGACGGACGACACCACTCGCCCGGGTGAACGCGTCGAGCGTGGACTCGTCGCCGGACAACTGCTCTCGCGCTTGATCGATCTCGCCGACGACGACACCGGGCCCCAGCCACTGAGTCCCTGACTCGAGCGGGATCCTTCCGAGCAAGGCCTGGAGCAACGTGGTCTTGCCCGCGCCGTTCGGTCCGAGCACGGCCACCCGCTCGGCCCAACCGATCTCGAGACGGATCGGTCCGAGCACGAAGTCACCCCGGCGGATCACCGCGTCGTCGAGTCGAGCCACGATCGCACCGGAGCGAGGCGCAGCCGCGATCTCCAGACGAAGGTTCCATGCTTCCCACGGCTTGTCGACCACGTCGAGGCGGTCGAGCGCCTTCTCGGTGATCCGCACCTTGGCCGCTTGCTTCTCGGTGCGGTTGAGGAAGAAGTCGCGCTGCGCCTTGTCGTTGTCCTTGGGACGCTTCGTGAGCTTCCGCGTCCCCTGCACGGCCCACTGCCGCTGCTCGCGGGCCCGGTGCTCGAGCCCACGCCGCTTGTCGACGTACGCCTCGTACGCCGTCTCGGCGTGCCTGCGAGCGGTGGCGCGTTCTTCCAGATACGCCGCCCAGCCGCCCTCGAAGCGCGACGCCTGATGACTCCGCTCGTCCAGCTCGAGCACGGAGGTGATCGTGCGGTCGAGAAAGGCGCGATCGTGGGAGACGACGGCGACGCCCCCCGAGAGGCCGTCGAGGAAGCGCTCGAGGCGCTCGAGCCCAGGGAAGTCGAGATCGTTCGTCGGCTCGTCGAGCAGGAACACGTCGAACTGCGCCAGCAGGATGGCCGCGAGCGAAGCCCGCGCCGCCTGGCCGCCGGACAGCGTCGTCATCTCCTGATCGAGCTGTCGCTCCGCGAGACCGAGGTCCGCCCAGACCGGCCCGATGCGAGCATCGAGGTCTGCACCGCCGAGCGCGAGCCATCGAGTGAGTGCAAGGTCGTAGCGCCTTGCGCAATCGGGCTCGGCCTCCGCGACGGCCGCGGTTGCGCGGTGCAACTCCGTCTGCGCCGCAGCGACACCCGTTCGCCGGGCGAGAAAGGCCCGGACGTCCTCGCCAGCCCGCCGGTCGGGCTCTTGCGGGAGGTACCCCACTGTCGCGGAAGGCGGAGCGAGCGTGACGGAGCCCCGATCGGGCACGTGCTGTCCGGCCAGGACCCGAAGCAACGTCGACTTTCCGGTGCCGTTGGGCGCCACGAGTCCGATGCGGTCTCGCGGCGCGACGACGACATCCACCTCGTCGAGAACGAGATGGTCGCCGAACGACACGGTCACGCCGCGGGCGACGAGCGTTGCGCTCACGACGGACGATGGTGGCGGGTTGGCGAGCGCGCGCGCCAGCGGTTACTTCCGGTACAGCTCCTCGATCTCGGCGGCGTACTTGGCGTGGATGCCTCGGCGCTTGAGCTTCGACGTCGGCGTGAGCTCCTCCGAATCGGGCAGCCACTCGTCGGCGAGGATCTTCACCTTCTTCACCCGCTCGGCGTTGTTGAACTGCTTCATCGCCTCCGCCACACCGGCCTCGACCTCCGCGACGACAGCTCGGGTTCGTCGGCGAGCTCGGGAAGCGACGAGTGAGCCATGTTGTGAGCCTTGGCCCACACCGGTGTCGACCTCGGGGTCGAGTACGACGAGCGCCGAGACGAACGGTCGCTGGTCACCGATGGCGCAGACCTGCCCGATGAGCGGCACGGTCTTCAGCGCTGCTTCGAGGTTGGCCGGGCTGATGTTCTTGCCACCCGCCGTGATGAGCAGCTCCTTCTTGCGATCGACGATCTTGAAGTAGCCGTCTTCGTCGAGCTCGCCGATGTCGCCGGAGTGCAGCCAACCACCGTCCGACAGGGCCTCGGCCGTCTTTTCAGGATCGTTCAGGTAGCCGAGGAAGACGTTCCCGCCGCGACAGATCACCTCGCCGTCCTCGCCCAGTTCGACCTCACAACCCGGAATGGCGGGACCCGACGGTGCCGGGCTTGATGTGCGACAGGCGCCCACGTCATCGGTCCGGACGACTCGGACATGCCGTAGATCTCGGACAGCGGCACACCGATCGCGTTGAACCACTCGAGCAGGTCACGCGGTGATCGGTGCCGCGCCCGAGATCGCGAACTCGACCTGGTCGAGGCCGAGCGTGTTCTTCACCGGACTCGAACGCGACTGGTCTGGAGGAAGTCCCACGTCGCGTCCTGTTCCGGCGTCGATCGGTCCCACGGCGCGTGCGATCGAGATCGGCGTTGCGGCTTCGACGCCCTCGTCGAACTGCTTCGCCTTCGTGGGATCGTGCTGAGATCGCGGCCATGACGCCGGCGTGCAGCTTCTCCCAGACGCGCGGCACGCCGAACATGATGTTCGGTCGCACCTCGCGCAGGTACGCGGCGATCTGACTCGGGTCCGGGCAGCTCGTGATCTCGTACGCGTTGATCGCCTGCATGTAGTGGCTCGTCATCCGTTCGGCGATGTGCGCCATCGGCAGGTACGACACGAGGCGGTAGCCGGTGAGATCGATCTCGCGGCCGAACGCCTGCTTCAGGCTCTCCGCCGTCCACATCACGTTGTAGTTGCGACAGCATCACGCCCTTCGGAGGGCCAGTCGTGCCGGACGTGTAGATGACGGTGGCGAGCGTGTCGGGGTTCGACCGAGCGACGCGCCTTCGTCGAGATCGACGGCGCCGTGTTCGTGTACGAGCTGTTGGAAGGTCCAGAGGTCAGGCCCGGCGACTCCGTCCGGATCGTCGACGATCACCAACCGCTCGAGTGACGGAAGCTCGTCGTTCACCTTGAGGAACCGCTCGAGGTAGCCGGCGTCCTCGACGATCGCCGACCTTCGCCCCGCAATGACCGGTCAGGTACGCGACCTGTTCCGGCGATGACGAGTTGTAGATCGAGATCGGGCGTGGCCCCGCAGAACACGACGGCCATGTCGAGCATGTGGAAGGCGGCGATGTTGCGCATCATCAACACGACACGGTCCCCTGGCTGCACGCCCAAGGCGCCGCAGACCGGCCGCGGCACCGGCAACGTGATCTGCGTACTCCGCGTACGTCCACTCGAGCCACTGGTCGTCCGGGCCTCGTTCGCGCAACGCGACCATGTCGCCGTGCGAGGTGACCGTCTCGAGGAAGGCCGAGGCGACGGTCGTGACCCTCGACGGTGCGATCGATGTCCGCAGTGCTCATGTTCGCCATGTCGCTGCTCCTCTGCTCGCTGCGCCCATCCTCCACCATTGTCCTCGCCTTCCCACAAGGCGGCGGTTCGGAATCGTCATCGGGTTCCGACCGTTTGACCAACGCGAGGGCCGAACGTCAAACTTGACCGTTCGGTCAAGTCTGGACCACGAGAAGGAGCCAGCCCCATGGCAACCACCGGCACCACCGCCGTCATCGTCGACGCCGTCCGCACCGCGGGCGGAAAGCGCAACGGGAAGCTGTCCGGGCTGGCACCCGGCCGACCTGGCCGCCGAGACGCTGAAGGCGCTGGTCGAGCGCAACGACCTCGACCCGGCCCAGATCGACGACGTGATCATGGGTTGCGTCATGCAGGTCGGCGCCCAAGCCGTGAACATCGGGCGCAACGCCGTGCTCGGCGGCCGGCTTCCCCGAAACCGTTCCCGTCCACGACGGTCGATCGCCAGTGCGGCTCGTCGCAGCAGTCCGCCCACTTCGCCGCGCAGGGCGTCATCGCCGGCGCGTACGACATCGTCGATCGCGGCCGGCGTCGAGGTCATGAGCCTCGTGCCGATGGGCGCCTCGATGGGCGACGGCTCGTTCGGCATTCCGTTCGGACCCGACGGTCGGCATGCGCTACGCCGACGTGGGCGGCCTCGTGCCACAGGGCATCTCGGCCGAGCTCATCGCCGACAAGTGGGGGCTCTCGCGTGAAGACCTCGATGCCTTCGGTGCTCGCAGCCAGCAGCTCGCGGAGCAGGCCACGACCGAGGGTCGGTTCGACCGCGAGATCATTCCCGTGGTCGAGAAGCGGCTCGACAAGGAGACCCGCAAGGTCATCGAGTCGAAGGACCTCGTGAAGGCGGACGAAGGGATCCGTCCGGGCACGACGGCCGAGACGCTGGCCGCGTTGAAGCCCGCCTTCAAGCCCGACGGCAAGGTGACCGCCGGCAACTCTTCGCAGATCACCGACGGCGCTGCGGCCGTTCTCATCATGAGCGAGGAGAGGGCGAACCAGCTCGGCCTCACACCTCGGGCCCGCTTCGTCGATTTCGCACTTGCCGGTGTCGACCCGGTCACCATGCTGACCGGCCCCATCCCCGCCACCGGGAAGGTGCTCGAGAAGGCAAAGCTCACGATGGGCGACATGGACCTCACCGAGATCAACGAGGCCTTCGCCTCTGTGGTGCTGGCGTGGGAGAAGGAGCTCCACCCGGACATGGCCAAGGTCAACGTCAACGGCGGCGCCATCGCCCTCGGTCACCCGCTCGGGTGCTCGGGCGCCAAGCTCATGGCCACCCTGGTCAACGAGCTCGAGCGCACCGGCGGCCGCTACGGACTGCAGACCATGTGCGAGGGCGGCGGGATGGCCAACGCCACGATCATCGAGCGCCTCTAGCGCGTTCAGCTGCGCGTTCTGGCGTCAGCCAGTGCGCATATCCGCACTCGTTGACGCCAGAATCAAGTGGAGATGTGGATCGTCCTCAAGGTCGGCATTGCGATACTCGCCGGGCTCCTGATCTGGAAGGTCGGCGCCATGATGCTCGGAGGACTTGTCCGTCCGATCCCGGAGCCTCCACCGCCCGGTGAGCTGCGGCGGGTGCGGCTGCGCTACCGCTGTTCGATCTGTGGCACGGAGGTCCGCATGACCGCGGCGAACGACGAGGTCCCCGAGCCGCCACGGCACTGCCAAGAGGACATGGACCTGGTGGCGCCCATCGAGTGAAGCCCGCTGGCGCCGAGCGACGACAGACAGCGACAGCGCTCGGAGCCGACCGAGGAAATAGCCAGGGTTGTCCACAGGATGTGGAGGGAGCTGGGGAGAGTCACACCGTTGTAACTCTCCTGCTACCGAACGTTAGTGATACTGCGTGGCGCTGATGATCCCGGCGAGGATCAGCCCGAGGCCTCCGAGCAGGATCCAGTTGCTCGTGTTCCACACGACGCCGGTGTAGTTGATCAGGATGAGCAGCGTTCCGATCCCGAGGAAGCGCGAACATCAGGATCGGCACCCAGATCGGGCTCACCTTGACGTCGCGGGGGATCGGCGGCGTGTAGCGCCCCGTCGGCTCGTTCGACGTCGTCTGCTTCGGCGCTCGCGTGGGGCCGCCTCGTGGTGTCGTGCGGCCGGACTGGCCTCCCTGGCCGCCCGATACTCGCCGCTTCGCCGGCTTCGCCATCACCCCAGAAGGTACACGCCCGCACGGCGCTATCTTCGCGGTGCTCATGGCCGCGCGCGTCCTCGTCATCGACAACTACGACTCGTTCACGTACAACCTCGTGCAGTACCTCGGCGAGCTCGGCGTCGAGCCGGTGGTTCATCGTCACGACGCGCTCACAGTCGACCAGATCGTGGCGCTCGACCCTGCGGGCGTCGTGATCTCGCCGGGCCCCGGCACCCCCGACGATGCCGGGCTGTCGATGGACGTGATCCGCACGTTCGCCGGTGAACGTCCGGTGCTGGGTGTCTGCCTCGGTCACCAGTGCATCGCGCAGGTCTTCGGTGGTCGCATCGTTCGTGCTCCCCAGGTCATGCACGGCAAGACGTCCGTGATTCGCCACGACGGCCGCGGTGTGTTCACCAACCTGCCGGACCCGCTGGAAGCCACTCGCTACCACTCACTCGTCGTGGATCGCGCGTCGGTTCCCGCCGAGCTCGAGATCACCGCCGAGACCGACGACGGAACGATCATGGGGCTGCGTCACCGCGAGCATCCGATCGAGGGAGTGCAGTTCCATCCCGAGTCGATCCTCACCGTGTCGGGACACGACCTACTGCGCAACTTCCTCGATCAGCTGAGCACCAGCGTCTGACGAGTCACGAGCTCGCCGACGATGTCGAGCCGCTGTTCGAGCTCGACGACGATGACGACGACGATGACGTCGGCGGCGGACCGGTCGACACGACGATCGTCACCGACGAGCCCTTGTCGACCTGCGTGCCGGGAGGCGGATTGGTCCCGATCACCTTCCCGCTCGGCACGTTCGCATCAGAACGAGAATCGGTGGACACGTTGAGGCCCAATCCGCCGAGCGTGGCGCCCGCCGTCGCGGCGTCCTGCCCGACCACGTCCGTCGGGATCTTCACCTTCGTCTTCCCGGAGGAAACGGTCAGCGTCACCGCCTGACTCTTCGGGACGTCGGAGCCCGAGGCGGGGTTCTGTTGGGTGACCTCGCCCACCTGCACGCTCGGATCGTCGGACGGCGCCTGCTGCGAACTGATGTTGCCGAAGCCCGCGGCCTTCAAGGTGTTGGTGGCCTGATCGAGCTGAGAGCCGACGACATTCGGCATCTTCACGGTGTTGGCGCCGCTACTGACGATCAGCTTGGCGCTGCCCTTCTGATTCTTGGGGACGTCGATGCTCGTGCCCTCGGCCGGGTCGACGGTGATGACGTTGCCGGTGGGCATCAGGTCGTTCTTCTGGAGCTCTTCTGTCACGTTGAAGCCGGCGCCCTCGAGCGCGGCCCGCGCTTGTGGCTCAGGTTTGTTGACGCAGCAGCCGGCGGGCACCTTCAACGAAACCGTGTCGGTCTTCGATCCGTTGCTGAGCAATCGAGAGAGGGCGAACAGCAAGCCGGCGAGACCGAGCAGTAGGAGGATCAGCACGACGATGAACGGCCACGATCGCTTCCTCGGCTCGGCCGGAGGCAGTTCCTCGAGCGGCAAGGCGGTGGTGCTCTCGTACGCAGGCACTGCGCTCGTCGCGGCCATCGCCTGCGTGGCTCCTACTGCGCCGGCCGCAAGCACTGGCTGACCGTCGCGGAAGCGGCGAAGGTCCGCGCGAAGATCCTCTGCCGACGCGTAACGCGCGGCGGGGCTCTTCGCGAGCAGCTTCATGTCGATCGCATTGAGGTCCGCGGGCACGTTCGCGTTGACTTGCCGCGGCGGAACCGGCTGCTCCTGCACGTGCTTGTACGCGATCGCGACGGGGCTCTCACCCGAGAAGGGCGGCTTGCCCGTCACCATCTCGTACAGCACGATGCCGAGCGAGTACAGGTCGCTCCGCGGATCGAGGTGCATCCCTTGGGCCTGCTCCGGCGAGAAGTACGTGGCCGTCCCCATCACCGACCCGGCCTGGGTGAGGTTCTCTTCCGTGCCGGCGGCCATCGCACGCGCGATACCGAAGTCGGCGACCTTGACCTGACCTTGCGGCGAGATGAGGACGTTGCCGGGCTTCACGTCACGATGGATGACGCCGTTTCGGTGCGCGAAACCGAGCGCCGCGGCGATGTCGGAAGCCACCTCGGCGGCGCGCTGCGGGTGGAGCGGTCCTTCCGTGCTCAGGATGCTGGCGAGGCTGCGCCCGTCGACGTACTCCATGACGATGAAGTACGTCCCTTCCTCCTCGCCCCAGTCGTAGACCGAGACGATGTTGGGGTGGTTCAGGTTCGCCGCGCTCTGCGCCTCTCGGCGGAACCGCTCGACGAACGACGGGTCGGTCGCGAACTCGGGGAACAGGACCTTGACCGCGACCGGCCTGTCGAGCAGCTGGTCACGAGCCAGGAAGACATCGGCCATACCCCCGCGCGCCAGGCGCCGGTGCAGCTCGTAGCGGCCGTTGAACACGGTTTGCTGGGTCATGGATCAGAAGAAGCGTACTGACGCTCGGGGTGGGGCCTTGGTTACCTCGCGCCTATTTGATGGCGAGTGCTTGCTGGACGAGTTGCGCGGCGATCGGCGCCGCCACCCGGCCACCGGTTCCTTCGCTGGCTCCGGGTTGGTCCTCCACGAGGACCGTGACGACGACTTGGGGGGGCGCTCCGGGGGGGCCGGCGAAGCACGTGAACCAAGCCTCTGACTGCGATCCTTTGTCGTCGAGCTCGGCGGTGCCGGTCTTGCCGCCCACGTCGACGCCCCGGATTCGCGCCGCGGTTCCGGTGCCGTCCTGGACGACGCCGATCATCGCCTGACGCATGGTCGCGGCCGTCTGGGGATTGACAGCCGTGCGCCACGGCTTCGAGTCGAAGGTGTCGATCACCTTGCCGTTGTCGTCTCGTATCTCCTTCATCACGTGCGGCGACATGATGATGCCGCCGTTGGCGACGCCGGCGGTGACGAGCGCCATCTCGAGCGGCGTCGACTGCGTGCCGAACTGGCCGATGGAGGCCTGACCGAGGAATGCCTTCGAGCGCTTGGTGTCCGGGAAGATCGACAGCGCTGGAGCAGGAAGGTCGATCGGTGGCACGTCGTTGAACCCGAACGATCGCGCTCCGGCTTCCATCTTCTGCTGGCCGATGACTTCGGCGCCCATTTGGGCGAATGCCGAGTTGCACGACACTCGCAGGATCTCGAACAGGGCTCCCCCGCACACTTCACCGCCGAAGTTCTGGATGGGCGCGCCGTCCGGCGGCTTGTACGCGCTCTCCTGTGGGAAGACGGGATTGTCAGGGGTCACCGTGCCTGTTTCGAGTCCTGTGGATCCGGTGACGACCTTGAACGTCGAACCAGGGAAGAACCGCTCTTGCCACGTCCGACCGCGCAGCGGCTGATCCGGAGCGGCTTCGAGCAACTTCTTGGCCGCCTGTGTGGCAGCGCCATCGTGGGACGACAGCAGGTTCGGGTCGTACGAAGGGAAGCTCCACAGCGCGAGGATCGATCCGTCGCGGGGGTCCATCACGACGATCGAACCCTTGCGGTTCCCGAGGAGGTCGCGTGCCGATTGCTGCAGATCCTTGCGCACGGTCAAGGTGACATCGCCGGTGTGGTCGCGATCGACGAACAGGTCGCGGAGCGTCTGGTACTCCTGCGACACGGTTTGTCCGCTCAACTGGTCGTTGTACTGCTGTTCGACACCGGTGGCCCCGAAGTTGATGTTGAGGTACCCGGTGACGTGGCCGAACAGTTGGCCTTCGGGATACTGACGTTGGAAGGTGAACGGATCGCCCGGCGCGGACGGAACCGACTTGGCCAGCACCGCTCCGTCCGCCGAGATGATCTGGCCTCTCGGCCGATCGAAGTCGCGAACGATCTTGCGGCTGTTGAGGGGGTTCTCGTTCAGCGCTCGCGCGTGCCAGACCTGGACGTAGTTGATCATCGCGAACAGCGCGATGTAGCAGACGATCAAGCCGAAGCCGAGCCGTCGCAGTTGCCGGTTCACGAGACCCTCGTGGCGTCAGCGGGGTTCGCCGCGGCTTTGCCGTCGGCCGAGACTTCGCCGACGCGCCGTGCAGTGTCGTCGGAGATGCGAACGAGCAGAGCCAAGAGCACGTAGTTGGCGAGGAGCGATGAGCCGCCGTACGACACGAACGGCAGCGTCACACCTGTCAGCGGAAGCAAACGAGTGACGCCCGCCATGATGATGAACGACTGCACACCGAGCAGGATCGTGAGCCCGGCGGCGAGAAGCTTCTCGAACGGCGGCTCGGCTCGAACGGCGATGCGCAGACCGCATCCGACCAACAAGATGAAGCAGAAGATGACCGCGGACGCGCCGAGCAGGCCCAGTTCCTCGCCGATGGCTGCGAACACGAAGTCCGTGGTCACGACCGGGATCTGATTCGGGTTGCCGAGTCCGAGTCCGGTTCCGGCGACGCCGCCCCACGCCATCGCGAACCACGACTGCGCGACCTGGAAGCCCGACCCGCTGTAGTCCTTCCACGGATCGAGCCAGATGTCGACACGCTCCTGCACGTGGCCGAAGGTCTTGTAGGCGATGAACGCAGCAGCCGCGAACAGCAGCGCGCCGACGACGACGTACGCGGTACGTCCTGTCGCGACCCACACCAGCAGCATGAACAGCGCGAAGAACAGAAGCGAAGAGCCGAGGTCCTTCTCGAGCGTCATGATGACGATCGACACCGCCCAGGCCACCAGCACGGGGCCGAGGTGCTTCGGATCCGGCAGCGCAGGGCGGAATCGAGGCCACGTGGCCATGCCCAGCAGCTCGCGTCGCTCGACGAGGTACGAGGCGAAGAAGATGGCCAGGACGACTTTCGCGAACTCTCCCGGCTGGAAGTTGATCGGTCCGATGTACGCCCAGATGCGAGCACCGTTGATCTCGCGGCCGACAACCGGCGCGAGCGGTGCCATCAGCAACAGCAGGCCGAGCAGGAGGAACGTGTACCGGTAGCGCTGCAGATCACGCGCGCGGCGGACGACGATCAAGGTCGCGATGAACGCACCGATGCCGATGACGGTCCAACCTGCTTGCGCGGCGGCCAGTCCCTGTGGATGGCGGCTCGCCTCGTCGAGACGGGTGATCATGACGTACCCGATGCCGTTCAAGAGGGCTGCGATGGGTAGCAGCAGGCCGTCCGCGCCTGGCGCGAGCTTGCGGGTGGCGATGTGCGCGGCGATGAACAGGCCGAGGATGATGCCGAGGAACGGCCCGATGTTCGCGGGGATCGACGACGTTCGACCAAGGCTGGCGAGGGTGTAGGCCCCGCCGACGATCACCGCGCCGAGCAGGATGAGCCCGAGTTCGGTGCGTCTGCGCAGGACGGCGATCATGCGGTCGAGGTCGCGACCGACGGTCGGAGCCGTCGTCGGCGTGGTCGTGGTCGATGTCGTCGTCGACGTCGTCGTGGTCGTCGTACGGTCGCGGATGCTCTGTACGTAGGCCTCCGCGCTGGCGAGGCTGCCTTCTTCCTGTCCGTTGGTCAGGCGGTCGATCTCGGACGCCGGTATCAGCCCCCGGGTGAGGCCGGTGTCGCGCTCGACGGTCGGATCGAACCACAGCATGCCGCCCGGCTTGCCCTTGAAGATGACCACCGAGTCGCCGTTGAACCCGACGTAGTACGTGTGTCGGGCCTGATAGCCGATCGCGGCCGCACCGCCTGCCACGACGGCGAGAAAGAGCAGCGCGAAAAGCACCACGCGCCAGGTGACGCGTCGGGGCCGTGGCTCACGGTGTTCGTCCTTCTTCTTCTGCCGGCGACTGGTCTTGGAATCTTGCGCAGACGATTGCTCTGCATGGCCCTCGACCGTTCCGGCACCGGCCGCGGCGGCTGCGGTCATCGCGGCGTCGTCGTCGACGACGTCGACAACGATCACCGTGACATTGTCGCGACCACCGCTGTCGAGTGCTTGGCGTACGAGCTCGCTGCTGGCGTCGTGCGGGTCGGCCAGACGGCGCAACGTCGACTCGATACGCGGTTCGTCGATCTCGTTGAACAGACCGTCGCTGCACAGCACGAAACGGTCACCGGTGTACGGGATGACGGTGCCAGCGTCGATGCCGACATCGGACCCGATGCCCAGCGCCCGCGTGAGGATGTTGCGTTGCGGATGCGACCGCGCCTCTTCCGGCGAGATCGCTCCTTCTCGAACCCACTGTTCGACGAGGCTGTGGTCTTCCGTCAGCTGCTGGAGCTCGCCGTCGCGGTAGAGATAGATCCGCGAGTCACCGACGTGAACCCACGCGACGAGATCGTCGTCGTCGACGGGAGCGATGGCGACGAGCGTCGTTCCCATCCCCCGCAGTTCAGGGTCGTCACTGGCCCGTTCGAAGACCGCTTCGTTGGCATCGCGAGCGGCGGCGACGAGCGCGTCGCTCGACGCGTCGGTGAAGCTCGCTTCGAGCGATTCGAGCGCCACCCGACTCGCGACCTCACCGCCGCGGTGGCCTCCCATGCCGTCCGCCACCGCGAACACGTGGTCGTTGGCGAGGCTGGCGTCCTCGTTGCCGGATCGCACCCGACCGACGTCGGTGGCCGCACCCCAGCGGAGGTGCGCGGCCACTTAGCGGACCTCGAGCACGGTGTTGCCGACCTGGAGCCGATCGCCCTTCTGCATCACCATCGGACCTGACACCTTGGCCCGATTGAGATAGGTGCCGTTGGTCGAACCCAGATCTTCGACGAGGAGTTGGCCGTCACGGGTGAAGACGCGGGCATGGAGTTGGGACACGTACGTGTCGTCCACGGTCACCTGGCACCCAGCGGCTCGTCCGACCGTGATCTCGTCGCCGAGGGGATACCGCCGGCCCGCGTCCGCGGCCGGCTCGACGGCCACCAGCTCCGTGGCAGCGCCGCGCGAGCGGCGGCCGCGCGGTGCAGCGGGCGCCACCGCAGGAGCGCTTGCCGGCGCTCGTCGGCGGCCTCTGCGTCCGCCCGCTTCGGCGGTTTTGGGTGCAGCCACCTCAGCCCAGACTGCCCGCACGACCCGCAGCAGGAACAGATACACGAGCGCGAGCAGGCACAATTTGAGGATGTTGAGGACCTGCTCCGACATCGGCGGCGAGCCTACGCGCGGCCTGTGACGGGACGAACTCAGCTGGCTTCGAAGCGCATCCTCGTGTTGCCGAAGGAAAGCTCGTCACCGTCAGTGAGCGCTTGCTCCTGCACACGGGCTCCATTGACCCTCGTGCCGTTCGTGGAGTTGAGGTCGACGACGACATAGCCGGTCCCCCGCGGACGGATCTCGGCATGGTTGCGACTGACATTCGGGTCAGCGAGCACGATGTTCGATTCCGGCATCCGTCCCACACTGATGGTCCGCTCGCCGAGCACGACTCGTTCGCCCGTCGGGAGGACGAGGCTACCGGCGCCGCTGCCGCCAGCGCCCTCACGCATTCGGGCTTCGATCTGGAAGGCACCAGTGTGCATTCGATCGTCCTCGACGAACTCGACCTCGACCGGACCGAGGAAGGTGTACCCCTCGTCGCGTGCGTGCTCACGGGCGGCGTCGCACAGCTCACGCAGCAACGTGTCGTGGATCTCGGCGAAGTGGGCGTTGTCCTCCCCGCTCAGGAGCACGGTGAAGTGGTTCGGGACGACCGTGCGGCCACGAACATCGACAGACCGGTTGTCGTCCATCTCACGAACGAGCCGCCGGCCGAGCTCGACGGGCCGGAGACCGCTGCGGAACGCCCGGGAAAAACGCCTTCGACCATGCGCTCGAGACGTCGCTCGAACCCGGACAAACCCACGGGGCGACACTGTATGCGGGGTTGGTATCGTGACCGACTTGTCACTCGGGCGAGTGGCGGAATTGGCAGACGCGCAGGATTCAGGTTCCTGTGTCCGAAAGGACGTGGGGGTTCAAGTCCCCCCTCGCCCACGGAGTTCTGAACGCGAAACGGCCGGTCAGCGAGTTGCGGCCTCCGCGTGAGATGGGTTGAAGTGCCGTCGTGGTCACAAGTTGGTCACGAACGCGCGCGTGACAGCGTGTGAAGGTCCGCGTTGTGACAGCGAGCGCGTCACACGTGTTCACCCGAGTCGCGGTCGCGCTGCGACTACGACGACGGCGTGAAGATGAGGCGCGGAACGGTCTCCGCCGCGTTGGCCTGCATCGTCGGTGTGACGTGCTGGTAGATGTCCCAGGTGATCTTGGCACTGGCGTGTCCAAGCCGTTCCGAGACGATCTTGACGTCCACACCGGCGGCCAGTGCAAGCGTCGCCCACGTGTGGCGGAGATCGTGCAGCCGGATGCGCGGCAACTCATAGCGCGCGACGCGACGGTCGAACGTCATCGAAAAGTGCTCCGGATGCTGCGGGCGTCCGTCGGCGCCCGCAAACACAAGGTCGTTGTCCTCGTACTCGGGTCCGAACAGGAGGCGCTCCTCGGCTTGACGGACGCGGACAGCTCGAAGTGCAGCAACAGTTACGGCATCGAGCTCGATCGGGCGGGGCTTTCCCGACTTCGTCCGCGGCGCGACCACGATGGTGTGCTTGATCGCCAACACGGTCTGACGAAGGACTGCTTTGCCCTGGTCGAGGTCGACATCCGACCAACGCAGACCAAGTGCTTCGCCCCGTCGGCAACCAGTCGTTGCAAGGAACAGCCATGTTGGCTGGTGCCGGTCCGTTCGCGTCAGCTCCAGGAACTTGGCGACCGTCTCTGCGTCCCACGTTCTCATCTCGGGTGAGCGAGCGTTGGAACTAGTTGGCGGCTGCGCCGACTGAGCGACGTTGCGCGACACGCGATCCCACGCGACTGCCTCACGGAGGGACCGGCCGATGATCGTGTGGATGTACCGGACCGAACGCGGCGACAAGCCGCCGCTCTTGCCGTCGAGCCGACCGTGTTCGAGCTGATCCGCGTAGAGCTTGTTCAGCCGGCTCGCGTCGAGCGACTGCAGCGCGATGCCGCCGATCTCTGGCAACACGTGCAGTCGCATGTACCGCTCGTACGACTCGTAGGTCGACAGCTCGATGGTTGCGCGAATCGCCGGCAGCCAATCCTTCGTGATGTAGTCCCGGTACGTCTGGCGCAGCGGAGCGATGTAGCTGCCGTGACGCACGCTCGTCCGCAGCTCGTCGAGCGCAGCTTGTGCTTCGGCCTTGGTCCGGAAGCCTCGGCGACGAGTCTGGCGGCGCCGACCCTCACCGTCGGGCTGCAAGTCGACTACGAACCACCAAGTGCCGGTTCGCTTGTCTTTCTGCGGTGCTGCGCTGCGGCTCATGCTCCGCTCCTACTGCTCGTTACTTCTTGGTGGCGGGCATGCGGGCGCGAGCCAGCTTCGGCGCGGCCTGTGCGGCTCGGTGTCGCTTCGTTCGTTGTTTCGGTTCGTGCCGGGCGCTTGGCCGGTGGGTAGGCGTCGTCGTCGTCGTTGGTGTGTTCGGCAACAAAGCCCCGGATGCCGACTTGGCGGAGGTGGTCGAAGAAGGTGCCGAACTCGTCCGCGGCTTTGTCGAGCCGGTCGGCGCGGCTGTCGAGCAGGGCGAGCACGACTGCTTTGCGACGGTCCTGGTAGTTCCACTGCCGCGGGATGGACGGCTGTCCGGTGATGCGTTCGACGGCTTGTTCGGCATCGGTGGGTTCGTCGACGCCGAGTGCTCGGAGCCGCTGGTAGACGGGCTCGAGCTGGTCGGGGCGGCCGAGGAGGTGGGCGTAGAGCTCGTCGGCCGGTCGGGTGGTGTTGCGCATGAGCCGGTGCTCGCCGCGTGGGGGAAGCAGGAACCAGATGATGGGCAGGTCGAACACGAGGGAGAACACGAGCAGCTCGTGGGCGTCGAACTCGCGGCGCCGTTCGCCGTCGACGGCCCGTTCGATGCCGGAGATGCTGGCTTGGGTCATGCGAATCCCGAGGTAGGGCTCGAGCCGGTCGGCGAAATCTTCTTGGGTCCAGCCGCGTAGTTCGCGAGCGGCGCGGACGTTGTAGGCGACGATCTGGTTGACATCGACCGCGTCGGCACGGGTGGGTGTCACGGACGGTTGCGGTGTTCGGCGGCGGGGCACGGACGGTCACGGTACATGACGGACAGCCTGTCTTTCCACTGTTCAGAAGCGTTGTCCGATGATACAGTGCTCGGGCCGTGTCCGCACAGGTTGAGGGTTGTGCCATGGGAGAGCCGCTGCCGGCGTTGCTGACGGTCGAGGAAGCAGCACGGCTGCTTCGCATCGGCCGCACGAAGGCGTACGCGCTCACGCGGGAGTGGCGCGACACCGGCGGCAAGACCGGTCTGCCGGTCGTGGACTTCGGCAGCGTGCTGCGCGTCCCGCGCCGCGCAGCTCGAGGCGCTCATCGGCGGGACGCTCACCTTCGCACCCCGGGCTTCGGCGGTCGTCGAGCTCGACCCACGTCGAGCCGATGACCACAGGCCCTCGAAGCCGAGCCGACCGCGACGCACGCCCAAGGTCAACCGCACAGCCGCGCAAACCGCGCTCCCGTTCACCGCGCCAGACGCGTCCTGAACATGCCCACGCCAGTCTCTGTCCCAAGCAACGACCGAACGACTGACACACTTTCACCAACGGTGACCGTGCCGGCTCGTGTCGCATCGTCCGCGAGAGGCGCCCGGTTGTGTTGACGATCGGCAAGCTGGCGCCGGGCCAGCAGGCGTACTACCTCGCGCAGGTGGCGCAGGGCGCGGAGGAGTACTACACCGGCGCCAAGGAGTCACCGGGGCAGTGGCTCGGACGGGGAGCGGAGCTGCTCGGGCTGTCCGGTGAGGTCTCCGGCGAGCATTTGGGCCGGGTGCTGCGTCATGGCGATCCGCATACGGGAGCCAATCTGACGGGGGGCCGGTCGGCGCCGAAGGTGGCGGGGTTCGACGCGACGTTCTCGGCGCCGAAGTCGGTGTCGCTTCTTTACGCGCTGGGTGACCCGGAGACGTCGAACGTGGTTCGCAACGCGCACGACGGGGCGTTGCGGGCTGCGTTCGGTTTCTATGAGCACCAGGCGTCGCTGGTGCGACGCGGCCACGGGGGCGAGGTGGTCGAGCGGGGCGATGGTTTGGTGGCGGCGGCGTTCCGGCACCGGACGTCGCGGGCCGGGGATCCGCAGCTGCACACCCACGTCGTGATCGCCAACGTGGCGCACGATCCGAGCGATGGGCGGTGGTCGGCGCTGTTCGCCCGGCCTGGGATCTACAGGTGGGCGCGCCCGGTGGGGCACCTTTATCAGGCGCAGTTGCGGTGGGAGCTCACCTGCGCGCTGGGGGTCGATTGGGGGCCGGTGACCAACGGGACGGCGGACATCCGCGGGTTCTCCCGGGGCCAGTTGCGGGCGTTTTCGAACCGGCGGGTCGAGATCGAAGCCCACCTCGAAGCCCACGGCGAGACCTCAGCCCGGGCCGCGCAGCTGGCGGCCTACGCCACCCGCCCCACCAAAGACCCGCACGCAACCCCCGACAACCTGCACGACACCTGGCGGGCCGGCGCCGCACGCGTTGGCCTCGACGACCGGGCGATGGCGTCGACCCTGGACCGGCGGGTGATGCGCCTGGCGCCAGCGGTCGATTCGATCGCCGCCCACCGGCTCTACAACCACCTCGCCGGACCGGAAGGGCTGACCCGGACGCGATCGATCTTCGGCCGTGGCGAGGTGATCGTCGCCATTTGCGACGCGCTCCCGCACGGCGCGCCGACGGCGAAGGTCCTCGCCCTCGCAGACCGCTTCCTTGAGCATCCGCAGGTCATCCCGCTCACCGTGGGCGATGTTGAGCCGGTGCGGTGGACCACGGTCGACATGATCGACACCGAGCGGGCGCTGTTGGACCGTGTCGAGCGTTGCCGCGACGCGGACGTGGCGCGGACGCCGCCCGCGATGGTCGAGGACGCCATTGCGGTGCGACCGCACCTGTCAGCCGACCAGCAACACATGGTGCGCCGGCTGTGCCTCGACGGTGCCGGGATCACTACCGTCGCCGGCCTCGCCGGCGCGGGCAAACGACCGCCCTCGCCGCGGCCGTGCAGGCGTGGACCGGCGCCGGTTGCCGCGTCACCGGCGTGGCCCTCGCCGCCCGCACCGCCCACGGGCTCGAGGACGCCACGGCCGCGCCGTCGATGAGCATCGCCCGTTACCTGCACGGCCTCGACACCGGCACGATTATCGTCGGCCGCGACGACGTGGTCGTCGTCGACGAAGCGGGCATGGTCGGCACCCGAACTCTCAACCGGCTGGCGTCGCGGTGCGAGCAGGCGGCAGCGAAGCTGGTGCTCGTCGGTGACCCCTACCAGTTGCCCGAACTGGAAGCCGGCGGTGCGTTCGCGCGCCTGACCGGCGCCGGCGACGCCGTGGAACTACGCGCCAACCGACGGCAGCGAGAACCGTGGGAGGTCGCCGCGCTCGACCTGGTGCGCACGGGCGACACCAGTGTCGCGGTCGAGCTCTACGACACCCACGGCCGCATCCACCAAGCCGACACCCTCGCCGACGCCCGCCGACAACTTGTCGCCGACTGGCACAACGCCCGCGCCGCAGGCGCGGACGTGGTGATGATCGCGGTGACCAACCGTGACGTCGACGCCCTTAACAACCTCGCTCGCGTCGGTCTCCAAACCTCGGGTCAGCTCGATCCCGACGTGATCGAAGCGAACGGTCGTCGATTCGCGGTAGGCGACGAGGTGATGGCCCTGCGCAACGAGCCACACCTCGGCGTCTACAACGGCACCCGCGCCACCATCGTCGCCATCGACACCACCGGGCGGACCGTCACGGTCGACATCGGCGCGCCAGCGGACCCGGCACTGCCGTTCGGGTATGTGGCGGACGGGGGCCTCAGCCACGCCTATGCCGTCACGTTGCACAAAGCACAAGGCGCGACCGTCGACCAAGCGTTCATCCTCGCCCGCGACGGTCTGCCCCGCGAGCACGCCTACACGGCGCTGTCGCGCGGTCGGGACTCCAACCGCCTCTACATCGCCGATCCCGAGCGCCGATCAGATATCGCCCACACCAGCGAGGTCAGCGACCCTGTCGGCACCCGGCTCGAACGGCAGCTGCAACGCAGCGTCGCCCAACACCTCGCCCACGACCACATCGCCACTGCACACGCCCGCCACCAACTCCAAGCGGCTCTCGCGAACAGGACGTGGCCACCTATCCACGAGGCGGACGCGATCACCGCCGCCATCGGCCCGCCCCCGCCGGACCGCAGCGGCGAACTGCGCGCCGCACGGGAGCGTCTGCACAGCGAACAGCACTCGCTCGAACAGGCCCGCTGGCGAGAACAACGCGCCCTCGACGACCTCGACAAGCTCGGCCCCATCAGCCGACGGCTCTACTCTCGACAACGCCGCGACGCAGAAATGCGGCTCGGCAGCGCACGAACCGACATCGACCGTCGCCAACAAGCATGCCTCGACATCACGACTACGGTTTCCGACCTCGAACCGGCGGTCGAGCACTACCACGCGTGGTGTGATCAACATCAGCCGGCGCTCGAACGTCTGCACGAGATCCACCGCGAGCGGACCCTGCTTCAAACCGGGCAGGGACGCACTATCCAACCCAGTAGAGACTCGCTCCAACGAGGACTCGACCGCGGGATAGACCTCGGTCTGTAGTCGGTGCCGAGCGGCGGGATCGGCACGTGTGCGCTCCCAGATCCGGCGTTGGGGGACGCCCGTGCGAGACTTGGGGCGTGGGTTCACCGGTCAGGCTTCGGCCCGTCGTGGAGCATGAGGTCACGAAGCTCGTCGGCCTCTTGTGGGACCCCGAGGCACCCGGGGAGTACCAGTGGTTCGGCTTCCGCATGGACAAGGCGCGGGACATCGAGCGCCGCTGGCACGACGACGGACTCATCGGCGACGCCTCGTCGTTTCTGACGGTCGAGATCGAAGACGGCACCTGCGCGGGTTGGGTGACGTGGCGGCCGGTGGGTGCCTCGGGCAACTTCGAAATCGGAATCGCGCTTTTCGAGGAGCATCGCGGGCGCGGCATCGGGTCGGAGGCCCAGCGGCAGCTGAGCGAGTATCTGTTCAGCACTACGACCGCGAACCGACTCCAAGCGGGCACCGAGGTCGAGAACCTTGGTGAGCAGCGCGCGCTCGAACGAGCAGGCTTTCGCCGCGAGGGGGTTCAACGCGGTCTCTACTTCCGCGCTGGCGTGTGGCGTGACAGCGTGATGTACGGCTTCGTGCGAGAGGACTGGATGAGCCGGGACGCCGACTGACTCCTCGACCGATCACGCGCCGACCCGGCGTTCGTTGACACTGCCCTCGGATGTTCCAACATCAGGCGCGCATCTCGCTCCAGTCGAGCATCTCCCGGGTGGCGTCCGTGTGGCCGGCGTGATGCGCGGTCTCCTCGAGAAGGTGGAAGAGAACCCACCGCAGGTCTACCGGCTCGTCAAAGCTCAACAGCAGGTGCGCGGGACCGCGGCCGCCTTCGTCACCGAGGCACGGCTCGGTGAGGTCCCGTGCGGCGCGAACGACGCTCTCTGTTCGTTGGGCCTGATTCGAGTAGCGGTCGATGACTTCCGCACCCGTCACCGCGTCGCCGAGCACGAACTCCTCGTCGCGCAGTGGGAATGGCGACCCCAGGTAGCGACCTTCGATCCAACGCCACTCCATGTGCGTCAAGTGGTTGATGATGCCGATGATCGGAAGCAGCCGCCCCTTAGGAGTCCACCGCAGCTGCTCCTCCGACAGACCATCAGCGGTGGCGACGACCTGTTCGCGCTGCCATCGGATGTAGCCGAGAAGTACTTCACGTTCATCGCTGCTCGGCGCTGGCGCCCTCGGTACGTCGAAGCCCACGGCACAACTCTTCCATCAGAGGAACCGCAACCTCCTCCGCCGCACAGATCGCCCCGCGGACACCCGGCGTTATGGGCGCCTCCGGCATGCCCAGTTCTGGTGCGATGCACTCGGTGGCGGGCGCGAGCGCATGGGCAATATGCGTGGGCTGAGGAGCCGCGCTGACGCTGCGTGTGTCGAGTCTCGGTCTCCAGGTTCAGCCGAATGTGAAGCAGTACGCCTCGACGCCTGCATCGAGGAACTCGATCTGGATGAGGCGGTCGGAGATCGCTCCGGATTGGCGGATCAGTTGGTACGTGCGCTGGTCGCGCACCGTACCGCTGCCGTCCGCGCTCACATCAGTGCCGTGTGCGTCGGTGGCGAGTTCACCGTCGAGGAACACCCGGAACTGGATCGACGCCCCGGGGGAAGAGGGTCCCATCACGAGGTTGACATCGCGCGCACGGAATCGGAAGTCGATTCTTCCGCCGGGCTCGTTCAAGATCGCGGCGTGGCCCGCGACGGTCCACGTGCCCGAGAGCGCCCACTCGTTGAGCCGCAGCCGATCCGGCAAGGTGTAGACGTCGGGCTGTGTCGAGACTCCGCGGAGTCTTCCTGCGCGAAGCCGGTGCTCTGGCGGTAGCCGACATACGTCTCGGGTGATGCCAGCGTCTGCCAGTCGGCCGCCACTTCCAGGCCGTGGGGCTCGACCGCGACGAGATCGTGATCGACGCCGTCGCCTTCGGCGAACAGCAACTGCTGGATGACCATCTCGGTCATCGGGTACTCGCCCTCGCCGAAGTGATGGAATCGGATCCGGCCTTCGTGGTCGGCGATGTAGAGCGCCGGCCAGAAGTGGTTCGCGAACGCGGACCAGATCGCGTAGTCGGTGTCGACCGCGACGGGATACTCCACGCCGAGGGCCCGCGACTGCGCGATGACGTTCTCGATGTTCCCTTCGAAATCGAACTCGGGGGTGTGGACGCCGATGACGGTCAGGCCGTCGTCTTGGTACTTGGCGGCCCAGGCCCGAAGGTACGGGAGCGTGCGCAGCCAGTTGACACACGTGTAGGTCCAGAAGTCGACGACGACGACCCGCCCGCGAAGGCCCTCCGGCGTGAGTGGATCGGAGTTGAGCCACGCCGTCGCGCCGTCGAACGACGCCAGATGACCTTCGACGGGCAACTCAACCGCCTCTTCGCCCGCGGGGCGATGGGCGATCGAGCGGATCGACCCCGGTCTGCTCGCTGGTGCCGAATCGCTCACGAGGTCGAGCGCAGTGACCGGAAGCAGGCGCGCATCTCCTCGGAGAAGAGTTGCGGCTCCTCCCACGCCGCGAAGTGCCCGCCTTTGTCGACCTCGTTGAAGTACACGACGTTGGGGTAGGCCCGCTTCGACCCAGCTGCGCGGCGTCCGCCAGATCTCCCCGGGGAACGTGGTGAAGCCGACCGGAATCGAGACCGCCGCGGGGCCACCCTGCTGCAGCCGTCCGAGCGTTCTCCGCGCCTTCCTCCCAGTACGAGCGCGCCGCCGACGCCCCGGTGCCGGTCAGCCAGTACAGCGTGATGTTGTCGACGATGTGCTCGCGGGTGAGATTGCCCGAGGGTTGCTTGTCGACGAAGGCTCGGGCGATCTTCAGGTAGGCGTCGGTGTCGTGATCGATCATCCAGGCCGCCAGCGCGATCGGTGAATCGAGCAGGGCGTAGCCGATCGTCTCCGGGCGGGTCGCTTGCTCGACGAAGTACCCGGTGCCGGTCGCGTGGAACGCGTCGAGCTGGTCGAGGGCAGCACGTTCTTCGTGGGTGGGTGGCGACGCGCTCAGGGCCTCGGGGTCGCCCAGCGCCGGCGTGAGCAGGTTCGTGTGGATGCCGATCAAGCCGTCGAGCCCGATGCGGCCCATCGCGTCGGTGACCTGCGAGCCGACGTCGCCGCCCTGCGCGACGTAGCGCGGGTAACCGAGGCGTCGCATGAGCTCGTCCCAGGCCTGACCGATGCGGATGGGGCCCCAGCCCAGTTCGGTCGGCTCGTCGGAGAAGCCGTAGCCGGGGATGGACGGCAACACGAGGTGGAACGCGTCCTCGGCACGTGCCGCCGTGCGCGGTCGGATCGGTGAGGGGGCCGATCGTCTCGAGCAGTTCGACGATCGAGCCCGGCCAGCCGTGCGTCATGACCAACGGCAACGCGTTCTCGTGGGCCGACTTCACGTGGATGAAGTGGATGTCCAGCCCGTCGATCTTGGTCTTGAACTGCGGCAGCGCGTTCAGTCGCGCTTCGCACCGGCGCCAGTCGTATTCGGTCGTCCAGTAGCGGGCGAGTTCCTGGAGCGCGGCCAACTGCACACCCTGGGACCGATCGGCGACGAGCTCCTTGGTCGGCCAACGAGTCGCATCGATGCGGCGGCGCAGTTCTTCGATCTCGCGTTCAGGGACGTCGATTCGGAACGGGCGGATCTCGGTCTCTGCGCTCGCGCTCGTGGTGTCACTCATGATCGCTTTCCCTCTCTAATCGCCTTCCACAATGGGTCCTCGGGTCTATGTCGCTCGTGAAGTGTGAACGCCTGCTCAGGGCCGGCGGGAAGCGTCGCGGTGCGGTGGCGGCGTCGTCTGAGCCGCCAAGCCTGGACGACGAACTCGACAGTGGCTGCGGTGGCGCTTATGCAGACCCCGCGCACTTCAATGACACGATCCACGTTCGCGCCGACACCTGTCTTGCTGCAACGGTCAATCGTGACGCTGCCAAAGCGCAGGCGGAGGTCGAGTCGGCGGGTGCCCGGTGCAGCTGCGTCGACCGAGCAGCCAACCAGCACTGCCGCTACGTGCTCCGCACCGACACCGGACCGCGCCAGACGCGTGCTCCGATCGAGCGGTCCCGGACCCGGCGTTCTGTGACGCGTGCGTCGCACTTTGGCCCGAACATTCGGGGACAGTCTGTGGACGCACAATACCGAGCGAATCACGACCTCGCTCGCGCCGTCGAGATGCGGGATATAGGCGGCGTGACCTTCTAATCGCCTACAGCAGGGACGTCGGCGGACGGTTTTCGGCGCGCGATGACCAACTGCATCTGCTCGTTCTGTCCCGTGCGTCGCAATGCGATCTGCTCATAGCCGGCCTCCTCGAGCATTCGCAGCAGCTCGTCATCGCTGTAGAGGTGCATGCGGCCGGCGACGGGCGACGGCGCGGTGGCGGCTGTATGGATCGCAATCCGTCCTCCCGGCGCGAGCGTCCGATAAACCTCGGCCAGCATGGCCTCGGGTGCGCTGAAGAAGAAGAAGGCGTTGGTCGTCGCGGCGGCCGTGAACTCTGCGTCGGCGAACGGCAGGTCTCCGGCGTCCGCGTCGTGCAACTCGAGGCGGCCCGCGGCGATGGCCGAGGCGTTGCGGCGCGCCGCCAAGGCGAGCATCTCTGCACTATGGTCGATCGCCCGCGCCGTGCATCCGGTAGTGATCGCCCACTCCAAGAAGATGCCGCCGCCACAGCCGACCTCCAACAGGCGGTCTTCGGGGCCGAGCGCGAGTGCGGCCAGGGTCTCGCGGAACGCTTCCTGGTGCGGCTTCGCGTCTCGGTAGAACGATCGAGCTATCCAGCCATGAGGCCGCCGGAACAGCCTGTCGGTGAGCCAGTCTGCGAGGCGGCCGCGGGCCAGCCAGACGCCTACGCCGGCTGCTATGGCGGCGCCGTAGCGTGTCGCGCGTTTCGTCTGTGTTGACCTTGACAACTGCACCTTCCGAGGGTCCGCTAACTGCTAGCCGGCGTGTCGCTTCTTGTTCCAGAGTTGATGAATGAGGCCACTCGGCGAGGAAACCGACTCGACGGTGAAGCGATCTTCGACGCCGTCTGATCCGTCCCACAGTGATACGCCGCACCCGAGAGTGATCGGCACGATCACCAAGTGCATGAAATCGATCAGGTCGGCCTGTAGGAACTGACGCACCGTCGAAGGGCCGCCGCCGATGCGGACGTCGCGGCCGTCCGCGGCCTCTTGGGCGAGGCGGAGCACCTCGTGCGGCGGCCCGTCCACGAACCGGAAGCTCGTACCGTTGGGGAAGTCAATCGTTGGATGGGGGTGGTGACTCAGGACGAATACCGGCGTTTGGAACGGTGGCTCGTCGCCCCACCAACCCCGCCACCCGTCGTCGGGCCAGGGGCCAACCTGCGGTCCGAACTTGCGGCGTCCCATGATCTCAGCGCCGATGCCCTGGCCCCACATGCTGGTCAGGGCGCGATCGAGCGTGACGGGAGCATCCACCCTATCGACCCCATGAATGGCCCGACCGTCGAACCAGGCAAAGAGCCGCTCGGCACCGCCGATCGGGGCATCGAAGGTCACGTGCTCGCCGGCCGCGTAGCCGTCGAGGGAGATGTTCAGGTTGTGGACGCGGGTGCGCGTCATAGCGACTACCTCATGATCGACTCGATGGCGTAACGCAAGGTATGACGAGCGGCGACGCTCGGAATCATCGCCGATACGCCCAGAGGCGCGCGGGGACCGCCCGCGAAGATTTCAGCGAGATATTTGAGCGCCGGGCCGATCACGGTCCCGGCGTTGGAGGACACTCGTTGGCGTAGCTCACGGTGAATGTTCTGGGATGCCCGCGTGCCGCTACCGGCCCTTCATCACCTCGATCAGGGCCATCGAGTTTCCGTCGGGGTCGAGGGCGACGGCCTTTCGGCCAGCATCACCTACCTGTTCGGTTGGCCCGGTTGTGACGCCCCGCGTAGCAAGCGCCGACGTCGCATCGTCAAGGTTGGACACCGCCAGGGTGACGACGCCATGGCCAGCGCGTGCGCCGTCGCGGATCACGTACAGCCACGCGGTATCGGTCGCCTTCCACATCACTTCGTCGTCGTTGGGGACGATGTCGGCTGGCCTACCGAAGAAGCGGTCGTACCAAGCGCGTGACAGGTCGAGGTCTCTCACCGCGACACTGGCGAAGAGAACGTCGATCTCCATCGGCGCAGCCTTGCAGCGTTGTTCACGAGGCGCGCACCTCGGTCACCGAGCTCGGCGTTTGGGGTCAGGGGATCGTCTGCCGAAGCCGGGCGTGGTAGTGCGATGGTTTGGCTGTGGGACACATCGTCATGGGATTGCTCTTCTTTCCGCGCGGCGGGTCGGCACAGGTCGCGCGCGACTTGTCGACGGCGTTGGTCGACGCCCACTGGTCGGTGGAGCTCGTGACGGGATCGCTGGGTGATCCGGGAGAGTTCACGCATGCGCCGACGTTCTTCGCTGCCACTCGTTTGCACCACCTGGATTACTCGGACGCCGTGCGAGTGTTCATGGCCGGCGGGACCGCGATCGCTGCTCGGGTGCCTATGCACCCGTCGTACGAAGACCGCGAGGACGCGCCGGACGTGGTGTTTGCTGCGGTGCCGGGCGACCTCGCCGAGCACCTGTCGTCGGTGTGGGAGTCACCGTTTCGTGCTGCTGGGGCAGACCGGGCCCATGTGTTCCACCTCCACCACCTGACGCCGCAGCATGACGCGGTACGGCGTCACTGGCCCCAAGGTGCCGTCGTCGCTCACCTCCACGGCACGGAGATCAAGTTCCTCGAGGCGGTCAACGCACGCGCAGCACTTGCGAAGACGGTGGGGACGACACTGGCCGGGATGCCCGCGTGGGTCCGGGTCAACCCAGGCGGGAGTGCGGGACTCGACGATGGCCAGCGCGAGCTGTTGCGCACTACGCGTTGGGATTGGTGGCAGTACGGCGAGGCCTGGCGCGATCGGCTCCTCCGTCAGGCCGACGCCGCGGACCACCTGGTCTTGGTGTCACCAACCGAGCGCGGCCGGGCTGTCGAGGTCCTCGGAGTCGATGCCGACCGGGTTTCGGATGTCCCGAACGGCGTCGACGTGACGAGGTTCTGCCCACGACCGATGAGCCGGGAGGCGCGCCGGAACCACTTCAGGCGTTGGCTCGTCGAGGATCCTCGAGGTTGGAACGAAACTTCCGTGGCCGGCACGGTGGGGTACCGCGAGGCGGACCTCGACCGGCTCTTGGGCCCCGACGGCGACGCGACGGTCCTGGTTTTCGTCGGGCGCTTCACCTCCGCCAAGCGGGTCCCGTTGCTGGTGCGGGCGTTCGCCCGCGCCAGGGCGCGGTTCGACCGTCCGGCATCCCTTGTGGTTTGGGGTGGGTATCCGGGCGAGTGGGAGGGTGAACACCCGGTCACGGTTGCCGACAAGATCGGTGCGGAGGGGCTGTTCTTCGCCGGATGGAGGGGCCATGCCGATCTGCCCGAGGCGCTCGCCGCCTGCGACGCGCTGGTGATCCCGTCGGTCGACGACTCCTACCCGCAGGCGCCGCTCGAGGCCATGGCTGTCGGCCTCCCGGTGATTGCCACCAGCAGCGGCGGGTTCCCGTTCGTGGTCAACCTCGATCCCGCTCGACCCACCGGCTGGCTCGTTCCGCCCGATGACGAGCGCGCCCTGTCAGAGGTGCTCGTCGAGGCGGTCAATCGTCCGCAGGAGCTTTCTCGACGAGGGGACGCAGCGCTTGCACATGCCCGATCGCACCTGTCATGGGCCAGCCGTGTCGAGCTGTTCGAAGAGGCGTACGCGTCCGCCAGGGACTGGCGGGCAAGACGGGGCTCCGGCAGAGCAAGCAGCGCGGACCGCACGACCCGCGCACGCTGACATGTCTCCTCCCATCTCGAAAGTACGCTCCGCACCGGCGGTAGGGGGCGTGATCTCCGCGCCGAGGACTGAACTTTCGGGGACAGTCTGTGGACGATCGATACCGTGCGGATCGCAACGTCGACGACGCGGTCGAGAAGCGAGCAAGAACGGCACGTACAGAGCGGTCGGTTATGCGCTGGAGTCACCGGGCTCGGAGGCTCCCGATGATCGGGGCGTTGCTCCCCAGTGTTCGGCCTCGATGGTGAACAGTACGCGGGGACGCAGACCCCTCCACGTCTGTACCGGGTCGGTCAGTCCGCGGTTGGTGAGGCCCGACTTCTCCAGCACCCGGAGCGATGACGCGTTGTCGGGATCAGCGGTTGCCCACATCGCGGCCAGATGCAGTGTGGAGAACCCGAAGTCGAGCAAGAGCCGGGTGGCCTCGGTGGCGTAACCGTGTCCCCAGCGGTCCGAGCGCAGGTACCAGCCGAGCTGGGCGCTGTCGGTTCCTTCAATCTTGTCGATTCCGCCCCAGCCCGAGAATCCCTCGGCGTCTTCAATCACGAGGTTGTAACTCGGTCTGGGATCGAGCTGCGGCTCGTCGAGCAAACGCGGGAGTTGGACCGATTCGGCGGAAGCTCGATCTATGCGGAACCTCATGTACGTGAACATCGCCTCGTCGGCCGCAAGCGCGATGAATGGTTCGCTGTCGTCCGCGAGAAAATCCCGGAGCACGATTTGGCTGCCTTGCAGTCTCAGCACTGACCGACCCTAGGCATCAGGAAGCCGATCCGGATTGTGGATTCAGCGCCCTCACTACAGCGGCGGAATCAGGGCACTTCTGCGCTGTCGTCGCGGTCGTGCGCGATAGTCGCGGGCCGGGTAAGGGTGAGGAGGGCACGGAGTGAACGACCCCGCGGCCGGTTGGGCAGAGCTGTTGGCCGATGCGGATGATCAGGCGTGGTTGATCGGCGCGTTCGTCCATCTCGTCAACGTCGGGGCCCTGGACTCGACAACGGTCCGGATCGTGTCAGAGGAGGACCGGATCGCAGCCGAGGTCCTGGTGTCGGCCGACGTGCTGATTGCCGGGGCTGACGGGTTCTCGGTCCCGCCGGCAATGGCGGTCGAACCGGGAAGCTTTCTGGCGACTCGCGCCCAGGGGTCGGTGTCGTCGATGCGACAACTTGCGGCCGTGATGGGCATCGTAGGTGAGACGAACGGCGAGGCCTGGGCCGCCCACGACGACGACACCCTCATCGCGCAGGGCCAAGCGTCCGCGCTGGGCGGCACGATGCTCGCGATGGCGGTTATCCCGTCGCTCGACGGGCTCGAAGACCGCTTCAGCGAAGGCGGCGCCTTCTTGGACGTCGGTGTCGGCATCGGTGCGATGACCGCAACGTTCTGTGCCGCACGTCCGGCTGCGACCGTCATGGGGATCGACGTTCTCCCCCGGGCCCTCGCACTCGCTCGCCAAACCATCGCTACCGCCGGCTGCCAGGACCGTGTCGAACTACGGCTCCAGGGGGTGGAAGAACTGACGGACAGCCAACGGTTCGATCTCGCCTGGTTGCCAGCTCCGTTCATCCCCTCCGCCATCATCACCGCCGCGTTTGCCCGTCTGCACGACGCGCTCCGACCGGGCGGTTGGCTGGTCGTCGGAGCAGGCCGCTTCGAAGGCACGCCGCTGTCGGTCGCAGTGACCAAATGGAAGACCTATCGAGCAGGCGGCACACCACTCCCACCCGAAGACGCCAACACAGCTGTTCGACAACGCTGGGTATGTCGATTTCCAGCAGTTGTCGACGCCGCCCGGCGCTCCCGCCCTCTTCGCAGGCCGAAAGCGATGACCGACCCCGTAGTCGTGCCCCGGTAGCGCACGCGATCGGCAAGTTTGCGTTCGCCCACCAAGGCCCCGATTCAGATCACCCAGTCTCGACGCACACCGGCAGTAATGCCGGCTTCATCGCTCCCGCGCTCGACGGGCGAAGCGCTCGGTATCACGCAGTTTCGTGATCGCCCTCGAGCCGGCGTTCCGGGACGTGTTCGGGATCGCCCTCCGGTGCAGAGCTGGTGACGGTCGAGGTCAGTCGGCCCAGTCGGGCGGCCGGACCAGGATCATCCACAGGTGCCCGTCGGGGTCGGCGACCTGGGCTGCGAAGGCGCTCCACTCCTGCTGCGACGGCTCGTAGACGCTGGTTCCGCCGGCGGCGAGGGCGGCCTCGTAACGCGCCCGCACGGCGTCCTCGTCGGGGGCGTAGACGGAGAGCACGCACTCGTTGGCGCCCGACGGGGCCACGCGGTCCTCACCGGCGACCCAGCCGAACCCGCCGGTGGGGATCAGCATCAGGCTCACGCTCGACGCGAGGCGGAGCTGGAGCGGCTCGGGGACGCCGTCGTCGGCGAGCGGGCCGAAGGCTTCGAGCCCGAGCCCGTCGCGGTAGAAGGCGAGCGAGCGGCGCCTGTCGGCGGTGGCCAGGCTGATCGTGTGGTCCATGGCGGTTACGACTCCCGGCGGCGACCGAACTCATCGAAGTCGAACGGTTCCGGCGCCGATGGCCCACAGTGGCGCCACCTCCCGCCATCCGGCGTTCGGTGCTACCCTGCCGCTCGTCGTGACGCGCATTCTGGGCTCGCGGTTCGGCGTGGCGCACGACCCGATCCGATCGCCGAATCCATACGAGCTGTGCACGGCAGTCGTTCGTGCGGCGAAGCACGCCAGAACGAGCGAGGGGACTGCCTGGGGCGGATCACTGTTAGTCTGCCCGTCGAGCCGCAGCCCGGGCGACTGTCCAGCAGTGATCGCCATCGGCGGTTCCGCTGAACTCGTCAGACGCTGCCACTAACTTCGGTCATGGACCCAGTGACTCAGACGGAGCTTGGTTCGTCCGTGGCGCTTTCGGATTACGAGAAGAAGGAGTGGGGCCGCCTTCAACACCGCAAGGCGGCCGCACTCAGCAAGAAGGCCCGACATCTACTATCGGCTGCTGCGCGAGATCGAGGGGCTGACATGTGTCGTCCACTGGCGCGAGCAATGACACGAGCCGCGATCATGAGGCCGTGAATTTCGGCCCTCGACCATGACGCGAAACATCGCCTGGAGGCAGCGACGCTCGACGGTCTGAGCCCTTCGGCGCGCGACGTCGCTGCCGGTGAGGCTTGCCCGGGGCCGATCACCCGAGGAACACTGGTCAAGGATCTGCAAAGGAATGGCGAACGTCCTCGGACGGATCCGTTGATCGCTCGGCAAACCGCCTTCTGATCGTGACCTCAGCGATGCCTGCACTGATCGGACGTACGCGTGAATGCGAGGTGCTCGATGACCTTCTCAACGCGGCGCGCGATGACGCAGCTCGGGTGCTCGTGCTGCGTGGCGATCCGGGTATCGGCAAGACGTCACTGTTGAATTATCTCGTCGACGGTGCGGCAGGCTTCACGGTCTTTCACGCCACCGGCGTCGAGTCAGAGATGGAATTGCCCTTCGCCGGGCTTCATCAGTTGTGCGCGCCAATGCTCGATCGACTTGTCGAGTTGCCAGAACCCCAGCGCATCGCTGCCAATACCGCGTTCGGCCTCAGCGTCGGCGCAGCTCCCGACCGGCTCCTCATCGGCCTCGCCATTTTGAATCTCCTCGCCGGTGCATCGGACGTCGCGCCATTGCTCTGTGTCGTCGACGACGCGCACTGGCTTGATCGCAGTTCCATGGAGACGCTGGCGTTCGTTGCGCGCCGGCTACAAGCCGAACGACTCGGGCTGGTGTTCGCGACTCGTTCGCCGCTAAGTGACGTCGCGCGCTTCCCGGAACTTCAGCTCGCCGGACTCAGCGAAGCCGATGCGACCGCGCTCCTGAGTTCCTTGCTGGCCGGCCCCATCGATAGCCAAGTTCGCGACCGCATCGTCGCCGAAAGCGGAGGGAATCCGCTCGCACTCATCGAATGGCAGCGACTGAACCCGCTCGAACTCGCGGGCGGCTTCGCCGTGCCGTGGACGACCGTTTCTGGTCAGGTCGAACTGCGATATGTACAGCAAATCGAGGCACTTCCCCGGCCGACGCAACAGCTGCTGCTGCTCGCCGCCGCGGATCCGACCGGCGACGCCGTCTTGCTTTGGCGCGCGGCGCAAACGCTTGGCGTGCCTTCGAGCGCAGCCGCGTCCGCCTCCTCCGCGGACTTGCTCCAGATCGACTCGCGCGTGCACTTTCGTCATCCCCTTGTGCGTTCTGCGGCATACGCGGCGGCGACAGTCGACGACCGGATCGCTGCACACGCCGCGCTTGCGGCGGCGACCGACGCCGTCGGCGACGGCGAACGACGCGCGTTCCATCTCGCCGTTGCGGCGACAGGCCCCGACGAAGACGTCGCAATGCAGCTCGAGCAAGCCGCGGGCCAGGCCCAAGCGCGCGCGGGCATCGCGGCGGCCGCCGCGCTTTTGGACCGTGCCGTCGAACTTACCGCCGACCGTCAACGACGTATCCATCGAGCTTTGGCTGCGGCACAGACACACTTGAACGCCGGCAGTTTCGAACGAGCCCGCGCGCTGGCAAGCGAGGCCGCAGCGCGAGCCGTCGACGACCTCCAGCGCGCTCGCGTGGAACAGCTGCGCGGACAAATCGACGCTGCCGCAGAGCCGGGAGCTGAGGCGCCCGTCCGACTCCTCGACGCCGCGCGCCGGCTCGAAACGCTCGACGTTCGACTGGCCCGAGAAACGCATCTTCAAGCGTGGTGGGCCGCGCTCCTCGCCGGACGATTCGCGGCGCCGGGCGGGAGTCTCATTGAAGTTTCCAACGCCGCTCGTGCGGCACCGCGCGTGGCTGACCCCCGGTCATGCGATCTTCTTCTCGACGGATTGGCGACGCTGATCGTTGAGGGCCGCGCAGCGGCTGCTCCACAGCTCCGCGTAGCGATCGACCTGTACGACACGGGCCAGGTTTCCGATGATGAATGGTTCCGGTGGGGTCGGAGTGCAACAACAGGCGCGTTCGCACTCTGGGACTTCAACCGCTGGAGCGAGCTCAGCACTCGTCACGTCGAACGCGCGTGGAAGTCCGGCGCACTCACTTCGCTGGTGCTGTCCCTGAGCCTCCACGCTTTCGGAGAGGCGTACCGCGGCGACCTGGAATCCGCCGCAGCGTTGGTGGCAGAACAGCACGCGGCGATGGAAGCGACAGGAGTTCGCACGGCGTCGGCAGGCGCTCGACTGCTCACGGCGTACCGCGGTCGCAGCAGCAACGAATTGACGGCGGCGGAAGACAAATTCCATATGCGCGACGACGGCTACACCCTCGAAGTCGCCGCCTACACGAACGCGGTCCTTTACAACGGGCTCGGCCAATACGCCGAAGCACTCGTTGCAGCGCAGGAGCTGGTGTCCGACGAGTTCGCGTTCCTCGCGCCACAGGCACTCTCCGAGCTCATTGAGGCAGCCGTGCGGTTACATCGAACCGACCTCGCGGCCGATTCGATGCAGCGATTGTCCTCGCAGACGGTGCCGGGATCGGACTGGGCGGCGGGTGTCGAAGCGCGTGGCCGAGCACTGCTCAGCACTGGCGATGCGGCTGAGCAAGCCTATGCCGAGTCGATCACGTGCTTGCGCCGCGTGCGGCTGCAGCCGGAGCTCGCTCGCTCTCACCTCGTGTATGGCGAGTGGTTGCGTCGCGAGAACCGGCGGGTGGACGCTCGGGCGGAGTTGCAAACTGCGTACGACATGCTGAGGTCGATGGGCATGGAAGCGTTCACAGAGCGGTGCCGTCACGAGCTTCTCGCGACCGGAGCGACGGTACGTCGGCGCACGGTCGAGTCCCTCGGCGAACTGACGCCTCAGGAACTGGAAGTAGCCCGTCTGGCGCGTGACGGCCTGACGAATGCAGAGATCGGTGCCCGCCTCTTTATCAGTGTCCGGACCGTCGAATGGCACCTCCGCAAGGTATTCACGAAGCTCGGTATCTCTTCGCGGCGCGATCTCAAGCGCGTCCTTCCCGAGCGCGTTCGGGTGACATAAGCGACACGACTACACGTCGGCAGAGTTCCCAACCGGCGGCGCGCTGAGAAATGCATCGACATCGGCGGCAAACTCGGCGTGGTGCTGGAACAAGAACCCATGCGCTGAGTCGGGGTAGATCTTGACGCGTGCGTGCGGGATCAGTCCCGCCAGCAGATGCGAGTAGTGCGGCCGGACCATCGGATCGCTGTCGCCGTTGGCCACGAACACCGGCATGTGGATCGCGCCTAACCGTTCCAACCGCGCGTGATCGGGAATGCCCCACGTGCACACCGCGTCGTACTGCGCCTGACGCGTCTGCCACGTAGTCAGCGCGTCGCGCGCGTCCGGGCGGGCGCCCGAGATACGTCGCAACGTCGCGTAACCGGCCTGCCGGCTCGGCTCGGATTCCGCGAAGAAGACGCTCAGATATCCGTTGGGATCGGGCTGCGGTTGACCGACGGCAGCGATGACTTCCGGCGCCCAGCCGTGCATGCCGTCCGCTCCTTCAGGCGCTGACGACGCCAACACTATCCGCCGCACGATCCCCGGTCGGACCAATGCGATCTCCTGCGCGACGAAACTGCCGATTGAGAATCCGAGGAGGTCGACGTGGTCGAGTTCCATCGCGTCCAAGAACGTGATCGCGTCGCGCGCCATCTCGGCAACTGTGCCAGGAGTAACGCCACTCGAACCCCCGACGCCGACATTGTCGAACGTGATGATCCGGTGATTCGCGGCGAGCGCGTCGATTAGCGGCGGATCCCAGTTGTCGAGGTTGCCACGGAAGTGCTGCAACAGCACGATCGGGATGGCGCCGTCGCCGAGCTCGCGGTACGCGTAGTCGACACCGTTCGCGCCGCGAACGACTCGGTTGAGAGCGTCGACATAGGTCGACGTCGTTTGGAGCGTCATGTTCATCGCTACACCTCCAGATTCAAAAAGGGACGGTCGCTTGTGACGCTCACTCAGCGCCGGAAGCGAAGTACTGCCCGAGCGGGGTGCCGGCGAAGTGTTCGCCGACCAACTGAGAAACGAGCAGGATCGAGCGACGCGGCCGGTAGTTGACCACGACGTGCTGAGCCTCGCCGGCGGCGTTGCGGTCGACGAGAACGATGCTGCCCACGGGCTCACCACGAACCCGGGTGTTGTAGACCTCGATGAAGCCGTTGTCTCCGTACGGGCCGGCAAAGCTGAACTGCTGGTCCTCGTACAACGTACGGACGAACGCGATGAGCGCACGCACAGCCTCGGGGCCACACGCCGCGCCGTTCATCATCGCACCCTCGAGCGTGACATCGTCGGCGAGGCAGTTCAGCCACACCGGGAAGTAGTCCTTCGAAGTGGTTGTGTTGTTTGCGAAGTCGGTGACCGTTCGATCGGGATCGCCCGCGCCCAGGTACGTCGGTGTGCCTTCGCGGCCGAGCTCATGGGTCGTGAGGGACATGGGGAGCTCCTCCTCGTGCCGTCGTTGTACTTGCAGAGTCGTTCGTAGCTCTCTTCACGGTTCGATGTGTTGCTGCGTCACTCGAACAGGTCCTTTCGGCGCACGACGAACTCCTCGACGGATTCCGCGGGACGGCCGGTGACTTCTTCGACCGTGTTGGTGACACGGTCATACCGATTCTCACGATGCAACCGGGCCATGGTGACGATGTGTTCATCCACGTACGGCCCGAGCCTGGCCCGTGCCAGCACTTGCTCGGCCCACGCTTTCGGCGGAACGTCGACGTAGGAAACCGGGCGGTTCAACGCGCGGGCGTACTCCTCGGCGACACGGTTCATGTCCTGCGATCGGGGACCGGTCAACTCGAGCACCCGGCCGATGTACGGCGCCGGGTCGGCGAGAACGGTGGCGACGACGCGCGCGACGTCGTCGGACACGATCGGCGACGTGCGACCAGTGCCGAATGGCAGCCGGATGGTGCCGGTGTCGGCAATGGAACTCGCGGCCAGAGTCGTGAACAACCCACTGTCCAAGAAGACAGTCGGGCGCACGTGTACGACCGGAAGCCCGGACCAGTCCAGCACCTGCTCCGACAGCCAGTGCAATCGCTGATGGTGTGACTCGCTCATGCTCGAGCGCGTCCATTTGTGACACGGTCATCTGGGAGATCGCGACGAGTGCCTCCAAGTTGCCGACGGCTCGCGCCACCGTCGCGACGGTTGCGGTGGCCTCGAGGTAGGTCGGCGCCAAGCTCATGCTGAAGAACATCCGTTGGACCGAGTCGAGGGCCGTCGCGACGTCCGCCGGCCGCGTGAGGTCACCGACGACAACGTCGGCGCCGAGCGCGCGCAGGGCATCGGCGCGATCGCCGTCGTGGTGTGCCAGCGCGCGTACGGACCGGCCGCGCTGACGCAACAGCGCCACAACCTTGCCGCCCACGTCGCCAACTCCTCCGCCCGCACCAGTCACCAGGATGAGACCACACTCAGCCATGTCCGCGTCCCCTCGTTATGAATGTGTCGCCAGCTCGTCGAGGATGTTGGAGAACTCCATCTCTGCGTGCCGGCTTTGCAAGCCGCGGCGCATCGCCGCTTGTACTCGGGTTTGCGTCTCTGCGTTCTGCGCTTCCTCTGCGAAGAGATCGGAATCGCGGTGAAATTCGTCCGCCGACGCGAGACTGATCGCATTGACGCGTTCTTTGATGGCGACCAGGCCGGCAGTCGGGAAGCTCGCGATGCGCTGTGCAAGGGCGCGAACGAATGCGCCGAGCTTGTTCGCCGGCATCGCGCGATTGATCCAGCCGTACTGCTCCGCGAGATCAGCGTCGTAGTCCGCTGCGCTCAGCAGAACCTCCAGCGCGCGGCCGCGCCCCATGAGTCGTGTGAGGTGTTGTGTCGCACCGCCGCCCGGTATCTGACCGAAGGCCGCTTCGAACTGCGCGAAGACCGCCGTCTCGCGGGCGGCGAAGCGCATGTCGCACGCCAACACAAACTCGCTGCCACCGGACCGAACTCGGCCCTCGATCTGCGCGATCGAAACCAGGCGGCTCGCACTGAGGTGGCGGAACAGAAGCGCGATCGACGGTACGCCGGTGAGCTTCGCCGCCTCTTGGCGGTACTCCGCGATCTCGTCAGGTCGACATGTGAGATGAAGTAGTCAGGGTCGCCGCTCGTGAACACCAACACCTTGTACGCGTCGTCGGATTCGGCTCGCTGAATCAGTGCGACGAGGTCGCGTACGAGTTCGGGGCCAAGCAGGTTGATCGGCGGTGCGAAGATCTCGGCGAAGAGCACGGGGCCGTCGACGACCACGGTGATGGTCTCGAAGGTCCACTCGGCACGTTGCGTTGTGGTGTTCATATGAAGCACCTTTCGCGAGGAAATGCGTTGCCGGAGGTCATCGGTTCGCGCTCCCGTGTGCGAGCACGCGCGCGTGTCGAGAAAGCGTTGGCGACTGGGCGGGCGGTTCGCCGCGGGCGTGGCGCGGGGGCCGCTTCGCCGGCGCGGACCCGCTGGCGAACGCAACGATCGCCCCGAGCGCGGCGAACGCGGCCGCGGCGAGAAGGACGTCATTGAGCCCACTGGCGGTGCCGGCGCGGGCGGCGTGCGTCACCGCGGCGCGCGCAGCGGACGGAGACAACGCGGCTGCCCGGGTTCCGGCGCCGGAGGCGACGGCGACGGCCAGTCGGTGGGCGACAGCGGGCGTAACGGGCACGGCTGCCAGCTCGTGCAGGGTCGCGGCGGCGACGCGCGAGGCGTAGACGGCGCCGAACACCGCGACACCGGTCGCCGTGCCGACCTGGCGCAGCGTATTCACCAGACCCGCGGCCATTCCGGCGTGTTCAGGCTCAACCGCTGAAAGAGCGGAGGACGCAAGGCCGGTCGATGTGATTCCCAAACCGATTCCGGCCAGGACGAAACCGGGCAACAACACGAGCCAGGTGGAAGTGGCGGTCAGGTGCGACATCGAGGCGAGCCCGACCGCGGCCGCGGTCATGGCCACACCGAGTAACACTCGCATCGCCACTCTGCCGATCAGCCGGCCGGTCAGGAGGGCGACCGCGAAGGAGACAAGGAACAGCGGCAGCAACCGCAACCCGCTCTCCACCGGGGAGTAGCCGAGGGTGTTCTGCATGAACAGCGACAGATATGTGATCGTTCCGATGACCGTCGCCGAGATCGCGAACGCCACGAAGCCGGTCGCGGCAAAGCTCCGCCGCTGAAACAGGCGCAGGTCCGCCATCGGCACAACGGCGACGCGCAGTTCGTAGGTCACGAAGCCGACAAAGGCCAGTGCTGCGGTCGCGAACAGGGCCACGATCGCCGGGCTCGCCCAGCCCAGCGCATTGCCGCGGATCAGCGCGAACATCACCGCGGTCAGCGCGACGACGATCAGGGCCGTGCCCACCCAGTCGGCGCGGCCGCCCGCTGGATCACGTGATTCGCGTAGGTGCATCGCCCCGCCCGCCAATGCCGCCACGCCGATGGGCAGGTTGACGAAGAAGATGGACCGCCAACCCAGTGTGTCGGTCAGGACTCCACCGACCAACGGCCCGATGGCGCTGGCCCCGCCGAGCGTCGCGCCGAAGACGCCCAACGCCCGGTTCAGGGCGGCACCCGAGAACTCCGCGCGCAGCAGCGGCGTGGCGGTGGCGAACAGCACCGCGCCGCCGACTCCCTGCAGCGCGCGGAACAACTCGAGCGCCAGCGCGGTCGCAGCCAACGCACACGCCAGCGACCCGAGCGTAAAGATCACGAGGCCGACCAGGAAGAGCCGGCGCCGACCCAGCCGATCTCCCAACGTGGCCGCCGGCAGCAGCAGCACCGCCAGCACCAGTGCATACGCAGCGCTCACCCACTGCAAGTCCGGCAGGCTCGCCCCCAGATCTCGCTGAATCGATGGCAGCGCCACGCTCACGACCGTGATGTCCAGCAGCAACATGAACGCGGCCGTGCACACGAGCGCGAGGGTCCACCGCTGTCGCGGCGACGTCCCCGAGGTGTGCACCATCTCCAAGGTCATGAGGGTCAGCCCGAGATCGAGTCGAGGATGATCGACGGCGTACTCCGCCGGCGCCTCTTCCCACACGAAGTGGCCGGCGTCGATGATGCTGAAGACGGCTGTTGGGGAGCCGTTCGTGCGAGGAACTCGGCGTTCGCGACCGGCACGACGCGGTCATGTCGGCCGTTGATGATCGTGACCGGCGTCGCGATCGTGCGGCAGGAGCTCGGCGAGCTCGGGCAGCTGCTCGGGATAGGCGCGGACGTAGCGCATCGACTCGACGAAGCGATCGCCCTCGTAGCAGGCGAGGTAGTCCGCCCGGATGTCGTCCGGCACTCCGCCCGCGACGGTGTCCATCGCCGTGTTGACGAACACGTGCGGGTCGATCCCTCGGTACTTGTCGAGGTCGGGCTCGAGCACCCACGACCGGAGCGGCTCACCGAGCTCGATCGGAACCGCGGCTCCACCCTCGCCCACGATCAGGCTCGCGATCTGCTCCGGATGCGCGGCCGCGGCGAACAGCGCGGCCGCGCATCCGACGTCGGGCGCGACGACGTGAGGCCGGCCCAGGTCGGCCTCGGCGATCAGCCGGGCCAGGAACTCGCCCATCGCTCGGGGAGACAGCAGATCCTGTCCGGCGCTCGGACGCACCGAACCCCGGAAGGTCGACCGCGAACAGACGGGCGTGCTCGGCGAGCGTCGCCCACATCGGCGCGAACGCGTAGATGCTCTCCGGCCATGGACTCGTCAACAGCACCACCGGCTCGTCCGAGCCGCCGCTGTCGGCGTACCTGATCCTCAGTCCGTCGATCGTCCGGAACTGCGGTTCGATCGACGTGGTCTGCGAAGTTGTCATGACGCTCCCTTCGACCTGGTGACGCGTCGCCCAGAAGCGCGAGCGCGTCGTCACTGTGCCGTACACGAGGTGCGCGGACAGATCGCTCGGCGAGCGTCTTGCGCGTCGTAGTCCCAGATCGGCTTGTACACCTTGGCCAACGGAAGCACGACGTAGCCGGAGAGCCAGGCGACCGGACCGAGCGCGAGGGCGCGCGCCCACGGGTGGCGGGAGGTTGCGCTCGCCAACGCGCCGTACAGCAGCACCCCAACCGACGCCCGTCGCCCAGTGAACGATGTTCGTCGTCGGTCGAGCCCACTCGTCGGGCGGTTCGTCGCCGGTCACCGTGACGCAGAGCCTTGCGTGCGAGCTGCCCCGGCGCGGAGGCGTCGTCCCAACTCATGACGTCGCCGGCGAACTCCCAACGCCAGAAGCCGTCCTTGCCGCCGTCGCGCCGGTAGCGCGCGTACAGCAACGAGGTCCATCGCCGCTGTGCCGACGGCGCCGGCCAGCGCGCCGGCGCCGACGTTGCGTAGGAGCTTCACGGCTGCGACGCCTTCGCGGGGTAGTCCCGCGCTTCGACGGCTTTGACGCTGTTGTGGAAGGCCTTCACGAGCTTGCTCTTGCCGACGCTGCCGAGCACGATGCCGAGGAATTGTCCCTTGACGTTCTTGCCCTCGCGCACGACGACGTAGTCGATGTCGGTCGTGCCGTCGGCGTTGCGCGTGAACGTGTAGGTGTGGCCGGAGCGGCCTCCCCAGATGTTCGAGTCGGTTGTCCGGGCGACGACATGGTTCGGATCGGTCCAGTCGTACGACAAACGTTCCCAGACGCCGCCGGAACCTTCGGTGACGTCGGCGTGGCCGGGCCGCTGGTCGTGCACCTTCAGGTCGTCGTCGGCGCTGTTGCCGAAGATCTTCGAACGGCCGGGACCGAAATCGGTGAGCGCGGCGGTGTACTGCTCCGGCGTTGCCGTCGTCGTCGCGTGCATCTTGATCGTGGACATGATTTCTCCTTGTTGGTGACGTGGGCTTATTCGCGGCAGCGGCGTGCCGGCTTGCTCGGCGACCATGTACGACGCGTACCAGTCGGGCCAGTCCGGATCGGCCTTGCCGATGCGGGCTTCGTGTTCGCCGTGCGCGACCGATGCGCGCCGCATCGCGTTGGCGAGGTCTGCGATCGACGCGTAGCTCGGTCGCGTCGGATGATCGATGCGGCCCGGGAGGCGCGTCGTGACCTCTTGGAGCAGCCAGCGCGTTGCCGTCGGGGTCGCGAAGGATCGCGAACGATCCGTAGCTCGACCGCTGGCTCGTCGCATCCCGTCGAGCGCGGCCCTCGGCGCGCGGCGGGTTCGAACTGGCCGCCCGGGAGCGCCCGGGTGGAAGACCTCGGTGACGTCGCGCCGCATGCCTGCGAGCTCGCTCACGCGCCGCTTCGATGTCCGACACGACCAGGTACAGGCCCTGGGCGGTGCCGGGCGCGGCTGTCGTGATGTTCGTAGCCGAACTGCACCGACGCGCCAGAACCCGGCGGCGTGAACTGGACGACGCGAAAGCCGTTGTCGAAGCTGAAGTCGGCGTCGAGTCGCCAGCCGAGGCGCTGCGTAGAACGCCTTGGACCGATCGACGTCGGAGACCGGGATCACGACGACCTCGAGCTTCAGGTCGCAGGTGTTCTGCGTCGACGCGCTTTGCGTCTTGGTGTTGACATCAGTGGTGCTCATGGCTGCTCCTTGAGAAGTGTTTCGTTCGATTGGTGGTTAGCCCGCGGCCCAGAAGTCGCAGTGGTGGATCGAGGCGAAGTCGTCATCGATCATGCGGACTCGGCGACACAAGCGACAGACACTTGCGCTGCGGAGTCTGAACGACGGCCACGGGACGGCGTTGGTCGACGGGTTGCCAGTCGGCCGCGAAGCTCGCCCAGGCGGTGCGCATCGTGTTGGCCAGCGCCGCTTGCGTCGCGTCAGCGTCGCGGGGATCGGCGTGTTCGGCTGGTCGAAGAGGTACTGGATCTCCCGGAATGGGTCACGATGGGCGGCAGCGCACCGAATCGTTGTGGCGCAGTGTCGTCGTCGAACTCGTAGGCGTACGTCGGCACTCCCTCGCGACGCCATCACGCGGTCGACCTGCAGAGCCGGGCACGCGAAGTTGGCGTCGGACACGAGCACGGTGAGCGCAACGAGCGCGATTCCGTACGTCGCCTGCGGATACTCGGCCGCGATCTGCGGCTGCTCGCGCGCTCGACACGCTGAGCACCGATGCGATCACCGACTCGTACGTTGTCGTCATTGACGGGTTGGGGAACACGCACATCCGGGGAACGAGTACGAACTGCCCGTTCACCACCGCAAGTCCCAACCCGGCGACGAACAGGAGCTCCTCGTGTGGTTGATACCGTTGATCAGCGGCACGTGCGCGAACCGGCCGGCCGCGAGCGCAGGTGCCGATCGGTTCGGTGAGGACCTGGCCGTCGACGACGCCGGGGATCGCGGCAGCGGGGAACTTGGCGACCAAGTCATCGACCGGAACGTGACGCAGACACGCCGCGCTCTGATCCGCGCAGCCAACGCTCGTCGCAAACGACTCGCCAAACGCTTCGGCATTTGCCAGCGGCACTTGGTTCAGCGCGAATGCACCGCTCTCGACAATCGCTCGCTGGAAGAGTCCGCGTGAACCTTGCGAAACCATGTGCGCGAGCACCGACACCCCGCCGGCCGACTGGCCCGCGATCGTGACGTTGCGGGGGTCACCACCGAAGCGGTCGATGTTGCTGCTGCACCCACCGAAGAGCAGCTTGCTGGTCCATCAGGCCGTAGTTGCCGGAGGGTCCACCGGGTGACGAGGCGAGCGCCGGGATGGGCGAGGAAACCCAGCGCACCGAGTCGGTAGTTGATGGTCACGACGACGACGCCGTGGGCGGCGAGCTTGGCTCCGTCGTAGTTGCGACTCCCGTCCTGCGTGAAACCACCTCCGTGGATCCACACGAGTACCGGTTGCCCAGCATGGGGACGCAACGTGGGTGTCGCAACGTTCAAGTACAAGCAGTCCTCGGAGAACGGGCCCGGACCCTGGAAGCCGGTCCCGAGCTGCTGCGGGCACGTCGCCGCGTACTGCGTTGCTTCGCGCACGCCGTGCCACGGCATCGGCGGTTGTGGTGGCCGCCACCGCAACTCGCCGACCGGCGGCGCCGCGTACGGCAACCCGAGGAACGTGTCGACGTTTCCGTCTGCCGCGCCCCGCACAACACCGCCGTCGATGTGAACGACGGGGTCTTCGCGAAGATGCGGCGCGCCGCCGCCGTGCGGGTCGGCGCCGGCCGTCGACGCCGGCACGATCGCGAATGCAGTCACGGTCGCGCTCGAGCGCGACGAGGCCGTTACGCCAAGCGTGCGTCCACTTCATGATCTCTGCTCCTCGCAGTCGTGCGATCTGGCGTGTTCCACGCTGACAGCGCAGCGCCCGTATCGCGCCCGCGTTCAACCCTGGACTGAACACGGGCACGCGGGGCCCGGGTTGTGTCCCGCAGTGACCACGGGCGCGACTCCTCGCCCGAATTGCCAGGGTGGATGCGAGGACACGAGGAGGAGTCATGGATCCGTCCCGAGTCGACTTGCCGTGGGAGGACTCGTCGCCGCGCTGGTGCTGACGTTGCTCTTAGCGTTCTCCTACGTCGGCGCTTTGCATGATCCGCATCCCCGGCGGACACCGGTCGCGGTCATTGACCCGCAGTCCGCCGCCGCGGTCAGCGCATCGGGCGGCTTCTTCGCGCCGCGCATGTACCGCAGCGAGACAGCAGTTCGCACCGCGCTCCGCCGCCGGAAGGTGCTCGTCGCGCTCTTGCCGCCGCGGCTCTTGATCGCGTCGGCAGGCAGCTACGCGGCGACCCAGGAGGCTGCCGTCGCCTTCACCCGCGCCCAGCCGAAACTGCAAGTGGTCGATGTGGCGCCCCTTCCGGCCGGAGACCCGCCGGGCTCACGCTCTTCTTATCTGGTCGTCGCGCTGATGTTCGGCGGTTACATCGCGGCCACACTTGTGACCAGGCTCGTCGGGGCCCGGTCTCGCGATGGGCGTGCGAGCGCGTTTCGAATCGGAGCGCTGGCGGTTTACTCGATCATCGTCGGGCTCGTCACCGCGCTCATCGTGGGCCTATTGCTCGGAGCGGTATCAGGTCACTTCGTGGCGGTGAGCGCCATCGGAGCGCTCGTCGTCTTCGCGTCGGCCGCGGCCACGACGGCTCTGCAATCACTCATCGGTGTCGCCGGCACCTTCGTCGCGATGATTGCGTTGCTGCTGTTTGGGAATCCGTCTGCGGGCTTGTAGCCGGGCAGCTTCGTTCCGGGCTTCTGGCGAACCATCGGTCCGTGGCTTCCGGGGCCGCCGCGTTGCCGGCGCTGCGGGGCGCGGTCTATTTCAACGGTACGGCGATTGCCGGTTCGCTTCCCCTCCTCGCGCTTTACGTCGTCGTCGGGGTGGGCCTCACGATCGTGTTGGGGACGCGACGACGTGCCGCGTACGCCCGAGATGGAAATCGAGATCGAAGACGACGTGCAGGACGCGCTCGACGTCGCGCCCGCTCCGCTCTGACCGCCATCGAATCAAAACGTCAGCAAGAACCAGCAAGGAGACAGCAATGGCGACCTTCGACTACGACGTGGTGATCATCGGCTCCGGGTTCGGCGGAAGCGTCGCCGCGCTCCGCGCCGCGGAGAAGGGCTACCGGGTCGGCGTGATGGAGTCCGGCAAGCGCTGGAACGACGAAGACATTCCGAAGTCCCAGTGGCATCTGCCCGACTTCCTGTGGTTCCCCGCGGCCGAGCTCTACGGCATCCAGCGGGTCGAGTACCTCGACGACGTGCTCGTCCTCTCCGGCGCCGGCGTCGGCGGCGGATCGCACGTCTACGCGAACACGTTGTACGTGCCGCCGAAGCAGTTCTTCGACGCACCGGAGTGGGCGAGCATCACCGACTGGGCCGACGAGCTCGCGCCCCACATCGACCAGGCGACGCGGATGCTCGGCGTCGTTCGCTACCCGTACATGCCGACCGACGTCGATCGCGTCATGCAGCAGGTCGCGATCGAGATGGGAAGAGGCGAGACGTTCAACAAGGCGCCGGTCGGCGTCTACTTCGGGACCCCAGGCGTCGAGGCCGACGATCCGTACTTCGGCGGCGTCGGACCGCGCCGCACCGGCTGCATCTCGTGCGGCAAGTGCAACATCGGCTGCGGCCACAACGCGAAGAACAAGCTGACGACGAACTACCTCTACCTCGCCGAGAAGCTCGGCGTCGAGACGTCCACGAGCTCCACGAGGTGTACGACCTCGTCCCGCTCGACGGCGGCGGATTCGAGGTGCACACGCGCCATCCGGGTTGGGCGCAGCGAGCCGCGCACCTCCACCATCACACCTACACCGCCGAGCAGGTGATCGTCGCGGCCCACGCGTACGGCTCGTCGAAGCTGCTCCTGCACATGCAGCACAAGGGCCGCTTGACCGGCCTCTCGAGCCAGCTCGGGACGCGTGCGCGCACGAACTCCGAGCAGCTGCTCGCGATCACGCGCACACACGGGGAGTGGAAGCACGATCCGGAACAGATCCGGCTCACGCCGGGATCGGTCTCGATCACGTCCGGCGTCTGGCCCGATCCGGTGACGAGCATCGAGCCCGTCTACTGGGGCGTCGGCAACGACCTGTTCGCGTTCCTGGTCACCTACCACGAGCACGGCGAGCAGAAGCACCCGACCGCCGCGTGGCTCAAGGAACTGATCGAGCACCCGACCGAGGTGCTCAGCTTCGACGACGCGCGCAACTGGGCCGAGCGAACGGTCATCATGCTCTGCTCGCAGACGACCGACACGTCGATCGAGCTGTACTGGCACGACGACCGGCTGCGGAGCCGACACACCGGCACGCCTCCCTCGGTGCACATCCCGATCGTCGAGAAGTTCGTCGACCAGATGGCGGCAAAGATGGGCGGCCGCGAGGGCGCACTGCCGTTCGAGATCATCAACCGCACCGCGTCGGCCCACTTCACCGGTGGCATCCCGATCGGCGACAGCAGCGAGACCGGCGCCGTCGACCCGTACCAGCGCGTGTTCGGCCAGCCCGGCCTGCACGTCATCGACGGAAGCGTGATGCCGGCCAACACCGGCGTGAACCCGTCGCTCACGATCACCGCGCTGGCCGAGCGCGCGATGTCGCTCTGGCCGAACAAGGGCGACGCCGACACGCGACCGCCGCTCGGCTCCGGCTACCAGCGCGTTCGCCCGGTGCATGCCGCACCGTCCGGTCGTGCCGGCCGGCGCTCCGGGCGAGCTGCGACTCGACGCGAAGAAGGCCGACGTCATCCCCGACTACCCGTACTGACGGAGAAGACGATGACCGAGCTCACCACCGCCGGCTTTCGCACCCTCGACCCGATGCGGCGGTTCGCAACGACACCGTCGTTCCGTACTACCTCGACGATCGCAAGCTCCGCGTCTCGGTCGCGCGGGTCGACGACCGTCTCTACGCGTTCGACGACCTCTGCACGTGCAGCGACGAACCATGCCCACTCTCCGGTGGCCTGCTCAACGGGACGGCGATCATGTGCCAGTGCCACGGCTCCCGGTTCGACATCACGACCGGCGCGGTGATCGCGGGCCCGCGACGGAGGCGCTGACCGTCTACGCGGTGCAAGAGGTCGACGGCACCATCCAGGTGCGCGCATGACACGCGCCGCGTGCGGGTACATCGAATCCTGACCCTCAAACTGACCAACTAACGCGGCGGCCAGCTCGGAAAGTTGGTGGTAGTCGCCCGGTGCTAGTCCACCGGCCACATCTCGGACCCCTCCTCCTGAGCTGCAGCCAGACGGTCCAAGCGTCCGGACGTGTACACGGCACTCCATCGTGCACATCCCGTGCCATCGAGGAGGAACCGTGACCGAAGTAGATCCCGCGCTCGTCCTGCGCCGCCGCCGTGGCCCGACACCGTCGACGCCTTCTACGGCGACCGGGCGTGCTCGATCCGCTCCGAGGCCACCCGCAAGACCTGGGGTTACACCTACTGCTGGATCCAACGCCTGCACCCCCGACAAGGCGATCGGCGGCTTCACGACCGACGACCTGGTCGCGTTCGTGACCCAACGCGGCTGGGCCCGACCTCGCTGGGCCTCTTCGACGGCGCGGGAACTACCGCACGGCGCTGCAGTCGTTGTTCGGGTGGGCGCACCACGCCGGAGTGCCGCATCGAACGGCGAACCAGAACGACGACGGCATCCTCGGGAGCGCCGGGTGGTCCCGGAGCCTCGCGACCGGCTTCAGATGTCTACGATCGGTGACGGATGGCCCTGGTCAGGGCGGCCACGTTCGTCCCCCAGGTTCCCCCCCACACGATGGCGTTCCCCCAGGTTTCCCCCATCAGGTGCGGCACAAATGGATACGTCTCGACACGAAGAAGGGAGGGAGGTGCGGCGTCGGAACGGCAGGTAGAGGCGGGTTTCGAGGGGAGAGTCGCAGGTAGAGGAACACCGTGAGACTCTGAAAGAAGCGGCCATGAGTCCTGCTTTGCAAGCGTGTGGTGAATCAGGTGGTCATGGCCAGCGACTACTTCCCCGTGTTGGACATCACGGGGGCGTAGCTCAGTTGGCTAGAGCGACGGCTTTGCAAGCCGTAGGTCGTGGGTTCGAGTCCCATCGCCTCCACTAGATGTACGCCCGCGAAACCGTGCCGGCAGCTTGCTCGCTCTATCTCCCGGTTCCAAGTACTGCCTTTGTTGCTGGACCTGGTCGGGCCGTGTCCTTTAGAGGAGCTTCGCGGCCGCCGCTCTGACCTCACGGATCGGCATCGTGGAGCTGAATGTCGGTGAAGACACGACTCTCTTCGACGACGCCGTCACTCGTGAGCCGACCTCGGCGATGGCTGTGAACGAACCCGGCTTGGGCTCATCTGCCGATGGCAAGGGCGAGGACGGTATTGACCGCAGTTTCGATCGGACGGGTAGTCCGAAGTACCTGGGCGAGTAGAAGTCCTCCTTCGAGGGCGGCGAGCAGCGTGATGGCGAGGTCGTCCGGGTCGATGTCGGACGGGAGTTTCCCGTCGGCATGAAGGGATCTGAGTCCATCGCCGATGGCGGCTGCCCACTGATCGAACCCTGCCGCGATGAGCGCCCGGGCCTCGGGGTCACTCTCGGCGAGTTGACCAACGAGCGAGCCAAGTGCGCAGCCCCCCTTTGCTTTGGTGCGCTTCGCTGCGGTGATCACCATGTTCCGCCAGGCTTCGACTCCGTTCGCGCTGCCGAGCGCGTGCCGATTGCGATTGACGATGGTGTCGGCTTGGTAGTCGATGACCGCCTGCACGAGCTCGTTCTTGTCGGGGAAGTAGTGGTACATCTGCGAGCCGCTGACTTCCGCCGCCGCCTTGACGTCTTCCAAGGTGGTGCCCGCGACCCCGCGCTCATGGATCAAGGCGGCGGCTGCTTCCACGATTCGTGCCCGGATGCGTTCACCCTTCGGGGTGAGCCGCGGCCGATCGCTCGTCTCGTTGACCATGCACCCATGTTAGCAGGATTCTGAGTTTGACAACCCAGTTCGCGACTGCCAGAGTGAGTCGCACAACCCACTTTGGACCGAGAGGACGACACATCGCATGACTGACCTACAAGGGCAAGACAGCTCTGGTAACGGGCTCGACGAGCGGGATCGGCCAGGCTACGGCCATCGCCCTGGCCGCCCGCGGCGCTCACGTACTGATCGTCGGACGCGACGAACAACGAGCCAAAGACGTGGTCGCCGAGATCGAAGGCAGCGGCGGCAGCGCAACGTTCAGGCTCACCACGTTGGGCGACCTGCAATCGGCCCAGGACCTGGTCGAGTGGGCCACTGAGGCAGGCGACGGTCACGTCGACATCCTCATCAACAACGCTGGCGTCGCCTTGCTCGGACCAAGCAACGCAGCCACCGAAGCAGAGTTCGACGAGACCTTTGCAGTGAACGTCAAGGTTCCGTTCTTCCTCGTCGCGTCACTGGCGCCAGCCATGGCCGAACGCGGATGGGGTTCGATCGTCAACATCTCCACGATGGTCGCCAGCTTCGGGCAGGCCGGCATGGCTCTGTACGGCGCGAGCCGAGCGGCTCTCGAACTGTTGACGAAGACCTGGGCCGCCGAATACGGCCCGAGTGGCGTTCGAGTCAACGCCGTTGCGCCCGGCCCGACGCGCACCCGGATGATGGAAGCAGCCCCCGAAGAGGTGGTGAATCAGCACGCAGCACTAGCACCAGCAGGTCGCGTAGCTCAGCCCGAGGAACTGGCGGCGGCGATCGTCTTCCTGGCCAGTGATGATGCCAGCTTCGTCCACGGCGTCACCCTCGCCGTCGACGGCGGCCGGGTCGCGACCTAACACCGGCCGTGCAACGTGGTGTGAAGACGTAGACGGCAGATCAAACCAACAATCGGGAGTATCAATATGAGTGCATACGTAATTGTCGAATTCACGGTCAAGGACCCGGATGTTTACCGTGAGAAATACGCCCCAACGCTGGGCAGACGGCCAAGGAGCACGGAGGTGAGGCACTCGCCAACAGTAACTGGGAAGTCCTGCACGGCGATGGCTCGCTCACTTCAGGAGCACTCATGCGGTTTCCCGACCGTGAGACGGCCCTCAGGTGGTACAACTCGCCTGAATATCAGCAGCTGATCGATGTCCGAGGTGTCGCGATGGATGCCCGCTTCAGCTTGCTCGACGGCCTCCCTACCCCCACAGAAGATGAGAGGGAATCCGAATGAGCGCCCTCCCAGGAAAGACGGTGCTCATCACGGGCGCCAACGCCGGGATCGGCAAGGAGGTGGCCCGGCAACTGGCATTACGTCCTGAGACTGCGCGGATCTACCTGGCGTGCCGGAACAAAGATCGGGCGATAACGGCAAAGGCCGAACTCGAAGCGGCGACCGACCGGCACATCTTCGACATCGTTCTCATGGACGTCGCCGATCTGGGTTCGGTCCGCGCCGGCCTGGCGGCCATCGACGGATCCCTCGACGCGCTGGTCATGAACGCTGGTGTCATTGGCCCGCAGTCGATGGACTTGACCGCTGACGGGGTCACCACCGTGTTCGCGACGAACGTCCTTGGCCACGTCGTCCTCCTCGAAGGGCTCCTGGCCGATGGACCGGCTTGGCGAGGTTGCGGTCTTCGCCGGAAGTGAAGCAGTCCGCGGAGTTCCGAAGTTGCGGATGAAGGGGCCATCCTTCGTCTCAACCTCAGCCGACGAACTCGCCACCGTCATCGACGGCAGCTACTTCGCCAGCAGAAAAGCCTGACTTCAACCTGGCGTTCGGCGCAGGCCAAGTACATCGGGGCCCTCTGGATGGCCTACCTGGCCCGCCAACACCCCGACCGCCGCTTCATCACCGTGAGCCCCGGGAACACCACCGGCACCGAAGCACCCAGCGACCTTCCCCTACCGATGCGGGTAGCCGCCAAGTACGTCATGCCCGCCCTCGGTCTCGCCCACAAACTCGACGTGGGAGCGAAGCGGCTCGTCGACGGCGTCACCGACCCGACCCTGTCCAGCGGCGTGTTCTACGCCAGCGCGGCCAACAAGCTGAACGGTCCGTTGGTCAACCAAGCGGACTTCTTGCCCGACCTGGCCAACCCGTCGTTTCAGGACAACGCCAACGAGGCCATCCACCGCTTCATCTCATGACGGCTCCTCGCCCCGGGGACACGTTCCACCTTGACCTCGGCGGGACTGCGATCGCTGGCCGCTACCTCGAAGTCGATCCCCCGCACCGCCTGGTCATGGAATGGGACCTTCAACGACCCGACAACGCGACACCGACATCCGCAGTCGTTGAGATCACGCTCACGCCGACGGATGACGGCACAGATGTGAAGGTCCAGTTGTCCGGCCTGAGTGCGGAGGATGCCGCTTTCCATCAGCAACTTTGGACGCGCCACCTTGACCAGATTGCAGCTTCCTTCGCCGCGCACCCCACACCCGCCTCCGAACTCGCCGAACTCGAAAACCTCTTCGCGCTCGAACCCCTCACGACCTCGCCCAACCAAGTACACGACGGGATGGTCCATCCAAGCAATGACTGACACGCCTGCCCAGCAAAGCTCGGACGCCTTGCTGGCTGGGAGGCTGGATTCGGCTGGTGGGTGTCCAACGGCCCGAGCGCCGGCTACCTCGTCAGGCTGGTCTTGGAGAGCGTGGGGCGGCTACCGGGCCTGGATTCGATGACCCCGCGGCAGCGTGGACTTGCGCATCGTTCGCCTCCCGGCAGCAGACGACTTCGACGTAACCGCATCGTTCGCCCAGGCAGCCGGGGGCGTCTCGGCCGTCGTGGTGACTTTGGCTCAAGGCGAGCCTTTCGCCACCGTGTCCGTCCAGCTCGGACGTCGCCTGGCTGAGGAGTCGATCGCGCCACTGCACCGTCTTGGCGCTCTCCCACCCGAGGCTTACGCGGGAGATGGAAATGGGCCGACCAGACAAGCCACCGGTCACTGGACAATTCACCTACCGTCCCGCCATTAGCCCCGACGGCGCGAGCCCGCAGCCCGGCTGGGACCTCGTCTGGGTCAGCCCGCGCTCTGGTCAGTACTCGGGCCGCGTAACGCACCGCGAAGATTCGACTGCTGGTACCCAGCCAGCTACATGCCGGCCGCCGTTCGGGAGCACCTCGGTCGCGCCCAACCGCCAAGCGAACTGCGTGAGCCGGCGGCAACGAACCTGCTCGGAGCGCACGTGGAGTTCAGCTCCCCCGACGACGCCTACGCCAATCTCAGCAACGCGTCGCTAGCGACCCGCCTGAAGTCCTCGGCCGACGGATACCAGTTCGAACAGGAAGAGATCTGGTCCGATCGCGGCGACCTGCTCGCTGACGCGGCAGATTGTTCGACGTCAAGAGCGGCCACAGGTGGCCGCTTCCGCCGAGACGCGAGCGCGAGCCTGACGATCAGCGGGGGCCACTCACGTCGGAGCTGGTCGGTCCACGTGGTCATGACCGGTCGATCATCTGCATCTGGGCCTCGTTGTGGTGGTCGCCGGCGGGCGCGGGCAGGTTGTTGAGCCGCTCGAGCTGCTCGGCGTGACAGCTCGATCTCGTCGGCGGCGACGTTCTCCTCGAGCCGGGCGACGCGCTTGGTGCCCGGGATGGGGGCGATGTCGTCGCCTTGGGCGAGCAGCCAGGCGATGGCGACCTGCGCGGGCGTCGCGCCGAGCTCGCGGGCGACGGCTTCGACCTCGTCGACGATGCGGAGGTTCGCCTGGAAGTTCTCGCCCATGAAGCGCGGGTTGGTCTTGCGCCAGTCGTCGTCGTCGAGGTCGTCCATCGAGCGGATGGCGCCGGTGAGGATGCCGTGGCCGAGCGGCGAGTACGGCACGAAGCCGATGCCGAGCTCGCGGCAGCACGTCGAGGACGCCGTCTTCGGGGTCGCGGGTCCACAGCGAGTACTCCGACTGCAACGCGGTGATCGGGATGCACGGCGTGGGCGCGCCGGATGGTGTCGGGCCCGGCTTCGGACAGGCCGAGGTGGCGGACCTTGCCCTCGGCGACGAGCTCGGCCATGGCGCCGACGGTCTCCTCGATCGGGGTGTCGGGGTCGACGCGGTGCTGGTAGTAGAGGTCGATGTAGTCGGTGCCGAGCCGCTGCAGCGAGCCTTCGACCGCGAGGCGGATGTTCGCCGGGCTGCTGTCGAGCCCGCTGCGGCCGGTGTTGGACATGAACCCGAACTTGGTGGCCAGCACGACCTGGTCGCGGCGGCCCTTGAGGGCGCGGCCGACGAGCTCCTCGTTGGTGTGCGGGCCGTAGACCTCGGCGGTGTCGATGAAGCGTGACGCCGAGGTCGAGGGCGCGGTGGATGGTGCGGATCGACTCGGCGTCGTCGCTGCCGGCGCCCGGTGTAGGCGGCCGACATGCCCATCGTGCCGAGCCCGATGCGGGACGACCTCGAGGTCCCGCAGCTTGATGTGCTTCACGTCGTGTCTCCTTTCGGTTGTCGCTGACGCCAGCAGACCACTCGAGCGGCGACATCGAGGGAGTCCCGGCTGAGAGGGGTACTGCCAGGGACTCCCTCGCACCCGGCGGCCGCCGTAGCCGTGGAGGCCATGGACGCGCGGCAGGAGATCCGGGACTTCCTCGTCTCCCGCCGCGGGCGGATCACGCCCGAGCAGGCCGGGCTGTCCGCCTTCGGCCGCAACCGGCGCGTCAGCGGGCTGCGCCGCGAGGAGGTGGCGCTGCTGGCCGGGATCAGCGTCGAGTACTACACCCGCCTCGAGCGCGGCAACGCCACCGGCGTGTCCGAGGACGTGCTCGAGGCGATCGCCCGGGCGCTGCAGCTCGACGAGGCCGAACGCGCCCATCTCTTCGATCTCGTCCGCACCGTCAGCTCGACTCGGGCGCCGCGACGCCGGCCGAAGCAGGAACGGGTCCGACCGATGGTGCAACGGATCATCGACGCCATGCCCGACCAGCCCGGCCTACGTGCGCAACGGCCGTCTCGACGTCCTCGCCGCCAACCGGCTCGGCGCCGCGCTCTACACGCCGCTGTTCGCCGACCCCGTCCGCCCCGTGAACGTCGCCCGGTTCATCTTCTTGAACCACCGAGCCGGCGACTTCTTCCTCGACTGGGAGACCATGGCCAACGACGCCGTCGCCATCCTGCGGGCCGAGGCCGGACGAGACCCCTACGACAAGCGGCTCTCCGATCTCATCGGCGAGCTGTCGACGCGCAGCGAGGACTTCCGGGTCCGATGGGCGGCCCACAACGTGAAGCTCGTCCTGCACGTTCGTGAAGACGCTGCACCACCCCGTCGTCGGCGACCTCACCTTGAACTACGAGGGTCACTGCTCCTCCCGAACGACCCGGGCCAGATGGTCCTCGTCTACGCCGCCGAACCCGAATCGCCCTCGGCGCAAGCGCTCGGTCTTCTCGCCAGCTGGGCCGCCACGCCGGCCGAGTCGGTCGACCACGCCGAGCGTCCCGCACCCTGAGGGGTACTCACAGGGACTCCCTCACTCGGCCACGTCGTCGTACCGTCGACAGCAGTCCACCGGCCGCACCGTCGCAGCGATCCCCTCCACTCCGGCGCCGTCCAATCACCGACACGTGCAACGCGCGCGTCCTTAACCAGGAGCACTCGTCATGAGCAAGGAAGTCGTCGTCGTCATCGGCGCCGGAGGCATCGGCCAGGCCATCGGCCGGCGTGAAGGCACCGGACGGCACGTCCTGCTCGCCGACCGCAACGAGGACAACCTCCGTGCCGGCGCCGCCGTGTTCGAGGCCGGTGGCCACGAGGTCAGCACCCACCCCGTCGACGTCGCGTCACGCGAGTCCGTCCACGCGTTGGCAACCGCGGCCGCCGACCTCGGCGACATCACACGCGTCATCCACACCGCCGGGCTGTCGCCGGTGCAGGCATCGCCGTGAGGCGATCCTCGCCGTCGACCTCTACGGCGTCGCCGTCGTCCTCGAAGAGTTCGGAGCCGTCATCGCGTCCGGGCGGCGCCGGGCTCGTCATCTCGAGCATGGCCGGCCACATGATCCCCGCCCTCCCGCCCGAACAGGACCTCGCACTCGCGCAGACACCAGCCGACGAGCTCCTGCAGCTGCCTTTCCTCTCCGTCGACGCCGTCCCCACCTCCGGAGCCGCGTACGCCATCGCCAAGCGCGCCAACCAGCTCCGCGTCCAAGCCGAAGCCGTCCGCTGGGGCGACCGCGGCGCCCGCGTCAACTCCATGAGCCCCGGCATCATCCTCACCCCCCTCGCCCGCGACGAGATGACCGGACCCGGCGCTGCAGGGATACCGAACCATGATCGAGCAGTCCGCCGCCGGACGGGTCGGGACCGTCGACGAGATCGCCAACGTCGCTGCGCTCCTGCTCGGACCCGACGGCGCCTTCATCACCGGCAGCGATCTGCTCATCGACGGCGGTGTCATCGCCGCCATCCGGGCAGGACGGGTACAGCTCTCCCTCTGAGAAAGGAGCATCACATGGCAATCGAGCCCAAACCGCCGACCGTCAAGGGACCGGAAGACTGGTTCACCGGTGACGTCTGGATCGATCCGATCGTGCAACCGTTACGGCTTCAGCTCAACATTCGTGCGCCGGCATTAGACGTAAAACTGAACGAAGTAGACGTACATAAACATA